>CBIFVM010000027.1:0-52975 GCA_966186235.1 uncultured Pseudomonas sp.
GAGTACTCGGCTACGAACCGAGCGGTCGGAGGTTCGAATCCTCCTGAGTCCGCCACACAAAAAGGGCCTGCAGCGATGCGGGCCCTTTTTATTTGTCTGGTGTTTTTTCTCTTAGCGTTTGCCGGCCACACAGTCGTTCTGATCGAAAATCACCGTTCGCCGTTCGCTGTTGTGCTTACTGGCGTAGTGGTAGGTGGTCTGGCCGTTGCGCTTGCTGATGCGCTCGGGCTTGCCTAGAGCGCTTTCCACGTCACTGCGGGTCATGCCGGCGCGTATTTGCTTTCTGATGATCGCTTCGCGGCGGGTGTTGCCGGTGACGGCGTTATCGCAGCCGTCCTGCTGGCTGCCTACGATGGTCAGGGTGCTTTCGTTGCTGCGTGAGCTAGCGGTGGTGTTACTTGCTCTGGGTAACGCCAATGGAACGGCTGCGCCGCTTCCCGGTCTTGGGTTGTGGGCGCGCTGTTCCTGCTGTTGCTGGTTTTCACTGCAGCCGTGCTTCGTGAAGGTGATATGACCGTTGGCGTCCTCGCAGCGAAACACGTTCGAGGCCAATGTCGGGATAGGGCAGAGCAAGATGGCGCAGACGGCTGCGCGATGGGTCCAGTGCATGGTGGCGTCCTCCCTGACGTGTGCTGGGAAAGCTTAGTCCACCGGCTCCTCGCTGCCAGGTGTCCTGCGCCAGATTGACGGCGTCGCAATCTTGGATTCGTGCGAATGCTCTCAAGAAAATGCTGCAAGCGCTTGTCCTGCCATGCCTTTGTCACGTATGTCGCCGATTGGCATGTTATTATTCGCACCGTCAGCCCCGCCGGGGCTTGTGGATCCCTTCCATGGACTTACCCAGTAGTAACTCAGAATTCCAAGTGTGCAATCACGAATTGACTGATTGACCCTCGCTGGCGCGCGCCGCCGCTGGGGGCGGAGTGTGCCATGACCGAAGTAGAAGCCAAGAAGCCGCAAGAAAGCCTGCAGGATCGACTCGCTCAGGTCGTCGAGCTGTTGCAGCGGCACAGGCTGGTCGAAGACCTGACTCATCGCCAGGAAGGCCCGCACCATGACCGCGTCGAAGGTCTGGTGCATCGACAGAACCTCACCGAGTTGCAGCGCAAGCTCGATGACCTGCACTCGGCTGACGTCGCCTACATCCTCGAAGCCTTGCCGCTGGAAGACCGCCTGACCATCTGGCAGCTGGTCAAGGCCGATCGCGATGGTGACATTCTTCTCGAAGTGTCCGATGCCGTTCGTGAAACCCTGCTGGCCGACATGGAGGATCACGAGATCCTTGCGGCCGCCAAGGAGATGGACGCCGACGAACTGGCCGATCTGGCCTCCGAGCTGCCGCGCGACGTCGTGCACGAGCTCATGGAAACCCTCGATGCCCAGCAACGAGAGCGGGTGCGTTCCGCGCTTTCCTACGAGGAGGAGCAGGTCGGTGCGCTGATGGACTTCGAGATGGTCACCATTCGCGAAGACGTCAGTCTCGAAGTGGTGTTGCGCTACCTGCGCCGCCTCAAGGAGTTGCCGGGTCATACCGACAAGCTGTTCGTGGTCGATTACGACGGCGTGCTGAAGGGCGTGCTGTCTATCAAACGCTTGCTGGTGAACGACCCGGAAAAACAGGTCGCCGAGGTCATGGCCAATGATCCGGTCAGCTTCCATCCTGATGAAGACGCCTACGACGCCGCCCAGGCGTTCGAGCGTTATGACCTGATTTCCGCGCCCGTGGTCGACAAGAACGGCAAGCTGATCGGCCGTTTGACCATCGATGAGATGGTCGACCTGATTCGTGAGGAGAGCGAAAGCGAAGTCCTCAATATGGCGGGTCTGCGCGAGGAGGAAGACATCTTCGCCTCGGTGTGGAAGTCGGTACGCAACCGCTGGGCCTGGCTGGCCGTCAACCTGATTACCGCATTCATGGCGTCGCGCGTTATCGGCCTGTTCGAAGGCTCCATCGAAAAACTGGTGGCCTTGGCGGCATTGATGCCGATCGTGGCAGGTATCGGCGGTAACTCGGGTAACCAGACCATCACCATGATCGTGCGTGCCATGGCGCTCGACCAGGTCAGCACCGGCAATACCTCGCGGCTGATTCGCAAGGAGCTGGGCGTCGCGCTGATCAACGGCCTGGTGTGGGGCGGGGCGATCGGGGTCGTGGCCTATGGGTTGTACGACAGCTGGTCGCTGGGCGTGGTGATGACTGCGGCGATGACGCTCAACCTGCTGCTCGCGGCGCTTATGGGGGTGCTCATTCCCATGACGCTGATGCGCATGGGGCGTGACCCTGCGATGGGTGCCAGTGTGATGATCACCGCGGTTACCGACAGTGGCGGCTTCTTCATCTTCCTGGGGTTGGCGTCGCTGTTCTTGCTCTAGGCGTCTATTGGCAGCCAACAAAAAAACCGGCCTTGAGCCGGTTTTTTCGTTTCCTTGCCGTCGCTCGCGGGGCGTCGCAAGTGGCGCAGGGAGCTTTCTGCGATGTCGCGCTGCCGGGTCAGTCGTCGTTGCCGGCGGCCATCTCTGCATCGTGGGCAATCAGCGCCACCAGGGCGTTCTGCTGGCGACGCGACAGCTGTCGAAAACGCTGCAGCAGCTCGCGCTCGTGCAGCGACAGTTCAGGGCTGTCGAGGCTTATGCCGAGCTCATCGTCCAGCGCGCCTTCCTGAAGCATGCTCTGCTCCAGGCGAGCGATGATCTCGGAGTTCATGCTGCGATGGTGTTGGCGGGCCACATCAGCAATGCGTTCGCGCATGCCGTCGGGCAACCGAACGACGAACTTGTCAGCCGTGCGGCTGGAGTAGATAGCCTGTTTCATAGGGCGCATACATCAACCAAATTAGTTCAGGGAAACGAAGCTGTAATGGCATAAGGCTAGGGATTGTCAGATCTCTGACCGTCTTTCGCTCGTGCCGTTCAACGACGTCGGCATTTTGTCTGGTGATCGTACTTCTTGCCAGCAGATATTTGACGCCAATTACGTGTCGTATTCTGGACTGGGTGCCGGCTTTTTGCCAGCACAACTTGTCGGAATTGATTCCGATTGCGCGCAGCGTCGCATTTCTCTTGGATGGCAGTGGGCCGCCTTTAGTGATATTCACCAATAATCGAGATAAAAAATGCGTTTTCTATGCATTTGCGCATGGCGTAGCGTTCGCGCGGCATGAATTGCTTATCATCAATATCCGCTGCAGCCCTAATGTGGCTGGCTACCACACTTTATTTTTCCGATCTTGCTGAGGTGTTTGATGAATGCTGGCAGGCTGATCTACCTGATGGGGCCTTCGGGTGCCGGTAAGGACAGCGTGCTGCAAGGCCTGCAGCCTTATCTCGAAGGGCGCCGCTGTCGTATAGCCCGGCGGGTCATTACCCGCTCAGCAGAAGCGGTGGGTGAAGACGCCATTGCCGTGTCGCCAGGCGTGTTCGACGAGCGCGAGCGTGCCGGGGATTTCGCCATGGTCTGGCGTGCCAACGGTTTGGCTTACGGTATTCCCGGGGAAATAGATGGGTGGCTGGCGGGCGGTTACCAAGTGATCGTCAATGGCTCACGGGGCTATCTGCAAGAAGCTCGTCGAAGGTATCCCGATTTGCTTGCGGTTTTGCTGGAAGTCGAGCCCGCCATTCTCAGGCAAAGATTGCTTGCGCGAGCCCGGGAAGATGCGGCTCAGATAGAAGCACGGCTGGCCCGTAGTGCCGAGCTGGCCGGCAGTTCCCTTATGAAGGGCGACGAGCGCATCGCTCGGCTGAATAACTCCGAGAATCTTGGCAAAGCCGTGCAGCAGTTACTCCAGCTAATCGACAGCCCATAGCTGCAGGCGGGAGAGTGGTCGCGCCCTAACGCAGGATCGGGTCGAACTTGACCCGCTTGCCGATCAGCAGGGCAACGGCCAGCGCGACACTGCTCATCGCCAGGGTGATCTTGGCGGTGGACGTGAGCCACATCGCCTGGTCGGGCAAGGCAAGCAGCCCGCCTGACAAGACCGCGATCAGCAGAAACAATACGGCTGGTTTAGACATCATGCTCTCCTCGCGCGGCAGGGTTGCCTCTAGAAAAAAGGATCGTGGGGACCATTGTGTTCATCGTTGGAATGTTGGGGGGGAACTCGATCCGACAGCCCATCGATCAGCCAGATGGCCGCACACGTGATGGTTGCCAGCAGCAGCACGAAACCTGGGAAAAATACGCTCCACATGATCAGGCGCTCAGAACGTGAAGCGCTGTTGTGGACGTGGTTCCCACTCGCCGGTGGTCAGCGGCTTGGCAGCGAACTGGCCGGGCTCGACCTTGGTAGCGTGTTGAAATTGCACCGGGGTGGCGCGCATCTGCTGAACCAGCTGCATGGCAGTCGCCTGTTGCTGGTTGTTCTGGAAGTTGGCGAATGCGGCCCCTGCAAGCAGGGTCAGGGCGATGGCAGTGGCCAGGGCGATGAGGCTGTTCATGGGATGGGTTCTCGCATTCGAATTCTATGCGAGTGAAATAGCAGTTCCCGTGCCAGGAGTTAATTCAAAAAAAGTCTTTTAAAATCAATAGCTTAAATATGAATGTATTGCGTATTTCCGTGCATGTTGCAAGGTGCCTGAGTTGTTGCATTGCAAAATGCACGGCAGCTTTTGCGGGTCAATCCAGAGGCAGTTCAGTGGTGCGCTTGACTTCGCTCATCGCGATGCCGGAATGGGCCTCCTGCACATGAGGCCGCTGCAGCAGTTGATCGCGTAGAAAACGCTCGTAACTGGCGATATCCCGCGCCACGACCTTGAGAAGATAGTCGGAGCTGCCCGCCATGGTGTAGCACTCTATGACCTCGGGGTAACCGGCAATCGCGCGCTCGAATTCATCCAGATTGCTGCGCCCGTGGGCCGACAATTTGATGCTGACGAACACCGTGATGGTGAAGCCGAGACGCTTGTGGCTGAGCAACGCCACCTTGCGTTCGATGAAGCCTTCTTCCTGCAGGCGATTGATGCGGCGCCAGCAGGGCGACTGGGACAGTTCGACCTTTTTGGCGATTTCCGCGGCGCTGAGGTCGGCATTGCGCTGCATGAGGCGAAGGATCCGCCGGTCGATGGCGCTCAGGGAGTCATGCATGTTCGTTTCCGATTTGTGATTTTTTTCGAAACGTTCATGCGCAGTATTGGCGCTGGCGGCATAAATGGGAAAGAAAAAATCGCCGCGCTCCGGTCTATGCTTAAGGCAGTCATCCTCACAGTGATCCTGGTGGATGCAGGCAGGTGATTAACCGTGTCACCTGACAGGTCGCTATAAAAACAACAGGAGCGCCGTCTTATGTCTCTGGCCGAAATCCGTCTGGACGACAAATACCGTCTCGCGACGGGCCATTTGTATCTCACCGGCACCCAGGCGCTGACCCGTCTGCCCATGCTGCAGAAGCAACGCGACGCCGCTGCCGGGCTGAACACCGCATGCTTCATTTCCGGCTACCGTGGATCGCCCCTGGGCGGGCTCGACAAGAGCCTCTGGGAGGCTCGCGAATTTCTGCAGCAGAACGCCATTCACTTCCAGCCCGGTGTCAATGAAGAACTCGGCGCCACGGCGGTGTGGGGCAGCCAGCAGACCAACCTGTTTCCGGGTGCCCGCTACGACGGCGTGTTCGCCATGTGGTACGGCAAAGGCCCCGGTGTCGATCGCAGCGGCGATGTATTCAAACACGGCAACTCTGCCGGCGTTTCGCCCCACGGCGGCGTGCTGGTGCTGGCCGGTGACGACCACGGTTGCAAGTCCTCGACCATTGCCCATCAGAGCGAGCATGCCTTCATCGCCGCCTCTATGCCGGTGCTCAACCCGGCCAACGTTCAGGAAATCCTCGACTACGGCATCATCGGCTGGGAGCTGTCGCGTTACAGCGGCTGCTGGGTAGCGCTGAAGACCATTGCCGAGAACGTCGATTCCTCCGCGGTGGTGGATGTCGATCCGCAGCGCATCAAGGTCGTGTTCCCCGATGATTTCGCGTTGCCCGAGGACGGCGTGCACATTCGCTGGCCGGATCCACCCCTGGCCCAGGAGAAGCGCCTCAACGTCTACAAAATTTACGCGGCCCGTGCGTTCGCCCATGCCAACGGCTTGAACAAGGTGATGCTCGATTCACCCAATCCGCGCTTGGGGATCATTACGACCGGCAAATCCTATCTCGACGTACGCCAGGCACTGGATGACCTGGGCCTGGACGAAGCGCTCTGCGCACAGATCGGGCTGCGGGTATTGAAAATCGGCATGAGTTGGCCGCTGGAGCCGGTTTCCGTGCATGGCTTTGCCGAAGGCCTGGACGAGATTCTGGTCGTCGAGGAAAAACGCAGCATCATCGAGGATCAACTGACCGGGCAGCTATACAACTGGCCTGTCGGCAAACGGCCCAGAGTGGTCGGTGAGTTCGACGAGCAGGGCCAGTCGCTGCTGCCCAACCTGGGCGAGCTGACCCCGGCGATGATCGCCCGCGTGATTGCCCGGCGCCTGGCGCCAATCTACACCAGCGCAGTCATCGAAGCGCGACTTGGCTTTCTCGATGCCAAGGAGAAAGCCCTGGCGGCGCGCAGTTACAACACCGTGCGCACGCCGCATTTCTGCTCGGGCTGCCCGCATAACAGCTCGACCAAGGTGCCCGAGGGTAGCCGCGCCATGGGCGGTATCGGTTGTCACTACATGACCCAGTGGATGAACCGCAGCACCGACACCTTTACCCAGATGGGCGGGGAGGGGGTGACCTGGATCGGCCAGGCCCCGTTCACCGATACGCCCCATGTGTTCCAGAACCTGGGTGACGGCACCTATTTCCATTCCGGGCATTTGGCGCTACGGGCTGCCGTCGCTGCAGGCGTGAACATCACCTACAAGATTCTCTACAACGACGCGGTGGCGATGACCGGTGGCCAGCCAGTTGATGGTGAGCTGCGGGTCGACCAGTTGAGCCAGCAGGTCTTCGCCGAAGGGGTCAAGCGCATCGCGGTGGTCAGTGACGAGCCGGACAAATACCCGAGCCGCTCCAGCTTCGCGCCGATCACCAGCTTTCATCATCGTCGTGAACTCGATGCGGTGCAGCGTGAGCTACGTGACTTCAAGGGCGTGTCGGTGATCATCTACGACCAGACCTGTGCGACCGAAAAACGTCGGCGCCGCAAGCGCGGCAAGCTGGTCGATCCGGCGCGGCGCGCGTTCATCAACTCCGCGGTGTGCGAAGGCTGTGGCGACTGCAGCGTGAAATCCAACTGTCTGTCGGTGCTGCCGCTGGAAACCGAACTGGGGCGCAAGCGGGAAATCGACCAGAACGCCTGCAATAAGGATTTCAGCTGCCTCGATGGCTTCTGCCCCAGTTTCGTGACCGTGCACGGTGGTCAGTTGCGTCAGCCTCAGGCACTCGGTGCCGGTGCGCTGTTCGTGGCCTTGCCGGAGCCGCGGCAGCCTGCCCTGGACAGACCCTGGAACATCCTCCTGCCCGGGGTCGGCGGCAGTGGCGTGACCACCGTGGGCGCTCTGTTGGGCATGGCGGCGCATCTGGAGAGCAAGGGCTGTACGGTGCTCGACCAGGCAGGCTTGGCGCAGAAGTTCGGGCCGGTGAACACCCATGTGCGCATCGCCGCGCGGCAGGATGATATCTACGCCGTGCGGATCGCCGCGGGTGAAGCCGACCTGCTGATCGGCTGCGACCTGGTGGTGGCGGCCGGTGAGGACGCGCTGGCCAAGCTCAACGAGAAGGTCTCCCATGCGGTGATCAACGACCACGAAGCCGCCACCGCGGAATTCACCCGCAACCCCGATGCCCAGGTGCCGGGGCCGGCGATGCGCCAGGCGCTGATCGACGCGGTAGGGGCCGAGAAAACCTGGTTCGTCGACGCGACGCACCTGGCGACTCGCCTGCTCGGCGACAGTATCGCCACCAACCTGTTCATGCTCGGCTATGCCTACCAGAAAGGTTTGGTGCCGATCAGCGCGCAGGCTATCGACAAGGCCATCGAGTTGAACAACGTGGCGGTCGAGTTCAATCAGCAGGCTTTCCTGTGGGGGCGGCGTGCCGCCTACGATGCTGCCGCTATCGAACGTCTGGTTCGCCCGCAGGGAGATGACAGCAAGCGCTGCAGCACGCTCGATGAAGTCATCGAAGACCGCGTTGCACGGCTGACTGCCTATCAGAATGCCCGTTATGCCGACCGCTACCGCCAACTGGTCGGCCGCGTTCGTGCCCGCGACACTGAGCCGGGGCAGCGCCTGACCGAAGCCGTGGCACGCTATTACTTCAAGCTGCTGGCCTACAAGGATGAGTACGAGGTGGCCCGGCTATACAGCGACGCGGCGTTCAGCGAAGCGCTGCACGCTCAGTTCCAGGGCGATTTCCGCCTGCAGTTCCACTTGGCGCCGTCCTGGCTCAGCCGTACCGATCCGGTGACGGGAGAGCCCCGCAAGCGCAGCTTCGGCCCGTGGATGCTCAATGCCTTCAAGTTGCTGGCAAAACTGCGCGTATTGCGCGGCACCTGGCTGGACCCGTTCGCTCGCAGCGAGGAGCGCAAGCTGGAACAGGCCTTGATCGGCGACTACGAGCGCAGTGTTGGTCAGTTGCTGGAGTCGCTCGATACGGGTAACTACGAGACGGCACTGGCCATTGCCGAGCTTCCCGAGCAGATCCGTGGCTACGGGCACGTCAAGGAAAAGGCGGTGGAGCGCGCGCGCGTGCAGGAGAGGCAACTGCAGGAGAGGCTCAAGGCCGGCCAGGCAGTGGTCGTGAAACTATTCGAGCCGGCCGCCTGATCGACCGCAGCGACATGACAAATCCGCTTGCGCTGGTTAACATGCCGCCCGGCGCCCCGAGGGGCGCCGGATCGATCGGGTCTCCTTAGTTCAACGGATAGAATAAGCCCCTCCTAAGGGCTAGATGCTGGTTCGATTCCAGCAGGGGACGCCATGATCCGCACGCTTCGATCCTGGCATCGGTCGTTCACCAGTTTGCGTTAGCCTGATAAGAGAAAAATCGCTGGTAGCCAATTCCGACGCTGCTTGCGACAACCCGTAAGGGAGCGTCGCCAGGAATGGCAGGCAAAAAAAGACCCGGCAAAAAGCCGGGTCAATAACCGTGATTAGCCTGATGAGGAGATAAACTGGAAGCGTCCGACCAGGATGCATTCAGATTATCCAACCAGCCTCGCGGCTGGTGATGTAGATAATAGTCATTCTCGATTATTAGTCAATAAAAATAGTTCTCATTTCTCATCTCGTGCGGGCATTGATTTTTTGTGTCTTGAAAATCAGCGACTTGCATGACGACAAAATCTCCTTCGCGCATGTCATCTTCACTGCACTCGGGCTACCCTAGGGGCAACCTCCAGGCCTGGTGAGCGACATGACCGAAGATTCCCGCGACACTTCTCCGCTGAGCGCCGCTGAGGCGCGCATCCTGGGCTGCCTGATCGAAAAGCAGGCCACGACACCCGAGGCCTACCCGCTGACACTCAATGCGCTGGTGCTCGCCTGCAATCAGAAAACCAGCCGTGATCCATTGATGAACCTGACTCAAGGGGCGGTAGGGCAGGGGCTGCGCAGTCTGGAAGAGCGAGGCTTCGTGAAGCTGGTGATGGGCAGCCGAGCCGATCGCTGGGAGCATCGAATCGACAAGGCGCTCGAGTTGGTGGCCCCGCAGGTGACTTTGCTTGGCCTGTTGCTGCTGCGTGGGCCGCAGACGACCGGCGAACTGCTGGCGCGAAGCGGTCGCCAGTACGAGTTCGACGACGCTCAGCAGGTGCAGCACCATCTCGAGCGAATGATTGGCCGACAGCTCGTGCTCCAGGTCGGTCGCCAGGCTGGGCAGCGCGAAGATCGTTACGCGCAGTTGCTGGGTGACCCTGAGCAATTGCAGGCCCAGCTTCTGGAGCGGGCGCAGCGCCCGGAACCGTCGACCAGTGATTCTGCACAGCGCCTGGAAGCCCTCGAAGCCCGAATCAGCGCGCTGGAAGCGCGGCTGGCGATGCTGGAAAACGACGCTGCCGAGTGAGCATTTTTGCATTTGTTCGCAGGGCCGCTGGAATCAGTGAACTGTGCCCGATGCGCACCATCCATATGGCACAGCGGCAGCTTGGTAGCCTTGGATGAGGGGTGACTAGTCTGGTCGCCCGTCGAACATAGGCCTGCTCTCGGAGCCGGTACAAGGAGTCGTTGCAGTCCAATGCGCTTGATCTGGAAATCCTTCAGTTCCCTTTACATTGCCACTGTCCTGATGCTGCTGGGCTCCGGTTTGCTGAGCACCTACCTGGCGTTGCGCCTGGCCGAGTCCGGCGAGGGCGTGTGGGCCGGTGCGCTGATGGCGGCCAACTATTTCGGCCTGGTGCTGGGTGGCAAGATCGGCCATCGGTTGATTGCCCGCGTGGGCCACATCCGAGCTTACGTGGCCTGCGCGGGTGTGGTGACGGCGGCGGTGCTCGGCCACGGCCTGCTCGACTGGCTGCCGGCGTGGTTGGTGCTGCGCGTGCTGGTCGGCCTGGGCATGATGTGTCAGTACATGGTGATCGAGAGCTGGCTCAACGAGCAGGCGGATACCAAGCAGCGTGGCCTGGTGTTCGCCGGCTACATGGCGGCTTCCTACCTGGGCCTGGTGCTCGGCCAGCTGGTGCTGGTGGTGCATCCGACACTGGGGCTGGAGCTGCTGATGCTGGTGGCCCTGTCGTTCGCCCTGTGCCTGGTGCCGGTGGCGCTGACCCGCCGTCTGCACCCGGCGCCCCTTCGACCCGCGCCGCTGGAAATGCGCTTCTTCTTTCGCCGTGTGCCGTTGTCACTGACCACCATCGGCGTTGCAGGCCTGATGATCGGTTCCTTTTACGGTCTGGCGCCGCTGTATGCGGCAGAAATGGGGCTGGCGACCGAGCAGATCGGTATCTTCATGGGCTGTTGCATTCTCGCCGGCCTGGTCGTGCAGGCGCCGCTGGGCTGGCTCTCGGACCGCTTCGACCGGGTCAAGCTGATCCGCGGGATGTCGGCTGCAATGCTGCTGGTGGCGTCACCCCTGGCCGTTCTCTCCGAGGCACCGCTGTTGCTGCTGATCTCGGTCGGTTTCATCGTCAGCATGCTGCAATTCAGCCTCTACCCGCTGGCCGTGGCTTTCGCCAACGACCACGTCGAAACCGATCGGCGCGTATCGCTGACCGCCATGTTGCTGGTCACGTTCGGGGTTGGCGCCTGTATCGGCCCGCTGCTGGTCGGCGTGCTGATGCGCTTCTTCGGCGCCAACATGCTGTATGCGTTCTTCTGCCTGTGCGGGCTGTTCCTGGTCTGGCGCGTGCGTTCGAACATCGTCACTCACCTGCATCAGGTCGATGACGCGCCGCTGCAACACGTGGCCATGCCGGTGAACATGACCGCATCACCGCTGGTGGCGGCACTGGATCCGCGTGTCGACGAGCAGGTGGTTCAGGAGCAGATGCAGGAGCCTGTGGCAAGCGAGCCGGACGACAGCGAACCCCCGGCTGAAAGCTCGCAGACGTCGGCCACCACGCCGCAGGTATGACGTCGAGCGGCTACAGGAAACCGTCGCTCTCGAACCGACGCGCTTCGCGCTGTAACTGGTAGACGAAGCGCTCGATCAGACGTTGCTGAAGGCCGCTGAGGCTATCGAAATGCAGGCCGGCGAAGGTGACGTCCAGTTTGTCGTCGTAGCGGGTATGCCGCAGTTCGACGGCCGCCTCCAGCTTGCCGACTGGCAGTTGGGCGCAGAATCCGTCGTAGATTTGCCCGGGCTGCAGTTGCTTGCTGACGTCGCCGGCGAGGCGGATCTTGCAGCCTGAAGCGGAGATATCCAGCATCACGCCGTCGAGCGGATTGCGCAGTCGCGTCCCGCCCAACTGGACCTTGACCTGCTCCGACTGCTTGAGCGCAGCGCGAAAGGCATTGCGGCGCTGGTGGTAGAGGACCTCGGCAGGAATGGCGCCGACGTAGCAGCGTTCGCCCTGGTATTCACCGGTGCGCATGCCCGTCGGGCACTCCCAGGCGATGCGTACGCCGTCATGCAGCGACTCGACGCTGAAGGCCTCGCCGTTTTGCAGGTAGCGTTCGCCGTCGCTGGGGATCATTTCGTCGAGAATCAGCAGGTTGCGCTCTCGGTCGATCTCGATCACATAGCTCTGGAAGCGCTGGTTGCGCTCCAGAAAGGTCAGCGTCAGCGGGTCATGGTGTTGTTGCAGTAGACGTAGGTTGGCAACGATCTCCACGGGCGCCTTGAGCACCTTGGGAGGTTGCGGGCCACAGTCCTGAACGAAGGGGTTGGACACGGTCCAGTGATCTCCGGGGCAAGGTACTGCTGCGTCGGGTGAGGCGAGGGGCCTTCACCGCGCATCTTGTCGTTATGTCAGGCCTGGCTGAGCGGGCGCTTGTTGCCGATTTTAGCGGTACCGCCGCTGCTGTCATAGAGCGAAGGCGTTTCGCTGCCGCGCAGAATGCCGAGCATGCTGGCAGTGGATTTCTGGCTCGTGCGAATGATTCGTCCATTACGCAGGTTGGCTTCCTGGCAGCGCTCGAGCAGTTCGCTCAGACGGTCGCTGGCCTGGATCAGCTCATCACCTTTATCCGAGCGTTCGGCGAGCGCTTTCAAGCCCGCGCGGTCTGGGCTCAGCTGCAGGCTGACCAAAGCCTGCGTGCGGCTCTTGCCGTGTTGGTCGAGCGTGGCCAGTAGCGGCTGTTTGCTCGCCAGGATTTCCTGCAGTTTGCTCAGGTCATGTTCGCCGAGGGCTTCGCATTCGGCTTCGATCAGCTCAAGCAGTTGTGCTGCGTGGCCGATATCCTCGTTAAACAAGTCGAGCAGGGGCGTGATGTTCATGGTTCAGGCTCTCTGGGGTGGAACCGCTAGGCGCGCGTCTGCTGTAGAAGCGGACTGGCATCAAGTCGGTTTCCGGGCGTCCAACACCCCAGTGCGAGCCGGAGACTAGCGCTGGGATTCGAAATTGAGCAGCTTGCTGGCAACGCGCTGGCTGTCGACCTGGTAGCTGCCGTCGGCTACAGCTTGTTTCAGCTTGGCCACTCGATCGCTGTCGACGGCAGGCTGATCGCGCAGCTTGTCGACGGTTTTCTGCAGCTGTTGCGCTTCGCTGCTCAGCTGAACGGACTCGCCGCTCTTGCTATCTGTTGTCGCTGGCTGGGCCGTAACGCTGCTGCCGGCAGCCTTGTTGTCGATGGCTTCGTTCTTGCCGCCCTGGGTGCTGCCTGCACGATTGGTGCTGGCTGGCGTGGAGCTGTTGAGTCGGTTGAAGTCGATGACCATGATGCAAAACCTCTAACGGTGTGTGGACGCTTGCCTAGTGTGTCGGCTGTGCCCGGAAAAACTTTAGGCAAAAAAATCGCGTCGCTCGCACAGTCTAAAACAGCCTTGTTCGCCCGTCAGCCAGTCCGTTGGCCGGATCGGTTTCTCACATCGATACTTCAACCTGCCCTGGGCCCGTCACTCGCGCGCGCACCACGCGTTGCGAGCTCTGATTGCGCACGCTGATCTGCTTGCCCACGGCGCCGTCGGAAAGCGCTTCGCCCGGCATGCGCACATTGATGCCGCCGCTGCGAGCGCTGATCACCACCTGATCGCCGCGGCGGATGACTTCCGCCTGGCGGATGAAGGTAGGCGACAATACCTGATCGGGCAGTAGCGGTCGGGTGGTCTTGCGACCGATCGCCTGTTCCAGGTCGATCATGTAGCCCTGGTTGAGCAGGCCGACGTCGCGCTCGGCGAGCATCAGGTCACCCTCGCCGAGCACGCCTTCACGTTTTATCGGGCGTATCACGGTCACCACCTCGCGGTAGAGGCGAACCTGCCCAGGGACGAATACCGTCCAGGGCGAGGTGCCGTCGCAGCGTACTCGCATGGTCACCCGGCCGACCGGTTCGGCTGGCGTTTCCAGGGTGACCGTCAATGGTTGGTCGCACAACGGCAGGCGCAGGCGCGGGTCGAGCCGGTTGATCTGTACCTCGTGGCGCCCCTGGATATTGCTGCGCTGCAAATAGTCTGCAACTGCCTGCTCAAGAAAGCGCTGGGTCTCGCCGATAAGCTGATCGGGCAGGGTGACGGAGGCAGTTGTCAGCGTGCTATAGCCGAGCGCCATCAAAGCAGGTAAAACTGCCAGGCAACGAAGGCTCTTGGCCATCGCGCGTCGGATAATTGTCATTTGTGCATTCATGTCTGGTTCGAAGCAAGGCGCGTGCCGCCTGCTACGCTAACCAAATCTGATGTGTTACTGGAATCTTGGGAGCCCGTACATGGCCGGTGTGATGGATTCGGTCAACCAGCGAACTCAGCTGGTTGGGCAAAATCGCCTGGAACTGCTGCTGTTTCGTCTCGACGGCTCTCAGCTGTACGGGATCAACGTCTTCAAGGTGAAGGAGGTGTTGCAGTGCCCGAAACTCACCATCATGCCCAAGTCGAGCCCGGTGGTTCGTGGCGTGGCCAACATTCGTGGCGGCACGATCCCGATTCTCGATCTGTCGATTGCCACCGGCAAGCGCCCGCTGGGTGACATCAATGGCAGCTTCGTCATCATCACCGAATACAACACCAAGGTTCAGGGTTTCCTGGTGCGCTCGGTCGAGCGCATCGTCAACATGAATTGGGAAGAAATCCACCCACCACCCAAGGGCACCGGGCGCGATCACTACCTGACGGCCGTCACTCGGCTGGATGACAAGCTGGTGGAGATCATCGACGTCGAGAAGATTCTCGCCGAAGTGGCGCCTACTTCCGAGGTGATCTCGGCTGGGGTGATCGATGTCGAGGTGCAGACCAAGGCCGTCAGCCAGCATGTGCTGATCGTCGATGATTCCTCGGTGGCTCGTAAGCAGGTGATGCGCTGCCTGCAGACGGTCGGCGTGGAGGTCACGGCATTGAACG
Organism: uncultured Pseudomonas sp.; assembly: GCA_966186235.1. Lineage (GTDB taxonomy): Bacteria > Pseudomonadota > Gammaproteobacteria > Pseudomonadales > Pseudomonadaceae > Aquipseudomonas. The sequence goes on from CBIFVM010000027.1 coordinate 14,847, forward strand.
ATGGCCGTCAGGCCCTCGATTACCTGCAGGCCATGGTTGCCGAGGGCAAGTCACCGGAGCAGGAATTGCTGATGATCATCTCCGATATCGAGATGCCGGAGATGGACGGCTATACCCTGACCGCCGCGATCCGTTCCGATCCGCGCATGCAGAAGCTGCACATTCTGCTGCATACTTCGCTGTCTGGCGTGTTCAACCAGGCCATGGTGAAGAAAGTAGGGGCGAACGACTTCCTGGCGAAGTTCCGCCCGGATGACCTGGCTTCCCGGGTGGTGGATCGCATCAAGGCCGGCTGATCGTCAGCGTTACCAGGGCTGCCGGGTAGTGGCAGCCAAACCGGCGAGCGCTTCACCCGCTCTCGCCGTTTCCGATTCAATAGATGGACGAGGCCTCACGAGTGTCTTCAGGTAATTTGGATTTCGAGCAATTCCGGATCTTTCTGGAAAAAGCCTGTGGCATCGTGCTGGGCAGCAACAAGCAATACCTGGTCTCCAGCCGGCTGAACAAACTGATGGAGACCAATGGCATCAAGACTCTGGGTGAACTGGTGCAGCGTATGCAGAACCAGCCGCGCAGTGGTTTGCGCGAGCAGGTGGTCGATGCGATGACCACCAACGAAACCCTCTGGTTTCGCGACACGTACCCGTTCGAAGTGCTCAAGAATCGCGTATTGCCCGAGCTGATCAAGGCCTATCCAGGGCAGCGCCTGCGTATCTGGTCGGCGGCTTGCTCGTCGGGCCAGGAACCTTACTCGCTGTCGATGAGCATCGATGAGTTCGAGCGCAGCAACATTGGCCAGCTCAAGGCCGGGATCCAGATCGTGGCTACCGACCTGTCGCCCACCATGTTGAACAACTGCAAGTCCGGCGAATACGACAGCCTGGCCATGGGCCGCGGCCTTGCCCAGGAGCGGCTGCAGCGCTATTTCGATCCCAAGGGACCAGGACGCTGGGTGGTGAAGCCGGCCATCAAGAGCCGTGTCGAATTTCGCCCGCTCAATCTGCTCGACAGCTACGCCAGCCTTGGCAAGTTCGATATCGTGTTTTGCCGCAACGTGCTGATCTATTTTTCGGCTGAAGTGAAGAAGGACATCCTCACGCGCATTCATGCCATGCTCAAGCCAGGTGGCTATCTGTTTCTCGGCGCGTCAGAAGCACTCAACGGCTTGCCCGAGAAGTATCAGATGGTGCAGTGCAGCCCAGGCATCATTTACAAGGCCAAGTGATTCTTGCGCCGTCGAGCAAGGCGGGAGGCCCAGGCCTCCCGCTTTCGTTTCAGCTTCAGTTCGCCGACGGTGCTTTGTCGCCGTCGCGTCAGAAAAGCGGCAAGTCGAGGTGGATATTGCCGCCCCTGCCTTGCCAAACGGCGGAAAAGCTTTGCCGCCCGCGCGGTTGAAGTCCGCTGTTCTTCAGTGATCCTACTGATTTATAAGTGAAAAAATTAGTTGGCACATGCCTTGCTATGGTCTCTGCACGCAAACAGGCGAGCCACCACGGCAAAGGTTCCTGAGATGAGCATCAGTTTCGATAACGCACTTGGCATTCACGAAAAGGCTTTGGGTTTCCGTGCCCAACGCGCAGAGGTGTTGGCCAATAACATGGCCAACGCCGATACCCCCGGCTACAAGGCGCGTGATCTGGATTTCGCCTCCGTGCTGGCGCAGCAGGCCGCCAAGAGCGGCGGCACTGGCAACTCGGGGCTGAGAACCACCAATAGCCGCCATATCGCAGCAGAAGGCGTGCCAATGGGTGACGCGGCACTGGCTTACCGCACGCCCACTGCGCCCTCCATCGACCAGAACACCGTCGATGCCCAGGTGGAGCAGGCCAACTACGCCGAGAACGCGGTCGCCTTCCAGACCAGCTTCACGCTGCTCAACAGTAAATTCAAAGGGCTCGTCAGCGCCCTGCGTGGTGAATAAAGGAGCCTGATATGTCCCTCACCAGTGTTTTCAATATCGCCGGAACCGGTATGAGCGCCCAGAGCACTCGCCTCAATACCATCTCCAGCAACATTGCCAACGCCGAAACGGTTTCGTCGAGCATCGACCAGACCTACCGCGCACGCCACCCGGTGTTCGCCACCGTTTTCCAGAATGCCCAGGGCGGCACCAACGGCTCGCTGTTCGCCGATCAGGATCAGTCCGGTGCCGGCGTTCAGGTGCTCGGCATCGTCGAGGATCAGAGCAGCCTGATGCCGCGCTACGAACCCAATCATCCGGCGGCGGATGAAGCGGGTTACGTGTATTACCCCAACGTCAACGTGGTCGAGGAGATGGCGGACATGATTTCTGCCAGCCGCGCCTTCCAGACCAACGTGGAAATGATGAACACCGCCAAGCAGATGATGCAGCGCGTGCTGACCCTGGGTCAGTGAGCGGGGAGTGAGAGATGAGCACTGTTGATGGCGTCAGCTCCAGTTCGGTACTGGACAAGTATCAGGTCAAGCAAGATTCCGCGACGCAGAACAAGGAACTGGGCAAGGATCAGTTTCTCAACCTGCTGGTGGCCCAGCTGAACAACCAGAACCCGCTGGAGCCCCAGGGCAATGGCGAGTTCATCGCTCAGCTGGCGCAGTTCAGTACCGTGGAGGGGGTCGAGAAGCTCAATTCGAGCATGGAGACCATCCTGTCCGGCTATCAGTCTTCGCAAGCGCTCCAGGCTTCCTCGCTGGTCGGGCGCAAGGTGATCGTGCCGGTCGACAAGGCGGTGGTCGATACCAGCGAGAGCTTCAAGGCTAGCGCCGTACTGCCGACCAGCAGCAGCAACGTGTACGTCAACGTCTACGACAGCGCCGGAACAGTGGTCACACGTATAGACCTCGGCGCGCAGTCAGCCGGCAATGTCAGCTTCATCTGGGATGGCAAGGACTCGAGCGGCAACATCATGAAGCCAGGCGCTTATAAGTTCGAGGCGCAGGCGACTTATGGAAATGAAACCAAGGGGCTCTACACGCTGTTGCCGGCTAACGTCGACAGCGTCACCTTGGGTGGCAACGAATTGATGCTCAACCTGGCGGGGATCGGCAATGTGCCTTTGTCCCAAGTGCAGGTCATTGGTCAGTAATTAACTCTGCCGGACTTCGGCAAGGAGAACTTTCATGTCGTTCAATATTGGACTTAGCGGCCTGCGTGCCGCGACCAGTGACCTCAACGTAACCGGTAATAACATCGCCAACGCCGGTACCGCGGGCTTTAAGCAGTCGCGCGCCGAGTTTGCCGACCTTTACGCGTCCTCGATGCTCGGCACTGGCAAAAACCCTCAGGGGAGCGGTGTGCTGTTGGCGGATGTTGCGCAGATGTTTAACCAAGGCAATATCAACTACACGCAAAATGCTCTGGATATGGCGATCAACGGTAACGGCTTTTTCGTTACCAGCAATAATGGTGAGATGAGTTATACACGTGCCGGCTACTTTGGCACCGATCGCGACGGTTATATCGTCGACAACTTCGGCTATCGGCTGCAAGGCTATGCGGCCGATGACAGTGGCAACGTGTTGCCGGTGCAGGCCGACTTGCGTGTAAGTTCTGGTCAGCAGGAGCCCAAGGCGACTACCACGGTCACCCAGCGTATCAACCTGAACTCCAACGCGGTGCGCCCGGCCAACGCCGGCACGATGGCTGCGCCGACCTTCGATCCTGGTGACTCGAAGTCTTTCAACTGGTCGACCTCTACCAATATTTACGATGAACAAGGTAATGCCCACGTGATGAGCCAGTACTTCGTCAAGAACGAAGCGCCGGCCAATAATGGTTGGGTCATGCATGTGTTGATTGATGGTGTGAATCCGCGGAACCCGGCCAGTACGCAGCCGTTTAGCTATGCTGTTAATTATGATGCAGCCGGGCAAATGGCCAATCCTGCTTTAACCCCGTTGGGCAGTACACCCGCGAACCCCGCGCTTGATGCGCCGGCTATTCCGACAGGCACTCCAAACGGTATGTTTGCCTTGGCGGCGGCTGACTGGACGCCAGCAGAAAAAGATCCCGCCAACCCAGGGATGATGGTGGCAAATGGCGCGGACAGTGAGGCGTTCACTTTCGACATGCGTGGTTCGACCCAATACGCCGCATCTTTCGGTGTTAATGCGGTGAGCCAGGACGGCTATACCACTGGGCAGCTTGCAGGTATCGAGGTCGACGACACAGGTATCATCTTTGCCCGATACACCAATGGCCAGTCCAAGGTTCAAGGACAGGTCCTGCTGGCAAACTTCGCCAACGTGCAAGGTTTGACCCCTGTGGGCAAAACGGGCTGGGTGCAGTCTTTCGAGTCAGGTGAACCGGTGATCGGTACACCGCGTAGCAGCACGCTTGGTGCGCTGCAGGCCGGCGCCCTGGAAGACTCCAACGTCGAACTGTCCGATCAACTGGTCAACCTGATCGTGGCGCAGCGTAACTATCAGGCCAACGCCAAGACCATCGAAACCGAGAGTGCGATCACGCAGACCATCATCAACCTGCGTTAAGCGTCAGGGAGCCGTTGCCGAAACCGGCAACGGCTCGCCGAACGACAAATTACAGGCTCCCTCGGGAGCCTTTTTTATTCATTAAATTCCTTTTAATTCATAGGCTTACTACTATTTTTAAAATGTGGCACGTGTATTGCTTTTGAGGTTTTGTCAGAGTCGCGGGCGCGTTGCCCACCTCGGAGGAAAACATGGACAAGATGCTGTACGTCTCCATGACTGGTGCCCACAACAACACGTTGGCCCAGCGTGCCCACGCCAACAATCTGGCGAACATCTCCACTACCGGTTTTCGTCGTGATTTCGAGCAGGCGCGTTCGATGCCGATTTTCGGTGAGACCCAGCCTTCTCGCGTATTCGCCATGAGCGAGCGGCCGGGTACCGACTTCACGCCCGGCACGCTGCAGGAAACCGGGCGCGATCTGGACGTCGCCATCGGTGGCAAGGGCTGGCTGGCCGTGCAGGCCCCGGACGGCACCGAGGCCTACGTGCGCACCGCAAGCCTGAATGTGGATGCCCAGGGCATGTTGCGCACCGGCAATGGCATGCCGGTGATGGGCAATGCCGGTCCCATTGCCGTGCCGCCGGAGCAGAAAATCGAGATTGGCCAGGACGGCACCATCAGCATTCGCGCCCTCGGCGAGGCGCCCCAGGTGCTCGCGGAGGTCGACCGGCTGCGCCTGGTCAATCCCGATCTCAAGCAGATGCAGAAGGGCACGGACGGCATGATCCGTTTCAACGGACCTCAGCCGCCGGAGGCCGACGCCACGGTGCAGATCACCTCGGGCTTTCTCGAGTCCAGCAACGTCAATGCGGTCGAGGAGATGACCTCGATCCTGGCGTTGTCCCGACAGTTCGAGCTGTCCGTCAAGATGATGCGCACTGCAGAAGATAATGACACCGCCATGGCGCGCGTCTTGCAGATGAGCTGATAACCAATACGCGGCGCCACGAATCCGGCGCCCGAGGAGAACGCTATGCTTCCGTCACTGTGGGTCGCCAAGACCGGCTTGTCCGCTCAAGACATGAACCTGACGACCATTTCCAACAACCTGGCCAACGTGTCCACCACCGGCTTCAAGCGTGACCGCGCCGAGTTCGAGGACCTGCTGTATCAGATCCGTCGCCAGCCCGGCGGTCAGTCCAGCCAGGACAGCCAGTTGCCCTCCGGCCTGCAGCTCGGTACCGGTGTGCGCATCAATGGCACGCAGAAAATCTTCACCGCCGGTAGCCTGCAGACTACCGAGCAGCCGATGGACATGGCCGTCAACGGCCGCGGCTTCTTCCAGGTGCTGATGCCCGATGGCACGGTGTCCTATACCCGTGATGGCAGTTTTCACCTGAACGCCAACGGCCAGGTGGTCACCTCCCAGGGTTTCGCCCTGGAGCCGGCCATCGTGCTGCCGCCGGAAGTGCGCACCTTCACCGTCGGTGAGGACGGCACCGCGTCGGTCACCACCACCGGTAACCCGCAGCCGCAGATCGTCGGTAACCTGCAGATCGCCGACTTCATCAACCCGGCGGGCCTGGAAGCGATCGGCAACAACCTGTTCCTGGAAACCGCTTCCAGCGGTGCACCGCAGGTCGGTACGCCTGGTCTCAACGGCCTGGGTACGACCCTGCAGAACACCCTGGAAAACTCCAACGTCAGCGTGGTCGAGGAGATGGTCAACATGATCACCACCCAGCGCGCCTACGAGATGAACTCCAAGGTCATCTCTACAGCTGACCAGATGCTGTCCTTCGTTACCCAGAACCTTTAATACCCCGGGGTAGGCATTCGCTCGCCCCCTGATACGCCCGAACGCTGTGAGGTAGTGGTTATGAACCGCTTGGTGTGTGTGTTCTCGATTCTCGGCAGCGTAGTGCTGAGTGGCTGCGTGGCGCCTGCCGCCCGGCCGAACGATCCCTACTACGCACCTGTGTTGCCACGCACGCCACTGCCGGCCGCGCAGAACAACGGCTCGATCTTCCAGTCCGGGTTCGAAAACAACCTGTACGGCGATCGCAAGGCGTTTCGTGTGGGCGACGTGATCACCATCACCCTCAACGAGCGCACCCAGGCGAGCAAGAACGCCAGCTCGCAGCTGTCCAAGGACAGTAACGCCGACATCGGCCTGACGTCCCTGTTCGGTGGCGGTGTGTCGATCGACAACCCAAGCTCCAGCCTCAATCCGCTCAAAGCCGAAAACCTTGGGCTAAGCGCCCAGTACGGCGCCCAGCGTGACACCAGCGGCTCTGGCCAAGCGGGGCAGAGCAACAGCCTGACCGGCTCGATCACCGTGACCGTCGCCGAAGTGCTGCCCAACGGCCTGCTGGTAGTGCGCGGCGAGAAGTGGATGACCCTCAACACCGGCGACGAACTGGTACGCATCGCCGGCCTGGTTCGCTCCGACGACGTGGCCCGTGACAACTCCGTGGCTTCGACCCGTATCGCCGACGCACGCATCACCTATTCCGGTACCGGCGCCTTCGCCGATGCCAGCCAGCCGGGTTGGCTGGACCGCTTCTTCGTCAGCCCGCTGTGGCCGTTCTGAGGTCAATGATCATGCGTAAATGGATCATCACCGTTGCTGCGCTGTTGCTGGCCTCGACCGCTCAAGCCGAGCGGCTCAAGGACCTGGCCAGCATTCAGGGCGTGCGCAGTAACCAGTTGATCGGCTACGGCCTGGTCGTCGGCCTCAACGGCAGCGGCGACCAGACTACCCAGACGCCTTTCACCGTGCAGACCTTCAACAACATGATGGCGCAGTTCGGCATCAAGGTGCCGGAAGGCGGCAACGTGCAGCTCAAGAACGTCGCGGCGGTGTCCATCCATGCCGACCTGCCGCCGTTCGCCAAGCCGGGCCAGACCATCGACATCACCATTTCCTCGATCGGTAACGCCAAGAGCCTGCGCGGTGGCAGCCTGCTGATGACCCCGCTCAAGGGGATCGACGGCAACACCTACGCCATTGCCCAGGGCAATCTGGTGGTTGGCGGCTTCGACGCCAGCGGTGCCGATGGTTCGCGCATTACCGTCAACGTTCCATCGGCTGGCCGTATTCCCGGTGGCGCCACCGTCGAGCGCCCGGTGCCGAGCGGCTTCGATCAGGGCAACACCCTGACCCTGAACCTCAATCGCCCGGATTTCACCACCGCCAAGAACATCGTCGATCACATCAACGAACTGCTCGGCCCGGGCGTCGCCCAGGCGCTGGATGGTGGCTCGATTCGCGTCAGCGCGCCGCTCGACCCGAGCCAGCGCGTCGACTACCTGTCGATCCTGGAAAACCTGGAAGTGGATGTCGGCCAGGCGGTGGCCAAGGTCATCATCAACTCGCGTACCGGCACCATCGTCATCGGCCAGAACGTGCGCGTGCAGCCTGCGGCCGTGACCCACGGCAGCCTGACGGTGACCATCACCGAAGACCCGATCGTCAGCCAGCCGGGCGCGCTGTCCGGTGGCGAAACCGCCGTGGTGCCGCGCTCGCGCGTCGGCGCCGACGAAGAAAAGAAACCGATGTTCAAGTTCGGCCCGGGCACCACGCTCGACGAGATCGTGCGGGCGGTGAACCAGGTGGGCGCTGCGCCTTCCGACCTGATGGCCATCCTGGAGGCGCTCAAGCAAGCCGGCGCTCTGCAGGCTGACCTGATCGTGATTTAAAGGACACGCGACATGGATACTCGACTCTCGGCCGCCGGCACCAGCACCGTCGACAGCGGCGCCTACACCGATCTCAATCGCCTCAACCAGTTCAAGGTCGGCGGCGACAACGAAGAGAACATTCGCAAGGTCGCGAAGGAGTTCGAGTCGCTGTTTCTCAATGAAATGCTCAAGACCATGCGTTCGGCCAACGAAGTGTTCGGTGAAGGCAACTTCATGAACAGCAACGAGGCCAAAACCTACCAGGACATGTACGACCAGCAACTGTCGGTGACCATGGCCGGCAACAAGAACGGTATCGGCCTGGCCGACGTGATGGCTCGGCAAATGTCGAAGATGAAGAACGTCAGCGAACGCCCCAATCCGTTCGCCCAGGTCGACGCCCCCGTGCCGGCTGCACCGAGCAAGCCGCTGGCGCGTAACGAAGCGGCTGCCGATGGGGCGCCTGCGCGTGTCGAGAAGATCACCGCCGCGGTCGATCCCGAGCGCAACGACATGACGCTGATCAACCAGCGTCGCCTGTCGTTGCCGGGCAAGCTGGCCCAGCGCATCGAGGCCGGCATCGTGCCGGGCGCCGAGTCGGCCACAGCGACTACCGTAGCCAATACGCCAGCCGGCGATGCCGTCGGCAAGCCCCTGGCAAAGGGCGACTGGTTGCCCGCCAAGGCCTATGCCGCGCCGGCCGAACGCCGCCTGAACATCAACGGTAGCGAAGAAATCGCTGGCCGCACGACGTTCAAATCGGCCAAGGAATTCATGGAAACCATGCTGCCGATGGCCGAGAAGGCCGCGGCCAAGTTGGGCGTCGATCCGACCTACCTGGTCGCTCAGGCGGCGCTGGAAACCGGCTGGGGCAAGTCGATCATCAAGCAGGGTGATGGCAGCAGCAGCTACAACCTGTTCGGCATCAAGACCCACAACACCTGGGGCGGTGATTCTGCCCGGGTGATGACAACCGAATACCAGAACGGCAAGCCGGTGAAAGAAGCCGCCTCGTTTCGCTCGTATGAATCCTTCGCCCACAGCTTCGAGGATTACGTGAGCTTCCTGCAAAGCAACGGGCGCTACGAAAAGGCGTTGAGCTCCACCGCCAACCCCGAGCAGTTCGCCCGTGAACTGCAGAAAGCCGGCTATGCCACCGATCCGCAGTATGCCCGCAAGGTCTCGCAGATCGCCCGCAAGCTGTCGACCTACCAGATGATCGCCGCCAACGGCGCGCCCTCGAGCAAGGGATGATGAAAGATGGCTGACTTACTCAAGATTGGCTTGTCCGGCCTGTCGGCGAATAAAACCTCGTTGTCGGTGACGGGGCATAACATCACCAACATTAATACGCCGGGTTTTTCGCGTCAGAAGACGATTCAGGCTACGCGCACGCCGCAGTTCAGTGGTGCCGGTTATATCGGTTCGGGCACGACCCTGACCGACGTGCGGCGGATCTACAACGAGTTCTTGACCAGCCAGGTGCGCAGCAGCACGGCCCTAAATAGCGATACCAAGGCCTACCTGAGCCAGATCAACCAGCTCGACTCGTTGCTTGCTGGTAGCAATACGGGTATCACTCCCGCCATGCAGAAGCTATTCGCGGCTTTGCAAACCGCGGCGGAGGATCCGGCCAACGTGCCGGCCCGGCAGCTGGTGCTGTCGGAGGCCGAGGGCTTGGCCAAGCGCTTCAATAACGTTTATGACCGGCTTGACGAGCAAAACGCGTTCATCAACAAGCAACTCTCAGCTGTGACTGATCAGGTCAACCAGCTGGCCACCTCCATTGCCGGCTACAACGATGCAATCGCCGTGGCTGCTTCTAATGGCCAGGCACCCAACGACCTGCTAGATGCTCGTGAAGAAGCGGTGCGCAAACTCTCCGAGTTCATCGGCGTAACCGTTGTGCCGCAAGACGACAACAGCTACAACCTGTTTATCGGTTCCGGCCAGCCACTGGTGGTAGGTAAGAATGCTGCGCGCCTGGAAATTACGCCAGGGCAGTCTGACCCACTGCGTAGCGAGATTCAGTTTATCAGCGGCAACTCGCAGCAGAACGTCAGTTCGCTGATTACCGGTGGTGAGATGGGGGGGCTGTTGCGCTATCGCCAGGACGTGCTAGACACCTCGATGAACTCCATTGGCCGGTTGGCACTGTCCGTCGCTGACCAGATGAACAGCCAATTGGGGCAGGGGCTCGACCTCAATGGGCAGTTCGGCAAGTCGTTGTTCCGTCCGATCAATGATCCGTTGCTGCTGGCTCAGCGCAGCCTGGCACGCATCGGTAACAGTGATCCGATGGCCAACCTCAATGTCAGCATCACTGATACAACGCGCCTTACAACCAGCGATTACGAGGTTCAGTTCACCAGTGCTACAGAGTATCAAATACGTCGTTCTTCCGACGGGCAGATCATGGCCTGGGACGATGACAGCGATCCTTTGACTGCGCCGGTAAGCACTTTCACCATCGGCGCCACCAACGGACCTACTGTTGATGGTTTTGCGCTCAGTATTGCGCAGGGTACCTTCGCCGCTGGTGATCGCTTCACCCTGACGCCGACCCGCAACGCCGCGCGTGATACCCGTGCCGATATGAAAAATGCGGAAGAACTAGCATTCGCCGCTCCGCTGAAGACCGATGCCAGCCCCGGCAATATCGGCACCGGTACGGTCAGCCAGCCGAAGCTCAGCACCGAGATAGACATCTACGACCCGGCCGCCCGGTCCAGCATGGAGACCAGCCTGCGCAATGCACCACCGATGCGTATCGTCATGGGCGCTGCCGGTGGCGCGACCCAGTCTTATGAGGTGCGGGACATCAATGGCAATGTAATCAACAGCGGCAACATTACCCCCGGACAAGGCAACAAGATCACTGTCAACGTACCGGCGAACCCGCCCAGCGTACCCAGTGCGTTTGCCTACGAGGTGAGCATTGGCGGGCGTCCATCCCAGGGTGACAATTTCTCGGTATCGTTCAACACCAACGGTGTCTCCGATAACCGCAACGCGCTGAGCTTGGTCGATTTGCAGAAGAAGTCCGTCATCGGTATCAACCCTGCCGCGCCGGGCACCACAGGCGCCAGCTTTTCCGATGCCTATGGTGATCTGGTCGAGCGTGTTGGCACCCTGACTAGCCAGGCGCGAGTCGATGGCGAGGCGACCGGGGCAATTCTGAAGCAGGCCACCGACAACCGTGATTCCGTATCCGGGGTTAACCTGGACGAAGAAGCCGCCAAGCTGATTCAGTTCGAACAGTATTACCAGGCATCGGCGCAGATCATTCAAGTTGCGCGCAACCTGTTCGATACGCTGATCAATACATTCTGATAGTTGCCCTTCCTAAGTGAAGGCGTTGCCTGTTTAAGCAGGCTCTGCAAGAGGTAAACCCCATGGTCATGCGTATTTCCTCCCTCCAGGCGTTCAACAACGGGGTTTCCGGCTTGGGGCGTAACTATTCGAACCTGATCCGCACCCAGGAGCAGATCAGCAGCGGCAATCGCATCCTCACCCCTGCTGACGACCCGGTAGCCTCGGTGCGCCTGCTGCAACTCGAGCAGCAGCAGGCCATGCTCACCCAGTACAAGAACAACCTGATCGCGGCAGACAACAGCCTGGTGCAGGAAGAAACCACTCTGAGTTCGATCAACACCGTCATGCAGAGCGTGCGCGAGCTGGCCGTGCGCGCTGGCGGTGGCGCCCTGTCACCGGCGGATCGGCAGTCTATTGCCAAGGAGCTGGAAGAGCGCGAGGCCGAGCTGCTTAACCTGATGAACAGCCAGAACGCCCGTGGCGAGTACCTGTTCAGCGGCAACCTGGGCAAGACCGAGCCTTTCGTGCGCAACCCCGATGGCACCTATTCCTACATGGGGGACGAAGGCCAGCGCAGCCTGCAGGTCGCGGGCTCCACCAACGTGGCGATCAACGACAACGGCAAGCGCCTGTTCGAGAGCGTGAGCAACGCCAACCGTACGGCCAGCAACGGCGGTGTCAACAACCCGGCGCTGCCGTCGCCGCCTTTGCCGGGCACCACCATTGCGCCGGTGCCGGCGGACGAGCAGCGGGTATTCATGTCCCCCGGCCTGGTCGAGGATGATCGTGCCTTCAACGCCAACTTCCGCAATGGCGAGCCGTACTCGCTGACGTTCGTCAGCGGCAACGAATTCCGCATCTATGACGCCTCCGGCGCCGACGTGACCTCGGAGATTCCGGGTGGCGGCAAGATCGATCCGCTGACCAGCAACGGCAACACCATCAACTTTCGAGGCATGCGCTTCCAGCTCGACGTGGTGCTCAAGGAGGGGGACAACCCGCAGGACCTGAACAACCTGCTGGCCGATATCCAGCCGCCGGCCACCGCTGGTACGCCAGGCGCGGGCACTCACAGCTTCACCCTGCAGTCGGCGTCCACCGACTTCGCCGTGACGCGCTCATCCACCAACACCTCGGCAGCCGTGGTGTCAGGGGGCGGCATCGTCAACCAGGGCGTGTTCGATGGTCAGTTCCCCACGTCAGGCGTGGTGGTGCGCTTCACCAACGAAACGGATTACGAGGTGTATGCCCAGCCGGTCGGCCCCAACAGCACGGCGCTTACCACCGGCACGGTGACGGCCCCGTACCCGACGACCTTCGACGTCTATGGCGCGCAGTACACGATGTCCGGTCCGGCTGCTGCGGCAGGCGGTGACGAGTTCGGCGTGCAGCCGCAGTTCCAGGAACAGCGCAGCATCCTCGACAGCATCGCTCGTCTGCGCCAGACGCTTGAGTCCTCGCCAAACTCGCCTGCCGGAAACCTGGCCATCCGCGACGAAGTGGCCATCGCCCTGAAGAACTTCGACAACGGCATCGCCAACGTCGACGAAGTGCGCACCGAGATCGGCGCAAGGCGCAACCTGATCGACACTACCCAGGTCGACAATGAAGACGTCAGCCTGGTGAACAAGTCCGTGCAGGCCGAACTGCGCGAACTGGACTACGCCGAGGCCCTGTCGCGCCTGTCCTTTCAGACCATCATTCTCGAGGCGGCGCAGCAGAGTTATGTGAAAATCTCGGGGTTGAATCTGTTTAATCAGTTGCGTTAGGTCCTTTGAACCTCTAAATACCAAGCTGGCATGCATTGCGTTTGGCTTTTTTTTTGCTTGGGCTCGGCTGCGATGCTTAAAGTGTCGGGAAACTGGCGATAGTGCTGATCCGGCAGCCAGGCAATCACTTGAGGTTCACTCCATCATGGCGAAATCCTATATCGCGCCACCAGGCGTGATTCTGCTATCGGCCGGTCGCGGCACTCGCATGCTGCCTCTGACTGAAGGTCTCCCTAAAAGCTTGCTTCATGTGGGGCATCGGCGAGTACTGGATCATCTGTCGGAAGCGGTGATTTCCCGTACGGAAGGGGAAGTTGTACTAGTGACCGGCTATGGTGGAGACAAGGTTGTTAGCCATCTAGGGGAACGCTACGGCAACCGTGTCATTACAGTGGAAACAATCGCTAGAAGAGAACGTCAACATCCTCTCCGTTGAAATCGGCGTGGATGCGCTGAACCGTCCCGAGCGCGGCTATCTCATTGTCGAGACTGATCTTCTTCTCGACGAGAAAGCCTGGGATCAGGTGTTCGGGATGATTCGCTCAAGTGCGGTTGGATCGTGCTGGGTTTGCGGCAGGTTCTAAGGGGCGCATTTGACTGGAGGCATCGTTCATGCAGATGCGCAGAGGAGTATTGATATTGGGCATCATCGTCGATAAGCGAGCAGACCACCGTCACGTATTGGTCAGTAGCGAAGCGTTAATCCGCGATGGCGGAAAAACGAGGCTTTATCTCAATAATCCGCAGGGTATGGGGTTGAATGAAGAGGGTGGAGAATTGGTCAGCCTGTTTCCGAGAGCTGAGTCGATAGAAGGCGTGCGGACATTTATGTATGCGCTCGAGCGTGGCGAAGATACCGGAAGGGATGGTCGCCTAGCTGCGACTCCCGCCTTGGCTCCAGTTCAGGGTGGCTACGGGCTACGTATTTATCAGCTCCTCAAGGTTACAAAGGCGGCAGCTTCCTGATGAGCCTAACGCTGCTGGTTACCGCCGCGGGAACCGGAACCGGCTACGCCTACGCGTTGGCGCAGTCACGCTGGTTCGCCGATGCCACATTGTTTACCGCCGATACCAACCCGGCAGAACTGGTCAGCGCTTCGCTTTTCTCGCGGCGACATCTGGTGTTGCCGTCCAGCGACGAGGCCGAGTACTTCCCGTTGCTCGGGGCCGCGTTGATGGCTAATGGGGTGGATGTCTACATTCCTTTGATCGACGCAGAGGTCAGAGCCGCGGCGGCAAGGCGAGAGCAACTCAGTGCTCGTGTCGCGTGCAATGGCCTTGATTTCTGCAATGCGGCCCTGGCGAAGAGCCGTTACGGCGAGTGGCTGGAAGTGGACGGTGTGCGCACACCCCGCAGGCTGCAAGCGCAGAATCTGCAGGCGGAGGGACGCGTGGTTGCCAAACGCGACGGTGGATTTGGCGGGCGTGCCACTCGCCTGCTGGAGGCGGGGGATATGCCTTCCCGGCAGGACTGGACTGGCTGGGATTTTTACGAGTACATCGATGGAGAGGAGTTCACCGTTGATTGCTATCCTCTGCCGGGCGCTACCGTGACGTCGGTGCGTCAGCGCCTGGAGGTTAAGTCCGGTGTATGCAGCAAGGCCAGGATCGTGCGTGACTCGATGCTGGAGCGTCTGGCCGACTTCCTCGTCGAACGTTTCGCGCTGAGCGAACCCTTCTGTTTCCAGACGCGGCGAGCTCAAGGCGTGCATTACCTCATCGATATCAACCCGCGCCTGGGGGCCGGTTCGGCCATGAGCGCCCTGAACGGAACGGATTTCTTCGCTGCCCATCTTGCCGCTCTTGTCGGCCATGACCCGCTGGATTATCTACGGCCGCGGTTTCGCGAGTGCATTGTTACCCGGCAGTACACCGAGTACCTGATGGACGCCTTTGAATGAGGATCGGTCTGGACCTCGATGGCACGCTCATCAGTTGCCGTGAGCGGCAGATGACGCTGCTTGGCCTGCTAGCCAAGGCTTGCGGTATGGATCTGGATATTCAAGCCTGCTGGTCGCTCAAGCGCGAAGGACTTGGTAACCGTGCAGCTCTGGATCGGCTGGGCGTAACTGCTGGGAAGGCACAGACGCTGGCGATGCTATGGGAGCAGTGCGTCGAGGACTTCCACTGGCTGCAATATGATCGGGTGCTGCCTGACGTCCCCGCTACCCTGCGGAGCTGGAGCGAGACGGGGCACACGTTGCACCTGATTTCGGCCCGGCGAAACTCGGCTTGTGCGCTCATGCAGTTGCACTGGCTGGATCTGCGCGGGTTCGCCAGTCTGGATTTCGTCGATCCTTATGCGGCGGATGGTAAGCGGCGCACGCTCGAACGTGTCCGACCTGATATCTACATTGGTGACACCGAACGTGATTTCCTCTGCGCACAGGAGGCGGGAGTCCTGCCGTTGCTACTGTGCTCAGGCATGCGTAGCCGTGCTTACCTCGAAAATACCTGTGGTGCCAGCGTGATCGACGGGCTGGCGCAGATTGAATTATCGATGCATTGACCTCAAGGCCAGGAGACGATTTCGATGACCTATCAGCGTACGCAACACGAATTCACCGCGCGTAAAGAAGAAGAGCTTGCCGCCGGGGATGAGTTGAACGCTTTGTTGACTCGTACCTTGCCTATTTTGGGGCGCAAGTGGGACAACCACCTTTCAGCATTTCTGACTGCTCCTTCGCTGGCGCGTATCCTCTGGCTCGACAGCGTTTATCGCTTGGCCATTGAAGTGCCAGGCAGAATCGTGGAATTTGGCAGTCAGTGGGGGGCGAGCCTCAATACCCTGATGTTGCTGAAAATGATTCACGAGCCTTGGAACGCCTCGCGCCAGATCATTTCCTTTTCCACTTTCGAGCAGGGATTCGTCTCGGTGGACAGCAAGGACGGTCCCGGTTCTCAGGTGGGCGACTATGCCGTAGCGCAAGGCTGGCAACATGCGCTGGAGCGCATTCTGGAAATCCATGCGGCGCGTAGCCCCATCGGTGCGAAGGAGAACTTTCAGATCGTCGAGGGTGATGTGCGGGAAACCTTCGCGCGCTGGCTGGAGGAGAACCCAGAAGCACTGATTTCCCATGCGCATTTCGACATGGATGTCTATGAACCTACGCGGGATATGCTGCAGCTGGTGCTGCCGCGCATGCCCAAGGGAGCAATCCTGGTGTTCGACGAGCTGAACTGCCCGTCCTTTCCGGGAGAAACGCGAGCCGTGATGGAGGTGCTGGGTGTGGCCGGTCTGGCGCTGCGCAAGAGCAGCTATCAGCCATACTCTGCCTACTGCGTGATCGAGTGAAATGGGGGCTAAGGTGATCCCTTTTCTGAACTTGCAGGCATTGAACCAGCGTTTCGAGGACGAGTTTCAGGCGGCCTTCAAGCATGTGCTTTCGGGTGGCTGGTACATTCATGGTGAAGAGTGCGCGGCGTTCGAGGAAGAGTTCGCGACATACTGCGGAGTCGATAACGCCATCGGTGTTGGCAACGGCCTGGATGCGCTGGTACTGATCCTGCGCGGCCTTCTGGAAATGGGGCGCCTGCAGCCTGGCGACGAGGTGTTGGTGCCGGGAAACACCTTTATAGCCAGTGCACTGGCGGTCAGTGCCTGTGATCTGCGCATTCGGTTGGTCGAGCCGGGGCTGTTGAGCATGAACCTCGACCTGCAAGCCGTCGAGGCGGCTGTCGGTGGTCGTACCCGGGTGATTCTGGCGGTGCATCTGTATGGCCGCCTGGCGGATATGGCAGGGTTGGCCGACATCGCCCGACGCCATGGTTTGCTGCTGCTGGAGGATGCTGCCCAGGCACACGGCGCGCGGATCGGCCAGCGCCGTGCAGGAGCCTGGGGGATAGCTGCCGGGTTCAGCCT
Organism: uncultured Pseudomonas sp.; assembly: GCA_966186235.1. Lineage (GTDB taxonomy): Bacteria > Pseudomonadota > Gammaproteobacteria > Pseudomonadales > Pseudomonadaceae > Aquipseudomonas. Next base: position 31,891 of record CBIFVM010000027.1, read on the forward strand.
CTTCCCTGGCAAGCCGCTGGGCGCCCTTGGGGACGCAGGCGTGGTGACCACCGACGATGGTGACCTGGCGGACGTCATACGTTCCTTGCGCAATTACGGCTCCACGATCAAGTACCAGCATGACCGCAAGGGCACCAATTCACGGCTGGACGAGTTGCAGGCGGCATTCCTGCGGATCAAACTCAGGCACCTGGATGCCGACAACCTCGCGCGTCAGGCAATTGCCTTGCGCTACCGGCAGGGGATCAATAATCCTGCACTGGCACTGCCCGAGATGCCTCTCGAGGAAGAGGTGCACGCCTGGCATCTCTATGTGGTTCGCAGCAGGCAAAGGGATGCATTGCAGCAGCACCTGACGAAGGCTGGGGTGCAGACGCTGATTCACTACCCAACACCGATCCACCGGCAGATCGCCTATGGTGAGCTGCAGGACATTGATCTACCTGTAACGCAAATGCTCTGCGAGCAGGTGCTCAGCCTGCCGATCTATCCTGGCCTGTCCGCGGATCAGGTCGGCCGTGTGATCGATGCCTGCAACAGCTTCACCATTATCGAGCCGAATACTTCTGCAAGGGAGCACTGACGTGTCACTGCAGCATTGCAAGATTATTGACCTGCCTAAAATAGAAGATCCCCGAGGCAACCTGACCTTCATCGAGGGCGGCCGTCATATTCCGTTCGACATCAAGAGGGCCTATTACCTCTACGATGTACCGGGCGGTTCGCATCGTGGCGGTCATGCGCACAAGGGACTGCATCAGTTGCTGATTGCCATGTCCGGGAGTTTCGACATCACTCTCGATGACGGCCGTACCAAGTTCAAGTATCACCTCAACCGTTCGTACTACGGGCTCTACATCCCGCCCATGATCTGGCGGGAGATCGACAACTTCTCCAGTGGCTCCGTGTGTATGGTGCTGGCGTCCGAGCACTACAGCGAAGACGATTACCACCGTGACTACAACCAGTTTTCCCTGGCAGCCAACGGTAGGTAAGCCGCCGCTGTGGCTCGTGGCCGTCATAATCCGGCTGGCTGCTCTAACTTTTTTCAATCGGAGTTTTCTGCATGCCCCAGGGAAGTCATCTGCCAGACGCAGTGGTCAGCGCCAGGGTCGTTTCCGCCCGCAGCGCCAAAGGCTGCGTTGATCTGGCCGAGCTGGCTGCTGTTGAAAACTGGTCACCAGCGCCGCTTGAGATGGTGGGTTTTTCTCTGCCGGAGAGCGTGCGGCAGGCCCGGCAGCACATGCTGGCCCAGTACCGCGGACGCTTTCACGATGTCCGCTTGGTCGCCGGCATGGCCGGTATTGGCGATATCGCCAACGGCGAGTATGTCTGCGATAGCGTTTACGACAACCTTGGACGAGTGGATAACGCCTGGTATGCAAAGTATGGATTGCGTGTCGATGACAGCGGTGCGTGCGCGTTTTTCGCCGGCAGGGGCGAGTCTTTGCAGGTGGCCAACGCCATCAGTTTCTTCGGCTGGGAAAACGGTAACTATGCGCATTGGTTGAGCGAGAAACTCGGGCGTTTCTACTGGATTGAGCAGGCTGACCTGCCGGACGATACCGTAGTGCTGGTCGAGGCCGGCTTGCCTGCTTCTATCATGGATGCTCTAGCCTTGTTTTGGCCGCGTGAACGTACGCTTTGTGTGTCGCCGGGAAGTGCCTGCCAGGTGGCCGTGCTGCACCATTTTTCCGACACCGCCGATATCTGGGAACCGCGTGCTGGCTATGTCTATCGTGGTGACGAATACCATCTTTACCCGCCGGCTATCGCCTGGATGGTCAGCCAGGTCAAGGCCCATTGCGCTGCGGTCGAGGGCCATGACAAGGCCTATCTGATTCGGCCGCCAGGCGGTAACGGACGCACCATCGTCAACCAGCAGGAGCTGATCCGTGAGCTCAGTCGCGATGGTTTCCAGACGTTTCAGCCGGAGGTTCGTGACTTTGCCTCCCAGGTGCGTGTGCTAGCCGGTTGTGAACTGGCGGTCCTCGGCTCTGGGGCGGCTGCCGCTAACCTTCTGTGGATGCCCCGTGGCGGCACCCTGGTGCTACTGATCCAGGACAACCCTCAGGTGTGCTACTGGTTCTTCCACGCCCTGGCCGCTGCGGTTGGCGTGCGTCTGGTCTATCACTCGGTCGAGGGTTTGCCTGGCACTCACAGTGTCATCTTCCACTGGAGTGTGAAAGTTTCAGTCCACGAGTTTTGTCGCTGGTTGAGTGATCGTGGGTGGCAAACGAGTACGATCTTGCCCGAACAGTCTTTGGGCATTGCTGCCCTTCATCAGGAACTCGGTGCACGAAAACGTAGAGGGATATCAGTTCCCTCTAATACCATGCCCTTGGTTAGTGTCTGTATTGCCGCTTACAACCATGAAGCTTATATAGCTGAGGCTATTGAGTCAGTGTTGGCGCAGCACTATCCGAATATAGAAATCCTGATAGTCGATGACGCGTCCAATGATGAAACCGCTGCCATCGTAAGAGAGTTTGCACAACGTTATCCGAGAAGGATTCGTGCCTTGCTGCTCGATGAAAACGAGGGGCCTTCTCGTGCTTCCAATCGCCTATTTAAGATGTCTGAGGGGGCATTTGTTGCCCTACTCGGCTCCGATGATCGGATGTTGCCGGAGCGTATCGCCCTGCAAGTACAATACATGTGCGACGATCCCAAGTGCGTCGTGCTATTCACCGAAATCGCCGTCATCAATGCCCTAGGCGTAAGGGTAGGGGGCGACACCGAGGCGTTCTTCAACCAGCCGATCACCCACCTTCGACGCCAGTTGCTGACCGGCAACTTCCTCAATGCTCCCTCGGCGATGGTGCGCAGGGCCGACCTGCTTGACGCTGGTGGCTATGACCCGCTGCTGCGTTACGTTCAGGACTTTGAGTTGTGGGGCCGCTTGCTGCAACGGGGCAGTATCGTCCGGTTGCCGCAGTGCTTGACCGAATACCGGGTGCATGGCTCGAACCTGAGCATCTTTGGCGAGTGCGGGCCGAATTTCGCCGCTCGCAGCGAAACGGTCGAAACCATCGTCGGTTTCATCCGTCAGTGGCCTCTGGAATCGCTACTGTTGCGCCTGCCTGGCAATGACCAGGAGCGCGCGGCGGCCTTGCTCGAACTGGCGGGTGTGCTGCAACTGGTTGACCGCAGGTTCTTCGCGAAGCCGGCTCTGGCCAGTGCTCATGCTTATCAGATCGCTCTGCAGGCCGGGCGTCTGTATCCCGAACTGGCCAAGCTGGCGAAACAGCATATCGAACGCAGCCTGGAAAATGGCTTCGATGCGCAATGGCAGTCCTGCGCCTGGCAACAGGGGCGCGCCTGGTTTGACGAGCCGCGTCTGGCGCTGGGCGATGGTAGCGGTGCGCGGGGGGAACTGAACACTTGGCTCGCAGAGCGGATTCCTACCAAGGTGCAGCGAATCCTGATCGATGGCTACCTGCAGGCTCATGATGGTGGGCCGCTGATCGCGGTAGTGATCATTGATCTGGTCGGCGACCCCGAAGGGCTGGCGGCCACCATCAAGAGCTTGGGTGCCGAGGGCAATTGGTATGCTTCGGTGCGTATCTTGGTTCTGTCCGTAGCGGCGGTTCCGGCTACACAACGAGGTGGCAAGCTGCACATGCTGCAGGTGGACGCCGACAGTTATATCGACACGCTCAACTCCGAATTGGGCGATATGGACTTTGCCTGGGTGATGGTCGTCCAGGCCGGGGAATTGTTCACTCCCACCGGGTTGCTGATCGCAGGCCTCGAGCTAGCTTCGGCGAGCTCTTGTACGGCTGTGTATGGCGACGAGTTGCAACGCCTGCCCGGTGGCGATCTCGGAGCGGCGTTTCGGCCTGCGTTCAATCTCGATCTACTGCTGAGCTTTCCCGTGGGCATGGCACGACACTGGCTGTTCCGCCGCGATGTTCTGTTGCAACTCGGCGGCTTTGATGAACAGCATGCCGAGGTCATGGAGCTCGGTCTGATCCTGCGCTTGATCGAAAGCCAGGGCTGGGGCGGCATTGGCCATGTCGACGAGCCACTGCTGATCACCCAGGCCTCGGTGCTGAAGGATCGCGCCGACGAACAAGCCCTGATCCATGGCCATCTGAAACGCCGGGGCTACTCGGCGGCGCGGCTGCTGCCGCATCTGCCGGGGCGTTACCGAATAAATTATGGTCATCGCGAGCAGCCGCTGGTCTCGATCATCGTGCCGACCAAGGATCAGTTGCCTGTCTTGCAGCGCTGCGTCGAAAGCCTGCTTGAGAAGACCATCTACACCAATTACGAACTGTTGATCGTCGACAACAACAGCGAAACGCCAGAAGCCCTGGCCTGGCTCGCGGGGGTTGAAGAGTTGGGCGACAGCAAGGTGCGTATCCTGCGTTACCCGCACCCCTTCAATTATTCGGTAATCAACAATATGGCCGCACGTGAAGCGCGCGGCGAGTACCTGGTGCTGTTGAACAACGACACGGCAATCATCAGTGAACATTGGCTGGATGAATTGCTCAACCATGCCTTGCGCCCTGAGGTGGGCATCGTCGGGGCCAAGCTGCTCTATCCTGACGGCAAAATTCAACATGCCGGTGTGGTGCTGGGGTTGCGCGGGCCTGCCGATCATCCCTTCATTGGTGAGGCGATGGATGCCCCCGGTTACATGCAGCGTTTGCAGGTTGACCAGAATTACAGCGCGGTAACGGCTGCCTGCTTAATGATTCGCAAGTCTATCTACGCAGCGGTTGGCGGATTGGACGAGGAGCGTTTCAAGGTTTCCTATAACGATGTCGACCTGTGCCTCAAGGTGCGCGAGGCTGGTCACCTTATCGTGTGGACGCCACACGCAGTGGTCATGCACGAAGGCAGTGTCAGCCAGAAACGCATAGACCCCCAAGCCGCTGAAGCCAAGCGCAAACGCTTCATCGGTGAACAGGACGCCATGTATGAGAAGTGGCTGCCGGCTCTGGCCAGCGATCCTGCTTACAACCGTAATCTGTCGCTCAATTCCAACGGGTTCGAGTTGGAGACCGATGTGAGCCTGACCTGGCGCCCGTTGACCTGGCGCCCACTCCCGGTTGTATTGGCGCATCCTGCCGATCCATGGGGATGCGGTAATTACCGAATCATTCAGCCGTTCAGTGCACTCAAGCGAGAAGGGCTGGTGGACGGCATGATGTCCGAAGGCCTGCTCCAGGTGGTCGATCTACAGCGCTACGATCCTGATGTCATCGTGCTGCAGCGGCAGATCGGCGATGCGCGCCTGGAGGCCATGCGGCGCATAAAGCAATTTTCGCGAGCCTTCAAGGTCTACGAACTGGACGACTATCTGCCCAATCTGCCGATGAAAAGCATTCATCGCGATCACATGCCGAAGGATGTGTTGAGGTCGTTGCGTCGCGGATTCAGTTTCGTGGATCGTTTCGTCGTTTCCACTGCTCCACTGGCCGAGGCATTCACCGGGATGCATCCTGACATTCGGGTCATAGAGAACCGTTTGCCGGTCGAGTGGTGGAGCGGGCTTGAAAGTCTCCGCAGGCGGGGCCGCAAACCGCGTGTCGGCTGGGCAGGCGGCGCCAGTCATACCGGAGATCTGGAGTTGATCGCCGATGTGGTCAGGGAACTGGCGAACGAGGTCGAATGGGTGTTCTTCGGCATGTGCCCGGAGAAGATTCGTCCCTATATTCACGAATTGCATGCCGGTGTCGATATAGAGCAGTACCCACAAGCGCTGGCCCGGCTCGATCTGGATCTGGCGATAGCGCCCGTGGAGCAGAACCTGTTCAACGAGTGCAAGAGCAACCTGCGCCTTCTGGAGTACGGGGCGTGCGGTTTCCCGGTGATATGCAGCGATGTGCTGTGTTACCAGGGCGACAATCTGCCGGTCACGCGCGTCAAGAATCGTTTCAGGGACTGGGTGGATGCGATCCGCATGCACCTGTCGGATCTGGATGAGACGGCCCGTCAGGGCGATCTGCTCCGTGAGGCTGTGAAACATGACTGGATGCTCGAAGGGGACAGCCTGCTTCATTGGCGCAATGCCTGGCTGCCGGACTGATCCGTGAGCCAATCTCGACGCGGTAATGGCCTTTTACCGCGTCAGGAGTCTGTCGATAGGCTTTTTTTGTCGGCGCTGGCTGCTAACGCATTGATCAGTAACGACAAAAAAAATCCAGAAAAAAATTGAGAATCGCCTAAAGCTCTTCCCTCCAGCGCCGATACAAAAGACGAATGCGAACTCTATGGGCGTCTGAGCATGCAGGCCCGGGCTCGCAAGCTCAGACAAACGGTTCTACGGTCATCTGGAGGCAATACCATGGCCCTTACAGTCAACACTAACGTTGCGTCCCTCAACACTCAGCGCAACCTGAACAACTCTTCCAAAGGTCTGGATACTTCCCTCCAGCGTCTGTCGACCGGCTTCCGCATCAACAGCGCGAAAGACGACGCCGCAGGCCTGCAGATTTCCAACCGCCTGACCAGCCAGATCAACGGCCTGGGCGTTGCGACCCGTAACGCCAACGACGGTATCTCCCTGGCGCAGACCGCTGAAGGTGCCCTGCAGCAGTCCACCGGCATCCTGCAGCGTATGCGTGACCTGGCCCTGCAGTCGGCCAACGGTTCCAACGGTGCCACCGAGCGTGCCGCTCTGCAGTCCGAGGTTTCTCAACTGCAACAGGAACTGAACCGCATCTCCGAAACCACCAGCTTCGGTGGCCGCAAGATTCTTGACGGTTCCTTCGGCTCGCAGAGCTTCCAGGTGGGTGCCAACGCCTACGAGACCATCAGCGTCTCCATCGGCTCGGCCGCTACCGACCGTATCGGTACCAACCGTGTTACCACCTCGGGTGGCGCGGCAGGTGCTATCGGCGCGGGCGCCAGTGGTGCAACTGCATTCGGTACGTCTGCCTACTCGGATACGTCGTTCCAGATTTCGTCCAAGTTCACCACCGGTGCTTCGGGTGGCGTCGTCGACATCACCGGCCCGGCCAGCGGCGCTGCCGCCAGTGAAGTCGCTCGCGCCGTCAACGCCAAGAGCGACGAGACCGGCGTGACCGCCAACGCCCGTACTGTTGCCGAGCTGGGCACCATCTCCGCCAGCGGCACCATCTCCTTCGAGCTCTACGGCGCTAACAGCAACACCAAGGACACCGACAAGTCGGTCATCTCTGCTGTCGTGACCGATACCAAAGACCTGGGTGCCTTGGCTGATGCCATTAACAAGGAAACAGGTAAGACCGGTATCTCGGCCATCTCCAAAGGCGACAAGATCGAACTGGTCAGCTCTCGTGGGGATGCTATCGCGATCAAGAACTACCAAGGTGGCTCTGGTGCAACCGCAACTCTGCAGGCGCGCAATTTCGCTGGTGACGAGAACGTCGGCACTACTCAAAGCATTGCTGCAGGTGCAGGTGCCCGCGCTGATGGTCAGGTCATCCTTGAGGCAGCTGATGCCTTCGAAGTCAAGGGCATGAGTGCTGGTCTGGGTGCAGACAAGTTCAGTACCCTGGACTCGGTACGTGACATCGATATCAGCACCGCCGGTGGCGCACAGGAAGCTCTGGGCATCATCAACGGCGCGATCTCCAACATCGACAGCCAGCGTGCTCAGCTCGGTGCGGTGCAGAACCGCTTCGAGAACACTATCTCGAACCTGCAGAGCATCGGTGAGAACTCCTCCGCTGCCCGTAGCCGGATTCAGGACACTGATTACGCAACGGAAACTGCGAACCTGACCAAGAACCAGATTCTGCAGCAGGCCGGTACCGCGATCCTGGCCCAGGCCAACCAGTTGCCTCAGGCTGTACTGAGCCTTCTCGGCTAAGGTTAGCCAAAGGCGTTAGACTGGCGGGGGGAAGGGTTATAGCCTTTCTCCCCGCTTCTTCATTGTGAGGTGAACGTAATGGACGTCAGCTCAATTCAAAATTCGCTTGCTCCAACTGTCACAGGTGGCAAGGCTGAACGCGCTGCAGCAAGCGGCAAGCCGCTTGAGCGTGAGGCGCCTGGTGCGCAGCGCGTGAGTTCCGCAGCTGAAGCCGAGAGCGATGCGGGTGCTATGCGTGAACAGGTAGAGGCCGCAGTGGCCACTATCCAGGATTATGTGCAATCGGTCCGCCGCGACATAAACTTCTCGCTTGAGGAGGGCAGTGGACGGGTTGTGGTGAAGGTGACGGATGCAGGGTCGGGTGACGTGATTCGTCAGATCCCCTCGGAAGAAGCGCTGCAACTGGCAGAGAACCTTTCCGAAGTCCGTAGTCTGCTGTTCAAGGCCGAAGCCTAACCTGTACATGTTGGCACGGCTTTTGACTGCTTAACGTCTACGGACGTTATGAAGTCATAATTTTGGCGAGGTGAATCATGGCTGGGATACTGGGAGTAGGAACCAACCTTCCGATTGATACAATTGTCAAAGCGTTGATCGATGCGGAGAAAGCTCCCAAGACTGCGCAGTTGGATCGTCTGGAGAAAGAGAGCGTAACGCGACAGCAGTCGCTGATATCGCTCAAGGGTGCGGTTACCAACTTCAAGTCGGCCGTTGATGATCTCAACAAGTCGTCGCTCTTCGAGGCGCGCACGGCCACCAGCTCCAACACCGGTTTGTTGAAGGTTACGGCAGGCACCGATACCCAGGCTGGAATCTACGACGTCCAGATCCGCCAATTAGCGTCTGGCAGCAAGGTCGCGTTGCAGTCTGTATCCGGTGGTAACGCTGCGACTTTCAACAGCGGCACCATGACCATCTCGACCGGGTCTTCCAGCCTCAACGTCAATATCGACGCGTCCAACAATACCCTTGCTGGCATGCGTGACGCTATCAACGAGGCGGGCAAGGATAGTGGCATCAGTGCCACCATCCTGACCGATGCCTCGGGTTCGCGCCTGATCCTCAACTCGACCAAGATGGGCGATGGCAACGATATCAAGGTTGCCGTCACCGAAGACGGAGCCACGACCGGCAATAACGCGCTGACGACCCAGGCGTTCGAAGCCGTTGAAGTCAGCGGCACGCCGGGTTCCTTCGTGCCACCGGATTCTGCCAGTGGTGCAGGCGGGGTCATCACTGCTGCGAAGTCGGCTTTGTTGACCATCGATGGTCTGCAGATGGCGCGGGACTCCAACACGATCAAAGATGCGATCGAAGGCGTTACGCTTGATCTGGCGGGCGTCCAGTCTTCGTCTGATCTGGCAGATGGCAAGAACATTACTGTGACGGTCGGGGTCGACAAGTCCGGCGTCAAGAGCAACGTCAAGAAGTTCGTCGATGCCTACAACGCGCTGATCACCAAGACTGCCGAGCTTACCGCCGTTGTACCGGTGACGGGGGGCGGCAAGCCTGTGACTGCTGCGCTGGTAGGGGATTCGACTATCCGTAACTTGGTTGGTGGTTTGCGCAACGAAATGGTTGCGATGGGCGGTGATGGTGCTATCAAGGCGCTTGCCAACCTTGGTATCACCACAAACTTCGTTCCCAGCGGAAGCGGGGGCAACGTCGTAAATGGTACGTTGACCATTGATGACACCAAGCTTACCGCAGCACTGGACAGCAACTTCGATGAAGTGGCTGGATATCTGACCGGCGATTCAGGTCTTCTGGGGCGCTTGAGCAAGGTGGCTGAGGGATATACCCAGGCCGGTGGTGTTCTTCAGCAACGCGAAGAGGGGCTAGCCACCACGATCAAGAACGTTGATGCGCAGCGCAAAACGCTCGATCTACGTATTGAAAAAATGCAGACCCGCCTGGTCGCCCAGTACACAGCGCTTGATACGCTGGTCGCCAACCTAACCCGTACCAGCGAGTCGCTGTCTACTCAGCTCGCCAACCTCCCAGGCTTCGTGAAAAAGGACGGTTAATCTATGAGTAAGAGGCCCATCGACACCTATAAACAGGTCAGGACAAGTCAGGACGTGTCGCCGTATCGTACCGTGCAGCTTCTGCTTGAGGGTGCCCTGCAACGCCTGATGCTGGCCCGTCATGCTCAGACTGAAGGCGATACCGAGATTCGCGGTATGGCCGTTGGCAGTACCATCACCATTCTCGGCGTGCTGCAGGCCGCCCTCGACAAGGAGCTCGGTGGTGAGATCGCCGAGAATCTCGATTCTCTGTACGACTACATGACTCGTCGCCTGGCTGGTGTGGCGTTGGATGATACACCACGCACACTGGACGAAGTGCAGGCGCTGCTTGCCGACATCAAGACGGCCTGGGATGCCATCGGTCCAGAGGTGGAGCAAGCTGCCGCGGAGTGATTCAGCGCTAAAGATTCTTTTGCTCGAGCCGATAAGTAAGTAACCAAGCTTATCGGTAGAGTGAGAGCGATTATGAATGCGATGGCGGCCCTGAAGCAGTACCAAACAGTCAACACCCAGGCGCAAGCGTCCGACGCCAGCCCGCATCGCTTGATTCAGATGCTGATGGAAGGCGGCCTAACCCGCCTGGCTCAGGCACGGGGTGCGATGGAGCGGCAGAACTATCCACTTAAAGGCGAGTTAATTGGCAAGGCGATTGGCATTGTCGGCGGTCTGCGTAATGGCCTCGACATGGCGCAAGGCGGTGAGCTGGCGCAGAATCTCGATAATTTATATGAGTACATGATTCGCCGCCTGTCCGACGCAAACCTGACCAACACTCTGGAACCGCTGGACGAGGTTGCCACCTTATTGCGCGATGTGAAGTCTGGATGGGATGCCATCGCTCAATAAAGCGAGAGCAAGAGGATGCACATGACTAACTCGGTTCAACTGTTGAAGGACACTGGCACTGCCATTCGTCAAGCGCTTCTGGCCCAAGACTGGGTTGCTATCGGCAAGCTCGACCTGCAGTGCAGGCACGCAGTTGAGGAGGCCATGGTCGATGTTGTCGATGAAGAACCGCTGCGCGAGCGCATGCAGGAGCTACTGGATCTTTATCGCGAGCTCGTTTCTGCTTGCCAGCAGGAGCGTCAGCGCGTAGCCGGGGAACTCCAGCAGCTCAATCAAGCCCAGAAGGGTGCCAAGGTTTACCAGCTTTACGGCTAATCAGGTTGTGAGTTCCAATACTTAATACATGCCGCTTCAACCAATTCGTAAAATTCACGCCATAAAATTGACTAAGCGCCAATAATTTACTTTACTGCTGGCCATATGCCGGCGCTCTGGCAGCTGGTGGCTTTTTCTCTTTGGGCCAAACAATTATGTGGCGTGAAACCAAGCTTCTGCTAATCGACGACAACCTCGAGCGTCGTCGTGACCTGTCGGTAATTCTCGATTTCCTCGGTGAAGATCATCTGGCCTGTGGCAGCGATGACTGGCGCCAGATGGTCGAGCAGATCGATTCCAGCAGAAGCATTCGCGGTGTCCTGCTCGGTAAGGTGCAGCTCAAGGGTGGTGCGCTGGAGCTGCTCAAGGAGTTCGCCGCCTGGGATGAGTACCTGCCGGTTCTGATGCTCCACAACCATGCCACCACGGATTGGCCGGAAGAGTTTCGCCGCCGCGTGCTGGCGACCCTCGAGATGCCGCCCAGCTATAACAAACTTCTCGACTCGCTGCACCGCGCCCAGGTCTATCGCGAGATGTATGACCAGGCCCGTGAGCGTGGCCGGCAGCGAGAGCCCAATCTGTTTCGCAGCCTGGTAGGCACCAGTCGGGCCATCCAGCAGGTGCGTCAGATGATGCAGCAGGTGGCCGATACCGAAGCCAGCGTTTTGATTCTGGGTGAGTCTGGCACTGGTAAAGAAGTCGTTGCACGCAACCTGCACTACCACTCCAAGCGCCGCGAAGCGCCGTTCGTGCCGGTCAACTGTGGCGCTATTCCGGCCGAGTTGCTGGAAAGCGAATTGTTCGGGCATGAGAAGGGCGCCTTCACGGGGGCGATCACCAGCCGCGCGGGGCGTTTCGAACTGGCCAATGGCGGCACGCTGTTTCTTGACGAGATCGGCGACATGCCGCTGCCCATGCAGGTCAAGCTGCTGCGGGTTCTGCAGGAGCGTACCTTCGAGCGTGTGGGCAGCAACAAGACCCAGAACGCCGACGTGCGCATCATCGCGGCGACCCACAAGAACCTTGAGGGCATGATCGAGGGCGGCAGCTTCCGTGAGGATCTGTACTACCGCCTCAACGTGTTCCCCATCGAGATGGCGCCGCTGCGTGAGCGCATCGAAGACATTCCGCTGCTGATGAACGAGCTGATCTCGCGCATGGAGCATGAGAAGCGTGGCTCGATCCGTTTCAACTCCGCTGCCATCATGTCGCTCTGTCGCCATGACTGGGCGGGCAACGTTCGTGAGCTGGCCAACCTGGTCGAGCGCATGGCGATCATGCACCCCTACGGCGTGATCGGTGTGGGCGAGCTGCCGAAGAAATTCCGCCATGTCGACGACGAAGACGAGCAGCTCGCTGCCAGTCTGCGTGATGAACTGGACGAGCGTGCCGTGTTGACCTCCTCGTCGCCATCGGTGCTGTCGCCGGCGATGCTGCCGGCCGAGGGCCTGGATCTCAAGGACTACCTCGGCAATCTGGAGCAGGGGCTCATCCAGCAGGCGCTGGATGATGCCGGCGGCATCGTGGCGCGCGCTGCCGAGCGTCTGCGCATTCGTCGCACTACTTTGGTCGAGAAGATGCGCAAGTACGGCATGAGCCGCCGCGAGGACGAGGCTGGCGAAGACTGAGTCGCACGAGGTGGGCTACAGCCCACCTGTCACCTCCAGGCCTTACCCCTCCGACAGTCAGTCGATTGACGAGCTGCTATTCACTAAAGCGCTATCATACTGAAAATAAAGCAGTTTATTTTCAGGCATGAGTATTGCTACCTCTCTGGCAAATGACCGCCTTCTGACGGCTCGCCTTGCGAGAGAGTGCAATGAAACCAAGCCCACAACGCCATTCCCCTCTGGAGACCTCTACGCCGGTACAGGCGGAGCGTGGCGAACTGGAGCAGTCACTCGCCTTGTTCGAGCAGATGTCGAGCCGGCTGGGTAGCTCCTACAGTCTCTTGGAAAATCGCGTCAATGAACTGACTGGGCAGCTGGCCCAGGTCAGCGAGCAGCGCGTGCAGGAGCTGAACGAAAAGGAGCGGTTGGCCCATCGCCTGCAAAGCCTGCTGGATCTGCTGCCCGGTGGTGTCGTCGTCATCGATGGCCATGGCGTGGTGCGTGAAGCCAATCCTGTGGCGCGGGACATGCTCGGTGAAGCGCTTCTGGGATGTCTTTGGCGTGACGTGATCGCGCAGCGCTTCGCACCGCGGCGCGACGACGGTCATGAAATTTCCCTGGCCGATGGTCGGCGACTATCGATTTCCACCCGCTCGCTGCAAGGCGAACCGGGCCAATTGGTGTTACTGACTGATCTGACGGAAACCCGTCGCTTGCAGGATCAGCTATCGCGGCACGAGCGCCTGAGTGCCATGGGGCGCATGGTCGCGTCACTGGCTCACCAGGTGCGTACGCCGCTATCGGCGGCGCTGCTGTATGCCAGTCACCTGACTGAACAGGTACTGCCGGCCGAGCAGCAACAGCGCTTCGCCGGCCGCCTCAAAGAGCGGCTGCACGAGCTCGAGCATCAGGTGCGCGACATGCTGGTGTTCGCCCGAGGCGAGCTGCCACTGCCGGATCGGCTCGATCCTGCTCAGCTGTTCGAGGCGCTCAGGCAGTCCGGTGAGTCGGTGGTGCAAGGTATCGATGTTCGTTGGCAATGCGATGTTCGGGGCGGCGAGTTGCTCTGTAATCGCGACACATTGGTGGGTGCGCTGCTGAACCTGGTCGAGAACGCGATCCAGGCGACAGGGCAGGGTGTGCGCCTCAAGGTGCATGCCTACAGGCGCGAATCCACCTTGCGCCTGTGCATCAGCGATGACGGCCCCGGTATCGATGCCCTCACACTGGCGCGCCTGGGCGAGCCGTTCTTCACCACCAAGACCACCGGCACCGGCCTCGGGCTGGCCGTGGTCAAGGCGGTCGCTCGCGCTCATCAGGGCGAGTTGCACCTGCGTTCACGGCCGGGTCGCGGTACCTGTGCCTTGTTGATTCTGCCGCTGATTAACTCAGCGCACCCCACGATTCAGGAGTGACCCATGGCTGCCAAAGTCCTGCTGGTTGAAGACGATCGCGCGTTGCGCGAAGCCCTGGCCGACACCCTCGAGCTCGGTGGCCATGATTATCGGGCCGTCGACTGCGCCGAAGCGGCGCTGGTCGCCATCGGCCAGGAACCGTTCGGGCTGGTGATCAGTGACGTGAACATGCCGGGCATGGATGGTCATCAACTGCTAAGCGCCATTCGCGAACGCCAGCCGCAGTTGCCGGTGCTGCTGATGACGGCTTTCGGTGCCGTCGAGCGTGCCGTCGACGCCATACGCCGTGGTGCAGCCGATTATCTGGTCAAGCCCTTCGAACCCAAAACCCTGTTGTCGCTGGTGGCGCGCCATGCGCTCGGGCGGGCCAGCGAACTGGAGCAGGACGGTCCGGTAGCTTGCGAGCCGGCCAGCTTGCAGCTGCTCGAGTTGGCGGCGCGGGTGGCCCGTAGCGACTCCACCGTGCTGATCACCGGCGAGTCGGGGACCGGCAAGGAGGTTCTGGCGCGTTATCTTCATCAGCAGTCTCCACGTGCCAAGGGGCCCTTCATCGCCATCAACTGCGCGGCGATTCCGGACAACATGCTGGAAGCCACCCTGTTCGGTCACGAGAAGGGCGCCTTCACGGGCGCCGTCGCCAGTGCGCCGGGCAAGTTCGAGCTGGCCGAGGGCGGAACCATCCTGCTCGATGAAATCTCCGAGATGCCACTGGCCTTGCAGGCCAAGCTGTTGCGTGTGTTGCAGGAGCGTGAGGTCGAGCGAGTCGGCGCCCGTAAGCCGATCAGCCTGGATATCCGCGTGCTGGCGACCAGCAACCGTGACCTGGCGGCAGAGGTCGCGGCGGGGCGCTTCCGAGAGGACCTGTTCTACCGCCTTTCGGTGTTCCCGCTGGCCTGGCGACCGTTGCGCGAGCGCCCGGCGGATATCCTGCCCCTGGCCGAGCGGCTGCTGGCCAAGTACGTGAAGAAGATGAACCTGGCGCCGCTGCGGCTCTCCGCTCAGGCGGTCGCCTGCCTGACTGGGCATGCCTGGCCGGGTAACGTGCGTGAGCTGGACAATGCCATTCAGCGCGCGGTCATCCTTCAGCAAAACGGCGTCATCGAGCCCCATGACCTGTGCCTGAACGCACCGATCGGGTTCGCACAGGCAGCACCTGCGCCGCAATTGGCGGTGGTGCCGAACGCGCCGATGCCGGTCATGCCGGACGCAAGCGTGGCGGATGGCGCCTTGGGCGAGGACCTGCGACGTCGTGAGTATCAGGTGATCATCGATATCCTGCGTGCCGAGCGAGGGCGTCGCAAAGAGGCGGCCGAGCGCCTGGGCATCAGCCCGCGTACCCTGCGCTACAAACTGGCGCAGATGCGTGATGCGGGGATGGATGTCGAGGCGTATCTCTATGCCAGCTGATGGCTTCGGTGGTGGCTATCACGCGGGATTACGGACGGGTGACTCTACAGATGCCGTCTTGCGCCCGAGCGATTGGTGCACGGTGTGAATCGAGACCCGCTTTGGGGGCAGGCAGTGGGCGTCCCAATCATTAGATGGCTCAGCGGCGTGCGAGATGCTGTTGTGGAGCCAAGAATGCAGCGTGGAAGTAATTTCGAAAAGCCTGCATCGCCGGGCTGAATTCGCGTTCACGATGCCATGCCAGGCCAACGCTCATGGGCGTCACCTCGTCAGTGATGGTCAGCGTCTCGATGCGCTTACCTTCCAGCGACCAAGGGCGATGCACCAGATCAGAAAGGATCGCAACGCCGCTGCCATTGGCGACCATGCTGCGCACCGCTTCTACTGAACTGGTGCGTACTCGCACGTTTGGTTGCTGATGCGCGTGCTCCCAGTAGCGCATGGCGCTCTGCTCTGCTTCATCGACGGTCAGCAGGATGTAGGGTTCCTTCGCCACGTCGGCGAGGCTCACCGCTGAACGTTCGCACAGGGGATGATGGCTGGGCAGCCATAGCCGGCGCTCGGAGTTGAAGAGCGTTTCCGAGACGATATCCGGGTGAGTGAGGTTTGCGGTCAGCACCACCGCCATGTCGAATCGGCCTTCCAGCAGGCCTTGCTCGATGGCCGTACGCTCTCGTTCGTGAACTTCGATGGCCACGTCCGGGTGCCAGTGTTCCAGCCGTTGCAGATGATGTGGCAAGAAGTAGCCGATCACCGTGTAGCTCGCAGCCAAACGTAGCAGGCCACTGGCGCGTATGTCTGGCAACGGGCTGTTCAATGCGTCATCGACGCTGCGCAGAATCACATATGCCCGGTTCAGAAAGTGCCGCCCGGCATCGGTCAGGCTCATGCCCTGGGCCGATCGCTGGAACAGTAGGGTACCGAGCATGGCCTCCAGCTCCTTGATCGCCGTGGTCACCGCAGACTGGGAAATATTCAAATGAATGGCTGCCTGGGAGATCTGCCCGATCTCGGCGGTGGCAACGAAATAGCGAATCTGGCGCAGGGTCAATGACATGAGCGCTCCGGTTGATGAGGTATCTGTTTTTCAGAAGACACTCTATCTGTTAATAGATCTACCCAAGGGGCGAGTAGGAATCTAACTTGGCTTGCATGAAGTCACAAGCGTCGGGAGCACGGGTCATGCAGGCAGTAGATTTCAACTCGGATATGGGTGAAGGCTTTGGGCCTTGGAGCATCGGCGATGGCGTAGATAATCAGCTGATGGGCTTCATCAGTTCGGCCAATATCGCCACCGGTTTTCATGCCGGCGACCCCGGTACCATGCGCCGCACGGTTGAGCAGGCCAAGCGGCTGGGGGTGGCCGTGGGCGCGCATCCGGGGTTTCGCGATTTGGTTGGTTTCGGCCGTCGACACATCAATGCCCCGGCTCAGGAACTCGTCGACGACATGCTGTATCAGTTGGGGGCTCTGCGTGAACTCGCCCGGGTTCAAGGTGTAGCGCTGCAACACATCAAACCTCACGGCGCGCTCTACATGCACCTGGCCAGAGACGAAGAGGCCGCCCGCTTGCTGGTGGAAAACCTACAACGCCTGGAGCCTGAGTTGCGGCTGTATTGCATGCCCGATTCGGTGATCTGGCGCATCGCCAAAGAGCTCGGCCAGCCAGTGATCCGCGAATTCTATGCCGATCGTGAGTACGATCTCAGCGGCTCCATCGTCTTCACCCGCAATGTCCGTGCCTATGATCCGGCCCAAGTCGCCGCGCGAGTGCTGCGCGCTTGTCAGCAAGGCGTGGTGCGCACGGTCGAGGGTGGAGACTTGGCGATCGAATTCGATTCCATCTGTTTGCACAGTGATACGCCAGGCGCTCTGTCGTTGGTCGAAGCCACGCGTGATGCACTCGATGGTGCCGGAATCAAGGTGCGTCCCCCTCGCGGTTAACACACCAAACACTTGCACGCAGACGCCAGGATTTCCCACCGATTCACTTTTTGCCTGCCTTTCTACAACCACTCCAAGAGGAACAGACATGGCCGAATACCCTGTAATCACCCCGTTGCCCGGGACCTTCTATCGCAAAGCCACGCCCGAATCGGCGAACTTCGTGGAGGTGGGGGAGCAGGTCAGTGCCGACACGGTCATTGGCTTGATCGAAGTGATGAAGCAGTTTTCCGAACTGACCGCCGGAACGGCCGGTCGCCTGAGTGAGTTTTTGGCAGAAGACGGCGATCCGGTGGAGCCGGGTCAGGTCGTCGCAACACTCGACGGCGAGTGAGGGCGCGATCATGACTCAAGGCATTCGTAAATTATTGATCGCCAACCGTGGAGAGATCGCCGTGCGGATTATCCGCGCCGCCAACGCACTGGGAATTCCCACCGTTGCGGCGTGCAGCGAGGCAGACGCCGATTCCCAAGCCGCGCGGATGGCCGATGAAGTTCATGTCCTCGGCCCGGCTCGCGCCGATCAAAGTTACCTCAGCGCCGAGGCGTTGCTCGGGGCGCTGAGCGCCACTGGCGCCAATGCGGTACACCCCGGTTATGGTTTTCTCTCGGAGAACGCTGATTTCGCCGAAGACGTCCTCGCCGCCGGGGCGATTTTCGTCGGGCCAAGCCCGCAGACGATCCGGCGTATGGGCGACAAGGCCGAAGCCCGCCGTACCGCGCAAGAGGCCGGCGTACCGGTGGTGCCGGGTTCCGCCGGCGAGTTGTTCGATGTTGAGTCGGCGCTCGAGGCCGCCGAGTTGGTGGGTTTCCCACTGTTGATCAAAGCCTCGGCCGGTGGTGGCGGACGCGGTATTCGTTTGGCGGAGAATGCCCAGCAGCTGACAGAAGAGTTTCTTCGTTCTCAGCGCGAAGCCCAGGCTGCGTTCGGCAACGGCGCGGTGTATCTGGAGCGTTTCATCAGTAAGGCTCGGCACATTGAAGTGCAAGTGTTGGGAGACGGTCAGCACGCGGTGCACCTGTTCGAACGCGAGTGTTCGCTGCAACGCCGCCGGCAGAAGATTTTTGAAGAGGCGCCGTCGCCGGTACTCAGCCAGCAGCAACGTGAGGTGCTGTGTGCCAGTGCCGTGCGCCTGACCGAATCTCTGGGCTACAAGGGGGCCGGCACGCTGGAGTACTTGTATGACGACGCCACCGGCGAGTTCTTCTTCATCGAAATGAACACGCGGATTCAGGTGGAACATCCGGTCAGCGAATTGATCACCGGTATCGATCTGGTCCAGGCCATGTTGCGTATCGCCAGAGGTGAACCGCTGGGCTTCAAGCAATCTGACATCAGGCTCAACGGCGCCGCCCTGCAAATGCGCCTGAACGCGGAAGACCCGGCGCGAGGCTTCTTTCCCAGCCCGGGGCTGGTCGAAGAGTTGACTTGGCCCACGGGTGAAGGCATTCGTGTCGATACGCATCTGTATCAGGGCTACCGAGTACCACCGTACTACGATTCCTTGCTGGCCAAGTTGATCGTGCATGGAGCTGATCGCAGTGAAGCGCTAGCCCGGGCGCGGACTGCGGTAAGCCAAACCACCCTTATCGGCATGGCCAGTACCTTGGCGCTGCATAGCGAGTTGCTGGAGCAACCCTGGCTGCATAGCGCCGATTTCCATACCGGCACCCTCGAAACCTGGCTGGCCGAGCGTCACGGCGGAGGTGAAGCATGAGTGCTGCCATCCGCTACAGCTTTGGTGGCGATGAGCATTTGTTCGCCGAAGTCAGCGACAGCATGTCTCTTGAGGCGTTCTTCAAAGGGTTGGCGATCACCCGTGCGGTAGAGCGCCTTGCGTTGGATGGCGTACTCGATATATGCCTGGCCAACGCGTCATTTCAAATTCGTTTCGACCCTGATCGCATCGCGCCTTACACCTTGCTCGAAGCCGTGAAGGACCTAGAGGCCAAGGCAGTCGCCGAAAGCACGTTGCAGACGCGGATCATCGAGATTCCGGTGCTCTATAACGACCCCTGGACCCACGAAACCCTGATGCGCTTCCGTGATCGTCACCAAGACCCGTGCGCCACAGATCTGCAATATGCTGCGCGGATCAATGGCATGGCGGACGTTGACGCCTTTATCGCCGCCCACAGTGGTGCCCCGTGGTTTGTCTCGATGGTCGGCTTCGTCGCCGGTTTGCCGTTCATGTTTCAGATGGTCGAACGCGAGCGTCAATTGCAGGTGCCCAAGTATCTGCGGCCACGCACCGACACGCCCAAGCTGACCTTGGGTCATGGCGGCTGCTTTGGCTGCATCTACTCGGTGCGTGGTGCCGGAGGGTATCAGATGTTTGGTGTCACGCCGGCGCCGATCTATGACCCGCAGCAGAGCCTCGGGTATCTGAAAGAGCACATGGTGTTCTTCCGGCCGGGCGACATCGTACAGTTCAAGCCGATCAATCGTGAGACCTACGACCACATGGTGCGCGAAGTGGAGGTAGGACGCTTCGACCTGCGGATTCGGGCTGTGGAATTTTCGCTGGATGCGTTTCTGGCCGACCCCGTCGGCTATCCCAAGTCGTTGCAGGAGGTATTGGCATGATCAAGGTACTCAAGCCCGGTCTCGCCACCTCGGTACAGGATCGGGGCCGCGAAGGGTATTACCATCTGGGCATTCCTCCGTCCGGGGCGCTCGACCAATACGCCCTGAGCGCTGCCAATCAACTGGTCGGTAACCCGGCAGGTTCGGCTGCTCTGGAATGCACGCTACTGGGGCCGGAACTCGAATTTCTGGAGGATGCACTGGTGGCGGTTTGCGGCGCGCACATGACGCTGCGAGTCGATGGCGTGGAAATGCACCACGATACCGCGTTCTCGGTTAAGGCCGGGCAAGTGCTGCGCTTTGAGTTTCCCAGGGTCGGTGCCCGTGCCTATTTAGCGGTGGCCGGTGGCATTGATGTGCCTATCGTACTTGGCAGCCGATCGACCTATGTGCTCGGAGCAGTAGGCGGTTTTCAGGGGCGTCGTCTAATGGCCGGCGACGAACTGCCGGTGGGCATTGCCAGCGGTAAGGGCCGCGCTGGCTCCAGTTTGCCTATGGCGTTGCGGCAGTCCTTGGGTGGCGAAGTCACGCTGCGCTTAGTACCAGGTCTGTACCATCACCGCTTGACTGAATCCGCCGCGCAGCGTTTTTTCGCCGAGCCATGGACGGTCGGTTCAGAGGCCGACCGCATCGGTTATCGCCTCAAGGGCGGCAGCGCGCTGAGTTTCCAGCCTCGTGAACAACCATTTGGCGCCGGTTCTGATCCGTCGAACATCGTCGACAGTTGCTACCCGATCGGCTCGATCCAGGTTCCCGCCGGGCTCGAGCCCATCGTGTTGCACCGCGACGCAGTGTCCGGTGGTGGCTACGCCATGATCGGAACGGTGATCAGCGCCGATCTCGACTTGATCGGCCAGATGCAACCCAACCAGAAGGCCCGCTTTGTCGCGGTAACCCTCGAAGAGGCGTTAGAGGCGCGACGCTCCTACAAGAAGAAACTCAGCTACCTGAGTACGCTGTTCCCTTCCTGATGCTTCCCGCCACATCGCGGTGGGCAATTCCAGGCGGCAATCACGCGTCGCACATCGGTGCGGCTGTAGCTGAACGCGCTTCAGCGCGGCCCCGGAGGGGGGAGCGCAGCGAATAACCTGGGACGTAGTCCCTGGTGAGAGTCCAGCAGG
>CBIFVM010000028.1:0-51746 GCA_966186235.1 uncultured Pseudomonas sp.
CCAGGCCAAAACGGCGGCTGAGCAGGGCAATGGCTTCCACGGTGCGGGCAGCGCGCACCTTGGAGGCGCTCTTGACCTCGAGCTGCCAGTGCTCGAAGTCGCATTGCTCGAACAGTTCGCTCAGTCGTGGAATGGGGCAGGGGTGCCGCCAGCCCGGTCCGCCGCGGCGAGCGTCGTAATGCACCAGTTCGGCGGCGTCGTGCTCGACCACCTTGCCGCGCTGGCCGGTGGTGCGCTTAAGGGTCGGGTCGTGGATGACCATCAGCTCGCCGTCGCGCGATAGGTGCAGGTCCAGCTCACAACGGCGTACGCCGTGCTCCAGGCACTGCTGAAAGCTGACCAGGGTATTTTCCGGGGCTTCGCCCTTGGCGCCGCGATGGCCGTAGATCAGGGTCACGGTTGCTCCTTACTCGGTGGCGGTGGTGCGCGGTTGTAGGTGGCGCACGCTGTCGATCACATGATCGTATTCGAAATAGACGCTGAATTCGCGGTAGTCCCAGCGGGTGATCGGCGGTTTGCCTACCGCGGGGTGTTCTTCATCGGCGAGGCCGAAGCGTTCCAGCACCGAACGTTTCGACTGGCCCTTTTGCGGCAGGTCGGTCAGGTCGGCGCCTTGCAGGCCAACGGGAATCGTCAGGGTCTCAGCCTGGGCTGCCAGGGGCAGCAGTAGAACCAGCGAAAGCAGCAGTCGGGACGGTATCACGTGAGTTCCTCGCGGGCCTGGCGGCGCTCCTGCGCCTGACGTTGCAGGATATGCCGGGCGAGCAATTGGCGTTGTGCGTCAGTCAGCGCTTCGAACTCGGCGCCGATCTCGAACTGGCCGTCACGCTCGGTGCAATGCAACACCTTGGCGCGTAGCAGCAGGCCGAGTGCCTGAGGCATCAGGACCATCTTCATGGCCAGGTGGCTGTCGACTGTTACCGGTTGTGTGTTGAGAAAACTGATGCCGCCTTCGGACAACGTCACCCGCTTGGGCGGGCCGATATCGCGCAGCAGGCTCTGGGCCATGGCCTGGCCGAGCAGGTCGATGCGCTTGTTGACCACCTTGAGGTAGCCCGCCAGGGTGCGGTCGCGCTCGCTGATGTTGCGCAGCAGGTGCTGGGATTCGAAATCCATCACGTGCAGTTCGCTGAGCAGGTTGAACAGGGGCGAGGCGTCGTGAAGCTCGTCACTGGCCAGGGCTTCGGCGCCGGCCAGGGGGGTGAAATCCAGTGCGATCGTGTCCTCGATACGGTAGTATTCGCGGCGATCGTTTTCGTCTTGAGTCGACATGGCGAACCCATGGCAGCAGTGGTGGTCAGAGTGTAAGGCCGCTCGCCAGGCCCCGCCACAAGGACGTTTCTCTTTCCCTCGAACAAGCGCCCCACATGTTCAGACCCCTGTCCGTTTTTCTCGGTACGCGCTACACGCGGGCCAAGCGTCGCAACCACTTCGTATCGTTCATTTCCCTGACCTCGATGATCGGTCTGGCACTTGGTGTGCTGGTGATGATCCTGGTGCTGTCGGTGATGAACGGCTTCGACCATGAAATGCGCACCCGGGTGCTCGGCATGGTGCCCCATGCGACCATCGAGAGCGCCACGCCGATCACCGATTGGCAGCGCCTGGCCGACCGCGCGTTGAAGAACCCGCAGGTGCTGGCGGTGGCGCCTTTCAGCCAGATGCAAGGCCTGCTGACCAACGATGGCAAGGTGCAGAAGGTGCTGATCAATGCCGTGGACCCGGTCGAGGAGCCCAAGGTGTCGATCATCGGCGACTTCTTCCGGGAGGGCCGCCTCAAGGATCTGCAGCCGGGCACCTTCGGCATCGTCATCGGCGACAAGGCCGCCGCCAAGCTCGGCGTCGGCATGGGCGACAAGATCACCTTCGTGGCGCCTGAAGTCACCGTTACCCCGGGCGGCGTGTTCCCGCGCCTGAAGCGCTTTACCGTGGTCGGCATCTTCCATGTCGGCGCCGGCGAAATCGATGGTTTCATGGCCATGACCCACGTCCAGGATCTGGCCCGCCTGCAGCGTCATCAGCCTGACCAGGTGCAGGGCATCCGCCTCAAGTTCGCCGATCTGTTCCAGGCGCCGCGTACCGCCTGGCAGCTGGCCCAGAGCTTCGGCCAGCAGGATTACCTGGCCCGCGACTGGACCCGCACCCACGGCAATCTCTACCAGGCCATCCGCATGGAAAAAGCCATGATCGGCCTGCTGCTGCTGCTGATCGTCGCCGTCGCCGCGTTCAACATCATCTCCACGCTGGTGATGGTGGTCACCGACAAGAAGGGCGACATTGCCATTCTGCGCACCCTGGGCGCTACGCCGATGCAGATCATGGCCACCTTCATGGTGCAGGGCACGGTGATCGGGGTGATCGGCACCATCATCGGTGCGGTGCTGGGCATTCTCGCCGCGCTGAACATCAGCGCCATCATCGCCGGCGTCGAGCGCCTGCTGGGCTTCAAGTTTCTCAATGCCGACGTGTATTTCATCGACTACCTACCGTCGCAGCTGATGCTTGCCGACGTGGTGCAGGTATGCGGTGCGGCATTGGTCCTGAGTTTCCTCGCTACTCTTTATCCGGCCTGGCGCGCGGCGCGCACCCAGCCCGCGGAGGCATTACGTTATGAGTGAACCGGTCGTGCAGGCGCAAGGTGCCGTGCTCAGTTGCCGCAACCTGGGCAAGCGCTACGAAGAAGGCCCGCAATCGGTGGTGGTGCTCGACGATCTGCAGCTTGAGCTGTTTCCCGGCGAGCGCGTGGCCATCGTCGGCAGTTCCGGTTCGGGCAAGAGCACGCTGCTCAACATGCTCGGCGGCCTGGATACGCCGAGCAGCGGCAGTGTCTGGCTGGCTGGCGAGGAGCTGTCGGCGCTCAACGAGAAGCAGCGCGGCCTGCTGCGCAACCGTGCGCTGGGTTTCGTCTACCAGTTTCACCACCTGCTGGCCGAGTTCACTGCGCTGGAAAACGTGTGCATGCCGCTGTTGATCGGCAAAACGCCGATTCCCGAAGCGCGCCAGCGCGCCACCGAGCTGCTCGAGCGGGTCGGCCTTGGCCATCGCCTGAGCCACAAGCCGGCCGAGCTGTCCGGCGGTGAGCGCCAGCGTGTGGCCATCGCCCGGGCGCTGGTCAACCGCCCCGGCCTGGTGCTGCTCGACGAGCCTACCGGCAACCTTGATTCCCATACTGCCCAGGGCATTCAGGAGTTGATGCGCGAGCTGAGCAGCCAGTCGCAGACCGCCTTCCTGATCGTCACTCACGATCTGCAACTGGCGCGGCAGATGGACCGGGTGCTGAGCCTGGAAGACGGCAAGCTGGTGCGCGCCTGATGTTTCGCCCGCTGAGTGTCTTCATCGGCCTGCGTTACACCCGCGCCAAGCGGCGCAATCACTTCATCTCGTTCATTTCCCTGACCTCGATGATCGGCCTGTCCCTGGGCGTGCTGGCGATGATCGTGGTGCTGTCGGTGATGAACGGCTTTCACCGGGAAATGAGCTCGCGCATCCTCGGCATGGTGCCCCACGCGACCATCGCTGGCGCACCGGCCTTGGCCGACTGGCAGGCGCCGGCCAAGGTGGCGCTGCAGAATCCGCAGGTCGAGGCCGCGGTGCCGTTCGCCGAGCTGGAGGGCATGCTTTCCTACCGCGGCGTGATGCAGCCGATCCAACTGCACGGTATCGACC
The DNA here is from genome assembly GCA_966186235.1 of uncultured Pseudomonas sp. GTDB lineage: Bacteria > Pseudomonadota > Gammaproteobacteria > Pseudomonadales > Pseudomonadaceae > Aquipseudomonas. The sequence goes on from CBIFVM010000028.1 coordinate 3,667, forward strand.
CGGCGCTGGAGCCGAAGGTCTCGATCATCGGTGACCACATGGTGCAGGGCCGGTTGAGCGATCTGCGCGAAGGCGAGTACGGGGTGATCATCGGTGAGATCACCGCACGGCGCTTCCAGCTGCAGATCGGCGACCGCCTGGCGTTGATCGTGCCGGAAGTCAGCTCGGTGCCTGGCGGCATCACGCCACGCATGCAGCGCTTGAACGTGGTCGGCATCTTCAAGGTCGGCGCCGACCTGGACAGCTCACTGGCGCTGATCAACGTCGCCGACGCCGCGCAGATCCAGCGCCTGGAGCCGGGTTCGGTGCAGAGCATTCGCCTCAAGCTCAAGGACCTGTACCAGTCGCCTCAGGTGGCGGCGGCGATTGCCGCGCAACTGGGCGAGGGCTTCCATGCCAGCGACTGGACCCAGACCCAGGGCAGCCTGTTCAGCGCCATGAAGATGGAAAAGACCATGATCGGTCTGTTGCTGCTGCTGATCGTCGCGGTGGCGGCCTTCAACATCATCGCCACGCTGATCATGGTGGTCGCCGACAAGGGCGCCGACATCGCCATCCTGCGTACCCTGGGGGCCACGCCACGGCAGATCATGGGCATCTTCATGGTGCAGGGCACGGTGATCGGCGTGATCGGCACGCTGATCGGCGGCGTACTGGGCGTGCTGGCGGCGCTCAACGTCAGCGAGCTGGTGGGTTGGCTGGAGCGCATCAGCGGCCAGCACGTGTTCAGCTCCGACGTGTACTTCATCAGCACCTTGCCGTCGGAGCTGCAGGTCGCCGACGTGGTGCTCATCTGCAGTGCGGCGCTGACCCTGAGCTTCCTTGCCACCTTGTATCCGTCCTGGCGCGCATCGCGTACCCAGCCGGCCGAGGCATTGCGTTACGAGTGACGGCCGCTGCTTCGCCGTTCGCCTGCTAGGCTCGAAAGGCCGCTATGAACATAGCGGCCTTTTTCGTTTTGGCTCTACAAGCAGGACGCCCATGGACGGGACGCGAACAGCAGACTTGCGCAGCGCTTTGCTGGCCTTGGCCGCCGGGCTGATGCTGCTGCGCTGGCTGCCGCAACTGCCATCAACCTCTTTTCTACTTGCCTCGGCTCTGCTCGGGCTCGTGCTGGTGCCGTTTCGCAGCTACCTGATCGGCCTGTTTCTGCTCGGCTTCAGCTGGGCCTGCCTGTCGGCGCAGTGGGCGCTGGATGATCGTCTGGATCCCGCGCTGGACGGCCGCACGCTGTGGCTGGAGGGCAGGGTGGTCGACCTGCCGGACGTGCGTGAAGGCGTGGTACGTTTTCATCTGACCGAGGCGCAGTCGCGGCGCGCCGAGCTGCCGCAGCTGTTGCGCCTGTCCTGGTATGGGGGGCCGGAAATTCGCGCTGGTGAGCGCTGGCGCCTGGCGGTGAACCTCAAGCAGCCCCATGGGCTGGTCAATCCGCAATCCTTCGATTATGAGGCCTGGCTGCTGGCCCAGCGTATCGGCGGTGTGGGCACCATCAAGTCCGGGCAGCGCCTGCAGGAGGCCGGAGGTAGCACGGCGTGGCGGGACCTACTGCGCCAGCGGCTGCTGAGCGACGATCCCCATGGCCGCGCTGGTGGCCTGGCGGCGCTGGTGCTTGGCGACAGCTCGGGGCTGTCGGTCGACGACTGGCAAGTGCTGCAACATACCGGCACGGTGCACCTGATGGTGATCTCCGGCACCCACGTGACCCTGGTGGCCGGCATGTTCTACGGCCTGGCGTTCTGGTTGGCGCGCCTGGGCTGGTGGCCGAACGCGGTGCCCTGGCTGCCGGTGGCCTGCCTGTTGGGCTTTGCCTCGGCGCTCGGTTATAGCCTGCTGGCAGGTTTCGAGGTGCCAGTGCAGCGCGCCTGCGCGATGATCGGCCTAGTGCTGTTGTGGCGCTGGCGCTTCCGTCATCTGGGCGTCAGCCTGCCGCTGCTGATCGCCTTGACGGCCGTGCTGCTCCTCGAACCGCTGGCGGTGTTGCAACCCGGCTTCTGGTTGTCGTTCGGCGCGGTAGGGCTGCTGGTGCTGATTTTCGCCGCGCGCCTTGGCCGCTGGAGCGGCTGGCGCACCCTGGTTCGCGCTCAGTGGGCCATGGCCCTGGGCCTGTTACCGATGATGCTGGCCTTGGGGCTGCCGATCAGCCTAAGCAGCCCATTGGCCAATCTGATCGCCGTACCCTGGATCGGCTTCGCGGTGGTGCCCTCGACCCTGCTGGGCACACTGCTATTGCCCGTGCCCTGGTTGGGCGAAGCCCTGTTGTGGTGGTCGGGTCTCGCCCTGGATCTGCTGTTTCGCCTGCTCGCGCTGATCGCCGCCGGGCTGCCGGCCTGGCTGCCCGGCGCTTTGCCGCTATGGAGTTGGCTACTGGTGGCGCTGGGCGGGTTGTTCATTCTCCTGCCCAGTGGCCTACCGCTACGTGCGCTGGGCGTGATCCTGCTGCTACCTGCGCTGTTCACCCCGGTGCAGCGTCCGTCTGAAGGGCGCGCTGAGGTGTGGATGCTGGATGTCGGCCAGGGGCTGTCGATGCTGGTGCTCACTCAGCGCCATGCATTGCTTTATGACGCCGGTGCGCGCTTCGGCGATTTCGACATAGGTGAGCGCGTGGTGCTGCCTTCGCTGCGCGCGCTCGATGTACGCGCGCTGGACATGCTGTTGATCAGCCATGCCGACAACGACCATTCCGGAGGCGCCGAAGCGCTGGCCCGCGGCCTTCCGGTCAGGCGAGTGGTCAGCGGTGATGCGCCGGCGTTGCCATCCTCACTTGACGCCCAGCCTTGCGACGAGCAGCGCTGGAGCTGGGATGGTGTGCAGTTCAGCACCTGGCGCTGGCGTGAGGCTAGTGACAGCAATCAGTCGTCCTGCGTGCTGATGATCGAGGCCGCGGGCGAGCGCATGTTGCTGACCGGCGATATCGACACGCCCGCCGAGCGCGCGTTGATCGACAGCGGTCGCGATCTTTTCGCCCACTGGCTGCTGGCGCCTCACCACGGCAGCCGCAGCTCGTCGTCCTGGGCGCTGCTCAAGGCGGTGCAGCCCCAGGCCGTGCTCTATTCGCGCGGGCGCCACAATGCCTACGGCCATCCTCACCCGACCGTGGTGGCGCGCTATGCGGCGTTCGAGGTCAAGGCCTACGACAGCGTCGAAACCGGCGCACTGCGTATCGACCTCGGCACGTTCGGCGAGCCATTCGCTTTGCGAGAAATACCGCGATTCTGGCGGGAAAAATGAGAACCGCAGCCGTCGGCGACACCGCGCCCCTATGCTAGAGTGGCGCCACTTTTGCGAAGGGGATCTGCCACCGTGTGGGAACTGGTTAAAGCTGGCGGCTGGGTGATGCTGCCGATCATTCTCTGTTCAATCGCCGCCCTGGGCATCATCGCCGAGCGTCTGTGGACGCTGCGCGTCAGCCGTGTCACGCCACCCCAGTTGCTGGGCCAGGTGTGGCGCTGGATCAAGGACAAGCAACTGAACAACCAGAAGCTCAAGGAGCTGCGCGCCGACTCGCCGCTGGGTGAAATACTCGCCGCCGGTCTGGCCAACTCCAAGCATGGTCGCGAGATCATGAAGGAGTGCATCGAGGAAGCTGCCGCCCGCGTGGTTCACGAAATGGAGCGCTATCTGAACGCACTGGGGACCATCGCCGGCATCACTCCGCTGCTCGGTTTGCTGGGCACGGTAATCGCCATGATCGACATCTTCGGCTCCTTCATGGGCGGCAGCACGGCCAACCCGGCGCTGCTCGCCGGCGGTATCTCCAAGGCGCTGATCACCACTGCCTCGGGCCTGGCAGTGGCCATCCCGGCACTGTTCTTCCACCGTTTTCTGCAACGCCGCGTCGATGAGTTGGTGGTCGGTATGGAGCAGGAGGCGATCAAGCTGGTGGAAATGGTGCAGGGCGAGCGTGACGTCGACCTGGCCGACGAGCCCAAGCCCGCCAAGGGGAGCAAGAAGGCGTGAAGTTCAGATGTAGACGCCGCGAGCAGGTCGAGATCAATCTCGCCTCGCTGATCGACGTGGTGTTCATCCTGCTGCTGTTTTTCGTGGTGACCACCACCTTCACCCGAGAAACCCGCATGCAGGTTGACCTCCCCGAAGCGGCAAGCGGTACGCCGCCTGAGCAGAGCGAGCTCAAACAGCTGGAAGTGGTGATTTCTCCGGATGGCACGTTCTCGCTCAACGGCCAGGCACTGGTCAAGAATGACCTGGACAACCTGATGGCGGCCCTGCAGAAGGAATCCGGTGGCGACAACAGCCTGCCGCTGACCATCAGTGCTGATGCCAAAACCAGCCACCAGTCGGTGGTCACGGCCATGGATGCCGCCGGCAAGCTGGGCTTCGCGCATCTGCGCATCACCACCGTCGAGAGCCAGGCTGCGCCCTGATGGCGAGTCTGTCCGACCGCCTGGTGCGGGCGTGGTACGAGGGGCATCCGGCGCTGGCGCTGTTGCGCCCGCTGGAGGCGCTTTACCGCAGCGTGGTGCAGCGCAAGCGCGCGCGTTTCCTGGCGGGCGAGGGCGAGATCTACCGCCCGCCGGTACCGTTGATCGTGGTGGGCAACATCACCGTCGGCGGCACCGGCAAAACTCCCTTGATTCTCTGGCTGGTTGAGCAGTGCCAGGCCCGCGGCCTGCGCGTTGGGGTGATCAGCCGCGGTTATGGCGCCAAGCCACCGAGCCTGCCCTGGCGGGTTCACGCCGAGCAGAGTGCCGACCAGGCGGGGGACGAACCCTTGCTGATCGTGCAGCGCAGCGGCGTGCCGCTGATGATCGACCCGGATCGCAGCCGGGCGGCCCGCGCGCTGCTCGCCGAGGAGCCGCTGGATCTGTTGCTCAGCGACGACGGCCTGCAGCATTACCGCCTGGCCCGTGACGTGGAGCTGGTGCTGATCGACGCCGTCCGTGGCCTCGGCAATGGCCGCTGTCTGCCCGCCGGGCCGCTGCGCGAGCCGGTCGAGCGCCTGCAGAGCGTGGATGCCTGCCTCTACAACGGCGCGCCCGAGGATCCACTCGGCGGCTACGCCTTCACCCTGGTGCCCAGCGCGCTGATCAACCTGCGCAGCGGCGAGCGCCGTTCACTCGATCATTTCCCCCCCGGCCAGACGGTGCACGCCGTGGCCGGCATCGGTAACCCGCAGCGTTTCTTCAAGACCCTCGAGGCGCTACACTGGCGGCCTGTCGCCCATGCCTTCGCCGACCATGCTGCCTACAGCGCCGAGCTGCTGAATTTCTCGCCGGCGCTGCCGCTGGTGATGACCGAGAAGGATGCGGTGAAATGTCGGGCCTTCGCGGTCGACGACTGGTGGTACCTGGCCGTCGATGCCCAGCCGTCCGCTGCTTTCCGCGCCTGGTTCGACGCCCGGCTGGAATGTCTGCTCGGCGAACGGCACTAAGCCTGCGCGTCTACTTCCTCTCTGTTCTCAAGGATTTCCCATGGACCCGAAACTGCTCGATATCCTGGCCTGCCCAATCACCAAGGGCCCGCTCAAGCTCAGCCAGGACAAGACCGAACTGATCAGCAAGGGCGCCGGTGTGGCCTATCCGATCCGCGACGGCATTCCGGTCATGCTGGAAAGCGAAGCCCGCACCCTCAACGATGACGAGCGCCTGGACAAGTAACATGAGCAACGCCTTTACCGTGGTTATTCCGGCGCGCTATGCGTCGACCCGCCTGCCTGGCAAGCCGCTGCAGGACATCGCCGGCAAGCCGATGGTCCAGCATGTCTGGGAGCAAGCCTGCAAGAGCAGTGCGACCCAGGTGGTCGTGGCCACCGACGATGCGCGCATCGTCGAAGCATGCAAAGGCTTTGGCGCCCAGGTACTGCTGACCCGTGTCGACCATAACTCCGGTACCGATCGCCTGGCCGAAGTGGCCGCGGCGCTGGGCCTGGCAGCCGATGCCATCGTGGTCAACGTGCAGGGTGACGAGCCGCTGGTGCCGCCGTCGATCATCGATCAGGTGGCCGCCAACCTGGCCGGCAATCCCCAGGCGGGCATCGCCACCTTGGCCGAGCCCATCGAAGATGTCGCTGCGCTGTTCAACCCCAATGTGGTCAAGGTTGCCAGCGACCTCAACGGCCTGGCGCTGACCTTCAGCCGCGCGCCGCTGCCCTGGGCGCGTGATGCCTTTGCCGCCAACCGTGACGCGTTGCCGGCGGACGTGCCTTACCGCCGGCATATCGGCATTTATGCCTACCGCGCGGGTTTTCTGCAGGACTTCGTTGCCTGGGGCCCGTGCTGGTTGGAGAACACCGAATGCCTGGAGCAGCTGCGCGCGCTCTGGCATGGCGTGCGGATCCATGTCGCTGACGCCCTAGAAGCGCCGCCCGCCGGCGTCGATACCCGGGAAGACCTGGATCGTGTCCGTCGCTTGCTGGGTGCCTGATGCGCGTCCTGTTCGTCTGCCTGGGTAACATCTGCCGTTCACCCACCGCCGAGGCGGTCATGCGTCAGCGCCTGCAGCAGGCCGCTCTGGCCGACCGCATCGAGCTCGATTCCGCCGGAACTGGCGACTGGCACGTGGGCAAGGCGCCGGATTCGCGCACCCAGCAGGCGGCCAGCCGCCGTGGCTACGACCTGTGCAGCCTGCGCGGTCGTCAGGTCTCGGCTGACGACTTCGCCCGTTTCGACCTGATCCTGGCCATGGACGGCGCCAACCTGCGTGATCTGCAGCGTATGCGTCCGGCCCAGGCGCGGGGCGAGCTGGACCTCTACCTGCGCCGTTTCGAACTGGCCGAGGACGACGTGCCGGATCCGTATTACGGTGGCAGCGAAGGTTTCGAGCATGTGCTGGATCTGCTCGAGCAGGCCAGCGATGCCTTGCTGATCGAACTCAAGGGGCGGTTATGAGCCTGCTGGTGCAGTCGGACGTATCGCTCAAGGCCTACAACACCTTCGGTGTGGATGTGGCGGCGCGCTACTGGGCCGAGGCGGGCGATGTGCAGCAGGTTCGCCAGGCGCTCGACGCTGCGCGTGAGCGTCAGGTGCCGTTGCTGGTACTCGGCGGCGGTAGCAACCTGCTGTTGATCACCGATATCGAGGCGCTGGTGCTGCGTATGGTCGGCCGCGGCATTCGCGTGCTGGCCGACGACGGCGAGCACGTGCAGATCGAAGCCGAAGCCGGCGAGCCCTGGCACGACTTCGTGCTGTGGACGCTGGCTCAGGGCCTGGTCGGCCTGGAAAATCTCAGCCTGATTCCCGGCACGGTCGGTGCTTCGCCGGTGCAGAACATCGGCGCCTATGGCGTCGAACTCAAGGACTGTTTCCTCGGCCTCACGGCCCTGGATCGGCAGAGCGGCGAGGTTCGCGAGTTCAGCCTGCAGGATTGCGCTTTCGCCTACCGTGACAGCCTGTTCAAGCGCGAAAGCGGGCGCTGGATCATCCTGCGTGTGCGCTTCGCCCTGAGCCGCAATGCGGCGCTGCATCTGGATTACGGCCCGGTGCGCCAGCGCCTGGCGGAGCAGTGCATCGAGGCGCCAAGCGCCTTGGATGTCAGCCGCGCGATCTGCGCCATCCGCAGCGAGAAGCTGCCGGACCCGGCGCTGCTCGGCAATGCCGGCAGCTTCTTCAAGAATCCGCTGGTGCCCGCCGAACTGGCGCAGCGCCTGCAAGCTGAATACGTCGACCTGGTGGCGTACCCGCAGGCCGATGGCCAGGTAAAACTGGCTGCCGGCTGGCTGATCGAGAAGGCCGGCTGGAAGGGCTACCGCGACGGCGACGCTGGCGTGCACCGCCTGCAGGCGCTGGTGCTGGTCAACCATGGCAATGCCACCGGGCAGCAATTGCTCGGCCTGGCACAGCGCATTCAGGCGGATATCGTCGAGCGCTTTGGTGTCAGCCTGGAGATCGAGCCGAACGTGCTGTGATTTCACTGTGCAGCCTCGCCTGTTGGGCGGGGCTGCATTGACCTTGCTACTTTGCACATTTCCCGAAGCCGATTTGACAGCCCTGCATTTACAGGCTTACGTTTACGTAAAGGTAATCGTCGGCTGGCTTCCCATCATGAGCGTTTCCCACAGCATTTCCGATCTTGCCCAGGAGCTAGGCGTCACCACCCGCACCATTCGTTTTTACGAGGAGCAGGGCATGCTCGCGCCCGAGCGGCGTGGCCAGGAGCGCATCTACAGCGCCCGTGATCGAGTGACGCTGATGCTGATTCTGCGTGGCAAGCGCATCGGTTTCTCCCTGGCCGAGTGCAAGGAACTGATCGACCTCTACGATCCGGCCGGCGGCAACCGCAAGCAGCTCGACCACTTTCTGGAAAAGATCGCCGAGCGGCGCGAGCACCTGGCTCGCCAACTGCTGGATATCCAACAGATGCAGCGCGAGCTCGATACCGCCGAGCAGCGCTGCCTGACGGCGTTGAAGGAGATTCCCGTCACCGCCTGATCGCCACCCTTTGACCCATCCAACAACTACAACAATGGAGCGTCGTGAGATGAACACCCTGCCAGGACTGAATTTCTTCCTCGGTGAGGAAATCGACATGCTGCGCGATGCGGTCGCCGGTTTCGCCGCCAAGGAAATCGCCCCGCGCGCCGCCGAAGCCGACCGCAAGGATCAGTTTCCCATGGACCTGTGGCGCAAGTTCGGCGACATGGGCCTGCTCGGCCTGACCGTCAGCGAGGAATACGGCGGCGCCGGCATGGGCTACTTGGCGCACATGGTCGCCATGGAGGAAATCTCCCGCGCTGCCGGCGGCATCGGCCTCTCTTATGGAGCCCATTCCAATCTCTGCGTGAACCAGATCAACCGCAATGGCAGCGACGAGCAGAAACGCCGCTTCCTGCCCAAGCTGATCAGCGGCGACTATATCGGCGCACTGGCCATGAGCGAGCCCAACGCCGGCTCCGACGTGGTGTCGATGAAGCTGCGCGCTGACCGCAAGGGCGATCACTACGTGCTCAACGGCAGCAAGATGTGGATCACCAATGGCCCGGACTGCGACGTGCTGGTGGTCTACGCCAAGACCGATCCGGCCGCCGGCGCCAAGGGCATGACCGCCTTCATCGTGGAGAAGGGCAGCCAGGGTTTTTCGGTAGCTCAGAAACTCGACAAGCTCGGCATGCGCGGCTCGCACACCGGCGAGCTGGTGTTCCAGGACGTCGAGGTGCCGGCCGAGAACGTGCTGGGCGGCGTCGGCGAGGGCGCGCGGGTGCTGATGAGTGGCCTCGACTACGAACGTGCCGTGCTCTCCGGCGGGCCGCTGGGGTTGATGCAGGCCGCCATGGATGTGGTGGTGCCCTACGTTCACGACCGCAAGCAGTTCGGCCAGAGCATCGGCGAGTTCCAGCTCATCCAGGGCAAGCTGGCCGATATGTACACCACTCAGCAGGCTTGTCGCGCTTACCTGTACGCCGTCGGCAAGCAGCTCGATGCGCTCGGTAGCGAGCACGTGCGCCAGGTGCGCAAGGACTGCGCCGGGGTGATTCTCTACGCCGCTGAAAAGGCCACCTGGCTGGCCGGCGAGGCGATCCAGATTCTCGGCGGCAACGGCTACATCAACGAGTTTTCGGTCGGCCGCCTTTGGCGCGACGCCAAGCTCTACGAGATCGGCGCCGGCACCAGCGAGATCCGCCGCATGCTGATCGGCCGCGAGCTGTTCAACGAAACGGCCTGATCGCAGCCAAGCCTTAATGTTCACGGCACATTTAAAACGTAGGCGAGGCAGTCAGCGCGAGGCAGAAACAGCCGAAGAAGCGGAGTTTACGAGTTGTAAATGAGCATTCAGAGGCTGGTTCTAACGAAGCGATGGCAACGCAGGTAGTTTTTTAAGGTGTCCGTCAGTCGGAGCCGCACCATGGCAACCCTACACACGCAACTCAACACGCGTTCCAGCGAATACGCCGCCAACCGCGAGGCGATGCTCGCCCAGGTCGATGAGCTACGCGCCTTGTTGGCCCACACCCGCGAGGGCGGCGGCGCCAGGTCCCAGGAGCGGCACACCGCGAAAGGCAAGCTGCTGCCGCGCGAGCGCATCGATCGGCTGCTCGATCCCGGTTCGCCGTTTCTGGAAATCGGCGCGCTGGCCGCTTATCAGGTGTATGACGAAGAGGTCGCCGCCGCCGGGGTGATCGCCGGCATCGGCCGGGTCGAGGGCGTCGAGTGCATGGTCATCGCCAACGACGCCACGGTGAAGGGCGGCAGCTATTACCCGCTGACCGTCAAGAAGCACCTGCGTGCCCAGGCCATCGCCCTGGAAAATCGCCTGCCGTGCATCTATCTGGTGGATTCCGGTGGCGCCAACCTGCCGCGCCAGGACGAGGTGTTCCCTGATCGCGAGCACTTCGGACGGATCTTCTTCAACCAGGCCAACATGAGCGCCCAGGGTATCGCCCAGATCGCCGTGGTGATGGGCTCGTGCACCGCCGGCGGCGCTTACGTGCCGGCGATGAGCGACGAAACCATCATGGTGCGCGAACAGGCGACCATCTTTCTCGCTGGCCCGCCGCTGGTGAAGGCCGCCACCGGTGAGGTGGTCAGCGCCGAGGAACTGGGCGGCGCCGATGTGCATTGCAAGACCAGCGGCGTGGCCGATCATTACGCCGAGAACGACGAACACGCGCTGGCCCTGGCGCGGCGCTGCGTGGCCAACCTCAACTGGCGCAAGCTCGGCCAGTTGCAGGTGCAAACGCCGGTAGCGCCGCGTCATGCCGCCGATGAGTTGTACGGGGTGATTCCCGCTGACGCCAAGCAGCCGTTCGACGTGCGCGAAGTGATCGCGCGGATCGTCGACGACTCGCAGTTCGACGAATTCAAGGCGCTGTTCGGCACCACCCTGGTGTGCGGCTTCGCCCATCTGCACGGCTACCCGATCGCCATCCTGGCCAACAACGGCATCCTCTTCGCCGAGGCCGCGCAGAAGGGTGCGCACTTCATCGAGCTGGCTTGTCAGCGCGGCATTCCGTTGCTGTTCCTGCAGAACATCACCGGCTTCATGGTCGGCAGGAAATACGAGGAGGGCGGCATCGCCAAGCACGGCGCCAAGCTGGTCACCGCGGTGGCCTGCGCCCGGGTGCCGAAGTTCACGGTGATCATCGGCGGCAGCTTCGGTGCCGGTAACTACGGCATGTGCGGCCGTGCCTACGACCCACGCTTCCTGTGGATGTGGCCCAACGCGCGGATCGGCGTGATGGGCGCGCAGCAGGCCGCCGGCGTGCTGGTGCAGGTCAAGCACGAGCAGGCGCAGCGCGCCGGCCAGGTGTTTTCCGCCGAAGACGAGCAGCGCCTCAAGCAGCCCATCGTCGAACAGTACGAGCGCCAGGCCCATGCCTTCTATTCCAGTGCACGGCTGTGGGACGACGGCGTGATCGACCCGGCGCAAACCCGCGACGTACTGGCCCTGGCTATTTCCGCCAGCCTCAATGCGCCCATCGAGCCGACGCGCTTCGGCGTGTTCCGCATGTAGCCCGGCCGAGGATCGAGCAATGACCGACTTCAATACCCTCGAACTGCACATCGCCCCGCGTGGCGTCGCCACCCTGTGGCTGAACCGCCCGGACAAGCACAACGCCTTCAATGCCGAGATGATCGCGGAACTGATCCAGGCGCTGCGCCAATTGGCCGCCGATGACAGCCTGCGTTTCGTGATTCTGCGCGGGCGCGGCAAGCACTTTTCTGCCGGCGCGGATCTGGCCTGGATGCAGGCCTCGGCCAAGCTGGATTACGCCGCCAACCTCCACGACGCCCATGAACTGGGCGAGTTGATGAGCCTGCTCTACCACCTGCCGTGTCCGACCCTTGCCGTGGTGCAGGGCGCGGCGTTCGGCGGCGCGGTGGGCCTGACCGCCTGTTGCGACATCGCCATCGGCGCCAGTGACGCGCTGTTCAGCCTCTCCGAAGTGCGCATCGGCCTGGCGCCCGCGGTGATCAGCCCTTACGTGGTGCAGACCATCGGCGAGCGGGCGGCACGCCGTTATGCCCTGAGTGCCGAGCGCTTCAGCGGTGAACGCGCCCGGGAGCTGGGCCTGCTCGCCGAATGCTACCCGCCGGCGCAACTGGAGAGCGAGCTGGAGCAGTGGATCGCCACGCTGCTGCTCAACAGCCCGCAGGCCATGCGCGAAACCAAGGCGCTGCTGCACGGCGTCGGCAGCGGCGTGCTGAGCGACGCCCTGCGCCAGCGCACGGAAAGTGTGATTGCCGGCATCCGCATCAGCGAAGAAGGGCAGGAGGGCCTCAACGCCTTTCTGCAAAAACGCACACCCGCCTGGCAGGCCCAGTCATGAAAACCATCACCACACTGCTGATCGCCAACCGTGGCGAAATCGCCTGCCGGGTCATGCGCACCGCCAAGGCGCTGGGGCTTACCACCGTGGCGGTGCACAGCGCCATTGACCGCAGCGCCCGCCACGTGCGCGAAGCGGACATCGCCATCGACCTGGGCGGCGCCAAGCCCGGCGACAGCTACCTGCTGATGGACAAGGTCATCGAGGCTGCACGAGCCAGCGGCGCCGAGGCCATCCATCCCGGCTACGGTTTCCTGTCCGAGAACGCCACCTTCGCCCGCAAGCTCGAAGCTGCCGGGCTGATCTTTCTCGGCCCACCGGCCAGCGCCATCGATGCCATGGGCAGCAAGTCGGCGGCCAAGGCGCTGATGGAAGACGCCGGCGTGCCGCTGGTGCCCGGCTACCACGGCGATGATCAGGACGTGGAAACCTTCCGCAAGGCTGCCGAGCAGATCGGTTACCCGGTGCTGCTCAAAGCTACGGCTGGCGGCGGCGGCAAGGGCATGAAGATCGTCGAACGGGAGGGCGACCTGGCCGACGCCCTGGCTTCGGCGCAGCGCGAAGCGCAGTCGGCGTTCGGTGACGGGCGCATGCTGGTGGAGAAATACGTGCTGCAACCGCGTCACGTGGAGATCCAGGTATTCGCCGACGGGCATGGCAACTGCCTGTACCTGAACGAGCGCGATTGCTCGATCCAGCGCCGCCATCAGAAAGTGGTCGAAGAGGCTCCGGCACCCGGGCTTACGCCCGAACTGCGCCGCGCCATGGGTGAGGCCGCGGTACGGGCCGCCCAGGCCATCGGCTACGTGGGCGCCGGCACCGTGGAATTCCTGCTCGATGCCCGCGGCGACTACTTCTTCATGGAGATGAACACGCGCCTGCAGGTCGAGCACCCGGTGACCGAGGCGATCACCGGCCTCGACCTGGTCGCCTGGCAGATCCGCGTGGCCCGTGGCGAGCCGCTGCCGATCAGCCAGGAACAGGTGCCGCTGCTGGGGCACGCCATCGAGGTGCGCCTGTATGCCGAGGATCCCGAAGGTGGCTTCCTGCCGGCCAGCGGGCATCTCGATCTGTACCGTGAGCCCGCGGCGGGGCCGGGGCGGCGGGTCGACAGCGGTGTGGAGCAGGGCGACGAGGTATCGCCGTTCTACGACCCGATACTGGCCAAGCTGATCGCCTGGGGCGACAACCGCGAGGAAGCGCGGCAGCGGCTGCTGGCCATGTTGGCCGAGACGCTGGTGGGGGGCTTCAAGACCAACCTGGCGTTTCTGCAACGCATTCTCGCTCATCCGGCGTTCGCCGCTGCCGAGTTGGACACCGGCTTCATCGAACGGCATCAGGCGCAGTTGCTGCCGCCTGCGCAGGAACTGCCGGACGCCTTCTGGCAGCAGGCGGGCGCGGCCATGCTGGCCACCGATGCCGACCGCCAGCGAACCGACGATCCGAATTCGCCCTGGGCTGCCCGCAACGCCTGGCGCAGCGCCTTGCCTGCGGGCACGCCAATGACCCTGACCTGCGGCGACATTACCCGTCGCGTGCACGTCGAGCCGGTAACCGCCGCGCCGAAAAGCGCGGTGCGTGAAGGCGATACGCTTTACCTGCGCTGGGGCGTGGAGTGGCTGGCAGTGCGTCCTTTCGATCCGCTTGCCGCCGCCGCGGCCAGCACGGCCCACCAGGGCGGACTCACTGCGCCCATGAACGGCAGCATCGTGCGTGTGCTGGTTGCGCCCGGCCAATCCGTCGAGGCGGGCGTCGCGCTGGTGGTTCTGGAGGCCATGAAGATGGAGCACAGCATTCGCGCGCCCCAGGCCGGCACCATCAAAGCCGTTTACTGCGCCGAGGGCGAGCTGATCGCCGAGGGATCGGTGCTGGTCGAACTGGAGGCGCAACCATGAGCCTGCCCCGGCATGTTCGCCTGGTGGAAGTCGGACCCCGTGATGGCTTGCAGAACGAGAAGCAGCCGATCAGCGTGGCCGACAAGGTGCGCCTGGTCGATGACCTGAGCGCCGCCGGGCTTGGCTATATAGAAGTCGGCAGTTTCGTGTCGCCCAAATGGGTGCCGCAGATGGCCGGCAGCGCCGAGGTGTTCGGCGGCATCGCCCAGCGCTCCGGCGTTACCTACGCGGCGCTGACGCCCAACCTGCAGGGCCTGCAGGCGGCGCTGCAGGCCGGCGTGCGCGAGGTGGCGGTGTTCGCCGCGGCGTCCGAAGCCTTCTCGCAGCGCAACATCAATTGTTCCATCGCCGAGAGCCTGAAGCGCTTCGAACCGCTGATGGACACGGCTCGGCAGCATGGCGTGCAGGTGCGCGGCTATGTGTCCTGCGTGCTAGGTTGCCCGTACGAGGGCGCCATCGCCGCCGAACAGGTAGCGGCGGTAGCGGGCGAGTTGCAGGCCATGGGCTGTTACGAGGTGTCCCTGGGCGACACCATCGGCGTGGGCACCGCGGCTGGCGTGCGGCGGTTGTTCGATATGGTGGGCCGGCGATTGCCGCGTGATCGCCTGGCCGGGCATTTTCACGACACCTACGGGCAGGCATTGGTCAACATCTATGCGAGCCTCCTGGAAGGCATCGCGGTATTCGACGCGTCGGTGGCCGGGCTTGGCGGCTGCCCCTATGCCGAGGGGGCGACCGGCAACGTGGCCAGCGAGGACGTGCTCTATCTGCTGCAGGGGCTCGGCATCGAGACCGGGGTGGATTTGCCGCGGCTGATCGAGGCGGGGCAGCGCATCAGCCGCGTGCTCGGCCGTGAGTCCGCCTCACGGGTCGCCCAGGCGCGTCTCCAGGCAGGCCGTCAGTGAACTTCTGCGAGCAGAAAAACTCTTACCGGCTAGTCAGTTACGTCGCTGTTTCGCCAGATCGGCGCGGCGTGCTGAACGATCAGGTTGGCTTCGATGCCACCGCTCGCCACTTCTCGCAGAGCGCGTGTGATCTGCCTGGATAAATCCAGGCGCCGCGGCTTGCGTTGACACACTCACACACCCTAAGCTCGCGCCTTCACTCGATAGCCCTAGGGCGCAGCGGACAAGGAATCAGCATGAAACAGCATCGTTTGGCAGCAGCGATCGCCCTGGTGGGCCTGGTGCTCGCCGGTTGTGATTCGCAAACCAGCGACGTAAAACTGGAAACTCCGGCGCAGAAGGCGTCCTACGGTATCGGTCTGAACATGGGCAAGAGCCTGGCTCAGGAAGGTATGGACGACCTGGATCCGAACGCCGTCGCCCAAGGCATCGAAGACGCCATCGGCAAGAAAGAACAGCGCCTGAAGGACGAAGAGCTGATCGAGGCCTTCGCCTCTCTGCAGAAGCGTGCCGAAGAGCGCATGACCAAGATGAACGAAGAAGCTGCCGCAGCTGGCAAGAAATTCCTCGAAGAGAACGGCAAGCGTGACGGCGTTACCACCACCGCTTCGGGCCTGCAGTACGAAGTGGTCAAGAAAGCCGATGGCGCTCAGCCCAAGGCTGATGACGTGGTCACTGTTCACTACGAAGGCAAGCTCACCGACGGCACCGTGTTCGACAGCTCCATCGAGCGTGGCACCCCGATCGACCTGCCGGTTGGCGGCGTGATCCCGGGTTGGGTCGAAGGCCTGCAACTGATGCACGTTGGCGAGAAGGTCAAGCTGTACATCCCGGCCGAACTGGCCTACGGCGCCCAGAGCCCGAGCCCGGCCATTCCGGCCAACTCGGTACTGGTGTTCGATCTCGAGCTGCTGGGCATCAAGGACCAGAACGCTCAGGAGCAAGCTGCTCCGCAAGCACCTGAGGCCGCTCCGGCCCAGTAAGCGTCAGCTGCTTGAAACAACGCCCCCGCCTGTCGGGGCGTTGTCGTTTCTGGGCGGGTTCCTAATCGCAAAAAGCAGGAATTACAAGCCTTGACAGTGCGGTTATGCACACTGTGACAAAGCTTCTTATTCAGTTGGTCAGGTTTTTAACGAAATCTTTTGATTTTTTTAACTAGTTGATTTAGCAAGGTTTTATCGGCTGGATAAAAAATGTCCGATCTGTGGCGAGGCCGCATGACAGGGGGCTTTGGTAAGCTAACCCCATAACTGTTCACAAGGTTATCCACAGCTATGGTGGATAACCGCAGACAGCCCAGCAGCAGTGCGGGCTGACGAGGAGTGGTCATGAAAGCACCGTGGAATTTTGCCCGTTACCTGCCCATCGCCCAGCGCTTCCTCAAGCGCGGTCGTCTGCCGGCATTGCTGCTCGCCGTGACCCGCAAGAGCGGGGGCGGGGCGCGCAGCCTGTCATCGCTGAAAGGCGACCTGAGCTTGCTGCAGGAACTGTGCGTGGCCTGGTGGCGCGGTAGCTACCGGGCGATCAATCCCCAGGCGCTGGTGGCGATCGTGGCCGGCCTGATCTACTTCGTGTCGCCACTCGACGCCATTCCCGATTTCATTCCGGGCCTCGGTCTGATCGACGACCTGGCGGTACTGGCCTGGGTGATGAAAACCTGGGGCGGCGAGCTGGACGCGTTCCGCACCTGGCGCGATGCCCAGGATCGGGAAACCCGCGAGGCCATCGCCAAGCTGCCGGTGGCCGAGCGGGTAACCTGAGCGAAACGGGTCATCAGGCGCTGAAGCCACCGTCCAGGGTCAGCGCAGCGCCGGTTACCAGGCCCGCCTCGCTGCCTGCAAGCCACGCCACCATGCCGGCGATCTCGTCGCTGCGGGCATGGCGCTTGATCGCCATGAAGCTGTGCATCAATTCGTTCAGCGGGCCGTCGGCGGGGTTCATGTCGGTGTCGGTCGGGCCCGGTTGCACCACGTTCACGGTGATGCCGCGAGGCCCGAAGTCGCGAGCCAGACCCTTGGCCATGCCGGTCAGCGCTGCCTTGCTGGCAGCGTAGGCGGCGACGCCCTGCATGGGCGCGCGGTCGGCGATGTTCGAACCGATGAAGATGATCCGCCCGCCGTCCGGCATTTGCCGCGCCGCGCCGATGGCGGCGTGGTACGGCGCCTGGATGTTGATGGCGAAGAGGCGGTCGATGGCGTCGGCATCCAGTTCCAGGGGGTCGCCGGCGATGAAGATACCGGCGTTTACCACCAGCACGTCGATGGCACCGAGGTTTTCGATGCCTGCGATCAAGGCCTGGCGGTCGGCGCTGTCGAGCTGCACGGCGGTGCTGCCCGTTTCCTCGGCGAGCTGCAGGGCCGGCGCTGCCGAACTGGCGTAAGTGAAAGTGACCTGTGCGCCATCACGGGCGAAGCGGCGCACCAGGGCGGCGCCGATACCGCGGCTGCCGCCGAGGACGAGAACGGATTGGCGATTCGAGTGGGACATGGGGTGAGCTCCTTTGAGCAGGTTGGGTTCAATGACCGGCGACGAGCACGTCGCTGCGACGCTGGCCGGAGGGGAAACCGTGCTGGCTGGCCGCCGAGGCGATCCACAGGGCGATCAACAGCAATGCGAGCATGCTCCAGGGGAATGCGCCGACGCCGAACTGGCCGAGCAGCAGGCCGCCGCTGAGGCCGGCTGCGGCAATCGCGCTGTTCCAGATCACCACGTTCATCGACATCGCCACGTCGGCGCCTGGTCCGGCGGCATCGGCCAGGGCGGTCTGCAACAGCGTCGCGGCGCCGCCGAAGGTCAGCCCCCAGACGAACACGCCGGCATACAGCACGGTGGCCGATTGGGCATACAGGCCGAACAGCAGGGCGACCAGAGCGAAGGTGGCGAGGCTGGTGATCACCGTCTGGCGCAGATGGCGGTCGACCAGCCGGCCGGTGATGCCGATGCCGATCAGCGCGGCGACGCCGAATGCCAGCAGCACCCTATCGACCTGGCTGCCCAGCCCGGCTGGGGCGATGAAGGGTGCGATGTAGGTGTAGAGCATGTTGTGGGCGAGCATCCAGGTCAGCACCACGGCCAGCACCGGGCGTACGCCTGGGGTCAGCAATACCGCCCGCAGAGGCACACGCTGGGTACGCGCCTGGCCGGGATAGTCCGGCACCTTGGCCAGCACCCAGACGATCAGCCCGATGCTCAGCAGCGACATCAACCCGAACGCCGTGCGCCAGCCCACCACGCCGCCGAGCCAGGTACCGATGGGCACGCCGAGGGACAGCGCGATGGGCGTGCCAACCATGGCCAGCGCCAGTGCGCGACCCTGTTGATGCGCGGCGACCATGCGCCGGGCATAGCCGGCGATCAGGCTCCAGGCCAGGCCCGCCGCCATGCCAGCGAAGAAGCGGGCGACCAGGGTCAGCACGTAGTTCGACAACCAGGCCGTGATCGAGTTGAACAGCAGAAAGCCGACGATTGCCAGCAGCAGCACGCTGCGCCGCCGCCAACCCTGGGTGGCGATGGTCAGCGGAATGGCCGCCAGCAGCGAGCCCAGGGCGTAGAGGGTCACCAACTGGCCGGCCAAGGCGGGAGATACGTCAAGACCGGCGCTGATCTGGGGCAGCAGGCCCGCCGGCAGGGTTTCGGTGAGGATGCAGATGAAGCCGGTCATCGCCAGGGCGAGTAGGGCGGACACGGGAAGGGCGTCGGGTTTCGTAGCGGATGTCATGGCAGATTGCTCATATATGTATCGGTCGATACAAATGTAGGTCGATCAATACGCGGTGGTCAATGACTTTTGTATCGACTAGTATTTATGTCGTCAGGCAGGAGGATCCACATGGCACAGATGGGGCGCCCACGCACATTCGATCGGCAAGCGGCACTGGTACAGGCGATGCACCTGTTCTGGGAGCACGGCTACGAAGCCACGTCCTTGAGTCAGCTGAAGGCCAGCATCGCTGGTGGCATTTCCGCGCCCAGCTTCTACGCCGCGTTCGGCTCCAAGCAAGCGCTCTACAACGAAGTCATGGCGCTTTACATGGCGACCCACGGGCGGGTGACCGAGAGCCTGTTCGACGATCAGCTACCGGCTCGCGAGGCCATCGAGCTAGCGCTGCGGCGTTCGGCCAGGATGCAGTGCGAGACCGGCCATCCACGCGGCTGCATGGTGGCGCTCGGGGTGATTGGCGTGTGTACGCCGCAGGAAGGGGCTACGCTGCCGGGTGAAAACCGCCAGCGTACGCGAGAAGGGATTCGGGCCTGCATCGAGCGGGCCATCGCCGCCGGCGAGCTGGCCGGCGATACCGACGTCACGGCGCTGACCGCGGCGTTCGACAGCTTCCTGCTCGGGCTCTCGACCCTGGCGCGTGACGGCATCGAGCATGCCGCGATGGATAAGGCGGTCACTCAAGTCATGACGCTCTGGGACGGGTGCCGCGCGTAACGGCAAGGGCCGCACGCGCCTGATGCAGAGCCGGCCTCAGGCCTGGCGTACTCAGTCGCGCTCGAGCAGCAGCGCCACACCCTGGCCGCCGCCGATGCACAGGGTCGCCAGGCCCTTTTTTGCATCGCGCTTGAGCATTTCGTGGAGCAGGGTGACCAGCACCCGGCAGCCGGATGCGCCAATCGGGTGGCCGAGGGCGATGGCGCCGCCGTTGACGTTGACCTTCCCGGCATCCCAGCCCAGTTCCTTGCCGACCGACAGGGCCTGGGCGGCGAAGGCTTCGTTGGCTTCGATCAGGTCCAGCTGATCCAGCGTCCAGCCGGCTTTCTCCAGGCTGCGGCGGGTGGCCGATACCGGGCCGATGCCCATGATCGCCGGATCGACGCCGGCATTGGCATAAGCCTTGATCCGTGCCAGTACCGGCAGGCCGAGCGCCTTGGCCTTGTTCGCGCTCATCAGCAGCACCGCCGCGGCGCCGTCATTGAGGCTCGAGGCGTTGCCGGCGGTCACGCTGCCGTCCTTCTTGAATGCGGGCTGGAGTTTGCCCAGGGTTTCGGCCGTGGTGCCGGCGCGTGGCTGTTCATCGGTAGCGAAGGCCAGGGGCTCGCCCTTGCGCTGGGGAATCAGGACCGGGGTGATCTCGTCTGCGAAGCGCCCGGCCTCGATGGCGGCGATGGCCTTCTGTTGTGACGCAGCGGCGAAGGCGTCCTGCTCCTCGCGGCTGATGGCGTATTTGTCCACCAGGTTCTCGGCAGTGATGCCCATGTGGTAGTCGTTGAAGGCATCCCACAGGCCGTCGCTGATCATGGTGTCGACCAGTTGCCCGTGGCCCATGCGCAACCCGGTGCGGGCCTTGGGCAGCACGTAGGGCGCCAGGCTCATGTTCTCCATGCCGCCGGCGATGATCACCTCGGCATCACCGCAGCGGATCGCCTGGGCGCCCAGGTGCAGGGCCTTGAGGCCGGAGCCGCAGACCTTGTTGAGGGTCAGCGCCGGCACCGCGTGGGGCAGGCCAGCCTTGATGGCCGCCTGGCGCGCGGTGTTCTGCCCGGCGCCGGCAGTCAGCACATGGCCAAGGATCACTTCGTCGACCTGCGCGCCGTCCAGGCCGGTCTGCTCGAGCAGTCGGCGGATCACCGCGGCGCCCAGGTCGGTGGCTGGCACATCGGCCAACGCCCCCTGAAAGCTGCCGATGGCGGTACGGGTGGCTGCGACGATGACGACTTCTTGCATGACGTTCTCCTGACCAGATGGGCGGATGTTTTTATTGGCTGGTACGATCCTGACGCCGCCTTAGCCGCCATGCAAGTCCAGGCTTTTCGATTGATTGCATCGATAATGGCGTATGCCGGGCAGCCAGGCTGCGTGCTAGATTCCGGGCGTCTTCAATCCCGCCAGGAGCATTCCCATGCCTGAATCCCGTGCAACCGTCACCACCGAACAGGGCCAGCGCTGCCTGACCCGCCTGTGCCGGCACTGGAGCCACAAGTTCCAGGTGAGCTTCGACGAGCAGCGTGGCGAGATCGTCTTCGACCCGGCTCGCCTCACCCTGACCCGTTTCGAGGGTGGCCTGATGGCGGTCATCGAGGCACCGGATACCGACACGCTCGATCGCCTCGAACCGGTGGTGGCCGACCACATGCAGCGCATGGTGGCCGACGAAACCCTGCAGATCGACTGGCAGCGCTGAGCGCCCTGACGCCTTACTCCCGAGAGCGGCGAACGTGCTGGTAGACTAGGCGGCTTTGAACGCCATCCTGGATCGTCAATGGATCGTCCCGTCTTTCGTCGCACCTTCCTTCACCCGCGGTTCTGGCCGCTGTGGGCCGGGCTTGGCCTGCTGTGGCTGACCGTGCAGCTGCCCTACGGCGCGCTGCTGCGTCTGGGCCGTGGCCTGGGCTGGTTGATGTATCACGCGGCCGGCTCGCGTCGGCGCATCGCCACGCGCAACCTGGAACTGTGCTTCCCGCACATGCCGGCAGACAAGCGTGAGCGTCTGCTCAAGGAGAATTTCGCCTCCACCGGCATCGCCTTCTTCGAGATGGCCATGAGCTGGTGGTGGCCGCGCCACAAGCTGGCGCGCCTGGCCCACATCGAGGGCATCGAGCACCTGCAGCAGGCCCAGGCGCAAGGGCAGGGCGTGATTCTCATGGCCGTGCACTTCACCACCCTGGAAATCGGCGCCGCCTTGCTCGGCCAGGTGCACACCATCGACGGCATGTACCGTGAACATGGCAACCCGGTGTTCGATTTCGTGCAGCGTCGTGGCCGCGAGCGCCATAACCTGGACGCCACCGCCATCGAGCGCGAGGATGTGCGGGCGATGATCAAGGTGCTGCGTGCAGGCAGGGCGATCTGGTACGCACCGGATCAGGACTATGGCCGCAAGCAGAGCCTGTTCGCGCCGTTGTTCGGCATCCAGGCGGCGACCGTCACGGCCACCACCAAGTTTGCGCGCCTCGGCCGTGCCATCGTGTTGCCGTTCACCCAGATGCGCCTGCCCGATGGCGGCGGCTATCGGTTGACCATTCACCCGCCGCTGAGCGATTTTCCCGGTGAGAACGAAGAGGCCGATTGCCTGCGGGTCAACCAGTGGGTCGAACAGGCCATCGTCACGTGCCCCGAGCAGTACCTATGGGCGCATCGGCGCTTCAAGACCCGTCCAGAAGGCGAGCCCAAGCTCTACTGACCACCCGAACCGGAATCGACGCAATGAAGCAGGACGCTAGCGGCAACCCGGCCACCACCGGGCTCATCCTTTCCGGCGGTGGCGCACGGGCTGCGTATCAGGTCGGTGTGCTGTCGGCGATCGCCGAGCTGTTGCCCGAGGAGTCGTCGCACAATCCCTTCCCGGTCATCGTCGGCACCTCGGCGGGGGCCATCAATGCCGTCAGTCTGGCCTGCGGGGCGCTGCATTTTCGCGAGGCGGTCAAGCGTCTGAGCAGCGTGTGGCGCAGCTTTCATACCGATCAGGTGTACCGCAGCGACTGGCCCGGCGTGCTGCGCCAAGCCAGCCGCTTCATCGGCCACAGCATGCTCGGCCTCGGCAAGCAGGTGCCGGTGGCGCTGCTTGACAGCTCGCCGCTGGCCAAGCTGCTCGAGCGGGAACTGGATTTCTCCGGCATCGCCGCTGCGGTTCGCCATCGCCAGCTGCGCGCCGTGGCGGTGACCGCGTTCGGTTACGAGTCGGCCCAGGCGGTGACCTTCTACCAGGGGCGCGCGGCCATCGACCCCTGGTTCCGCCACCGTCGGGTCGGCGTGCCAACGCGCCTGGCGTTGCCGCACCTGCTGGCCAGCACGGCGATTCCGCTGATCTTCGAACCGGTGAAGATCAACCGCGAATACTTTGGCGACGGCGCCGTGCGGCAGATGGCGCCGATCAGCCCGGCCCTGCACCTGGGCGCGACCAAGGTGCTGGTGGTGGGGGTCAGCGGCAACCCGGTCGGCAACCAGGCCGGCGGCGCACCGGCGCCGGTACCGGGCGGCGTGCAGCCGAGCCTGGCGCAGATTGCCGGGCACATGCTCAACAGCACCTTCATCGATAACGTGGAAAGCGATATCGAACTGCTCGAACGCCTCAACCAGCTGGGCCGGCTGGTGCCCACCGAGCAGCGCAGCCGCACCTACGGGCTCACCCCGGTGGAAGTGCTGGTGATCTCGCCGAGCCAGCCGCTGGACGTGATCGCCGCGCGCCACCGCCGCGAGATGCCGGCGGCGCTGCGCCTGTTCCTGCGCGGCCCTGGGGCGACCCGAGACGGCGGCGGCGGGGTACTCAGTTACCTGCTGTTCGAGCCGGGTTATTGCAGCGAACTGATCGAGCTGGGCTATCAGGACGCCATCGCCAAGAAAGCGCAGATCCAGGCGTTTCTCGGGCTGGTGCCTGCTGCTACGGGTTGAGCCGTCGAGCCCGGGTATCGCTTCGCTCGACCCAGGCTACCTATCTGACCGCACAGGCTTTCAGCCGAAACGCTCCAGCTGCATTTCCTGCAGGCGGCTCAGGGTGCGGCGAAAGGCGAAGGCCAGGTAGCCCTCGGTATACAGCTCATCCAGCGTCACGGCGGCTTCCACGTACAGCGGCACGCGACGGTCGTAGCATTCGTCCACCAGGGCGATGAAGCGGCGCACGGCATTGTCGTGAATCGACAGAGCCGGCAGCTGGCGGTCGCCGGCTGCCACCCGTTCGGCGGCGTCTTCGGTGCCGCGGGCGATCTTCGCCGGGCGCTGCTGCGCGCTGAGGGCCGGTACGTCGCCCAGCACGATGGCCTTGAAACGATCACAGAGCAGGACGAAATCCCCGGTCGCCAGCGGTTGCTCGCAAAGCTGGTCGAAGCCGCCGTGCAGCACCCGTTCGCTGTGGTCGTGCACGGTGATCCGACGATGGCCGACCTGCAGCGGCTCGTGGCTGACCGGCTCGCCCTGGCGCAGTGCCGCCAGTAACGCGGGCAGAGCGCTCGGCTGGCCGGCTTGGCGAACCCAATAGCGCTGGTGCCGCTGGCCGGGGTGCTGGCGATGATCCTGGCTGCCGTCCACCGCCACCACCTGCATGTGCTGCAGCAGGGCGTCGATGGCGGGCAGGAAGCGCTCGCGGTTATGGCCGCCAGCGTACAGCTGCTCCGGCGGCTGGTTGGAAGTGGCGACCAGCACGACGCCCTCGTCGAACAGGGAACGAAACAGCCGCCCCAGCAGCATGGCGTCGCCGATGTCGCTGACGAACAGTTCGTCGAAGCACAGCACGCGGATCTCCGCCGCCAGTTCCCGGGCCAGCACCTGCAGGGGCTCGGCGGTGCCGGTCAGTTCGAACAGGCGGCGGTGCACCCAGCCCATGAAGTGATGGAAGTGCTGGCGCCGGGCGGGCACCTGCAGCGCCCCATGGAAACTGTCCATCAGCCAGGTCTTGCCACGCCCGACCGGGCCCCAGAGATAGACGCCCTGGGGCAAGTCACCGCGCTGCAGGGCTTCGTAGCAGCGCTGCAATTGCTCTACCGCGTGCTGCTGGGCGGCATCACTGACGAAGCCCTGCTGTTCGACGGCCAGGCGGTACGCCTCAAGCGGCGTGCGGATGTGGATGTTCATGCGTCAGGCGCCTGGAAGATGGCTTCGATAGGGCGCTCGAACAGCCGGGCGATCTTGAAGGCCAAAGGCAGGCTGGGGTCGTAGCGGCCGGTTTCGATGGCATTCACCGTCTGCCGGGAGACGCCCAGGCGTTCACCCAGCTCCGCCTGGGACCAGCCCTGGCCATTGCGCAACTCGCGCACCTGGTTGATCACCGGTAGCGCCTCCAGCTGATCCAGGATCCCAGTGCCCACAAAGTGCCTAGTATCGGCCACACGAAGAACATCGACAGGCGTGGAAAACCGGCGGTTTCCAGAAATCCGTAGCTGAAGGTAAGCAGCACCGTGCCAACAAAGGCCATGGACATCGCTTCAAGATGTACGCGGCGGGCTAGCTCATCCAGTTGCAGAACACTGCGAATCACCGTAATTGCCACAGCGACCATTGGAGCGACAGGAATCAGCGCGCAAAGAATACGTATCGGGCCTTCCGGTAACCGGTCGAGCAATAGGCTACTGACAATCACGGCGATGGCGTAGACGGTCATGGCTATTGAGAACTGGATCAGGAAGAGGCGATTGCGGGTCATGTGTAAGGCTCGATATGGAAAGCGTACTTTACATTGTTGCATTTGCTATCCTAAGTCAAGCTTGCTTTACATTCAGGGTCGCGATGTGCTCATGAACCTTGGCTGCGCTTGCCAACGAGTATCCGGCGCGCCTGGCAAAGATGGAAGCGGACAGATCCATCGGCCGCGGGGTCTATGGCCATTACAGTTTTCAGGACACCGGGTTTAGTGAGTTGGGCACAGGCCCGCCCGTTTTCGCTGATCCATATGGCGTATCGAGGCTCGCAAGCCTGAATCCATATAACTGTTATAAGCAAATGCTTACTCGGTATATGTCCTTTATGTTCAAGTGGTTATCCTGCGCGCCTGACAAATGAGCCGACGACGGCAATTGGGGCAGGTATGGATTTTGGTGGCTTGGGCTTCGTCATCGCGGGGCTGGTAGTAGGCTTTATCGTGGGCATGACGGGCGTGGGCGGTGGCTCGCTGATGACGCCCATTCTGCTGTGGTTCGGCATCAACCCGGCAGCGGCGGTCGGCACCGACTTGCTGTATGCGGCGATCACCAAGGCCGGTGGGGTTTTCGTCCACCAGCGCAATCGCAATATCGACTGGTCGGTGACCGCCTGGCTGGCGGCGGGCAGCGTACCGGCGGCCTTGTTGACGCTGCTGGCGTTGACCTTGCTGCCGGGCGACCAACACGCCACCAATGAATTGATCAAGCATTCGCTGGGTATCGTGCTGCTGCTGACCGCCACGGCGATCCTGTTCAAGAAACAGCTGTTCGCCTTCGCCAGCCGCCATGCCGGCGACGGGTTTCACTTCAGCCCCGGGCGACTCAATGCGTTGACGGTCGTGGTCGGCCTGGTACTCGGTTTCATGGTCACCCTGACCTCCATCGGTGCCGGCGCCCTCGGCACCGTTGCGCTGTTCCTGCTGTACCCGCTGATGCCCACGCGCCGCCTGGTGGGCACCGAAATCGCTCACGCCGTGCCGCTGACCCTGGTGGCGGGCCTTGGCCATGCCGGGCTCGGCAATCTGGACTGGGGCGTGCTGGGCTACCTGCTGCTGGGCTCGCTGCCGGGCATTTTCTTCGGCAGCCACCTGTCCGGGCGTGTGTCCGACAACGTGCTGCGCCCGTTCCTGGCGATCATGCTGATGGTGATCGGCTTCAAGCTGGCGTTCTGATCAGTCGGTACGCTCATCCAGCGCACACTGGTAAACCGCCAGATCGCCCGCCGAAAAGCAGCAGAACAGCACCTCGTCGACGCCGGGGTACCGCGCCAGTTCGGACCGTACCGTGCTCACCGCGGTGCGAGCCGCCTGCTCGATGGGGTAGCCGAAGATACCGGTGCTGATGCTTGGAAAGGCGATGGAATGGGCGTCCACCTCGGCGGCCAGGCGCAGGGCGTTGCGGTAGCAGGCGATCAGCAGCGCCTCTTCGCCTTGCTCGCCGCCACGCCAGACGGGCCCCACGGTGTGCACGATGAAGCGCGCTGGCAATCGGTAGCCGCCGGTGCGCTTGGCCTCACCGGTCTTGCAGCCGCCGAGCAGGCGACATTCGTGCAGCAGGTCGCTGCCGGCGGCACGATGGATGGCGCCATCCACGCCGCCACCACCGAGCAGTGACGAGTTGGCGGCATTGACGATGGCATCGACTGCAAGCGTGGTGATATCCGCCTGGATGGCGCGTATTCGTGCGGTCATTGGCGTGACGTTCTCTATTTGTCGATAGTGACGGCCATGAACCACTTGGGCTGCATACGCCAGAAGTCGGTGCGCAGGTTGTGCTTCAGGGCGCGCTTGGAGTCCAGCACACGGGCTTGCCCGGCGTCGCGGGCGAACACCACCCAGTGCCAGAACGGCCGGCCGTTTTCCAGGCGCCAGCGGATGGCCAGCAATGCGCGATCCGGCAAACGCTCCCAGCCCGGAAACGGCGCCGGTGCCTGGGCCTCGAGCCCTTGGGCGTGCAACAGTCGGGTCACGTATTCGGTGTCCGACCACAGCGCCTGGTCTTCGGCGTAGATGCCCAGCCCGTTGGCGATACGCCGGCTTTCTTCATAACTGACCCCGGCCAGCGCCGCACAGGCGGCGATGCCGCAACCCGAGGGCTGTTCCTGAATGACCGGGTCGATGGGGTAGGGCATTGGGCACTCCGTTTGCCATGGAATCTCAGGGGGGATTGGCGAATAATGCCGGCACTGGCCTTGCGCCGTCCATGACAGGATCCCGCCCGCCCATGAGCGCTACCCACCCACCTCTGGTGCTATCCATCCAGTCCCACGTTGCCCTCGGCCATGTCGGCAACGACGCCGCCGTGTTCCCGCTGCAGCGCCTGGGTTTCGAAGTGTTGCCGGTGCACACGGTGCAGTTTTCCAACCACACCGGCTACGGCCAGTTTCGCGGCCAGGTGTTCGATGCCGAGCACATTCGCGAGGTGCTCACCGGCCTGCGTGATCGCGGTGCGTTGTCGCGGGTTTCGGCGGTGCTGTCCGGTTACCTGGGCGATGCGGCCATCGGCGCGGTAATTCTCGAGGCGGTGGACGAGATCCGCCGCGACAACCCGGGCGTGCGCTACCTCTGCGACCCGGTGATGGGCGATGTCGGGCGAGGCGTGTTCGTCAATGCGGCGATTCCCGACTTCTTGCGTAACCTGGCGATTCCCTGTGCCAACATCATCACCCCCAACCAGTTCGAGTTCGAGCTGCTCACCGGCAGCAAGCTGGGCAGCGTCGACGAAGCGGTGCGCGTGGCGCGTCAATTGCGCGGCCGCGGGCCGGACGTGGTGGTGATCACCAGCCTGGCCACGCCGGACATTCCCGCGGACCAGCTGTGCACCCTGGCGGTCAATGGCGAAGGCGCCTGGCTGGTAAACACGCCGCGCCTGGCGCTGCATCCGCTGCCCAACGGCATGGGCGACGTGTTCTCGGCGACCCTGCTGGCGCGTTTGCTGTCCGGCCATGCCTTGCCCCAGGCACTGGAGCTGGCGACCGCCACGCTGTACGCCCTGGTCGGAGCCACCGCCGAAGGCTCGCGCGACCTGCCGCTGGTCAGCGCCCAGGAGCAGATCGTCCAGCCGGCGCAGCGTTATGCGGCTAGCGAAGTGGTGTGCCCATGAGTGGTCGTGCCTGGTGTGCGATGGCGCTGCTGTTGGCCAGCGCGCAGAGTCTGGCCTGTGAAGTGGACACCAGCGCCGCGTTTCGCGATGAGGTGCATGGCAACTTTGTGATCCCGGTGCGGGTCAGGCCGGGTGAGCGTTGCGTGATTCTCGACCACCTCACCGAGGAGGGGCGCAAGACGCGCAGCGAGCTATGGATGTCGGTGGAGAAACTGGGTAACAGCACACCCAGACTGGGGCGCTGGAAACGCGAGTATCAGGTCGAGGGCGATGTGGCCAAGGTCGACCGCTTCGTCTACTTGGCGGGCGACAAGCCGGGCGAGGATTCGGTGACGTTCTCCTCCTTCCCGAACCAGCAGGAACGGCGGGCCGTCGAGTACCGCATTCGCATCGAGTGACCCATTGGGGCCAGTAGGGATGTTCGCGTCAGCCCTGCGGTGCCTTGCCATAGCTCATGGGCGTTGTGGGCGCTTAAGGCATCAGGCGCCGTAATCAGGCGTTAATGCTGGCGCTCGATGCTGATATCGACCAGCTTACCGTCGATGAAGCGCAGAGTGCGCACCGCGCCATTCCTGGGCGCATAAGACCAGGTTTGAACTTCTACCGAATGCGCTCGATTCGGATTGGCGGGTCGCCTATCCGGCGGCTCTATACGGCTTTGAGCGGGTGCTCCACAGAGGGTCTGTACCCGATCAACCGTATCGCCCAGAGCGATCAGCGAGGTACCGCAGCGCATCGCTGCCAGGCTCGGCGTCGTGACGAAAAGCAGGGCCCATAGCAGCGTCGTCTGATTCATCTTTTTCTTCATGGCGCTTTCAGCTACCGGTTAAGCCTTGCGAAGGTTGTCGCGAAAATAATGGGTAGAGCGTCTGCCAAACGCAACCCAGGACCCAGCACGGCTGCAGCCATGAAGATCCTTTTCACCATCCGACGGCCATGTCGGGGCAGCAACCGACTTGCTCATCCGACTCGGAAGGTAGCCGGATGACGACTCGTAGCAATTGACAAAAAGCCAGCCATTTCATAATTTCATGGGCACGCAAACGTTTGCGTATCGATAACAACGACAATAACCACGGAGTTCGCCCATGTCCGGTTTCCGTCCTGCCCGTCTGTGCGCCGCCATCGCCCTTGGTGCCGCAGCCCTCGTCAGTTTCTCCACTGCCCATGCCGCCGAAGGCGAGCCGCCTCGCGTCGCGCTGGTGATGAAATCCCTGGCCAACGAGTTCTTCCGCACCATGGAAGACGGCGCCAAGGCCTACCAGAAAGAACATCCTGACCAGTTCGAACTGGTCGCTAACGGCATCAAGGATGAAACCGATACCTCCGCGCAGATCCGCATCGTCGAGCAGATGATCGTTTCCAAGGTCGATGCCCTGGTGATCGCGCCCGCCGATTCCAAGGCGCTGGTGCCGGTGATCAAGAAGGCCACCGATGCCGGCATCAAGGTGGTCAACATCGACAACCGCCTCGACCCGGAAGTGGTCAAGAGCAAAGGTCTGGACGTGCCTTTCGTAGGCCCGGACAACCGCAAGGGCGCGCGCCTGGTCGGTGAATACCTGGCCAAGGAAAAGCTCAAGGCCGGTGACGAAGTCGGCATCATCGAAGGCGTTTCCACCACCACCAACGCTCAGCAGCGCACCGCGGGCTTCAAGGACGCGATGGAAGCGGCCGGCATGAAGATCGTCGGCGTGCAGTCCGGCAACTGGGAAATCGACCGCGGCAACGCCGTGGCCTCGGCCATGCTCAACGAGTACCCGAACCTCAAGGCGCTGCTGGCCGGCAACGACAGCATGGCACTCGGCGCTGTATCGGCCGTGCGCGCCGCTGGCAAGAAGGATCAGGTGCAGGTGGTCGGTTACGACAACATCAACGCCATCAAGCCGATGCTCAAGGACGGTCGCGTACTCGCCACTGCCGACCAGTTCGCGGCTCGCCAGGCGGTGTTCGGTATCGAAGCGGCGCTCAAGCTGGTCAAGGGTGAGCCCACCGGTGCCAAGGACGGTGTGATCGAAACCCCAGTCGAACTCGTGACCAAACCGTGATCCATGCGGTAACCGGCGGCGAGACCGTTCTCGCCGCTCGCGATATCGGCAAGACCTACGTCCAGCCCGTGCTGGGCGGGGTCGAGCTGGAGCTGCGCGCCGGTGAAGTGCTGGCGCTGACCGGCGAGAACGGCGCCGGCAAAAGTACCCTCTCGAAGATTTTCTGTGGGCTGGAGCAACCGACCACAGGCTCCCTGAGCTTTCTCGGCCAGCCCTATGCACCGGCCAGTCGCCGCGAGGCCGAGCGCCTCGGTGTGCGCATGGTTTTGCAGGAACTCAACCTGCTGCCGACGCTGACCGTGGCCGAGAACCTGTTTCTCGACAACCTGCCCAGCCGCGCTGGCTGGATTTCCCGTGGCCGTCTGCGCGAGATGGCGCGCGAGGCCATGGCGCGCGTCGGCCTGGAAGCCATCGACCCGGATACGCCGGTGGCGGCGTTGGGTGTCGGTCACCAGCAGATGGTCGAGATCGCCCGCAACCTGATCGGCGAGTGCCGCGTGCTGGTGCTCGACGAACCGACGGCCATGCTCACCGCCCGCGAGGTCGATCTGCTGTTCGAGCAGATCCAGCGCTTGCGCGACGCTGGCGTGGCCATCGTTTATATATCCCATCGCCTCGAAGAGCTGGCCAAGGTGGCGCAGCGCGTTGCCGTGCTGCGTGACGGCCAGCTCGTGTCGGTGGAGCCTATCGACCGCTATTCAAGCGACGAGCTGGTCACCCTGATGGTCGGCCGCGAGGTCGGTGAAGCCATCGACCTGGGCGAACGGCAGATCGGCGCGCCGCTGCTGCAGATCAAGAATCTGAGCCGCCGCGGCAAGGTCGACGACGTATCGTTCAGCGTGCGGGCAGGGGAGATCTACGGTATTTCCGGGCTGATCGGCGCTGGCCGTACCGAGCTGCTGCGCCTGATCTACGGTGCCGACCGCGCCGACAGCGGCGAGGTGGCCATCGGCAATCCGCCGGTGCCGGTGCAGGTGCGTTCGCCCGCCGAAGCGGTGCGCAACGGTATCGCGCTGATCACCGAAGACCGCAAGGGCGAAGGCCTGCTGCTCGGCCAGCCGATTGCCGCCAACCTGGCGCTGGGCAATATGCCCGCGGTATCCAAACACGGCGTGATGCGCCCGGCGGCCGAACAGGCCCTGGCGCAGCGGCAGATCGACGCCATGCGCATCCGCTGTAACGGCGCCCACCAGGCGGTGGTCGAGCTGTCCGGCGGCAACCAGCAGAAGGTGGTGATCGGCCGCTGGCTGGAGCGCGACTGCCAGGTGCTGCTGTTCGATGAGCCGACCCGCGGCATCGACGTCGGCGCCAAATTCGAAATCTATGGCCTGCTCGGTGAGCTGGCGCGCCAGGGCAAGGCCCTGGTGGTGGTGTCTAGCGACCTGCGCGAGCTGATGCTGATCTGTGATCGCATCGGCGTGCTGTCCGCTGGCCGCCTGATCGAAACCTTCGACCGCGATGACTGGACCCAGGACCGCCTGCTGGCCGCCGCCTTCGCCGGCTACCGCAGCCGCGAGGCCCTGCTCGGCGACGTTGCCCCCCCGTTACAGGAGCTTTCCCAATGACCACTCCATCCGCCACGCCGGCCAAGCGCAGCGGCACGCATCAGGGCCTGGGCACCTACCTGGGCCTGGCCGGTGCGCTGCTGGCGATGATCGTGCTGTTCTCCAGCCTGAGCAGCCACTTCCTGTCCTACGCGACGTTCACCACCCTGGCCAACCAGATTCCCGATCTGATGGTGCTGGCGGTGGGCATGACGCTGATCCTGATCATCGGCGGCATCGACCTGTCGGTGGGCTCGGTGCTGGCCCTGGCCGCCGCCGTGGTCAGCGTCGCCACCCTCGGCTTCGGCTGGGACGTGGTGCCGGCCGCATTGCTGGGCATGGCCTGCGCGGCGCTGGCCGGCAGCGTCACCGGGATCATCACCGTGGCCTGGGGCATTCCCTCGTTCATCGTCTCCCTGGGCGTGCTGGAGATGGCCCGCGGCCTGGCTTACCAGCTCACCGACTCGCGCACCGCCTATATAGGCGACGCCTATGCCTGGCTGTCGACGCCGTTCGCCGCCGGTATTTCGCCGTCGTTCGTGATCGCGCTGCTGGTGATCCTCGCCGCCCACCTGCTGCTGACCCGCACCGTGTTCGGCCGCTACCTGGTGGCCATCGGCACCAACGAGGAAGCGGTACGCCTGGCCGGCATCAACCCCAAGCCGTACAAGATCTCCGTGTTCGCCCTAATGGGCCTGCTTGCTGGCCTGGCCGCGCTGTTCCAGATTTCCCGCCTGGAGGCCGCCGACCCGAATGCCGGCTCCGGCCTGGAGCTGCAGGTGATCGCCGCGGTGGTGATCGGCGGCACCAGCCTGATGGGCGGGCGCGGCTCGGTGATCAGCACCTTCTTCGGCGTGCTGATCATCTCGGTGCTGGCCGCGGGCCTGGCGCAGGTCGGCGCCACCGAGCCGACCAAACGCATCATCACCGGTGCGGTGATCGTCATCGCGGTGATTCTCGACACCTACCGCAGCTACCGCGCCAAGCGCCGGGGCTAAGCCGCCGTGGCCACCATCAAGGACGTCGCCGCCCGGGCGGGCATTTCCTACACCACGGTCTCCCACGTGGTGAATGGAACGCGCCCGGTTAGCGACCAGGTACGCAGCAAGGTAGAAGCGGCCATCGCCGAGCTGGGTTACGTGCCCAGCGGCGTGGCACGCTCCCTGCGGGTGCGCGCCACCGGCACCCTCGGGCTGCTGCTGCCCAACGCCAGCAACCCGTACTTCGCCGAGTTGGCCCGCGGCATCGAGGATCACGCCGAGCGCAACGGCTACAGCGTGATCCTGTGCAATTCCGACGATGACATCGACAAGCAGCTGCGCTACCTGCGCGTGTTGCTGGAGCGGCGCATCGACGGCCTGATCGTCGCCACCGTGGCCAGCGACGCCGCCTTCGCCCAGGCCCTGGCGGCCCTGCGGGTGCCGCTGGTGCTGGTCGACCGTTCCCTGGAAGGCGTCAGCGCCGACCAGCTGCGCGTCGATCACGAGCAGGGCGCTTATATGGCCACCCGTCACTTGCTGGAGCTGGGCCACCGGCGCATCGTCTGCATTGGCGGCCCGGCCAGCACCCAGGTGGTGCAGTTGCGC
The DNA here is from genome assembly GCA_966186235.1 of uncultured Pseudomonas sp. Lineage (GTDB taxonomy): Bacteria > Pseudomonadota > Gammaproteobacteria > Pseudomonadales > Pseudomonadaceae > Aquipseudomonas. Next base: position 37,035 of record CBIFVM010000028.1, read on the forward strand.
GCCGGCGGTTATCGCCGCGCCCTGGACGAGGCAGGCATCGAGGCCCAGGCGGTGGTGGACTGCGCGTTCACCAGCCCGGCTGGTCACGCCGCCGCCCAGGTGCTGCTGGCCGGCGAGCAGCGGCCCACGGCGATCTTCGCCGGCAACGACATGATCGCCCTGGGCGTGCTGCGCGCCGCCGCCGAACGCGGCCTGCAGGTGCCCCAGCAACTCTCGGTGGTGGGCTTCGACGACATCGAAGTGAGCCGCTACCTGCACCCGGCGCTGACCACCGTTGGCCAGCGTATCGGCCAGCTTGGTGAGCAGGCGGCCGAGCGGCTGCTGGCGCGAATCCGCAAACCCGGCCTTGCGGCCGAACAACGGTTGATCGAGCCGACCCTGATGCTGCGTGAGTCCACCGCGGCCATCGGCGGCTGAATATTTTCCAGCTGGGCGCAGGCGCCCGAGAGGAGCAGGTACAGATGCAAGGCAAAGTGGTGGTGGTCGGCAGTTTGAACATGGACCTGATCGTGCGTGCGCCACGCCTGCCGCGCGGTGGCGAAACTCTCACCGGGCATGATTTTTCCACCGCCGCCGGCGGCAAGGGCGCCAACCAGGCGGTGGCCGCGGCGCGCCTCGGCGCCCAGGTGGCGATGATCGGCTGTGTGGGCGCTGATGCCTATGGCGCACGGCTGCGTACCGGGCTGATCACCGAAGGCATCGATTGCTCGGCGGTCAGCGAAATCGACGGCGTGCCCACCGGCATCGCTTCGATTCTGGTGGACGATGCCGGCCAGAACGCCATCGTCATTGTCCCCGGCGGCAACGGTGCGCTGACCCCGCAGCACCTGAGCGCACAGACCCAACTGCTGGCCGACGCCCAGGTGCTGATCGTGCAACTGGAAGTGCCGGACGCCACCGTCGAGGCGGCCATGAAGCTGGGCCGCGAGGCCGGCTGCACGGTGATCCTCAACCCGGCGCCCGTTGCCGGGCCACTGCCGACCCATTGGTACGGCATGGCCGATTACCTGATTCCCAACGAGAGCGAGGCGGCCGCGCTGACTGGCTCGCCGGTAAGCTCACCGCAATCGGCGCTGCCGGCGGCGCGCAGCCTGCTGCAGGCTGGCGCCCGCCGCGTACTGATCACCCTCGGCGCCCAGGGCGTGCTATACGCCGACGCCGAGCGCCATGCCCATTTCGCTGTGGCGCCGGTGGCAGCCGTGGACACCACGGCGGCCGGCGACACCTTCGTCGGTGGCTTCGCCGCGGCTCTGGCTGCCGGCCAGCCGCTGGAAGCCGCCATCGCCCTGGGTCAGCAGGCCGCCGCCCTGGCCGTGACCCGGCCGGGTGCACAACCTTCGATCCCCTATCGTCACGAGTTGCCCGCATGAAAAAGACCCCGCTGCTCAACGCCGAACTCTCCGCCGCCATCGCTCGGCTTGGCCATGGCGATGTGATCGTCATCGGCGACGCCGGCATGCCGATCCCCCCCGGCACCCCATGCATCGACCTGGCGCTGACCGCCGGCGTACCGGACTTCGTTACCACTCTGAAGGTGGTGCTCAGCGAGATGCAGGTGCAGGGCCATCTGCTGGCGCGGGAAACCCTGGAAGTTGCGCCCCTGGCGCTCGAGGCCATCGAAACGTTGAACGCAGCCGGGGAGTTGGGCGAGCGGCAACTGGTCAGCCACGACGAACTCAAGGCCGCTTGTGCTAAGGCTCGCGTGCAGATCCGTACGGGGGAATGTCGGCCTTACAGCAATATTGCGTTGATTGCGGGTGTGACGTTCTAAGGCGCTCTTTACGGTCTTCTTTGAAGCGCGTCACTTGGGCTGCTTCAAGGCAGTTGCAGCCGCTGACATGGGCAGCTACCGGCCAGGAGCAGTCGGTGGTTCAGCTTCTGGTATTAGGGCGACAGTTAGGCTAAACAGTCTCTAGGAAAGCCGAGGCGGCTCAAAGGAATTCAAATGGATCTGTTCACGCCGTTAGTGACCGAAGACAAATTTCATCAGCACTTCAAAACGATCAGCGGCGACCGGCCGAGCAATGGCTATGCCCGCAGAGTCCTAGAGGCGTGGCTAGAAGGATTTCCAGATCGTGACGGGAAATTCATACAGGAATTCCAGACCACGTTTAATTCAAGCTTCTGGGAAATTTACCTGCATGCTGCGTTGCGCGAACTGGGTGCGAAATTCGATTGGAATTACTATGCGCCTGACTTTGTCCTTTCAGTGGGGCAAACCCAATTTGTCGTAGAAGCTACCACGGCCAATGCTGCCCAAGGGGCTGTTCCTGAGTGGTCAAGGTCCCTAGTACCACCTGCGCGCGAGGATGTAGATTTTAACGAGATCAACCGAGTTGCGATCATCCGGCTATCTAACGCATTCATGAACAAAGCCACCCACTACATTGATAAATACTCAAAGCTTGAGCACGTTAAGGACAAGTCATTTGTGCTTGCGATCGCGCCATTCGAGCAGCCTTGGTTTAACCTTCAAGTGTATCGTCCTATCGAAGCTCTGCTATATGACTTCTATGTCGACGAGCAAGAGTACATGGCAAATCCTGAGCGGTTTCCAGGTGGTCTGGAAAGCAAAAGCCTCGGCAGTGTCACAAAGGACAACGGCACGGAAATTGAGCTTGGCTTTTTTAACTGCGAGCGTTTTTCTCATATCAGTGCGGTCGTGTTCAGCAGTGTCGCCACTTGGGGAAAGGTTGATGCGCTATCGGGAAATCCAATGATGGTTGCCGGCACACAGTGGGAGACGGATCACGGGATATTGCATCGAACAGCCAGTTTTGGCGAGGTCGGAGAGACGATCATCGACGGGTTGCGCATCTATCACAATCCTTATGCTAAACATCCTTTGCCAGCAGATGTCTTTCGGCGACCCGGGGTGGTTCAGACCTGGACTGATCCAGTCAAGATGGAGATGACTACTGAAGGGAGAGAGAACTCTTTGACCTTGCGCACCACACTGGTGATTAATCCTGTCGACAGCATGGGTGACCAAACTCAGGACTCTACTAGTTAGGTTTCAGTTCATGAATATCCTAAGTATCCGTAGATGCCGCCAAATCTTAACGGCGATCTGCTAAACCACTGCGGACTATCCCGCACCAGCTTGATTTCCATAATTGAGGCGTGAACGCATCTAGGAAAGAAGGGTTGATTCAGCTAGATGAGCAAGTACAGCACTTCATTAATGCGTTGACGGATCTTTGCTGAGCCACAATAGTTACTCGAGCTTGATATTTTTAAAGGGCAACTATGCTTTCTGCACACGAAACGCTACTGACTGCCCTTCAAAGCCTCAGCAGAGGTCAAATCCAGCAAGCGGGGCATAGATACACCCCAGGCATTGATCCTGACGCACCGAATCTTAGGGTCGAATCTCTGTTCTCTGCGATCGAGAACGTCGCTTGCGGAGCGAGCGCACTTGCGAGGTTTGAGTCGACCCTAGACTCGTTCTCCGAGGCCTGGGCGCAAGCCAAGCGCTCCAGCAAGCAGCCCAAAGCACTTGAAGAAAAATTGGCAGATGCGCGTGCCTTTTTGACGCCCATGATGAGTCGATTGCGCCAACGCGATGCAACGGCCGGAACTGAATGGGAGGAGCGAATTGCGGGTATAGAGGCTGGGCTGATTGAGGATATGAATCACTGGCGTGATGAGGAGAGCAGGCTACCTCTCTCTGATAAAGACACCAGATACTCCTCCGCACAAAGCACGATTCACAACCATATGAACGCGATTGGCCAATGTCTAACTGTCGTGACCAATGAGAGAGAGTACATTCAGAGCCCTGAATTCAAAGTCCTGTTTGATCCAAAGCTTTTGGTGAGCGGAGCATGGGGAACCGGTAAAACGCATCTGCTTTGTGATGTCACTCAGGAGCGCATTGGTCGTGATCAACCCACAGTCCTTGTCCTAGCCAAGAACTTCGAAGGCAATGTAGTTGAAGAAATCTGCTCGCGGATTCAGGCAGATACCGCAGTCGATGAGGTATTCGACTGCCTTGCATTACTGGCCAATGAGTCAGCTGGCAGAACAATTTTCATCCTTGATGGTGTAAACGAAGGCCGCCGTCGAGAATGGCGAGATGCCGTCACTGCGCTCCTCCGGCTTGCAGGTGATCGCCCGAACATCGGGCTGATCGTCACATGCCGCACACCGTTCGAGCCAATTGCCATCGAGCAGAATGATCTAGAGCGATTTCACAAGGTCGTTCACTACGGATTCGACGATCAAGAGTTCGATGCGCAAGCTGCTTTCTTTCAGTATTACGACTTGCCGTTACCCGAGGTTCCGCTGCTGGATAGGGAGTTCTCAAGACCGTTAACTCTGAAGCTGATCTGCCAGTCACTTCAGAGTCTGACAGGTAAGAAATTAGCAAAAGGGTTTTCGGGCATCGCCTCAGGTCAAAAAGGAATGACCTTTGTCCTTGAATCGTTTGTGAAGCGTGTAGGGGAGCCTATTGAGCAGGAGTTTGATCTTGCGGCTAAGGGTTGTTGGCAGTTGTTGAAGGGCAGTGATCAGATCAAAGATAGTCGACTCGCGGGCTTTGCGCCGTGTATGGCAGCGAATATGCGAGGCTACGTTCGGCCCTCTGAGGCTGATCGCATTGTTGCGGCTCACTACCCGCTCTTGAAACCAGCCCAACGTCGCCAGCTCCTTGAAGCGTTACGCACAAATGGGCTCATTGAAGAGGACGCTATCTGGTACTCGGCAAGCTCTGGGTATAAGTCCCGGATTGTTTTGCGGCTTCCTTATCAGAGGTTCAGCGACCACCTGATAGCGCGACACCTACTCAAGACTCATCTTGATTTCACTTCGATCGACACCATTAAGCAGAGCTTGATGGGCAAAGCTCCGCTTGCGCGCATCTTCAAAATGCGAAACCGATTCCAGCGTGAGTACGCAGAGCCAGGCTGGGCGCAGGCACTGATCACCGAGTTTCCGGAGCGAGCAGGAAAGCGGCTGCCTGATGAGCAAAGAGAGCTGTATTTTGTCTTGCCCAAGCAGGCTCAGAGTTCGGGTGCCTACTTCGAACCCTTTATCGAAGGCATTTTTTGGCGTGATCCCGCGGCTTTCACGGAAGGTACGCGTACGGTTATCAACCACTATCTGACTGCCAACTCACGGACATGGGAGCAGACGGTGGATGCATTAGCAGCCGTCTCAACCAAGCCAAAGCACCCGTACCATTCTCGGCGTCTTTACGATTATTTGGCAGGCTTCCCAATGCCGGATCGCGACCTCCAATGGTCGGAGTATCTAAGGCGCCGCTACGCATCGCCAACTATTCGGCGTCTGCTGATCTGGGCCCAAAAGCTCAATGTTGCCCTCATGACGCCTGAGTCGGCTGGAGAGCTAGCCGTATTGCTCTCTCTCGTTCTGACGACCGTGGTTCGACGTGACCGGGACTTGGCAACGAAAGCGCTTGTGATGATTGGGGAGCGGTTTCCGGAGGTGCTTTTTGCGCATGTTGTAACTAGCCTTGAATTCAATGACCCCTATGTGCCAGAGCGAATGCTGGCCGCGGCTTACGGGACAGCGATGTCATTGGTGGACTCGGAATTGGCGGTAACCTTTCGGCCACAGTTAGGGGCGCTTGCGAAAGTTCTGTACGAGAGCATGTTCGCACCACATGCCCACCATGCCACCCACCACACGCTTACGCGTGGCTACGCCGTCGGAATTATTGAGCTAGCAATACGTGCTGAATGCGTGGCTCTCCCCGAGAATGCAACTACGGATCTTGCCGTTCCGTTCTCGAATACGCCGTCTACATTTGCGAGCAATGGCACGCCTGATCCAGTGGTGACAGAGGCGATCGACAACGCTATTCAAATGGACTTCGGCAACTATACGATGGGGCGATTGGTCCGTCATCGTGCTAACTACGATGACAACCATCCTGAGTACGTCCGCGTTCGAGCGAAGATCGAGCGGCGCATCTATGACCTTGGGTACCGAGCAGATCGATTCGAAACTTCTGATAGGGATATTGGGAGGGCATCCTGGCAAGCCCGTGATGAAGTAAAGGTTGATCGGTATGGGAAGAAGTACTCGTGGATTGCCTTTTTTGAGATGTGGGGCGAGCGAGAGGCCAACAGAACCCTGCCTGATTGGCGCCTAGAAGAGAGAACTTCTGACTGTGGCGTTGACCCAAGCTTTCCCAAGCTGCCACCCGAATGGATACCGCCCATTCCAGACTTGTTCGGGCGTGTGACAAAGAGCGCCAATGCTTGGGTACAAGGAGGTTTCATTCCGAACTGGCATCCCTTGCTCCAGGTCCCGTCAGTCAATGGACAGCATGGCCCATGGGTCCTCTTGCAAGGACATGTCCGTGGGACCGATGAAACCCACGATCGTGATATTTTTGCTTTCCTACGCGGTGTGTTTGTGGCCCGTAAGGATCTGGAGAGTCTTAAAACGAAGTTTCTTGCTGTGGACTATCTAGGCAGCAGTATCCCCGAAGCTGGTACTGAGAACTATCTCTACGCAGGGGAGGCAGGCCGTAGCCAGACCTATGCCCGACACCTATATCAGAGGAACGGGCTTTATCGACGCCAAATCGTAGAAGCATTCGTGGAACATGTGCAGGAGGGGCCAAGGAAGAGGGCCAAGCGCCCCCCGGTCCCGGTTGATCTGGTCACTAATGAAGGGAAAACATCCCAAGTTTCTTTCGCCGAACTGCTCGGTCCAAAGCCGAAATTTCGTCGCATTCCAGGCATCCGATTGGAGCTCCCGTTTATTCACTTCGGCTGGGAGTCCTACCATTCGCCGCACAACGAGTTCTCAGGCTTCGATTTACCTGCTCCCAGTTTGATTCAGCGTCTTGGGTTAGCGAGCAAGAATCGGGAAATCGACTTCTACGATTCTCTGGGCAAGGCTGGAACGCTCTATCGTGAGGCTGGCGATTCATGGAAGGGGGACCGGCATAGCCTTCTATACATTCGTGCGGATCTTCTTCGACGCTACCTAAGCGAAACTCGTCAGGTACTCGTCTGGTGCAATTGGGGAGAACGGGATTGGCTAAAGAAGATGGACGGTCATCATCCCATCAGAGATGACGCCCGGCAGAAAATTTACCAAGCTCATAAACATATTCATCGCTCGTTCTCTCAGTGGTCCGCTAGGAACTCAAGGGTCATATAGAGCGCATATCGCCGGAGATAAAGTAAAGTGGAGTGCCTGCCTGACTGGTCGGAGGCCGCCCGCTTTAAGCCGCAGCTATCGGTTAGAAGCGGTTGACTAGTGTGGCCTGATAAGTGATGTGCCCGGTCACACCTTAGCTCCTTTGGGTAAGTTAACCATCAATTCCGACAGCTTTAAGCCCTAGACGCACTCGCGCGCCCAGCACCTCCGTTGTAATTGTGCGCATAAGCTCTTTAGCACCACTTTTCGACGCTGCCGGCAACTGCTCGCCCAAGGGCTCGTGCTTAGTGAGGTTTCCCGGTATCGCGTTTAGCACCTCCAACCCCTTGGCGGTCAGTCTTGCCTCAGCAAAAAAGTGGCTATCGTAGCCCGGCTTCTGCGATGCAATGTAACCTGCCTGAATTAACCAAGTGACGCTGTGCTTGAAGATTACTTCTTCCGCTGATTGCGGATTTGCGCCCAGCATCTCTCCCAATTCTGGGCTGTACTCGCCACCTTCGTGCTCCTCAATCCCTAGCAGCTTTGGTCGGAGTGCCAATGGTAAGGGAAACGACTCGTACAGGCAGGCAAACACCTGCCCTGTAATCTCATTGAATTGCTCAATGTTCCTAGCAACCATAACTCATACTTATGGCAAATATTTGGCTCGTCATAGATCAGGCAGGGTATCAGCGGGACCTTTCCTGCAACCTCCGAGTGCTGACCTGTGCGGTAACACGGAGGTATTCAATTTCCGGGATGCTTCACCAGATTTGCACCAGTGGAACTGCTTCAAAGAGCCGCCTTTGGCCGGAAAGCGAACGGTGAACGGAGCTTTTGTGGGAAAGGCCGGCCGTCGATCCGCCTTAGCCTCGATCTTTCGCCAGGCTAGGTGGAAGAGCCTGGGGCTAACGCCCCTCTCATGATCATGAACGGTGCTACCGCCACTTTGCTGCTATCGACCCTGCCTCAACTCCAGCTCAGGATCGGCCAGCCCTCGCGCTCGGCATGCTCGCGCAGAACCGGGTCGGGGTTGACTGCGTGGGGTTTGTCGACGCGCTGCAGCAGCGGCAGGTCGTTGCGTGAGTCGGAGTAGAAGTAGGCGCCTTCCAGCGTCTCGCCGTGCTCTTCCAGCCAGGCGTGCAGGCGGGTGACCTTGCCTTCGCGGTAGGTCAATACACCCTCGGTCTTGCCGCTGTAGTGGCCGTGCTCCTGATGCAGGTCGATGGCCAGCACTTCGTCGACTTTGAGGCGTTCGGCAATGGCGCTGACCAGGAAATGCGCCGAGGCGGAGATGATCAGAATGCGGTCGCCGGCCTCACGATGGGTGGCCAGGCAGCGGGTGGCGTCGCTGAAGAAGATCGGCTCGATCACGTCCTCCACGAACGGCTCGACCACGAAGGCGACTTCTTCCGGCGTGCGGCCCACCAGCGGCGACAGGCTGAAGCTCATGTAGTCTTCCATGGCCAGCTTGCCTTCGGCATACAGCGCCATCAGCTGGTGATCCTTGGCGATAAAGCTTTCCCCGTCGACCCAGCCCAGCGTGGCCATGTGCTCGCTCCACAGGCTGGCGCAGTCGCCGTTGATCAGGGTTTCGTCGAGATCGAAAATTGCCAGGGCCATCAAGCTACCTCTTTTACGGCGCTAGCCGCGATATCCAGTGAGATGGGGTGGCCGTTGGCGTGCAGGTCGTCGGCGCTGCGGTTGAGCACGTCGACCAGCAGTTCCACGCCGCCGGCGTCCACCCGGTAGCGGATGATATTACCGAGCAGGGCGTGGCTGCGAATGATTGCGCTGATCGGGCCCTGGCCGAGCACGATGGCTTCCGGGCGAATCGCCACCTGGCCGTTCACCGGGCGGCCGAGCAGGCGGCTGGCGGTCGGGGCGTCGAGCAGGTTGTAGTTGCCGATGAAACCGGCGGCGAAGGCGTCGGCCGGCGCGGTGTAAAGGGTTTCCGCGTCGCCGCTCTGGACGATGCGCCCGGCGTTCATCAGGAAGATGCGGTCGCTCATCACCAGCGCCTCTTCCTGATCGTGGGTGACGAAAATCGTGGTCAGCCCCAGCTCCTGCTGAATGCTGCGGATCTGCTCGCGCAGGTGCTTGCGAATGCGCGCATCGAGGGCCGACAGCGGCTCGTCGAGCAGCAGCAGGCGAGGGCGGGTGACCAGCGAGCGGGCCAGGGCGACGCGCTGGCACTGGCCGCCGGACAGCTGATGCGGGTAGCGGCCGGCGAAGTCGCCGAGTTCGACCATCGCCAGGGCTTCCTGGACGCGGGCGGCGGATTCTTCCTTGCCGACCTTCTGCATGCGCAGGCCGAAGGCGACGTTCTGCGCGGCGGTCATGTTGGGGAACAGCGCGTAGCTCTGGAACACCATGCCGATGCCGCGTTTCTGTGGCGACAGCGGCACCAGGTCTTCGCCGCCGAGCAGGATCTTGCCGCCGTTGACCTCGGTAAGGCCGGCGATGCAGCGCAGCAGGGTGGATTTGCCGCAGCCTGAAGGGCCGAGCAGGGTGACGAATTCGCCTTGCTCGATCTCGGCGTTGATGTCGCTGAAAATCGCGGTGCCGACGTAGCTCTTGTGCAGGTTCTGGATGCTCAGAAAGCTCATGCCTTGTCCCTGTTCAGTCGATTGGCCGCCCAGGTGAACACCAGGACGAAAAAGAAGTAGGAGATCACCAGGGCGCTGTTGAAGTGGCCGCTGCTGTTCTTCATGTTGTTGAGGTACACCTGCAGCGTTTCGTAGCGCGTGCCGACCAGCAGGTTGGCGAACACGAATTCGCCGAACAGGAAGCTGAACGACAGGAACAGCGACACCATCAGGCCCTTGCGCAGGTTGGGCAGCACCACCAGAAAGGCGGCTTTCCAGGTGCTGGCGCCGAGCAGATGGGCGGCGTCCATCAGGTCGCGCAGGTTGATCGCCTGCAGGTTGTTGGTGATGGCCCGGTACATGAACGGCAGGGCGATGGTGAAGTAGCAGCCGATCAGGATCCACGGCGTGCCGACCATGGCCAGGGGCCCGGAGCCGTAGAGCTGCAGCAGGCCCACGGCGGACACCACCGGCGGCACGGCGAACGGCAGCAGGATCAGCACGTTCATTACCGCGTCGAGTTTCGGGAAGTGGTAATGCACCACGAACAGCAACGGCAGGATCAGCACCACCGACAACGCCAGGGCGCCGAAGCAGACCAGCAGCGACTGGCCGAAAGCCTTGAGAAAGCGCGGCTCGCCCCACAGCTCCAGGTACCACTTGAAGGTCAGGCCATCCGGCAGGATGGTCGCCGACCAGCTGGTGGCCAGGGAGTAGAGCAGGGTGCCGGCCAGCGGCAGCAGCAGGATCAGGAATAGCAGCCAGACCACCACGCGGTGGTAGAGACTTGCGGCCGGGACATCAGCGCGGGACATGGTAGCTCCTTCGCAGTAGCAACTGATGGACGAGGGTGATCGCCGCCATCAGGCCGACCAGGATCATCGCCAGGGCGCTGGCCATGTTCGGGTCGAGGGAAATGTCCCCGGAAATCATCGCGGCGATACGGATCGGCAGCACGTTGAAATTGCCGGTGGTCAGGTAATACACCGTGGCGTAGGCGCCCAGGGCATTGGCCAGCAGAATCACGAAGGTGCCGAGCAGCGCCGGGGTCAGCACCGGCAGGCCAATGTGCCGCCAGAAGGCCCAGGTGCCGGCGCCGAGCAGCGCGGCGGACTCGCGCCAGTCCTGGCGCAGGGCGTCGAAGGCGGGGTAGAGCAGCAGCACACCGAGGGGAATCTGGAAGTAGGTGTAGAGCACGATCAGGCCGTTCTTGGAGTACAGGTTGAAGCTGTCGATCAGCCCGGCCTGGATCAGCAGCAGGGTCAGCGCGCCGTTGAAACCGAGCAGGATGATGAAGGCGAAGGCCAGGGGCACGCCGGCGAAGTTGCTGGTCATGTTGGAAAAGGCGATCACGAAGTCGCGCAGTTTCGAGTCCACCTGGCGCAGCGAGTAGCTGCCGATGATGGCGATCAGCATGCCGAACACGCTCGACCAGAAGGCGATCTGCAGGCTGAACTTGACCGCCTGCATGTAGAACTTGGAGGCGAAGGCCTTCTCGAAATTGCCCAGGCCCCAGCCGTCCGGGGTGTTGAGGCTGTTGAGCGCCACCCAGATCAGCGGCGCGACCTGAAAGGCGAAGAAGAACAGCGCGAACGGCAGCAGGCACAGCGCCGCCAGCCATTTGCCGCGGGGTTTGTGGGTGGCGCTCATCGCAGCAGCTCCCGGCACGAGGGTTTGTCATGGGCCACGCCGAGCAGCTCGCAGATCGTGCCGCACAGCTCCAGTTGCTTCGGTGCGGCGGCCTCGCTGAGGCTGAAGGCATCACCGAGCACGAACAGCGGCACTTCGCGCTCTTCGGGCAGCAGGCCGTTGTGGGAGCGGTCGTCGTTCATGCCGTGGTCGGCGGTCACCAGCACCTGGTAACCGGCGTCCAGCCAGGTCTGCAGGTAGTTGGCCAGCAGGATGTCGGCGACGCGCGCGGCATTGCGGTATTGGCTGCTATTGAGGCCATGCTTGTGGCCGGCGTCGTCGATGTTCATCGGGTGCACCAGCAGAAAGTCCGGTGCGTGATTGAGGCGCAGGCTCTCGGCATCGTCGAACAGGTGCGAGTCCGGGTAATGGTCGACGTAATAGAAGTGCCCGTGCTGGATCGGCAGCTCGGGCTCAACGGTATGTCGATCACGAGCGGCCACGAAAGGCGCGCGGTTATACAGCTCGCTGACCCAATGGTAAGCGGCAGCCGCGGTGCTCAGCCCGGCGGCGCGGGCGTAATGGAACACGCTGCGCTCGCTGCTCAGGCGTACCACGTTGTTGTGCACGACGCCGCTGTCGATGGGCGCGACGCCGGTGAGAATGCATTCGTAGAGCGGCCTGGACAGCGACGGCAGTTCGCACTCGAGCTTGTACAGCGCGGCACGCCCGGCAGCGCGATAGGCCTGCAGGTGGCCGAGAGCATGCCGGGCGACCTCGAAATTGAGGCCGTCGAGCAGGACGAGGATGACCTTGGACGGCATGGGTGATCCTGGGTTGAGAGGATATAGGGTAGGGTGGATGACGCTCTTTTCATCCACCACTGCGATCTTGCGACGGTGCACGGGGCGGGCCGCGTAGGAGAAGCGTCGGCTACGCGCCCCGATCCACCCTAAGGCTGGATCACTCCATGTTGATGATCACGTTTTCCTGCCACTGCTGCGGCAGGGCCTTGGAGGTCGCTTCCCAGGCGGCGGCATCCTTGATCGGCTTGACCTTGGCGTACTGCTCGTTGGGCAGCAGCTTGGCCTGCACCTCGGCCGGCAGGGTCAGGTGCTCGGCACGGATCGGACGGGCGTTGCCCTTGGCCAGGTTGATCTGCCCGGCGTCGCTGAAGATGTACTCTCGGGCCAGCTTGGCGGCGTTGGGGTTCTTGGCGTACTTGTTGATGATGGTGGTGTAGCCGGAGATTACCGAACCATCGGACGGGATCAGCACCTCGAAGCGGTTCGGGTCGATCTGGTCGCGGTAGGACAGGCCGTTGAAGTCCCAGACGATACCGACTTCCACTTCACCCTTCTCGAGGGTCTGGATGGTCGGGTTGGCCAGCGACAGGCGACCCTGCTCGGCGATCTCGGCGAAGAAGTCCAGGCCCGGCTGGATGTTCTTCTCGTCACCGCCATTGGCGATGGCCGCGGCCAGCACGCCGTTGACCGCCTGGGCGGCAGCGCTGACGTCGCCGATGGCGACGCGGTACTTGCCGGTCTTGAGGTCGGCCCAGCTTTTCGGCACGTCCTTGACCAGCTGCTTGTTGACGATGAAGGCGATCGAGCCGGTGTAGGCGAGCGCCCAGTGGCCGTCCTTGTCCTTGGCCCACTCGGGTACCTGGTTCCAGGTGCTCGGCTTGTAGGGCTGGGTCACGCCCTGCTGCACGGCGATGGGGCCGAATGCGGCGCCCACGTCACCGATGTCGGCGGTGGCGTTGTCCTTCTCGGCGGCGAACTTGGCGATCTCCTGGGCCGAGCTCATGTCGGTGTCCATGTGCTTGAGGCCGTACTTGTCGGCCAGATCCTGCCAGGTGTCCTTCCAGTTGGCCCAACTGTCCGGCATGCCGACGCTGTTCACGGCGCCTTCTTTGCGTGCGGCCTGTTCCAGTGCAGTTAAATCCGTCTCGGCGGCCATGGCGTGGGAGGCCAGAGCGATGGCGCTGCCCATCAGCGATGCCAGTAGCAGTTGTTTCATCGGGAAACTCCTTTGCATTGAGAGGTTGGTCTAGATCAGCAAGAGCCAAGCCAATGTAGGCGCTGCCAATGACAGTTTTGTGTCGACGGGATCGGCCACCCGGCATCGGCGTTGCGCCTAGAGAGCGTAGACCAGCTCAAGCCGTTGAATTGTCTGGCATGAGCCCTGCTTGCAGCCTGGCTGTCATCTGCCGGTCATGGTGCTTGCCTAGGCTTGCCGGGCCAGAGGCAGCCGCTCAGATGGCTGCGACATGCCCCGTAATAGGGCTGGTCTAGTCCAAAAGGAATCAAGGTGATGCGCGATGACACGCCGCGGGCCGTTACCACCATCTGCCGCGCGTTGCAGGAACAGATCGAACACGGCCTGTTGCCCGCCGGTTGCAAGCTGCCGGCCGAGCGCCGCCTGAGCGATCTGTTCGACACCACCCGCATCACCCTGCGTGAAGCGTTGGGGCAGCTGGAAGCCCAGGGGCTGGTGTACCGCGAGGAGCGCCGCGGCTGGTTCGTGTCGCCGGCGCGGGTGGCCTACAACCCATCGGTGCGCACCCACTTCCATGCCATGGTCGCCGAACAGGGCCGGGTGCCGGCCACCGAGGTGCTGAGCGCCCGGCTGATGCCGGCCAACGCGCAGATCTGCCAGGTGCTGGACCTGTCGGGGCTGTCGAGCGTCTATCAGATCCGCCGTGCGCGGCGCATCGACGGGCGCCTGGTGCTGTACGTCGAGCATTACCTCAACCCGAGTTACTTTCCCGGCATTCTCGACTTCGACCTGACCCGTTCGTTGACCGAGCTGTACGCCAGCGAATACGACGTGCGCTACGGCCGCGTGCGCTTCGACATGGTGCCCACGGCGCTGCACGCCGATGCCGCGGCGGCGCTCAAGGTCGCCGCCGGCAGCCCGGCACTGCGCATCACCCGGGTCAACCGCGACCAGCATGGCCGACTGATCGACTGCGACCTGGAGTACTGGCGCCATGATGCGATTCATATCAGTGTGGAAGTGCCGGATTAGGGCGGGGAAGTGGCGGGAGTGGCCGTTCGGCCACGTTGCCTTTTGGTGCTTTTCATGCCAAAAAATTAGCAGGCGACACCAATCGCCCTTCAGGAGGCCGAACGGAATCGTTGTGGAGAGGGTTGAGCGGCATGGATGCCGCGAGAGCCGCGATGGGCCAGGGACGGCCCTTCGCGGCGTGCTCTCGGAGCAATGATGGAGCGAGGGAACCCCAGCGAAGCTGGGGCCGTATGTCGGGGCTAGACCTTTTGGTTTCTTTTGGGGCGATGCTGTACGGACTGGAGACACAGTGGACGCATGTGCGGGGACATGGTTGACACATTATGGTCGCTAATAGTCCGGC
>CBIFVM010000029.1:0-49179 GCA_966186235.1 uncultured Pseudomonas sp.
TTCGCCGCGAACAGCTGGCCGTGCTGGTCGCCGAAGTATTCCTGCCGGCCTTCTGGCCCGCGGCGAGCCGCTGACCCGCGGCCGGCGCGCCGCCGTATAATCCGCGCACCGCGCCAGGAGAACCGCTCGATGTACATTCGTCTGCTGCAATCGCTCAATCACCTGCACCCACGTACCTGGGATTTCCTGCAGCTGATGCGCATGGACAAACCCATCGGCATCTACCTGCTGCTGTGGCCGACGCTGTGGGCGCTGTGGATTGCCGCCGAAGGCGTGCCGAGCATCAAGAACCTGGTGATCTTCGTGACCGGTGTGGTGCTGATGCGCGCCGCCGGCTGCGTGATCAACGACTACGCCGACCGCAACTTCGACGGCCACGTCAGCCGCACCAAGGCCCGCCCGCTGGCCAGCGGCAAGGTCACCGCGCGCGAGGCGCTGATCCTCTTCGCCGTGCTGGTGGCCCTGAGCTTCGCCCTGGTGCTGCTGACCAACGCCACCACCGTCTGGCTGTCGTTCGGTGCCCTGGGCGTGGCGGCGCTGTACCCGTTCATGAAGCGCTACACCTATTACCCCCAGGTGGTGCTCGGCACCGCGTTCTCCTGGGGCATGCCGATGGCCTTCACCGCCGAGACCGGCGAGCTGCCGGCAGCCGCCTGGTTGCTGCTGCTGGCCAACGTGATCTGGACCGTGGCCTACGACACCTATTACGCCATGGCCGACCGCGAGGACGACCTGAAGATCGGCGTTAAATCCACCGCTATCCTCTTTGGCGATGCCGACCGGGTGATTATCTTCGGCCTGCAGGGCCTGGCCCTGCTATGCCTGCTGCTGGCCGGCGCGCGCTTCGAACTCGGCCTGTACTTCCATCTCGGCCTGCTGGTAGCCGCCGGCTGCTTCGCCTGGGAGTTCTACATGACCCGCCAGCGCGAGCCGATGGTCTGCTTTCGGGCCTTCCTGCATAACCACTGGGCTGGGCTGGCGATCTTCCTGGGCATCGTGCTCGACTATGGATTGCGCTGAGCAGCTCTAGCACGAACGCTTGCCGCACAGCTGTCATATCGCTGCAATAATTCCGTTATCTAATGCGCCGCATGACAGTTGAATGAACCGAGGCTCAACCCATGGTTGGCAAGAACATCCTGATCGTCGATGACGAAGCGCCGATCCGCGAAATGATCGTGGTAGCGCTGGAAATGGCCGGGTACGAATGCCTGGAAGCGGAAAATACCGGGCAGGCACACGCGATCATCGTCGACCGCAAACCCGACCTGATCCTGCTCGACTGGATGCTGCCCGGCACCTCGGGTATCGAGCTGGCTCGGCGCCTGAAGCGCGATGAGCTGACCGGTGACATCCCGATCATCATGCTCACCGCCAAGGGTGAAGAGGACAACAAGATCCAGGGTCTGGAAGTCGGCGCCGACGACTACATCACCAAGCCCTTTTCGCCGCGCGAGCTGGTCGCCCGCCTCAAGGCCGTGCTGCGCCGCGCCGGCCCCAGCGACAGCGAAGGGCCGATCGAAGTGGGCGGCCTGCTGCTCGACCCGATCAGCCACCGCGTGACCATCGACGGCAAACCGGCCGAGATGGGCCCGACCGAATACCGCCTGCTGCAGTTCTTCATGACGCACCAGGAGCGCGCCTACACCCGCGGCCAACTGCTCGACCAAGTGTGGGGCGGCAACGTCTATGTCGAGGAACGCACCGTCGACGTACACATCCGTCGCCTGCGCAAGGCGCTGGGCGAGGCCTATGAAAATCTGGTGCAGACGGTACGCGGCACCGGGTATCGTTTCTCCACCAAGGGCTGAACGATAGCCTGCAACTCACCATCACAGGGATCGGCTGGCGGATGAGCGAAACGTGACGAGCAACTGGCGTGGCGCCATAACCCGCCGCTTGGTGCTGCTGATCGCAGCCTGCCTGGCTGCCGGGGTGATCACCGGCGAATATGCCTGGGCCATCGCCATCGGCCTGGCCGCTCACCTGCTATGGAACCTCAGCCAGCTGCTGCGCCTGCACGCCTGGCTCAAGGATCACCAGCCCGACGAACCACCGCCCGACGGCTACGGCCTGTGGGGCGAGGTATTCGACAGCATCTACCACCTGCAGCGCCGCAACCAGCGGGCCCGCGGTCGCCTGCAGGCGGTGATCGACCGCGTGCAGGAGTCCACCGCAGCATTGCGCGATGCGGTGATCATGCTCGACAGCCACGGCAACCTGGAATGGTGGAACAAGGCTTCGGAAACCCTCTTGGGCCTGAAAACGCCCCAGGACAGCGGCCAGTCGATCACCAACCTGGTGCGCGACCCTCGCTTCAAGGACTACTTCGAACGTGGCAATTTCCTCGAGCCCCTTGAGCTGCCTTCGCCGGTCAATCCACGCAAGCAGCTGCAGCTCAACGTCACCCGCTACGGCAACGAGGAACACCTGATGCTGGTGCGCGACGTCACGCGTCTTCACCAGCTGGAGCAGATGCGTAAGGATTTCGTCGCCAACGTTTCCCACGAACTGCGTACGCCGCTGACGGTGATTTCCGGTTACCTGGAAACCCTCCACGACAACGTCGACGAGATCAACCCACGCTGGCGCCGGGCCCTGCAGCAGATGCAGCAGCAAGGCGCACGCATGCAGGGCCTGCTCAACGATTTGCTGCTGCTGGCCAAGCTGGAAGCCACCGATTACCCCTCCGACAACCAGCCAGTGGCGGTCGAGCTGTTGCTGCAGACCATCCGCAACGATGCCCTGGCGCTGTCCGCCGAACGCAACCACCGCATCAGCCTGGAGGCCGATGCCGGCCTCAAGCTCAAGGGCAGCGAGTCGGAGCTGCGCAGCGCGTTCTCCAACCTGGTTTTCAACGCCGTGAAGTACACCCAGGCCGACGGCGAGATCCGCATTCGCTGGTGGCAGGACGACCAGGGCGCGCACCTGTCGGTGCAGGACACCGGCCCCGGTATCGAGGCCAAGCACCTGCCGCGCCTGACCGAGCGCTTCTACCGGGTCGACTCCAGCCGCGCCAGCCATACCGGCGGCACCGGCCTCGGCCTGGCCATCGTCAAGCATGTGCTGCTGCGCCACCGCGGTGGGCTGGAGATCACCAGCGTGGTCGGCAAGGGCAGCCTGTTCACCTGCAATTTCCAGCCGGCGCAGATCGCCCCACCGAACCGCTGACCTAGGCCCTATTGCAAAGCGCTCGTCCAGGCCCCACCCTTTAGCAACATCCGGTCACACGAACCCCTTATGGATCCCTCTACGAGCGTCTCCTTCTCCAGTTATTTCGCTGACATGGGCCTGGTGCTGTTCGCCCTGTTCCTGGTACTGCTCAACGGCTTCTTCGTGGCTGCCGAGTTCGCCATGGTCAAGCTGCGGGCCACCAAGGTCGAGGCCCTGGCCCAGCAGAACGGCTGGCGCGGCCACATCCTGCGCACCGTGCACAACCAGCTCGACGCCTACCTTTCCGCCTGCCAACTGGGCATCACCCTGGCCTCCCTGGGCCTGGGCTGGGTGGGTGAACCGGCCTTCGCGCACCTGCTCGAGCCGCTGTTGACCTCGATCGGTATCGAATCGCAGAAGCTGATCCACGGCATCGCCTTCTTCACCGCGTTCTTCATCATTTCCTACCTGCACATCGTGATCGGCGAGCTGGCTCCAAAATCCTGGGCGATCCGCAAACCCGAGCTGCTGTCGCTGTGGACGGCTGCGCCGCTGTACCTGTTCTACTGGGCCATGTACCCGGCGATCTTCCTGCTCAACGCCAGCGCCAACGCCATCCTGCGCATCGCCGGCCAGGACCAGCCCAGCGGCCACCACGAGCATCACTACAGCCGTGACGAGCTCAAGCTGATCCTGCACTCCAGTCGCGCCAGCGACCCGAGCGACCAGGACATGCGCGTGCTCGCCTCTGCCGTGGAGCTCGGCGAGCTGGAGGTGGTCGACTGGGCCAACTCTCGCGAAGACCTCGTCTACCTGGAGCTCAACGCCACCCTGGACGAAGTGTTCAGCCTGTTCCGTCGCCACAAGTACAGCCGCTTCCCGATCTACGACGAAGCCGCGGGCGAGTTCGTCGGCGTGCTGCACATCAAGGATCTGCTGCTGCACCTGTCGCTCCTGGAGATGCTGCCATCGACCCTGCGCCTGGCCGAGCTGATGCGCCCGATCGAGAAGGTCAGCCGCAACCTGCCGCTGTCCGATCTGCTGGAGCAGTTCCGCAAGGGCAGCGCGCACTTCGCCCTGGTCGAGGAAGCCGATGGCAAGGTGATCGGTTACCTGACCATGGAAGACGTGCTCGAAGCCCTGGTCGGCGACATCCAGGATGAGCACCGCAAGACCGAACGCGGCATCCTCGCTTACCAGCCCGGCAAGCTGCTGGTGCGCGGCGACACCCCACTGTTCAAGCTCGAGCGGCTGCTGGGCATCGACCTCGACCATATCGAGGCCGAGACCCTTGCCGGCCTGATCTACGAAACTCTCAAGCGCGTGCCTGAGGAAGAAGAGTCGCTGGAAGTCGCCGGCCTGCGCCTGATCGTCAAGAAGATGAAAGGCCCGAAAATCCTCCTGGCCAAGGTCATCAAGCTCGATTGAAGGCCCGTGTTCCGGGCGCACGCGCGCCCGGAAATAAACGTTTGCAAAGCCCTCATGTAAGCTGACCAAACGGTCATCTTCGGCCTCTCAACCTCAAAGCTCCCGCCTTGCGAAACAAACACTTACGACCGTTCGTCGGCTTTCCCGAATACCCGTGGCAGGTGGGCAGTCCACCGCGGGCATCGATTGGATCGGTGCACGCCTTCACATGAACAGACTGCCAAGGATTCAGCCATGCAACTCAATGGAATCACCTCGAAAACTGCCCTCGCCCTGTGCCTCGCTGGCGCTTCCCATGCCTACGCCGACTCGATCACCGACCCGATTTCGACCATCGGTGTGATCGGCTCCCACAACCAGTACAAATTGAGCGCCTTTGGCGAGAGCGACAAGGAGCGCCTGAATCAGGGCGGCCTGTTCTACAACTTCGGCAACAAGCTGACCGGCCATGAAGGTTTCATCTACCAGGCCGGTATCGAAGGCCAGTACCGCAAGAAGGACGACGACGAGTACAAGGCCGCCCGCGCCGACCTGGACCTGGGCCTGCGCGCTGCACTGAGCACCAACAACTACGTCGACTTCATCGTGGGTGGTGGCTACGACTGGGGCCGTATCGAGCAGGACGATGTCGCGCCGTTCGGCAACGACGTCAAGCTGACCAGCAAATCTCCCTTCGCCAAGGCGGGCATCGGCTACAACTACCTGACCCCGGATTACACCGTGCGCCTGGAAGCCGGTGCACGCTACTCGCTCGACGCCGAAGCCAAGCTGAAAGTCAGCGGCGAAGGCAGCGACACCGTCGACCTGAAGGACAAGGCCAACCCGTACGCCGAACTGACCGTGCTGTGGAACAAGGGCATCAACAACCTGCCGATCAGCACCAGCCTGTACTACACCCGCACCAACTACAAACTCGACAGCGACACCGTGCTGGCGGAAAACAGCAAGCTCAAGCAGGAGCAGGTTGGCCTGAAGGTCGGCCTGGCGTTCTGATCACGCCGCTGTAGCCGAATCGCCCGGCATGCCGGGCGATTTGCGTTGTGACTGGCGTACCGCGCATGCCAGCCACGGGCGTCAGGTATACTTGGCCGCTGCTGCTGCGCCGATCACGTCTCCTTTCTCCACGCCTTCCGATTCCATGTCCCTCACTATCGCCTCCATCAATATCGAACGCTCCCGCCATCTAGCACGCGTCGAAGCCTTCATCGTGCGCGAACGCCCGGACCTGCTCTGCCTGCAGGAGCTCTGCGAGCGCGACATCCCGTTCTTCGAAAGCCTGATGGGCGGGCCCATGGTCTTCGCACCGATGGCGCGCTACCCGGATGAAGGCCCGGCCAATGTGGTGGGCGTCGGCATGCTCGCCCGCGGCGAGGCGCTGCTCGAGGTAACGGCCGAGTACTACTCGGGCAACCCGGGGCACATTCAGGAGATGACGTTCTTCACCGACGAGGGCCGGCGCGTGGCCGATCCGCGGAGCATCGCCGAAGTCATGCTCACTGCCACGGTTCGCGGCTTTCGCGTTGCGACCACCCACCTCAACGTCACCCCGCTCGGTAGCTCGACGCCTTACCAGCGCCAGAGCGCCGGCAAGCTGATCGCTCTGGCCGAGGCGCAAGCGCACGGCGCCGACGGCCTGTTGCTGACCGGCGACTTCAACGCACCACGCGGGCGCGCCACCTTCGATTTGATCGCCGAGCGCTTCATCGACGGGGTGCCGGCGCACTACACCAGCAGCATCGACGGCTCACTGCACCGCGCCGGCGAGATTCCGTTCATGGTCGACGGGCTGTTCCACACGCCAGGCTATCGCCTGGAAGATGCCAGGATGACCCGCGGCGTGTCCGACCACTGCGCATTGAGCTGCCGCCTGAGCAAGGCCTGACCGCAGCGGCTGATGGCTTCAGTCGCCGCCCACGGCGAAATTGGGCAGGCTGTCCACCGGTTGGGCGAACTCGAAGGGGATCGACTCCAGTGCCATGCCCACGTTGCGCTGCACCACGAAGTGCAGGTGCGGGCCGGTGCTGTTGCCGGTATTGCCGGAACGCCCGATCGGCGCGCCAACGGCAACCCGCTGCCCCTCGCGCACGTTGACCGATCCCTGCATCAGGTGCAGGTAGACGCCCATGGTGCCGTCGTCATGCAGGATGCGCACGAAGTTGCCGGACGGGTTGGTGCCACGCCCGCTCTGATCGTTCTCGGTCTTGACCACCATCCCGGCGCGCGCCGCGACGATCGGCGTGCCCTCCGGCATGGCGATGTCCAGGGCGTAGCGGCCCTTGGGCGTGAAGTGGCTGTACTGGCCATTGGCGCCCTGGGTCAGGCGAAACGGCCCACCGCGCCACGGCAACGGATAAGCCTGCTTGATCGGCAACAGCCGCGGGTCGCCCAGGGCGTAGCTGAGTTTCGGCGTGTAACGCAGCGGCTTTGCAGGATCCAGCGGCGCCAGGGTGGCCAGGCGGATCTCGCTGCGCGGCGGCAGCACCCAATTGATCGGTTTGCCCGGCGCACCACTGACGTTGCTCAACTGCTCCAGCTTGAGCTCGACCTGTACCGGCGCGAACAGATCGTTGCGCACCAGCAGGGTTTCGCCGGCAGCATGCTTGCGGGTCTCCAGCTTCACCTGGTTGTCGAGCTTCTCGACCATGCGGTCGCTGAACACGAACACCTTCGCACCGGGTGCCGCCTGGTCACTGTAGGTGACCACGCCGTTGGCATCGGTGTACTTGTAGACGGTCAGCGCACTCGCCTGACAGGCGAACGCAGCGAGTCCCAACAGCAGTGAGAGGCGCCCTAGCATAAAAAGTCGATCTGGTTATCAAGTGTTCGGCAGGTGCAAGACTAGCAGCGCCGTGATGGCCAGGCGACTGCCGGCGCTGCGCTTTGCGACAACCGGCACACGCCGGGCGTGCCTGGCGCACAGAAGGGATGAGTGGCTGCGCAGCCAGACCTCGGCAGGGTTCAACCCACCTCGATACGATTACGCCCGGCGCGCTTGGCGCGGTACAGGGCCTGGTCGGCGCGCTCGAATACCTGCTCGCTGCGCTCGGCACTGCTGAACGAGCTGATGCCGCCGGACAGGGTGATGGTCACGCGTTCGCCCTTGAAATGGAACGGGCAGTTCTCGATCGCCGAACGCAAGGTGTCGAGCAATTTCAACCCACCGTCCATGGGCGTCGACGGGATCAGTAGCACGAATTCCTCACCGCCGAAGCGGCCGATGAAATCGGTCTTGCGCAGCCGCTTGAACAGCTCGCCGGCGATGATCTTCAACACCTTGTCGCCAGCCAGGTGGCCGTAGTCGTCGTTGATGCGTTTGAAGTGGTCGATATCCAGCACCGCCAGCAGCAGGTCGCCGCCGTAACGCTGCAGGCGCGCCAGCTCCAGATCCAGGCGCTCGGTCCAGGCCGCCCGGTTGGGCAGCCCGGTGAGCGGGTCGAGTAGCGCCTTCTGGCGTTGTTCTTCGAGGTGATCGCGAAAGCCCTTGGCCTCCAGCTCCATACTGGCCACCCGGTCGACCAGGATCTGCAGTCGCTCGCCAACCTGCAGCTCGCGGGCATCGCGCTGCTGCTGGTACTGGCTCATGGTGCCGAGCAGGCCACTGAGGCGGTTCTCCACCAGTTCCTTGAGGTTGTCGAGGTCAGTGGCCGCCTGCACGCTGCTGTGCAGGCCGTCGACCTGCTGGCGCAGCTCGCTGTCCAGGCTGCGCGCGGCCTCGGCGGAATCGGTGTAATCGGTGTGCACGTCCTGCAGGCTGCCCTGGAAGGCGGCGAGGCGTTCGTTGAGCTGCTTGAGGTACCCCTCGAACTCGCGCTGGCCCACGTCGGCAATCGCCAGCATCAGCACGGCCAGGTCGTCGAGTACCGGCACCAGCTCGTACATGTTCAGCCCGGCGGTGATGCGCTGGCGCAGCGCGTCGGCCTGGCCTTGATGGCGCTCGGGCAGCGGCAGCTCTTCCAGCAGCTTCAGCAGGCTGCCTTCCACGTGGCTGGCGATGGCGCTGTAGCCCGGTTCGGGCGCAGGCGGCAGGGCGTATTCGGGATCGGCCTGCGCCATCGCCTCATCGTCGACGATCACCTCGGGCACCGCTTCTGCCACTGGAGCGGACTCGGCGGCAGGCTCGGCAGCGGCTTTGGCCGCGGGAGACGGCATCAACAGGGCCGACGACAGCGGCAGGCTGTCCAGCATCACGCGGCTGACGACGGCAGGCGCACTGGCAACCACAGGTGCTGGCGCTGGTGCGACGACAGGTTGTGGAAAAGGCTCTGGAGACGGTGGCGAAGCAGCCTCGGCAATGACGGCAGACGCCGCCTCAACCTGCGTTACGGCTTGCGGTTGCTGGTCAGCTTCCACCCGTTCGGCCACCGGCTGCTCGACAGTCGCGGCTTCGTCGGAGGCAGGTGCCTCGTCTGCTGCCACCGGCGTAGCGGAGGTCTCGGACTCGCTGCCAGCCGCCGGGCTGGCGCTATCGCGGCTGCCGAACAACCGCTCGATAAAACCCGGCCGCTCGACCTGCTCGCCGCCCAGCGCCAGCAAGGCCTGCTGCTGCAACTGGCCGAGTTCGGCCAGCAGCGCCGGCATTTCCCGCGACTGCCGGGCGCGCTGCTCGACCTGTTTGGCAAAGCGCTTGAGCGGCTTGCGCACATCGCTTGGCAAATCCATTTTCAACAGCTGCGCCACCAGGCTCGCCATACCACTGGCGACCTGCTCGATGCGCTGCTGGCGGCGTTGCTCGGAATCCAGAACGGTCTTTTCCAGCCGTGGGATCAGGGCGCTGAGGCCGGCATCCATGTCGTCGCGACGCAGGATCTCGCGAAGATCCTGCATGCACTGGTCAACCGACTTGTCGGAGCCCTCGGCGGCCAGGCTGCTGCGCACCAGGCCTCGGCGCAGCAGGTCGATGCGCATGTCCCAGCGCCGCTCGAGCTTTTCCTGCTGCTCGATATTGGCAAGGTACTTCTCGCGCCAGCGTTTGGCGTCGTCGGCCATGTTCAGGGCTCCTGTACACGGGGCATCAACGGTGGCGTGAGGGTATTGGGCAGGCGAATCTCCACGGCCACCGGCAAGTGGTCGGAGATGGGCTGGGCCAGCACCTGGAAGCGCTCGAGCTCCAGGCCCGGGCTGAGCAGAATGTGGTCGAGGCAGCGCTGCGGGCGCCAGCTCGGAAAGGTCGCCTCGACCTGGGGGGCGAGCAAGCCGAGATCGCGCAGCGGCGAATGCTCCAGCAGGTCGATGGCGTGAGTGTTCATGTCGCCCATGAGAATCTGGTGGCGATAGCCGCCGATCAGCTCACGGATATAGGCCAACTGCCGGGTACGGGTACGCGCGCCCAGCGCCAGGTGCATCATCACCACGGCGATGGCGTCTTCACCCTCGCCGATGCGCAACAAAATCGCCCCACGACCGGCCGGGCCGGGCAGCGGGTGATCTTCCAGCAGGGTCGGTCGCAGGCGACTTAGCAAGCCGTTGCTGTGCTGGGCGAAACGCCCCAGGTTGCGATTGAGCTGCTGGTACCAGTAGGGAAAGGCACCCATGCGCGCCAGGTGCTCGACCTGGTTGATGAACCCGGAGCGCACGCTGCCACCGTCGGCCTCCTGCAGGGCGACGATGTCATAGTCGCCAAGCAGGTCGCCGATGCGCTGCAGGTTGCCGGCGCGGCCCTGGTGCGGCAACAGGTGCTGCCAGCCGCGGGTCAGGTAATGGTGGTAGCGCTCGGTACTGATACCGACCTGGATGTTGAAGCTGAGCAGGCGCAAGCGCCCGTCCTGCGGCCACTCGCTGTCCGGGGTGCAGTCGGGGTTGACCTGTGGATCACACAGGCCAGCCTGACGGGGCATCGAGCGGCGACGCAGCATGGCAGGCGCTCCGATAGATCGATTACTTGGCGGCGCGCTCTTTGGCGATCAGGTGATCGGCGACCTGCAGGGTCTGCTCCGGGCCACCCGAGCTGGAAATGTCGAAACGGTACTTGCCGTTGACGATCATCACCGGCACGCCGTTGATCTGGTAGGCCATGGCCAGTTTCTTGGCTTTTTCCATCTGGCTCTTCACGCCAAAGGAGTTGTAGGCCTTGAGGAAGGCGTCACGGTCGATGCCCTGGGAGACCAGGAAATCGGCCATTTCTTCCGGAGTGGCCAGCTTGCGACCTTCCTTGTGGATGGCGCGGAATACGGCGTCGTGCACCTTGTGCTCGACCTTCATGCTCTCCAGGGTGATGAACATCTGGCCGTGGGCGTTCCACAGGCCGCCGAACAGGGCGGGGATACGCACGAAATTGACGTCGGACGGCAGCTTCTCGACCCACGGGTTGAGGGTCGGCTCGAACTGGTAGCAGTGCGGGCAGCCGTACCAGAACAGCTCGACGACTTCGATCTTGCCGGGCTTGGAAATCGGTACCGGGTTGCTCAGCTCGACGTACTGTTTGCCGGCTTCGATATCGGCGGCGTGGGCGGTAACGCCGAACAGGCTGGCAGTGGCCAGAACTGCGGAGAGGATCAGATTACGCATGCATGACTCCTAACGATGAAGGTGCTGCGGACAGCTCTGGTTCGACTGGTCGCCACCCGGCAGGTTCCTGACATTGTAGCGGGCTCGCCAACGAAAAAGGGCGGCCGCCGCCACCCTTTTTTTCACCGCATGGCAAATGCCGATCGACGCCTCAGTGCAGGCCCTGAACGTAGCTCGACACCGCCTCGATATCCTTGTTGCTGAGCTTGGCGGCGATATCGCGCATGATCATCGCGTCGCCGTCGTTGCTGCGCTCGCCTTCGCGGAAAGCGGTCAGCTGCTTGGCGATGTAAGCGGCGTGCTGGCCGCCCAGGTGTGGATAACCTGCCGTGGCGATGCCCGCGCCGTCGGGCGAGTGGCAACCGGTGCAGGCCGGCATGCCCTCGGCCAGCTTGCCGCCGCGAAACAGCGCCTGGCCGCGCTCGACCAGCGCCGCATCGGCCGCGCCCACGCTCATCGTCTGGCTGGCGAAATAGGCGGCGACGTCGGCCATGTCCTGCTCGCTCAGCGGCTCGAGCATGCCGATCATTTCCACCACCGGCCGGGCGCCGGACTTGATGTCCTGCATCTGCTTGAGCAGGTAGCGCTCACCCTGGCCGGCCAGCTTGGGAAAGTTGGCAAGCGCACTGTTGCCATCGACCCCGTGACAGGCCCCGCATACCACCGCCTTGGCCTGCCCCGCGGCCGGATCACCCGCCGCCTGGGCGGCCCCGGCCAGGCCCAGCGCCAGCAGCAGACTCACTATTGTCTTGTTCATCAGCTCATCCAAACGGCTAAGAGAAGTGTTATGAACCGGGGCGTTCCACCCACCGCATCAGGCGGCGGCGCGGAAATACTCAAGCCGCGCGTTTCTGCACGAACCTTGGGGCGGCATGGCCTGGGGATGACGCGCCACTCGGCACACCCCCTGCCCTGCACCCTAACAGCCTGGTTACCCACTCGGCACCCGCCATGATTGCTCAGCGCGGCGGGCCCGATAATGACCGGCATCAATCACCCGTGCAGATTGGTCGTGCCAACAGCCATGAAAGTAAGCAACAAGCAATGCTGAAAGCATCCACCTACCCCGAGTCGTACTGCAAACCTGTCGCAGGTCTACGCTAGAATCGCCACATTGGAAAATGCTCCAGCCCCCCGCCGCTATTTTTATCTTCGCCACCGCCATGAAGTAGCCGCGCCCAAGCCGCTGCTTTGCATCCCCCTTTGACCCTACCCTGCTGGCGCCGCGTCGCCGCAAAAGGACATCACCATGAGCAACCCCTCCCCCGTCATCGGCCAGGCCGAGCCTCGACGTTCGTCACGCCTGCCCATGCGCCTGCTGTTCACGGCGCTGGCGTGCTGTACGGCGAGCCTGGTGATCCACTGGCTGATCATGTGGCTGACGCTGGAGCCAGAGTATTTCCAGGCCTATCTGAACAACCTGTGGCAGCTGGCGGCCTATTGGCTCAGCGCCCTGGCGGTCGACGGCTGCAGTGCACTACTGCTCGCCCGCTATTACCTGCAACGTCACGATGTGGTTGATGTGAGTCGCCCGGCGCGGCTGATCGCGCTGTTCGTCGGCCTCTACCTGGTGGCCATCTTCGTGGTCGGCCTGCTCTACAACCTGTTGTGGGCGCAGGTATCTCCCTGGTTGTATGAAAATGCCCACGGCATCTCGCCCACCTTGCTCATGCTGCCGCTGAACCTGGTGTCCTTCATGCTGGCGACCCTGCTGCCGCTGTGGCTGAGCCTGCACCTGATGCGCCGCACGGGCCAGTTCCAGAGCGGGCTGACCCAGGTGAGCCGTGGCGAGACCGCCCTGGCCTTCGGCCTGCTGTTCATCGTGCTCTACACCAAGCTGCTGACGCTGCTGCCCACCACGGCCATCAGCCCTTACGGCATGGAGTGGATGCTCGGGCTCAGCACCGCAGTCGGCCTGGTGTACGGGCTGGTGGCGCTGATCGCCGCGCAGCGTTCGCTGCCGGCGCAATTGCCGCAACTGGCCGTGGGCCGTCTGCTGGCGAGCGTGCTGGTGTACATGGCGATCTGGCTGCTGGTGGCCGGCGTGCTGGGGTTCGTGTTGCTGGTGGCGCTGTACGCCGGCTCGGAGTTTCTGGTGCTGGCGCTGATGGTGCTGTTCGGCGTCCTGCTGCTGGCGCTGCTCTGGCCGCTGACCCTCCTGAGCCTGCGCTGGATCTACCGTCCGCTCGCCGCCTGAGTTGCCGCGGCAACCCACGGTGCGGGACAATCCGCGCCGATTCAGGCCAGCGGATACCCTCACATGCAGCAGCGCACCGTTCTCTTCGACCTCGACGGCACCCTCACCGACCCGCGTGAAGGCATCACCCGCTCGGTGCAATATGCGCTGTCGAAACTGGATATCCACGAGCCCGACCTGGTGGCGCTGGAGCACTTCATCGGCCCACCACTGCTGCAGTGCTTCATGCACACCTACAGCCTGAGCGAGGCACGCGCCTGGGAGGCGGTGAACCACTACCGCGATCGTTTCCGCGAGGTCGGGCTATATGAGAACCAGCTGTTCGACGGCGTGATCGAGTTGCTGCAACTGCTGCAGGAGCAGGGCCGCACCCTGTACATCGCGACCAGCAAACCGACGGTGTTCGCCAGCGAGATCGCCCGGCACTTCGATTTCGCCCGGTACTTCAAGGCCATATACGGCAGCGAACTGGATGGCACGCGCACGAACAAGGTGGAGCTGATCGCCTACCTGCTCGAACAGGAAGGCCTTAATGCGGCCGACACGCTGATGATCGGCGATCGCAAGCATGACCTGATCGGCGCCCACAGCAATGGCTTGCAGGCGGTGGCGGTCGGTTACGGATTCGGTAGCCTGGAGGAGCTGAGCGGCGAGCGCCCGGCTCACCATGTGCAGACGCTGGCTCAGCTGCGCCAGGCGTTCAGCGCCTGAAGTGGTGGCGGCGCGAGCCGCTACATCATTCGCGATCCGGTCAGGTCGTTGCGCTGGTAGATCACCTTGCGGCTGCCGCCATCACAGGTGCCGATCACCATGGCGTCGTCTTCGACCTCTTCGTTGGGCACGATCTCCAGCGTGTAGCTGGATACGCCCGCCGCCTGGATCTTCACTTCGATTTCCTGCTTGAGCTCTTCGCACGACTTGGGCGCCGCCCAGGCGTTGCTGCTCATCACGCCCAGCACCAGCATCACTGCCGTCCATCCTCTCATCACGACCTTCCTCTGCGTCTAGTTGGTTCTGACCCTACTCTGGGACAGCGTCCAGCGCTCGCAGTTGTATAAGCCGTTGCGTTTGCGGCAAAGCCCCCAATTCGGCGACCCGCTGGTAGAAGGTTGGCCAGTCGCCATCGACCTCGGCAAACAGCCTGGCGAATGCCGCCACCCATTGGTCGTAGAGCCCGAAGGGCAGCAGCTTGGCGTTGTTCAAGGGCCCGTTGATCCAGCTGTCGTAATAGCCCACGCCCTGCCACTGGCTCGCGCGCAATTGTCGATACTCGGCGCGCAGGCGCGCGAATTCGGCCTGTTTGCCGGCACGCATCGCCTCGGCATCCAGGCCGCTGGCGTAGAGCGTCTCCAGACGCGCGCGACTGGCCAGCACTAACGCGGTGAATTGTTCACGCGGCTGCACGCCGATCTCCTTGGCGGCCGGCAGACCACGGGCCGCGCGCCATTGGCGCAAGCCCTCCTGCTCGACGAAGGTGGCGTAGGACTCGTTGAACGCTGTGTCGCCGGCCAGGTAATACTGCTGATGCGCCAGCTCATGGAAGATCACCGCGACCAAGCGCTCGTCGCTCCAGCGCAGCATGGTGTTGAGGATCGGGTCATCGAACCAGCCCAGAGTCGAGTAGGCTTCCACGCCGCCCAGATAAGTATCCAGCCCCTGGGCCTGGAGCAGGGCCGCCGCGCCACGGGCGCGGTTCTGCTCGTAGAAGCCGCGATAAGCCACGCAGCCGGCAATCGGAAAGCAGTGCAGCTGCGGTTGCAGCGAGAATTCCTCGGTGGCGAACAGGTTCCACACCACGAATGGCCGTTGCAGGTCGGCATACAGCCGATAGCTGCGATTGTCCGGCAGGGCCAGCCTCTCACTGGCGAAGCGTCGCGCCTGCTGGGAAAGCGCCAGCCGCTCGCGCAGGCTCGCAGCGGTGGCCGGATCGTCGATCAGCGCCTGCACCGGCTGCCGCGCGCTCAGCAATTGCAGCTGCCCGCGGGCCAATTGCCCATAGTAATCGGCCGTGCTGCAGCCGATCAGCGCCACGGCCAGCAGGGGAACCGCCGCACGGCGCGACAGGTCGACAAGAAGAGAGGTGCACTGCTCGAGCATGGCCATGGTCATGTGAAGGGTGATCGCCTCATCCTACCGCGAAGTCGCGGCCACTTTGCGCGATACTGCTGCATCCAACGAATCGGCCCATGGGAGATACCTCGATGCGCCAGCCCCTCCTGCTTGCCAGCCTGCTGCTCCTGGGCGCCTGCGCGTCGCCGCTGCCGGCCGCCGACCCGAACATGGCCTGGGTCGACCTCAAGGGCGAAGGCATCGACCTGCTGATGGCCGAACGCCTGGACCGCGAGCGCGTCAATGACGGCCGCTATTTCCAGGTCACGCCCGGCGCCCACGAACTGGACATGCGCTATCGCTTCGAGATCGCCGGCGGCGGTGGCGCTTCGATGATCTCCGAGCCACAGGAGCTGACTTGTGACGTGCGCATTCGCTACGACGACTTCAAGGCCGGCCAGCGCTATCGTGTCGAGGCCCGTTC
The DNA here is from genome assembly GCA_966186235.1 of uncultured Pseudomonas sp. Taxonomy (GTDB): domain Bacteria; phylum Pseudomonadota; class Gammaproteobacteria; order Pseudomonadales; family Pseudomonadaceae; genus Aquipseudomonas. The sequence goes on from CBIFVM010000029.1 coordinate 15,816, forward strand.
GGCCGCAATGCGTGCCCAGGCGGCGCTCTACGATGCCGACGGCAACGTGCTGGCGCGGGGCAAGAATCTGCGCTGCGGCACTTTTTGATCTGAGGGATGAAAACGACTGAGCCGCGCAAGGCGGCTCAGGTGTGGCAGGCAGGAGCCGTTCAGGCTTCCAGCACGGCTTCCAGGGTGATCTCGGCGTTCAGCACCTTGGATACCGGGCAACCGGTCTTGGCGGTTTCCACTGCTTTCTCGAAGGCAGCGCGGTCAGCGCCCGGAATCTTGGCTTTCAGCGACAGGTGCACGGCAGTGATGGCGAAGCCGCCGTCCTGCTTGTCCAGGGTGACTTCGGCCTTGGTGTCGATGCTCTCGGCAGTCATGCCCGCCTCACCCAGCTCCTTGGACAGCGCCATGGAGAAGCAGCCGGCATGGGCTGCGCCAATCAGCTCTTCGGGGTTGGTACCGGGCTTGTCTTCGAAGCGGGTATTGAAGCCGTAGGGCTGTTCGGAAAGCACACCGCTCTGGGTGGAAATGGTGCCTTTTCCGTCTTTGATGCCGCCCTGCCAGTGGGCCGATGCTGTCTTCTTCATCTTTACGCTCCTGTTGATAAGGGGTACAGAATTCAGAGAGACAGCGGCCGGGCAAGTTCGAGTTTTTTGCCGGGTGACCGGCTGCTCAGCGCAGGCCGGCAAGGATATCGAAGGCGTGCAGGCGATCGGCGAAGTCGTAGTGGTCGCAGGTGAAGATCAGCTCGTCGGCCTCGGTCTGCTCGAGCAATACCTCAAGCCGCGCACGAATCTTCTGCGGCCCGCCGATCACCGCCATGCCCAGGAAGCTGCCCACCGCATCGCGCTCATGGGGCAGCCACAAACCTTCCATCGACTCCACCGGCGGGCGCTGCACCAGGCTCTGGCCGCGGATCAGCGAGAGGATGCGCTGATAGGCGGAGGTCGCCAGGTACTGCGCCTGCTCGTCGGTATCGGCGGCCAGCAGTGGTACACCGAGCATCACGTAGGGCTTGTCGAGCACCTCGGACGGCTTGAAGGCGTTGCGGTAGACCCTGATCGCCTCGTGCACGTAACGCGGCGCGAAATGCGAGGCGAAGGCATAGGGCAGGCCGCGCTCACCGGCCAGCTGGGCGCTGAACAGGCTGGAGCCGAGCAGCCAGATCGGCACGTTGGTGCCGGTGCCGGGCACGGCGATGACGCGTTGGTCCGGGGTACGCGGGCCGAGGTAGCGCTGCAGCTCGGCGACGTCCTGGGGAAAGTCGTCAGCGCTGCCGGAGCGTTCGCGGCGCAGCGCATGGGCGGTGAACTGGTCGGCGCCGGGTGCGCGGCCCAGGCCCAGCTCGATGCGTCCCGGATACAGGGTGGCCAGGTCGCAGGTGAAGATCAGCTCGTCGGCCTCGGTCTGCTCGAGCAATACCTCAAGCCGCGCACGAATCTTCTGCGGCCCGCCGATCACCGCCATGCCCAGGAAGCTGCCCACCGCATCGCGCTCATGGGGCAGCCACAAACCTTCCATCGACTCCACCGGCGGGCGCTGCACCAGGCTCTGGCCGCGGATCAGCGAGAGGATGCGCTGATAGGCGGAGGTCGCCAGGTACTGCGCCTGCTCGTCGGTATCGGCGGCCAGCAGTGGTACACCGAGCATCACGTAGGGCTTGTCGAGCACCTCGGACGGCTTGAAGGCGTTGCGGTAGACCCTGATCGCCTCGTGCACGTAACGCGGCGCGAAATGCGAGGCGAAGGCATAGGGCAGGCCGCGCTCACCGGCCAGCTGGGCGCTGAACAGGCTGGAGCCGAGCAGCCAGATCGGCACGTTGGTGCCGGTGCCGGGCACGGCGATGACGCGTTGGTCCGGGGTACGCGGGCCGAGGTAGCGCTGCAGCTCGGCGACGTCCTGGGGAAAGTCGTCAGCGCTGCCGGAGCGTTCGCGGCGCAGCGCATGGGCGGTGAACTGGTCGGCGCCGGGTGCGCGGCCCAGGCCCAGCTCGATGCGTCCCGGATACAGGGTGGCCAGGGTGCCGAACTGCTCGGCGACCACCAGCGGCGCGTGGTTGGGCAGCATCACCCCGCCCGAGCCCAGGCGAATGCGCGAGGTGCCGGCGGCCAGATAGCCGAGCAAAACAGCGGTGGCCGAGCTGGCGATGCCGTCCATGTTGTGGTGCTCGGCGACCCAGAAACGGTTGAATTCCAGCGACTCGACATGCCGGGCCAAAGCCAGCGAATTGTGCAGCGCCTGCTGCGGGCTGCCGGTGTCGCGGATCGGCGCCAGGTCGAGAACGGAGAACGGAAGCTTCGCGAGTGCGGACATGAGAAAAACCCTTGCTGATGGACAACGCCGGAGCCTTATCCGAGTAAAACAGTAGGTCTTATCCTACGCCTCCCAACCGGCTCAGGCCAACTCATGGCAAATCGCGGCAGTAAAAAGCCGGCTGCGCAGAGGCTGCGAGCCGGCTTCGAACCCTCGTCATCAGTTGCGCTGGTAGACGATTTCCTTGGTGTCGCCACCGCAGGTGCCGACCACCTGGCGGTCGGTCACGCTGCCTTTGTCGACGATTTCCAGGGTGTAGGACGAAACACCATTGGCCTGGATCTTCGCATCGATCTCGCCTTTGAGCTCTTCGCAGTCCTTGGCCGCGAAAGCCGAACCAGCGAGTGCCATCAGGCCTGCTGCAAACAACACTTTCTTCATCACAAACGCTCCCTCGTACCAGTGAACAACTCCGGGCGCCTAAAAGTGGCCCGTCTCAATAAAGCCGCAGATCGCCGTTATGGCAAATACCTGCGGCTGCCCAGGCCCGCGATCAGCTGTTGGCGACGCGGAAGCCGACTTTCAGAGTGACCTGATAGTGAGCCACCGCGCCATCGGCGATGTGACCACGGGTTTCGGTGATTTCGAACCACTCCAGATGCCGAATGCTCTTGCTGGCCTCGGCCAGGGCATTGTTGATGGCATCTTCGATACTCGAGGTGGACGAACCAACCAGCTCGACCTTCTTGTAAGTGTGATGATCCGACATATCCGCCTCCAGGGCTGTGAATTCAGGTGGGCTCATCGCCCTTAATCAATCAGTCACTGGAGGGCACCGCTAAGTTCAGGTTTTCGCTTTGGCCACGCAGGCGATTGCCGGCTGACAGGCCGCAAACTTAGAATGAGAACCATTAGTGAAAATCTTCGGAATCTTCCGCTTTGCGCAGCCATTCCTCCGCCCTGGGCTTCTTCTTCAGCGATCACCATCGCTGGCTGCTGCAACATGTGCAGCGGCAACTGCGTAATCGTGCCGACGCTGAAGACACGGCGGCCGAAACCTTCTGCCAATTGCTCAACGCCAGCGTCGACCCGGCCACCATCGAGCAGCCTCGCGCGTTCCTGTCGACCATCGCCCGCCGCCTGATCGCCGACCGCCACCGCCGCAAGCGCCTGGAACAGGCCTATCTGGAGCGCCTGGCGCAGCTTCCCGAAACGTCGATGCCGTCACCCGAGGAGCGCCTGCTGTTGCTCGAGGCGCTGGACGCTATCGACCGCACCCTCGACGGCCTGCCCCTGGCGGTGAAAAAGGCCTTTCTGTACAGCCAGCTCGATGGCTTCAGCTACGTGGAGATCGGCCGCCGCCTGGGCGTGTCGGAACGGACCGTCAGCCGCTACATGACGCAGGCGCTACGCCAGTGCTACCTGTGTGGAGCACAGCCATGAAAGCACTGGACCGCGCAGGCGAAGAAGCCATCGCCTGGATGGTGCGCCTGCGCGCCGGTACCCCGAGCGCCGGGCAACAGCAACGCTTCGACGCCTGGCTGGCCAGCGACCCGGCGCACAGGCAGGCCTGGGCGCAGTTGCAACGTGGCCTGGGCTCGCCCTACGAGGTGGTGCGTCGGGCGCCTGGCCAGGTGCGCGACAGCCTGTTGCAGCGCGAGCCCAAGCGCCGCGACGTGCTACGCGGGTTGGTCGGCCTCGGCCTGCTGGGCGGCAGCCTGTGGCTGGCAGCCCGCAGTGACCCGGGCCAGGCCCTGCTGGCAGACCTGAGCACCGGCCGAGGCGAGCGCCGCACCCTGACCCTGGAAGACGGCAGCCAACTGAGCCTGAACGCCGACACTGCAGTGGATCTGGACTTCTCCGCGGAGCGCCGCCTGGTGTATTTGCGCCACGGCGCCTTGCTGGTGCAGGTGGCCGCCGATGCGGCGCGGCCCTTTATCGTCGGCACCGAACAAGGCGAGGCACGTGCACTGGGCACGCGCTTCATGGTCGAGCGCCAGGCGCAGTCGACCCGCGTGGTGGTACTCGAGCACGCGGTACGCGTTTCCTTGCCTGCCGGCGCTCATCTCGACTTGCAGGAAGGCCAGGCCGCCACGCTGCAACAGGCACGAATCGAGCGCCTTCCAGGTGATCAGAGCTTCCGCGCCGACTGGCTGAAAGGCCAGTTGAGCGTGCTCGATGAGCCGCTGGAAGCCGTGATCGACGCCCTGCGCCCCTACCGGCGTGGCCTGCTGCGCCTCGACCCGCAGGTGCGCAAGCTGCGGGTGCAAGGCGTGTTTCCCCTCGACGACAGCGACCGGGCGCTGACTGCACTCGCCGAAACCTTGCCGCTCCAGGTCGATCGTTACGGCCCGTGGCTGACCCTGATCGGTCCGCGCGGCTAGCGAATCGCCAATAAAGAATGAAAATTTTTCGCATCCGTGTCCGGTTTTCGTCGCTCGTTGCACCTCTCTCCTGACGAACCATCTTTTCAGGAGAACTTCCGTGCTCAAACCCTGGCCTCTTGCCCTGGCAATCGCATTCGCCTCCGGCCTGCCCATTGCCTCCGCCCATGCAGAACCGACCACGCGTCAGGAGGCCCTGGCCTTCGATCTGCCCGCCGCCAGCCTGGGCGCGACGCTCAATGCCATCGCTCGCCAGAGTGGCCGCGTGGTGTCGCTCGACCCGGCATTGGTGAGCGGCAAGCAGGCACCCGCCGTGCGTGGTTCGATGACTGCCCAGCAGGCCATGCAACAGGCCCTGGCGGGCAGCGGCCTGCAGTTGGTGGTAACCGATAGCGGGAATTTCGGTGTCGTCGCGGAGTTCGCCAGCAGCAGCGCCATGGAACTGGGCGCCACCAGCGTCAACGCCAACGCGCTCATCGACGCCACGACCGAAGGCAGTGGTTCCTACGCCGCCCAGGCGGTGACCCTCGGCAAGAGCGAACAGAAGCTCAAGGACATCCCCCAGTCGGTGACGGTCATGACCCGCCAGCAGATGGATGACCAGGGCCTTACCGACCTGCGTGATGCCGCCAACCAGATCACCGGCGTGGTGGGCGTGAAGGGTGTCGGCCAGGGCATGGTGCTGTCCTCGCGCGGTTTCCAGATCGATGCCTGGCAATACGACGGCGTGCCGGTGCCGCGCAACATTTACGCGCTGGGCAACTGGGCTACCGAGGGGCTGGTGTTCTTCGACCGCCTGGAGGTGCTGCGCGGTGCCGCTGGCCTGCTGCAGGGTACCGGCGCGCCGGGTGGCGCGGTGAACCTGGTGCGCAAACGCGGCCAGCAGGCACCGACCGTGAGCCTGACCGGCAAGGCCGGCTCCTGGGATCACTATGGGTTGCAGCTCGATGCCGGCGGCCCGCTCAACGATCAAGGCACCCTGCGCGGACGCATGGTGGTCGACAAAGACCGCACCCACTCGTTCACCGACTACGCCTGGAGCGATACCACGTCGCTGTATGGCGCGCTGGATTTCGACCTCAGCCCCGACACCACCATCGGCGTGGGCATCAGCAATACCGACAACGAGGCGCGCCCGATGGTACGCGGCTTCCCACGTTACCCCGATGGCGGCGATATCGGCCTGCCGCGCTCGGTGTACACCGGCGCGACCTGGAACCGCTCGCAAATCGAGCAGACCACGCTCTACGCCGACCTGGAGCACCGCTTCGACGACGATTGGAAATTCAAGGTCTCGGCGCTGCGCATGACCGAGCAGAACCGGTCCAAGCACCAGCGCATGCACGGCGACGTCGCCCCCGACGGCAGCGGCCTGATGTTCTCCGACTGGATCACCGACTTCGATGCCACCAAGCTGGGCGCAGACATGTTCGTCAGCGGCAACTTCGACGCACTGTCGCTGCAGCACGAGGTGGTACTTGGCGCCAACTACTCCAAGTACACCTCCGACGACATGTACGCCCGCCTGTTCACCCCCAACGCGGGCAACATCTTCGACATCGATCACCATCGCCCGGAACCGACGCTCGGCAGCATCCTGGCCGCTGGCGGCACGGCCTCGTACATGGACTACGACGTGCGCCAGAAAGGCATCTACGGCAGTTGGCGGGTCAAGCTCACCGAGGACCTGACCGCGATACTCGGCTCGCGGGTGAGCTGGTACAACTACGTCTACAGCGACACGTCCAAGACCACCAACACCGCGACTGGCGAGGTCACGCCATACTTCGGCCTGGTCTACGCACTGACCGAGCAATGGTCGGCCTACGCCAGCTATACCGATGTCTTCGAACCGCAGAGCGAGCGCACGGCCAGCGGCTCGGTGCTCGAACCAATCATCGGCAGCAACTACGAAATCGGCCTGAAGGGCGAGCTGTACGAGGGGCGCCTGAACACCTCGTTCGCGGTATTCCGCTACGACCACGAAAACCGCGCGGTGACCGATTACGACAGCGGCTTCGAGTGCAATGGCTGGTACTGCTCGCAAGGGTCGGGCAAGGTGCGCAGCCAGGGCTTCGAGGCCGAAGTCAGCGGCGAAGTCCTCGATGGGCTGCAGCTGTCGGCCGGCTACACCTATAACACCACCAAATTCCTGGAAGACCCGGACAACAAGGGCAAAGTGTTCAGCCAATGGACGCCCAAGCACATGCTGCGCGTGTGGAGTAACTACCAATTGCCGGGCGAGCTGAACCGCCTCAGCGTGGGCGCGGGCTTCACGTCGCAGAGCCATACCCTGGGTTACTACCGCGACTACAGCATTCCCGGCTTCACCGTCTGGAACGCGCGGATCGCCTACCAGGTGACGCCGGAGGTCGGCGTGGCGCTGAACGTCAACAACCTATTCGACAAGCGCTACTACATCCCGTCCTATTCCGACCCAGGCGGCAACAACATCTACGGCGATCCCCGCAACATGATGCTCAGCGTGAAATACACGCCCGAGTTCTGACGCGGCTCTTCGCTCGAAGCAGCGTCAGGAAAATCGCCACGCCGTTGAAGCGTACACCTTAACGTTGCGCACCCGGCCCGAAAGGCCGGTCACCGAGAATCGTCGCCCGGTGCATGATGCGCCGCTGCGGACGGTAGTCGTCGCAGGCGTAGTGCTGGGTCAGGCGGTTGTCCCAGAAGGCCAGATCGCCCTGGCGCCATTGCCAGCGCACGGCGAATTCCGGTCGGGCGATCTGCTTGCACAGCATCTGCAGCAGCGCGGTGCTTTCGTCCGGCTCCAGCTCGACGATACGGCTGGTGAACGCCTCACTGACGAACAGGCCCTTGCGCCCGGTTTCCGGGTGCACGCGAACCACCGGATGAGTCACCGGCGGGTTGGCGGCGCGGGCGGCGTTCCATTTTTCCAGGGCATCCGGGGTGTTGCCGAAGCGCTCCAGCGGAAACGACAGGGTCAGGTCGTGCACCGCCGTCAGGCCGTCGAGCAGCGCGCGGATCGGCGCGGAAAGCGCGTCGTATGCCGCCGAGCAGCTGGCCCACAGCGTGTCACCACCGTGGGGCGGCACGTGCCGCGCACTGAGCAGCGAGCCCAGCGGCGGCGACTGGATGAACGACACGTCCGAATGCCACAGGGCGTTGTCGCGCAGGTCGTTGAGGTCGGTATCCAGCACGAGGATTTCCGGCTGCTCCGCGATTTTCGGGTAGATCGGGTGAATGTGCAGGTCGCCGAACAGCGCGGCAGCATTGAACTGCTGCGCGGGCGTCAGCAACTGATCGCGAAAGAACAGCACCTGGTGTTCGAGCAACCCCTGATGCAGCGCCTGATGGTCGGCGGGCGTAAGCGCTTGCGACAAGTCGACGCCGCTCACCCGGGCACCCAGGGCCTGGCCGATACGCTCGAATTGAATGCTCATGATCGTCAGCTCCAGGACGCGAAACGTTTTTGCAGAGCCCGCAAACCGAGCTCGATAGCCAGGGCGATGCCGGCGATCAGCAGGATGCCGACCACCACCACATCGGTAGCGAGGAACTGCGCGGCGGACTGCACCATGAAACCCAGGCCCTGATTGGCGGCGATCAGCTCGGCGGCGACCAGCGTCGACCAGCCCACCCCGAGGGCGATGCGCAGCCCGGTGAGGATGTCCGGCAACGCGCTGGGCAGAATCACGTGGCGCACCACCTGCAGACGGCTGGCGCCCAGGCAGCGCACCGCCTGGATACGCGCCTTGTCGACGCGGCGCACGCCACCCACGGTGGCGATCAGCAGCGGCGCGAACAGCGCCAGGTAGATGAGCAACACCTTGGACAGCTCGCCGATGCCGAACCAGATCACCATCAACGGCAGGTAGGCCAACGGCGGAATGGGCCGGTAGAACTCCACCAGCGGGTCGAGCGCGGCGTTGAGCGTCGGGTTCAGACCCATGGCGATGCCCAGCGGCACGGCGGTGATTACCGCCGCCAGCAGGGCCATCAGCACGCGCCACAGGCTGGTACTCAGGTGCTGCCACAGGGTGGCGTCCAGGTAGCCGTCATGCAGCAAGCCCTTGAGCGCCACCAGCAGTTGCTCGGGCGCCGGCAGGAAGATGGTGTCGATCCAGCCCAAGTGCGTGGCCAGCCACCACAGGCACGCCAGCGCGGCCAGGGTGCCGAAGGCGGCCACGCGGCGGCGGTCGAGGCCGATGACAAGGCGGCGACGGCGGACGTTCAGAGTGCTGCGTAGCGCTTCAGTAGGCATGGTCGGCGGGCTCCTGCAGGAAAATATCGAGCAACTCCTGGCGCAACTGCGCGAAAGCCGGATCGCCCTTGATCGAACGTACCGGCTCGCCGGCGGTGTAACGGCGCGCGAACGGCAACTGCCGGCGCAACACCGCGCGGGCGGGCGGGCCATCCAGCACGATCAGGTCGGTGGCCAGGAACAGCGCCTCGTCGACGCTGTGGGTGATCAGGAACAGGCCCTTGCCGGTGCGTTTCCAGACGTCGAGCAGCAGCACCTGCATGCGCTCGCGGGTCAGTGCGTCGAGGGCGCCGAAGGGTTCGTCGAGCAACAGGAAATCCGGGTCGACTGCCAGCGCCCGGGCCAGGCCGAGGCGCTGACGCTGTCCGCCGGACAGCTCGCCGACCTGATGGTGGGCATGGCTGGCCAGGCCGACCAGCTCCAGCACCTGCCGCGCCCGCGCATGGCGCTCGGCCTTGTTCAGGCCACGCAGGCGCAGGCCCAGGGCGACGTTGTCGAGGGCATCCAGCCAGGGCATCAGCGCGTCGTCCTGGAACACCACGCCCCGCTCGCCGCCCGGGCCTTGCAGGGTTTTACCGTCGATATGCACACGGCCGCTGCCGGCTGGCTGGAAACCGGCCAGCACGTTGAGCAGGCTGGACTTGCCGCAGCCCGACGGGCCGAGCACGACCACCGACTCACCCTTGTCGATCTGCAGGTCGAAGTTATCCAGGATCACCTGCGCAGCACCGCGGCGCTCGAAGCTCAGGCTGACCCGCTCGGCATTCAGTCGGCTCATGGTCGACTCCTCAATTAAAAAAGCCCCTCCGAAGAGGGGCAAACCTGTCGTGAAGGTGATTCGGGTTCACTGCGCCTTGGGCACGTACTCGGCGCTCACGTAGGGCGAGTAGTCCGGCAGGACGGCGGGAATGTGCTTCTGTTGCTTGAGGAACTCGGCAGTGCGCGCAGTGGCCTTGGCGGTACCACCGCCCAACAGCTCGGCGCTCACCTGCTGCTGCGCATTGGGATAGGTCGAGCCGGCCAGCAACTCGGGAACATCGGCGGCATTGGCGCCGATCAGCTTGGCGATCTTTTTGGCCTGTTCGGAGTCGGCGGTCCACTTGGCGGCGTTGGCCTGGTAGTCGGCAAAAGCGTCCAATGTCACACCGGCGAACTCGGCGAGCACCTCGGGGTGCTTCTCGGCGAAATCCTTGCGAGCGACCCACACCTCGAAGGTGGGCGCACCCCATTTGCCGACTTCAGCGGCATCGGTCAGCACCTTGCCGCTGCGCTTGATCTCGCCCAGGGCCGGCGACCAGACGAAGGCGCCGTCGATGTCACCGCGCTTCCAGGCGGCGTTGATCTCGGCGGGGTTGAGGTTGACGATCTTCACCTTGCTCGGGTCGATGTTCCAGTGCTTGAGGGCACCGAGCAGGCTGTAGTGGGAGGTGGACACGAACGGCGTGGCGATGGTCTTGCCAACCAGTTGCTCGGGGGTGTCGATGCCGCTGCCGTTGCGCACCACCAGCGCCTCGGCGGCGTTGATCTGCGCCGCGACCAGAAAGGTCACCAGCGGCAGTTTTCGCGAAGTGGCGGCGGCCAACGGGCTGGACCCGAGATTGCCGATCTGCACGTCGCCGGAGGCCAGGGCGGTCACCACTTCGGGGCCGGAATTGAAGCGTCGCCAGTCGAGCTTCTCGCCGATGGCTTTCTCGTAAGCGCCGTCGGCCTGGGCGACCTTGGACGGGTCCACGCCGGTTTGGTAGCCGATGACGATATCGGCCGCCTGGGCCTGCAGGCTGGTGGCAGCCACGACGGCGAGCAGCAGGGTCTTCAAGGCATGTTTCATGAGCAACTCCTCGCAATGGGCACCGAGCCATCCCGGCTGCCTGCGCCTCAGTGGCGCTGTTGCGAGAAATTTATGGTTATAAAAAATATCCTTCCAATAACATTTAATGATTAGCTTAGAGCCGCCTGTCACAGCCGTGAGCCAGAGCGGCAGCGCTTGCAGAAGACAACGCCGGTTACAGCAAAACGCGCCGATAGCCGGACCTCGATCACCCGGTCGTCAGCCACTTGGGATTGCCCGTTGCAGGCAGTAGAATCCGCCGTTTTTCCAGGCGATCACGACCATGCAACCAGGTGACTCCCCGCGTAACGGCGAACTGATCTACGGCCTCGAGGACCGCCCGCGCCCGCTGGTGGCCATCCTCGCCGCCCTGCAGCATCTGCTGGCGATCATCGTGCCGATCGTCACGCCGGGCCTGCTGATCTGCCAGGCGCTGGGCGTGTCGGCCCGCGACACCAACCTGATCGTGTCCATGAGCCTGGTGATTTCCGGCATCGCCACCTACGTGCAATGCCGCCGCTTCGGGCCGCTGGGCGCGGGCCTGCTGGTGGTACAGGGCACCAGCTTCAACTTCGTCGGCCCGCTGATCGCCGGCGGCGCGCTGATGGTCAAGCAGGGCACACCGGTGGAAGGCGTGATGGCGGCGATCTTCGGCGTGGTGATCGCCGGCTCGTTCGTGGAGATCGGCATCTCTCGCATTTTGCCGTTCGTGAAGAAGCTGATCACGCCACTGGTGACCGGCATCGTGGTGCTGATGATCGGCCTGACACTGATCAAGGTTGGCCTGATCAGCATGGGCGGCGGCTATGGCGCGATGGCCAACGGCACCTTCGCCAACGGCGAGAACCTGCTGCTGTCCGGCGTGGTGCTGGCGGTGATCGTGGTGCTCAACCGCATCCCGGTGGTGTGGATGCGCAGCTGCGCCATCGTCATCGCCCTGCTGGTCGGCTATGCGCTGGCCGGCTACCTGGGCCGCCTGGACTTCACCGGCATGCACCAGGCCGAACTGTTCCAGGTACCGACGCCGCTGCACTTCGGCCTGGGCTTCTCGTGGAGCCTGTTCATCCCGATGTTGGTGATCTACCTGGTGACGTCCCTGGAAGCCATCGGCGATGTGACCGCCACCAGCAAGGTGTCGCGCCAGCCGGTGGAAGGCCCGCTGTGGATGCAACGCATCAAGGGCGGCGTGCTGGTCAACGGCGTCAACTCGCTGCTGGCCGGCGTGTTCAATACCTTTCCCAGCTCGATCTTCGCCCAGAACAACGGGGTGATTCAGCTGACCGGCATCGCCAGCCGCCACATCGGTGTGTGGATCGCCCTGGTACTGGTGATTCTCGGCCTGTTCCCGGCAGTAGCCGGCGTGATCCAGGCCGTGCCCGAGCCGGTGCTCGGCGGCGCGGCGATGGTCATGTTCGGCGCCGTGGCGGCGTCGGGCATCAACATCCTCGCCGGCATCGAGCTGGACCGCCGCGCGCTGCTGATCATCGCCGTATCCCTGGCCCTCGGCCTCGGCGTTTCCCAGGTACCGGAATTCCTCGCCCACATGCCGGCGGCGCTGCGCAACGTGCTGGAATCCGGCGTGGCCACCGGCGGCATCTGCGCGCTGGTGCTCAACTGGTTCTTGCCGGAAAGCCCGGCCAAGGCCGAACAGAACGGCTGAGCCCCGTCATCGCCAGGGTGTGTGCCACCCTGGCGAGCTATCGCATCCTCAGCGCAGCTTCTCCAGCATCTGGTAGTACCACATGCCCGCTGCCAGCATCGGGTTGCCGAGCTGGTCGCCCAGGGGCACCTTGATGTGCTTGCAGGCGGCGAAGGTGTCGAATTGCTCCAGGTCGCCGGTGATCGCCCTGGCCATGATCTCGCCCATGATGTGACTGGTCGCCACGCCGTGGCCGGAATAGCCCTGGCAGTACCAGACGTTGCCGGACAGCTTGCCCAGTTGCGGGATGCGGTTCATCACGATGCCCATGGCGCAACTCCACTGGAAGTCGATCGGCACGCCCTTGAGCTGCGGGAAGGTGCGCTCGATGCACGGCCGCAGCTCGCCGGCGATATCCCGTGAATCACGTCCCGAGTAATTGGCGCCGCCGCCGAACAGCAACCGGCCATCGCCGGTCAGGCGGTAGTAGTCGAGCACGAAGCGGCAGTCGTACACCGCCAGATCCTGCGGGTTGATCTCGCGGGCCAGCGCGCCCAGCGGCGCGGTGGTGACGATGCCGCCCATGGCCGGAAAGATCAGGCCCTTGAGCTGGCGACGCTCCAGCTTGTGGTAGACGTCGCCGGCCAGCAGCACCTGCCTGGCCTCGATGCGCCCGCCCGTGGTGACCACCGCCGGGCGCGGGCCGTGAACGATCTCCAGCACCTCGGAATGCTCGAAGATCAGCGCGCCCAGGCTTTCGGCAGCCCTGGCCTCGCCGAGGCACAGGTTGAGCGGGTGCAGGTGCATGTTGCGGGTGTTCTTCAGCGCGCCGCAGTACAGGTCGCTGCCCAATTGCGCCCGCACGCCAGCGGCGTCGAGGAGGCTGACATCCCCCTCCATCCCGCGGCGTAGCGCTTCGTCATGGGTGGCCTTGAGTTCGTCCAGATGGCTGGCCTTCATCGCGGTATGCAGATGGCCGTATTTGAGGTCGCAGGCGATGCCGTACCTGGCCACTCGACGCTCGATGATCGCGTGGCCGCGCCAGCGCAGCTGCCAGATGAAATCGTCCACGGCCTCGCCCAGGGTGTTGCGCATCTGCCTGCGCATGGCTTCGTCGCCGGACAGGCTGCCGGTGACCTGGCCGCCGTTGCGCCCGCTGGCGCCCCAGCCGACCTTGTGGGTTTCCACCACGGCGACCTTGAGGCCGCGCTCGGCCAGTTCCACCGCGGTGGCGATGCCGGTGAAGCCGCCGCCGATGATGGCCACGTCCACGGTCACTCCGCCCTGCAGCGTCGGGTAGTCGCTCTCGAAATTCAGCGAAGCCGAGTAGTAGGACGGCGCGCGTACGGCAGCGGGTTTGACGGGTTGATTGCTTGCGTTCATTGCATGTCCTTGAGGTGCGCTGGCACCGGTAAATCAGCGATCTGGACTAGCCCCCACAAAGCATTTTTGCAGGAGGGGCTCGAGCCCCGAGCCGTTCAAAAAGCCGCCGTCAGGCGTTGCTCAGGTACCAGCGCCAATCCTGCTCGCCGACCTCGCCCATGAACTGGCGGTATTCGGCGTGTTTGATCGCCAGGTACACCTTGAGAAACGCCTCGCCGAAGGCCTCGCGGGCCCACTCGGAGTGCTCCAGCGCCTGGATCGCCGCCGACCATTGGGTAGGCAGGTGCTCGGTGGCCTGGGCATAGCCGTTGCCCTCGACCGGCGCCCCGGGATCCAGCGCTTCGCGGATGCCCCGGTGAATCCCGGCCAGAATCGCCGCGGCGGCAAGATAGGGGTTGGCATCGGCGCCGCAGATGCGGTGCTCGATATGCCGGGTACCTGCCGGACCGCCGGGCACGCGCAGGCTGACGGTGCGGTTATCCACACCCCAGGTGGGCGCCAGCGGCGCATAGCTATTGGCCTGGAAGCGCCGGTAGGAATTGGCGTTGGGGCAGAACAGCAGCAGCGAGTCGAGCAGGCTGGCGAGCATGCCGCCGACCGCCTGACGCAGCAGCGGCGTGCCGGCTGGGCTTTCACTGGCGAACAGATTCTCGCCTTGTGCGTCTGCGAGGCTCACGTGCATGTGCATGCCGGTGCCCGCGATCTCGGCGAACGGTTTGGCCATGAAGCAGGCCTGCATGCCGTGGGCATGGGCCACGCCCTTGACCAGGCGTTTGTAGCGCACCGCCTGGTCCATGGCCGCGAGTGCCGGGCCGTGCTCCAGGGTGATCTCCACCTGGCCGGGGGCGTACTCGGAAATCGCCGTGCGTGCCGGGATGCCCTGGGCCTTGCAGGCCGCATAGAGATCCTTGAGAAACGGCTCGAGCTGCTCCAGCTCGCGCAAGCCATAAACCTGGGTCTGCCGCGGGCGGCCGCCGTCGGTGTCCAGCGCCGGCTGCGGGCGCCCCTGGGCGTCGCGTTTCTGGTCGAGCAGGTAGAACTCCAGCTCGCAGGCCATCACCGGATGATAACCCTCGGCTTCGAGCTGCTCGATCACGCGGATCAGCAACTGCCGCGGGTCGGCGGGGGTGGCCGGCAGGCCTTCGCTGGGGTGCATCGACACCTGCACGGCGGCGGTGGGAATCTGCCGCCAGGGCAGGCGCACCAGGCTGCCGGGCAACGGGTAGGCACGGCAGTCGATGTCGCCGACGTCCCAGACCAGGCCGGTGTCCTCAACGTCCTCGCCCTGGATGGACAAACCGAGCATGGTGCTCGGCAGCGGCCGCCCGCTCTGGTACAGCGCCAGCAGTTCCTCGCGGTGCAACAGCTTGCCGCGCGGCACGCCATTGGCATCGAGGATGAACAGTTCGATCAATTCGATATCGTGGTTAGCGGCCAGGAAATCCCGGGCTTCCTGCATTGCTGCGAAAGTCGTCATCGCGCACTCGCTTGCGCCAGTCAGGCGCTCGATGTCCGCACGGCCGGCTCGCTGTTCGAACCGGCGCACAGGCAGACAAATGGGTATCAGCGGCTGCGGACATGGCGCAGCCATCGGATTCAGCGGGCGGAGAGAGCGTCCGGCGGGCGGGCGTGGCGGCAATGCCAGAGCGCCCAGAAGGCGAGGATCTGCGGCAGCGCCGTGGGTTCGGGCGCCCGCCCCCGCGAGCGCAAGGCTGGCAGGGCAAAAGCGTGGGCAAGGCTGCAGACCGGAATAGACATGCCAGCGAGGCTCGCACGCCGCGACAGTCAGGTTAAATCGTTATTGGCACACCTTCAGGTAGCCAGCGGCTAAACAATCGCGCTCACGGCTCCGGCTTGTAACCCAACCGCAAGCCGCCCCAATGCTTGCCCTGCACATGGATCGGCACCGACAGGTCGTGCATCAGTTCGCCGGTGTCGCGCATGTAGGTCTGCAGCAGCACGCGCTGTTGGTGACTGCCGCAGCGAATGCCGGTGCGGTCGTTGAACAGCCGCTTGCTGCGGCTTTTCACGGTGTCCACGGCGCGATCGCCGGTGGGCGGATGGTTGAAGGCCTGGTTGTGGGTCGGCACATAACCTTCCGGCGTGGTGGCGATGGCGAACACCAGGCCTTCGTGGCGCTTGAGCAGCGGTTCCTGAATGGCCGGCAGCACGCCATCAGCGTAGCTGTCGAAGCGCGTGCGGAATTTGGCCGGAAACGTATCCGGGATCGGCTGGTACTGGCGGTCGAACAGATCCGCGAGGCTGATACGCCCGGCCTGGATGTCGGCCTCGAACTGCCGGGCAATCGCGGCGGCACCCTCCAGTGCCAGGTCGTAGATGCGCTGGTGGTAGTCGTCGAGCCCGACGCTGGCCAGCTGCTCGCTGACGCTTTCCGCCTGGCCGACCAGTTGCTCGGCGGCCTTGCCCAGCTGGCGGGTCTGGTCTTCGCTGCTGCGCACGTCGCCGCGCAATTGCTCGACTGCCACCAGCAGCTCGGCCAGGTGATCGTGGTTGCTCGCCGTACCGGCGCTGATCTGCTCGACCTGAGCATCGACATCGGCGGCCAGGTCGGCGATGCCGCGCAATTGCTCGCCAGTGAACTCGATCTGCCGGGCGGCCGCTTCCAGCTCCTCGGCCTGCTGCTGGATATGGCTGACCACCGCGGCGCTCTGCTGGCGGATATCGGCGACCATCTGCCCCACTTCACCTGTAGCACTGGCGGTACGCCCGGCCAGGCTGCGCACCTCGTCGGCGACCACCGCGAAGCCACGCCCCTGCTCACCGGCGCGCGCGGCCTCGATGGCGGCATTGAGCGCCAGCAGATTGGTCTGGCTGGCGATGGACTGGATGACCTGGGTGACCTGTTCGATCTGCTCGGTCCGCGCGCCAAGGCCGTCGATCAACTCGCGGCTGGCGGCGGCCTGGGCGCTGAGTTGCTGCATGCGGCCGATGGCCTGCTGCAGCTCGGTCTGGCCGCTGGCGCTGCTGGCACGCACCGTCTGCGCGGCACCGAGGGTCTGGCCGGCCCGTTCGGCGTTGCTCTGCTCGGTGCGGGTCACGGCGTGGGCACCTTCGCTGATCTGCTCGACTGCTACCAGTTGCGACTGCAACCGACCGGCCAGTTGCTGCACGGTGAACGCCACCTGGGCCGCGGACAGCGCGTTATGGCAGGTGTGCTGCGACAGGCTCTGGCTCAACGCATCGAGAGAAACCGACGGGGCGGCTGCAGCCGTCGCCGGGGCCGGGTGCCGCCAGGGGCCGAACCAGGGCCACAGCGCCAAGGCCAGCAAGGCGATCACGCCGACATAGACCGGCATCTGCACCTGCTGCCACACCAGCAGCAGCGCCAGCAGGCCGACCACGTGCAGGGCCAGCGCGAGCCGGTCACGAGTCATTCCAGCGTCCATGGCGAACCTCGTCTTTCTTATTGTGGGGTGATGCGAGCGATAGGCTCTAGCGGCCCGTGTTCAGTAGATCGACCGCACGGGACAAATCCGTAGGCCGAACACCAATCTGGTCAGTTGACCACCCCATGATGCGCCGCGCCATGGCACTTTGGTAGCAAGGCGACTGGGGCGCTCAGCGTTCGAGACGGTGGCGCTTGACGAAAGAGCGGTCGAAGTAGTCCTTGCAGCGCCCGTACAGCTGGCCGCCGGCGCTCCACTGCTGCCAGCCGAGCAGCGCGCCGCCGTCTCCGCTGGCCAGCAGCAGGGGGCGTTGGCCACGTACCTTGTAGTCACGCAGCGCGCCGCCGCGCAAGGCCGCCGCCAGGTTGGCGGCGAGCACCGGTACCTGGCGCATCGAATACAGGCCGCTCTTGCGCACGCCGGGCAGATTGGCGCAATCGCCCACGGCGAAGACCTGCGGGTGGGAATGGCTTTGCAGCGTAAGTGCGGTGTGCACGAAACCGTCGCCATCGCAGCTCAGGCCGCTGGCTGCGATCCACGGCAGCGCCTGGGCGCCGCTGGCCAGCAACAGGCGGCTGCCATGCCACACGGATGCCTCACCGCTGATCAGGCAATTGCCGTCGATGCGACTGATCGGGCAATGCTCGCGCACCTGCACGCGACGCATGCGCAGATGGCCCCAGGCGCGCATGCGCAAGCCGGCGCAGTGCCCGGCCAACAGCGGCTCACCGCAGAACAGTGCCAGCTGCGGCACCTGGTCGGCGAGCGCCAGGGCCATCTCCACCCCTGCCACGCCGCCGCCGAGGATTGCCAGCGGCTGCGGGTCGCGCTGCCAGGCCTGCCAGCCAGTGATGAAGTGATCCACGGGCTTCACCGCCAGCACATCCATTCCCTCGCCCGCGCGTGGTGGGCAGGCGACCCGGTCACCGACGTTGAGCGACAGCCAGTTGCCCTGCAGCACCCGGTCATCGGCCAGCGTCAGCTGACGTGTCGCGGCGTCCAGCGCGGCAACGGGGGCGACGATCAGCTCGACCTGCGCGGCCTGGCACAGCGCGCCCAGGCCAATCTGGCAATCCTCTGGCGAATAGCGGCCGCCGACCAGCCCCGGCAACATGCCGGCGTGCCAGGTGTGCTCAGCACTGGCCACCAGGGCGATACGGCCCGCCGGCCGCTCGATCAGCGCCCAGCGTCGCAGAACCCCGAGATGGGCCGGGCCTGCGCCTACCAGCAACAGATCGTAGTCAGTCATCTACACCGATATCCTTGAGAACCTGGGAGCGATTTGCAGCCGCTTGTGGGCATGCACAGCGAGCTTTGACCGAAATAGCCGCGCAATGATCCCGCCGCCGAGGGGGTTGGCGGAGCATGGCGGCAGCAGGCCGTTTCGAGCAAGTGAAGAGACGCTTGCGGCGGGTTTTCGACACATCTTTTCAACGCTCATTGCCCTTCGCCCGAGAGGCCGCGGGCTTAGCGCCCACGCCATGCCCTGGCTGAGCGCGGCGAAAAAACCAGGCAAAAAAACCCGCCGAAGCGGGTCCTTTTCAACGGTGTGGCTTACGCCAGTTCGTCGAAGCACTCGGCCACGATGGCGATGCCTTTTTCCAGCTGGGCGTCCGGGATGGTGACCGGCATCAGGAAGCGCACCACGTTGTAGTAGGTGCCGCACGACAGCAGGATCAGGCCCTTCTCGCGCGCTTTGGCGACGATCTTGCCGGTCAGTTCGGCAGCCGGCTTGCTGCGGTCGCCGCCTTCGAACAGCTCGATGGCGACCATCGAACCCAGGCCGCGCACGTCGCCGATCACCTTGTGCTTGGCGGCGATGTCACGCAGGCCAGCCTTGAGCTTCTCGCCAACGGCGTTGGAGCGATCCAGCAGTTTCTCTTCGTCGAACACCTTGAGTACGGCCAGGGCCGCGGCGCAGGCGATCGGGCTGCCGGCATAGGTGCCGCCCAGGCCGCCGGGGGCGATCTTGTCCATGATCTCGGCCTTGCCGCTGACGCCGGAGATCGGGAAGCCGCCGCCGACGGACTTGGCGAAGGTGGTCAGGTCCGGCACCACGCCCAGTTGCTCGGTGGCGAAGAAGGTGCCGGTACGGCCAGCGCCGGTCTGCACTTCGTCAGCGATCAGCAGGATGCCGTGCTGGTCGCACAGGGCGCGCAGGCGCTGCATGAAGGCTGGCGAGTTGACGTAGAAACCACCCTCGCCCTGTACCGGCTCGATGATGATCGCGGCGATGTCCTGAGGCTGGGCATCGTTCTTGAAGATGCGCTCGATGCTGGCGATGGATTCGTCTTCGCTTACGCCATGCAGCTCGCACGGCGCAACGGCGCGGTACACGCCAGCCGGCATCAGGCCCATGCCGGCGGAGTACGGCACGACCTTGCCGGTCAGCGACAGAGTCATCATGGTACGGCCGTGGTAGGCCCCCGTGAAGGCGATCACGCCAGCACGGCCGGTAGCGGCACGGGCGATCTTCACGGCGTTCTCGACGGCTTCGGAGCCGGAGGTGACCAGCAGGGTCTTCTTGGCGAAGTCGCCCGGTACGCGCTTGGCGATTTCTTCGCACAGCTCGATGTAGGGCTCATACGCCAGCACCTGGAAGCAGGTGTGAGTCAGCTTGGCCAGCTGTTCCTGAACGGCGGCGACCACTTTCGGGTGCAGGTGACCGGTGTTCAGTACGGCGATACCGCCGGCGAAGTCGATGTACTCGCGGCCTTCGACGTCCCACACAGTGGCGTTCTCGGCGCGCTCGGCGACGATCGGGTGGATCTGGCCGACACCGCGCGGTACGGCGGCCTGGCGGCGTTGCAGCAGGGATTCGTTGGTCTTGCTCATGGCTTCCTCATTCACCGCTCATCGTCGGTGTGGTTCAAGGATGAAATGACCGGGTCAGCGCCGTCGCAGCATACGATGATCGACTGCAACACTCGCCCCGATCACAGGGACTATTTTTGCTTGCACGCACTATCGGAGCGTAGCGAGCGAAGGTCAGGCAAGGCGGCGGGGTCGGGAAAAAGCGGAGTTGGCTGTTGCCAATGAGCATTTTTCCCGGCCCCGCCAACGCAGCATCACCGAAGCGCAGTAGCGACTACCTAGATGCTCAGGCAGAGGTACTTGATTTCCAGGTAATCCTCGATGCCGTACTTGGAGCCTTCACGGCCCAGGCCCGAGGCCTTGATGCCGCCGAATGGCGCCACTTCGTTGGAGATCAGGCCGGTGTTGATGCCGACCATACCGTATTCCAGCGCCTCGGCCACGCGGAACACGCGGGAGAGGTCACGGGCATAGAAGTAGGAGGCCAGGCCGAACTCGGTGTCGTTGGCCATGGCGATCACTTCGGCTTCGTCCTTGAAACGGAACAACGGCGCCAGCGGGCCGAAGGTTTCGTCTTTGGAGACCAGCGCGTTCTTCGGCACGTCGGCCAGAATGGTCGGCTCGAAGAAGGTGCCGCCCAGGGCGTGGGTCTTGCCGCCGGAGAGGATCTTGGCGCCTTTGGAAACGGCGTCCTCGATGTGCTCCTTGACCTTGGCCACGGCCTTCTCGTCGATCAGCGGGCCGGTGGTGGTGCCGTCTTCCAGGCCGTTGCCGATCTTCAGTTTCTCGACCGCGACCTTGAGCTTCTCGGCGAAGGCATCGTAGACGCCGTCCTGCACGTAGATGCGGTTGGCGCACACGCAGGTCTGACCGTTGTTGCGGTACTTGGAGATGATCGCGCCCTCGATGGCCTTGTCCAGGTCAGCGTCGTCGAACACGATGAAGGGCGCGTTGCCGCCCAGCTCCAGGGATACCTTCTTGATGTCCTGAGCGCACTCGGCCATCAGCTGGCGACCGATCTCGGTCGAGCCGGTGAACGACAGCTTGCGCACGATCGGGTTGCCGGTCAGCTCGCCGCCCACTTCACCGGCGCTGCCGGTCACCACGCTGAACACGCCAGCCGGGATGCCGGCACGGGTCGCCAGCTCGGCCAGGGCCAGGGCGGAGTACGGCGTCTGCGAAGCGGGCTTGAGCACCATGGTGCAGCCAGCGGCCAGGGCCGGGCCGGCCTTGCGGGTGATCATCGCCGCCGGGAAGTTCCACGGGGTGATGGCCGCGGTGACACCGATCGGCTGCTTGATGACGATCAGGCGCTTGTCGGCCTGGTGGCCCGGAATGGTGTCGCCATACACGCGCTTGGCTTCTTCGGCGAACCACTCGATGAACGAGGCGGCGTAGGCGATCTCGCCCTTGGCTTCGGCCAACGGCTTGCCCTGCTCGATGGTCATCAGGCGCGCCAGGTCTTCCTGGTTCTCCAGCATCAGCTCGTACCAGCGACGCAGCTTGGCAGAACGCTCCTTGGCGGTCAGCGCACGCCAGGCCGGCAGGGCCTTGTCGGCGGCTTCGATGGCGCGGCGGGTTTCGGCAGCGCCCATCTTCGGCACGCTGCCGATCACTTCGCCCGTGGCCGGGTTGGTCACCTTGATGGTCTGGCCGCTGTCGGCATCAGCCCAGGCGCCGTTGACGAAAGCCTGCTGGCGGAACAGTTGCGCGTCTTTCAATTGCATGGCGATCTCCTCTATCCCGGCACCACGGCGCCAGGAGATGACGAAAGAAGCTGGGAGCGAACCCAGGCATGGGTTGGAGCGACAGGCTAGCTGCGGCCTGCAAATTCGAACGGAGTGCGCCGCCGTGAGTTCAGCTGGCCGACACCGTCGTTTGAAATATCAAACAGATCGTAAGATCAGGTCGATCAAAGGGCAATAGGCCGTTCAAGAAAATTAACAGCCCCTAGATGGGCGGAGATTTCAGCCGCCTTTCCTTATAGCCCAAACCAGCCGCCGCGGCCCGCCGAACGAGCCCTACGCCCAGCATGGACGCACGCCAGCGACATGCGTATGATTGCGCCCCGCAACGCACTCGTAGCTCAGCTGGATAGAGTACTGCCCTCCGAAGGCAGGCGTCGTGGGTTCGAATCCCGCCGAGTGCGCCATATCCCTGTTTCCTTCACCTGATAGGTGACCAGGAAACGCAACACGAAGCCCGCCCTGTGCGGGCTTTGTCGTTTCTGGCGCCAGGCAGGTCCTTCGACGCTGCAGGCAAGCCCTTCCGAAAACCGCTGGCCAATCAATCGAAACCGCAATCCGCCCATGGGTGTCAACTGCATCGCGACCACGCTCACCCACACAGGATGCTGACCATGTACAACCCGGCCATTCACGCCAAAGGCGAACTCTCGCGGGGCATCGTCTGGCTCGCTCGGACCGGCTACGCGGCGCGCGGCGTGGTGTACCTGATCATCGGTACCTTCGCACTGCTCGCCGCCAGAGGAAGCGGGGAGACGGTCGGCACTAAGGGCGCCATCTCGCAACTGCTGGGGCAACCGTTCGGCGAGACGCTGCTGTGGATCATGGTGGTCGGGCTCATCGCCTACGCCGCCTGGCGGCTGACCCAGGCGATCACCGACCCGGAAGACCACGGTACCGACGCCAAGGGGCTCGCCGCGCGTGCAGGCCTCGTCGGGGGCGCCATCAGCTACAGCCTGCTGACCCTGTTCACCCTGGGCCTGCTGGGCAGTTCGCTCGGCGAGTCCTCCGGGGGTGGCGGGGGTGGCGAAGACTTTCTCTCCGGCATGCTGGGCTGGAAGTACTCGAACTATCTGGTTTACCTGGTGGCGCTGGTGCCGCTTGGCGTCGGTATCGCGCACATCATCAAGGGCTGGAAAGCCAAGTTCGAAAAGTACTTCTCGGCCTCGGACGACGTCATGCGCTGGGTCACGCCCATCTCCAAGGTTGGCCTCATCGCCCGCGGCGTTTCCTTTCTGGTGGTGGCCGGCATGCTGTTCAGCGGCGGTACCCGTTATGAACCCACCTCCCCACCCGGCCTCGAGGACGCGCTGCACGCCTTGCAATCCCTGCCCTTCGGCGCCTTCTGGCTGGGCTTGATTGGCGCGGGGCTGATCGCGTTCGCCCTCTACAGTTTTGCCGAAGCGATCTGGCGGCGTATCGACACGGCGGCGGTCTTCGACTGACCGACGCTCCAGATACCCGGTCAGTCGCCCTCCAATACCTCCGGCCCGACCAGAAACTTCTGCCGCAACAGCGTTTCCCGGGTAATCGCCACCAGCGCATCGATCTGCATGTCGGGCATTTCCGTCATGTAGGAGAGGCAGAAGCGCGCCGGCGGAATGGGCGGATCGCAGGGCAGGGTTTTCAGCAGGTTGAGGGCGAGCATTTCACGGATCAGCGGTACCGGCAGGATGCCGATGGCGTGGCCGGCGGAAACCAGCTTGGCCATGAAGCTCAGGGAGTTGCTGGAGTGGAAGGCTTCCGACGGCGCGTTGCCGCCCTTGAGCCAGTTCTCGACCACCGAGTACAGCGTCGAAGGCGCCGAGTGGCTGACGATGGGATGGCCGGCGGCGTGCTCGGGCAGGAAGGGGTCGGCGTCGATGGCCAGTTGCGGAGCGGCGACCCACTGGAAGGTCATCCAGCCGATGAAGATGTCGGTGACGTCCTCGCGGGTCGCCGGGTTGGTGAGCAGCGCCAGATCCAGCTCATGGTCGTTGAGCTTGCGGTTGAGCACCGCGCCGACGTCGATGGTTATCTCCAGGGTGATCTCGGGAAAGTGCGCCTTGATCTCGGCGATCACCGCAGTCAGCCCGACCATCGCCGAGCATTCGTCGGCGCCGAGGCGCAACCGGCGGTGCTGCTTCTGCTTGGCGGCGAACTGCTCGAGCTTCACGCTGTTGTTGAGCGCCAGCTCGGCGTGGCGCAGGGCGATATGGCCATCGGCGGTGAGGGTCATGCGCTGCTTGCTGCGGTCGAACAGCTTGACGCTGAGCAGCGACTCCATCTCGCGGATGCGTGAGGAAATGGCCGGCTGGGTCAGGTGAAGGTGGCGAGATGCAGCGTGTACACCGCCCAAGCGGGCAGTCCAGTAGAAGGCCTCGATCTGCA
This sequence comes from uncultured Pseudomonas sp., assembly GCA_966186235.1. GTDB lineage: Bacteria > Pseudomonadota > Gammaproteobacteria > Pseudomonadales > Pseudomonadaceae > Aquipseudomonas. Next base: position 39,867 of record CBIFVM010000029.1, read on the forward strand.
TCAGGGTAATTCGCATGATAAAAATCGTCCCCTCTTACGTCCGCTGATTTTTATTATCGCCACAAAAACATGCTTGTTAGGATCGGGCTCACTTCTTGCCCAAAACGAATAATTAAACAGCGCATGTATATTATCGAAGCACTTCCCGAGGCGATTAATCCAGAAGAACTTTCCGTTCTTTTGCGCGCCGAGCCCGCCACCATCGGTCATTTCATCACCACCGGCATATTGAGCCCGCAAATCAGGGCGCACTTCGAAAATGTGCGCACCGTGGGCACCGCGGTGACGGTGAAGATGCCTGGCGCCGACGGCGGCATCCTGCATTACGCGATGGGTTGCGCCAGGCCGGGCGACTTTCTGGTGGTCGACCGTTGCGGTGAAAGCGTGACCGCGGCCATGGGTGGTGCCATGGCCTATGCCGCCAAGCAGGCGGGCATCGCCGGGATCATCATCGACGGCTACGTCACCGACCTGGGCGAGCTGCGACAGCACGGCGTGCCGGTGTGGTCGTGGGGCGCCAGCGCCATCACCACGCGGGTGAAGGGTGAAGAGGGCGAATTCTGTACCGCGGTGCAGTGCGGCGGGGTCGTCGTGCGGCCCGGTGATGCGGTGATCGCCGACGAGAACGGCATCGTCATCCTGCCGCCCGCCCAGGCCCTGGCATTGGCCCACCGCGCCATCGAGTTCCAGGAGAACGAGAAGCACACCCTGGCGCGCCTGGCCCAGGGCGAGAAATTTCCCGACGTGGTGGGCTCGCGCCCGCTGATCGACGCGGCCATCGACCGGGCACGCTGAGCTCGGCCGCACCGCGCAAGGTCAGGCGCGATGACAATTCCAATACTGACCCGCTGCAACTTTCATCAGGTTTCTGCCCCGTAGCTCCCCCAGAAAAACAACAGGACTACCATGAAACTGTATTCGCTCCCCAGGATGATCCTGGCTGCGCTGGGCTGCGCGATTGGCGCCAGCGCGCTTGCGGACGATGCGTCGTCCGTCCATTTCAACGTGGTCGGTGGCGGCAGCCACAACTACACCTTTCGCGTCGTCGAGCGCCCGTTCTGGACTGAAACCCTGCCCGCCAACTCGGGCGGATCTGTCACCGCTCGCCTGATGGGCCTCTCTGAAAGTGGCCTCAAGGGCCCGGAAATGGTTCGCTTGCTGCGCTCCGGCGCAGTCGAGATCGGCATGGGCGTGTTCGCCTTCGTGGCCGGCGACGATGCGGCCTTCGAGGGTATCGACCTGCCCGGCATGGCCGCCGACATCACCACTTCACGGCAGATCGCCGATGCCTACAAACCGGTACTCGAAGCACGCATGGCCGAGCGCCACGGCGTCAAGCTGCTGGCCACGGTGCCCTACACCGCCCAGGTGTTCTTCTGCCGTGATGCCGTGAATCGCCTGAACGACCTGAAGGGCCGCAAGGTGCGGGTGCGCGGTCGCAACATGGCCGACATGGTCAGCGCCCTCGGCGCATCGCCGGTCACCCTGCCCTTCGCGGAGGTGGTCACGGCCATGCAGACCGGCGTCATCGACTGCGCGGTAACCGGCATGGGTTCGGGCAATGCCGCCAAGTGGTACGACGTGGCAGCCCACGTCTACGACCTGCCGGTGGACTGGTCGATCGGTTTCTACGCCATGGGCCTGCAACGCTGGCAGCAGCTTTCCCCCGATATGCAGCGCCTGCTGCAGGCCCAGGCGCACGTGCTCGAGGACGCCCTGTGGACGGAAACCGCTCGCGAGAACCGCTATGCGCTGGCCTGCAACACCGGCGCCGCCGACTGCCAGATTCATCACCCTGCCGCGATGCAGGCCAGTGCGCCGACCGAAGACGAGCGCGCCAGGCTGCGCGAGGTCGTGCTGCGCATCGCCAATGACTGGGGCAAACGTTGTGGCGCCGACTGCGTGCAGCAATGGAATGCCACGGCGGGCAAGGCGATTGGCGTAGCCCTGAAAGATCCCTGAGCACAGCGAAAGCCTCGCCCAAAGCGGCGCTTGCCGCGCTGAACTCCACCCGTTCGCGGAGAAACCTGCTCATGCAACCTGACGACACCCCGAGCCTCCGGCTCATCAATCGCATCGCCCGGGCCAGCGCCTGGATGGGCGGCATCGCGCTGATGGGCTCGGCCCTGATGATCAGCATCGACCTGCTGCTGCGCCGCCTGCTGGGCTTTTCCATGGGCGGTGCCGACGAGATCGCCGGTTACGTGCTGGCCATCGTCAGCGCCTGGGCCTTTCCCATCGCGCTGCTCAGGCGCTCCCACCTGCGTGTGGATATCCTTTACTCGCGCCTGTCGCTCAAGCCCAGGGTCTGCCTGGATCTGCTGGCCCTGGGCGGCATGGCACTGTTCGTCGGCACGCTGCTGTTCCATGTCGGCGGGGTTCTGTGGGACTCCATCGCCTATCGCTCGATTTCCACCACGCCGTTGCAGGTGCCGCAGTGGATTCCCCAGTCGCTGTGGTTCGCCGGCTACCTGTTCTTCGCCTCGACCATTCTGGTACTGGGCTACAACAGCCTGATGCAGCTGCGTCAGCAACGCTGGGCCGCCGCCAACGCACTGATCGGCATCAACTCGGTCGAGGAAGAGATCGAGGAAGAGTCCCGCTCCAGCCGTGGTGCAACCACCCGGGAGGGTCGCTGAGATGCTGGCATTCACCCTGATCGTATTGCTGGGCCTGCTCGGCCTCAGCGTGGCCGCGGCAGTCAGCGTGGGCCTGCTGGGCATGTCGTTGGCCGAGTTGTTCTCGACGTTGCCGCTGAGTAACGCCATGGGCGAGATCGCCTGGAGCACCGGCGCCGAGTTCCTGCTGGTGGCCATTCCGCTGTATGTGCTGATGGGCGAGCTGCTGGTCTGCTCGGGCGTGGCCGGGCGCATGTACAGTGCGGCGGACAAGTGGCTATCGTGGCTGCCGGGCGGCCTGATGAATTCCAATATCGGCGCCTCGGCGCTGTTCTCCGCCACCAGCGGTTCCAGCGTGGCCACGGCGGCGACCATCTCGACCATCGCCCTGCCGGAGCAGGTGCGCAAGGGCTATCCGGCGCCACTGTTCCTTGGTTCGATCGCGGCGGGCGGCACCCTGGGCATTCTGATTCCGCCGTCGATCAACATGATCCTGTTCGCGTTGATCGCCAACATCTCGGTACCCAAGCTCTACCTGGCAGCGACCATCCCCGGCCTGCTGCTGTGCGTGATGTTCGTGGCGATGATCGTGATCACCTGCATGATCTGGCCGAAGCTTGGCGGCACCCGGCAACACGCCACCTGGGCCGAACGCCTGGCGAGCATTCCCGATCTGCTACCACCGCTGGCGATCTTCGTGCTGGTGGTCGGCGCCATCTACAGTGGTTTCGCCACGGCCAGCGAGTCGGCGGCACTCGGTGTGCTGGCGGCGTTCGGCCTGGGCCTGTGGCGCCGCACCTTCACCTGGCAGAACCTGGGGCAGGCGTTCGAATCGACCATGCGCACCAGCGGGATGATCATCTTCATCACTCTGTCGGCGTTCTTCCTCAACTTCGTGCTGTCGGCCATCGGCCTGACGCCCACACTGGTCAGCTTCGTCACCGACCTGGACATGTCGCCAATGGCCACGCTACTGGCGATCATCCTGTTCTACATCGTGCTCGGCTGCTTCATGGACACCCTGGCGATGCTGATCACCACCGCGCCGCTGGTGGTGCCGGTGATCGTGGCACTGGGTTTCGATCCATTGTGGTTCGGGGTGATCCTGATCGTGCTTTGCGAGATGGGTCAGATAACCCCGCCGTTCGGCATGAACCTGTTCGTGGTGCAAAGTATTCGTAACAAGGGCAACTTCATGGATGTGATTTACGGCGCATTACCCTTCTGCTTCGTGCTGTTGTTACTTATCGCGTTATTGATTGTATTCCCGCAATTGGCGCTGTGGCTGCCACAGTTCGCCTGATCACCTGGTAAAACTTTATATCTATAAACCTGCCTGGAAATAATCAACCACTCTACTTATTTCTGCAAAAGGATTTGCATGCACGTCTATGATGCTCATTTTCCATCACACCCGATACGCCAGCGTCCCACGATGCTGGCGGCATTCGCGTGCCTGCCTGATTACTTGCCATAAATAAATGCGCGTCATGCTGCCGATTGCGCCGTTATATGTCGGAGTGCGCCGCCAACTGCCATTTTTATCAGCCTAATAAAAACATTGAATCCGACTCTTCGGGCAGTTGCGTTGACACTTATCGGCATTCAGAAAAGAATCAACTACCGCATATAAACATCCAGCCAATAATAAAAAGGTGATCAATGCCCGCCCCCGACGACACGGCCAGCGCTGCCGTATCGGACGCCTTCGTGCGCGCCGAAAACAAGGCAACTTTCCTACTTCGCTCATCTGCCCATTCGCCGGAGAGAGCACCGTGAAAAACATTCTGACTATCTACTTCGCCACGCTGAAAGTGCTGATCGTTTCCAGCCTGGTATGCATCACCCTGTTGATCTTCTCCAACGTGGTCCTGCGCTACGGTTTCAACTCCGGGCTGTTCTTCAGCGAGGAGATCTCGCGACTGGCCTTCGTCTGGCTGGTGTTCGCCGGGGCTCAGCTGATGCTCCACGAGAACGGCCATATCGGCGTCGATATCGTGACCAGCCGCGTATCGCCCTCGGTCGGCAAATACCTGTTGCTGCTCACCCAGGCGCTGATGCTCTACGTCACCTGGCTGTTCCTGCAGGGCAGCTGGAAGCAGACGCTGATCAACCTGCACGTTGGCGCCCCCTCGACCGGTGTGTCCATGGCGTTGTTCTACGGCGCTGGCCTGGTGTTCTCGGTGCTAAGCGCCGCGCTGATCGCCGTACAGATGATCGACAACCTGAGAAAGCCGGCGGGCAGCTACATCCCGCGTACTGCCGAGCCCGACAGCCATGTCGCACCCGCCACCCAACCCGGGGTACTGAAGTAATGGCCCTTACCGTCTTCGTTGGCGTGCTGATGGCCGCCATTCTCATCGGCGCCCCCATCGCCTACGCCCTGATCCTCTGCGGCGTAGCGCTGATGTGGCTGCTGGGCCTGTTCGATGGGCAGATCATCGCGCAGAACATCATCAACTCCGCCGGCAGCTTTCCCCTGCTGGCCATTCCGCTGTTCATCATCGCCGGTGAGGTGATGAACAGCGGCGGGTTGTCCAAGCGCATCATCAACCTGGCCATCGCCATGGTCGGCCACCTGCGTGGTGGCCTCGGTTACGTGACCATCTTCGCCGGCGTGCTGTTGTCCAGCCTGTCCGGCTCGGCGCTGGCCGACGCCGCTTCGCTGACCGCGCTGCTGCTGCCGATGATGGTCATCGCCGGCTACAACAAGAATCGCTCGGGTGGCCTGATCGCCTCGGTCTCGGTGCTTGGCTCGATCATCCCGCCGAGCATCGGCTTCGTGGTGCTCGGCGTAGCGTCCGGCCTGTCGATCACCAAGCTGTTCCTCGCCGGTATCGCTCCGGGGCTGATGATCGCCGTGGCGCTGTGCGTGGCCTGGTGGCTGGTGTCGCGCCGCGACACCGACGTGAAATTGAGCCCGAAGGCGTCCGGTAAGGAGCGCGCCAAGGCCTTCGTCGACAGCATCTGGGCGCTGATGCTGCCGGTGATCATCGTCGTCGGCCTGCGCTTCGGGGTGGTCACGCCGACCGAAGCAGGCGCCGTGGCCAGCGTCTATGCGCTGCTGGTGTCAGCACTGGTGTACCGCGAGCTGAACCTCAAGGACCTCAACGCGTTGCTGCTACGTGCCGGTAAGACCACAGCGGCGGTGATGTTTCTGGTTGCCGCCGCTTCGATCCCGGCGTGGATGATCACCATCGCCGACATTCCCGGGCAGATCATCGACCTGATCGAGCCGGTGATGGACAACCCGAAGCTGCTGATCCTGGTGCTGATGCTGCTGATCCTAGTGATCTCCATGGTCATGGACCTGACGCCCACCGTGCTGCTGCTCGCGCCGATCCTGGTGCCGGTGGTGACGGCGGCGGACATCGACCCGATCTATTTCGGCGTGCTGTTCATGATCAATTGCTCCATCGGCCTGATCACCCCGCCCGTGGGCACGGTGCTCAACGTGGTGTGCGGCATCGGACGAATGCGCTACGAGGCGCTGCTTAAGGGCACCTTCCCGTTCCTGATCGCCGAAATCATCGTGCTGTTCCTGCTCGTCGCCTTTCCGCAGCTGGTCACCGTGCCGGCTGAATGGTTCGCCAAATAACAACAACCACAACAAGGATTTCACCATGAAGATGAAACTGACCGCACTCGCTGCGTTGCTGCTGGCCAGCAGCCTGAGCTTCGCCGCCGAGTACAACTCGCACACCATCAAATTCGCCGCCACCAGCCCCAAGGGTACGCCGCCGGCCATTGGCATGGAGCTGTTCGCCAAGAAAGTCAGCGAGCGCAGCGGTGGCAAGATCAAGGTTCGCACCTTCCCCAACGGCGTGTTGGGCGGCGATGTGCAGGTGCTGTCGTCGCTGCAGGGCGGAGTGATCGAGATGATGACCTGGAACGCCGGGCTGATGCTCAACCACGTCACCGATTTCGGCATTCTCGACTTCCCGTTCCTGTACACCGACACCGCCAAGGTCGACGCGATGCTCGATGGCGAAGTCGGCAAGATGCTCACCGATCAGCTACCCGAACAGAATCTGGTCGGCTTGGCGTTCTGGGAGCTGGGTGTACGCAACCTGACCAACAACAAGCGCCCCGTCGCCAAGCTGGAGGACATCGCCGGCCTGAAGATCCGCGCCCAGCAGTCGCCGCTGTTCCTCGACGTGTGGTCGGCCCTCGGCGCCAACCCGACACCGCTGCCGTTCACCGAAGTGCACACGGCGCTGGAGACCGGCACCGTCGATGGCCAGGAAAACCCGGCTGCGTTGATCCTCGCCTCCAAATTCAACGAGGTGCAGAAATACCTGAGCCTCACCCACCACAACTACAACCCGCAGATCGTGCTGATCGGCAAGGGCTTCTGGGACAAGCTCAACGACGACGAGAAGAAGCTGATCAGCGAGGTGGCCATGGAGGTGCGCCTCGAGCAGCGGCAGATCTCCCGCGAGGCCGACAGCAAGGCCATCGCCGAGTTGGAGGCCTCCGGCATGCAGGTCAACGAGCTGCCGGATGAAGAAGTCGCCCGCATCCAGGAAAAGATCCGCCCGGTCATCGACAAGTACGCCGCCAAGATCGATCCACAGCTCGTGAAGAAGGTTTACGAGGCTATGGACGTTACCCAGCCCTGAATGCCTGTTCACGATCGTCCAACCCGGGCTCGTCGGTTTTGGCAGCCAAGGGGCGGGGGCGGCCGTTATCCGATCCACTGTGGGAGCCGCGACCTCGCGGCGATTCGCTCAGGCACCGCCGATAGGCAGTCGGGCAGCGATCGTTTCGCCCCGAGGTCGGGGCTCCCACAGGTTGGTTCGAGTGTCTTGCCACGTCATGCGCACAAAGATCGTGAACAGCCCCTGATCACCGCAGCGTCGCTGCACGAACAAGCGCGCCCGATTGCCTGGGCGCGCTCTGCCAGCTATAGAGGAAATCCATGAAAATTTCGGTCGCGCAGATTCATCCCATTCCAGGCAACCCGACTCAGACCATCGAAAAAGTCGCCGAGCTCTCGCGCCAGACGGCGCGCGACGGCTCACGCCTGATCGCTTTTCCAGAATGCCTGCTCACCGGCGGCTCCTTCGACAGCCGTGAAGACCTGGAGCGTGGCGCCATCGAGATCGAGGCGCTGGCCCCGTTGCTGACGGTAAGCGCAGAGACCGGCATCTATATCATCGCCGGCTTCTACGAACGCCTGCCGGATGCCATCTTCAATACCGCCGCACTGATCGGCCCCGAAGGCATTGTCGGCCTGCACCGCAAGCGTCACCTGCCATTCATGATCGGCGACCGTTTCACCGACACCCCGGATGAGTGGACGCCGCCGGTATTCGATACCGAGATCGGTCGCATCGGCATGGCCATCTGTTACGAGATCCGCTTCCCGGAAGTGGTCCGCACCCTGGCCCTGGAAGGCGCCGACATCGTCGTGCTACCAGCCGCATGGCCAGAACAGGCGCGCATGCTGCCGGACATTTTCAGCACCGTGCGAGCGGCCGAGAACATCGTCTACTTCGTGGCACCGAACCGTAACGATATGGACGGCGGCATGCAGTTCATCGGCATGAGCCACATCATCGAGCCGTCCGGCAAGACGCTGGTGCGTGCTGGCGCGGAAGATGGCGTGTTCACCGTCGAGATCGACGTGGAGAAGGCCCGCAACAAGTCGTTGATCCGCGAGCCCGGCGTGTTCGAAGTGCATCCCTTCCGGGATCGCCTGCCTGACACCTACCGCATCTGAGGGCGCCACGATGACCAGCACACTGAAACAGCTGATGGCACGCGGCACCACCTATGGCATGAACATCTACAGCACCGCTTCGATGCCCATCGAAGTGGCCGGCAACTGGGGCCTGGACTTCGTGTTCATCGATGCCGAGCACACCTCGCTCGGCGTCGATCGCGACATGGAGAAACTGATCCTGGCGGCCAAATGTTCGAATATTCATAGCCTGGTGCGGGTGCGCGGCACCCTTGACTGGGATATCCGCAAGGCCCTGGAAATGGGTGCCAGCGGCGTGATCATCCCGCAGGTCCATAACGCCGAGCAGATGCGCAGCATCATCCGCAGCAGCAAGTTCCCACCCATGGGTCGCCGTGGCGGGGACAGCTCGGTACGTTCCGCCAACTACGCCGGGCCGAACTTCGACTGGGGCAGTTATACACAGGCGGAAAACGAGCGCACGGTGATCGTGCCGATGGCCGAGAGCTACGAGTTCTTCGACAACATCGACGCGATCCTCGACGTAGAGGGCATTGACGCCGTGCATTTCGGCCCGGCCGATTACTCGCTTTCACGTCAGTTGCCAGTCGACTACCGCCTGGGTAACCCCGAAGTGCTGCAGCGCCTGGAACTGCTGATCGAGAAATGCCATGCCCGCGGTATCCAGGTCATGGTGCCCTGCTTCCCGGCCGACGGCGAAACCGCCAAGCGGCTACTCGACATGGGCAGCGACATGCTGCTGATGGGCAGCGACCTGTCCTGGCTCAATCAGGCTGGACGCAGTATCGCTGCGGTGAGAGAGCATTTGCAGTAATCAGATAACCGCGTAAACGACGAAGCCCGCGCTATGCGGGCTTCGTCGTTTCTGAAGAACGAATGTTTAGGGGCCGGCTACCGAAAAATACGCACCGTAGGGTGGAAGACGCTTCACCTTTCCACCACAAACTCACCTCCGTAGCCTGTGGTTGAGCGAAGCGATACCCAGGTC
>CBIFVM010000030.1:0-48998 GCA_966186235.1 uncultured Pseudomonas sp.
GGCTCGGCTTCAACGATCGGGGTTGCTTCGACTACAGGCGCTGCCTCGGTGACGACGGTGGTTTCGGCGACCGGCGCCTCGACCAGCGGTTTTTCGACGGCGGCTGCTTCCACGACAGCAGGCTCGTTAACCGGCTCGGCGACAACTGGCTGCTCGGCGACGGCTTCGAAAACCGGAGCCGGTTCGCGTGGCTGCTCGACTTGCGGCAGGGCTTCGACCACCACGTCGGCGCGCTCGGCGATCACTGGCGCTGGAGCATCGTCTACGGCCGGTGCCGGTTGCTCGGCTTCGACTGCAACGGGTGCCTCAGCTGCCTCGGCAGGGGCGGCCGCCTGGCTTTCGCTGGCGACGTTCTGCTCGGCAGATTGCTCGGTTTCGGCGATCACGGCGGCCACGGTAGCGGCGGCTGCGATGCTGGCACCGGCGACCGGCTGCTCGGCATTTTCTTCGCTGCCTTCGATCGGGTTGCCATCGGCATCACGCTGACGCTCGCGACGGTTGCTGCGGCGGCGCTGACCACGGGAGCGGCGACGTGGGCGTTCGCTGTCCTCGGTGCCGTCCTGCTCGTCATCCTGCTGCTCTTCGCTGTTCAGCACTTCTTCTTCGGCGCTATCGGCCTGAGCCTGCTCGGTGCGTGGTTGACGCTCCTCGCGAGGTTGACGTGGCTGACGCGGCTCGCGTTGTGGGCGTTCGGCACGTGGTGCCTCTTCGCTGGCAACGGCGGCGTTCTCGTTCTGCGGCTCGGCGTCCAGCGGGGCACGCAGTTCGCGTGGCTGACGCTCCTCGCGCGGGCGACGCTCGCGGCGGTTCTCCTGGCCTTCACGCGGTTCGCGCGGCGGACGGGATTGACGCACTTCCTGAGGCTCGCGTACTTCCACGTTTTCACGCGGCTGGCGATCTTCACGGGGAGCGCGAGGCTGACGTTCTTCACGCGGTGCACGCTCTTCACGCGGCGCACGTTCCTCGCGGGCTGCGCGATCTTCACGTGGCTTGCGATCGTCGTCACGGCGGTTGCCGCGGTTGCGGTTCTGCTGACGGCCGTTGCGACGCTCGTCACCACGCGGCTGACGCTCGCCCGGTTTCTTCTCGACCACGGTCGGCTTCTGCTCTTCGGCGCCGGCGAACAGGCCCACCAGGGACTTCACCAGGCCTTTGAACAGGCCACCGGCAGGCGCTGCAGCGGCAACCGGTGCAGCCGGCGCGGCTTCGCTGACCGGAGCCGGGGCACTGCGCGGCGGCGCGGCCTTGATGGCGGCTTCCTGGCGAACCAGGGTGCGGGTGGCGGCTGCCGGTTTCTCTTCTTCGGCTTCGACCGTGGCCATCTCGTAGCTGGTCTGGGCGCTCTGGGCTTCCGGGCTGTCGTCACGGATGCGCTGCACTTCGAAGTGCGGGGTTTCCAGATGATCGTTCGGCAGGATGACGATGCGCGCACGGGTACGCAGTTCGATCTTGGTGATCGAGTTGCGCTTCTCGTTGAGCAGGAAGGCGGCGACCGGGATCGGCACCTGGGCGCGTACTTCGGCGGTGCGGTCCTTCAGGGCTTCTTCTTCGATCAGGCGCAGGATGGCCAGCGACAGCGATTCGACGTCGCGGATGATGCCTTGGCCGTTGCAGCGCGGGCAGACGATGCCACTGCTTTCGCCCAAGGACGGACGCAGGCGCTGACGTGACATTTCCAGCAGGCCGAAGCGCGAGATGCGGCCGACCTGTACCCGGGCGCGGTCGGCTTCCAGGGCTTCGCGAACCTTCTCCTCGACGGCGCGCTGGTTCTTGGCCGGGGTCATGTCGATGAAGTCGATGACGATCAGGCCGCCGATGTCACGCAGGCGAAGCTGGCGAGCGATCTCTTCGGCCGCTTCCAGGTTGGTCTGCAGGGCGGTTTCTTCGATGTCGCTGCCTTTGGTGGCGCGCGCCGAGTTGATGTCGATGGACACCAGGGCTTCGGTCGGGTCGATGTAGATCGAACCGCCGGACGGCAGCTTCACTTCACGCTGGAAGGCGGTTTCGATCTGGCTTTCGATCTGGAAACGGTTGAACAGCGGCACGCTATCTTCGTACAGCTTGATCTTGCTGGCGTACTGCGGCATCACCTGGCGAATGAAGGTCAGGGCTTCTTCCTGGGCTTCGACGCTGTCGACCAGTACTTCGCCGATGTCCTGGCGCAGGTAGTCGCGGATGGCGCGGATGATGACGTTGCTTTCCTGGTAGATTAGGAACGGGGCAGGGCGGTCCTGGGACGCTTCCTTGATGGCGCTCCACAGTTGCAGCAGGTAATCGAGGTCCCACTGCATTTCTTCGCTGCTGCGGCCCAGGCCGGCAGTGCGCACGATAAGGCCCATGTCGCCCGGGATGTCGAGGCCGTTCAGCGCTTCGCGCAGTTCGTTGCGCTCTTCACCCTCGATGCGGCGGCTGATGCCACCGGCGCGCGGGTTGTTGGGCATCAGCACCAGGTAGCGGCCGGCGAGGCTGATGAAGGTGGTCAGGGCTGCGCCCTTGTTGCCACGTTCTTCTTTCTCGACCTGAACGATGACTTCCTGGCCTTCCTTGAGCACGTCCTTGATGTTGACGCGGCCTTCGGGGGCCTTGCTGAAGTATTCGCGGGAGATTTCTTTGAGGGGGAGGAAGCCGTGACGCTCGGAGCCGAAGTCGACGAATGCTGCTTCGAGGCTGGGTTCTACACGGGTGATGCGACCTTTGTAGATATTGGATTTCTTCTGTACACGGGCGCCGGACTCAATGTCCAGATCGTACAGGCGCTGGCCATCTACCAGCGCAACACGCAACTCTTCGGGTTGAGTTGCGTTAATCAGCATTCTTTTCATGTGGTACCAGTGGTTTCCGGTGCTGCCGGAAGCCGCGTTAGGCACACACGACGCTCAGGGTCGGTGTCAGGTGCGTCAGAAACGGTCGTAAATCGTCTCATTGTCTAGCGGCAGCAGCCAGTTGTGCTGGGCCGCGACGGACGTCTCCTGCTTGCTGTATGTGACAGAAAGCCCTCAGAACTCGCTTTTGATCGGCTAAGCATCGGCCCTGCTGCGTTAACACCGGTCTGGAAGGTCCGTTTACCACGCGGGTAAAGGTCGTTTCCTTGTCCGCCCCATACTGGGGGCTGTTACTAACGTAGCGTCTTGCTTGGCGCTAGCTCGCGAGACCCTAAACAGGTTCTCAGTCAGGAGGAGGAATCAAGGGTCGGTAGCGGACGATATGACGCGTCTCTGATAAAGCTCTTTGCTACGCAGGCCGACCGTTGTGCATCTCCACCCTACACGTATCGCTGAAAATCGGGTGCCGCTCACGAAAATCCGCAGCGGGTTGGCATTACCGCGACCGTCCAGTTGGGCAGGTCACGCATCTGTGTCTCAGGCCTTGTTTCCGAGTTTCTCGAGCAGCCATGCTGGCCTTTCGCTCTCTGAGATGCCCGTCGGACGGCCTTATGTCCTGAAGTGGGTTGCTCGATTCGCGATGGCGGTTTGGCAACATCCGCGAATCAGGCCGCTTTTGACGGCATTCGCGACTATAGCAGCAATGATTAAGTGCTTCAAATGCATAAAAATTGTATGATCGCGGGCATGACGACACCTACTCCCCCAACCTCCGGCGTTCAGCTGCTCGAGGTCGCGCCTGAGCTCGCGGGTCAGCGCATCGACAACTTCCTTCGCAACCAACTCAAGGGCGTTCCCAAGACCTTGATCTACCGCATCCTGCGCAAGGGTGAGGTACGGGTCAACAAGGGCCGGATCAAGCCCGAGTACAAGCTGCAGGCCGGCGACATCGTGCGTGTGCCGCCGCTGCGCCTGGCCGAGCGCGACGAACCGGAGCCGCTGGCCGAGGGGCTGTTGCAGCGCCTGGAAGCCGCCATCGTCTATGAAGACAAGGCGCTGATCGTGCTCAACAAGCCGGCCGGCATCGCCGTGCACGGCGGCAGCGGCCTCAATTACGGGGTGATCGAGGCGTTTCGCCAGCTGCGCCCGGACGCCAAGGACCTGGAACTGGTGCACCGCCTGGACCGCGATACCTCGGGCCTGCTGATGATCGCCAAGAAGCGCAGCATGCTGCGCCACCTGCACGAGCAACTGCGCGGCGATGGCGTCGACAAGCGCTACATGGCACTGGTGCGTGGCCATTGGGCGACCGCCAAGAAGCAGATCAACGCGCCGCTGCTCAAGAGCAATCTGCGCTCCGGCGAGCGCATGGTCGAGGTCAACCCGGAAGGCAAGGAAGCGCTGACCGTGTTTCGCGTGCTGCGCCGTTTCGGCGAGTTCGCCACCCTGGTCGAAGCCAAGCCGGTCACCGGCCGCACCCACCAGATTCGCGTGCATGCCCAGTATGGCGGGCATTGCATCGCCGGTGACAGCAAGTACGGCGACGACGACTTCACCCGCGAGATTCGCGAACTGGGCGGCAAGCGCCTGTTCCTGCACGCCTACGAACTGAACATCCCGCTGCCCGAGGGCGGCGTGCTGAAGCTCGAGGCGCCGGTCGACGAGATGTGGGCACGCACCGTGGAGCGCCTGAGTGCGTGACTACAAGCTGCTGATCTTCGACTGGGACGGTACCCTGGTCGATTCCATCGCCCGTATCGTCACCGCCATGCACCAGGCCGCCGATCTGTGCGGCGTGCCGCGGCGCAGCGACGAGGCGGTCAAGGGCATCATCGGCCTGGCGCTGCCGCAAGCGATCACCACCCTTTATCCGGAACTCGACGAAGCGGCGCACGTCGAACGCTTCCATGCCGCCTATAGCGAGTGCTACGTGGCTCTGGACCAGACGCCTTCGGCGTTCTTCGACGAAGTCGAGCAGAGCCTGGCGAGGTTCCGCGAGCAGGGCTATCAGTTGGCGGTCGCCACCGGCAAGAGTCGCCGTGGCCTGCAGCGGATTCTCGACACCCTGGGCTGGCAGGATTACTTCGATATCACCCGCTGCGCCGATGAGACGGCCAGCAAACCGGACCCGCGGATGTTGCACGAGATTCTGCAGCATTGCGGGGTGAGCGCCGAGCAGGCACTGATGGTCGGCGATTCGTCGTTCGATCTGGAAATGGCCCAGCGCGCGGGCATGGATTCGGTGGCGGTGGGCTACGGCGCACAGACGCTGGAAGCGCTGAGCCTTTATGAGCCGAAATTGTCGATCAACCATTTCACGCAATTGAGTACCTGGCTGAGCTGCACGGTAGCCGAGACCCGAACCGAGGAGATTGAGCATGTGGGGTGAGAGAAAGACGTCGTCGGTCTCCGAGAGCGACCCGAAGAGCTGGAAGCTCCTCGAAAAGACCTTGCTGGCCAGCGTCCATGAGCAGCGCCGCTCGCGCCGCTGGGGAATCTTCTTCAAGCTGCTGACCTTCATCTACCTGTTCGGCGCCCTGGCGCTGTTCTCGCCACTGATCAGCAACCAGGGCAGCGGCAGCAGTTCGCCCCATACCGCGGTCATCGAAGTGCGCGGGATGATCGCCGACAAGGAAGCGGCCAGCGCCGACAACATCGTCGGCAGCCTGCGCGCCGCCTTCAAGGACCCGAACACCAAGGGCGTGATCCTGCGCATCAACAGCCCGGGCGGCAGCCCGGTGCAGTCGGGTTACGTATACGACGAGATTCGCCGCCTGCGTGGCGAGAACCCGAACATCAAGGTCTACGCGGTGATCTCCGACCTCGGTGCGTCCGGCGCCTATTACATCGCCAGCGCTGCCGACCAGATCTACGCCGACAAAGCCAGCCTGGTCGGTTCCATCGGCGTTACGGCAGCCAGCTTCGGTTTCGTCGACACCATGGAGAAACTTGGCGTCGAGCGCCGCGTGTACACCTCGGGTGAGCACAAGGCGTTTCTCGACCCGTTCCAGCCGCAGAAGGACGAGGAAACCCGTTTCTGGAAAACCGTGCTGGATACCACCCACAAGCAGTTCATCGACAGCGTGAAGAAGGGCCGTGGCGATCGCCTCAAGGATGCCGAGCATCCCGAGCTGTTCTCCGGCCTGATCTGGTCCGGCGAGCAGGCCCTGAGCCTCGGCCTGATCGACGGGCTGGGCAGCACCAGCTACGTGGCCCGTGACGTGATCGGCCAGGAAGAAATGGTCGACTTCACCGTGCAGGAAAGCCCGCTGGATCGCTTCACCAAGAAGCTCGGTGCCAGCGTGGCAGAGCATCTGGCCTTGTGGATGGGCTTCCAGGGGCCAACGCTGCGTTAAAATCAGGCGTCGGAATGCTCGTGTGCGAAGGTACACGCGCTTTCTCGCCTCATTTCGCCGTGCGTTGCTCTAGCCTGTAAGGCATTGAGTAAAACTCCAAATAGAAAGCCCGGCCAAGTTGCCGGGCTTTTTATTGGACGATCAGCTGACTATCAGCGCTCGTCGAGGGCGAAGGCCGTCAGGCTGTAGGTGGGGATGCCCATGTCCTGCAGTTTGCGCGAGCCGCCGAGCTCCGGCAGGTCGATGATCGCTGCCGCCTCATACAACTCGGCGCCCATGCGCTTGACCAGTTGCACGGCGGCCAGCAGGGTGCCACCGGTGGCGATCAGGTCATCGACGATCAGCACCTTGTCGCCTTCGCACAGGCTGTCGGCGTGGGCTTCCAGGAAGGCTTCGCCGTATTCGGTCTGGTAGCCCTGGCTGAGCACGTCGGCCGGCAGCTTGCCCTGCTTGCGAAACAGCACCAGCGGCTTGTTCAGCTCGTAGGAGAGAATCGATCCGATCAGAAAACCCCGTGCATCCATCGCCCCGACGTGGCTGAAGTCCGCTTCGACGTAGCGCTGGATCAGGCTGTCGATGACCATGCGCAGGGCGCGAGGAGACTGGAACAGCGGCGTGATGTCGCGAAATACCACGCCCGGTTTGGGGAAGTCGTTGACCGGGCGGATAAGGGTCTTGATGGTGAATTCATCAAAGATCATGGCAGGGTGAATCCTTAACGGGAGTATCAGCCGTTAAGGTTACCACCTGCCAGGGCGCACAGCTCGATCGGGTCGAGAATATGCACTTCCTTGCCTTCGGCTTCGATCAGGTTGCTCTGCTGGAAGCGGGTGAAGACCCGCGACACGGTTTCCACGGCCAGGCCCAGATGATTGCCGATCTCGTTGCGCGACATCGACAGGCGGAACTGGTTGGCCGAGAAGCCACGGGCGCTGAAGCGGGCGGACAGATTGACCAGGAAGGTGGCGATGCGCTCGTCGGCGGTCTTCTTGGAGAGCAGCAGCATCATCTGCTGGTCGTCACGAATCTCGCGGCTCATCACGCGCATCAACTGGCGACGCAGCTGGGGCAGGCTTACCGACAACTCGTCGAGGCGCTCGAAGGGGATCTCGCAGACTGAGGTGGTTTCCAGGGCCTGGGCCGAGACCGGATATGCCTCGGTGTCCATGCCGGAGAGACCGACCAGTTCGCTGGGCAGGTGGAAGCCGGTGATCTGCTCCTCACCGGCGTCGCTCAGGCTGAAGGTCTTCAGTGCGCCGGAACGCACAGCGAACACCGAGTTGAAAGTGTCGCCCTGGCGGAACAGGAACTCGCCCTTTTTTAGGGGGCGGCCGCGTTTGACGATATCGTCAAGGGCGTCCATGTCTTCAAGATCCAGCGAAAGGGGCAGGCAGAGGCTGGCGAGGCTGCAGTCCTTGCAGTGTGCCTGGTGAGTAGTACGCAGCTTGATGCTTTCGGACATCGCCCTTATCCCTAGGTAATCACTCAGAAGTCGTAAGGGTAACGCACCAGAGGGGTGCGCGGCCACCTGCCGCAGGGTGCTCAAGTGTCGCACGCGCCTGCCGATAGGCTTGTATCGATGAATCGTAGGCAGGGAGCGGTTTGATGCAAGTGGCCAACAGTGGTGCGAGTGAGCGCGGTTACGTTGCGCCAGGTACGGCGCCGGTGGCTGCAGCGTCTGCCGAGACGGCGGAGCCAGGCGCTACCGCGCCCGCTGAGGAAAAGAGCACCGAGCCAGGCGTGAAAGTGAGCCTGTCTGCCGTTGGCCTGGCGCGCTCGAAGGAGGCCGAAAACAAGAACGCCGATATCGACGACAGCAACCTGCCCGACGAGATCAAGCAGTTGCTCAAGATGATCCGCGAGCTCAAGGCCCAGCTTGCCCAGAAGATGGCCGAGCTGCAGGCCCTGATGGCCCAGGGTGATATGGAGGATGACGCACAGCAGGCCAAGGTTCGCGCCTTGCAGACCGAAGTCGGCTCGATCAGCAGTGCCCTGAGCAGCGCCAATGCCCAGTTGGTGAAGGTGATGCGTGATCAGAAACTCACCAGTGAACAGAGCGCGACCGTCGCCTCGCTAATGGCCAAGTGACACAGGCTGGGCTGCAGCGCAGCCCAGCCCAGCCCAGCCAGGTGCGGTGCTCAGATCACCCGCGAAAAACGCTGCAGGTTGGTCTCGCCCAGGTAGCGGTCGAACAGCATGCACAGCGAGCGCACCAGCAGCCTTCCCGCCGGCAGTACCTCGATGCTGCCTTCACGCAAATCGATCAGACCGTCGCGGTGCATCTGCTGTAGCGCCGGCCAGGCGTCTGCGAAGTAGCTGGGCATGGTGACGGCGAAACGCTGTTCGATGTCCGCGAACTCCAACTGGAAATGACAGATCAGCTGCTGGATCACGGCGCGGCGAATACGATCGTCGTCGTTGCAGCCCAGGCCGCGCTGGGTCGCCAGCTGGCGATTGTTCAGACTGGTCTGATAGGTGGCTAGGTCAGAGCTGTTCTGGCAGTACAGATCGCCGATCTGGCTGATCGACGACACGCCCAGGCCGATCAGGTCGCAGTGGCCGTGGGTGGTATAGCCCTGAAAGTTGCGCTGCAGGCTGCCGTCCTCCTGGGCGCTGGCCAGCTCGTCATCGGGCAGGGCGAAATGATCCATGCCGATATAGCGATAACCGGCGCTGGCCAATTGTTCGATGCTGCCCTGCAACATGGCCAGCTTGGCTGCCGCGCTCGGCAACTGCCCACTGTCGATGCGCCGTTGCGGCATGAAACGCTCCGGCAGATGGGCGTAGTTGAACAGCGACAGACGATCGGGCTGCAGGGCGATGACCTGCTGCACGGTACGGGCGAAATTCTCCGGTGTCTGCAGCGGCAGGCCATAGATCAGGTCGATGTTCACCGAGCGAAATTGCAGGGTGCGCGCCGCCTCGATGATCGCGCGGGTCTCCTCCAGGCTCTGCAGGCGGTTGATGGCACGCTGCACGTTGGGGTCCAGGTCCTGCACGCCGAGGCTGACGCGGTTGAAGCCCAGCTCGCGCAGCAGGCCCATGGTCGACCAGTCCGCCTCGCGCGGGTCGATCTCGATGCTGTAGTCGCCGGAATCGTCGTCGAGCAGGGTGAAATGCTCGCGCAGCTTGGCCATCAGCTGGCGCAGTTCGTCATGGCTGAGAAAGGTCGGGGTGCCGCCGCCCAGGTGCAGCTGCTCGATGCGCTGGCGCTTGTCGACATGGTGGCCGATCAGCGCCATCTCCCGTTCCAGGGCTTGCAGGTAAGGCTGGGTGCGGCCGCGATCCTTGGTGATGACCTTGTTGCAGGCGCAGTAGTAGCAGATGTTGGCGCAGAACGGCAGGTGCAGGTACAGCGACAGCGGGCGCAGGGCGCGGCGACTCTCGCGCAGGGCGTGCAGCAGGTCGAAGGAGCCGACGCCGTCGTGGAACTGCACGGCGGTCGGGTAGGAGGTGTAGCGCGGGCCGGCTTGATCGTAGCGGCGGATCAGGTCGGAATCCCACTGGATGGCGTCGAGCATGGCGAGTTCCGCTTCAGCGTTGAATGCTCAGCAGTCTAGGGGGCGTATGGGCGGGGCTTTTTGATCTGAGTCATGGGGTCGCAGCAGGAGCGCGACCGCTCGGCCATCGGCGGATTGGCAGTCAATGCCCCATCAGCCAGTGCTGATGAGGGCCGGGCAGGGTCCACAGGCCGAACAGGATCACCAGCAGGCCGCCGGCGATGCGCACGCCACGTTGGCGTAGCAGGCTGACCAGGCGCTCGGCCGCGAGCCCGGTGGCCAGCAGCACCGGCAGGGTGCCGAGGCCGAAGGCGAACATCAGCGCGGCGCTGCGCAGGGCATCACCCTGGCTCGCCGCCCACAGCAGGGTGCTGTACACCAGGCCGCAGGGCAGCCAGCCCCACAGGCCGCCGAGCACCAGGGCCCGAGGCGCGTTGGTGATCGGCATGCAGCGTCGGGTGATCGGTTGCAGGTGCCGCCAGAGGCCGCGGCCCAGTGCTTCGATACGCGTCAGGCCGCTCCACCAGCCGGCCAGGTACAGGCCCATGGCGATCAGCAACAGGCCGGCGATGCTGCGCATTAGCGTGGCGAGCGGACCACTGGCCAGCGCCCACCCAGCCAAGCCGAGCAGCAGGCCGGCAGTCGTGTAGCTGAGGATGCGCCCGGCGTTGTAGGCGACCAGCAAGCGCAGGCGCTGGTGGCGCCGCTCGGCGGGGATGGCCAGGGTCAGCGCGCCCATCAGCCCGCCACACATGCCCAGGCAATGGCCGCCACCGAGCAGGCCGAGCATCAGCGCGGAGAGCAGTTGCGGCAGCAGGTCAGTCATGGTCTTTGGCGGCGGGCTCGTGCTTGGCCTGTTCAACCGCCGCCTGGTGGCGCGGGTCATCGTCATCGAAGAGGATGCGGTGCGCCGGGCTGTCGAGGTCGTCGTACTGGCCGCTGTCCACCGCCCAGAAGAACAGCCACACGGCGAGGGCGACCAGCAGCAGGGCGACGGGAATCAGGATGTACAGCGCGGTCATGGTGCCTTCCCCAGGCGCAGTGCGTTGAGTACCACCAGCAACGAGCTGGCCGACATGCCCAGCGCGGCCCAGATCGGCGTGATCCAGCCGAAGGCGGCGAAGGGCAGCACCAGGCCATTGTACAGCCCAGCCCAGGCCAGGTTCTCGATGATGATGGTGCGGGTGCGGCGCGCCAGGCGCAGGGCATCGACCAGGCTGGTCAGCCGATTGGAGAGCAGCACGGCATCGGCGCTGGTCTTGGCCAGATCCGAGGCCGAGCCCATGGCCACGCTGATATCGGCGCCGGCGAGCACCGGCACGTCGTTGACGCCGTCGCCGAGCATCAGCACGCGGCGGCCTTGCGTCTGCAGATCACGCAGGATGGCCAGCTTGGCGTCCGGGGTCAGCCCGCCGCGGGCTTGGTCGATACCCAACTGGCGGGCCACTTCGCCAACCATGGGCGAGCTGTCGCCGCTGAGCAGCAGGATCTGCCAACCGCGCCCGCGCGCCGCCTCGATCAGGGCCGGCGCATCCTCGCGCAGGCGGTCGTCAAGAATGAACCAGGCCAGCGGCCCCTGTTCGTCACCGAGCAGCAACCATTGGCCCTGTTCGCCGTTGATGGCCGGTGCGGGACTGGCGCTGAGTTCGCTGACGAACTCGGCCTGGCCTACACGCAGCCGGCGCCCCTCTACGACACCTTCGATGCCCAGGCCCGGCACGTTCTGCAGCGCTTCCACCGGCGCCTTAGCGTGGCCGAAGGCGCGGGCTATGGGGTGTTCGGACTGGCTTTCCAGCGCCGCGGCCAGGGCCAGGCAGGCATCGCCATCCAGGTCACCGAGCGGCTGCACGGCGCGCAGGGTCAGGCGGCCTTCGGTGAGGGTGCCGGTCTTGTCGACGATCAGCGTGTCGATCTGCTCCAGGCCTTCGAGCACGTGGCCGCGGGTCAAGAGCATGCCGAGCTTGTGCAGGGTGCCGGTGGCGGTGGTCAGCGCCGTCGGCGTAGCCAGGGCGAGGGCGCAGGGGCAGGTGGCCACGAGCAGGGCGAGCACCACCCAGAACGCCCGCGACGCATCGAGCTGCCACCAGATAACCCCAACAATGGCCGCCACCACCAGCACGATCAACAGGAACCACTGCGCCACCCGGTCGGCGATCTCTGCCAGGCGCGGCTTCTCGCCTTGTGCCCGCTCCAGCAGGCGGACGATGGCCGACAGCCGAGTGGCGTCGCCCAGCGCCTGGACTTCGATGGTCAGCGGCCCCTCGACATTGAGCGTACCGGCGGTCACGGCATCGCCGACGCTGCGCGGTTGCGGTAGGTATTCACCGGTAAGCAGGGACTCATCGACGCTGGACTGCCCGGCCAGCACCCTGCCGTCGGCCGGCAGCAGCGCGCCCGGCGGCACCAGCACGCGGTCACCGGGTTGCAGCTCGCTGAGCAGGATGCGCTGGCTGTGGCCCTGCTGATCCAGGCGCAGGCAGGAGGCCGGCAGCAGCTTGACCAGTTGCGCGGTAGCCGCCGCGGTACGCTCCCGGGCGCGGCGTTCCAGGTAGCGACCGCTGAGCAGGAACAGGGCGAACATGCCCACGGCATCGAAATACAACTCGCCATGGCCCATGACCGTGGACCAGATGCCCGCCGCGTAGGCGCCGCCGATGGCCAGCGACACCGAGACGTCCATGCTCAGGTGACGGGTGCGCAGGTCGCGCAGCGCGCCGCGGAAGAATTGGCCGCAGCAGTAGAAGACGATGGGCGTGGTGAGAAACAGGCTGACCCAGCGCAGGATGCTGTCCAGCTCCGGGCTCAGGTCGACGTTGAATTCCGGCCAGGTGGCCATGCTGGCCATCATCACCTGCATCCAGAGAAGCCCGGCAACACCCAGCTGGCGCATCGCGCGGCGGTTCTCGCGGGTCAGCTGCTCGGCGGCGGCATCGGCCTGCCAGGGATGGGCGGCGTAGCCGATGCGCCGCACTTCGCCGAGCAGTTCGCTCAAGGGCAGGGCGTTGGCGCTCCAGCGTACCCGCAGGCGATGGGTGGACAGGTTCAGGTGCGCCTCGGCCACGCCGGGCAGGGCAGCAAGGTGTTTTTCGATCAGCCAGCCACAGGCCGCGCAACTGATACCTTCGATGAGCAGGCTGGTTTCGCGCCATTCGCCGCTTTGTTCGACGAAGGGCTGCTGCACGTCGCGGCGGTCATACAGGGCCAGCTCGTCGGGCAGTGCCTGGGGCAGTTGCTGGGGGTTGTTGGCTGCTTCGCTGCGGTGGCTGTAGTAATGCTCCAGGCCGTTCTGCACGATGGTTTCGGCCACCGCCTGGCAGCCTGGGCAGCACATCTCGCGCGACTGGCCCAGCACTACAGCTGAAAAGCGGCTGCCCGCCGGCACCGGCAGGCCGCAGTGGTAGCAGGGCGCCGGGCTGCTGCGCTCGAGCGGCGCGCCGGTTGCAAGGGAGTTGTCGATCAGCGTTCATCCCCGAGCTGGATGCGCTTGCCGGCTTCCAGGGTTTCTTCCTCGAACAGGCGCCAGTCCTGGCCGCCTTCCTGGCCGATCAGCTCGACGAAGCGCCGGCCCTGCGCGCTGCCCTGCACGCTGTCCTGCAGGTTGCCGCGGTACAGGCCTTCACCCTGGTGTTGCAGCACTACACGGCGGTCGCGCTCCGGCTGGGTCGGCGACACCAGGTTGAGCACCAGTTGCGCGGGCGCGCTGGCGCCGTGCAGTTGCAGTTCGGCGATGCCGCGTTCGTCGTCCAGGTCCAGCGCCGCCTGCAGCTTCAGGCGCGCGGCCAGGTTCTCGCGCTCCAGGGACTGGTTGATGCCCTTGCCGACGTCGTAGTAGTCGTCGGAGATCAACCCCGGCGGATTGCGCGTGGCGACGGTCAGCAGGGCCAGCCCCTGGATCACCGAGTAGCCGAGCAGGGCGATCAGGAACCAGGGCCAGAACTGCTTGTACCAGGGGGCGGGTTGGAGGTCTTCGTTCATGTTTGGCCTGCTATCTCACGCTCGGGCCGATAAAGCGGCTGCTGGCGTCGTTGTGGATGCTGTCGTCGTCGGTGGCACGGATGTGGAAGGTGATCTCGTTGGTGCTCGACGGCAGTTTCTCGGCGTCGATGGACAGCTCCACCGGGATCGCCAGCACCTCGCCGGCCAGGGCGCGGACTTCGCGGCGGCCCTCGTACACCAGGCCGTCCAGGCCGTCGGCGTCGATGCGGTAGACGACGTCCTGCTGAGCCTTGTTCATGATCTTCAGGGTGTAGACGTTCTCGATTCGCCCCAGCTCGTTCTCGCGGTAGAGTACCCGATCCTTGAGCACGTCCAGCTCGACCAGCGAGCGGTTGCTCACTGCCCAGGCGAATACCGCCAGCATGGCCAGGAGGGCGATGGCGTAGCCGATCAGTCGCGGGCGCAGCAGGCGCGTCTTTTGCCCCGAGAGGTTGTGTTCGGTGGTGTAGCTGATCAGCCCGCGCGGGTAGTTCATCTTGTCCATGACGGCGTCGCAGGCGTCGATACACGCGGCGCAACCGATGCACTCGATCTGCAGGCCGTCACGAATGTCGATGCCGGTCGGGCACACCTGCACACACAGGGTGCAGTCGATGCAGTCGCCCAGGCCCTGGGCCTTGTGGTCGGCGGTCTTCTTGCGCGGGCCGCGGGTTTCGCCACGGCGCGGGTCGTAGGAGACGATCAGCGTGTCCTGGTCGAACATCACGCTCTGGAAGCGCGCATAGGGGCACATGTGGATGCACACCTGCTCGCGCAGCCAGCCGGCATTGCCGTAGGTGGCGAGAGTGAAGAAGGCGATCCAGAACAATGCCCAGCCGCTAGCTTCGAAGGTGACCAGTTCGGCGAGCAGTTCGCGGATTGGCGCGAAGTAGCCGACGAAGGTCAGTGCGGTGACCAGGGAAACGCCCAGCCAGATGCTGTGCTTGGCGAAGCGACGAGCGAACTTGTTGGCACTCATCGGCGCCTTTTCCAGCTTCATCCGCTGGTTGCGGTCGCCCTCGGTGACCTTTTCCGCCCACATGAAAATCCAGGTGAACACGCTCTGCGGGCAGGTGTAGCCGCACCACACCCGGCCGGCGAACACGGTGATGAAGAACAGCCCGAAGGCGGCGATGATCAGCAGTGCCGAGAGCAGCACGAAATCCTGGGGCCAGTAGGTGGCGCCGAAGATGTGGAACTTGCGTTCCGGCAGGTTCCACCACACCGCCTGGTGGCCGTCCCAGTTCAGCCACACGGTGCCGAAGTAGAGGACGAACAGCAGAGCCCCGCCAGCACGCCGCAGGTTGCGGTAGAAGCCGCTGAACGCGCGGGTGTGGATCTTCTCGCGGCTAGCGTAGAGGTCGATGGTCTCGCCGGCGGGCGGCGTGACGTTCTTGACGGGGATCTGTTGGCTCATCGAGGGCTACCACAACGGTTGGTCGGGCCTGTCGCGACCGATACGTGCCGGTCGCGATCGTTCGCTGCGCCGATGGTACGCCGCAACGCCAGATCGGGCTTGCGGCTACCCGTCGCAGGGTAGGTGCAAGGCCATGCTAGGCGCAGTATGCCGGAGCCGTCCTGACCCAGATCAGTGCACTCAATCTTTCTCCCGGTTTTGCGCTTCTGCCGGCGCCTTTTCGCGCTGCGACAGGCTGTACACGTAAGCGGCCAACAGGTGCACCTTGTCGTTGCCGAGAAATTCCGCCTGCGCCGGCATCTTGCCGCTGCGCCCATAGCGAATGGTCTGCTGCACCTGGGCGAAGCTGGAACCATACAGCCACACCTTGTCCGTGAGGTTCGGTGCGCCGAGCACCTGCAGGCCCTTGCCGTCGGGGCCGTGGCACATGGCGCAATTGGTGGCGTAGAGCTGTTTGCCCGCGTCCAGGTTGACGGCGATGTGCGCCGGGTTTTCCAGGTTCGAGAGGCTGCGCACGTAGCCGGTCACGTCGCGCACGCCCGCGTCGCCGAGAATCTCTTGCCAGGCCGGCATCACGCCCTGGCGGCCCTGCATGATGGAGGTCTTGATGGTTTCCGGGTCGCCGCCGTACAGCCAGTCGTCATCGGTCAGGTTGGGAAAACCGAAGGCGCCCTTGGCATCGGCGCCGTGGCATGCGGCGCAGTTGTTGGCGAACAACCGGCCACCGATTTTCAGCGCCTTCTCGTCCCTGGCCAGTTCGGTGATGGGTGTGGCGGCGTAGCCGGCGAACAGCGGGCCGTAGCGTGCGTCGGCGGCGGCCATCTCGCGCTGCCACTGGCTGACCTGGGTCCAGCCTTCGTCATAGCCGGGCAGCAGGCCCTTGAAGTTGCCCAGCCCGGGGTAGAGCAGCAGGTAGCCGAAGGCGAATGCCAGGGTGCCGAGAAACAGCAGGAACCACCAGCGCGGCAGCGGGTTGTCGTATTCCTCGATGCCGTCGAAGCTGTGCCCCGTGGTCTGCTCGCTGTCGCCCGGCCGCTGGCCCTTGCGGGTGGCGATAAGCAGCCAGGCCAGGCCCAGCAGCGTGCCGAGGGTGGCCAGCGCGATGAACAGGCTCCAGAAGGTGCTCAAGGTTTGTCGTCCTCGAGCTTGTGGTTCTGCTGGCTGGCGCTCGGCGGCTGCTCGTCGGCGAAGGGCAGGTTGGCCGCTTCGTCGAAGCTGGACTTGCGCTTGCTGCTGTAGGCCCAGAGCACCACGGCGACGAAGGCGATGAACACCACGGCGGTGCCGATGCCGCGGATGGTGCCGATGTCGGTCAGGAAGGCAGGCATGGCGTCACCGCTTGTTCTGGATCGAGGTGCCGAGCACCTGCAGATAGGCGATCAGTGCGTCCAGCTCGCTCTTGCCGGCCACCGCCTCGCGGGCCTTGGCGATGTCGTCGTCGCTGTAGGGAATGCCGAAGCCCTGCATGACCTTGAGCTTTTCGGCGCTCAGGGCACCATCGAGCGTGCGCTCGGCCAGCCAGGGATAGGCGGGCATCTTCGACTCCGGCACCAGGTCGCGCGGGTTGATCAGGTGGGCACGGTGCCACTCGTCCGAGTAGCGCCCGCCGATCCGCGCCAGGTCCGGGCCGGTGCGCTTGGAGCCCCACAGGAAGGGGTGATCCCAGACGCTTTCGCCAGCCACCGAATAATGGCCATAGCGCTCGGTTTCGGCGCGGAACGGGCGGATCATCTGCGAATGGCAACCCACGCAGCCTTCGCGGATATAGATGTCGCGGCCTTCGAGCTGCAGTGCGGTGTAGGGCCGCATGCCGGCCACCGGCTCGTTGACCACGTCCTGGAAGAACAGCGGGACGATCTGGGTCAGGCCGCCGATGCTCACGGCGATGACCATCAGCAGGGTCATCAGGCCGAGGTTCTTTTCGATCAGGTCGTGCTTCATCGGCCGGTCTCCCCGTTTTGCGCCAGGGGAATCCGCGCGCTGGCGTCGTAGTCAGCCGGCCCCGCGCCGCGAATGGTGCGCCAGGTGTTCCAGGCCATCAGCAGCATGCCGCTGAAGAAGATCGCGCCGCCGGCCATGCGCACCACGTAGCCCCAGTGGCTGGCCGCCACCGACTCGATGAACGAGTAGGTCAGCGTGCCGTCTTCCTGCACCGCGCGCCACATCAGGCCCTGGGTGATGCCGTTGACCCACATGGCGACGATGTACAGCACGGTGCCGATGGTCGCCAGCCAGAAATGCAGGTGGATCGCCGCCAGGCTGTGCATCTGCTCGCGGCCGAACACCCGGGGAATCAGGTGATACAGCGAGCCGATGGTGATCATCGCTACCCAGCCCAGGGCGCCGGCGTGCACGTGGCCGATGGTCCAGTCGGTGTAGTGCGACAGCGCGTTGACCGTCTTGATGGCCATCATCGGCCCCTCGAAGGTGGACATGCCGTAGAACGCCAGGGAGACGACCAGAAAGCGCAGGATCGGGTCGCTGCGCAACTTATGCCAGGCACCCGACAGGGTCATCATGCCGTTGATCATGCCGCCCCAGCTCGGTGCCAGGAGGATGATCGACATCACCATGCCCAGGCTCTGGGCCCAGTCCGGCAGGGCGGTGTAATGCAGGTGGTGCGGGCCGGCCCAGATATACAGGGTGATCAACGCCCAGAAGTGCACGATGGACAGCCGGTACGAGTAGATCGGCCGGTTGGCCTGCTTGGGCACGAAGTAGTACATCATCCCCAGAAAGCCGGTGGTCAGGAAGAAGCCCACCGCGTTGTGGCCGTACCACCACTGGATCATCGCGTCGGTGGCGCCGGCATACGCCGAATAGGACTTGAACAGGCTGACCGGCACGGCGGCGCTGTTGACCAGGTGCAGCATGCCGGTGACCAGGATGAAGGCGCCGAAGAACCAGTTGGCCACGTAGATATGCCGGGTGCGGCGCTTGAACAGGGTGCCGAAGAACACGCCGATATAGGCGAACCAGACGATGCCCAGGAGAATGTCGATCGGCCATTCCAGCTCGGCGTATTCCTTGCTGCTGGTGTAGCCCATTGGCAGGCTGATCACCGCCGCGACGATCACCGCCTGCCAGCCCCAGAAGGTGAAGGCCGCCAGGCGGTCGGACGCCAGCCGCACCTGGCAGGTGCGCTGCACCACGTAATAGCTGGTGGCGAACAGCGCGCAACCGCCAAAGGCGAAGATCACCGCATTGGTGTGCAGCGGGCGCAGGCGGCCGAAGCTGGTCCAGGGCAGGTCGAAATTCAGTTGCGGCCACACCAGTTGCGCGGCGATGAACACCCCCAGCGCCATGCCGACCACGCCCCAGGCCACGGTCATCACCGCGAACTGGCGCACCACCTTGTAGTTGTAGGCAGCCGGACTGCTTGCTGGGCTCATGCTGGGTTCCACGCTGGGCTGGGCGCTGCCGTGAGGCGACAGGCATTTCAGGCGGCGCGAGTATCCCTGACACGCTTAGGCGGTGCAATGTTCGGAAATATCCGGAAAGCGCTCTGTGGTGAGCTTTGCTGTGTTTCGGGAAAATGCGCGGCCGATGGTGGCGGAGCTTTGGAGTGCGGGGACATTACCGAAGGAGCAGAAGCCTGCGACCTGGGAACCTAGATTCATGGGCGGGGGACGTGGGAGGGGCTTTAGCCCCGAGCTCTTCGTTCCAGAATAAAACTCGGGGCTAAAGCCCCTCCCACGGTAGGTCGCATTCTAAGTTAATAGGTAAGGCTGAAAATATTGAGCAGACTCTCAAAGCCACACTGCATCCCAAAAAGGGTAATCACCGATACGCTCTACCAGGCCTGCACGTAGAGGGTTGGCAACGATGTATCGTGCAGTTGGCAGTATGTCCTCCTCACGGCGTAGTGCTCGGTCATGGAAACCCTCTTGCCAGAGTTTGCCTTGGCGACCGAGCCGGCTATTCACCTGCAATGCGCTGCATCCCTTGACGCGATGCATCAATTCGCTGAGCGAGCCTTGTCGCAGTGATACCAGCCAGTGCAGGTGATCGGGCATGACCACCCAGGCGAGCGATTCTGCCAGCCCCAGGTTTTCGGCACGTTGCAGCTCACGAACAAGAAGGCGACCGATTGCGAAACTGGCAAAGACCGGTTGGCGGTCTTTAATGGCGGCAGTGAGCAGGTAGATTTGATTGATTTGCGAGGTTCGGCCTTTACGCAAACTGATTGAGTGGGGCATTCCGTTGCCTCCTGAGTAGGTAGAGCAACGGTAGCTGATAGATTGGCGACCTGCGGGAGCGATTTCGTAGAAGCGGCTTTAGCCGCGAGCTTTAGCTCCCGACCAGGCACCAAAAAGCTCGCGGCTAAAGCCGCTCCTAGAAGCATCACTCGTTTGGTTGCGGCTTGCGGCTCAGGCTAAGTACATAAGCCGCCAGCAGATGCACCTTGTCGTTGCCCAGGTAGTGCTCCTGCGCCGGCATCTGGCCGTTGCGGCCGTAGCGGATGGTCTGCTGCAATTGCGCCAGGCTCGATCCGTAGATCCAGCCGCTGGGGTGGGTCAGGTCCGGCGCGCCCAGGGCTGCCATGCCGGTGCCTGCCGGGCCATGGCAGGCCACGCAGGTGGTGGAGAACAGCTGCTTGCCCTGTTCCAGGTCGATGTTGCTGCCCTCGGCCAGCGGCAGGCCCGCCAGTTCGTGGCGCACGTAACCGGCGACGTTGCGCACGCCGTCATCACCGAGCACCTGGCCCCAGGCCGGCATCACGCCGATGCGCCCATTGAGGATGGTGGTTTTGATGGTTTCGGCGTCGCCGCCCCAGCGCCAGTTCTCGTCGGTCAGGTTGGGAAATCCCACCGCGCCCTTGGCGTCCGAGCCGTGGCAGATCGAGCAGTAGGTGGCGAACAGCCGGCCGCCCATCTTCAGCGCCTGCTCGTCCTGGGCCACCTGTTCCAGAGGCATGGCCGAGTACTTGGCGAAGATCGGCCCGTACTGGGCGTCGGCCTTGGCCACTTCGCGCTCCCACTGGGCGACCTGGGTCCAGCCGTCTTCATAGCCGGGTAGCAGCCCTTTGAAGTTGCCGAGCCCCGGATACAGCGCCAGGTAGCCCGCGGCGAAGATCAGCGTGCCGAGAAACAGCATGAACCACCAGCGCGGCAGCGGGTTGTCGTACTCCTCGATGCCGTCGAAGGAATGGCCCATGGTCTGGTCGGTGGTGTTCTTGCGTTCCCCCTTGCGTGTGGCAAACAGCAGCCAGAACAACGCGACCAGGCTGCCAAGGGTCAGCAGCGTGATGTACCAGCTCCAGAAAGTGCTCATGGGGTGTCTTTCCTTACTGCTGCTTTGTTGGGTTCATCGGCGAAGGGCAGGTTCGCCGCATCCTCGAAGGCCTTGGCGCGCTTGCCGCTGTAAGCCCACAGCGTCACGCAGGTGAAGGCGATCAGTACCAGGGCGGTACCGATGCCGCGCACCATGCCGATGTCGATCAGGTCGGTAAGCATGGGATCACCTCTTGTTCTTCAGCGCAGTGCCGAGGACTTGCAGGTAGGCGACCAGGGCGTCCATCTCGGTCTTGCCCTTCACGGCAGCGCTGGCGCCGGCGATGTCGTCATCCGTGTAGGGCACGCCGAGAAATTGCATGGCCTTGAGCTTTTTGGGCGTGTCCTTGCCGTCGAGCACGTTCTCGACCAGCCAGGGGTAGGACGGCATCTTCGATTCCGGCACCACGTTGCGCGGGTTGTAGAGGTGCGCGCGGTGCCACTCGTCCGAGTAACGGCCGCCGACCCTGGCCAGGTCTGGCCCGGTACGCTTGGAACCCCACAGGAAGGGGTGGTCCCAGACGCTTTCGCCGGCTACCGAGTAGTGGCCGTAGCGCTCGGTCTCGGCGCGGAACGGGCGGATCATCTGCGAGTGGCAACCCACGCAGCCTTCCTTGATGTACACGTCGCGGCCTTCGAGCTGCAGTGCGGTGTAGGGCTTCATGCCGGCGACCGGCTCGTTGACCACGTCCTGGAAGAACAGCGGGACGATCTGCGTCAGCCCGCCGATGCTGACGGCGAACACCATCAGCAGGGCCATCAGTCCGACGTTCTTTTCGACGATTTCGTGTTTCATCAGTGGGCTCCCTCAACCGAATACAGGGCGGCAGCTTCGAGCTCTTCCGGCTTGCTGGCGCGCACGGTCTGCCAGGTGTTCCAGGCCATGACCAGCATGCCGGTGAAGAAGATCGCGCCGCCGATCACCCGCACCACGAAGCCGGGGTGGCTGGCTTCCAGCGCCTCGACGAAGGAGTAGGTGAGCGTGCCGTCGCTGTTCACCGCGCGCCACATCAGGCCCTGGGCGATGCCGTTGACCCACATCGAGGCGATGTACAGCACGGTGCCGATGGTGGCGAGCCAGAAGTGCGCGTTGATCAGGCCGATGCTGTGCATCTGCTCGCGGCCGAACACCTTGGGAATCAGGTGATACAGCGAGCCGATCGACACCATGGCGACCCAGCCCAGGGCGCCGGCGTGCACATGGCCGATGGTCCAGTCGGTGTAGTGGGAGAGGGCGTTGACGGTCTTGATGGCCATCATCGGGCCTTCGAAGGTCGACATGCCGTAGAACGCCAGGGAGACGACCAGAAAGCGCAGGATCGGGTCGGTGCGCAACTTATGCCAGGCGCCCGAGAGGGTCATCATGCCGTTGATCATGCCGCCCCAGCTCGGTGCCAGCAGCACCAGGGACATCACCATGCCCAGGCTCTGGGCCCAGTCCGGCAGCGCGGTGTAGTGCAGGTGGTGCGGGCCGGCCCAGATGTACAGGGTGATCAGCGCCCAGAAGTGCACGATCGACAGGCGATAGGAATACACCGGGCGCCCGGCCTGCTTGGGCACGAAGTAGTACATCATCCCCAGGAAGCCCGCGGTCAGGAAGAAGCCCACCGCGTTGTGGCCGTACCACCACTGGATCATCGCGTCGGTGGCGCCGGCGTACAGCGAGTAGGACTTGGTCAGGGTGACTGGCACTTCCAGGTTGTTGACCACGTGCAGCAACGCCACGGTGAGAATGAACCCGCCGAAGAACCAGTTGCCCACATAGATGTGGCTGACGTTGCGCTTGATGATGGTGCCGAAGAACACGATCGCGTAGCTGACCCAGACGATGGTGATCAGAATGTCGATCGGCCATTCCAGCTCGGCGTATTCCTTGGAGCTGGTGTAGCCCAGCGGCAGGGTGATGGCCGCCAGCAGGATCACCAGTTGCCAGCCCCAGAACGTGAAGGCCGCCAGCTTCGGTGCGAACAGCGTGGCCTGGGAGGTGCGCTGTACGGCATAGTAACTGGTGGCGAACAGGGCGCAGCCGCCGAAGGCGAAGATCACCGCGTTGGTGTGCAGGGGCCGCAGGCGACCGAAACTGGTCCACGGCAGGTCGAAGTTGAGCCACGGCCAGGCGAGCTGCGCTGCGATAAGCACGCCGAGCCCCATCCCGACTATGCCCCACACCACCGTCATGATGGCGAATTGGCGAACCACCTTGTAGTTATAGGCGGAACTGGTTGTTGTGTTCATGTCTGGGTTTCCATCCACGGTTATGGGCAGATCATCTGCAGCCCCCGCGCACGGACAAATCCGTACACGAAAAAGGGCTTTTTTATGAGCGAGGCAAGCATGCGAGAAGGGCAGCGAAGCGGTATTGACGCCGGTCAACAGGCACAGGAAAGCCCAGCGCCAGCGCTGCTCTGGGATCGGCCGACGGGCGCCAGCCAGGCTACGCTGATCCTCGCCCACGGCGCCGGTGCGCCGATGGACAGCGACTTCATGAACCTGATGGCCGGGAAGCTCGCCACCCGCGGGCTGACGGTGGTGCGCTTCGAGTTCGACTACATGGCCGCGCGCCGCCAGGACGGCAAGAAGCGCCCACCCAACCCCCTGGCCAAACTGCTCGACTGCTGGCGAGCCGCCTACGCCGCCGTGCGACACCAGGTCACGGGGCCGTTGGCCATCGGTGGCAAATCCATGGGCGGGCGCATGGCAAGTCTGCTGGCCGACGAATTGGATGCTGACGGTGTGGTCTGCCTGGGCTACCCCTTCCACGCCATCGGCAAGGCCGACAAACCGCGCACCGCGCACCTGGCCGACCTGAAAACGCCGACCCTGATCGTGCAGGGCGAACGCGACGCCATGGGCGACCGCCACACCGTGGCCAGTTACCAGCTATCGGCGGCCATCGAACTGTGCTGGCTGACGGCGGGCGACCACGACCTCAAACCGCTGAAGGTGTCCGGTTACAGCCATGAGCAGCATCTGGAGTCGGCGGCGGATGCGGTGGTGGCGTTTCTTAGAACCTGATCACGATCGCTATGGGCATGAAGCGGCAGCTACGAGGCAGAAGCAGCCATCGACCTGTGGGAGCGGGCCATGCCCGCGAACTCACGGCGTGGCCCGTTCCCACAAGTGGCGGTCGGCCATCGGTATTGGGATAGTGCCCACGCTCTGCGTGGGCACCCAGCCTGTGGCGCTCCGCGCCATGATTGCAGGGCTCAGTAGACGGTGCATGGACGCAGAGCGTCGTGCCAGTGCGTTCCCACGCGGAGCGTGGGAACGATCAAAAGCGTTGAGCAATCTTGGAACGAAGCAGAAAGGGATCGTTGTCCGCTCTCAACTCACCACTTTTGAATAGCTGGCGCGATCAATATCCGCGACTTCAACAGTGAGCGAGCAGTGTGGGCGTTTAATCGTTTGCAACTGAGCGAGCACGGATTTCGACAGTAGCTGTTTCTGCTCGGTGGTTCTGCCGGACAAGATTTTCATCGTGACATGAACGAAATCGCTTTTTTCTGGCCCCGTAAGATAGCTTTGGTAAGTAATGGATCGGACTTTTATATCGCTGCCATCAGATTCGAATAGCCCGGTATTCAATGCTCCAGAAAATACCAAGGGTAAGAGAGCGTCACCGTCCAGAGAGCCCGAGTGTTCAATAATGCAATGTGGCATAAAGTTGTCCGCAGATAGCGCAAGTTAAAGTAGATATATCAATCAATTGTAGTGCGATGTCTCATTCGTCTACTGCCTTGAGATCGCGGTGATGAATGAAAAGACATCATCCACACTACATGTTATTCCTTTAGCTGCTGCCCACAATGCAGGCAGTTCGCGGTCGCCAGGTCATGGTAGTCGCCGGCCCGCTCATCGACTCGGTGATGGGGCGTATTGCGGCAGTTAGGGCAGGTGTAACGCTCAAGCAATTGCTGCTGGCGATACAGGTTGAGCAGGCCGCCGGCAATGATCACGGTCAGGGCGATCACCATGGCGTCGAAGGCGCCGAAGATCACCAGCACGAACAGCGCGATCACCAGTACGCCAAGTAGCGACTGCAGGAAATCCACATGGTGGCGCTGGCGGTTGTAGGCATCCTTGTCCATGGCGAAGCGTCCTTGTTGTCGTGTAGCTGCTGCTGGTGTGAACGGCTCTTCCTGCCGTCGATAATAGAAGCAGTTTCGCTATTGAGTCGCCGAGTTCTGATTCTCGGCGGCTTCGGCTTCCAGCTTCGCCCGGTCCGCCTTGCTGATGTACTTGGGCTTGTTGCTCTTGGGCGCCAGCTTGGCGTTGGCCTTCTTGGCGTGTGCCTCCAGCAACTGCTTGATCTTCTTGCGGCGATTCATCTGGGTACCTGTGGTATGTGTTGGGTGCTTCAGCCCGCGGTTTTCTTCAGGCCCATGCCCAGGCTGGCCGGCGCGGTGAGTGCAAACCCGAACTGCTGATAGAGGCGATAGGCCTCACCGTCGGCCAGCAGGCTGACGTAGCCCGATTCCGGCACTTCACGGGCGATGTAATCGCTGATCGCCGCCATGATCATCTTGCCCAGGCCACGGCCTTGATGCGCCGGCAGCACGGCGACGTCCACCACCTGATAGAACGCGCCGCCATCGCCGATCACCCGGCCCATGCCCACCGGCTCGCCGGCGCAGAGCACCTGCACGGCGAACAGACTATTGGGCAGGCCCCGGGTCGCCGCCTCGACGGTCTTGGCACCTAGCCCGACGGCAGTGCGCAGATGGCGATAGGTTTCCACCGACGGAGTGGCGTGCACGAGGGAGTAGGCGGTTTCGGTCATTCGATGAGTCCTTTGCTAGGCATGATACGCCGCCTGCGGTGAGCGGCTGCCAGGTGAGTACCAGTGAAAAGAGGTGCCGAGGCGAATCAGCGCGCATCGCTGTCGATAAGAGCTGCATGGTAGCGCGCCAACAACAATGGCAACGCCGTCTCGTGCCAGAACTTCAGGCTGATATGCCCCGACGACATGCCGCCATGGGCGTGCCGCTCAACGAACACCGACGACTCTTGCGCGGTTATGGGCAAGCCAACCAGGCGTTCGAAGGTGGCCTCGAGAATTTCGGCCACTTGCGCCTCGCTTGGCGGAAGCGGCAGGGCGGCCAGTGCTTCACTCATTTCCTGCCACAGATAAGGATCGCCCCGCAGGCCCCACTGGATGGGCTCAGATTGGAAGAGTTCGGATAGGGTCGTGGTCGGCATGATTCAGGTGGCCTTTGCTGGGCTGTACGCGGAAGTCATTCTACATCTGTGGCATTGCGTAGCCTTATCGCTCGGGCCGCCATATAGACGCGATTAGACGCCTCATCCAGCGACTCCATGCCGGCAATGAAGCGGCCATTTTGCCACGGCGCGTAATCATTGAAGCTGCCCATGCCGCCGTAAACGGACATCACCGAACACGCCATGCCCGTCAGTTTTTCCCCATCGTAACGGCTGCCCGCCAGCGCTCTGGCTGTCGCCAGGCAATGGCGGAAATGCATGCCCCAGTGACTATCAGGGTCGAGGACGAGAATATCTGTGAGCGCCGCTAGGTGAGCGATCAGCTCATTTAGCTGAGTTTGCGGGTTGGTCATGGTGCGCCGGGTGGTGAGTCTGTATCGAACGGGGAATATGCCTCAGGCGTTCCTCCGCTCAGGCTCCGCACCATGGATAAATACCGTGTAGGTATCGGCGGGTCGGTTGCCGTCAGCCCGGTCAAGGGCATGGCCGATGGCGCGCGATGATAGGTGCCGTGGTTGACCAAGTGACAGATCGCTTCCTCACGGCTCAATACACCCTGCTTGCCATCCACGAAAACGAAGCGAATAGGCTCCTGAAGCTGCCCTGGATTAAGCAATCGAGGTACGTGGTCAGCCAGTTCGTAGGGTGGACGACGCTTTATCCGTCCACCAGTTTCAAAGTGCAATGGTGGATGAAAAGAGCGTCATCCACCCTACTTGTTGTGCGAACACGTTGTTCACGAATGCTCGTAGGGCTTTGACACGTGCTGATGCTCGACCACCCATGAACCATTGACCTTTATCAAGCAAAATGTCGCGCGCACCAAGTCCTGAAACGTTTTGCCATCCGGCAACGTGCCACCACAACGTATGAAGCTATGGGCGAAAGCGACATCATTACCGGCGGTGATCGTCAGGTTCTCAAGATTGAATACAGCTTCTCCCTGTGTGTCCGGCTGCCACTCGTCCCAGCTGCGCCTGTAGGATTCAGCACTTTCATACTTCATTGGCGGCAACACATCGAAGATCACTAAGTTCGCTGAATGGTGTTTCAGGATTTCGTCCCTTCGGCTTTGCCTCGTTGCTGCTGCCCATTCTTCGAGTACGGTGAGAACTTCAGAATCGGTTTTAGTTGTTGTCATCGTTGGTTCTCCAGATGGGGGTGTATTTCAGACGCATAACGTTTGGTTAAGGGGCGGGCTTTAGCCCGTCCTAGTGAGCGAAGCGAACGATTTGAACCATTTGTTAGGCGTCGGATTGCACTGCTTGTACTCGAATTCTTTCCAGTGCTTCCAATGCGCGTATCAAATGGGCTGCTGATTCAAGATTATGCAAACTAACACCTGTTTGGCTAGCCACTAAGTCGATTACAACCTCCCGCTCTAGACCAAGCTTGTTAGCCACGTGCAGGGCGCATGAGCGTGCATGTGACGCCCTATGCTCAAGCGGTTCACTTTCATCTAAAAGCTTGCGTCTATGCGAGTTGAATGACATTTCCTTTGCCTGACGTTAAGTTAAGGGGCCGGCGCTAGCTGGTCCCAGTGAGCGAAGCGAGCGATTTTAACGCCTTGTTAGACGATGGTTGTCATGGGGTTTGATATTTTGCGCTATAAGTGCGAAAGAATAGATTCAAAAGAGTCTTCTGATAGTAAATGCAGTTTCTTAATGTGGGGAGACTGCTCATCTATGGCTGACCTAAGTTTTTCTAAATAATCATTCCTTTGAATCTGATGCGCTTCCGATTGAAGTGTCATATATGATGGAAGCCCAGCACCATCAAATTCCTCTATTCTATGCGCTCTAAAAAGCCCTGTGAATATAGAGGCTCTAACACTGCTATAAGTCAAGGGAAGTGCAATATCTTTAAGTTCTGTAGCGAAGCCGCTCGACACTAAATGTTCTCCAATCCATTTAATGCAGAATGTATTAGATGCCTCGTCTCGAATTACTGGGTGTGGGTGTTGTCCGTCCGCTAGGTTGAGATCTTCATTATAAGATCTGTAAAATCGCTGAAACATGCACCCTATTGAGCAGAGTAGAAGATACATAGAAACGTAGGTGACTCTGTCCGTGCGACCTAGGTATTTTAGAGTCAAGTCTAGCCCCTCGACATCTGCTAATATCTCACGAGCCTGCGCATTTATGTCTGGGTTATTTTTGTTGTGGTCATTAATTTCTTCAATTGCAACTGAGTTTAAGTCATCGCTGCATTTTATGAAATTAAGCATGTAATGCCGTTGCAGGATGTGCGAGAGCTCGTGGAAAAATGTCCAAACAAGCATAAGTTCGAACATAAAAAATCGACAGTAGACTTCATTTTTTCCAATTCTAGGGTCTTCCTTTTTCTCGATAAGGTCTGCCATCGCAAAGCTATAAATTTTTAGTGGGCCAGAAATATGTCTGTCTGAGATAATTGGAATCCCGCTATCAAAGGTGAATACTTTCCCTGAGAAGCGATCATCGGCTTCGTGGAAATTCTTAATTGTCGTTGTTTCGGTCTCTATGCGTTTTGAGATGAGTGGGAATGTAAATGCATCCCTATATATCTCAATTAGCATGGATAGCCTAATTTCGATTGTTGGATGAAGTGGGTTGGCTATCGGCGTTATAGCCCTAGCATTTGGGCCTCCAAATGCAGGAATATTCACTCTAAGCTCACCGCCTTTAGGGGTGAATATTGTGTCATTTGCCCAAGTAACAAGTTCGCCAATTAGTCTATTGGCTATTTCTTCAACAAACTCTTGGCTGATGTAACCAGTTTCTTTCTGCATGCGCAGGGCTTTTAATGAGTCAGGTTTATTCATGGCGCGGATTCTGCGGAGAGGTTTTGCCTAACGCTTGGTTAAGGGGCGGGCTTTAGCCCGTCCCAGTGAGCGAAGCGAACGATTTGAACCAGTTGTTATATTTTCTTGCGCTATGCATCATTAAATACTTTGAATGCAATCAGGCGCCTATCTGCAGCATTAAACCTAAAGAAATCGTCGCTTGTATCTTGCTTTCCAACAAATGCAATGGCCGCTTTTTTGTCTGTGCCTCGAACAAGCTCTATGACCTTTCTGTATTCGTTCAGAAATTTTGTTCTGCTTTGTGCAGGCCAAGCCGAAAAGTCAATCTCCAGATAGTAAGGTCTCTCGTTAACTCGTTTTCCATCGCGCTCAACCCACCGACCAGGAGACAACTCAATTTTTAGTATGTCGCCATCCTCTTGGCAGAGTTTCCAAGGCAACGCGGAGTAGTAAACCTTTTGAGTGTCGCCCTGGATTAAAAACTTCTGGCGACCGTGAGTGCTTATTATTTTCCTGAAAATTTCGCCATAACTGCCCCCAACGACATCTTCGAAAACCAAAGCTCGGTCTCTATCATGGGGGAAATCAAAATACTGATTGACTATTGATTTGAAAGAAGTTGTCTCATAGTTGGGCTTTCTACTGTTTGAGCCTCCTTGCCTCCTGTTTGTTTTGTTGGCTCGCCGCGTGCTAGTGCCCGAAGGTTCAATAACGCCTTCTGGCTCAACAAGGTCGTCTTTCCTTAATTTAAAACGGTTTGGATATGCTAAAGGAAAACCCTCGGAAGAGGTTAACCGTTTGATGGCACCTCTTAAACGAATTTTTGACTCACCTTCAGCGTCACATCCTTGCTTGTGATTAACAGCTTTCCTAGCTTTAAAATAAGGCTTGCGGAGATTTACATCTTTGAGAAACGAGCAAGGTAGCAGCTCTATGGCGCATTCATCACATGAAAAGCTAAGTGATCTAACATTGTCGATAATGTAGAGTTCTTCGCTAGTGACTACCCGTCCTAATTCTTCGCACCTAGCTTCGTCCATTGATACTCCTAGAAACATAACTATAAATAGACACCAAATGGTGCATAACTCCCCCGACGGGCGTGGTGCATAACATTCCGTGCCCTTTTGCCGAGCCCGTCTAGCTCGCGACATACAGCGAGGTGCTGGGATGCTTGGCGAGTTATACACCACGTTTTCGATACGTTAATAGGTGTTGAGTCTGACGTCATCCCTGAACCTGACGCCAGCGAAAAGGCGCAACATTACGCTGCGCCTCAATTACCTACCGATTAAACCGCGCCACCAACGAATACTGCCCCTGCGCCGTGCTGGTCAGTTCTTCACTCAACAACGCCGTGCTCTGCGCCTCGCCAGCCGTCTGGTCGGATAGCTGAGCGATGGTGGTGATATTGCGGCTGATTTCGTCGGCCACGGCGCTTTGTTCTTCGGCAGCGGCGGCGATCTGGTCGGCCATTTCGTTGATGTTGGCCACTGCGTCGCTGATGCCGGCCAGGGCCTGGTCGGCCTGTTGCACGCGTTCGACGCCTTCGTCGGCCTGTTTGCGGCCGATGTCCATGGTCAGCACGGCCTCGTCGGCGGTGCGTTGCAGTTTGGCGATCAGGGCGTGGATCTGACCGGTGGATTCGGCGGTGCGTTGCGCCAGGGAGCGGACTTCGTCGGCGACCACGGCGAAGCCGCGGCCCATTTCGCCGGCGCGGGCGGCTTCGATGGCGGCGTTGAGGGCCAGCAGGTTGGTCTGGTCGGCGATGCCCTTGATCACGTCGACCACGCCGCCGATCTCGTTGCTGTCCTGGGCGAGGCGGGTGACGGTTTCGCCGGTTTCGCCCACCGACAAGGACAAGCGCTGGATCGCTTCGCGGGTTTCGCTGGCGATGCCGCGGCCTTGCTGGGTGAGGCGGTTGGCTTCCTGAGTGGCGATGGCGGTGCGCGCCACGTTGTTGGCCACTTCCAGGGTGGTGGTGGCCATCTCGTTGACGGCGGTGGCGACCTGGTCGGTTTCCTCGCGCTGGCGCTGCAGCCCGGTGGAGCTGTTGTGGGCCAGCACGTCGGCCTGGGCCGCCTGCTTGGCGAGGTTCTCGGCGCTGTCCTGCAGGCGGGTGAGGCAGGTTTTCAGGCGTGCTTCCTGGCTGAGGATGGACAGTTCCAGGCGGCCTTCGACGCCGCCGTTGTCGGTGTACATCTGCGCGATCAGCGGGTCGGAGGTGCTTTGTTCGGCCAGTTGCAACAGGCGTTTGATGCCTCGGCTCTGCCAGGCCAGGCCGAGCAGGCCGAGGGGAATCGACAGCGCGGCGGCGGCGACGAAGCCCCAGGTGCTGTCCAGCCAGGCACCGACCAGAAAGCCGACCTGGCTTACCAGAATGAACGGCAGCCAGTTCTGCACCACCGGCAGCCAGCGGTCGCGGCTGGGGATCGCCGCCTTGCCGGCGTTGATGCGGCCGTAGAGTGCCTGGGCGCGTTGCACCTGCTCGGCGGTGGGCTTGCTGCGTACCGACTCGTAGCCGGTGACCTTGCCGTCATCCAGCACCGGCACCACGTAGGCGTTGACCCAGTAATGGTCGCCATTCTTGCAGCGGTTCTTGACGATGCCCATCCACGGCCGGCCGGCCTTCAGGGTTTCCCACATATGGGCGAACACGGCGGGCGGCACGTCGGGGTGGCGCACCAGGTTGTGCGGCGCGCGGATCAGCTCGTCGCGGGAGAAGCCGCTGATCTCGATGAAGGCTTCGTTGCAGTAGGTGATCTGGCCCTTGAGGTCGGTGGTCGAGATCAGGCGTTGCTGCGCCGGGAAAGTCCGCTCGTTACCGGTGATGGGCTGGTTGTTACGCATGGCATCTACCCTGATGTCAGTGCGAGACCTGGGGACGTAGGGCAGGCGAGTGAGGAATTCAAATGCCTACAGACTACAACTATGGGGAGGGCCCCCATGTGGCCGAACAAGGCCGATCCTACAGGCAACGCTTTTATGGTTATCGCTTACGCGTGGCAGGCCTGCAGTGTACCCAACTTTCAAGGCGTGGAACGTTTTGACGCCGGTAAAACGACGGTCCATTGGTCGAGGGTGGGCGGGCGCGTTCGAGCGCGCAAAAGAAACCCGGGTGTCGCTGCGCTCGACCTGGGTTATGGAAAGTCCCGCGCAGCGACGCTGCGCGGGTGATCGTCAACCGGCGATCAGCTGACGCAGCACGTAGTGCAGGATGCCGCCGGCCTTGAAGTACTCGACCTCGTTGAGGGTGTC
This sequence comes from uncultured Pseudomonas sp., assembly GCA_966186235.1. GTDB lineage: Bacteria > Pseudomonadota > Gammaproteobacteria > Pseudomonadales > Pseudomonadaceae > Aquipseudomonas. Next base: position 31,607 of record CBIFVM010000030.1, read on the forward strand.
GATGCGGCAAAGCAACTCGATGCTTTCCAGCTTGCCGTCCTCACGGGTGATTTCCAGCGTCAGCGGCATGTGCGGGCGCACCTCGACGCCGTCCAGGCCCTTGATCGCCAGGGTTTCCTTGCCGGTCAGGCCCAGGCTCTTGCGATCCGCGCCGCCGGTGAACTGCAGCGGCAGCACGCCCATTCCCACCAGGTTGGAACGGTGGATACGCTCGAAGCTCTCGGCGATCACCGCTTTGACGCCCAGCAGGTTGGTGCCCTTGGCCGCCCAGTCGCGGCTGGAACCGGTGCCGTATTCCTTGCCGGCGATCACCACCAGCGGTGTGCCTTCCTGCTGGTAGCGCATGGAGGCATCGTAGATCGCCAGCTTCTCGCCGCTCGGTACGTGCAGGGTGATGCCGCCTTCTTCACCGTCGAGCATCTCGTTGCGGATGCGGATGTTGGCGAAAGTACCGCGCATCATCACTTCATGGTTGCCGCGGCGCGAGCCATAGGAGTTGAAGTCGCGCGGCTCGACGCCTTGCTCGCGCAGGTAGCGACCGGCCGGGCTGTCGGCCTTGATGTTGCCGGCCGGGGAAATGTGGTCGGTCGTCACCGAATCACCGAGCAGCGCCAGGATGCGGGCGCCCGCGATATCGGTGATCGCCGGCGGTGCCTGGTCGATGGCCTCGAAGAACGGCGGGTGCTGGATGTAGGTGGAGTCGCTCTGCCAGGTGTAGGTGTCGGCTTCCGGCACCTCGATGGCCTGCCATTGCTCGTCACCTTCGAACACCTCGGCGTATTCCTTGCGGAACATGGCGGTGTCGACCTTCTGTACGGCCTCCGCGATCTCCTTCTGGCTTGGCCAGATGTCGCGCAGGTAGACCGGCTTGCCGTCGCGGTCTTCACCCAGCGGCTCCTCGGCGATATTCACGCGCACGCTGCCGGCCAGGGCATAGGCGACCACCAGGGGCGGCGAGGCCAGCCAGTTGGTTTTCACCAGCGGGTGCACGCGGCCTTCGAAGTTGCGGTTGCCGGACAGCACCGAGGCGACGGTCAGGTCATGCTCCTGAATGGCCTTCTCGATCGGGTCCGGCAGCGGGCCGGAGTTGCCGATGCAGGTGGTGCAGCCGTAGCCGACCAGGTCGAAACCGAGCTTGTCGAGGTATTCGGTCAGCCCGGCGGCGGCGAAGTATTCGGTCACTACCTTGGAGCCAGGGGCCAGCGAGCTCTTGACCCACGGCTTGCGCTTGAGGCCTTTCTCCACGGCCTTCTTGGCCAGCAGGCCGGCAGCCATCATTACGCTCGGGTTAGAGGTGTTGGTGCAAGAAGTGATTGCCGCGATCACCACGGCGCCGTCGCTGATCGGGTGGCGTTCGCCATCCATCTCGTAGTGGATTTCGTTCTGCGCGGCATTGCCGACGGCTACGCCACCGCCGCCTTCGCTTTCCAGGCGACCTTCCTCTTTACGCGGCGGTTTGAGCTGCAGGCCGAGGAAGTCTTCGAAGGCCTGGCCGACCTGGGGCAGGGCGACGCGGTCCTGCGGGCGTTTCGGGCCGGCCAGGCTGGCTTCGACCTGGCCCATGTCCAGCTCGAGCGTATCGGTGAACACCGGCTCGCTGCCGGCCTGGCGCCACATGCCCTGGGCCTTGGAATAGGCTTCCACCAGCTTGACGGTCTCATCCGGGCGGCCGGACAGGCGCAGGTAATCCAGGGTGATTTCATCGACCGGGAAGAAGCCGCAGGTGGCGCCATATTCCGGTGCCATGTTGGCGATGGTGGCGCGGTCGGCCAGCGGCAGTTCGGCCAAGCCGTCGCCGTAGAACTCGACGAATTTGCCGACCACGCCTTTCTTGCGCAGCATCTGGGTGACGGTCAGCACCAGATCGGTAGCGGTGATGCCTTCCTTGAGCTTGCCGGTCAGCTTGAAGCCGATCACTTCGGGAATCAGCATCGAAACCGGTTGGCCGAGCATCGCCGCTTCCGCCTCGATACCGCCCACGCCCCAGCCCAGCACGCCGAGGCCGTTGATCATGGTGGTGTGCGAGTCGGTGCCGACCAGGGTGTCGGGGTAGGCGTAGGTCACGCCGTCTTCTTCCTTGGTCCACACGGTGCGGCCCAGGTATTCCAGGTTCACCTGGTGGCAGATGCCGGTGCCCGGCGGCACCACGCTGAAGTTGTCGAAGGCGCTCTGGCCCCAGCGCAGGAAGGCGTAGCGCTCGCCGTTGCGCTGCATCTCGATCTCGACGTTCTCGCCAAAGGCCTCGGGGCTGGCGAACTTGTCGACCATCACCGAGTGGTCGATCACCAGGTCGACCGGCGACAGCGGGTTGATCTTCTGCGGGTCGCCGCCAGCCTTGGCCATGGCGTCGCGCATGGCGGCCAGGTCGACCACGGCGGGCACCCCGGTGAAGTCCTGCATCAATACGCGGGCAGGGCGGTACTGGATCTCGCGCTCGGAGCTGCGTTTTTCCAGCCAGTCGCTGATGGCTTGCAGGTCATCCTGGGTGACGGTCTTGTCGTCCTGCCAGCGCAACAGGTTTTCCAGCAGCACCTTGAGCGAAACCGGCAGCTTGTCGATGTCGCCCAGCTGTTTAGCGGCGTCCGGCAGGCTGAAGTAATCGTAGGATTTACCGTCCACGTCGAGGGTGCGGCGGCAGTTCAGGCTATCGATGGAGGACATCGTGCATCTCCTTGTGGCTTGCACGGTACAAGCCGTTCTGGTTTGGCAGGCGCTCTGCGGCCCTGCGCGATGATTCCCTTGGCCAGGCTCGTGCGGCTTGCGGTGAGCCGTCGCCTGATCGTGCGCCTGTCGAGCATAGCCCGCAGGCGCAGCCGGCGATGCCGGGATGCTGTTCTCTGGACAGGGAACTAAGGCCCAGGGTTCCGGTTTTCGCTATCATGCGCGGCCGAGGAGATACCTAATGAAGACTTTGTTGCTGCACTGCCGCCCCGGCTTCGAGAACGAGGTGTGTTCGGAGATATCCGAGCATGCGGCGCGTCTCGACGTGCCCGGCTACGCCAAGGCCAAGCCGGACACTGCCTGCGCCGAATTCATCTGCAGTGACGAGGCGGGCGCCGAGCGGCTGATGGCCGGGCTGCGCTTCAGCCAGTTGATCTTCATCCGCCAGTGGGCGCGCGGCGGCTTTATCGAACTGCCCGAAAAGGACCGTATCAGCGTGTTGCTCGAGCACCTGGCGCCGCTACCGACCTTCGGCAGCCTGTGGCTGGAAGTGTTCGACACCAACGACGGCAAGGAGCTGTCCGGCTTCTGCAAGAAGTTCGAAGGCCCGCTGCGCAAGGCCCTGACCGGCGCCGGCAAGTTGGCGGAGAACGCCCGTGCGCCGCGCCTGCTGCTGACCTTCAAGAGTGGCCGCGAGGTATTTCTCGGCATGGCCGCGCCAAACAACTCTGCGATCTGGTCCATGGGCATTCCGCGCCTGAAGTTCCCCCGCGAGGCGCCCAGCCGCTCGACCCTGAAACTCGAAGAGGCCTGGCACACCTTCATTCCGCGCGAGCAGTGGGACGAGCGCCTGTCGGACGAGATGACCGGCGTCGACCTGGGCGCCGCACCGGGCGGCTGGACTTACCAACTGGTGCGCCGCGGCATGCTGGTGACCGCCATCGACAACGGCCCGATGGCCGAAAGCCTGATGGACACCGGCCTGGTCAAGCACCTGATGGTCGACGGCTTCACCTGGAAGCCCAAGCAGCCGGTGGACTGGATGGTCTGCGACATCGTCGAGAAGCCCGCGCGCAGCGCCGCGTTGCTGGAAACCTGGATTGGCGAGGGCCATTGCCGCGAGGCGGTGGTCAACCTCAAGTTGCCGATGAAGCAGCGCTACGCCGAGGTGCAGCGCCTGCTCGAACGCATCGCCGAAGGCCTGGCCGCGCGCAAGGTCAAGGCCAGCATCGCCTGCAAGCAGCTGTATCACGACCGCGAGGAAGTGACCTGCCACCTGCGACGGCTGAGCAAATAGAGCGAATTTGAACGGTGAGCTGCCGGTGCCGGCGGCCACTTCCGAACGCAGCAAGAATGATCAAGCGGAGCCCGTGATGCTCGATGCAACCCCTGACGACACCCTCGACGCCACCGGCCTGTTCTGCCCCGAGCCGGTGATGATGCTGCACAACAAGGTGCGCGACCTGCCGGCCGGCGGCCTGCTCAAGGTCATCGCCACCGACCCCTCGACCCAGCGCGACATTCCCAAGTTCTGCGTGTTTCTCGGCCACGAGCTGGTGGAGCAAACGCAGGATGCCGAGACTTATCTGTACTGGATTCGCAAGAAGGTTGATTGAGCTGTTCTAGGTAAAGGCGGGTATTAGCTGGCCCATGTGGGAGCGGGCGGGGACGCCCAGTCCATGCGCGCGAAAAAATCGTGGGCATGGCCCGCTCCCACAGGTACAGCGCTGATGTTCGCTACCGTTGCCAGTGGCGTAGGGTGGACCGGGGCGCGTAGCTGACGCTTCACCTGCGCGGCCCGATCCGTCCACCACCTTGCGACCGTAATGGTGGATGAATAAAACGCCGGCTACGCACCCCGATCCACCCTACCTCCTGCCTCGCGAGTCCGCGTTACGGAGCTGTGAGCGCAGAGCGGTGAGCGGTTGGAGTCATAAGAATGACAATTGAGTCGCGCCTGTCAGTCCCCGGTATCGCCGTGCTCAACCCAGGCTACGGTGTGGCGTACATCGGTAGCCTGGGTGGAGCGAAGCGATACCCAGGGCCAGCACCACATTAAGCCGCTGGCGCCATCTGCAGCAGCCGAATCCTCCGCCTGGCGCTTGTCTTCAGCCGCAAGGTGAGCATCAACGCGGCGCAGGTCAGGCCGACGATCAGGCCTTCCCACAGTCCTGCCGGGCCGCTGGCTGGGCCGAACAGGTCGGTCAGGCCGAGCACATAGCCGACCGGCAGGCCGATACCCCAATAGGCGAACAGCGTCATGATCATGGTCGCCCGGGTGTCCTGATAGCCACGCAATGCACCTGCGGCCGTGACCTGGATGGCGTCGGAGAACTGGAACAGCGCGGCATAGACGATCAGGCTCGCCGCCAGGGCGATGACCTCGGGTGCCGGCGTGTAGATCGCGGCAATGTCCTCGCGCAGCAGCAACATGCAGCTCGCCGATACACAGGCGTACGCAAGGGCGGTGACCATGCTCACGCCCGCGGCGAAGCGCGCGTCACGCGGGGCGCCGCGGCCCAGTGCCTGGCCGATGCGAACGGTGGCGGCCATGCCGATGGAGTAGGGGATCATGAACACCAGCGACGCGAAGTTCAGGGCGATCTGGTGGCCAGCCACCACGGTAGCGCCCAGGCTGCCGATCAGCAGCGCGATCACCGAAAAGATGCTGGCCTCGGCAAATACCGAAATGCCAATGGGCATGCCGATACCCAGCAAGCGCTTGATCGGCGCCCAGCGTGGGGGCTCGAAGCGGCGCAGTGGCGTGGTTTGCCGATAGGCCGAGGCGCGCCGAACCCAGACGATCATCGCCAGCAGCATGAAGGCCATCACGCCTGCCGTCGCCCAGCCGCAGCCCACGCTGCCAAGCGGCGGGATGCCGAGCTTGCCGTAGATCAGCACGTAATTGAGGGGGATGTTCAGCAGCAGGCCGAGCAGGCCGATCACCATGCTCGGTCGCGTGCGACCCATGCCGTCGCTGTAGCAGCGCAACACGTGATACAGCGCCACGCAGGGGAAACCGAAGGCCACGCCGTGCAGGTAGCCCATGGCGGGTTCGATCAGGTCTTCATCGACTTTCATCACGCGCAGGGCGAATTCCGCGTTCCACAACAAAACGCCCGCCACACTGCCGACCGCCAGCGCCAACCAGAGCGCCTGGCGTACCAGTGGGCCGATTTCGTCGAGTTGCCCGGCACCGAAACGCTGCGCCACCTTCGGCGTGGTGGCCAGCAGAATGCCGGTCATCAGCAGGAACACCGGCACCCAGATCGAGTTGCCCAGGGCCACGGCGGCCAGGTCGCGGGCACTGAAACGCCCGGACATCACGGTATCGACGAAGCCGATCGAGGTGTACGCCAGTTGCGCAATGATGATTGGCAGGGCAAGGGCGAGCAGCGTGCGCAGTTCGGTGCGCACCCGCTGCAGGCGGGATTGGGCATGCATGACGAGGTTCACAGGGCAGAGAAAACCGCACAGTTTACGCGCTGACGGCTCGGTCAGGAAAGGCGCAGCGGTGCGCTTGCAGGTAGAATGCCTGCCGGTTTGTGGAGAGCTGCCATGCGCATAGTCGCCGACGAAAACATTCCCCTGCTCGACGAATTCTTCGCCGGTTTCGGCGAGATTCATCGCTTGCCTGGTCGCGCCATCGACCGTGCGGCGGTCGCCGATGCCGAGTTGCTGCTGGTGCGTTCGGTCACGCCCGTCGACCGCGCGCTGCTGCAGGACAGCCCGGTGCGTTTCGTCGGTACCTGCACCATCGGCACCGATCACTTGGATCTCGACTACTTCAGCGACGCCGGTATCGCCTGGAGCAGCGCGCCGGGCTGCAACGCCCGTGGGGTGGTCGACTACGTGCTGGGCAGCCTGCTGGTGCTCGGCGAGCGCCTGGGCGCCGATCTGCCGCAGCGCACCTACGGCGTGGTCGGTGCCGGGCAGGTGGGCGAGCGACTGATCAGGGTGCTGCGCGCCCTGGGGTGGCGGGTGCTGGTGTGCGATCCGCCCCGGCAGCGCAGCGAAGGCGGCGATTATGTGAGCCTGCAGCAGATCGTCGAGCAGTGCGACGTGATCAGCCTGCACACGCCGCTGACCCGTGGCGGCGAGTTCGCCACCCGCCACCTGATCGACACCGAGGTGCTGGAGCGGCTACGCCCGGGCACTTGGTTGATCAATGCCAGCCGCGGGGCGGTGCTCGATACCGCGGCGCTACGTGCGCATTTGCAGAGTGGTGCCGATCTTCACGTGGTGCTGGACGTCTGGGAAGGCGAGCCGCTGGTCGATCTCGAACTGGCTGCGCTGTGCCATATCGCCACGCCGCACATCGCCGGCTACAGCCTGGATGGCAAACTGCGCGGTACCGCGCAGATCTACCAGGCGTTCTGCTGTCATCAGGGGCTTGCGCCAGACATCTCGCTGGTCGCCCTGACGCCGCCACGCTGGCTGCCGCGCCTGAGCATCGCCGCGGGCAGCGACCCCGCCTGGGCGCTGGCGACGGTGTGCCGGGCGATCTACGACCCGCGCCGTGACGATGCCGATTTGCGCCGCAGCCTGGTGGTGGACGAGCAGGCGCGCAGGGCCGGCTTCGACTTGCTGCGCAAGCGCTATCCGATGCGGCGTGAGATAGAAGGGCTGGAGGTCGAGCTGCGCGGCGTGGACGAGCCGCTGGGGGCGCTGATCAGCGCGCTGGGCGCGCGCGTGATCAACGTGAAATAGCGAGGCGTGCGCAGTGTCAGCCGGCGGTGTCCTGCTGGCTGGCTGCGGCGGCCTTGTCGAGCTCGCTGCATGCTTGCTGGATCATGCTTTCGGTAATCGGAATTTCCCGACCATTGGGGTCGATGAGCGCGCCATGGGCGAGCTCACAGGACGTATCGGACTGCGGTGCTTGCTGCTTGTCAGTGCTGCTCATCATGGTCTCCTCATCAGGTGGGGCGCATTGCCGAAGGCGACGACTTCATTAGTGATGGGGGCATCCCACTATGGCTTCAACCGTGCCCAGCCATACTGTCGCAAAAAATTACCGGATAAAGAAGAGACTCCGTCGAACGGTTTGGCCATGAAAGGAGGCGATGCGTGCTGAAAACGGGATTATTGCTGTTGGGCTGCCTGCTGAGCCTGCAGGTGGCAGCAGCCATCGAGCCGGCCGAATTGGTGAGCGGGGCACGCGAGCAGGTCGGCGTGACCCTCTCATACGATCCCGCCTACCGGCGCATCAGCTATCCCGGTGGAGACGTGCCGATGCAAACCGGGGTGTGCACCGACGTGGTCATCCGGGCCTTGCGCTTGCAGGGCCTGGATCTGCAGAAGGCAGTGCACGAGGATATGGCAGCGAATTTCTCGGCATACCCGAAACAGTGGGGGCTCAAGCGCCCGGATCGCAACATCGACCACCGCCGCGTGCCCAATCTGATGACCTGGTTCCGGCGCCAGGGGATGGCGCTGGCAGTCACGCGCGAGGCCGGCGCTTATCGAGCCGGGGATATCGTCACCTGGGATCTGGGGCGCGGGCAGACCCACATCGGCATCGTGTCCGATCGCCTGTCGGCGACGGGCGAGCCGCTGATTCTGCACAACATCGGTGCCGGTACGCGGGAAGAGGCCATCCTGTTCCGCTTTCCCATCACCGGCCATTACCGCTTCACGGCCAGCTAGCAGCACAAACGACGAAGCCCCGCGCCGTGTGGGCAGCGGGGCTTCGGTTGGACCAGCTATCAGGCGTGGTGGTAGCTGATGACGCTGTCCTGCTCCTTGAGCACCTTGCGCATCTCCGCCGGAATGTTGCCGGCTCTGACGGCCAGCTCCAGGCGGATGTCTTCGAGGCTCTGAGCGAATGCGTTCGAATCGTTGATCTGCAGTTTCTGCAAGACCCGGCTGTAGGCGGTGGTGTCCGCTTCATCGATCAGGGAAAGAACGATGCTACCGTCCGGGCGAGGCCGACTGAAGGTGGCACGTAGTGGGGCGAATAGCTTCTCGACAAGCTGTCGATGACCATTTTCCATTGACGAACTCCAGTTTACGTAGGAACCCCTATGAGTGACTGAAAATCATTTAGTTCGACGATGGCTGCTTTTTCGCTCCCTTATAGTGATGAATTTCGCATTTGTTTCGATGTTCAGCGACGCAGCGCCTTGCGCGTACGCTCGATCACGCCTGGCAGCGTGTCGGCGCCGTACTGGCCGGGGTAGAGGCGCTGGGTATGCTGAGCCACACCGGTGTGGTCGACCACGGTGAAGCTGAAGCTGCCTTTGCGTGCCGCCAGGATATGGCAGGCCAGCGGGGCGAATGCGTTGGAAAGGGTATGGATAGCGGTCTGGATTTGTTGATTGGTATTCATATTCGGGTGTTCCTGTACTGCAGGCGCATGATCGCGCCATAAAAATAGGGCTCCGGTCATTGGCTCATGCCAACGGGATTGGTTATCGGAGCGAGCTGCGCGCTTTTAAGTTCAACCTATATAGGGTGAACCAGCGGGCCATTTGGGAGCTGAGGCGAGGCCGTCAGTGCGAGGCGAAGGCAGGCGAAATAGCGCCGTTCACGAGCTGTAAACGAGCATTTCGACGAGCCTGGTTTCAACGCAACGATGGCAACGCAGAGGCTTCTCTAGCGGCTTGCTGTAGCGGGTCTGTACTTCGGAAGACTGGCGAGGTCAGCGCATGAGCGAGACGGCCAGATCAGTCAGCGGAAGGGTCATGGCAGAGATGCGTGCATCGATTGGATGCCGATTGCCAGGAAACCATCAGGAAGGCCCAGGGGCCGGATGACTTGCAGCGTGGTACGAACGGGGCGGATCATACGCGGCTGTATAAAAAATAGCCAGCGTCATTTTCATCTTTTCGTGGCCGCTGATCGGCGTCGCACTGGCTGGTCGATTTGAGCTAGCATTAGCGCTCTTTTGCTTTCCTCTGGCGACGGTTTTCAATGAGTTATCAGGTCCTTGCACGCAAATGGCGCCCGCGTTCCTTTCGCGAGATGGTCGGGCAGACCCATGTGCTGAAAGCGCTGATCAACGCACTCGACAGCCAGCGTCTGCACCATGCCTATCTGTTCACCGGCACCCGCGGGGTGGGCAAGACCACCATCGCGCGCATCATCGCCAAGTGCCTGAACTGTGAAACCGGTATCAGCTCCACGCCCTGCGGCACCTGTTCGGTGTGCCGGGAGATCGACGAGGGTCGTTTCGTCGACCTCATCGAAGTGGACGCCGCCAGCCGCACCAAGGTGGAAGACACCCGCGAGCTGCTCGACAACGTGCAGTACTCGCCCAGCCGTGGGCGCTTCAAGGTCTACCTGATCGACGAAGTGCACATGCTGTCCACCAGCTCCTTCAACGCGCTGCTCAAGACGCTCGAAGAGCCGCCGCCCCACGTCAAGTTCCTGCTCGCCACCACCGACCCGCAGAAGCTGCCGGTCACCGTGCTGTCGCGCTGCCTGCAGTTCTCCCTGAAGAACATGCCGCCCGAGCGGGTGGTCGAGCACCTGAGCCACGTACTGGGTGCCGAGAACATTCCTTTCGAGGACGATGCCCTGTGGCTGCTCGGCCGCGCCGCCGACGGTTCGATGCGTGATGCCATGAGCCTCACCGACCAGGCCATCGCCTTTGGCGAGGGCAAGGTGCTGGCGGCTGACGTGCGCTCCATGCTCGGCACCCTCGACCATGGCCAGGTGTACAGCGTGCTGCATGCGCTGATCGAAGGCGACGCCCGCGGCCTGATCGAAGCGGTGCGCCAGCTCGCCGAGCAGGGCCCGGACTGGAGCGGCGTGCTGGCCGAGATGCTCAACGTGCTGCACCGCGTGGCCATTGCCCAGGCGCTGCCCGATGCGGTGGACAACGGCCAGGGCGACCGCGAGCGGGTTCTGCAACTGGCCCAGGCGCTACCGGCCGAAGACGTGCAGTTCTATTACCAGATGGGCCTGATCGGCCGTCGCGATCTGCCCTTGGCGCCGGATCCGCGCAGCGGTTTCGAGATGGTGCTGTTGCGCATGCTGGCCTTCAGGCCGGCAGGCGAGGGCGATGCCCCGAAGGTGGCGCTAAAGCCACTGGGGATCAGCCAGGCCAAGGTTGATCCCCAGGTAACCCCGGTGGCCGACGCAGCGCCTGCTGCGTCGCCAGCCGTTGCCAGCGCTGCACCCCAGGCGCCCGCCGCGCCAAGCCAGCCCGCAGTGCCCAGCCAGCCGGCGCCGGCCGCCGTCGAGCCGCCTGCTGCGCAGCCGGCACCTGCGGTCGTCGCACCCGCGGTGACGCCAGCCGTTGCGCAGGCGCCAAGCGTCACGCCACCCTGGGAAGAGATGCCGGCCGAAATCGAGCCTGCCGCGCCCGTGGTCAGCGAAGCACCTGCGCCGTCCTTGGAGCCGGTGGTCGCAGCGCCTGCGCCACAACCGCCAGTCGCCGTAAAGCCGCAGCCTGAACCTGCCGCCGAGCTTCCTGTTCCGGAGTTGGCCGAGGTGCCGGTGATCGACACCAGCGACCTCAATCCGCCGGACAGCGATGACGAGCCGCCACCTGGCGACTACGACTACGTGTCGATGGACGTCGACAACCTGGATTACGATTTCGCCGATGCGCTCGGAGGCGATCAGCCCCAGGCCGAGCCGGAGCCGGCGGCGATGCCCGCCACCGGCCTGGCCGCGGAATGGCTCGAGCTGTTCCCCAAGCTCGGCCTGAGCGGCATGACCGGCAGCATCGCCGCCAACTGCACGCTGATCGCCGCCGAAGGCGACAAGTGGCTCTTGCACCTGGACCCCGGCCACAGTGCACTGTTCAACGCCACCCAGCAGCGCCGCCTGAACGATGCCCTCAACGCCTACCATGGCCGCGAGATGCAGCTGAGCATCGAACTGATCAAGCCCGAGCAGGAAACCCCGGCCCAGGCCGCCGCCCGCAAGCGCGCCAATCGTCAGCGTGAAGCCGAGGCCTCGATCCAGAACGATCCGCTGGTGCAGCAAATGATTTCCCAGTTCGCCGCCTCCGTGCGCGCGGGCAGTATCGAACCCGTCGATAACGTCGTTAATCCCTGACTACCGAGGACAACATCATGATGAAAGGTGGCATGGCCGGCCTGATGAAGCAGGCGCAGCAGATGCAGGAAAAGATGCAGAAGATGCAGGAAGAGTTGGCCAACGCCGAGGTTACCGGCCAGTCCGGTGCCGGCCTGGTCAGCGTGGTGATGACCGGTCGCCACGACGTCAAGCGCGTCAGCCTCGACGACAGCCTGATGCAGGAAGACAAGGAAATCCTCGAAGACCTGATCGCCGCCGCCGTCAATGACGCCGTGCGCAAGATCGAAGCCAACAGCCAGGACAAGATGTCCGGCATGACCTCTGGCATGCAATTGCCGCCCGGCTTCAAAATGCCGTTCTGATTGGCTCGTGCCGTCCAGCCGACGCACTTGGCTGCGTTGCCGTCGGGCTCGGAATCCTCATGTGCAGTAGCACACTGCGGTTCCTCGCCCGCCAGCGCCTTGCCCTGTACGCCGTCTGATCGCCACCGCAATTCGCTGGGCCAGCGGTAAGACAGGTGCACCCCATCGGTGATCGATGGGTTTCATCTACGCGGCCTGGCCCATGCTTACGCATTACGCTTGCACCTTTTCGCTTCATCCTCTTCGAGCACTTGCCCCATGAGCTTCAGCCCCCTGATCCGCCAACTGATCGAATCGCTGCGCATCCTGCCCGGTGTCGGCCAGAAGACTGCCCAGCGCATGGCGCTGCAACTGCTCGAGCGCGACCGCAATGGTGCTCAGCGGCTGGCCCAGGCACTGAGCCAGGCGATGGAGGGCGTGGGTTACTGCAAGTCGTGCCGCAGCCTGAGCGAGAGCGAGCTTTGCCAGATTTGTGAAGACCCGCGCCGCGACGACAGCCTGCTCTGCGTGGTGGAGGGGCCGATGGATGTGTATGCCGTCGAGCACACCGGCTTTCGTGGGCGTTACTTCGTGCTCAAGGGCCACCTGTCGCCTCTCGACGGTCTGGGGCCGGAGGCTATCGGCATTCCCGAACTGCTGGCGCGTATCGAGGCGGGGCAGTTCAGCGAAGTGATCCTGGCCACCAACCCGACGGTGGAAGGCGAAGCGACTGCGCACTACATCGCCCAGCTGCTGGCCGGCAAAGGCATGGTCGCCTCGCGCATCGCCCACGGCATGCCGCTGGGTGGCGAGCTGGAGCTGGTCGATGGCGGCACTCTGGCCCACGCCCTGGCAGGCCGCCGGCCGATCAGCCTCTGATTGGTGCCAGAGCGCCACGCTGGCAGAGTTAGGAATACCTGTAATTTGTTTCTGAGAAGCATTACCATTCGTGCATTATCCCCGCACGGTGATGGTGTGCTCGATGTCGTTCGTTTCCTCCCAACAGTCCTTGCAGCAGCTGTATCTCGAGCACAGCGGCTGGCTGAACGGTTGGCTGCGCAAGCGCATGGGCTGCGCGGAAAACGCCGCGGATCTGGCCCAGGACACCTTCGTGCGCCTGCTGGCCAAGCACCGCGAAGTGCCGTCACTGCGTGAGCCGCGGGCTTATCTGTCGACCATCGCCCATTCGCTGCTGGTCAACCACTGGCGTCGCCAGGCGATCGAACGCGCCTACCTCGAAGCCCTGGCGATGCAGCCGGAGCCGCACGCACCGTCGCCGGAAACCACCGAGCTGATCATCGAAACCCTGTTGGCCATCGATGCCATGTTGCTGCGCCTGCCTGCCAAGGTGCGCGAGGCGTTCCTGCTTTCCCAGCTTGACGGGCTGACCTACGCGGCCATCGCCACGCGCTTGCAGGTGTCCGAGCGCATGGTCAAGAAGTACATGGCCCAGGCCATGCTGCAGTGCCTGCTGTTGGCCGAGGGTTGAGCCGTGGCGCCCGATCACGCTGCCTTGCAGCAGGCTGCCGAGTGGTTCGCGGTGCTGGCCGATCCGCCGGTCAGCGCCCAGCAGCAGCGTGCCTGGCAGCAATGGCTGGCGGCTCGGCCCGAACATGCGGCGGCCTGGCAGCGGGTCGAGGCGATCAGCAGCCAGTTCGCCAGGCTGCCTGCCGACACCCACCGCCGCGCCGCGGCCCAGGCCTTGCGCAGCTCTGCACGCAGTCGGCGGCAGGTGCTCGGGCTGTTCGCCGTGCTGGGTGGAGCAGGGTTGTTGGCGGCTGCGGGGCAGGGCCGGCCCTGGCGCAGCTGGTTGGCCAGCGAGCGTACCGGCACCGGGGAAATCCGGGATCTGCGCCTGGCCGATGGCAGCCACCTCTGGCTGGGCAGTCGCACCGCCGTGGACATCGATTACAGCGCCTCGACCCGCTTGTTGCGATTGCTGCAGGGCGAGGTGCTGCTCGACACCGCCAAGGACCCGCGCCCGCTGCTGCTCGATACCCGGCACGGGCGGCTGCAGGCCCTCGGCACCCGGTTCAGCGTGCGCGAAGGCGAGGATTTCACCCAACTCAGCGTGTTCGCCGGGGCCGTGCGTATCGAGCCGTCGCCGGCACGCGCCGCCCAGGTGTTGCAGGCCGGCCAGCAGGTGCGCTTCAGTGCCAGCGGTATCTCGGCCAGCGAGCCCGCGGACCCGGCGCGCCAGGCCTGGAGCCGCGGCGTGTTGCTGGCCAATGACCGGCGCCTGGGCGATTTCATCGCCGAGCTGGCCGACTATGTGCCCGGTTACCTGGGCTGCGACCCGCGGGTGGCTGACCTGCGCCTGGTCGGCGCCTATCCGCTGGGCGACACGAGGCGCATTCTCGACGCCCTGGCCGGCAGCCTGCCGATCCGTGTCAATCGGCGGTTGCCCTGGTGGGTGACGGTAGAGCCGCTGACCGGCTGATGGCCTGCCGGTGAAATTATTCTTGCGAAGGCGGTTCCCCTTTTTCGATCTCGCTTGGCCTCAGTGCATCCGGCCCTTGCGCACCCTGCGCGGGCGATGTCTCGAGGACTGCTGCATGTCGTCACCGCTCTGCTTTTCGCCCCTTGCTCTGCGCCGTTCGATCCGCCTGGCTACCCTGGCCCTGGCGGCCTGTTCGCCGCTGTTAGTGCAGGCCCAGGCCATTGATGCCGGCAGCCATCAGCAGGTGACGCGCAGCTACCAGATTCCGGCTGGGCCGCTGTCGGCGGCGCTGAGCCGTTTCGCGGCGGAGGCGGGCGTGCTGCTGTCGGTCGATGCGCGGCTGACTGCCGGCAAGCAGAGCCCGGGTCTGCAGGGCGAGGCGGGTGTCGACGATGCCTTCGCGCGGCTGCTGCAGGGTAGCGGCCTGCGGGTCGTCGCCGATGGTAGCGGCGGCTACTCCCTGGACGCCGCGGCGCCAACCGGCAGCGCTTCGCTGGAGCTGGACAGCACCGATGTGCGCGCCTTCGCGCTGGGTAATGCGCTGGGCAGCATGGATGGCTACAACGCCACCCACAGCAGCGTGTCGACCAAGACCAGCAAGGCGCTGGCACAAACCGCGCAGAGCGTATCGGTGGTCACCCGCGAGCAGATCGAGCGCCAGGGCGCGCTCACTGCTGCCGATGCCATGCGCTACAGCCCGGGTGTGCTGACCAACCCCTATGGCAACACCCACCGTTACGACTACCTGGCGATTCGCGGCATCAACGACGGCTCGGTGGACAACATCACCATCGATGGCCTCAAGTCCATGGGGGATCCGGGCTCCTACAGCAGCCTGCAGATCGACCCGTACTTCATCGAGCGCATCGACATTCTCAAGGGACCTTCTTCGGTGCTCTACGGGCGCAGCAACCCGGGCGGCCTGGCGGCCATCAGCACCAAGCGACCGGAGTTCACCCAGTCCGGCCGGGTGGACCTGTCTTACGGCAACAACGCCCGCAAGTCTCTGGGCTTCGACGTCACCGGGCCCTTGAACGAGAACGTCGCCTACCGGGTGGTCGGTCTGGCCAAGGACGCCGATGCCCAGGCCGATCACGTCACCGAGACGCGCTATGCGCTGATGCCCAGCCTGGCGCTGAACCTCAGTGACGACACCTTCATGACGCTCTACGCCTACCTGCAGGACGACCCCAACGGTGGCTATCACGGCAGCCTGCCGGCGTCCGGCACCGTGCATAAACGTGATGGACGGCGCATCTCGAGCAGCTTCTTCGAGGGTGACCCGGCCCTCGAGGAATTCACCCGCACCCAGCAGATGCTTGGCTACGAGCTGGAGCACCGCTTCAACGATACCTGGAGCGCGCGGCAGAACTTCCGTTACCTGGATGCGCGGGTGTCGAACAGCCAGGTCTGGGGTTCCGGTTACCTCAGTGGTAATCAGCTGCGCCGTGGCTACAGCGGTGGCCAGGAGCAATTGCACGCCTGGATCGTCGACAACATGCTGCAGGCCGATTTCGCCACCAGCGCAGCCCAGCACACCCTGGTGCTCGGCCTGGATTATCAGTACTCGAAGAACAAGATCGCCGCCCAGAGCGATACCGCAGGCGCACCCATCGACGTATTCGACCCGGTGCAGGATTACGGTGACCTGACGGCCCTGCGTTCGATCAACGATGCCCTGCGGCGGCAGAAGCAGACCGGCCTGTACCTGCAGGACCTGGTCGAGATCGACAACTGGAACCTGTCCTTCGGCCTGCGCCAGGACTGGTACGACGTATCCATCGATGACGAGATCAGCGGCAAAGACGCCAACCAGGGCGAGAAGCTCAGCGGCCATGTCGGCGTGCTCTATGCGTTCGACAACGGCCTCTCGCCCTATGTCAGCTATTCGACCTCGTTCAACCCGACCTCCAATTACTCCAGCGGCGCGCAGATCCTCGACCCGACCACCGGCGAGCAGTGGGAAGCCGGCCTCAAGTTCCAGCCGCCGGGCACGGACGATCTGTACACCCTGTCGTTCTTCAACCTGGAAATGGAGAACCTGTACGCCAAGGAAAACAGCCTGGTCACCGACAGCTTCTACAAGGGCGTGGGTGGCATCCGGTCACGTGGCGTCGAACTGGAGGCGCGCTTCAAGCCGGTCGACAACCTGCAACTGATCGCCAGCTACACCTACGCGGACGTTTCCTACAGCAAGTCCTACTTCGTCAACGATGGTGCCGCCGTGGTGGACGCCAAGGGCAATACGCCGCCGCAGACGCCGGAGCGCATGGCCAGCCTATGGGCCGATTACCGCTTCAGCGCCGGCGCACTGGCCGGCCTGACCGTCGGTGCCGGCGCGCGCTATGTCGGCCAGAGCGAGGGCAGCGAGCTGAACGACTTCGACGTGCCGTCCTACACGCTGTTCGATGCGTCGGTTGGTTATGACCTGAGCCAGGTTGGCTTGAAGGGAACGTCGTTGCAACTCACCGCCAACAACCTCACCGACGAGTACTACGTGGCGTCCTGCTACTCGGCTGTGGCGTGCTATCTGGGCGAGGAACGTACAGTGACGGCGACCCTTACCCAGCGTTTCTGAGAGACGGCTTCGTCGCTGCGTTCGGATTCATCGACGGGGGCTGCAAAGTAGCGTTAGCGGCCGCTCGGCCGCTTTGCTTTTTGGTGCTCCTCATGCCACAAAATTTGCAGGCGACACCAATCGCCCCTTCAGGAGGCCGAGCGTAATCTTTCTGGAGAGGGTTGAGCGGCATGGATGCCGCGAGAGCCGCGATGGGCCAGGGATGGCCCTTCGCGGCGGGCCCTCGGAACAACGATGAAGCGAGGGAACCCCAGCGAAGCTGGGGCCGTATGTCGGGCTAGACCTTTTGGTTTCTTTTGGGGCGATGCTGTACGGACCGGAGACATAGTGGACGCATGTGCGGGGACATGGTTGACACATTATGGTCGCTAATAGTCCGGC
>CBIFVM010000031.1:0-48081 GCA_966186235.1 uncultured Pseudomonas sp.
ACTCCGGCCGAGTGTTTTAATCAGCACGTTGCGTCGACCGGTTGAGTCCGCCCCAGTTAGCTGCCAAAGTCGACGAACCTGGTCTCAAGGATCATGAAGAGCTTATTAGAGAACCACCTGATGTTCAGCCTGCCCCTGAGCCGGTACGTCAGTGGCGAACAGCTTGCCGGCATGGGGTTCGGCGGCGAGCTGGCCATCCTCCAGGCCATCACGCGCCGAGGTGGCGAACAGCGTCGACAGATCGGGCCCGCCGAATGCCGGACACGATATCTGCGAGGCGGGAAACGCCACGGCCTGCAGGAACTGGCCATTGCTGTCGTAACAGGCCACCCGCGAAGCCCCCCACTGCGCGCTCCACAGCCGACCCTGGGTGTCCACCACGGCACCATCGGGATTCAGGTTGGCCACGCGAGCGTCGATGAAGGGTTGCGCCTCGCCGCTCGGCCAGCCGTGCAATTCGTCCAGCGGCTGGCGCCAGATCTGCTGACGGGCCGTGTCGGCGAAATAGGCGAAGCGCCGATCCGGCGAAAAACAGATGGCGTTGGTGATGGTGATGTCGGCGAACAGCCGGCGCACTTCGCCTCGATAATAGCGGTAGATGGCGCCCGCCTGAGGTTGGGCCTCGAGGCCCATGGTGCCGATCCAGAAGCCGCCCCAGGGGTCGGCGCGGCCATCATTGGAACGGGTCAGCGGATTGTCCGCCTCCAGGGCGCAGATCGGCTCGCGCGCGCCGCTGCGCAAATCGAAGATCGACACGGCACTTTCACTGGCCATCAGCAGGCGATCACCGTCGACCCAGCCGGCGGCCGAGGCGCGCTCGTCGAGCGTCCATTCCACGGGCTGACCGTCGTGCTGGCTGAGCAGGCGCCGGCCAAGGATATCGAACCAGAACAGCTGCTCGCGCTGCGGGTGCCAGAACACGCCCTCGCCCAGGGTGCAGGCCCGTGGATCGGCGATACGCGCGGCGGTGCTGCCGTGGGGATTCGCAGCCATGTCTAGATGCCTCCTCGAATGTGCTGGTAGGCGGCCGCCAGGCCGGCCAGGGTGACCTGTTCGGCGCCCAGGGTCCGGGCCGCGATGTTCAGGGTCGCCAGTGCAAGGCGATAGCGCTCGGCCGCTTCGCCATCACCGATTACACAGACCGGCAGGCCCTGCCAGCGTTCAGGCAATCCTGTCAGCTCCTGGCCGATCAGCAATCCCGACAGGCGTGCCCAGGCCGCAGTCGGGGCCAGGCCCTCGAGCAGGCCTTCGGCACGCAGGCCGAACAAGGCGCCCAGCAGCGGGCGCTCGGTGGCGGCGCGCAGGCCCTCTTCGAAGGCCGGCAGATCCAGCGGCCCGTCGCCCTGCATGCCATGGCGCAGCACCGACTGGCCGCTGAGCAGCGCGAACAGCTCGCCGGTCATTAAGGTCTGGAAACGGAGTACCTGACCGTCGCGCACTTCAGCCCACTTGCTGTGGGTGCCGGGCAGGCAAACCAGACCGTGATAGTCCGGCCATTCGGCCAGCAGGCCAGCGATCTGGGTCTCTTCGCCGCGCATTACGTCCGCCGGCGAACGCTGGCACAACCCGGGGATGATCGACACGCGCATGCGTGCATCGCTCACCTCGGGCCTGATCACCCGCACCATCGTCTGGGGCGCGCAAGGCACCTCGGCATAGGGTGCTTCGCGCCAGCCCTGGCGCGCGCCGACCATGCCGCAGGCGACCACCTCGGTGATGCGGTCGAACGGTAGCCAGCCGTCGATCAGCTCGAGCAGCGCCGCCTCGAACTGATCCACCGCCAGGCTGCCCATGCCGCGCGTCGACGCGGCGCGATGCAGCACCTCGCCGCCTGCGGCCAGCGCCCAGGCGCGCAACTGCGTGGTGCCCCAGTCGACGGCGATCCAGCTGACCTCGCTCATGTGCGCCGCCCTCTCCTGCTCAATGGCTGTGCTTTCAATGACTGTCTTTGGGAATGCCGGCACCGCGGCAGCCCTTGAGGAAGTCGAAGTCCGCGCCGCTATCGGCGCCCTGCACGTGATCGTGGAACAGCTTGATGTAGCCGCTGGTCGGTGCCTCGACGGTGGACTGCCACTCGGCCAGGCGCTGGCGCAGCTCTTCATCGGGGATGTCGAGATGTATGCGCCGTGCTTCGACGTCGAGCTCGATCATGTCGCCATCGCGCACCACCGCCAGCGGGCCACCTGCCGCCGCTTCCGGCGTGGTGTGCAGCACCACGGTGCCGTAGGCGGTGCCGGACATGCGCGCATCGGAAATGCGCACCATGTCGGTGATGCCCTTGCGCAGCACCTTGGGCGGCAGGCCCATGTTGCCCACCTCCGCCATGCCCGGATAACCGCGCGGGCCGCAGTTCTTTAGCACCATGACGCAGTGTTCGTCGATATCCAGGTTCTCGTCGTTGATCTTCGCCTTGTAGTCATCGATATCCTCGAACACCACGGCGCGGCCACGGTGCTGCATCAGGTGCTTCGAGGCAGCCGAGGGTTTGAGCACCGCACCGCGCGGCGCCAGGTTGCCACGCAGCACGGCGATGCCACCCTTGGCGGTGAGCGCCTTGTCCACCGGGCGGATGACGTCCTCGTTCCAGTTGCGAACGCCCTTGACCTCCTCCCAGATGGTTTCCCCGGAAACGGTCAGCGCGCCCTTGTGCAGCTTGCCACCCTCGCCGAGCATGCGGATCACCACCGGCAGGCCGCCGGCGTAGAAGAACTCTTCCATCAGGTACTTGCCCGACGGCATCAGGTTGACGATGGTCGGGATGTCCTGGCCCAGTCGATCCCAGTCGTCCAGGGTCAGATCGACGCCGACGCGCCCGGCGATGGCCAGCAGATGGATCACTGCATTGGTCGAGCCGCCGATGCTGCCGTTGACGCGAATGGCGTTCTCGAAGGCCTGACGGGTCATGATGTCGGAGGGTTTCAGGTCGTCCTTGACCATCTGCACGATACGCCGCCCGGTCAGGTGCGCCATCACCCGGCGGCGGCTGTCCACGGCCGGAATCGCCGCATTGCCGGACAGCGCCATGCCCAGTGCCTCGGCCATGCTGGCCATGGTGCTGGCAGTGCCCATGGTGTTGCAGGAACCCGGCGAGCGCGACATCGACTGCTCGGCCTCGAGGAAATCCTCGCGGCTCATCTTGCCGGCCTTGATGTCTTCGGACATCTGCCACAGCGCAGTGCCCGAGCCCACCCGCTCACCGCGGAACCAGCCGTTGAGCATCGGCCCGCCGGACACCACGATGGCCGGAATGTCGACGCTGGCCGCGCCCATCAGCAGCGCCGGCGTGGTCTTGTCGCAACCGGCGAGCAGTACCACGCCGTCCAGCGGGTTGGCACGCAGCGCTTCTTCGACGTCCATCGCCGCCATGTTGCGGTACATCATCGCCGTCGGGCGCAGCGAGCTTTCCCCGGCGGAAAACACCGGAAACTCCAGCGGCAGCCCGCCGGCCTCGTAGATACCGTGCTTGACCCGCTCGGCCAGGTCGCGCAGGTGCGCGTTGCAGGGCGTGAGCTGCGACCAGGTGTTGCAGATGCCGATCACCGGGCGACCATCGAACAGGTCTGCCGGCAGGCCCTGGTTCTTCATCCAGCTGCGGTGGTAGATGTGGTCCCGCGAGTTGCCGCCGAACCATTCGGTGGAACGCAGCTTGCGCGGCCAGACCGCCGGTTTGAAGGTGCTCATACCCAACCTCCATCAACGATGAAATTCTGTGCGGTGCACATCGCCGCCGCATCGGATGCCAGAAACAGCGCCATGTCGGCGATGTGCTCGGGCAGTAACTGGCCGGGCATGCACTGGTTCTGGCGAATCTGTTCCTTGGCGGTTTCGTCGACCCACATGGCCAGCTGCTTCTCGGTCATCACCCAGCCGGGGACCAGGGTGTTGACGCGAATCCGCTCCTTGCCCAGATCCCGCGCCAGGCCACGGGTCAGGCCATGGGTGGCGGCCTTGCTGGCGGCATAGACCGGGTAGCCGGCCGAGGCCATCATCCAGCCCACCGAGCCGAAGTTGATGATCGAGCCGCCGCCGGCCTGGCGCATCATCGGCACCACCGCCTGGGTGGCGAAGGTGGCGTGACGCAGGTTGACGGCGATCAGGTCGTCGAAGCGCTCGGTGCTGATCGAATCCAGGGCATGGCGCACGTCGTTGGCGGCGTTGTTGAGCAACGCGGTGATCGGCCCGAACTGCTCGGCAACCTTGTGAATGGCGGCCTGGTAGGCCTTCACGTCGGTGATGTCGCAGCGCAGGAACAGCACCTGATGCCCTGCTTCCGTCAGCTCACTGGCCAACGCCTTGCCGTGCTTGTCGTCGATATCGACGAAGGCGGTGCGCGCCCCCTGCTTGGCAAACGCCGTGACCAGCGCGCGACCGATACCGGTGGCGCCCCCGGAAATCAGCACGGTGCGCCCGGCCAGGTCAGCGTATACCGCCTTGCCTGATGGTTGATTGTGGCTATTCATGGCCTGTTACCTCGTGTTCATCCCGCGGCGCCCGGCTTTGCCTGGCGCCCGCGGTACTGCGGAAATAGGTGGGTGGCGCCTCAGCGTCGCTTAACGGGACTTGCTCTTGTTGACGACATCGAAGATCACCGCGGCCAGTAGCACCAGGCCCTTGATCACCTGTTGCCATTCGATGCCGATGCCGAGGATCGACATGCCGTTGTTCATCACGCCCATGATCAGGGCGCCGATCACCGCACCGATGATCTTGCCGACGCCGCCGGACATCGACGCACCGCCGATGAATACCGCGGCGATCACGTCCAGCTCGAACGACACGCCAGCCTTGGGCGTGGCGGTGTTGAGCCGCGCAGCGAAAATCAAACCGGCCAGGGCGGCGAGCATGCCCATGTTGACGAAGGCGAAGAAGGTCAGCCGCTCGGTGTTGATGCCCGAGAGCTTGGCCGCCTTGACGTTGCCGCCGATGGCGTAGATGCGCCGGCCCAGCGTGGTGCGGTTGGTCAGGAAGGTGTAGGCACTGATCAGCATGGCCATGATGATCAGCACGTTGGGCAGGCCGCGGTAGGTGGCCAGCAGATAGGCGATGTAGACGATGGCGCCGGCGATCAGCAGGTTCTTGACCGCGAAGAATGGCGCCGGCTCGTCGACGATGCCGTAGCGCTTGGCGCGGCGACGGGCACGCAGCGCCAGGTAGATGATCAGCGCCGCGGCGAACACGCCGAGCACGATGGCCGTCACGTTCGGCTTGTTGATGCCGAAGATGTCCGGGATGAAGCCGTTGCTCATCAGCTGGAAGCTGCTGGAGAACGGGCCGATCGACTGGCCGTCGAGCACCGCCAGGGTCAGGCCGCGAAACACCAGCATGCCGGCCAGCGTCACGATGAACGACGGGATCTGCCAGTAGGCGATCCAGTAGCCCTGGGCCGCACCGATCAGGCAACCCATCAACAGGCACACCGGCACCACCAGCGAGGTCGACCAGCCCCACTGCACCATCATCACCGCCGCGGCGGCGCCGACGAAGCCGACCACCGAGCCCACCGACAGGTCGATGTGCCCGGAGACGATCACCAGCAGCATGCCCAGGGCCATGATGATGATGTAGCTGTTCTGCAGCAGCAGGTTGGTGAGGTTGACCGGGCGCATCAGCGTACCGTCGGTGAGCACCTCGAACAGCGCCATGATGACCACCAGGGTCAGCAACATGCCGTAGTCGCGGATATGGCTCTTCATGTGGCCCAGCAGCGAAGGTCGCGCCACCTGCTGGGTTTGGCCCGGTTGGTTGTTGGTATCCATTGCGTTGTCCTCGCTCACGCCTTGACGATCATCGACATGATCTTTTCCTGGCTCGCCTCTTCACGCGCCAGTTCGCCCAGGAAGGCGCCTCCGTTCATTACGTAGATGCGGTCGCACATGCCCAGCAGCTCGGGCATCTCCGACGAGATGATGATCACGCCCTTGCCGTCGGCGGCGAGCTGGTTGATCAGGCTGTAGATCTCGAACTTGGCACCGACGTCGATGCCGCGGGTGGGCTCGTCGAGAATCAGCACCTCGGGTTTGGCGAACAGCCATTTGCTGAGCACCACTTTCTGCTGGTTGCCGCCGGACAGGTTGAGCACCTTCTGGAACACCCCCGGCGTACGGATGTGCAGCGCCTCGCGATACTGTTCGGCGATGCGCCGCTCCTCGTGCTCGTCGATCACCCCGTGGCTGGACACGCCCGGCAGGTTGGCCAGGGTGGTGTTGCACAGGATGCTTTCATCGAGCACCAGGCCCAGGGCCTTGCGGTCTTCGGTGACGTAGGCGATGCCGTTGTCCACGGCGCGGCGCACGGTGGACACGTCGATCGGCTGGCCGCGCAGGTGCACGGAGCCGGAGATGTTGCGCCCGTAGCTCTTGCCGAACACGCTCATGGCCAGTTCGGTGCGCCCTGCCCCCATCAGGCCGGCGATGCCGACCACCTCGCCGGCGGCCACGCGCAGGTTGACGTTGCGGATCATCTGCCGCGAGGTCGACTCCGGGTGCCAGACGTTCCAGTCGCGGATCTCCAGCAGCGTCTCGCCGATCTGTGGCGTGCGATCCGGGTAGCGGTTCTCCATGTCGCGACCGACCATGCCGCGGATGATGGTTTCCTCGCTGACCACCTCGGTGTGGCAATCCATGCTGCTCACCGAGGCGCCATCGCGCAGCACCGTGATGCTGTCGGCGACGCGGCTGACTTCGTTGAGCTTGTGGGAAATTAGAATCGAGGAAATGCCCTGGGCGCGGAACTCCAACAGCAGGTCGAGCAGCTTCTGGCTGTCGTTTTCCTGCAGCGCCGCGGTGGGCTCGTCGAGGATCAGGAGCTTGACGTCCTTGGCCAGCGCCTTGGCGATTTCCACCAACTGCTGCTTGCCGACGCCGAGCTTCTCCACCGGCGTGGTGGCCACCTCGTCGAGGCCGACCTTGCGCAGCAACGTCTCGGTGCGCCGGTACACTTCCGGCCAGTCGATCACCCCGTTGCTGGCGATCTCGTTGCCGAGAAACAGGTTCTCGGCGATGGACAGCAGCGGCACCAGCGCCAGCTCCTGGTGAATGATGATGATGCCTTCGCGCTCGCTGTCGCGAATGCCGCTGAAGGCCAGCGGCTTGCCTTCGTAGACGATCTCGCCATCGTAGCTGCCGTGCGGGTAGACGCCGCTGAGCACCTTCATCAGGGTCGATTTGCCGGCGCCATTCTCGCCGCACAGGGCGTGGATTTCGCCACGGCGCACCTTCAGGTTGACGTCGTTGAGCGCCTTCACGCCCGGGAACGTCTTGGTGATGCCGCGCATTTCCAGAATGATGTCTTGCTGCATGGCTTTATCCGTCGGCAAGGCACGCGCCAACCGCAGCGGGCGCGCCATGCTCAGGTAAACGAAAAGGTAGAGAGCCGGCAGCAGGCCATGCTGCCGGCGGGGTCGTGCTTACTGGACCTGGTCCTTGGTGTAGTAACCGCTGTCGATCAGCACCTTTTCCCAGTTGCTCTTGTCGACCGTGACCGGCTGCAGCAGGTAGGCCGGTACGACCTTCTTGCCGTTGTCGTAGGTCTTGGTGTCGTTGATCTGTGGCTCGCTGCCTTCGAGCAGCGCCTTGACCATGCCGACGGTCACTTCGGCGAGCTGGCGGGTGTCCTTGAAGATCGACGAATACTGCTCGCCGGCGAGGATCGACTTCACCGACGGCACTTCCGAATCCTGGCCGGTGACGATCGGCATCGGCATGTCGCCGGAGCCGTAACCGACGCCCTTCAGGGACGACAGCACACCGATGGAGATGCCGTCATAGGGCGACAGAACGCCGTCGAGGCGCTCCTTGGTGTAGTTGGCGGACAGCAGGTTATCCATGCGCGCCTGGGCGGTGGCGCCATCCCAGCGCAGGGTGCCGACCTTGCCCATGCCGGTCTGCCCGGAGAGGATCTTGATCTCACCCTTGTCGATCAGCGGCTGCAGCACCGACATGGCGCCGTTGTAGAAGAAGTAGGCGTTGTTGTCGTCGGGCGAGCCACCGAACAGTTCGACGTTGTAGGGGCCCTTGCCACGCGCCTGCATGCCCTTGACCAGAGATTCGGCCTGCAGCACGCCGACCTTGGTGTTGTCGAAGGTGGCGTAGTAGTCGACGTATTCGCTGTCGCGGATCAGGCGGTCGTAGGCGATCACCTTGATGTCGGCGGCGTTGGCGTTTTCCAGGGCGTTGGTCAGGGTGGTGCCATCGATGGCGGCGATGACCAGGACGTTGACGCCCTTGACCATCATGTTTTCGATCTGCGAGACCTGGGTGGGAATGTCGTCTTCGGCGTACTGCAGGTCGGCCTTGTAGCCGGCTTTCTCCAGCTGCTTGACCATGTTGTTGCCGTCGTCGATCCAGCGCGCGGACGACTTGGTCGGCATGGCGATACCGACGAAGCCCTTTTCGGCCGCGCCGACGGATGCGGCACTGACCAAGGTGGCGCCCATGGCCATGGCGGCCAAGAGTTTACGGACTGTGTTCATTCAGCTTCTCCTGGCGACGCCTGGCGCGCTCAGGAACGCGCGACATCGCGATTATTGTTGTTCGGTCAACGAAGAGCTCAAAGCAGACCTGACGATAGAAGCGCACCCCATATCAAGCAAATTCATATTTTGCGCAAGCGCATACCAATAATGGTATGCGGCTGATCGACAGCCCAGAGCTTGAGGCGCACACTCCTTTACGCCCTCATAACCACAATAACGAGCGCCATCATGGACATCGGCATCGCCCGCCACCTGAAGATCCCCCAGCTACGCCTGATCGCCGCCATCGCCGAGCACGGCCAGCTCGGCCTCGCTGCTGACGAGCTGACCGTCACCCAGCCGGCCGCCTCACGCATGCTGGCGGACATCGAGCACACCCTCGGCGCGCGTCTGTTCGAGCGCCACGCCAAGGGCATGCTGCCGACGCTGATCGGCCGCGCCCTGGCCCGTCGCGCGCACAACATGCTGGTGGAACTGCGCGACCTGGCCCAGGACGTCGAGGAACTCAAACGCGGCGAAGGCGGCATGACCACGGTCGGCGCCGTCACCGGCGCGGCTGTGGGCTTCGTGATTCCGGCGATTCGCCAGCTCAAGGCCATCTCGCCGCGTGCCGATGTGCACGTCAACGTGGCCGCCAGCGACGAACTGGTGCACGACCTCGCTGCCGGCAAGAACGACTTTGTGCTGGCCCGCCTGCCCCGCGGCGTCAACCCGGCGGGCTTCGAGATCTACCCCGCGCGTACCGAGACCCTGAAGCTAATCGTGCGTCAGGATCATCCGCTGGCCAACGTCGACCAGGTGACGCTACGCGACCTGTCGCCCTACGAATGGGTGATGCAGAGCCACCGCGCGCCGATCCGCGAGGCGGTGGAAACCGCCTTTCTCAGCGCCGGCGCCCCGCTGCCGACCAACATCACCAACACCACCTCGCTCCTGGCGATGATCGCCATCCTGGTGTCGTCCTCGGCCATCGCGCCGCTGGCCAGCGAAGTGCCGGACCTGCTGCTCGGCGACCAGGTCGGCGCCAAGCTCAAGGTACTGCCGCTGAACGTGACCATCGAGATGTCGCCCTACTACCTGTTGCTGGTCAAAAACCGCGAACTGTCGCCAGTAGCCAACCGCCTGCGCCGGCTGGTCAGCGCGGCGTTGAACCAATGAGCCGCAGAAACGAAAACGGCCTGCGCGAGGCAGGCCGTTTCGGGTAGCGCGAGTAGCTTACTTGAGCACGGCCAGGGCCGCGTCGTAGTTCGGCTCGTCAGCGATTTCGCCGACCAGCTCGCTGTGCAGCACCTTGTCGTTCTCGTCCAGCACCACCACGGCGCGGGCGGCAACGCCGGCCAGCGGGCCGGAGCTCAGGGCCACGCCGTAGTCCTTGAGGAACTCGGCGCCGCGCATGGTCGACAGGTTCTGAACGTTCTCCAGGCCTTCGGCGCCGCAGAAGCGCGCCTGGGCGAACGGCAGGTCAGCGGAAATGCACAGCACAGCGGTGTTGGCCAGCTTGCTGGCTTCGGCGTTGAACTTGCGCACCGAGGTAGCGCAGGTGGGCGTGTCGACGCTCGGGAAAATGTTCAGCACTTTGCGCTTGCCCGCCAGGCTGCTCAAGCTGACGTCTGCCAGGCCAGCGCCAACCAGGGTGAACGCCGGCGCTTGCTGACCGGCTTGCGGCAGTTGGCCAGCGACTTCAACCGGGTTACCGCGCAGGGTTACTTGTGCCATGAAACGATCCTTCTCTTGATGGGTGAAAACACGCAGGAACGATCATCCTACGCCAGTAACGGCGGCCCGCAAACGCTTATCTTGGCGCCGCGGGCCGCCGTTACCGGCTTAGAAATCCCGCTTGTAGAACAGGTCCAGGGAGCTGGCCAGGCCGCTCGCCGCCTCCAGATACAGGCGCCGCGTCAGGGCGTAACGCAGGGCCACGGTATTGACCGGCTCGAACACACCGACGCCGTAACGCAGGCTCAGGCGCTCGGACAAGTTGCCACTGGCCACCACACTGGTGCTGCGGCCGCTACCGTCGGTGTCCAGCTGGAAATCCTGGATGCCCAGGCTCTCGGCGACCGAGCCGGTGACCCCGGAACTGCCCGCCACGCCCAGGGCCAGCGCCGCCTGGGCAAGCATGTTGTTGTCTTCGCTGCCGGTCGACAGCGGTCGCCCCAGCACCAGGTAGGACAGCGCCTGTTCCTGGCTCATGGCCGGTTCGGAGAATACCTCGGTGCGTGGCTGGTCGGCGCTGCCGGTCACCCGCAGGCCAGCCACCACGTCGTCGACCTTGCGGATCGCTTCGATGTCCAGGAACGGCTGGTCGATCGGCCCGGCGAACATCAGACGCGCCCGGCGGATGGTCAGGCGCTGGCCGTAGCCACGGAAGTTGCCCTTGTTGAGGTTCAGCTCGCCGCGGGTATCCAGGTCGTCGCCGATATGTACCCTGCCGGCCAGTTCGGCGTTGAGCCCGAAGCCGCTGAAGGTCAGCTTGTCGCTGCCGACGTCCACGTCGATATCCATGTTGATCGCCACCGCCTGCTTTTCACGAGCCTCGGCGCCGACGATCACCGCATCGTCGGAGACCTTGACCGTCGACGGGGGTAGCTCACGCACCACGATCTTGCCGCGGGGAATCGACACCTTGCCACTGACCGACAGCTGATCATCGGCCAGGCGCACCTGCATGTCCGGCTCGACCTCCAGGTTCGCGTAGGGCTCGACGGTCACCGGCAGGCGATTGCCCTGCACGTTGAGGCTGCCTTCGAGCGCACCGCCCCAGGCCAATCCACCCTTGAGCGTGCCCTGCCCTCGCTCGCCGCTGCGCCAACCCCCGTTGAGCTGCAGGCTTTCACCGGCGATCAGCACACGCAGTTGAAGATCCTCGAAGCTGGTGGGCAGCTCGCCGCCGGAAACTTCGCCACCGCTCAGCGCCAGCTGGCCGTTGACCAGCGGCTTGAGCAGGTCGCCGGACAGCGTGCCGCTGCCGTTCAACTGTCCGGCCAGACGCTCGACCATCGGTACGAATGGGCGGGCGATGGCCAGATCCAGGCCGTTGAGGCGGAACTGGCCGGACAACGGCTTGTTCGCCGGACGCGGGTCGAGTTGCGCCTGTACCGACAACTCGCCGATACGTGGGCCGCGCAGGCTCAGCTCGCTGTCGATGCGCTGAGGCCGCAGCTCGCTGCTCAGGCGCAGGCTGTCGTAGGTGAAATCGACCCACTGTTCGTTGTCGCGCACACGCCAGGTACCGCTGCCGGCATCCACCACCACGCGGCCATTGGGGCCGGCCGCTGGCAGATCCAGATGCACGTCGGCATCGAGGGTGCCCTGCCAGGCGAAATCCTTCGGAAACCACGGCGACAGGCTATCGAGCGGGAAATCGGCCAGGCGATAACGGATCTTCGGCTCCGGCAGCAGGCGCTGATTCTCGCCGCACAGGCTGGCCCCAGCGGACCGCAGGCAATGGGCACCAAGGTCGATCTCGCCACTGGCCAGCCGCACCAGGGAGGCCGGTGCCTGCAAGCGCCAGTCCTGCCCGCCGGCCTGGATCTCGACGCGGCTCAGGCGTCCCCGCCAGTTGCCCTGATCCAGGGTGCCGTCCAGCGCCAGGCTGGTTTGCAGCTGCGGCCCGTCCAGGCTCAGGTCCATCTGCTGCTGACGCTGGTTACCGGCGCCATTGACCGTCAGGTTGCCGAACTGGCTGTCACCACTGGCGATCCCCCGGCCACGCAGCTGCAGCCTGGCCTGCCCGTTGCCATCCAGCGTGGCGTCCAGCCCCAGCTGGCGCAGGCGGGTTTCCTCGAATGCCATGCCCTGCCCATTCAACGTGAAAGTGCCTTGCGGCGCCTGCAGGCTACCGGCCAGATCCAGTCGCCCGGTGGCCTGGCCCTGCAAGCCCGGCCACAGCTGGCCGAGCCGATTGAGGGCGATGCGTACCTGGCCCTGCAGGCGCTGCTCCAGCTGGCCACTGCCGTCGATGCGGTTGTCGCCCAGGCGCACGCTGAGCGCGCTTACGTCCCAGCGCTCGCTGGCGCCAGCGACGCGGGTCTGCAATTGCGCCGGCTGGCCACGAAGGCGGCCTTGCAGGTCGAGGTCACCGGTCAGCTCCAGGCGGCCGTCGCGCAACTGGCCCTTGCTGCGAATCGGCCCGGCGATGCGCCCTGGCAGCTCGGCGACCCAGTAGGCGGGGTCGAAATCACTGACCTGCAACTGGGCGTCCCAACGAATCGCCTCGGCAAAACCCACGGTGAGCTGGCCATCGATCTTGCCCTGGCCAGCGCGCACCTGCAGCTGCGGCAAATGAATCTGCTGCAGATCGCCGCTCAGTGGCGTCTGCACGCTGAATGCACCGGCGGGGCCATCCAGTTCGGCAGACAGATTGCCGAGGTAATTGCCATCCTCATAAGCGAGGTCGCCGGTGAGCGTGTTCAGGGTCACCGGCGGCGCTTCCTCCATGGAATACAGGCGCTGCCAGGGGAACTCCTGCCAATCGATGTGGGTGTCGGCGCTGAAGCCTTCCTGCCAATCCAGACGACCATTGACGGCCAGGTACTGGTTTTCGGCGGCTGCCAGGCGCAGCGTTTCGATGTCGGCGCCGGCTGCGTCGACGCGCCCGCGCAGTGACAGGCCAACCGGGCCATCCTCGGCGGGCAACATGGCGATGCCGTCGACGCCATAACCGTCCTGGAGATTGCCCGCAGCCTTCAGCGTGACACCATTCAAACGCAAGGTCTCGGGCAGCGAATCGTCTGCCTTGAAACCATCGGCGCTGAGGGTGAGCCGCGCCGGAATATGCTCGGTCAGCGGCTGTACCTCGCCGCTCAGGCGGCCCGCCAGGTAACCGGAACTGTCGACCACCAGCGCCAGGCTCTGGCGCAGGTTACCTTCCACCTGCAGCACCAGGTTCCAGGGCGCATCACCGGGGGACGGCAGCGTCGCGCTGCCCTGCAGCGTCAGCGGCCATTCGCCACTGGGCTGCACGCGGCCCTGCAGATCGATGACCAGCTCGTCTCGCTGCACGTGCAGGCGGCTGATGTTCAGCCCCTCGCTGGCCCAATCCGCGGCGAGTTCGAGCCCCTGCAATTGATCGTCGCCATTGAACTGCAGGCTGCCGATCCACACCTCGCCGACCTTCAGGGCCACCGGCAGATCCAGTTGCGGCAGGCTGAAGGGCTCGTCACTGGGCGCCTCGTCGCTCGGTGCGAAATTCAGCTCGATGCGCTCGCTGCGCACTGTGTCGATGCACAGCGTCAAACGCAGCAGGCATGCCGGCGACCAGTCGAACCGGGGCTGAAGCACCAGCACCTGATCGTCGCCCTGTTGCCAGCGCAACTGCTCGGCCGTCCACTGCCCGCCCAGGCGCCCTTCGAACCCATCGACCTGCAGCCCAGGCACCAAACCAAGCGTCCAACGGCTGCCAGACGAGGTGGCGAGCATCCACGCCAACAGCACGATCAGCAACGCCAACAGGCCGGCCAGGCTCAGGCCAGCATACTTGAGTGCGCGCCTCACAGTTCCGGCCCCATGGAAAAGTGCAGACGCACCCCGCCCTCGTCATCCAGCGGGTGCGCCAGGTCCAAACGCAGTGGTCCTACCGGTGATACCCAGCGAACGCCCACGCCTACCGCACTTTTCAGTGACGGCATCTGCAGGGAATTGAACGCATTGCCGGTATCGTAGAACGTGGCCACCCGCCACTTGTCGGCAATGCTGTACTGATACTCGGCGCTGGCCGCGACCATATAGCGCCCACCAATCTTGTCGCCCTGGTTGTTCAGCGGCGACAGGCTTTGATAGTCATAGCCGCGAACGCTCTGGTCGCCACCGGCGAAGAAGCGCAGCGACGGCGGTACGGAGGAGTTGAAGCCCTTGGACTCGGTGCCGCCGAACTGGGCGCGTCCGAGAAAGCGGTGGTTCTGCCAGAGCGTGGTCAGGCCTTTGACGAGCACGTTGCCGTGCACCACATCGGAGTCGGACAGCAGCCCCTCCTTGGCCACCGAGGCATCGAACTGCAGGCGATAGCCGCTGTTGGGGTCGATGCGGCTGTCGCTGTGCAGATAGGAATAGCTGATGCCCGGCATCAACAGGGTGCTGAGCCCCGAATCGTCGCCGAGACGATACTCTTCGCGCTGCCACTTCAGGGAGATTACCCGCTGCCAGCCGCTGTCGAGCTTGCTGTGCCATTCCGGGCCGACGGTCAGCAGGCGGCTCAGGCTGTCGGTATCGGCCAGTTCCTCATACTGATAGCCGCCAGCGATACGCAGCTTGTCGGTCATTGGCGGGTCGCCGGGGATGTCGTACCACAGGCCGACGTTCTGTCGCGGCGCCGACAGCTCCATTTCCGCGCCATAACTGTGGCCCTGCGGGTTGGCCCAGTGGCGCTCCCACTGGATGCGACCACGGGGGCCGACGTCAGTGGAAAACCCCAGGCCCAGGCCCATTGTGCGTGGCAGGCGGGTCTGCAGGTGCACGTTGACAGGAATCACCTGCTGCTCGGCCACCGCCGGGCTGGCATCCACCCGCACCGACTCGAAATAGCCGCTGGAACGCAGGGCCTGGTAAAGCTCGGCGATACGCTCGGAGTCGTAGGGGGTATCCGCCGGGAACGGCACCATGCGCTGCAGCAATTCGTCATCGAACGGCATATCGCCTTCGAAACTGACGTGGCCGAGGCTGTAGCGCGGGCCACTGTCGTAGACCAGTTCGATATCGGCCAGGCCGGCCTGCGGGTCGATACGCAGGCTTTGCTGGGTGAAGCGCCCACGGAAGAAGCCGTAACGCGACGCCTGGTTCTGGATATGCCGTTTGGCCGCCTCGTAGCGACCATGATTGAGCCGCGCACCCTGGGTCAGCTGGGCGTCCCTGGGCAGCTGGAAGGCACGCATCTGCGAGGCCGGGCCTTCGACCCTGACGGTGACGTTGCCGAGGCGCACCGGCTCGCCGGGAATGATCCGCACATCGAGCCGCGGCGGCGTCTGCTCGACCACCTCGGTGCTGATCTGCGTGTGGTAATAGCCCAGTGCCTGGGCGGCCTTCTCGGCCTGGCCCTCGACCACGCGGCGCAGGCGCTGCAAGGCCTCGACGTCGCGGTCGCCAAGATTGCCGATGTAGCCCTCGACATTGCTCTTCAAGGCATTGTTGGCCGGCTGCACGTTGACCACCAGGCGAGCGTCTTCGGCGAGCAGCGTGGCACTGAACAGCATGAGCGCGCATCCCGCGCCGAGTGTCGAAAATACTCTCATGGCGGCGATGCTATCACGGCGCACGCTCTACTCCAGTGCATGTACGTATCCAACGGTTCCCTTCGTGCTGGCCGCCCGTCGACCGGATGGGCTAGCATCGCAGTTTTACCGCCCGCAACACTCAGGATCGCCGACATGAAACTCGTTTCCTTCAACATCAATGGCTTGCGCGCCCGCCCGCACCAACTCGCCGCACTGATCGAGAAGCACCAGCCGGACGTGATCGGCCTGCAGGAAACCAAGGTCAGCGACGATCAGTTCCCCGAAGCGGAGATCCGCGACTTGGGCTACCACGTTCATTACCACGGCCAGAAGGGTCACTACGGCGTAGCGCTGCTATCGCGCCAGGCCCCTCTGGAGGTGTTCAAGGGCTTCCCGGAGGACAGCGAAGAATCCCAGCGCCGTTTCATCTATGGCACCTTTGCCGACGCCAACGGCAACCCGGTGACTGTGATGAACGGCTACTTTCCCCAGGGCGAAAGCCGCGACCATCCCACCAAGTTCCCTGCCAAGCAGCGCTTCTACGCGGACCTGCAGACGCTGCTGAACAGCCGTTTTGCCCACGACCAGCCGCTGATCGTCATGGGTGACATCAATATTTCCCCCGAGGACTGCGACATCGGCATCGGCGAAGTCAACCGCAAGCGCTGGCTGAAGACCGGCAAATGCAGCTTCCTGCCCGAGGAACGCGAGTGGCTGGCCACGTTGAAGAACTGGGGCCTGGTCGACAGCTTCCGCCAGTTGCACCCGGAGGTCGATGACCGTTTTAGCTGGTTCGACTACCGCAGCCGCGGCTTCGAGGACGAACCCAAGCGCGGACTGCGCATCGACGTGATCCTCGCCTCGCGCGCCCTGCTGGACCGCTTCGAGGACGCCGGTATCGACTACGAACTGCGTGGCATGGAGAAACCATCGGACCACGCGCCGATCTGGCTGCAACTCGGCTGAACGAGCGTCATCTTGTAGTCATTTTTCTGTCTTATCGTCGCAGCACTTCCGCCATCCCTTGCAAGGTGATTGCCGCATGCTGCGCGCCTCAACCCGCTGTGACCACGAGACCTGGAGCCGAACGGCGACCTTTCTGCTGCTCGGTTTCGTCCTCTACCTGAGCCCCTGGACGGCATTCGCCGCCCTGCCCCTCCCGGCTGACGACCGACCGGTACTGCGCATCCAGGGCTCGAACACCATCGGCGCCAAGCTCGGCCCGGCCCTGGTCACCGGCCTGATGCAGGAACAGGGGCTCAACGACATACGCACCAGCGTCACGCAGGAAAACGAACAGGCCGTCAGCGCACTGAATGGCGCGGGCCGCAAGATCACTGTGACCATTGCCGCCCACGGCTCGGGAACCGGCTTCAGCGCCATTGGCCAGGGCAGCGCCGAGCTGGCCGCCTCCTCGCGGCCCATCAAGGATGCCGAGAGCGCCAGCCTGTCCTCGTTCGGCAACATGAAGAGCCGGGACGCCGAGCAGGTCATCGCCATCGACGGCCTGGCGATCGTGCTGCACCCCAGCAACCCCATCAGTGCCCTGAGCACCATGCAACTGGCGCAGATCTTTTCCGGGGAAATCAGCGACTGGGCACAGCTGGGTGGTCGCCCCGGCGCCATCGACCTGTACGCCCGCGACGACAATTCCGGCACCTTCGACACCTTCAAGGAACTGGTACTGAGCGCCAACGGCAAGCAACTATCCGGCAAGGCCAAACGTTTCGAATCCAGCGAACAGCTTTCCGACTCGGTAGCGCGTGATACCAACGGCATCGGTTTCATCGGCCTGCCCTACGTGCGCAAGGCCAAGGCCGTGGCCATCGCCGCCGGTGATTCGCAGCCCATGCCGCCGAGCGTGACGCTGATCGCCACCGAGGATTACCCGCTGTCGCGTCGCCTGTTCCTGTATGGACCGCCGAAGAATGCCAATCCCTGGGCCGAAGCCCTGCTGCAATTCGCGCAGAGCCCTCGCGGCCAGGCCATCGTGGCGAGTAACGGATTCATCGCGCAAACCGTCGAAGCGGTGAAAGTCGAGGCGACCGCGGACATGCCGCCGGCCTATCAGGCGCTGGCCCGCGATGCCCAGCGCCTGTCGGTGAACTTCCGCTTCCAGGAAGGCAGCGCCAACCTGGACAACAAGGCGCAGCAGGACCTGCGCCGCGTGCTCGATTACCTGCGCCAGCACGACAAGCTGCAGAACAAGGTGGTGCTGGTCGGCTTTGGCGACCCCACGGCGGTGTCCGCACGTGCCGAGCTGCTTTCCAAATTGCGCGCCATGGCGGTACGCCGTGAACTGGCTCGCGAAGGTGTGGTGATGCGCGAGGTCACCGGCCTGGGTGACGACCTGCCGGTCGCCGACAACGAAGGTGACAGCGGCAGGATCAAGAATCGCCGCGTGGAGGTCTGGGTTTACTGATTTCTCCAGGCGCGCCAGGCACTTGCCGAACCGCATGTTTCATCCTAGCCTTATGGACATGTGACGCCGGGCCCCTCTGGCGATGAGTCCACCTCATCG
Source organism: uncultured Pseudomonas sp. (assembly GCA_966186235.1). Classification (GTDB taxonomy): domain Bacteria; phylum Pseudomonadota; class Gammaproteobacteria; order Pseudomonadales; family Pseudomonadaceae; genus Aquipseudomonas. The sequence continues at coordinate 18,203 of CBIFVM010000031.1, forward strand.
TGATGTCGGAGTCACTAAGTTGAATCTCAACTTAGGCATCGACAGGGAGGGCCCATGACAGCTCTACATGCCTTTATGCTCACGCCGTTTCTCGGCACCCCGTACTACTTCTGGCTGGCATTCATCATCATCGTCATCGCGCTGCTGGTCTTCGACCTCGGCGTGCTGCACCGCGACCAACACGAAATCGAAATGCGCGAGAGCCTGCTGCTCTACTCGGGCTATTTCAGCGTGGGCGTCGCCTTTGGCGGCTGGGTCTGGTGGGAGCTCGGCGCCACCAAAGCGCTGGAGTTCTACACGGGTTTCCTGGTCGAACAGTCGCTATCGATGGACAACGTGTTCGTCATGGCGATGATCCTCGGCTTCTTCGGCATTCCACGCAAATACCAGCACCGCGTACTGTTCTGGGGGATCATCGGCGTGGTCGTGCTGCGCGCGATCATGATCGGCCTGGGAACCGCTCTGGTACAGGAGTTCGACTGGATTCTCTACGTGTTCGGCGCATTCCTGCTGTTCACCGGCATCAAGATGCTGTTCAGCAAGGACCACGACGAGCACCCGGACCTGTCGCAGAACAAGCTGCTGATCTTCCTGCGCAAGCACATCCGCGTCACGGACGACCTGCACGACGGCAAATTCCTGGTGCGCCAGAAGGATCCGGCCAGTGGCAAGATGCTGCTGTTCGCCACACCGCTGCTGCTGGCACTGGTGCTGATCGAACTGGCGGACCTGGTGTTCGCGGTGGACAGCGTACCGGCGGTGTTCGCCATCACCCAGGATCCGTTCATCGTCTACACCTCGAACATCTTCGCGATCCTTGGCCTGCGCGCGCTGTACTTCGCCCTGGCCGCGCTGATGCACCGCTTCGTGTACCTCAAGTACGCGCTGGCCATCGTGCTGATGTTCATCGGCTGCAAGATTTTCCTGCACGGTTTCATCAAGGTTCCCGCCTTGCTCTCGCTCGGCGTTACCATGGGCGTACTGGCCGGCGGCGTGATCCTGTCGCTGCTGAAAACCCGTGACAAGAAACCTGCCGAGACGACGTGACCGAACAAGCTGTGCAGCTCGAGCGAATCGACAAGCCCGACGGCGTACGCTGGTGCGTGCGCCTGGGCAACCGCACGCTGATGTTCGACGACGAAGGTGCCGCTCGCGCCTTCGCGGCCCAGCTTCATATGCGCCTGCACGGCGAAAAGCTGAGCCTGGTGCCCGGCCCCGACAAAGAGCCAGGCGGCTAGACCGCTACGCTTTCGCCATGTACTTGCCCAACTCGTACTTGCCGATGGCGGCGCGGTGCACTTCGTCCGGGCCATCGGCCAGGCGCAGGGTGCGCTGCATGGCGTACCAGTAAGCCAGCGGGAAGTCGCCGCTCACCCCTGCCCCGCCATGCATCTGAATGGCGCGATCGATCACCTTCAACGCCACGTTGGGTGCCACCACCTTGATCTGAGCAATCTCGCTGGCGGCCACCTTGTTGCCGACCGTATCCATCATGTACGCCGCATTGAGGGTCAACAGGCGCGCCATGTTGATCTCCATGCGCGACTCGGCGATCAGGTCGATATTGCCGCCCAGGCGTGCCAGCGGCTTGCCGAAGGCCGTGCGCTGCAGCGCGCGCTCGCACATCAGCTTCAGCGCCCGCTCCGCCATGCCGATGGAGCGCATGCAATGGTGGATACGCCCTGGACCGAGGCGCCCCTGGGCGATCTCGAAGCCACGGCCCTCGCCGAGCAGCACGTTGCCATAGGGCACGCGGACGTCCTCGAACAGCACTTCAGCGTGGCCGTGGGGCGCATCGTCGTATCCGAACACCGGCAAAGGGCGAAGTACCTTCACACCCGGCGTGTCCATGGGCACCAGAATCATCGAGTGTTGCTGGTGGCGCGGGCCATCTGGGTTGCTCAAGCCCATGAAGATCATGATCTTGCAGCGGGGATCGCAGGCGCCCGACGTCCACCACTTGCGGCCGTTGATCACCCAGTGCTCGCCATCACGCACGGCCGTGGCCTGCATGTTGGTGGCATCCGACGAGGCGACGCCCGGCTCGGTCATGGCGAAGGCCGAACGGATATCGCCATTGAGTAGCGGCTCGAGCCACTGGCGTTTCTGTTCTTCGCTGCCGTAACGCACCAGCACTTCCATGTTGCCGGTGTCGGGGGCCGCACAGTTGAACGGCTCGGGGCCGATCAGCGAGCTGCCCATGATCTCCGCCAGCGGCGCGTATTCGGTATTGGTGAGCCCCGCGCCCAGTTCGGAATTCGGCAGGAACAGGTTCCATAGCCCCTCGCCCTTGGCGCAATCCTTGAGTTGCTCGATGATCGCCGTCGGCTGCCAGCGATCACCTTCGGCGACCTGGCGTTCGAACTCGGCCTCGGCCGGATAGACATGGGCCTGCATGAACGCAGAGATGCGCTCGCGCAGTTGCTGAACCTTAGGGGAATAGGCGAAATCCACGACGCACCTCGGTTGCATTTCTGTGTGCGATGGATGCTAGTGGACGGCGGGTCATTTATCGACCCTATTTTCGGCGTGTATAAACATTCATCACCGATATAAGATCGCCGTACAAGAACAATGTACGGAGTCGCTCAGGAATGAACCTGAACAAGGTGGATCTCAATCTCTTCGTGGTCTTCGACGCCATCTACACCGAAGCCAATCTCACCCGCGCCGGGCAGATCGTCGGCATTACCCAGCCCGCGGTATCCAACGCCCTGGCCCGCTTGCGCGAGACCTTCAACGACCCGTTGTTCGTACGCACCGCCCAGGGCATGGTGCCCACGCCCATGGCACAGAACATCATCACGCCGGTGCGCAACGCCTTGCAGCAACTGCGCATCTCGGTGCAGGAAAGCCGCACCTTCAATCCGGCGCAGGCGACCAAGAGCTTTCGCATCAGCATGACCGACCTGACCGAGGCGGTGGTGCTGCCACCCCTGTTCCAGCGCCTGCGCCGCCAGGCGCCGAGCGTCACCATCGAGAGCATGCTGGTGCGCCGCCGCGAAACCACCAAGGAGCTGGCCGCCGGGCGCCTGGACTTCGCCGTGGATGCGCCGCTGAACATCGACCCGCAGGTGCGACACGTCAAGTTGATGGAAGACCGCTATGTCTGCGCCATGCGCCACGGGCATCCGCTGGCCAAGGAAAAGCTCAGCCTGGAAGCCTACCTGTCACTGACCCATATCCAGATATCCAGCCGCCGCAGTGGCCTCGGCTACGTCGATCTGGCCCTAGGGAAAATGGGTATCCAGAGGCGGATCGCCTTGCGTTCGCAGCATTACCTGATGGCCTGCCGAGTGATGCGCGATACCGATATGGCGATCACCGTACCGGAGCGCTTCGCCCGGGATAACGACCTGCATTTCAGCGAACTGCCGGTGGCTGGCATCCCCTCCCTGGAAACCCACCTGTACTGGCACGAAAGCACCGATCAGGACCCCGCCAATCGCTGGATGCGAGAACAGATCATCGAGATCTGCCAGCGCATCACCGCCGAGGAACGTAAAGCCACCTCCAGTGCCGGAGCCTGATCAGCTGGAATAGTCCAGTACCGTCCAGATTCGCGTCAGGCCTTCGCCGATCACGCAACTCGATGCGCCCAGCTGCTTGTTGTCGTGCAGGGTCATGCGAGTGGTAACGCCATCGGCAGCGTCTTGCCGCTCGACCAGCCACTGCAATTTGCCGCAATTGGGCGTGTCGATCACGTAGCTGGCAGCCACGGGAGCATCGTTGCTGGCCAACTTGATGGCGTCGACCACCACGCCATGCTCCTCGACGCGCTTGCCGTCGGAAACCAGCACCGCCCAAGCCTGGTTATCTTCGATGACCAGGTAATTGGCATTGACCTTGGGTTGCTCTACCTGCGGCTGCACGCAACCGGTCAGCGTTACCAACAGCACAATTGTCATGAGTATCTGGTGCATTACGGGGAGTCCTCGGCATCGATCAGCGGCGCTGTGCAGCGCCGCCAGACATGGGAGTCAGCAAGCGTCGGGGCTCACTATTACCGAATACTGTTTATTTGTACAGTACTTTTGACTTACCCTAGCCGCCGTCACCAAACGATCGCAGGCCCGGAACATTCCAGGTGAGATCAGGCCATAGCGGGAGCCTAACGATGCTGGACGTATTGCAACTCAAACACACGATCAACCGGATGCCACTGGACAAGGTGCGCCTCATCGTCGAGGAGCTGCACCTGGAAGGGATCGTTACCGAAGGTAAAACGCCGTTCAATCGCTTGCACTTCAATACCTGCTTCGCCGAGATCGAAGCATTGCTGCAACGGGCAGGCTATCACCGCCAGCTGGACGTGGTGGGTTACCAGGGATTGGCCTATGCGATGTTCGATCCCAATCGCTGGGAAGCCGTGGAAGTATTGCGCTGGCTCAGGGACTATGTGGAAGAAGCGCGAGCGTGCCCTGCCTCATGATGAGTCATGTGTCGGGCTCGTTGCCTGCTCATGGTTCAGGCCATATGCATCAGGGGCTCGATAACGCCACCAGACAGCTCTTTGGCTATGTGGCGCGATGCTTGCTTTAGAAAGATCAACAACGCCTTGCAGCCTCTTTTATGGGAAGCCAGGTAACGGACACGGCATCTGCCAGATCACCTTCCCCCATCGGGTGTTCTGGTAGATGCCGTTTTTATTTGCCGACACTTTTCTACAGGCAAAGAAAAACCCGGCCTAAGCCGGGTTTTTCATGAAGCCTTGGCCTATTACTGGGCTTGAGCTTCTACTTCAGCTTCAACGCGACGGTTGATAGCGCGACCTTCTTCGGTAGCGTTGTCAGCAACCGGGCGGGACTCGCCGTAACCTACGGAGTTGACGCGGTCAGCGCCTACGCCGTACTGGTTGACCAGCACGTCACGAACAGCGTTTGCACGACGCTCGGACAGCTTCTGGTTGTAAGCGTCAGTACCGACGGAGTCAGTGTGACCTTCAACGGTGGTGCTGGTTTGCGGGTACTGGTTCATGAAGTCAGCCAGGTTCTTGATGTCACCGTAGCTTTCTTGCTTGACAGCAGCCTTGTCGAAGTCGAATTTCACGTCCAGTTCGACGCGAACGACTTGCGGAGCTTCTTCAACGACCGGAGCCGGTGCTGGAACTGGCTCTGGAGCCGGCTCGGTTACCTGAGCAACCTGACGGGTGCTGCCGCCGAAGTTCAGACCGACACCCACGCCGGCTTGCCACTCGGTGTCACCCTTGTCGATGTTGTACAGGGCTTCAACGCCGGCACGAGCGTACAGCATCTCGGTGAAGTAGTACTTCGCGCCGCCGCCAACGATGGCCAGAGTGGACGTGTCACGGCCGCCTTTGTTGGCGTCGCCGATGCTCTGGTGGCCAACGCCGCCGGAAACGTAAGGACGCAGACCTACACCCGGCTGGCCGAAGTGGTAGAGGGCTTTCAGATCAGTCAGGTTGCCCTTGATGTTCTTGCTGCCAGCAGCGCCTTCGCCACGCAGGTCGTGGTATTCGCCGTAGGACAGTGCCAGTTCCACGTCGTCGGTCAGGTAGTAACCAACGCTTGCGCCGAACAGGTTGCCTTCGTCATGGGCGAAGTCACGCTGAGTGTCGGTGAAGTAGCGGTTGGCAAAGCCTTCCACCTCGACAGCGCCTTGGCCTTGAGCCAGCACGCCCATGGAGGTAGCGGCTACCAAGGAGCCAATGACTACGCCTAAGGTGTTTTTCAGTTTCATCCGTTAAATCCCCATCTATGAGTGATTGATCCGCATGCAGGTAGACATGCGAGTCTGCGGTAAGTTTAACAAAACTCACCTTTGCCAGTTAAAGCTTGCCCCGAACTAACTTTCGGTAATACCTGCAAACTTTTCCCGCAATCGGTCCAACGCGCGCTTGTAGCGCATCTTGGTAGCACTGAGTCCCATGTGCATGATGTCGGCGATCTCCTGAAACTCCAGCTCCGCGACAAAACGTAGCACCAGAATTTCCCGGTCAATCGGGTTCACATGCACGAGCCAGCGATCCAATCCGCCTCGGTCCTCTATCTTTGGCGCCTTCTCTTCCGACGCCTCTTCCAGAGGATCCAAACTCAGCGCATCCATCAAACGACGTTTGCGACGCTCCTTGCGGTACTGAGTGATGCATTCATTGTAAGTAATGCTATAGAGCCAGGTCTTGAACTTCGATTTACCCTCGAAGTTCTTCAGCCCATAAAGAACCTTGAGCATCACTTCCTGACAGACATCATCGGCATCTCGATCGTTCCCTAAATATCGCGCGCACACATTGAACAAGGTGCGCTGATAACGCCGCATCAATTCTTCGTAAGCACGCGTGACATGGAACAGCTCGTCATGGGCACGCGCCACCAGCTCCTCGTCGGAGAGCTCGCGTGGGTCATAGCGCAGTGACGGTGATTGGGGTGCGTTCAAAGCAGGTCGGGCCAACAGTCAGGACGAAAACAGCCAGCGCCTGTTCGAACAGGCCGCTGGCTGGGCGCATAGGGTAGCAGAAATGCCCCTTAGCGGCTGCTTACCCGCTGCTCGAGCAGCACGCGATTGGAGAGCGAAACGAGCTCGCCGGAGTCCGTCAGCACGGTGGTCTTGACCGTGCCGATCTCCTCGATCTGGCCCTCGACGCCACCCACTTCGATTTCCTGGCCGACCTGGTACAACTCGCGCACGTAGATGCCGGCAAGAATCTGACTGGCCAGCTCGCGGCTGCCCAGGCCCAACGCCAGCGCCACCGCCAGGCCGACAGAAATCAGCACGATGGCGATGACGTTGTTGAGCAGGTCGGTCTTGACCTCCAACTGGCCGATGGCCACGGAGATACTGATGATGATCACCAGGCCCTGGGCCAATCGTGCCAGGCCGTGGGCGTAATCCAGCCCGACGCCTTCTGCGGCGCCGCGTACCAGGCCGCTGAGCAGATGCCCCAGCAGTACACCGGCCAGCAGGATCAGCGCTGCGCCGAACACCTTGGGCAGGTACAGCGCTAACACGTCAAGGGTGGCGGACACGCGCTCCAGGCCCAGCGACTCGGCGGCGGAGACCAGGAATATCAGCAGCACGAACCAATAGACGATCTTGCCGATCAGCGCGGAAACCGGCACCTGGAAGCCCGCGCGGCCGAGGATCTTGGTCAGGCCGGTGCCGGCCATCAGGCGATCCAGGCCCAGCTTGCCGAGCAGCTTGGACAGCAGGGTGTCGAGCAGCTTGGCGACGATGAAGCCGAGCAGTACCAGCACCAGCGCGACGAACAGGTTGGGAATGAAGCTGGCGACTTTGGTCCACAGCGCCGTCATTGCGGCGACCAGGCTATGAGTCCAGGGATCGAGTTCCATTTCATTGAGCCTTATCGGAAGAACGAGCGGAAGCACGGCGGCGTGACACCGGTGCGACATGGGAAGAGCCATTGTTGAGGGCAATCATCAGGGCGCTGGCCCAATGCCCCATCAGGCCGAACAGGTCGCCAGCGCCCACTTGGCGGTTGGCGGTTTTCAGCACCCGGTTCAGGCAGGCATCGTCGTCGCGCGCAGGCGAAGACGGTGCTTTCAACAGATCACGCAGAGATTCTTCGAATGGATCGTGCATGGCAGACCTCACAGAACGTCTCCGCTAGACGCAGCGCTTGCCGGGCGAGTCACATCACACCCAGCGCAGACGGCGGAACAGCAGCCACTGGCCCAGGCCGATCAGCACCATCAGCAGGCACGCGACCAGAAACCCATAGGGGCTCTCGGCGCCGGGAATGCCGCCTACGTTGATGCCCAGCAGGCCGGTGACGAAGCTCATGGGCAGGAAGATGCACGTGATGATGCCGAAGCGGAACATGATGTGGTTCATGCGCACGTCGAGCCGGCGGTTCTCCGTCTCTAGCAACAGGCCGATGCGCTCGCGCGTCAGTTCCAGTTCCTCGAGGTAGCGCAGCAGTCGGTTGTTCAGCTCGTTCCAGTACAGGCTGTCTTCGTGGCTCAGCCAGGGCAGTTGGCTGCGGGTGAGCTGCGCGTAGATATCCCGTTGCGGCGACAGGAAGCGGCGCAGACCCGCCGCGCGGCGGCGGATATGCAGCAGCAGGCCGTGATCAGGCAAGGTGCGCTCGTTGCCATCGACCTTCTCTTCCTGTTCATCGACCAGGTCGGATAGCTCGGTCACCAGGTCCTCGACCTTGTCGGTGAGGTAATCGCTGAGCTGCAGGATCAGCTCGGAGGGGTTTCGCGGCCCTTTACCCGCCTGCAGCCGTTCGATCAGATCCTCGGTGGCGCGCAGCGGGCGCAGGCGCAGCGAGATCACCCGCTGCGCACCGGCGGAAATGCGCACCGAAACCATATCTTCGGGCTCGGCGCCGGGGTTGAGGTTGACGCCACGCAGGAACAGCAACAACTCGTCGTCGGGCAGCGGCAACGCACGCGGGCGGGTATTTTCCTCGAGCAACAGGTCGCAGGCGAACTCGCTCAGACCACTGTCGCGGCGCAGCCAGCTCTGGGTCTGCGGATGGCTGCGATCCCAGTGCAGCCACAGGCTCTGCCCCGCCTCGAGCTGCAAATCATCGAGTTGCTCGCGGGCCACCGCCTGGGCGCCGCCCTTGCCGTCCAGCACGAAGCCGTGCACCAGACCCCACTGCGCGTTGTCTTCCTCGTACATCCATACCCCTTGCTTGCTGCCAGGCGACTACAGCCCTCGGTTATTCGCTTTGCAACGCCTGCGGTGAAACGATGATGCCGTTGTTGTCGGCATACAGGTATTCGCCCGGGCGGAAGGTCACACCGCCGAAGTTGACCACCACGTTGAGATCACCCAGGCCGCGCTTCTCGGTTTTCATCGGATGGCTACCCAGTGCCTGCACGCCCAGATTGGTTTGCGCCAGCACGTCGACGTCGCGCACGCATCCGTAGATCACCATGCCTTCCCAGCCATTGTTCGCGGCCTTCTCGGCGATCATGTCGCCAAGCAGCGCACAACGCAGCGAGGCACCGCCATCGACCACCAGTACCTTGCCGGCGCCGGGCTGATCGGCCTGGGATTTCACCAGGGAATTGTCCTCGAAGCATTTGACCGTGACGATCTGCCCGGCGAACGAGTCGCGACCGCCGAAGTTGCTGAACATCGGCTCCACGACGCTGACCAGTTCCGGGTTGGCGTCACACAGATCGGGCGTGCTGTAGTGCATGGCGAAGCTCCTGGTGGGTGTTCGAAGCCTGCAGCATAGCGCCATCCGGTGTAGCTGGAACACTCCCGGCCGCAGGCCCTTTCAAGTCGACTCACGACACGGCCGCGATAGCCGCCCCGCTCTGCTCCTGAGCCTCGCGCGGCGGCGACTGGCGCTCGCCCTCGAGCCAACGGCGTACCAGCGGCCAGACTTCGCGCTGGGCAGGCTTGCTGACCAGCATCTGCACATGGTCGTACTCGTGCTCGAAACCCTGCCCTCGCCCCAGGTTGACGAACTCGCGATCGACCGATGCGAATCGTTCGTACAGGGCGCGACAGGCCTCGGGGGGACAATCCCTGTCAGCGTCGCTGGCCACCGCGAGCAGCGGCAGCGTGACCGCTTGCAGCCCGGCCCACCAGTCGTGCTCGGCGTCGCCGAAACGTCCGAACAGACGGTGCCAACGCAGGGTTTCCAGGGCGATGCCGACTGGTTCGTCCTCGGGCCCACGCTTGAGGCGCGCCCCCGAGAGCACCGCAAAGCGCTTGAGCACCAGGCGCGCGATCCACTCGATGGGCGGCACCTTGAGTATCCAGTGACGGCGGCTGACCTCGGCCCCGAACAGGCCCAGGCTGGCAATGTCGGCCTGTGGCAAATGACCGCCACCCAGTGCTGCCGCCAGCGTCAGGCCGCCCAGCGAATGGCCCAGCCAATGGGCCGGCGCCGGATTCTGCTCGGCCACGAAGGCCGCGATCGCCGGCAGATCGTAGCGGGCGTAGTGCGCCACGCAGTTATCCCGGTAAGCCAGGTTGCGCGGCGACAGGCCATGGCCGCGCATCTCGGCGATCCACACATCGAAGCCGGCACGCACCAGATAAGGCGCCAGGCCGATGCAACCCGGCGAATACCAGAAGCGTCGATTGGAGAAACTGCCATGCAGCAGGATCACCGGCTCGCCACGCGCCTCTTCCTGCCCGGCGAGCCCGAGGCGAGTCAGCGCCAGTTCGACACTGAAATCCGGGCTGTTGCCGGGTTTGAGGCGGTAGACATCTTCACTCAGGTCGCCACGCAGCTCGGCACTCATCAAGGCTACGGGAAACAACTCACTGCTGCTTTGCATCTTCTTCGCTCTGACACAACGGATTGTCGGCGCCGGGAATCAACCTGGCGCCGGCATCAAAATCCAAAACCGGATGAAACGGCAGTACATGGAAGGCCGGCGACGCTTATGAAGCGCTGCACAGCGGCACAAAAAAGGGCAGGTAGAACCTGCCCTCGGGTCACTCTGCAAACCAGACCGATCAGCTGGGCTGGGCTTCGGCCAGGAAGAACCAGGTTTCCAGCACCGAGTCCGGGTTCAGGGAAACGCTTTCGATGCCCTGCTCCATCAGCCAGCGCGCCAGATCCGGGTGGTCCGACGGCCCCTGGCCGCAAATGCCGATGTACTTGCCGGCCTTGTTGCAGGCCTGGATGGCGTTCGACAGCAGCTTCTTGACCGCCGGGTTACGCTCGTCGAACAGGTGCGCGACGATCCCTGAATCGCGATCCAGCCCTAGGGTCAGCTGGGTCAGGTCATTGGAGCCGATCGAGAAGCCGTCGAAGTACTCGAGGAATTCTTCGGCCAGGATGGCGTTGGACGGCAGCTCGCACATCATGATGACCTTGAGGTCATCCTTTCCGCGCGCCAGGCCGTTCTCGGCCAGCAGATCGACCACCTGCTTGGCTTCGCCCAGGGTACGCACGAACGGCACCATGATCTCGACGTTGGTCAGGCCCATCTCGTTGCGGACCTTCTTCAGCGCCCGGCACTCGAGTTCGAAGCAGTCACGGAACGATTCGCTGATATAGCGCGACGCGCCGCGGAAGCCCAGCATCGGGTTTTCCTCTTCCGGCTCGTACAGCTTGCCGCCGATCAGGTTGGCGTATTCGTTGGACTTGAAGTCGGACAGACGCACGATGACCTTCTTCGGCCAGAACGCCGCTGCCAGGGTGCTGATGCCTTCAACCAGCTTCTCGACGTAGAAGTTCACCGGGTCGTCATAACCAGCGATGCGCTTCTCGACGCTTTCCTGGATTTCCGGTGGCAGGCCGTCCATATTCAGCAGCGCCTTGGGGTGCACGCCGATCATGCGGTTGATGATGAACTCCAGGCGCGCCAGGCCGATACCGGCGTTGGGCAGCTGGGCGAAATCGAAGGCGCGGTCGGGGTTGCCGACGTTCATCATGATCTTGAACGGCAATTCGGGCATGGCATCGATGGAGTTCTGGCGCACGTCGAAACCCAGCTCGCCCTCGAAGATGAACCCGGTGTCGCCTTCGGCGCAGGAAACCGTCACACCCTGGCCGTCACGCAGCGCATGGGTGGCGTTGCCGCAACCGACCACGGCCGGAATGCCCAGCTCGCGGGCGATGATCGCCGCGTGGCAGGTGCGCCCGCCGCGGTTGGTGACGATGGCGCTGGCGCGCTTCATGACCGGTTCCCAGTCCGGGTCGGTCATGTCGGAGACCAGTACGTCGCCGGGCTGGACCTTGTCCATCTCCGATACATCGTTGATCACGCGGACCTTGCCGGCGCCGATCTTCTGGCCGATGGCGCGGCCTTCGACCAGTACGGTACCTTTTTCCTTGAGCAGGTAGCGCTCCATCACGGTGGCGCTGGCGCGGCTCTTCACGGTCTCCGGGCGGGCCTGAACGATGTACAGCTTGCCGTCGTCACCGTCCTTGGCCCACTCGATGTCCATCGGGCGGCCATAGTGTTTCTCGATGATCATGGCCTGCTTGGCCAGCTCGCTGACCTCGGCGTCGGTCAGGCAGAAACGCGCGCGGTCGGCGCGATCGACGTCGACCACCTTGACCGACTTGCCGGCCTTGGCTTCGTCGCCGTAGATCATCTTGATCGCCTTGCTGCCCAGGTTGCGACGCAGGATCGCCGGGCGGCCGGCTTCCAGGGTCTGCTTGTGGACGTAGAATTCGTCGGGGTTGACCGCGCCTTGCACCACGGTCTCACCCAGGCCGTAGGCGCCGGTGATGAACACCACGTCGCGGAAGCCCGATTCGGTATCCAGGGTGAACATCACGCCGGCGGTGCCGGTTTCCGAACGCACCATGCGCTGCACGCCCGCGGACAGGGCGACCAGTTTGTGGTCGAAGCCCTGGTGCACGCGGTAGGCGATGGCGCGGTCGTTGAACAGCGAAGCGAAGACTTCCTTGGCCGCGCGGATGACGTTCTCCACACCGCGGATGTTCAGGAAGGTTTCCTGCTGGCCGGCAAAGGACGCATCGGGCAGGTCTTCGGCGGTGGCGGAGGAACGCACGGCGACTGCCATGTTGTCGTTGCCGTTCGCCATGGCGGCGAAGGCGGTGCGAATCTGCTCGTTGAGTGCAGCCGGGAATTCGGCGTCCATCACCCATTGGCGAATCTGCGCGCCGGTCTTGGCCAGGGCGTTGACGTCGTCGACGTCCAGGGCGTCCAGCGCTTCGTGGATCTGCGCGTTCAGACCGCTCTGCTCGAGAAAGTCGCGATAGGCCTGGGCCGTCGTGGCGAAACCACCGGGTACCGAAACGCCAGCGCCCGCCAGGTTGCTGATCATCTCGCCGAGGGAGGCGTTCTTGCCCCCTACATGCTCGACGTCATGATTGCCGAGCTTATCGAGGGAAACTACGTACTCTGCCAAGGTGATCTCTCCACTTCAGTGTTGGAAAAGCTCATGGGCTGGAAACGCCGTCGGCATGCGCCGGGTGGACAATGGCCTGGCCCTGGAAAATAAGTAACAATGCAAACCCATCAGGGCCGGCAAAAAACCGACCTATCATAGCCAAGATTCGTTCCCAGCTTATAGGCCATTTGCGCAATGACTCGAACCGCGTACTTCATCTCCGACGGCACCGGCATCACCGCGGAGGCCCTGGGGCAAAGCCTGCTGGCCCAGTTCGACACCATCGGCTTCACCAAGCTCACGCGGCCCTATGTCGACAGCGTCGAAAAAGCGCGCGCCATGGTACAACAAATCAATAATGCCGCCGACAGGGACGGCGCCAACCCGATCGTCTTCGCCACCATCGTCAACCAGGAAATCCACGACATCCTGGTCGAGTCCCGCGGCTTCATGATCGACATCTTCTCGACCTTCCTGGCGCCACTGGAGCAGGAACTCGCTTCCCACTCGTCGTACTCGGTGGGTAAATCCCATTCGATCAGCGGCAACACCAACTACATGGAGCGCATCGAGGCGGTCAATTTCGCCCTCGACAACGACGATGGCGCGCGCACCCATTACTACGACAAGGCCGACCTGATCCTGGTGGGCGTGTCGCGTTGCGGCAAGACCCCGACCTGCCTGTACATGGCCATGCAATACGGCATTCGCGCCGCCAACTATCCGCTCACCGAAGACGACATGGAGCGCCTGCAACTGCCGGCCTCGCTGAAGAAGTACCGCGAGAAGCTGTTCGGCCTGACCATCGACCCCGACCGCCTGGCGGCGATTCGCAACGAGCGCAAGCCAAACAGCCGCTACGCCAGCTATGCTCAGTGCGAATTCGAGGTGCGCGAGGTGGAAAGCCTGTTCCGCCGCGAATCGATCAACTTCATCGACTCCACCCATTTCTCGGTGGAAGAGATTTCCGCCAAGATCCTGGTGGAAAAAGGCGTCGAACGACGCTTCAAATAACCGCCCCCGTGAGGGACCTGCCATGACGCTGTCCGATGCCGTGCTGTTCGCCCCGCTCGCCTTCGTGATCGCGTTGACGCCGGGCCCTAACAATTTCTGCGCCATGAACAACGGCATCCGCCATGGCATCGGCGCGGCCCTGCTGGCCACCACCGGGCGTGTGGCAGCATTCACCATCTTCCTGAGCATTTCCGCCGTGGGCCTGGGCGCCATGCTGCTGGCCTCGGAAACCGCCTTCACGGTGATCAAGTGGGTCGGCGCGCTGTACCTGCTGTATCTGGGCATCAGCGCCTGGCGCAGCCGGGAGTTCAACGGCCTGGACCTGGAAGGCGCCGTGCCGGCCGTGCAGCCGCAGCAGCGGGTGTCGCGCCTGATGCTGCAGGAGTTTCTGATCGGCATCAGCAATCCCAAGGCGATTCTTTTGTTCGCCGCGATCTTCCCGCAGTTCATCAAGCCCGGCGAGCCAGCAAGCGAACAGTTCATATACCTGGGCGCCACCTACCTGCTGGCCGAGTACGCCGCCTCGCTGGTCTACGCACTGTTCGGCCGGCAGATCCGCCGCTTCATTCGCACCCGGCAAGGCGCGCAGCGCCTGAACCGCACCACGGGCGCCTTCTTCATGGGTGCGGGTGGCCTGCTGATCAGCACTACCTAGCATTGAACGGCCGCGGGTGCTAGGCCGGCACCCGCACCCAGCCCTCCATGAGAATCCGCGTACTGCGGCTCATGATCGCCTTGGTGACCACCCAACTGCCGTCGGCCTGCCCCGCTTCGGCACCAACGCGCAAGGTGCCGGACGGATGCCCGAAGCGCACCGCCTGACGCTCGCCACCGCCCGCCGCCAGGTTGACCAGAGTGCCCGGCACCGCCGCCGCCGCGCCAATGGCCACCGCGCAGGTGCCCATCATGGCGTGATGCAGCTTGCCCATGGACAGCGCCCGTACCAACAGGTCGACCTCACCTGCCTCGACCGTCTTGCCACTCGATGCCCGGTAGCTTTTCGGTGGGCTGACGAAGGCGACCTTGGGCGTATGCTGGCGGGTCAGCGCCTCGTCGGCGCTCTTGATGAGCCCCATGCGCAGGGCACCGGCCACGCGAATCTGCTCGAAACGCGCCAGCTGCGCCGGGTCCGAATTGATGTCCTCGCGCAGCTCGGTGCCCTGGTAGCCGATATCCTCGGCATTGACGAAGATGGTCGGAATGCCAGCCGCGATCAGCGTCACCTTCAAGGTGCCGCCTTCTACAACATCGGCGGGCACGTCGAGGTCATCGACCAGATTGCCGGTCGGGAACATCGAGCCGCCCTGCTCGCCATCGTCCGACGGATCGAGAAACTCCAGCACGATCTCCGCCGCCGGAAAGGTCACGCCGTCCAGTTCGAAGTCGCCGGTTTCCTGCACCTGGCCATTGCTGACCGGCACGTGGGCGATGATGGTCTTGTGGATGTTGGCCTGCCAGATGCGCACCACGCAGGTGCCGTTCTCGGGAATCCGCGAGGGATCGATCAGGCCAGCATGAACGGCGAAAGCCCCGGCCGCGGTGGACAGGTTGCCGCAGTTGCCGCTCCAGTCGACGAACGCCTTGTCGATGGACACCTGGCCGTAGAGATAGTCGACATCGTGATCCGGCTGCGTGCTTTTCGACAGGATCACGCACTTGGAGGTGCTCGACGTCGCACCGCCCATGCCGTCGATCTGCGCCCCGTAAGGGTCAGGGCTACCGATCACCCGCATGAACAGTTTGTCACGGGCCTCGCCCGGCACCTGGCAGGGCTCGGGCAGGTCCTGCAGGCGGAAGAACACGCCCTTGCTGGTGCCGCCACGCATGTAGGTGGCGGGGATTTTCATTTGAGGCAGATGAGCCATGGGTGCAGTCCTGAAAAATGGCCCGGATGCAATCCGGGCAAGGTAGTACTCGTTTTCCCGGATTGGCTGCAGGGTGGATCGGCGCGCGTAGCTGGCGCTTTCCATCCACCGGGGAGAACCCTTGGTGGATCGGTAAAGCGCCATCCACCCTACTCGATCAAGCCACCGCGCCTTCGAGGAAGTCCTTGGCGAAGCGCTGCAGCACGCCGCCGGCCTTGTACACGCTGACATCCGCCGCCGTATCCAGACGGCAGGTCACTGGCACCCATACCACCTCGCCATCGCGGCGATGGATCACCAGCGTCAGCTCACAGCGCGGCGCAATATCGCCTTCGATGTCATAGCGCTCGGTGCCATCCAGCCCGAGGGTCAGGCGCGTGGTGCCCGGCTTGAACTCCACCGGCAGCACGCCCATGCCCACCAGATTGGTGCGGTGAATGCGCTCGAAGCCTTCGGCGATGATCACCTCCACACCCGCCAGGCGCACGCCCTTGGCCGCCCAGTCGCGGGACGAACCCTGGCCGTAGTCGGCACCAGCCACGATGATCAGGTTCTGCTTGCGGTTCATGTAAGTCTCGATGGCCTCCCACATGCGCATCACCTTGCCCTCGGGCTCGACGCGGGCCAGCGAGCCCTTTTTCACCTGCCCATCGATCACGACCATTTCATTGACCAACTGCGGGTTGGCGAAGGTGGCACGTTGGGCGGTCAGGTGGTCGCCCCTGTGAGTCGCGTAGGAGTTGAAGTCCTCCTCCGGCAAGCCCATTTTCGCCAGGTACTCACCGGCGGCCGAGTCCGCCAGGATGGCGTTGGACGGCGACAGGTGATCGGTGGTGATGTTGTCCGGCAGGATCGCCAGGGGCAGCATGCCCTTGAGCGTACGCTCACCGGCCAATGCACCCTCCCAGTATGGCGGGCGGCGGATGTAGGTGGACGTCGGCCGCCAGTCGTACAGCGGGCTTTCGGCCTCCTGCACGCTGCCCAGGTCGAACATTGGGATGTAGATCTGCTTGAACTGCTCGGGCTTTACCGACGCGGCGACGATGGCATCGATTTCCTCGTCGCTCGGCCACAGGTCCTTGAGGGTAATCGGATTGCCCTGCGCATCGCTGCCCAGCGCATCCTGCTCGATGTCGAACCGCACGGTGCCGGCGATGGCGTAAGCCACCACCAGCGGCGGCGACGCCAGGAACGCCTGTCTGGCGTAGGGATGGATGCGCCCGTCGAAGTTGCGGTTCCCCGAGAGCACGGCGGTGGCGTACAGATCGCGGTCGATGATCTCTTTCTGGATCACCGGATCCAGCGCGCCGGACATGCCATTACAGGTTGTGCAAGCGTAGGCGACGATGCCGAAACCGAGCTTTTCCAGCTCCGGAAGCAAACCTGCCTCTTCCAGGTACAGCTTGGCGACCTTGGAGCCCGGCGCGAAGGAGGTTTTCACCCAGGGTTTGCGCACCAGGCCCAGGGCGTTGGCCTTCTTGGCCACCAGGCCGGCTGCGACCACGTTGCGCGGATTGGACGTGTTGGTGCAACTGGTGATGGCGGCGATGATCACCGCGCCATCGGGCATCAGCCCCTGAGCCTCTTCGCCCTTGCCAACCTGCAGCTTGGCTTCATCGGCGATGCCGCGCTCGGCGAGCGCCGAGGTGGGCAGGCGCCGATGCGGGTTGCTCGGCCCGGCCATGTTGCGACCCACGCTGCCCAGGTCGAAGCGCAGCACTCGCTCGTATTCGGCGCTTGTCAGCGCATCACTCCACAGGCCGAGGGTCTTGGCGTAGTTCTCCACCAGCGCCACCTGCTCCGGCTCGCGGCCGGTGAGTTTGAGGTAATCGATGGTCTGCTCGTCGATGTAGAACATCGAGGCGGTGGCGCCGTATTCCGGGCACATGTTGGAGATGGTCGCGCGGTCGCCAACGGACAGGCTGTCCGCACCCTCACCAAAGAACTCGACCCAGGCGCCCACCACCCGCTCCTTGCGCAGGAACTCGGTCAGCGCCAGGACGATATCGGTGGCGGTGATGCCAGGCTGGCGCTTGCCAGTGAGCTCGACGCCAACGATATCCGGCAGGCGCATCATCGACGGATGGCCAAGCATCACCGTCTCGGCCTCCAGGCCGCCGACGCCAATGGCGATCACGCCCAGCGCATCGACGTGCGGGGTGTGCGAGTCGGTACCGACGCAGGTATCAGGAAAGGCGATACCGCCGCGGGCCTGGATGACCGGGCTCATCTTCTCCAGGTTGATCTGGTGCATGATGCCGTTGCCGGCTGGGATCACGTCGACGTTCTTGAACGCGGTCTTGGTCCAGTCGATGAAGTGGAAGCGATCCTCGTTGCGGCGATCCTCGATGGCGCGGTTCTTCTCGAAGGCATCCGGGTCGAAACCCGCCGCTTCCACGGCCAGCGAATGGTCGACGATCAACTGGGTCGGCACCACCGGGTTGACCTTGGCCGGGTCGCCGCCCTTTTCGGCGATGGCGTCGCGCAGACCGGCCAGGTCGACCAGCGCGGTCTGGCCGAGGATGTCATGGCAGATCACCCTCGCCGGGTACCAGGGAAAATCCAGGTCGCGTTTGCGATGCACCAGTTGCTCCAGGGACGCGCTCAGGTCCCGGGGCTCGCAGCGGCGCACCAGTTGCTCGGCGAGCACCCGCGAGGTGTAGGGCAGCTTCGCCCAGGCGCCGGCCTGGATCGCCTCGACGGCCTCACGGGCATCGAAGTAATCCAGCGCGGTGCCAGGCAGGCGCTTGCGGTATTGGCTGTTCACGGTGTGGGTCATGTGGCTTTTCATAATTATCAGGGGCGATCCTTGAGCGGCACGAACTTCAGGTCTTCAGGGCCTGTGTAGTTGGCGCTCGGGCGGATGATCTTGCCGTCGATGCGTTGTTCGATGACGTGGGCGGACCAGCCGGCGGTACGAGCGATGACGAACAGCGGCGTGAACATGGCGGTGGGCACGCCCATCATGTGGTAGCTCACGGCGCTGAACCAGTCGAGGTTGGGGAACATCTTCTTGATGTCCCACATGATGGTTTCCAGGCGCTCGGCGATGGCGAACATCTTGTTGTTGCCCTGCTCGGCCGACAGCTCGCGAGCCACTTCCTTGATCACCTTGTTGCGCGGGTCGGCAACGGTATAGACCGGATGGCCGAAGCCGATCACCACTTCCTTGCGTCCCACCCGCTCACGGATATCGGCCTCGGCCTCGTCCGGGCTGTCGTAGCGTTTCTGCACCTCGAAGGCCACTTCGTTGGCGCCGCCATGCTTGGGCCCGCGCAGCGCACCGATGCCACCGGCGATGGCCGAGAACAGGTCCGAGCCGGTGCCGGCGATCACCCGGCTGGTGAAGGTCGAGGCATTGAACTCGTGCTCGGCGTACAGATTGAGCGAGGTGTGCATGGCGCGCACCCAGGACTCGCGCGGCGCAGCACCGTGCAGCAGGTGCAGGAAATGTCCGCCGATGGAATCATCGTCGGTCTCCACCTCGATGCGCTTGCCGTTATGGCTGAAGTGGTACCAATAGAGCAGCATGGAGCCCAGCGACGCCATCAGCTTGTCGGCGATATCCCGCGCGCCCGGGTGGTTGTGGTCGTCCTTTTCCGGCGCCAGGCAGCCGAGCACCGACACCCCGGTGCGCATCACGTCCATCGGGTGGGCCGAAGGCGGCAATTGTTCCAGCGCCACCTTCAGCGCCGCCGGCAGGCCGCGCAGGGCCTTGAGCTTGGCCTTGTAGGTCGCCAATTCGGCAACCGTCGGCAGCTTGCCGTGCACCAGCAGGTGAGCGATTTCCTCGAATTCGCAGGTGCTGGCGACATCGAGGATGTCGTATCCGCGGTAATGCAGGTCATTGCCGGTGCGGCCCACGGTGCACAGGGCGGTATTGCCGGCAGCGGTGCCACTCAGGGCGACGGATTTCTTCGGTTTGAAGCCGGGTACGGGGGTGTCGGTGGCGCTCATCAGTCTCTCCTTGTTGTTATGGGCGAGCCGCAACGCAGCTCGCCAGGCGATCACTTCTTGGCGGCGAACAGCGCGTCGAGCTTCTGCTCGAAGGCGTGATAACCGATGCGCTCATACAACTCGGCGCGGGTCTGCATCTGCTCGACCACGTCCTGCTGGTGGCCGTTCTGGCGAATCGAGGTGTAAACATTTTCCGCCGCCTTGTTGGCCGCGCGAAAAGCCGACAGCGGGTAAAGCTGGATGGCCACGCCGACCGAGGCCAGCTCGTCGCGGGTGAACAGCGGCGTGGCGCCGAATTCGGTAATATTGGCCAGCACCGGCACCTTCAGCGCCTCGACGAAACGCTGGTAGGTCGGCAGGTCATAGGCGGCCTCGGCGAAGATGCCGTCGGCGCCTGCCTCCACATAACGCTGGCAACGCTCGATGGCGGCGTCAACGCCCTCGGCCTGGATGGCGTCGGTGCGGGCGATCAGGAAGAAATTCGGGTCGGTCTTGGCACCGGCGGCAGCCTTGACGCGGTCGACCATTTCCTCGCAGGAGACGATCTCCTTGCCCGGCCGATGACCACAGCGCTTGGCGCCGACCTGATCCTCAATATGAGCCGCCGCGGCGCCCGCCTTGATCAGGCTCTTGATGGTGCGCTCGATATTGAAGGCGCTTGGCCCGAAGCCGGTGTCGATGTCGACCATCAGCGGCAGATCACACACATCGGTGATGCGCCGCACGTCGATCAGCACGTCTTCCAGGGTGTTGATGCCCAGGTCCGGCAGCCCCAGGGAACTCGCCGCCACACCGCCGCCAGACAGGTAGATCGCCTTGAAGCCGGCACGTTGGGCCAGCAACGCATGGTTGGCGTTGATCGCGCCGATCACCTGCAGCGGTTTTTCTTCGATGAGGGCCTGGCGGAAACGCTGGCCGGCAGAAAGCTGGGTCATGAATCACCTCGGGTCTTGGAAGGTTTGACGAGCGCCGCCTGCCCGGCCTGGGCCAGGTAATGACGCTCGATATTGCGTTTGGACGCGCCGATGTGACGGCGCATCAGCAGTTCGGCCAACTCGCCGTCGCGATCGGCGATGGCGTCGAGAATGCGGTGGTGTTCGGCAAAGGCCTGGTGCGGGCGGTTGGGCGTGGCGGAGAACTGCAGGCGATACATGCGCACCAGCTGATACAGCTCGTCGCACAACAGCTTGGCCAGGGTACGGTTGCCGCTGCCCTGGATGATCCGGTAGTGGAAGTCGAAATCGCCTTCCTGCTGGTAGTAGCCCACACCGGCCTGGAACGCCGCGTCCTGCTCATGCAGGTCGAGCACCCGGCGCAGGTCGTCGATCTCGGCCTGACTCATGCGCTCGGCCGCCTGCCGACAGGCCATGCCTTCCAGAGATTCGCGGATCTCGTACAGCTCGATCAGTTCGGCATGGCTGAGCGATACCACCCGGGCGCCGACATGGGGAACGCGCACCAGCAGCTTCTGCCCCTCCAGCCGGTGGATCGCCTCACGCAACGGCCCACGGCTGATGCCATAGGTGCGCGCCAGCTCCGGCTCGGAAATCTTGCTGCCCGGCGCCATCTCGCCTCGCACGATGGCCAACTGGATCTGGCGAAAAACGTTTTCGGCCAGGGTTCCGACGTCTTCCTCAGCGACACCTTCAATGGCACCCAACATATTGTCGACACTCTTATCGAATTACCTTCAGATAAATCCATATCCAGGGAAAATTCAAGCCTTCCTGTCGACAATATAATTTCAAGAAGGGGCTGCGCGACAACCTCGTCCGTCATGGGAATATCGGCCCGAACGGCCACGCCCACTCCCACAGATACTCAACCAAACGCCTGTGGCGCGCCGCACAAGCGACTGTCGGCACCTTCGCGCCCCATGCTAGACTTCGCCTCATTTCGCCCACGGGCCGCTGCTGCGGCGGCTGGTAGGCCGTCTTCAATGGCGCATGGATCGTCCCATCGCTTCATCTACTCAAGGACCCATGAGACTTCATTTCCTGACTACCTTGCCCTGCTTGCTGGCGCTTTCCTGCCACAGCATCGCGGCGGACAAAACCATCTATGGCCTGAACGAACACGTCAGCCTCGACATCGACGTGGAAGTGGCGGCCAAGCTCGACACCGGCGCCCAGACCGCCTCACTCAGCGCCCGCGACATCGAACGCTTCAAGCGTGACGGCGAACGCTGGGTGCGTTTCTACCTGGCCATCGACGATGCCCACGCGCACCCTATCGAGCGCCCGCTGGCACGCATCAGCAAGATCAAGCGGCGTGCAGGCGACGTCGACGAAGACGACGAGAAAACCTACACCGCCCGCCCGGTCATCGAACTGGACGTGTGCATGGGTAATGTCAAACGCCAGATCGAAGTGAACCTTACCGATCGAAGCGCCTTCCAATACCCGCTTTTGATCGGCTCCGACGCGCTCAAGCGCTTCGATGCGCTGGTCGACCCCAGCTTAAAATACGCAGCAGGCAAGCCTGACTGTTCCAACGCAAAATCCGGCGAGTAATCCCCATGCGCTCTCTTACCCTGCATCTGAAAATCCTGATCACCATTCTGGTGAGCCTGGGCGTTCTGATTACGGCCTATCAGATTTTCATTCTCGGCATTCCGGTCAGCAGTGACGAAACCGACGACCTCTGGAACATCGACACCCGGGTCGAATTCCAGGCCAATGGCCGCGACCCGATCAAGCTGCAGATGTTCGTACCGCCGCTGAATCAGGACTACGTCAGCCTCAACGAAAGCTTCATCTCCAACAACTATGGCGTGAGCGTCAACCGTGCCGATGGCAACCGCAAGGTGACCTGGTCGGCGCGCCGCGCCAATGGCAAGCAGACCTTGTACTACCGCCTGGTACTGACCAAGCGCTACAGCGGCGAGCAGGCCAAGCCGAAGGGCCCGATCTTCCGCGACAGCATCCCGGTCGAAGGCCCCGAGAAGATCGCTGCCGAGGCGCTGCTGGCGCCGATCCGTCAGCACTCGGCGGACGTCGAGACCTTCATCAGCGAGACCATCAAGCGCGTCAACAACACCAACGACGACAACGCCAAGCTGCTGCTCGGCGGCGATGCGTCGACCACCAAGAAGGCCCAGGCCGTGGAGCTGCTGCTGTCCATCGCCCATGTGCCGATGGAGCGCGTGCACACCATTCGCCTGGCCGCCGACATCCAGCAGAGCCCTGAGCTGTGGCTGCGCAGCTTCAACGGCGACCGCTGGCTGTACTTCAACCCGGAAACCGGCGAACAGGGCCTGCCGGCCAATCGCCTGGTCTGGTGGACCGGTGATGAGCCGTTGGTCACCCTCGATGGCGGGCGTCAGGCCACCACCACCTTCACCCTCAGCAACAGCGAGATGAACGCCATTCGCCTCGCCCAGCTGACCGACGAGAACACCGACGCGGACTTCCTCGAGTACTCGCTGTACGGCCTGCCGCTGCAGACCCAGCAGACCTTCATGATCATGGTGATGATCCCCATCGGCGTACTGGTGATCCTGATCCTTCGCAACCTCGGCGGTCTGCAGACCCTGGGTACCTTCACCCCGGTGCTGATCGCCCTGGCCTTCCGGGAAACCCAGCTGGGCTTCGGCATCTTCCTGTTCACGGTGATCACCGCGCTCGGCCTGTCCCTGCGCTCCTATCTGGAACACCTGAAGCTGCAGATGCTGCCACGGCTGTCGGTGGTACTCACCTTCGTGGTGGTACTGATCGCCACCATCAGCCTGTTCAGCCACAAGCTGGGCCTGGAGCGTGGCCTGTCGGTCGCCCTGTTCCCGATGGTGATCCTGACCATGACCATCGAGCGCCTGTCGATCACCTGGGAAGAGCGCGGCGGCAGCCATGCCTTCAAGGTCGCCATCGGCACGCTGTTCGCCGCCACCATCGCCCACCTGCTGATGACCGTACCGGAACTGGTGTACTTCGTGTTCACCTTCCCGGCGATCCTGCTGATCCTGGTGGGTTTCATGCTGGCGATGGGTCGTTACCGCGGCTACCGCCTGACCGAACTGTTCCGCTTCAAAGCCTTCCTGAAGGATTGAGCCAATGCTAGGTCTCTGGAAAACCTGGAAGGCCCTTGAAGCCAAGGGCATCATGGGCATCAACCGCCGCAACGCGGACTACGTGCTCAAGTACAACAAGCGCCACCTGTATCCGATCGTCGATGACAAGATCATCACCAAGGAACGGGCCATCGAAGCCGGCATTCACGTGCCGGAAATGTACGGGGTGATCTCCACCGAAAAGGAAATCGACAACCTCGACAAGATCATCGGTGAGCGCAGCGATTTCGTCGTCAAGCCGGCCCAGGGCGCCGGTGGCGACGGCATCCTGGTGATCGCCGACCGCTTCGAGGATCGCTTCAAGACGGTGTCGGGCAAAATCGTCAGCCACTCGGAAATCGAGCAGCAGATCTCCAGCATCCTCTCGGGCCTCTACTCCCTGGGCGGCCACCGCGACCGCGCGCTGATCGAGTACCGGGTAACGCCGGACAGCATCTTCAAGAGCATCAGCTACGAAGGCGTGCCGGACATCCGCATTATCGTGCTGATGGGCTACCCGGTGATGGCCATGCTGCGCCTGCCGACCCGCCAGTCCGGCGGCAAGGCCAACCTGCACCAGGGCGCCATCGGCGTCGGTGTGGACCTGGCCACCGGCGTGACCCTGCGCGGCACCTGGCTGAACAACAAGATCACCAAGCATCCGGACACCACCAACGCGGTGGATGGCGTGCAACTGCCCAACTGGGACGGCTTCATGAAGCTCGCCGCTGGCTGCTACGAGCTGTGCGGCCTGGGCTACATCGGTGTCGACATGGTGCTGGATCAGGACAAGGGCCCGCTGATTCTCGAGCTCAACGCCCGCCCCGGCTTGAACATCCAGATCGCCAACGACTGCGGCCTGACCCATCGCGCTCACGCCGTGGAAGCGCGCCTGGAAGAACTGGCCGCCAAGGGCATCCAGGAAAACGCCGAAGAACGTACACGCTTCTCCCAGGAGCTGTTCGGCCATATTCCACCTGCGCAAATCTGACCCAGCGGCTTGCTGCCGGCCACCAGGCAGCAAGCCCGTTCAGCGACAGCCGATCTGCTGCCCCGCCACCACCCCGGTCGCTGTGCAGATTTGTTACCATCCCCCTCTCATCCACACGCCTCGGAGCCCACAATGGATCTCGATCTGGACAGACTCAACGCCGAATTCGCCAATCAGCCGCAGAAGCTGATCGAGTGGGCGATTGGCCTGGGCAAACCAGCGATCTGCACCACCAACTTCCGCCCGTTCGAAGCGGTGATCCTGCACATGGTCAGCCAGGTCAAGGCCGATATCCCGATCGTGTGGATGGACAGCGGTTACAACACCGAGGCGACCTACAAGTTCGCCGATGAGGTCACCCAGCAGCTGGGCCTGAACCTGATCACCTACCTGCCCAAGCGTAGCCGCGCCCACCGCGAAGCCATCGACGGCCCGACGCCAGGTCTGGACGATCCGCGCCACGCCGCATTCACCGAAGAAGTGAAGCTCGAACCCTTCGCCCGCGCCCTGCGCGAGACCGCCCCAGGCGTCTGGTTCACCGCACTGCGCGCTACCGACACGGCGGTACGTGCCCAGATGCAGCCGGTGAGCATCAACCCGGACGGCCTGATCAAGGTCGCCCCGCTGCTGCACTGGTCCTCCAAGGATCTGTACCAGTACCTGACCGCCCACGGCCTGCCGAACAACTTCGACTACTTCGACCCGACCAAGGGCGAAGACAACCGCGAGTGCGGCCTGCACCTGAGCCACTGATCTCGGGACGAAAAAAATGGCGCCTCTTCAGGCGCCATTTTTCGCTCGGCTGCGTCGATCAATGCAGCGGCAGCTTGACGTCCTTGAACAGCTCTTCGAGCTCGACCTTGTTGTGGCACTGCACGGCCTTGGCCAGCACGTCACGAGTCAGGTGCGGAGCGAACGTCTCGATGAAGTCGCACATGAAACCGCGCAGGAAAGTGCCGCGGCGGAAACCGATGCGCGTCACGCTGGACTCGAACAACTCGCTGGCGTCTAGCACCACCAGGTCCGGATCCAGCTTCGGATCGACCGCCATGCCGGCCACGATGCCGACACCCAGGCCGAGGCGCACGTAGGTCTTGATCACGTCGGCGTCGACGGCGGTGAACACTACCTTGGGCGTCAGCCCGCGGTGACTGAACGCCTCATCGAGCTTGGAGCGGCCGGTGAAGCCGAAGGTGTAGGTGACGATCTCGTGCTCGGCCAGAGCCTCGAGCGTCAGTTTCGGCAGTTTGCTCAGCGGATGGCCCTGGGGCACGATCACGCAGCGGTTCCAGCGGTAGCAGGGCATCATCACCAGATCGTTATAGAGTTCCAGACCTTCGGTGGCGATGGCGAAGTCGACGGTGCCGTCAGCGGCCATTTCGGCGATCTGCGTCGGCGTGCCCTGATGCATGTGCAGAGCGACTTCCGGGTACTGTTTGATGAAGCTGCTGATCACCGGTGGCAATGCATAGCGCGCCTGGGTGTGCGTGGTGGCGATGGACAGCGTGCCCTTCTTCTCGTTGGAGAATTCCTGGGCGATCTGCTTGATGCTTTCGACCTTGCGCAGGATCTCGCCGGCGGTGTTGATGATCCGCTCGCCTGCCGGCGTGACACGGGTCAGGTGCTTGCCGCTGCGGGCGAAGACTTCGACGCCGAGCTCGTCTTCGAGCAGGCGGATCTGCTTGCTGATCCCCGGCTGCGAGGTATACAGGCTCTGCGCCGTGGCGGAAACGTTGAGGTCATGGTGCGCGACTTCCCAGATGTAGCGCAGTTGCTGAAGCTTCATATAAATCCCTCAAAGCGGATAGGCCGCCGCCTGATCGTCGATCAGCTATATAACCATATTAATGGTAAAGGCGGTATATATAGATTTTTTATCTGGGTCGAGTCGCTTACTCGTGGCGGGATCGATGCTGCAGCATGGGCACCAGGTAAACCGGCACATCGCACAACTGCAGCAGCCTGGCAGCCGTGCGACCCATCGGCACCTCGAGCGCAGCGCCATGGCTATGACTGCCTACGACCAGCAAATCCACAGCGAGTTTCTGGGCGTGCTCGAGAATGGAAATCGGCGGATCGCCACGCAGGACGCTGACCGAGCCGATCAGCTCCAGATCGTCCTGGCTGTCACCCAGCTCGTCACGAAAACCCTCGAGCACGCGCAATTCGATATTGCTCATCACGGTCTCCAGGCCCGTGCTGCGCAGTTCCTTGAGACGGGCTTCATCGACGTAGGTCTGCAGCACGGACTCGGCGAATAACCCCAAGGGTTCTACCACGTGCACGACATGCAGGCGCGCCTTGAAACTGCGCGCCAATTGCAGGGCATGCTGCAGTACATAGGGCGCATACAGGCCAAGGTCGGTGGCATAGAGCATTGAGCGGATCATGCGGCCTCCTCAACTGCCGGCACGGCGGGGCCTGGCTTGAGCTTAGCAGCGCCGCGCAAAAGCGACCGTAAAAGGCCAGCAGCCTCGCGCCGCCATCACTCAGGGCAAGTCTTCAGGCGCTCTGGCAAGCGCCTCGAGCAACGCCTCTCGCAGCTGGGCAACCGACAGCCTGGCATGCAGCGCGCCAAAGAACTCGCCATCGCACACCACGAAAAGCGCCGGCAACTGGAAGACTTCATAACGCTGAACCAGGCCGGAGTTCTCCTGAGCATCGATCCAGACCAGACGCTGGACCGGCAACGCCATCTCCGGAAGCTGCTGGCGCGCGTAGCGGCAGCTCGCACATCCCTGGCTGGTGAAGATCACCAGTGACGCACCGGGGAGATCGAGCAATCGCCGATCGGCATCAAAATCGGTCAATTCCAATTGCGTGGCTATACTCGGCAGGGCAATATCATTCTGATGGCAACTGAGGTGGTCGTTCATGCGTCGCTTTCTTCGTCATAGCAGTAATCTGCCCGTGGAGTTGAGGCTTCGCCGCCACTCGCCGAGCGCCGGCCAGCGCCTCGACAACATCAGCCTGGGCGGCGCCGGTTGCCAGTCGAGCCAACCACTGCTCCAGGGCACGCCGGTCACGCTGTACATCCCGCTGTTGGGCGAACAGGTAGCCTACCCCGGCCAAGTCGCCTGGTGCACGAAGCAATCGGAGCATTATCTGCTTGGTGTGGTCTTCAGTGAGCACGCGCCGGAACTGCGCGCGCGCATGGTCGAAGACATCTGCAACCTGGAACGCTACCGCCAGCATCGCGAACAGCAGGCGGGCCAGGTACTGCCCCTGGAACTGATCGCCGAGGAATGGCGCGAGCAGCGCCTGGCCATCTTTCCCCCATCCAGGCCCTAATTACCATTGTCTCGGCGGGCGCTAACGCGCTAAGGTTCGACTTCCCCGCTGTGCCCATACTGCTGTGCCCGCTGCACGGGGATCGCTGGCGGCCGGCTCCCGTGACCCGATGACCCACCCGATGAAAAGCACGATAGCTGAATTACCGATCAACGACCTGAACGTCGCCTCCAACGAAACCCTGATCACCCCGGAACAGATCAAGCTCGAGATCCCGCTGACCGGGCGCGCGCAGCGCACCGTATCGGCTGGCCGGCAGGTGGTACGCGACATTCTCGATGGCAAGGATCACCGCCTGTTCGTGGTGGTCGGCCCCTGCTCCATCCATGACATCAAGGCCGCTCACGAATACGCCGAGCGCCTGAAAGTGCTCGCCGAGGAAGTGTCCGACACGCTGTATCTGGTCATGCGCGTGTACTTCGAGAAGCCGCGCACCACCGTTGGCTGGAAAGGCCTGATCAACGACCCGTATCTGGACGACTCCTTCAAGATCCAGGATGGCCTGCACATCGGCCGCAAGCTCCTGCTCGATCTCGCGGAAATGGGCCTGCCCACCGCCACCGAGGCGCTGGACCCGATTTCCCCGCAATACCTGCAGGACCTGATCAGCTGGTCGGCGATCGGCGCGCGTACCACCGAGTCGCAAACCCACCGCGAAATGGCCTCGGGCCTTTCCTCGGCCGTCGGCTTCAAGAACGGCACCGATGGCGGCCTTACCGTGGCCATCAACGCCCTGCAGTCGGTTTCCAGCCCGCACCGTTTCCTCGGCATCAACCAGCAGGGCGGCGTTTCCATCGTCACCACCAAGGGCAACGCCTATGGGCACGTGGTGCTGCGTGGTGGCAACGGTAAGCCGAACTACGATTCGGTCAGCGTGGCCATCTGCGAACAGGAACTGAAGAAGGCGTCGATCAAACCGAACATCATGGTCGACTGCAGCCACGCCAACTCCAACAAGGATCCGGCGCTGCAACCGCTGGTGATGGACAACGTCGCCAACCAGATCCTCGAAGGCAACCAGTCGATCGTCGGCCTGATGGTCGAAAGCCACCTGGGCTGGGGCAGCCAGTCGATTCCCAAGGATCTCTCGCAGCTCAAGTACGGCGTCTCGATCACCGACGCCTGTATCGATTGGGAAAGCACCGAGAAAACCCTGCGCGGCATGCATGCCAAGCTCAAGGACGTGCTGCCCAAGCGCCAGCGCGGCTAAGACCGCCACCATGAAAAACGCCGAGCAGATGCTCGGCGTTTTTTTGCGCGGCGTTTGTCTCAGTCCTGGTCGGCAGCCCCTTCGGTTCGCGCCATGTAGCGCTCCACGTAGGAGCAGGACGCGATCACCGTGTAGCCCATTTGATCGGCGTAATCCAGCGCTGTCTGGGTCAGCGCTGCCGCAATGCCACGGCCGCGCAGGGAGTTGGGCACGAAGGTGCGATAGATATCCAGCGTCTGCTTGCCCAGATCCATGTAGGAAAGATAAGCGCGATCACCATCCACTGTGGTCTCGAACTGGTGACCGGTAAGGTCATGATGAATGGACAGTGGCTCGCTCATTACTACTCCTCTTGATTGGGCCAGGCACGACATCCCCGGCAGGGCCTGCGTACATCCGGTAACAATAGGATATAAAGCCACTGTAGAACGTAAAGGGCAAGGCAAAATCCTTTAGCCGAGCAATTGACATCGTTCGGCAATTCTCAAGTGACAAAATAACGCCGCCCAACTCCGTACATGCTCACGGCCTGTATAACTATTCGGTCCTAGCACGTTAATTTCAGAGAAAAAATTCGGAACCCTTGCCTGCTGTCCGTTTACTTACTAAAAGTTACAGGTAGTATGTACGCCGGCCATTTTCCGGGTTCGGGAAAGGGCTTCAATAAAGCAAAAACTGACCCTAAGGGGAACACGATGAACAACGTTCTGAAATTCTCTGCTCTGGCTCTGGCCGCAG
>CBIFVM010000032.1:0-48049 GCA_966186235.1 uncultured Pseudomonas sp.
AAGGGGAACACGATGAACAACGTTCTGAAATTCTCTGCTCTGGCTCTGGCCGCAGTTCTGGCTACCGGTTGCAGCAGCGTTACCAAAGAAACCGAAGCTCGCCTGACTGCAACCGAAGACGCAGCAGCTCGCGCCCAAGCTCGTGCCGACGAAGCCTACCGCAAGGCTGACGAAGCACTGGCTGCCGCTCAGAAGGCTCAGCAGACCGCTGACGAAGCCAACGAGCGCGCTCTGCGTATGCTGGAAAAAGCCAGCCGCAAGTAATCGCCCCCAGGCAATAAAAAGCCGGCTCTCGAGCCGGCTTTTTTATGTCTGTCTGCATACTGCATGGCGCTTTAGAGAGCGGCCACGCATGCCGCGATCAAAGCGCCGGCGTTTGCGCCTGAGTCACCACATCGCGCGGCGAGGCGATTTCCACCGGCAGGCCGTCATGGGCCGCCACCACCTCACGCACCACATCCCAGTCCAGGGTGTCAGCACTGAGGTCATCACGCCGCACCAGAGCATTGACCACCTCGGTATGGTGATCGACCGCCGGCTCATTCTCTTCGCCCAGCGGCGTATGAGCCTCCAGATAGACCTTGCCACCACTCACGCCGAACTTGTACGGCTCATTGATGATGCGCACCGGTGTGCCGACCGGCACCATGTCGGCCAGTTCGAGCACGTTGTTGTTGAGCATGCGGAAGCAACCGTGGCTCACGCGCATGCCGATGCCGAACTTCTTGTTCGAGCCATGAATCAGGTAGCCCGGCACGGACAGCGTCATCTTGTAGGGCCCGAGCGGATTGTCCGGGCCTGGCGGCACGTAGCTCGGCAGCGGGTCGCCGTCGGCCGCGTGCTCGTCACGGATGGACTGCGGCGGATACCAGCCCGGGTTCGGCGTCTTGGCGATGATGCGCGCCTGGGTTACCGGCGAGCTCCAGCCTTCACGACCGATTCCCAGCGGGTAGGTATGGACGACGTTCTGGCCTTTAGGGAAGTAGTACAGGCGGTATTCAGCCAGATTGATCACGATGCCTTCACGCGGGCCTGGCGGCAGGATGAAGCGGGTCGGCAGCACGATATCGGTGCCCTCACCCGGCAACCAGGCATCCACCCCCGGGTTAGCCGCGACCATTTCCAGGTAGCCCAGATCGTTCGCCGTGCCGATATCGGCGAAGGTGTCCTCGTAGCGCGCCTTGATGACCTGAACCTCGCCGACGATATCCTCGCCGGGCGGCGGCAACGGCAATTCCAGTGCGGCAGCGGAGCCTGCCAGACAGACAGCACCCAACGACAGACAGCGGGCAAGAGCTGAAACGCGCGGCGACATGCAGAAAACCTTCGAGGTGGAGATGATGATGGGGTTGATTGTATACCGTGGCGCCCCTCAGCGCCCCGGCCACGCGGGCCGATCACCGCGACGCTGAGCCTCGAGCGTGGCCAGGCACGCGCGACACAGGCGACGGTCCTGCAGCATGGGGCGTTCCAGGTCGCGCCACAACGGCTGTGCCGGCAGCAGACCACCGCACAGGGTGCGATCGGCATAGCCGCCGAGTTCCAGCTGACGGGCGACCAGATGCACCTTCACCTCACGGCAGGCGAACAGGTCCAGCTGCTCGTCCGGCTCGATCAGTTGGTAGGCATACAGGGACCAGACGGGTCGCAACATTGGGGGCTCCAGAGCGGGGGCGCCACATTAGCCGAAACACCGTCAGCGGAAAAGCCCGTTACAGCAATGGTTTCAAGGTCGGCCAGACATTCTCCAGCAGCCGCGGCTGGGCCGCCACGGCGGGATGCACACCGTCATCCTGCATCAAGCTGGTAACGCCACCCACGCCCTCGAGAAGAAAGGGCACCAGCGGCACCTTCTTCTCGGCGGCCACGTCATCGAACACCTTGGCGAAGGCCGTGGTGTAGCGCTCGCCGTAATTGGGCGGAATGCGCATGCCGAGCAGCAGCACCTTGGCACCGGCGCCTCGTGAGGCATCGATCATCGACGCAAGATTCTGTTGCAATTGGTTCGGCGGCAAACCGCGCAGGCCGTCATTGCCACCGAGCTCGACGATCACCAGTTGCGGCTGGTGTTCGGCGAGCAGCGCCGGCAGCCGCGCCGCGCCGCCGGCACTGGTGTCGCCACTGATCGAAGCGTTCACCACTTGGTGCTCGAAACCCTCGTTGCGCATGCGCTCGTCGAGCAGGTGAACCCAGCCCTGCTGGGTATCCATGCCAAAAGCGGCGCTGATACTATCGCCGACGACCAGTACGGTCCCCGCCTGCGCCATCTGCCCTATCAGCAGCAGGCCCAGAATGGCCCCCTTCACTATCGCACGCATCGGATTCCTCATGAGCTCAAGCATTCTGTCTGCGCAGAACCTTAACAAAGTGGTCTCCAGCGCGGAAGGCGAGTTGACTATCCTGCACGACCTGTCCCTTGAGCTGGAAAAAGGCGGCAGCCTGGCCATCGTCGGCAGCTCGGGCTCCGGCAAATCCACCCTGCTCGGCCTGCTGGCCGGCCTCGACCTGCCGAGCGCCGGGCGCATCGTACTGGCGGGCAACGACCTGGGCAGCCTGGATGAAGATGCCCGCGCCCGGGTGCGCGCCGAGCACGTGGGGTTCGTGTTCCAGTCGTTCCAGTTGCTCGACAGCCTCAATGCCCTGGAGAACGTCATGTTGCCCCTGGAACTCGAAGGCCGCAGCAATGCCCGCCAGCGCGCCACCGAACTGCTCGAACGCGTCGGCCTGGGCGCGCGCCTGAGTCATACACCACGCCAGCTTTCCGGAGGTGAACAGCAGCGCGTCGCCATCGCCCGGGCCTTTGCCGCCGACCCCGACGTGCTGTTCGCCGATGAACCAACCGGCAACCTGGACACCCACACCGGCGAGCGCATCAGCGACCTGCTGTTCGAGCTCAACCAAGAGCGCGGCGCCACCCTGGTGCTGGTCACCCATGACGAGCGCCTTGCCGCACGATGCCAGCGCATCATCCGCCTGGAGGCCGGCCACCTGGTGGCAGCGGTGACCGCCTGATGCGCGCCTTGTCCTTCTCGGCCCTGCTGTCATTGGCAGGTCGCCAGTTGCTGCGCGATGCGCGCTCGGGTGAGCTGCGCGTACTGTTCTTCGCCCTGCTGATCGCCGTGGCCTCCAGCACCGCCATCGGCTATTTCGGTGCGCGGCTGAACGAGGGCATGAGTTTGCGCGCCACCGAGTTTCTCGGCGCCGATCTGATTCTCCGCGGCAGCGCCCCGGCCGAGCCCGAACAGATCGAGGCGGGCACGCAGCGCGGGCTGGAGCATGCCCAGGTCGTCGAGTTCTCCAGCGTGATCGCCAGCGATGCCGGCATCCAGCTGGCCAGCGTCAAGGCGGCCGGCCGGGGCTACCCGTTGCGCGGCCAGCTCAAGAGCGCTGCCGCACCCTACGCCGAGGAAATCGTCAGCGCTGGGCCAGGGCCCGGCGAAGTGTGGGCAGAGTCGCGCCTGCTGGTAGCCCTGGATCTGAAAACCGGCGACGAAATCGAAGTCGGCGCCAAGAAACTGCGCCTCACCCGGGTGCTGACCTATCTGCCGGATGAGGCCGGCGACTTCTATAGCCTGACGCCCCACGTGCTGATGCACCTCGACGACCTGCCGGCCACCCGCGTGGTGCAGCCGGGCAGCCGGGTGCGCTACATCGAACAATGGAACGGCCCGAGCGATGCCCTGGCCAGTTATCGGCAGGCCATCGAGCCTGATCTGGCGGCCCACCAGCGCTTCGATGACGCCCGTGATGGCAGTCGCCGCGTCGGCGGCGCGCTGGATCGCGCCGAGCGCTACCTCAATCTCGCCAGCCTCGCCGCCGTGCTGTTGGCCGGCGTGGCCGTAGCGCTCTCGGCCGCGCGTTTCGCCAGCCGCCGTTTCGACGCCAGCGCGCTGCTGCGCTGTCTGGGCCTGTCACGCCGTCAGGCGCTGGGCCTGTTCGGCCTGCAACTGGCGATGCTCGGTTTGCTCGCCAGCCTCGCCGGCGCACTGCTCGGCTGGCTTGCCCAGCAGACCCTGTTCCACCTGCTGCAGGGCCTGCTGCCCACGCAGATTCCCCCGGGCGGCATCTGGCCCGCACTGGCTGGCATCGCCACCGGGTTGGTAGCCCTGGCCGGCTTCGCCTTGCCGCCACTGGCTGCATTGGGCCGCGTGCCACCGTTGCGCGTGCTGCGCCGTGACATGCTGCCGGTACCGGCCAGCTCCTGGTTGGTCTACGGCACGGCCTTGCTCGCCCTGGGGCTGATCATGTGGCGCCTGAGCCTGGACCTGCCACTGACCCTGGCGCTGCTCGGTGGCGGGCTGGTCACCGCCTTGCTGCTGGGCGGCCTGTTGCTGCTCGGCCTGCAGAGCCTGCGTCGCCTGCTGGCCCGTGCTGCATTGCCGTGGCGCCTGGGCCTTGGTCAGCTGTTGCGCCGACCGCTCGCCGCCGCCGGGCAATCCCTGGCCTTCGGCCTGATCCTTCTGGCGATGGCACTGATCGCCCTGCTGCGCGGCGAATTGCTGGACAACTGGCAAGAGCAACTGCCGGCCGACGCGCCCAATCATTTCGCCCTCAACATCCTGCCTGCCGAGCATGATGCTTTCGCCGAGCGGCTGGCTCAGCTTTCCCCACATCCTGCGCCGCTGTATCCCGTGGTGCCGGGCCGCCTGACCCAGGTCAACGGCGAGCCAGTTCGCCAGTACGTCACCGAGGACTCACGGGGCGAGCGCGCGGTGCGCCGCGATCTGAGCCTGACCTGGAGCGCCGACCTGCCCGATGGCAACACCCTCACCGCAGGCCAGTGGTGGACAGCAGGTGAACAGGGGGAGCTGCCCGGCGTATCCATCGAGGACGAGCTGGCGCAGAGCCTGCACATCAAACTCGGCGACCGCCTCACCTTCAGTGTCGGCGGCGTCGATCGCGACGCCGTGGTGGCCAACCTGCGCGAGGTGGACTGGAACAACTTCCAGCCCAACTTCTTCATGATCTTCGAGCCGGGCACCCTCAAGGATCTGCCGGTAACCTACCTGACCAGCTTCTACCTGCCGCCGCAGCACGAGCTGCAACTGGTGGAGCTGTCCCGCGCCTTCCCTTCGGTATCGCTGCTCCAGGTCGAGGCGCTGCTCAACCAGCTACGCAGCATCCTGGCCCAGGTCACCATCGCCATCGAGTTCGTATTGTTGTTCGTGCTGGCGGCGGGCCTGGCAGTGCTGTTCGCCGGCCTGCAGTCGACGCTGGACGAACGCATCCACCAGGGCGCACTGCTGCGTGCCTTGGGCGCCGAACGCAAGTTGCTGGTGCAGGCCCGGCGTGCCGAGTTCGGCCTGCTGGGCGCTGCCAGCGGCCTGCTGGCGGCCCTGGGCTGCGAGCTGGTCAGCTTTCTGATCTATCGCTATGCCTTCCAGATGGCCTGGCAACCCCATCCGTGGCTGCTGGTACTGCCACTGATCGGCGCACTGCTGGTCGGCATCGCCGGTGTGCTCGGCACGCGCCGCGCGCTAAACGCCAGCCCGCTCACCGTTCTGCGCGAGGGTTGATAGACTGCGCATCCGCCCCAGACCGAGCCCAGCATGAGCCGATACCGCCCTCCCCGCGCCGCGGGAACGCCCCTGATCACCCCGCAAGGCGAGGCGCGCCTGCGCGCCGAACTGCATGAGCTCTGGCACGTGCGCAGGCCCGAAGTGACCCGCTCGGTCAGCGAAGCGGCAGCCCAGGGCGATCGCTCGGAGAACGCGGAGTACACGTACGGCAAGAAAATGCTGCGCGAGATCGACAGCCGCGTGCGCTTCCTGACCAAGCGCCTGGAGAAGCTGAAAGTCGTCGATACCCGCCCGAGCGATCCGGACAAGGTCTATTTCGGCGCCTGGGTCACCGTCGAAGACGAAGATGGCGTCGAGGCGCGCTACCGCATCGTCGGCCCCGACGAACTCGACCTTAAGCTGAACCTGATCAGCATCGACTCGCCCCTGGCCCGCGCGTTGGTCGGCAAGGGTCTGGACGCCGAAGTGCGGGTGCAGACGCCGACTGGCGACAAGTACTGGTACATCGTCTCCATCGACTACCCGTAAGCGAGGCTCAGCGCAGGGTGATCAACCCCTGCCGGGCAATACGCGTCAACTGGCCCAGCGCTTCGGCGCTCGGTCGTTGCAGCACGGCGAAGTCGAAGCTGTCAGCGGCGAAACGCTGCAGCGACTCGCCCGGCTCGGCGAACTGCACGAGAAAGGCACGCTGGCCTTCACGGCGCGCCGGCCAGCCGTCCAGGTAACGCAGCAGCGTCGGTTGATGAACGCCACCCAGCAGAATGCGCGGGTTGCGACGAACCAGACGGGTCGTGATGGGGACGATACGAATTTGCGCAGCCTGGGAACAGGTCATGGGTGTTTGTCTCCGCCTCGAAAATCCCGCTGGGCAGCGGTGAGAGGCAACACCGAACCAGCGCTTTAGCGGAATTTCAGGACTCGATGAAGAGTCCCTGAGGCGCCCCGCAAGTAGCTGTCTAAATCGGCGCAAGTGGCAATCCTAGAGAGTTGCCGATCAGCCTGTCAACAAGCAGAAAAGCCCGCATCGGCGGGCTTTTCTGGCAATGCGGCGCTTAGCCGGCGATGCGCTTGTCCAGCGACAGCCGCCCGGCCCCTTCGATCAGCAGGGCGAGCGTGGCGGCCAGCAGGGCCAGGGCGAACTCGTAGCCGTTGTCGGCCATGAAGAAACCATTGCCGATGTGCACCGAGAATATCGCCACCAACATGGTGATCGCCAGGACCGCCGACGCCGGTCGCACCAACAGGCCGATGACCAGCGCCAGACCGCCGAAGAACTCTGCGCTGCCGGCCATCAGCGCCATCAGGTAGCCCGGCGCCAGGCCGATGCTTTCCATCCACTGGGCAACACCAGCCAGGCCGTAGCCGCCGAACCAGCCGAACAGCTTTTGCGAGCCATGGGCCATGAAAGTGATGCCGACCAACACGCGCAGGATCGTCAGGCCGAAGCCGGCGCGGGTGGTTGCCAGGGATTTGATGAATGCGTTCATGGGGCGAATCCTTTGCTATGTGAGTGAGATGGCGCCATATTAATTTAAATATCGAATACCAATACCGGATAAAACCGCTAACCATGATCGATTTAATCGATTATTTCCGCATACTCACTTTTTGCGCAGGCTCCAGGGAATAGCGCTCGCGCGCGTAGGCCAGATAGTACTTGTTCACCGCATTGACGTAGCTGACCACACCCATCCCCAGCTCTTCCATGGCCACCCGCTCGACCTGGAAGAACCACTGATCAGGGTTAAGACCACGCCGTCGTGCCTCGGCCCGCAGGCTTTGCACCCGCTGCGGCCCGAGGTTGTAACCGGCGAGCACGAATGCCATGCGCTCACGCTCGTTGAGGCGCGGGCTGTTGAAGAAGCCGCGACGAATCTTGGCGAGATACTTGGCACTGGCCTGCACGTTGTTGTCGACCCGCGAGATGTCGCTGACGCCGACGCTGCGCGCCGCTGCCGGGGTGATCTGCATCAGGCCGGTCGCGCCACTGCTGCCCCGCGCCGCCGGATTGAGCGTCGACTCCTTGAACGCCAGCGCTGCCAGCGCCAGCCAGTCGAAATCGTGTTGCTCGGCGTAGCGCTGCAGCACCGGGCGCACGCGCTCTAGGCGTTGACGCTCGGTACGGCCCATGGGCGAGTGCACTTTATAGAGCCGGCGGTAGACGCGCTGGAAGGCGGCATCCTGATCGTCGGGCACCCGGTAGCCTTCCAGAAAACGGTCGACACTGGCGCTGAGCATCGGTGCGTCGCGGCGCATGTACCAGCGCATGTCGCCGCTGTCGTCGAGCACCAGATGGCGGTCGACGCGCAACTTGGGCATCACCTTGGCCCAGCGCTCGGCAATGTGCAGCTCAACGGCGGTGAAATCGAAGATGCCGGCCTGGACCATTTCCAGCACGTCCTCGACGGCCAGGGTCGGGTCCACCCACTCGACGACGATGGGCGGCAGTTTGCGCGCCTCGAGCCGGCGGTTGATGTCGTGCAGCGCCTCCTTGGCCACGCTGCCGGCCGGCAGCGAAAGGCTGCGCCCGGCCAGTTGCTCGAGCCGCTGGTAGCGCCGGTTGCCCTGCCGCGCGACGATCACCACCGGCACGTCACGGCGTATCGCTTCGCTGGCCAACACGTTGCCGCCTTTGCTGTCGAGCAGCTCGCCGGGCGCGACCAGGTCACCCTCGCCGCGCTGCAGGGCGGCGAGCAACTGGTCCTTGGCCCTGGGGATCAGTTTCAGGCGCAGATTGCGGCCATCGCGGGCGTTGCGATTGAGGTACTGCTCCAGGGCGCGCAGACGCTGATACTCGACACCGATGCTCTGCCCCTTCACTTCACCCGAGCTGTTACGGCTCTGGTTGACCAGTACGCGCAGCTCGCCGCTCTTGCGAATGCCCGGCAGGTCACGCGGCGCGGCCGTGCCGGTGACCTCAACCGGACCGGCGATACGGGCCATTGCCGGCAGGGGCAGCCACAGCAGCAGACAGATGATGACGAGGACGCGCAATATCGATGCTCCGATAGCGGAAACCGGCTGATGGCCAGGGGTGGTGATCCAAGGGCGGATCGCGGCGCGCGGCAAACTCGCCACGCTGACAGCGTCAGCTCCTTATTTACGTCACGAATCGACCACAAGTTTTTGTAATCGTTAGCTTTTTATTGGCAATAAGAAGCTCTGCTATGCTGCGCCCTCTCGTTTCACAGGGTCACACCATGCAACTCATCGACATCGGCGTCAATCTGACCCACGCAAGCTTCGACGATCAGCACGCGGCAGTGCTCGAACGCGCCTTCGCCGCCGGCGTCTGCCAATTGATGCTGACCGGCACCAGCCTGGCGGAGAGCGACCATGCACTGAGCCTGTGTCGGAAGCTGGACGAGCGCGGCGAGCGACTGTTCAGCACCGCCGGCGTGCACCCCCACGACGCCAAGCACTGGAGCAGCGACGACAGCAAGCGCCTGCGCGCCCTGCTCGCCGAGCCGCAGGTCAAGGCGTTGGGCGAATGTGGCCTGGACTTCAACCGCGACTTCTCGCCGCGTGCGCAACAGGAAAAGGCCCTGGAGGAGCAACTGAGCCTGGCCGCCGACTTGCAGATGCCGGTGTTTCTCCATGAACGCGACGCGCACCCGCGTTTCGTGCAGATCCTGCGCGATTACCGTGATCGCCTACCGGCCGCCGTGGTGCACTGCTTCACCGGCGAACAGCGGGCCCTGTTCGATTACCTGGACCTGGACCTGCATATCGGCATCACCGGCTGGATTTGCGATGAGCGCCGCGGCGCGCACCTGCATCCCCTGGTGAAGGAGATTCCCGCCGGCCGTCTCATGCTGGAAAGCGACGCGCCCTATCTGCTGCCGCGCAGCCTGCGCCCCAAGCCCAAGGGCGGCCGCAACGAACCGGCATTTCTGCCAGAGGTGCTGCGTGAAGTGGCCCTGCACCGCCAGGAGTCACCTGAATCCGTAGCACGGCACACGACGGCCTGCGCCCGGGCCTTCTTCGCCCTGCCAGCCGTCGCCGAACAGGCCGATGATCATGAAAATGATCGGGAGCCCTCAAGCCAGACGCATCGCCGCCGTTAACCTCGAAGCAACCGCGCTGCTTCTGAGCCGTGGCAGCCGATTCGTCGGCTGCCTTTGACTCATATCAAGGGATGATCATTTTGCCCGTGAAAGAATAATGGCGCCTTGCCAGCACTTCATTCATGTCGAGAGCAAAAAAACATGCCCGCCTGGATTCGCGATATCTCCCTGAAACACAAGTTCTGGGCGGTGAACGCCGTCGCCTTCGTCACCACCCTGCTGCTCGTGCTGTTCGCCATGCTTCAGGAGCAGGATACCTTTGCCCAGGCGGCCCGCGCCGATGCCCAGAAGCACGCGCAACTGGTCGCTGCCTGGCCAGCCGCCCAGGCACTGCCCGCCAGCGCCGGCCTGATCACCTTCAAGCCCGGGGAAACGCCCAGGCTGCCCAGCGATGCCGATGCCGCAGCGCTGAGCAATGGGCGCGGCTGGGTCGCGCTCGAAGACGACGGTCTGTTCGGCAGCGATCCGCTGCTCGGCGCGCAGATCGTCGAGCGTGCTGCCGACCAGCGCGTCGCAGTACTCGCCGTCGGCCGCAGCCTGGCCCAGGTATTCGCCGAACGTGCCGGCAGCTACGCCCTGGCGGTTGCCGTGCTGATGCTGGCGTTGCTCGCCGCCTCGCAGCTGCTGATCCGCTTTCTGCTCACCCATCTCAACACCCTCAAGGACGTCATGCTGCACGTCGAGAAGAGCGGCGACCTGTCGGCGCGCGTGCCTCTGCAGAGCCGCGATGAAGTCGGCCAGATGGCTGGCGCCTTCAATGTCATGCAGGATGGCTACCAGCGGGTGGTCGGCGCGGTCATCCAGGCCGCTTCGCAGCTCGACGAGGGCACCGGGCGACTGGCGCAGAGCATGAAGGACGTGCGCCAGGGCATGCTCGGCCAGCAGAGCGAAACCGACCAGGCCGCCACCGCCATCAACGAAATGTCGACCACCGTCCACCATATCGCCGAACACGCGGCCACCACCCGCGACCAGTCGCAGAACGCCGATCAGCTCGCCGGGGCTGGGCAGACAGTGGTCACCCGCGTGGTCGATTCCATCACCGGCCTTTCCAGCGGCGTGCAGCAGACGGCCACCATGATCGAGCAGGTGGCCGCCGACAGCCAAAAGATCAGCAGCGTGGTCAACGTGATCCACGGCATCGCCGAACAGACCAACCTGCTGGCCCTCAACGCCGCCATCGAGGCAGCGCGGGCAGGCGAAATGGGTCGTGGTTTCGCGGTGGTGGCCGACGAGGTGCGCAACCTGGCCAAGCGCGTGCAGGACTCGACCGACGAAATCACCAGCATGATCGGCACGCTGCAGGCCGGCACCCGCGATGCCGTGGAATTCATGCAGGAAAGCTCGCTCAAGGCCGATGATTGCGTGCGCGCCGCCCATGAGGCCGGGGACGCGCTCGCTGCGATCACTGGCGCGGTGGCCCAGATGCGCGAAAGCAACACGCAGATCGCCGTCGCGGCGGAGCAACAGAGCCTGGTGGCTGAAGAGATGACTCGCTCGGTGATCGGCATCCGCGACGTTACCGAGCAGACCGTTCAGCAGACCCTGGAGTCCGCCACCACCAGCAGTCAACTGGCCGATCTGGCGGGCGAACTGTCACGCGCCATACGTCAGCTCAAACCCTGACGGCTGGCCCATTAAGGCAGATAGTAGAAAGCCTATCTGCCGTATAGGACGGATCAATTCGCGACCCCATGCCGCGCGCCATAGACTGGCTCCATCTGATGCAGGAGACCGTCCATGAGCACGCATACCGCTACCCTCGCCCGTCAAACCGAATCGCTGGACACGCCGATGCTGGCCATCGCTCTGCCGCTGTTGCTGGTGTCACTGGTGCTGGCAGGCAGCGGCACTGGTGCGCTTTCGCTGGTGCTGTCCGGCCTGGGCGCCATGGCCGCCTACGGCCTGGCACGTCAGGCGCTGCTGGGTGGCGCTCAGTCGAAGACGGTTACCGTCTGACGGCTGATGGCCAGCAGCTCGCCCTCTGCACTCCACAGCCCAGCCGCCACATGCCCGTAGCCATCACGGGCATGTTCGATTTCGGCGCGGTACAGGCACCACCCATCGGAGGTGAGGTGGCGCAGTGGCTGAATGAATTCGATGGTCCAGGTCAGTGAGCTGCCGGGCGCCGGTTTTTTCAGCAGCGACAACACCGCAGGTGGCCACGCATCGACCAGCCCGAGCAGGTGCGCTTCGTCGAGCGCTTCGATGCGCTGCTGCTCGC
This sequence comes from uncultured Pseudomonas sp., assembly GCA_966186235.1. Lineage (GTDB taxonomy): Bacteria > Pseudomonadota > Gammaproteobacteria > Pseudomonadales > Pseudomonadaceae > Aquipseudomonas. Next base: position 11,811 of record CBIFVM010000032.1, read on the forward strand.
GAAAACGCACCCAACCGCCCATTTCCCGAGACTGGCTGCCACTGAATGGCAGGCCGCCCAAACCCCAGCGCATCGCCAGATGGCGAGTGAACTCCGGCGTGACCTGCGGGATATAGGGCAACTCCTGGCTTTGCTCAGGCGCCTTGATCACTGGCGCCGGCAGCGCCTGTACATTGATCGCAGAGCTGCGCGGCGTGCCGAAGCTGCCCTGTATCAACGCCACTACCTGGCCGTTCTGCACGGCACGCCCCAGCACCTGGCTGACCGATGAGCCGGCGCGCAGCACGTCGGCCTCGAAACGGGTGGCCACGCCAGGAGCGACCGGGGCGACGAAGCTGATTGCCAGGGATCGTGGTGGGCGATCTGCGGGCACCTTGCTGCGCATCACGGCATAGACCAGCGCCGCCACGACGCCGCCAAAAGTGGCACGGCCCTGGCTCCAGTCGGCGGGAATCGACAGCGCCTCGGGTGTGCGCTGCACCTGCTCAAGTAGCTCGAAGAAATTCATGGTCACCTCTCTCGTCATCGTACGGATGGTAAGAGACGCGCCACGCTATCGCGAGCCCGGCGCAGACGGCAGATCGGTCATTGTTGGGGCTCGAGCGCTGCCAGCAAACGCGCCTGGATCGCCTGCGCCGAACGTTCGGCGGCCTCCATCGATGCGCGCCAGGCGGGAATGAAGTCCCTCAGATCGGGTTCGTGCTCGGCGGTTGCCAGCCATTGCAAATGGTCGTGCCAATCGCCGAGCACCGCCTGGCCCTTCTTGAGCAGCTTCAACTGCGCGGCCGACAGCGGTGAAAGCTGCGGGTAAGCCTCGGCGGTGTAACGCACTCGCTTGATCAGCAGGCGTACACGGTGGCGATCATGTTCTGCATCGCCCAGCGCTTCGACCAGCTTGCCGCGCTGCTTGCGCAGGTAGCGCTTGACGTTTTTCTGCAGGTCGTCGAGTTCGCCGCTGGTCTGCTGGGCGGTCAGCTCCTGTGGCCATTCATCCAGCGCATGGAACAGCGCTGGCAAAGCGCGACTGGCGAGCACCATTGCGTCGCCCTTGCGGCGCTGCACCATGCGCCGGTCCGCCGCGACGTGCTCGCCATGCGCGTGCAAGGTGTCTATCAGCACTTCCAGGTCGCGCAGCGGGCCTGTCAGTCGCCCAAGCTCGGCCGCACGGTTCTGCAGGGCGTCGCTGCCAGCCGCCCCCTTGAGGGGTTTGAGCAGGCTACGCAGCCTGCGCAGGCAGACGCGAAGATCATGCAGCGCCTCACCATCTGTCTGCGCCTGAAGGCGCTCGCGGCAGGCATAAAGCGCGACTTGCAACCGTAATACTTCGCTGCGCAACTTACCGACAAAACCGCTCATTGCAGAACTCCTGGGAAACCGTTCAAGGGGATCGACTCCAGCGCCACGGTAACTGCCGGCGCAGCGCGTTCAGCTGTAAGAGCAGCGCCTTGGGCGAAATGTTCTGCCCCCCATAGCGCTGCGCTTCGAAAGTCTGCAGGAAGGCACCGGTGGCGTCCGCCTGCTCGGGCAGCGCCTCGGCTGCGCGCCGAGCGAAAGCACGCGGGCCTTCGCCTGCAAGGCGCCGTATGCCGTGCCTGGCCAGCAGCTGCTCGAAGCGCTGGAAGATGCGTAACAAGGGGTCACGCTCGACTCGCCAGGGCTTGAACAGCCACAACGACAACAAGCCCAGCAGCACGCCACCGCCGCCGACCAATGCCAGAATCAACTTGCCGGCGTCGACCTGGCCGAACCAGCGCTGCAGGAGTTCGAACTGCTGCGCCCCCTGATAACCGAGTACCCAGCGCTGCCAGCCGTAGTTGAGGTCGTCCCAGGCCAGGCGCAGCTCGTTCAGCCAGGTCAGGTTGCGATAACGCAACGGCGAAAACGGCGAGTCGGCGAGAAAGCTCTGTTCGCCGGCCAGGGCCTGTTCCAGGCCTTGCTCGATCCGCTCGGGCGCGACCTGAAATGTTGGGTCCACGCTCGTCCAGCCCTTTTCCGGCGTCCAGTATTCGACCCAGGCGTGTGCGTCGAACTGACGAACCTGCACGTAGCTGCCATTGCTGCTCGGTTCGCCGCCCTGGTAACCGGCCACAACACGGCTGGGGATGCCTGCCGCACGCAGCACGAAGGTCATCGCGCCGGCGTAGTGCGCGCAAAAGCCGCTACGGGTATCGAACAGGAATTCGTCGATGGAATCGGCGCCAAGCGTGGTCGGCGTCAGGGTGTAGACGTAGGGCTGGCGATTGAAATGAGCGAGCAGCGCCTCGACCAACTCTCCATCCTGCGGGTATTGGCGGCGCAGCTCCTGAGCCCAGTCGCGACTGCGCGCATCACCTTCACGGGGCAGGCGCAACAGGGCCTGCCGCCTGTTCGACGACAGTTGCGGCTCGCGTAGTGCCTGCGGCCAGGAGGCAACGTCGTAGAGCAACACGCGATCCACCGGGCGGTTGCGCTGCAGGCGAAAATCGCCCATCTGCCGGGTGCCTTGCAGTTCGGTCTGGGCCACGTCGAGGGCGAACAGCCAGGGCCGAGTGGTCGGCTGCATCACCACGCTGTAGCGCAGCGTCTCACCACGGGGTTGCCATTGCGGCGCTGGCGAGAACTGCTCACCCGGCGATTGCGACCAGCGCCGGCCGTCGAACTGGTCGAGCGTCAGCGCGCGCCAGTACAGCTCACTGCGCGCCGGCACCCGGCCCTCGAAGCTGGCGCGAAAGGCCAGCTCCCCGGAGCGCGTCAGCTCGGCGATATCACCGGGCGCCATGCTGTCGGCCAACCCGGTGACCGCACCGCGCTCGTTGGGCACCGGTAGCGACCACAGTGGCCCCAGCCGCGGAAAGAACAGGAACAGCAACAACATCAGTGGCAATGCCTGCAGCAGCAGGCTGGCCGACAGCCGCAACGTGCGCCAGGGCCGGGTTGCCGTGCCGCTTTGCTGCAAGCCGATCAGCGCGGCCAGCAAGGCGCAGACCGGCAGCAGGCTGAACAGCGCGACGAGGATGCTGTCATCGAACAGGTACGCGGTCACCACCACGAAGAAGCCGAGAAAGATCACCACCAATGCATCGCGGCGGGTACGCATTTCCAGCAACTTGAGGGTGAACGCCGCCACCAGCAGTACCACCCCGCCATCCAGCCCGACCAGCGTGCCGCGGGACAGAAACACCCCAGCCGCCGCCAGGACGATCAGGCCGATACGTACGACCAGGCTGGGATAGCCGGCGCGCATGCGGAAAATCTGAATGCGCCACGCCGCGCAGCCCAGCCACAGGCCGATCACCCACATCGGCAGGTGAAAGGCATGGGGCAGAATGACCAGCGCCTGGGCCACCAATAGCCAGGTCAGGCTGATACGCGGAATGCCGGCGACGCTGCTCATGGGCGGCCTCCGTGCAGCGCCAGCGCTCGCAGGCACTGCTCGCGGTGCCGTTCACCGATGGCGACCGGCAGTGACTCGCTCGGCAGTTGCAAGGCGAATGGCTGTTGGCGTTCGGAGAGCACCAGCACCCAATTGCAGAGCAGCGATAGCCGGCTTTCCAGATCGCCGCTGAGCGCGTCGAAATCCAGCAGCAGGTCACGACCCGTCTGGGCGGCAAAATCCTTGACCAGCAGCCCCTGGCCGCGTGAATAGGCCTTCCAGTGCAAGCGCCGGCGCGAATCCCCCGGCTGATAGGTGCGCAGCCCCTGGAAGTCATCGCTGCCCTGCCCCTGGCTGACCAACCCTGCCTGCTCGTCGTCCGCGCTGCCGCCGGGCGCCAGCGGCAGCTCGCCCTCCAGTGGCCGCGGATAGACCAGCACCGCCTGGTCCAGATCCACATGGCTCCAGGCAACCAGCAGGCCCAGGGGGAAGCGGCTTTCCACCCGCAAGCGCCCAGGCTGCAACCAGCCACGGCGCAGGGTTTGCAAACTCAGCTCGCACTCGACCGAACCTTGCGGCGGCACGTCCTGCTGCTGCAGGTCGGCAGGCGGCCAACCCAGGGCGACGGCCTCGTGAGCGCGGCTGCGGCTTTCCAGGCGCACCCGCAGGCGCGCCGCTTCGCCGGCGAATACCGCGCCCGCGCCACCGGCGTGCAGCACCAACCCGGCCAGGTTGCGGTAGGTATGCAGGATGGCCACCACGAACACCGAGCCGAGCAGGAAGGTCAGCCCATAGGCCAGGCTGCTCTGGTAATTGATGGCAGCCAGCAGCATGACCAGCAGGGCGAACAGGAACGCCACGCCAACCCGGGTCGGCAGGATGAAAATCCGCCGCTGGTTGAGCTGCACACTGGCGGCCGCCGGTATGCGCCGGGCCAGCCAGCGATCCCAGCGTTGCCTGAAAGCGCCCGTCAAAGCGCGGGCACTTCGCGCAGCAGCCACTGCACCAGGGCGCCGCCGCCATGCCCGGCGGGATCGGCCTGGTCACGCAGGCGATGCCCGGCAACTGAAGGCAGTACTGCCTGGACGTCCTCGGGAATCACGTAATCGCGCTCGGCCAACAGCGCCCAGGAGCGTGCCGCGGCCAGCAGGGCCAGGCTGCCGCGTGGCGACAGGCCCCAGGCGAACTGCGGCTGGGTACGGGTGGCCTCGACCAGGCGCAGCACGTAGTCGACCAGCGCATCGCTGACGCGCACCTTGGGCACCTCGGCCTGCAGCTTCGCCAACTCGGCGTGATCGAGTACCGCATCCAGGGTTGGCAACACCGAGCGGCGAGGCTCGCCCAGCAGCAGTGCCTTCTCGGCGGCGCGCGCCGGGTAGCCCAGCGACAGGCGCATCAGAAAGCGATCGAGCTGCGACTCCGGCAGTGCGAAGGTGCCGCTCTGGCTGATCGGGTTCTGGGTGGCGATGACGAAGAACGGATCGGGCAGCGGACGCGTCGCCCCTTCGATGGTCACCTGCCCTTCTTCCATGGCTTCGAGCAGCGCGCTCTGGCTTTTCGGCGTGGCACGGTTGATCTCGTCCGCCAGTACCAGTTCGGCAAACACCGGGCCGGGGTGGAACAGGAACTGGCCGCTGTCCTTGTCGAATACCGAGGTGCCGAGAATGTCCCCCGGCAGCAGATCGGACGTGAACTGGATACGCTGGAAGCTCAGCCCCAGCACCTTGGCCAGGGCGTGACTGAGGGTGGTCTTGCCCATGCCGGGCAGATCCTCGATCAGCAGGTGACCGCGGGCCAGCAGGCAGGTCAGCGCCAGGCGCACCTGCGCCTCCTTGCCGAGCAGCACCTGATTGATGGAATCCAGGCAAGCGTCCAGTTTCGTGTGCATCGTCCACTCCTCATACAAGTGGCTCGATGCTACTGACCTCGCGTCAGCGGGCAAAGCGTTACGTAATGTTTGCTGACGAAACTGTGCGCCAGGCCCGTGCTTCCCCGCACAAACTTGGAAGCCTCGGCGCAGAGCGGCTAGAGACGAAAATGTGCCGCCATGCCCTGCAACTCACGCCCCAGGGCTGCCAGTTGCTGGCTGGAGCCAGCGTTCTCGTCCATGGCCGCGGCGGACTGCTCGCCCAGGTCGCGAATCGATGTGACGCTGCGGTTGATCTCCTCGGCCACCGCGGTCTGCTCTTCGGCGGCGGCGGCGATCTGCTGATTCATGCCGTGGATCACCGCAACGGCCTCGGCGATGCCGGTCAGGGCCTGCTGGGTGTGCCGAGCGTCGTGCACCACCTGCTCGACCAGTTCATCGCTCTGGCGCATATCGGCCACGGACCGGGTGGCGCCAGCACGCAGCGTACCGAGCAGGCCCTCGATCTCCCCGGTGGATTGCTGGGTGCGCCGGGCCAGCGCACGCACCTCATCGGCAACCACCGCGAACCCACGCCCCTGTTCCCCCGCCCGCGCCGCTTCGATGGCCGCGTTGAGCGCCAGCAGGTTGGTCTGTTGTGCCACGCTCTTGATCACTTCAAGCACCGCATCGATATTGCGGGTGTCCTGGCTGAGCTGTTCGATGCCTTGCCGAGTGACGGCCATGGCCGCGACCAGTTGCTCGATCCGCTGCAGGGTTTCACGCACCACATCGCTGCCCGCGCCGACCCGCGAATCAGCCTGGGCGGTAGAAGCAGCAGCCTGCTCGGCGTTTTGCGCCACCTCATGAACCGTCGCCGCCATCTGAGTGATCGCCGTGGCCACCAGGTCGGTTTCCTCCTTCTGGCCACTGACGCCCTGACGCGCCTGCTCGGTGACCGAAGACAGCGTCTGCGCCGAGGTTGAAAGCTGCGCGACGCCGTCCTGCAAGCGCCCGACCATGGTGCGCAGGTCCCGCGACATGCCTTGCATGGCACCCAGCAGTTGGCCGATCTCGTCGCTACGCTGCACCTCGATCTCGCCGCTCAGGTCCCCGGCGGCAATGCGCTGGGCTACCGCAGTCACCTGCTTGAGCGGCCGCACGATCACCCGGGTGATGATCAGTGTCGCCAGCAGGCCGACCAGCAAGGCGGCAGCGGCGGCGACCAGAATCAGCAGCGCGCTGGTGCGCACCAGGGTATGCACGGCGCCTTTCTGCTGGGTGTAGGTCTGACTGACTAGCTCGACCACCTTGTCTGCCCGCTCGACCAGCTTGGCATGCTCCTGCTGTTGCTGTTGCAGCAGGCCGGTGTACTCCTGCAGCCGCTGGTTGAAGGAATCGATGTTGCCCACTACCTCGGCGAGCACCGAGCGGTACCCCGGGTCACCCAGGGCATCGCGTAGCTGCGCGGCCTGGGTCTGGGCATCGAGTGCTTCCTGGATGCTGGTGCTTGGCACTTCGCCGCTGGCACGGCTGTTTTCCAGGAGAACCCGGGCCTGCTCCAGCGCCTGCAAGAGCAGAACATGCACCTTGCCGATCTGACCTGCCTGGGTGACGGCCTCGCCGCCTTCATTGCCCTGGCTTTCCTTGAGGGCATAGACGCCATCCTCGGCCAGCCCGTCCTTGAGCAGATCGAGGCTGTTGGCGGCGCCGACCACCAACCACTTCGCGGCGTCCAGCGACAGACGCATGTTGTCGCTCTGCTCCACGTAGCGATCGAAGACCTGCACGTACTCGGCGATATCCCCGTCGACCTGCTGCAAGGCGTCGCGCTCGTTGCCCGCGACCTGGTCGCGCAATTGCTGCACCTGTTCGCGCAGGGCCTGGGCCTGCTCATGCAGGCGCTGCGTCTGGGCGGCATCGCCACTGATGATGAAGGCCTGCTCGGTTCGGCGCATGTGCGCGACCCGATCATTGATGTCGCTGAAGCGCTGGAGCAGGGAAAACCTGCCGCCCACGTCACGCAGGGCGAAAAAGCCGGTCGCCGCCACCACCAGGGTGAGCACCAGTACCACTCCGAATCCCAGGGACAGTTTGACCGCCGTTGCCAGGCTGGCCAGTGCGCGAAGAGAAACCATTGCCGACCCTCTCGTGCTGGGCGAAAGCCCTCCAGATGGCAACAGTGAGGCACCCGACTGATGGCGACAAGCCAGTAACCAGGCACCCGGTGCTTTTAGCTAACACGGAGTCGTTTTCAGACTATCGCCGGTCGTCGGCGAGCCGCGCGCGCAGACGATTTCATATCGCCATCAATGGCAAGGCATTCTAGAATCGGCTGGCACTCAGGCTGACGATGGCGTCGGCAGGACACCTACCATGCTCGAATCGATTCGTTACCTGCGGCCCCGCCCCATCTTGCTGCTTGCCGGGTTGCTGGCCAGCGCATCGGGCCATGCCGAAATGGCCGGCGGTGAAGTGGGGATTCGCCTGACCGTGCACAGTGCCTGCCAGGTCGACAGCAGCACCGAGCAGGAAACGCTGCTGCTGACCAACCACGATTGTCGCGACGGCTACCGCATCCGCTACCAGAGCGCCGACCTGCTGGTCGATCGCGAAGCCCTGGCGCAGGCCAGCACGCGGGTCGACGAGCGCTTCCCGCGTTCGCGTATCGAGCTCTACTGGTAGATCACAGCGGGCGCTGCAGGTCGAAGGTGTCTTGGGTGCGGCTATAGGCGGTGCCGCCGAGACGCCCGACCAGATCGAGGCACTGCGGGTCGATCCGCCCTTTTTCGTTGAGCACCTCATCGCTGATATGCGCCAACAGCACTTCGGCGAAGATCAGGTGATGGTTGGGCTGTTCATCCGGATAACCCATGATCTGCGCGACCCGGCACTCGAACGCCACGGCGGCGCCCTTGACCCGCGGCGGCGCCACGCGGCTACTGGCGATCGAATCGATGCCGCAATGGACGAATTCGCTGGTGCTGCGCGGCAGGATCGCCGCGCTGGCGTTCATGGCTTCGGCTTGCGCGAACGACACCAGATGGATGACCAATTCGCCGGTTTCCTGGGCATTGCGCAGGGTGTCTTTCAACGCGCCGTCGTCCCGGGTGCCGACGTTGACCATCAGCGTCGCCGGCTCGTCGCTGATCACCTGAAAGAAGCTGAAGGGCGCCAGGTTGGTGACGCCCTCCTTCGAGATGCTCGACACCCAAGCAATGGGCCTGGGCGTTACGGTCGATGCGAGCCAGCGGTAACGGTCCAGCGGGGTCAGGTCAGCGAAATCGAGCAGCATTGCGATCTCCGGCATTCAGGTTGCCGCAAGCTTACTCCAGTGCGCGACTCAGCGGCCCGCTCGGGACTCACGAATGTAGAAACGCGCTTTCTCGGACTTGTTGGTGCAGCCGCGGTAGGCCTCGAACTGCTGCTGGGTTTTCGCAGCCGTCATCAGCGAGGCGGCCTTGGAATAGCTGACCGTACCGGCGAAACCTTCGGCCTTGGCCAGGTCGAGTTCCTGCCAGGCCGCATCGAGTTGAGTCGCACAGCTGTCACGGTACGAAGTGGTCGCTGAGCAGCCCGCCAACAGCGCAATCGGTAAGAGAATCCAGGCTTTCATGTCGCATACTCCAGAGGTTGGCCGGCAATCAGGTTGCCGGTGTTGTGTATGACGATAGCCTAGTGAAAAAGTGCCACTATCCACGTGCGGCACGGCGCAAAATGCGCCGCAACCTTCGCGGCAGATCAGGGAGAGCTGAATGAGCAAGAAAGTGGCCTTGGTGCTGGGCTCGGGCGGTGCGCGTGGCTACGCGCACATTGGCGTCATCGAGGAACTGGAAGCGCGTGGCTACGAGATCGGCTGCATCGCCGGGTGCTCCATGGGCGCGGTGGTCGGCGGCATCTATGCAGCCGGCAAACTCAAGGACTACAGCGACTGGACCCAGAGCCTGGATTACCTCGACGTGCTGCGCCTGCTGGATGTCAGCTTTCGCCTGGGTGCCATACGTGGTGAGAAGGTCTTCGGACGGATTCGCGAGATCGTTGGCGAAATCAACATCGAGTCGCTGAACATCCCCTTCACGGCGGTGGCTACCGATCTCACCAACCAGCAGGAAATCTGGTTCCAGGAAGGTTGCCTGCATCAGGCCATTCGCGCCTCGGCAGCGATCCCCAGCCTGTTCACGCCGGTGATCCAGGGCAAACGCATGCTGGTGGACGGCGGCCTGCTCAACCCCCTACCCATCGTGCCGGTGGTATCCAGCCACTGCGACCTGATCATCGCCGTCAACCTCAACTCGGCCCACCAGCAGCATTATCAGCTGCCCGTGGTCGAGCGCCCGGCAGCGATCAAGGGACGTTTCGACCAGTTGATGGCCTCCCTGGGCTCGCGCCTGCCCTCGCTGCGTCGCAGGGGTGGCGAGGACGATCCATTGCTGCTTCTCGAAGACGGCTCATCGCCCAAGTCACTCGAGCAGGCCGACCTGTGGCTGCAGGAGCCGTTGAGCCCCCATGGCCAGCAGCCGACCGCCGCGCCCCAGGACGACAGCGCGCCCAAGTCGGCTAGCGGCTCGCGAGTCGCCCACATGGCCGGGCCGGCGTCGCTGCTGGAGTTGATCAACCAGAGTTTCGAGGTGATGCAGACCTCGCTGTCGCAGTACAAGATCGCCGGCTACCCGCCGGACATCCTGATCAACGTGCCCAAGCGCGTGTGCCGCTTCTTCGAGTTCTACAAGGCGCCGGAACTGATCATGCTGGGCCGGCAGATCGCCCGCGACACGCTGGACAGGTACGAACGCGGCGACCGCTAAGTCGCCGCTCCGATCACAACGGTGGCCGGCGCTCCTCGCGCGGCGGCAGGCCAGCCGGCGCCTTGTGCGCGACCCAGTCGCTGAGCAGGCTGTAGGCCACGGCGAGCAAGGTCGGCCCCAGGAACAGGCCCATGAAGCCAAAGGCCAGGATGCCGCCGAACACGCCGAGCAGCACCACGACCAGCGGCAGGTTACCGCCGCGACTGATCAGGTACGGTTTGAGGATGTTGTCCACGCCGCTGATGATGAAAAAGCCCCAAACGCCAAGGAAGATCGCCATGCCGATCTCGCCCTGCCAGATCAGCCAGCCCACGGCCGGGCCCCACACCAGCGGCGGCACCATGATCAGGCTGCAGGCGAAGGTCAGCAGGCCCAGCAGCAAGGCGCCCGGAATACCGGCGATCATGAAGCCGATGTAGGCCAGCAAGGCCTGCGCCACGGCAGTGCCGATCACCCCGTTGACCACTCGCTGCACAGTGCCGGCGACCAGTTCGAGATAATGCTGGGCGCGGTCGCCGATCAGTCGCTCGAGCAGGCTTTCGACGAAAGCGGCCAGGCGCGGGCCATCGCGATAGAAGAAGAACACCAGGATCAGGCTCAGGGCGAGTTCGAGAATACCGCCGCCGACCTTGGCGCTGCGCACCAGCAGGAAATTGCCGACCTGACCGAGATAAGGCTGCACCGTGGCGAACAGCGCCGAGCCTTGCTGATCCAGGGTTTCCCAGATGCTCACCAGGCGTTCGCCCGCCAAAGGCACCGAGGCCAGCCAGGCTGGCGGCGGCGGCAGACCATCGACCTGAACGTCCTTGAGCATCGCCGTGGCATCACGAATATGATCGGCGAGGTTGAAGCCCAGCATCACCAGCGGCACCGCCACCAATACGATCCACACGCCGGTCAGCAAACCGGCGGCCACCGACTGGCGGCCTTTCAGCACGCGGGTCAGCCAGCGCATGACCGGCCAACTGGCAAAAGACAGCACGGCAGCCCAGAACAGCGCGGACCAGAACGGCGCGAGCACCCACAGGCTCGCACCCAGCAACCCCAGTAGCAGGATCTGCACCAGCAAGCGGTCGTTATTCGGCATTTTTCAGGACTTCCAGAAAACCAGACTCAGGCCCGTGGCACGGGCGCGCTCAACGTAGCACGTCGATGCGCAAACCGTCGCCGCTGCTCTCGCCGATTTCCAGACGTGCGGCCCTGACGCGCTCTTCGATCAGCGCCTCGCGCCAGGCCTCGGCATTGGCGCCGGACAGACTGACGCGCAGGGTGCTGTCCAGATTCAGGCTGCGCGCCAGCAGCTCCGTCCACTCCGGCTTGGGCTCGTCCTGGCCTGGCAAGCGCAGCTCGCCAGTGCTCTTGAGCTGTCGCGACAGTGTGGCCGGGGTTGGCAGTACCTTCGCCAGCGGCTGATCCGCCGCCAGCAGCTCGGCGTGCAGGTAGGCGCGACGATTGCCGCGAGTGATGCTGTACAACGCCACCAGGCTGTTCTCGTTGGGTTCCGCCAGGCGCAGCAAGGCGTAGGCTTGCTGGTCGTCGGAGCCGTACAACGTCGAATTGCCGAACACCGAGTTGGCCCACAGGCTGCTGGAGCCGCATTCGCGGCCCTGGCACCAATAGAGCAGCTGGGCGTCCTTGTCCTGCAGGGCCTCGCGCGCCTGGGTGAACACTTCGGTGGCGCTGTGGGTGCGCGGCAACTCGTAGGTGACTGCGGCCAGGGCGCCCTGAACCAGCACTTCGCGCTCGTAACGCAGGCGCCCGCTGATACGGCGCACGGTACCTTGCGGATAGACGCGCTCCTGATCGGCCTCCTCCTTGAAGGTGACGATTTCACTGCCTGCAAAGCGCGGCAAGACATCGAGGTCACGGCTACCGGCCACGTCGGCGCTGGCGAAGGGGCTGACCACCAGCAGTGCAAGCAGGTAACTCAGACGCATGCAGCCCCGCTTATCGCGCAAGCGAGAAGAATCGAGGGGCAGGCTGGGGCGGGTAGCGCATCCGGCGCAAGGGTGTACAGGTCGGTCATGCAGTTCTCCATGGCAGTACCCGACACCTTTCCCCAGTTGTAACGGGGCGTCAAGGCGCACTCAGGAATGGTTTGAAACAGTCTGCTACGAGTTGCGCGCCCTGCTCGTCGTCCAGATGCAGGTGGTGCCCGCCAGGCAGGCGATGGACCGTGATTGCCGTCTGCGCCAGCAGTTCGGTCAAGTGCTCGCGAGGCGCCAGCAAGCCCTGTTCGGCCAGAACCAGCTGCGTCGGGCAACGCAGCGCCGTGACGAAGGCTTGCACATGGGCCATGGTCAGGCGCATGGGCGTTGTCAGGGTCAGGCGGCTGTCGGTGCGCCAGGTCAGGCCTTCCGCCACCGGCATCAGCCCGCGCTGCGCCAGTAAGCGAGCCGCCTCGAAGCTGACGTGGCCGACACCGCGCTGACGCACCTGGGCGGCGCGTTCGAGGCTCGGATACACCGGCTTGCGCTTGCCCGAAAGCGCCAGGCGCCCACGCAGCGCCTCAGCCAACGTGGCGACCGCCCCATCGGCCTCGACGGTCGGCGGCACCAGCCCATCGATCAACGCCAGCCGCTGCACGCGCTCGGGAAAGGTCGCCGCCAGCAATACCGAAACGATCGCACCCATGGAATGGCCGAGCAGGCTGAAGCGCGGCCAGTCGAGTTGCTCGGCGACCAGCAGCACATCGTGCACGTAGTCCCACAGGGCATAGCCAGCGCCCGCCGGGCGATGCGCCGAATGGCCATGGCCGGCGAGATCCACCGCGACGATGCGCAGGCCCTGAAGCTTCGGCGCCAGGCGCGCGAACGTGGCCGCGTTGTCCAGCCAGCCGTGCAAGGCGATCACCGGCGTGCCGTCGGCGGGGCCGTACACCTGAGCGGCCAGTTCGATATGCGGCAGGCGCAGGCCGATTTCTTCAGGCGCGAGGCTCACCGCACACCCTCGACTGGTGTCTGCCAGCGCGTGAACAGGCGGCGGATCAACTGCGCGGTGGCGTCCGGATGTTCGAGCGGAAACATGTGCCCGCCGGGGAGCGTCAGGAACTCACCCCGCGGTGCGCGCCGCGCCATGCGCCCATGATGAGCGAGCACCACGCGGCTTTCGGCGCCCTTCACCAGTGCCAGCGGCACCTGCAACTGCTGCGGCCGCCCTGGGCTGGTGTGCGGCACGCTGCGGTAGATGCTGATCTCGGTCGCCGCTTCGAAGCTAAGCCGCAGGCCGTCCTGATGAGGGAGCAGACCGTGCTCGACATAGGCATCCAGGCACTCTGGATCGAAGCGGCTGAACAGCGCGCGCTCGGCGAAATAACGCCGCGCCTCCAGGCCATCGATAAAAGCCTCGCGCCGACCCAGGGTGCGCGCGGCAGGCGTAAGACGGTCGATCAGGCCCAGGCGTTTGGCCGCCTGAATCACCAGTTGATCGACGCGACTGAGCACCGGCGAGTCGAGCATCACCAGACCACGATAGAGATCGGGCCGACGCAACGCCGCGTGGTAATGCAGCACCCCGCCCAGCGAGTGCCCGACGCCCCACACCGGCTCGGCGCACTGCTCGAGATGATGGAGCAACTCGTCGACCAGATTGCTCCAGTTGTCGTTCACCGGAAAGCGCGGGTCATGGGCATGCTGGGCCAGATGGTGCACCTGATATTCCGGCGCCAGCGCCGCGAACAGCTTGCGGTAGGTGGCCGAGGGAAATCCGTTGGCATGGGCGAAGAATATCAGCTGGTGCATGGCGGTCGCGCTGGTGGCAGGCAATGCACGGATTGTCAGGCAGCCCCCGGCAGGCGGCAACGCCCGTAACGGTCAGGAGAGACGACGCTCCGGCCATCTAACGGCGTGATGGTCACCTGCCCTAGCGCTGCGGCGCCTGGCTGCCGTGCGGCACGATGGCCATGGTCAGCCGGGAAATGCAGCTGGTCTTGCCGTCGTCGCCGCTCAGACGGATGTCCCAGACATGGGTGGTACGGCCCAGGTGCACCGCCCTGGCCACCGCGGTGACACGCCCGCTGCGCAGCCCGCGCAGGTGATTGGCATTGACCTCCAGGCCCACGCAGAAGAACTTCTGCGTGTCGATGCACTGGTAGCTGGCCGTTGAGCCCAGGCTTTCCGCCAGCACCACCGAAGCACCGCCATGCAGCAAACCATAGGGTTGGTGGGTACGGGAATCGACCACCATGCTGGCCGTCAGGGACTCGTCATCGAAGGCTTCGAAGCGGATGTCCAGCAGCTCGCCAATGGTGTTGCGCTGGCCAGCGTTCAGGTCATCGAGGTTAGGTGTCTGGCGCCAGATGCTCATGGTCGATCCTTGTTGTTTTCCGACTCGGCTCGCTTAGCGCACTTCAGGGTGCGCCAGCAGTTGCAGGGACATCAGACCGGCGATCAGGTCGTCGCCTTCGAGCAGTGCCAGACTGGCCGTGTGCATGGCCAGCGGCTGCTGGCGATGACCATGAACCAGAAGCCCACCCAGGGCGCCGATGAAGGGCTGGTGAGAAACCAGCAGGATTTCATCGCCAGTCAGGTGCTGCAGCCTGGTCAGGCTGTCGCGCGGATCGCTGTCGGGGGTCAGCCAGGCGACGGTCTGCAGCGGGCGCTCCACTGCCAGGGCGTCGCGCACCAACGCAGCTGTCTGCTGCGCCCGTACGTACGGGCTGGCATAAATGCTGAGCGAGCGACCAAGCAGGTGCTCGATCGACTGGCGAACTTCGTCGCGCCCATGGGCCGTCAGTTCACGCGCCGCATCGGTACGCGCCTCGGCCTCGGCCTGCCCGTGGCGCAGCAACCACAGCCTCATGCTGGCTGGCTCATAGTTTTGGTTCCTCGTCCCTCACCGGGTGAGGTGCTGGCGGCACGCTATGCGCAGAGTCGCCTTGTGGTGGCCGCGGCGCCGGCCAGTCAGCGAACGGCCAGGGTTTGGTTTCGCTATTGAAGGTGCCGAAGCGGCCGATCTGTGCCAGGTACTGGCTGAGGCTGTCGCCAAAACTCAGCAGCCCGCCATTCGGGGCGCCATAGAACACGCGATAGATGAGCTGCAGCAGCACGACGCCAGCCAGCAGCAATTCTGCCAGTTGCCAGACGAACAGGAACAGCAGCATCCAGACGATGCGCAAGCCGATGGGCTCGCCCTTGGTGTGATCATTCATGGTCATTGTCCTCAGAAGCCGGTAGCTGGAATGAAGTCGACATCGGTCTTGGGTTCGGCGCGCATCAGCGCCTCGATCACCTGATCCAGGGTGCGCCCTTCGAAAAGGATCGCGTGCAGCCCTGCCACCAGCGGCATGTACACCTGCAGCTCCTCGGCCTTGGCCTTGAGTACCTTGATGGTGTTGACGCCCTCGGCCACTTCGCCAAGGCGCTCGACGGCCTCCTGCAGGCTCAAGCCTTCGCCCAGGGCGAAACCGACCTGATAATTGCGGCTCTTCGGCGATGAGCAGGTGACGATCAGATCACCGACCCCCGCCAGGCCCAGAAACGTCATGGGGTTGGCGCCCAGGTGTACGGCGAAGCGGGTCATTTCCGCCAGCGCCCGGGTGATCAGCATGCTCTTGGTGTTCTCGCCCATGCCCAGTGCCGCGGCCATGCCGGCGATGATTGCGTAGACGTTCTTCAATGCCCCGCCCAGTTCGACGCCAAAGCGATCGGCACTGGCGTAAACACGGAACGTGCGCCCGTGCAGCACTTCCTGCACGGCGCGGCAGAGCGCTTCGTCTTCGCTGGCCACCACGGTGGCGGTCAGCGTGTGCGCGGCGATCTCCCTGGCCAGGTTCGGCCCCGAGAGCACGCCGATACGCGCCTGGGGGGCGACCTCCTCGATGATCTCGCTCATCAGCTTGAACGTCTGCGCTTCGATGCCTTTGGTGGTGCTGACCAGTTGCTTGCCGGCCAACAACCCCGACACTGGCTGCAACACCTGACGCAGCGCGCTGGACGGCAGCGCCACGAAGGCCAGCTCACACGCCTCGAGCGCCGCCGGGAGATCGGTGGTCGGCTCCACGCCGTCGAGCACCTTCACGCCTTTGAGATAGCGCGGGTTTTCCCGCTGGGTGCGGATGGCTTCGGCCTGCACGGGGTCGCGCATCCAATGCAGAACGCGATGCCCATTCTGTGCCAGCAGGTTCGCGATGGCGGTTCCGAAGCTGCCGCCACCCAGTACCGCGATAGGTTGCTGTTGAGTCATGACCAGTCCGTTGTGAATGCTGTGCAAGTGGCAGGCATTATACGGTTAGCAGGTTCTACGACCAGCCTTGTGGCGTCGCGCCCCTATTGCCGGGCATCTGAAGGAGTCGCAATTTTGGCGGAGCATGGCTTTCATTGAAGCGTGGCTCGGTTAACATGCGCGCTCTGCGCGAACAGGGCCGTTGCGTGACGTCCATCATTGTCCTTCATCGATATGTACTGCTGGCGGCGTCGCTTTCCTGGGCCGGCCGGGCCTCATGCTGCCTAGTGGATCCCCTGTCCTGATGACCGCCCTCCGCCCGCGCGCCATTGCGCGCTGCCGCGCCTGGCTTGGCCGTGCCCTGCTCGCGCTGTGGCTACTGACGCCCGCCGTAGAGGCTGCGGAGCTGCTGCTGAGCACCGCAGGCGACACCAGCAATCTGCAACATTTCGGCAATGCGCTGGCAGCTGCACGTCCGGCCGACCGCGTTCGCGTCGTGCCCCTGAACGAAATGCCGCCGCTCGACCAGATGCCCGGCGATACGCGCCTGATCCTGTTCGGCCAGGCCGCGCTGGCCTGGCGCCTCGAATCACCGAACGGCCCGCCAACGCTGGTGCTGCAAGTCAACAAGACTCAAGCTCGGGAAACCCTGGGTAAGCGGCAGCCGCAGAACCTGAGCGTGCTCTGGCAGGATCCGGCGCCGCGCCGGCAGCTAGGCCTGCTCAAGCATCTGCTCCCCAGAGCCACCCGCGTAGGCGTGCTGTATGACCCGCAAAGCGAATTTCTGCTTGAAGAGCTGCAGCAGGCCGCCAGCGAACAGGGCCTCGAAATCGTCGCGCAAGACTGGTCAGATACGCGAAATAATCAGGCCGTCAATGCGCTACTGCAGGCTAGCGACGTGCTGCTGGCCATCGCCGATGACGACCTCTACAACCCCCTGACCGCCAAGGCCCTGTTGCTGACTAGCTACAGCAAGCAACGTGCGCTGATAGGCCCAAGCGCCGGCTTCGTGCGCGCCGGAAGCCTGGCCAGCACCTATAGCGACCAGGACGACTGGCTCGAAACACTGGGCCCATTGCTCGACCAGGCGCCTGCGCAATGGCCGGCCGGCACCTACTCGCACACCTTTAAGGTACTCGGCAACTCTCAGGTGGCACGCGCCCTGGGCATCAGACTGCCCAGCGATGCACAACTCGCCCGACATCTATCGCAAGGAGACACGCCATGAAACTGTGGCGAGGCTGGAATATCCACGTCCGTACCCAGCTCATCAGCGTCGGCCCCGCCTTGCTGCTCACTCTGTTGCTGACCGGCTTTCTGACCTTCAACCGCCTGCAGGATCTGCGCACCGAAACCAACCACACTGGCCAGTTGATCGCCAGCCAGCTGGCACCTGCCACCGAATACGGGGTCATTTCCGGTAACCGTCGGGTACTGGAATCGCTGTTGCAGGCCACACTGAAAACGCCCCATGTGCGCTTCATCGAAGTACGCGACCGTGACGAGAACATTCTGGCCTACCTCGAACAGCCCGATCATCCGCATACCGGTAACGGCCATCTGGATATCTTCCAGGCGCCCATTCAGCAACAGCAGATCGACCTCGATACGGATTTCGGCGAAACACCTCCGCAGGCCGCTGAGCCTGGCGCCGGTTACCTGGGCCGCGTGGTGGTGGGCATGTCCAGCGACGCCTTCAATTCCAGGCAGCAGGAAATCCTGCTAAAGGTCGCGGCGCTGGTGCTGTTCGCTCTGCTGCTGACCTTCCTGCTGGCCCGGCGCCTGGCCAGCCGGTTGTCCAGACCGCTGAGCGAGATGAGCGACGCCGTCACCGCCATCCAGGCCGGCAACTACCAGGCCACGCTTCCCGAGCTCGGCGGTGGCGAACTGGCTACGCTGGCCCGGCACATCAACAACTTGGCTAACGGGCTGAACAACGCCGCCCAGGAACAGCAGCAGGCCATGACCCTACTGATCAAGGCGCGAGAGGAGTCTGACCTGGCCAGCCGAGCCAAGTCCGACTTCCTGGCCATGATGAGTCATGAATTGCGCACCCCCATGAATGGCGTGCTCGGCATGCTGCAATTGCTCGACACAACCGAAATGAACGAGGAACAGCACGAGTATGCCGCCCTGGCCATGGAGTCCACCGAACATCTGCTCAAGGTAATCAATGACATCCTCGACTTCTCGCGCATCGAGCGTGGCGCCCTGGAGCTGGAACTGATCAGTTTCAACCTGCCTGCGCTGCTCAAGGCCGCCGCGCAAGCGTTCCAGCACAGCGCCCAGCAGCGCGATCTGCAACTGCGCCTCGAACTCGACGACGCCGCACCGGCTCCCCAGGTACAGGGAGACCCGACGCGTCTGCGCCAGATACTGGTCAACCTGATCGGCAACGCGCTGAAATTCACCGAGCGTGGTGAAGTGCGCATCCAGGCCCACTGGCAAGCCCTGGACAATCAGGTGCTGTGGCTCACCTGCAAGGTGCACGACACCGGCATCGGTATCAGCGCCGAGGGCCTGGAAACCATGTTCGACGCCTTCCAGCAGGCCGACAATTCCATCTCCCGGCGCTACGGCGGCACCGGCCTGGGTCTGCCCATCGCCCGCACCTTGGCCGAATGCATGGGCGGCACGCTCAAGGCGCAGAGCGAACCGGGCCGCGGCTCCTGCTTCACCCTGGAGATTCCCCTGCCCTTTTCCGCCCAACAACCGCAGCTGCCCATCTATGACGCTGCCAGCAAGCCCGCTGCGCAAGCCAGCCGATCGGTGTTGCTGGTGGAAGACAACGCGGTGAACCAGACCGTGATCGAAGCCATGCTGCGCAGCCTTGGCTACCAAGTTGAGCTGGTGGGCGATGGTGCCCAGGCCGTCACGGCAGTGAGGGAACGGCAATTCGCCGCCGTCCTAATGGATTGCCGCCTGCCGGTCATGGATGGCTACGAAGCCACCCGGCGTATCCGTGATCTCGGCTCGGCAGGCCGCCTGCCGATCATCGCCCTGACCGCCAATGCGCTGCAGGGCGACCGCGAGGCCTGCCTGCAAGCCGGAATGAACGATTACCTCGCAAAACCGTTCAAACGCATGGAATTGCAGGACGTGCTCGATCGCTGGCTGTCGGCCGACGGTACCTTGCACTGACGCCCGTTGCGTCGCAGCCGTGCGAAATCGCGCCTCACACCGGCGCGCAACACTCGCAACCTCTAGTCAGATGGGCGAAAATACTGCACGCTTGTTGGTTGAAGTGGGCATCAAAGGGGCATCTGTGACACCATTGCCGCCTGCAGAGTACAACTGTACTCACCACACTGTGACTTTCACCACAACGCAACAGTCTATGACTAGGCTGCTGGCAGTCGCATCACTCATGCGCAGCCGGCCAGGACGATTTACCCAGCCGAGGCGCGTGGGGATTATTGAGGAGCTCGCATGACCAAACAAAACGCCTTCACCCAGGAAGACCTGTTGCGCTGCAGCCGCGGCGAACTGTTCGGCCCGGGTAATGCGCAACTGCCCGCCCCCAACATGTTGATGATCGACCGGATCGTCCACATCAGCGAAACGGGCGGCAAGTACGGCAAAGGCGAAATTGTCGCAGAGCTCGATATCAATCCTGATCTGTGGTTCTTCGGCTGCCACTTCGAAGGCGACCCGGTGATGCCAGGCTGCCTGGGCCTCGATGCCATGTGGCAGCTGGTCGGCTTCTTCCTCGGCTGGCAGGGCAACCCTGGCCGTGGTCGCGCCCTGGGTTCGGGCGAAGTGAAATTCTTCGGCCAGGTTCTGCCTACCGCCAAGAAGGTCACCTACAACATCCATATCAAACGCACCATCACCCGTTCGCTGATCCTGGCGATCGCCGATGGCACCGTGAGTGTCGATGGTCGCGAGATCTACAGTGCCGAAAGCCTGCGCGTTGGCCTGTTCACTTCCACCGACAGTTTCTAAAGGATCCTTTCCATGCGTCGCGTCGTTATTACCGGTCTAGGCATCGTTTCCTGCCTGGGCAATGACAAAGAAACCGTCTCCGCCAACCTTCGCGCTGGCCGCCCCGGTATCCGCTTCAATCCGGAATACGCCGAGAAGGGTCTGCGCAGTCACGTATCGGGCTCCGTCGACCTGAACCTGGAAGAGTTGATCGACCGCAAGCTGTTCCGCTTCATGGGTGATGCCGCTGCCTACGCCTACCTGGCGATGGAGCAGGCGATCAAGGACTCCGGCCTCAGCGAAGAGCAGGTATCGAACCCGCGTACCGGCCTGATCGCCGGCTCCGGCGGCGCCTCCACGCTGAACCAGATGGAAGCCATCGACACCCTGCGCGAGAAAGGCGTCAAGCGTGTTGGTCCGTACCGCGTTACCCGCACCATGGGCAGCACCGTATCGGCCTGCCTGGCGACCCCGTTCAAGATCAAGGGCGTCAACTTCTCGATCTCCTCGGCGTGCGCCACCAGCGCCCACTGCATCGGCCAGGCCATGGAGCAGATCCAGCTCGGCAAACAGGACGTCGTCTTCGCCGGTGGTGGCGAGGAAGAGCACTGGAGCCAGAGCTGCCTGTTCGACGCCATGGGCGCCCTCTCCACCCAGTACAACGACACGCCAGAAAAAGCCTCGCGCGCCTACGACGCTAACCGTGACGGTTTCGTCATTGCTGGCGGCGGCGGCATGGTCGTGGTCGAGGAACTGGAGCACGCTCTGGCTCGCGGCGCCAAGATCTACGCCGAAATCGTCGGCTATGGCGCGACTTCCGATGGCTACGACATGGTCGCCCCGAGTGGCGAAGGCGCAGTGCGCTGCATGCAGCAGGCGCTGGCCACCGTCGACAGCCCGATCGACTACCTGAATACCCACGGCACCTCGACTCCGGTCGGCGACGTCGCGGAAATCAAGGGTATTCGTGAAGTATTCGCAGACAAGGCACCGGCCATCAGCTCCACCAAGAGCCTGTCGGGCCACAGCCTGGGCGCCGCTGGCGTGCACGAGGCGATCTACTGCCTGCTGATGATGGAAGGCAATTTCATCACCGCTTCGGCCAATATCGACGAACTGGACCCAGCGGTCGCTGACCTGCCGATCCTGCGCGAGACCCGCGAGAACGCCAAGCTGGACACCATCATGTCCAACAGCTTCGGCTTCGGTGGCACCAACGCCACCCTGGTGCTCAAGCGCTGGGCCGGCAACTGATCGGTTGCCCGCAACGAAGAACGGCGCCCTAGGGCGCCGTTTTTTATTGCCTGGCGGTTTACTCAGCGCACGTCGAAGCGTTGCTCGGCCAGCTTACGGTCACCCTGGAACAGCAGAAAGTGCCACTCCCCCGGCACCACTTCGTTGTGCTCGGAAAACTCGAAGGCCATCACGTCCTGAGTAGCATCAGGTACCAGTTTCTGCGTCACCACGAACTTGTCGTGGCGCTGACCATCGGCGCCAATCACACCCGGTGTGAGGTACAGCAGAGTCAGCGGCTCGCCGTCGACTGTCTTGCCGCTCAGGGTGTAACGCATGCCGAACTTGGTGCCGAGCTTGGCGGGCACCACGCTCGTGTGTTCGATCTGCTGGCTGGACTGGGTCAGTACACGCTCACCAGGCTGAAAATCCTTGTGCTGGCTGATGAATACGCCGTACTCGACCGGCCCCTGCACACGCACTTCTGCCTGAGCCAGGCCGGCTGCCAGCAGCAGCGCCGTCATGGTCGTGAATCGAAACTGTTGCATCTCACGCTCCTCGTTTGGAATGGCGCGAGGCTATGACGCGGCGATGACAGCCTGATGACAATCAGCGTAAAGCGGGCAGCGACTCCTGAACATTGCGCGGCAGGATGGACAGGAAGTTGTCCCGGGCGACCTTGTGGGCGACATCCTCAGGCAGCGCATCGAGGAAGCGGTCGAAGCCGTGCATGTACTCGCCCATGCTGTCGAAGCGACCCACCACGTCGGAACCGATCATGAAGCGATCGGGATAGCGCTCGACCAGCTTCACCCATTTGGGGTCGGGCTTGCCGCTCTCATCGGTCAGGTACGGCCTGAGCATCGTCCAAGACAGATCGATGTACAGGTTGGGGTAGCTTTCCAGCATGCGCGCCAGGGTGTCGAAGAGAAACTCCAGCTTTTCCTGGTGACGGTGAATCTCCATGCTGGTACCGGCATGGGCCCAGATGAAACGCACGTGCGGGTGGTTGCGCAGCGGCTCCTCGATCTCCTGCAGGTAAAGCGGGTTGCGCTCGCGCTTGGAGGTGATGTTGGAGTGCATCATCACCGGCAGGTCGTATTCGGCGGCCAGGTGATAGACGCGCGTCATGGCCTCGTTGTTGGCCCGCGGCGTGCTGCCCTCGATCAGCGAAGTGAGGTCGTCGTGGCGCGTGAACACTTCGCCGATGCCCTGCCAGAGCCCGGGGTCGAGCTCCAGCATGCGGCGGATATGGGAGTCGGAGTTCTTGTCGTTGGGGTTGAAGCCGGACAGGAACGGGTGAAAGCGGTGACGCTGCGCCTCGGGCACCTGTTTGTAGGCGTGGGCGATCAGCACGTCGGTGGCGCTGTACCAATAGGCGGCGGCGTCGTCACCGGCGTAATAGCGTGGGCGCTTGGGTTCATCCTCGTGCCATTTCTTGGCGACCGGAATGCCCGAGAACATCACATGATCGACCTTGGACTCATCCATGCGCTTGAGCAGCGTGTCCATGCCAGCGCTTTCCTGGAAAAAATCCACGTAATGCAGATGGGCGTCGCTGTATCGATACTCACGCGCGTCGACGACGCTCGCCAGCAAGCCTGCAGACAATAAAAAACCGAGACGAATCAGGCGCATGCAGACGCTCCTCTGTCGTTGAGCAGCATAGACTGCACACGCTTTGCGCAAGTTCAGGCTATCGGCCTCCGTTATCGCGTCGTTGGCGAGACCAATTGTTTCATTATCGAAACATCCAAACGGCCTGGTCTCGGGTATAACCCTTGCACCTCAGGACGCAGCCCAGCACAGGATGACGGCATGTCTGACCCGATGTTCGATTACGACCGCACCCTGGAAGCCTGCGCACGCCACGACGAGCGCGCGTTCCAGGCGCTGTATCGCCAGGAGTCAGCGCAGATGCTCGGGCTGGCCATCAGCCTGTTGGGCCAGCGCGACGCGGCCGAAGACTGCCTGCACGACGCCTTCGTGCAGATCTGGCGCAATGCCGGGCGCTTTCAGCGCTCACTGGGCAGCGGTCGGGCGTGGATCTATAGCATCCTGCGCTATCGCGCGTTGAATCAATTGCGTCAGCGCGGCCGCACCGTAGCCCTGGCCGACGATATCGCCGACCACCTGATCGACGACAGCCCATCCGCCGCCCAGCAGCACGAGCAGCAGTCGAACAGGCGGCATCTGCGCGACTGCCTGCAAAAGCTGGAGCGGCCGCGGCGTCACCCGGTCCTGCTGGCGTTCTATCGCGGCCTGACCCATGAGCAGATCGCCGAGCGCCTGACCACCCCGCTGGGCACCATCAAAGGGCGCATTCGTAGCGGCTTGCGCGCACTGCAGGAGTGTTTGCAACGATGATCAGCACCGATTCCGCAGAACGCCGCGCGCTTATCGGCGAATATGTCCTTGGCCTACTCGAACCAGAACAGGCCCGCGAAGTTGCCGAGCTGCTCGAGCGCGATCCG
The DNA here is from genome assembly GCA_966186235.1 of uncultured Pseudomonas sp. Taxonomy (GTDB): domain Bacteria; phylum Pseudomonadota; class Gammaproteobacteria; order Pseudomonadales; family Pseudomonadaceae; genus Aquipseudomonas. Next base: position 35,607 of record CBIFVM010000032.1, read on the forward strand.
CAGGCTGCCGCCATGGCACTGGAATGGGAGCAGCACTTTCTCGAACTCAGCGACAAGCTGCCGCCCAGTGCGCCCTCGCCCGGCCTGTGGCCGCGGGTGCAGCGGACGCTCGATCTGGATCGGCAAACCGGTGCGTGGCAGCGATGGTGGTCGAACCTGAATGCCTGGCGCCTGACCAGCGCTGCCTTGGCGCTCGCCCTGATCATCGCGCTGCTGCCAGTGCCGTGGCGTGCCGAGACGCCCCCGGCGAGCTATACCGCCGTGCTGCAGCCGCCCGGTGAGGCGGCGGCGCCAGGCTGGGTGGTACACATCGATGCCAGCGGCACGCTGCTGCTGGAGCCGCTACGCGAGGATCAGGTCGCCGCGAACCGCTCCGTGCAATTCTGGACGCTGGTCGATCCGAAAGACGGTCCGCGTTCGCTGGGCCTCGTCGAGCCGGGCGAACCGCTGACCCTGTCCGCCGAACAGATCGGTGCGGTACAGGCCGGCCAGTTGTTCGAGCTGACCCTCGAACCGTCCGGTGGCTCGCCCTTGAACAGGCCCACTGGCGAGGTGCTGTATATCGGCCGGGCAGTCACCACCGCGATGAACTGAGCCGGCAGATGCAACCAGATGTTTCCATCGACATCTGCCGAGCAATCCCATGGGTATGACTATCAGGTGCTCTACCACGGTGCCTGGATGCCAGCGCGAAGAAACCTTCGCGCCTTACCCATAGAGAGGACGCTCATGAACATTTCCAAGAAAGTGCTCGGTATCGCCATCACTGCCGCCGCCCTGGGCTGCGCCACCGCCAACGCCGACGACCTGCTGGCCCTGAGTGCGGACGGCAAGCTGCTGCACCTCGACACCAAGACCCTCGCCATCGCCTCCGATGTGAAGCTCAGCGGCGTTTCCAGCCTGCGCGGCCTCGATGTACGCCCCGCCAATGGCTCGATCTACGGCCTGGATGACGCCGGCCAGCTGTACACCATCGATGCCAAGAGCGGCGCAGCCACCAAAGCGGCCAAGCTCGGCCAGGCGCTGCCGGGCAAGGGTCAGGCCGTGGTCGATTTCAACCCGGTCGCCGACCGCCTGCGCTTGCTGGCGGCCGATGGCACCAGCCTGCGCGTCAATGTCGAAAGCGGTGAAGTGGTGGTGGACGGCAAGGTCGCCTATGCGAAGGACGGCCCGTACGCCGGCAAGACGCCCAAGGTATTAGCCGGTGCGTACACCAACGCCTACAAGGGCACCGAGAAGACGGCGCTGTACACCGTCGACCTGGCGACGGGCAACCTGATGCTGCAGAACCCGCCAAATGACGGCATCCAGCAGGTGGTTGGCAAGATCGCCGATGACCTGAAGAGCGCCGCGCTGGACATCAAGAGCGATGGCAAGGGCGGCAATACCGCCTATCTGCTGACCGGTAGCACGCTGCACCAGGTCGACCTGGAAACGGGCAAGGCCACAGCCTTGGGTGAGATCAAGAACCTGCCCGGCGACATCATCGACATCGCCGTTCTGCCAGCCAAGTAGGACGCTCGAGGGGAAGGCCACATGGCCTTCCCCTCTCCGTTTCGCGTTACTCGAATACTTCGTCGAGCAGATTATCCATGGCCTTGAACGCCCGTGCCGCGACCAGCGGGTGGTACTGATTGCTGCCGGGAGTATTGGCCAGGGGATCGGTAAACGAATGCACGGCACCGCCGTAGCTGACCAACTGCCAATCCACCTTGGCGGCCTTCATTTCCTTCATGAACCCATCGACCTGCGCCGGCGGCACCGCCGGGTCATCCGCGCCATGCAGCACCAGCACCGGTGCCTTGATGTTGTTGGCATCAGCGGGATTGGGCGTATCCAGATTACCGTGGAAAGACACGAAGGCCTTCAGTGGCGCCCCCGAGCGGGCCAGTTCGAGAACCGTGCCGCCGCCGAAGCAGAAGCCGATCGCGCCCAGCTTGGCGGTGTTCAGGGCGACCTGGCTGGTTTGTGCCTTGAGCACCTCGACAGCCGCCTGAGCACGCTTGCGCATCAGCGCGCGGTCGCTGCGCACGGTCGCCGCAGCCTGCTTGGCTTCGTCGGCATTGCTGGGGCGGATACTCTTGCCGTACATATCGGCCACGAATACCACATACTTGTCGCCAGCAGCACGGGCGGCCTTCTCGGCAGAGGCGTCGGTGACACCCAGCCAGTTGGGCACCATCAGCAAACCGGGACGCGGTTCGCTGATCGCGTCGTCGTACACCAGTTTGCCTTCGAACGGCTGGCCGTCGATCTCGTAGGGGACGTTCTTGACTACCACACCCGCTTCCGCCAGCCCGGCAAGGCCCAGCAACGCTGCCGACAACAGTGATTTCCTCATGGCATGACTCCCTTGTGTCTGTACCCAGTGACTGCAGCCGATGCTGCGCCTGGCAAACAAGGAAGCACATTTATGGCGCCGGGGAAACCCGACGCCGCCAGCAGATGCTCGATCAGGCAGCTTCGAACAGACCGTCGATCTGTGCCTGAGCGCCACGCAGAGCATTGGCTTTAGGCTCGTCGCCGTACGCCAGGCCTTCTGCACGAACCACTTCGATGTCGGTGATGCCCAGGAAATTCAGAACCAGAATCAGGTAGTCCTCGTGAGCCTTGCCGCTGGCTTGCCCAGCATGGATGCCGCCGGCGGTGGAAACGATCACCACTTTCTTGCCGCCAGCCAGACCTTGCGGGCCTTTCTCAGTGTAGGAGAAGGTCTTGCCGGCGACTGCAATACGGTCGATCCAGGCCTTGAGCTGGGTCGGCACGGTGAAGTTGTACATCGGCGCGCCGATCACGATGGCATCGGCCGCCAGGAATTCTTCCAGGGTCGCTTCGGCCAGGGCCACTTCGTGAGCCTGGGCGGCGTCGCGCAGCTCGGCCGGAGTACCGCCGGCAACAAAGCTGGCAGCAGACAGATGACTCAGCGCATCGCTGGCCAGGTCGCGGTAAGTGACCTCGACATTGGCCTCGCTATTTTTCCAGGCGTGGGTAAGGGCAGCGCTGAGCTGGCGGGAAGCGGAGGCGTCGCCAAGAATGCTGGAATCGATGTGCAAAAGTTTCATGAAGGTCTCCTTGAAAGAAGTCAGTGACTGTTCGATGGGTTAATCCTATCAATGGAGCCAATCGCTGATTAGGCTGTAAAAATGCGATGATGCGTTCCACCAATGGGACAAACGTATTTTGCGTAACTTGGAGCTTTCATGCAGGACCTCAACGACCTGATGTATTTCGCCAAGGTGGTCGAGCACGGCGGTTTCAGCGCCGCCGGCCAACAGCTGGGCATCCCCAAGTCGCGCCTGTCGAGGCGTGTGGCCGAACTCGAGGCCCGCCTTGGCGTACGCCTGCTGCAGCGCACCACCCGCAAACTGGCGCTGACCGAAACCGGCGAGCGCTACCTGCGCCATTGCCAGGCGATGCTGCTCGAAGCCGAGCAGGCGCAGGAGGCCGTGGCCTCGCTGAGCAGCGAACCACGCGGGCGAGTGCGCATGTCCTGCCCTGTCGAGCTGGCGCGCGCCGGGCTGCACCCGGTGATCACCAGCTTTCTGGCCAAGTACCCGCGGGTGCAGCTCGACGTGGTGCTGACCAACCGCCGCGTGGACCTGCTGCAGGAGGGCCTCGACGTCGCGCTGCGCGTGCGCGATCAGAGCGATGAGGATCCCTCACTGATCGCCCGCCAACTGGCGCCCGCCTCCGCTTACCTGGTGGCTGCTCCGGCATTGCTGCAGGGGCTGGATATCCGCACGCCCGACGATCTGCAACGGTTGCCGGCGCTTGGCGCGGCGGCAAGCGACAGACGCATTCATCACCTGCTCAGAAATTCAGCCGGCGTACGCCGCGAAGTGACCCTGGAGGCACGTCTGAGCATCGAAGACTTCGATATTCGCCGGGAGGCTGCGCTGCTGGGGCTGGGTTTCACCATGCTGCCGCACACCAAATGCGTGACCGATCTGCAGGCAGGCCGCCTGGTACGCCTGCTGCCGGACTGGAACCTGCCCGGCGGGCACCTGCAGGTCGTCTACCCTCACCGGCGCGGCATGCTGCCAGCCGTGCGCGCCTGGCTCGAGCATATGATCCAGGCCAGCAGCGAGGGCTGGCTGATGCCTGGAACGGACCTGGCTCGCACAGAGTCAGACCAACCTGATAACGTTATCCTCCACTCCACCGTACAGGACAACCGATGACCGCCCGCAAGCCCCAGGCACCCGGCCAGACCGCGCGAATTCTAGCCGTGGTGTTCTTCACCTTCATCGGCTTTCTCTGCGTTGGCCTGCCCCTGGCGGTGCTACCCGGTTTCGTGCTCAACGACCTGGGCTATGGCTCGGTGATGGCGGGCCTGGTAATCAGCCTGCAGTACCTCGTTACCCTGGTTTCACGGCCAATCACGGGAATGCTGATCGACCGGATCGGCCCCAAGCGCGCGGTGGTCTACGGTCTGGGCGGTACCCTGGGCAGCGGGGTACTGACCCTGGCGGCGACCAGCCTGCATGAGGCATCCGGCGCGATAGGCCTGGGCCTGTTGCTGGCCGGGCGCGTCGCCCTGGGCATTTCCCAGGCGCTGATCGGTACCGGCTCGATCACCTGGGGCATCGGCCGGGTCGGCGCCGAGAACACCGCACGGGTGATTTCCTGGAACGGCATCGCCTCCTACGGCGCCATCGCCATCGGCGCACCACTGGGTGTTCTGATGGCCTCGCAGCTCGGCTTGTGGAGCATCGGCGCGGCCATCACCCTGCTCAGCCTCGGCGCGTTGTGGGTGGCACGCGACAAACCAGCCATCCCGGTCATCCAGGGCAAGCGCCTGCCGTTTCACAACGTTTTTCTGGCCATCGCCCCCAATGGCTTGGCGCTGGCCCTGGGCTCCATCGGCTTCGGCACCCTGGCGACCTTCGTCACCCTGTATTACGCGAGCCTCGGCTGGGAACACGCCGCCTATTGCCTGAGCGCATTCGGCCTGGCCTTCATCGCCGCGCGGCTGTTGTTCGCCGGCGCCATCGAGCGGCGCGGCGGCTATCGCGTCGCGACCGTGTGCCTGGCAATCGAAACCCTTGGCCTGTTGCTACTGTGGATCGCACCGATCCCGGCTCTGGCCCTGTGTGGCGCAGCGCTGACCGGCTTCGGCCTGTCGCTGGTGTATCCGGCGCTTGGCGTCGAGGCGATCGGCAACATTCCAGCGGCCAGCCGCAGTTCGGCACTGGGCGCATACGCGCTGTTCTTCGATCTGGCGTTGGGCGTGGCCGGCCCCCTGATGGGCCTTGTCGCCACCGCCTATGACTACGGCGCGGTGTTCCTCGCCTCGGGCTTGCTGTCGCTGCTTGGCCTGGGGCTGAGCCTGTTACTGCTACGCCGTGCCGAGCGGCCAAAGGCGGTACAGCCGTGACTCGTGACGAACTGATCGCCTTCTGCCTGCAACTGCCGGGAGCTCGGGTGGATTACAAGTGGGGCAGCAACCAGGTGTTTTCCGTGGCGCACAACAAGATGTTCGCCATCCTCGATTTTCTCGGTGACAACCTGGCCTTCAAGGTGGATGCCGCGCTGTTTCTGGGCTTCACCGATCGCCCCGGTATTCGCCCGGCGCCCTACCTCGCCCGCGCCCACTGGATCAGCATGAACGGCAGCCAACCGCCGCTGGGTGACGAGGAGCTGCGCGATCTGCTGACCCGCTCCCACCAACTGGTGGTGCGGCGCCTGCCACGCAAGCAGCAGGTCGGCCTGCTGCTCGATCTATAGCAGGCTGCGCAACCAACCGCTGGTGTAGGCACCACCGAGCAAGAGCTGATCGATCCAGACCAGTTGGTGCAGGGCCACGATGGCCCAGAAAACCAGCTGGTAGGACGCCTTGCGCGTCTTGTGCCGAAAGGTTTGCTGAGCCACCAGGGCTCCCGGCCAGCCACCAGCCAGCTCGACCAGATGCAAGGTGTTTTCCGGCGTGCGCTGGCGGCCCTGCTGGGCGCTGTTCTTGTCGTGCCAGTAGAGGAAGAAGCACAGCACACTGACCGCGGGATAGAGCAACGCCGGCCATACCATTCCGTTAGCCAGCCAACGCAGTGCGCCGAACACAGGAAGCAAACACAGCACGGCGAAAACCAGCCATTTGGCAAGCGGATTGCGCACGGCAGCCGCTGGCCGACGAGCGCCGCGCGCAGTTGGCCTGGCAGCCTTGGTGTTCGGCCTGCCTGCGTTGGGCTTGGCAGTAGTCGGCTTGACGCGAATCTGCGGCTGATCGATCGCCAGTTCACCGGCCAGGCGCACATGCTCGGCGCGCAAGCGGCCCTTGTCGTCGCGCCCGGCCACGAACAGCACCTGGTCCCCGGCAGTGGGCCGACGATCGCCACGCACCGCCGAAATGTGCGCGAACACGTCGGTTCCACCGGCACCGGGCTGAATGAACCCGAAGCCCTTGTCATCGTCCCAGCGTTTGATGCGGCCCGCCTGCTCCCTGCTCTGCATATGCGTCCTTAACGGCTGGGCGATCAGCCCTCCGCCGTGCTCCAGTCGATCCACCCGAACTGCCAGGTGGCCAGAATCAACAGGCCGAAGGCAATCCGGTACCAGGCGAATACCGCGTAACTGTGGTTGGCGATGAATACCAGCAACGCACGTACCGTCAGCATGGCGACGATGAAGGTGGTGACGAAACCGATGGCGAATACCGGCAGATCGCTCAGTTGCAGGATATCCCGGTACTTGTAGAGCGAGTAAACCGTGGCAGCGACCATGGTCGGCATCGCCAGGAAGAACGAGAACTCGGTGGCCGCCTTGCGCGACAGGCCGAACAGCAGGCCGCCGATGATGGTCGAGCCAGAGCGCGAGGTACCCGGAATCAATGCCAGGCACTGGGCGAAGCCGACCTTGAGAGCCAGCTTCCAGTCCATGTCGTCGACCGTTTCGGCGACGATGCGGTGCTGACGCTTCTCGGCCCAGAGCATGACCACGCCACCGATGACCAGCGCGGCGCTGACCGTGATCGGGTTGAATAGCCAGTGCTCGATGAGATCGGCGAACAGCAGGCCGAGCACCACCGCCGGAAAGAACGCGATCATCAGGTTGACGGTGAAACGCCGGGCCATGGGATCGCTGCCCAGGCCGGTGACCACCGAGAGGATGCGCTGACGAAACTCCCACATCACCGCCAGGATGGCGCCAAGCTGGATGATGATCTTGAAGGCCGTGGCGCGTTCGCCGTTGAAATCCAGCAAGTCACCGACCACGATCAGGTGCCCGGTACTGGAAATGGGCAGAAATTCGGTGAGACCTTCAACGATACCCAGAATCAGCGCCTGAAAAGCGAGCCAACTGTCCATCGAAACTCCTCGGAAAGGTGCCAGATGAACTGGCTGTAAAGGGATTGTTTCTCGGACTGGAGGCGCTGGAGGAGGTTCCAGCGGGGCCGAAAAAAGCGGCAGTTATAAATCACTCGCATGCAATTTCAAAACGCTATCAAAGCAATATTGTCACTTTCCTGTCAGCCGATCGATCTCCCAGGCATCACAAGCGCTAGAATGCGCGCCCGCCCAACCTTCACAAGCCGAGGTTCCATGTCACCGCTCGAAGTCTGCGCCTCGTTGCTCGGCCTGATCGCCGTCTGGCTGACCGTGCGGCAGAACCCCTGGTGCTGGCCGATCGGGCTGGTCATGGTGGTGCTCTACGCCTGGGTGTTCTTCGAGGCCAAGCTCTACTCCAACACGCTGCTGCAATGCGTCTACGCCGCCCTGCAGCTTTACGGCTGGTGGCACTGGACGCGTGGCGACCGCCCCGACGAGCGCCTGCAGGTATCGAGCCTGAACCTGCGCCAGACCCTTTTAGGTCTCGCTCTGGGCGTGCTCGGCTCGGCCGTGCTGGGCCTGCTGATGATGACCTACACCGATGCCAGCGCGCCGTGGCAGGATGCGACCTTGTGCGCTTTCAGCCTCGTCGCGCAAGTGTGGATGGCCAAGAAGCGCGTGCAATGCTGGGCACTGTGGATCTTCCTCGACGTGCTGTTCGTCGTGCTGTTCATCGATCAGGCGCTGTACCTCACCGCTGCGCTGTACGCGCTATTCACGCTGCTTGCCTGCCATGGCTGGCTGACCTGGCGGCGCGAACTGGTCGGCGTGCGGCCATGAACGTCCTGGTTCTGACCGGCCCGGAATCCAGCGGCAAGAGCTGGCTGGCGAGCGAGCTGCAGCAGCGCTTCGGCGGTATCGTGGTCGGTGAATACGTTCGTCACTTCATCGACGCCCAGCAGCGCGACACCTGCTACGCCGATATTTCCACCATCGCCCACGGGCAGCTGGCCTGGGAAGACGCCGCCCGCGAGCAACGCCCTCATCTGCTGATCCTCGACACCCACCTGCTCAGCAACATCCTCTGGAGCCGCACCCTGTTCGGTGATTGCCCGGAGTGGATGGAGCCCGCCCTGCTAGCCCGCGAGTATCACCTGCACCTACTGCTCGACCCGCGTGGCGTCGAATGGGTAGGCGACGGGCAGCGCTGCCAGCCGGATCTGGCGGAGCGCCTGGCCTTTCACCAGGGCTGCGCGCAATGGCTCGAGGCCAACGGCCAGAGCGTGGTGGAAATCGCCGGGACCTGGCATGAACGCCAGCGCGCAGCGATAAGTTGCGTGGGCAGTTGGCTCGGCGTCAGCGGGTAACGGTCGACGAAAAATGCCCTTATGGAAGCGTGGCATCTTGCCATTAACCGACAGCATGGGCATAAAGGAGCACGACTAGAAAAACGCAACAAGGACGTCCCCGATGCGCCTGATTCGCCGCACCGTGCAGATCATCGCCCTGCTCCTGCTGACCGCTCTGCTGGTCATCGTCTACTACATCGCCAAGCCCAATCTGCCGGCCTATACGCCGGTGGAAAAGGTGCACTATCTCGACCAGTGGAGTGACCAGCAGCGACAGTTCTATTACTACACGCCCCAGGGCACGACCGTGAAAGGCCTGCACTACGCCTGGTTCACGGCCCTGGAGATGCCGTTCGGCAAGGCCAAGTTCGCCGATCCGGATTACCTGGCGCGCTTCGGATTTCTGACCCAGCCAGGGCAGAAAGCCACGGCCCTGAACCCCGGCAACCTGCCGGTGGGTTTTGCCCGCCACCAGGACGATGAAAGCGGCGTCCAGTATCTGGACATCACCTGCGCCGCCTGCCACACCGGCGAGCTGCGTTACCAGGGCCAGGCGGTGCGCATCGATGGTGGCGCCGCGCTGCACTCGCTGGCGTCCACCGTGCCGACGCTCAAGGGCGGCAGCTTCGGCCAGGCCCTCGGCATGAGCATGGCGTCCACCTACTACAACCCGGTGAAATTCCGCCGCTTCGCCCATGAAGTGCTGGGTGAGCATTACGAGCGCGATTACGACGCCCTGCGCGTCGAATTCAAACAGGTTCTCGATCGCCTGCTCAGCACTGCCTACAACGACTGGCACCGCGGCCTCTACCCGACCGAGGAAGGCTTCGGCCGTACCGATGCGTTCGGCCGCATCGCCAATACGGTGTTTGGTGACAGCATCGATGCCGCCAACTACCGCGTGGCCGATGCGCCGGTCAGCTATCCGCATCTGTGGGATATCTGGAAATTCGACTGGGTGCAGTGGAACGGTTCGGCCATGCAGCCCATGGCCCGTAACGTCGGCGAGGCACTGGGGGTTGGCGCTACCCTGCGGTTGCTCGACGAAAACGGGCGCCCGCTGCCACACGATCAGCGCTACGCCTCCAGCGTGCGCATCAACGAGCTTTATCAGTTGGAAGAAACGCTCAAGCACCTGCAGCCCCCTGCCTGGCCGGAAAAGGTGCTTGGCAAGATCGACCTGCCGCTCGCCAGCCGCGGTCGCGCCCTGTTCCAGGAAAACTGCGCCCACTGCCACGCACCGAAGGTCGTTCCGCCAGATCATCGCATGGCACCCGACCGCGACCCCGAGTGGTACATGCAAGTCGTCGACACATCCATCGTGGGCACCGACTCCACCACCGCCGACAACATCGCCGACCACCGTTTCGACATCCGCAAGCTGGGCTGGAAGAAAGACGAGCTGGCGAAGCTGGATGTGAAACTGGTCAGTAACAGCCTCGACAAGATCGACTTCAGCGCCGTCTCCACTGCCGAGGCGCTGGCCTATGTCACCGCCTACGTCGAAGACCGCGCCTATCGCGACAACGGCATCGCGCCCGAGCAGCGTAAACGCATGGACGGCTACGGCCTGCCCATTGGCGTCCAGGAGATCCGTGGCTACAAGGTGCGACCGCTGGATGGCATCTGGGCCACCCCCCCATTCCTGCACAACGGCTCGGTGCCAACGCTCTTTCATCTGCTGTCGCCGGTATCGGAGCGGCCCAGCAGCTTCTGGGTTGGCAATTTCGAATTCGATCCCAAGCATGTGGGCTTCGTCAGCGACAAGTTCCCAGGCGGCTTCCTGCTCGATACGCGCATAAAGGGCAATGGCAACGGCGGCCATGAATTCCGCGATGGCTGCCGTAACGATGGCGTCATCGGCCGTGGCCTGCAGCCAGAGGAGCGCTGGGCACTGGTCGAATACCTGAAGGTGCTGGGTAATCCGGCGCTGGAAAGCCAGTTGAGCGACGTGCCGGCCAAACCCTGGAATCCCGGGCAGAACTGCCAAGGCACCGTGAATGCAAATCACAAGGAGTCCAACGATGCTTAAACGATTCTGGCTGTGGCTCGGACGCCTGCTGGGCAGAACGCTGGTCATCCTGCTGGTCGTCGGCCTGGGTGGCTGGGCCGTGGGCAGCGCCTATTACAGCTGGAAGTTTTCCGGCCCGGTTTCCAGCGAAGAGCAGATTCCAGCCGATGAGGCCGCCTACACGGCTGGCATCATCGAAGACGCCATTCGCGTCGTCGAGCAGCACCGCGACAATACCCGGGTCCTGCGTGACGCCCATGCCAAGGCACATGGCTGCGTGAGGGCTGAAGTCACGGTGAAAGCGGAACTCGACGAAAGCCTGCGCTACGGCGTACTCGCCGAGCCAGGCAAGACCTGGCAGGCATGGATGCGCCTGTCCAACGGCAACGCCTACCCGCAGTTCGATCGCGCTCGCGATGCCCGAGGCATGGCCATCAAGCTGCTCGACGTGCCGGGCACCAAGCTGATGAACAATCCACGCAGTGCTGGCGATCAGGACTTCGTGATGTTCAATCACCCCGCGTTCTTTGTACGTGACGTGGCGGAGTACCGCAGCAACTTCGCCGCACAAGCGGACGGCAAGAAAGCCCTGGCCTTCTTTCCAAGCTGGGATCCGCGAACCTGGGAGGTTCGCCACCTGATCATCGCGCTGAAAACCCTGTCCCCCGCCCCCGCCAGCCCGGTGGAAACCACCTACAATTCCATCGCCCCGTTCAAGCTGGGGCCGCACAACATCAAGTATCGGGTCATTCCGATTCCGGAAAACTGCCCGGCTTATGCCATTCCCAAGCCCAATACCGATCTGCCCAACTTCCTGCGCAGCGCCCTCTATCAGCAGCTTTCCCTGGACCGCATGCCAGCCTGCTTCGCGCTGCAGGTACAACGGCAGAATCCGGATTACTACATGCCGATCGAAGACCCCAGCGTGGAGTGGGACGAGAAGATCGCGCAGTTCGAGACGGTCGCCGACATCCGCCTGCTAGCTCAGGACTTCGATAGCTCGGAGCAGAATCTGTTCTGCGACAACCTGTCGTTCAACCCGTGGCACGCCCTGCCCGAACATCGCCCGATCGGTGGTATCAACCGTTTGCGCAAGGCAGTGTACGAGGCCGTGAGTGTCTATCGTCACGATCGCAACGCTGCGCTGGGCCAGTAAGCCCCTACAGGTTGCAGCAGGCTGCTAGAATCGCAGTCTGTTTGCCCTGTAGAAAAGAGATTGGCCTTGGAACTGTTCAAAGAATTCATCTTCGAAGCCGCCCACCGGCTGCCCCACGTCCCCGAAGGCCACAAGTGCGGTCGCCTGCATGGCCACTCGTTCCGCATCGCGGTCTACATAGAGGGCGAAGTCGATCCGTATACCGGCTGGATTCGCGATTTCTCTGAGATCAAGGCCATCTTCAAGCCGATCTACGAGCAGCTCGACCACAACTACCTCAACGACATCCCAGGCCTGGAAAACCCGACCAGCGAAATCCTCGCAAAATGGGTATGGCAACAGCTCAAGCCGTTGCTGCCGGAGCTGTCGCGCATCCGTATCCATGAGACCTGCACCAGCGGTTGCGAATATCGCGGCGATTAGATTGGGCGTTCTCCGGCGCAGCGATATCGCTGCGCAAGAGACCAGAGCAGAAACGACGAAGCCCGCGCTATGTGGGCTTCGTCGTTTCTGAGCCATGATCATCCTGGGCATTGATATGCTCGGCTGGTGTTGTCCATGCCAGGTAGGTCATTCGAGCATCCCGACAAACTCGCATCAGCTCCCTGGGTACGCCTCCGGCTAACCCAGCCTACGAGAGCCCCTCAGCACCGTAGGGTGGAAGC
>CBIFVM010000033.1:0-46497 GCA_966186235.1 uncultured Pseudomonas sp.
CTGGCGAGATTTCTCGCGGCAACGCGGCTCGCGTTGAAACGGCAACAGACCCTAGGCTGCGCACTCAAGTTTTCCCGGTGGCCACCGATACCCAGAGGGTACGTGGTTGTTTTTCCCGGAGCTCGCTGTGCGTCAGCCTCTTTTCCTTCTCATCGGATTGATCGTCAGTGCTGGCGCGAGCCTGCCTGCCATGGCGATCAGCTTCCAGACCCGCCTGGAAAAGGTCGAGTGGCAGGTGGCCGGTGACAAGTTCGAATGCCGCCTCAGCCAGCCGATCACCGATTTTGGTGCCGGGGAGTTCGTGCGTCGCGCCGGCGAGCAGGCCACCTTCCGCCTGCAGGCACGGGAGCGCTGGCTGGGCAGCGGCTCGGCCACCTTGCTGGCCGCCGCGGCGCCCTGGCAACCGGGGCGCGGCGATATCAACCTGGGCGCGGTGAGCGTGCGCAGTGGCGAGGTGCCGTTCAACAGCAGCCAGGAGCAGGCCGGGCGCCTGCTTACCGGTTTGCTGGAAGGGCGTAGCCCGCTGGTGCGCCATCGCACCTCGATGGGCGGTGAAAGCCTGGAAGTGCGGCTGCTGCCCGTGCGTTTTCGCAAGGCCTACGATGATTACCTTAATTGCACCGCCAAGCTTCTGCCGGTCAACTTCGACCAGGTGCGCCAGTCCAACATCGGCTTTCCTGGCGGCGGCACCGAACTTGATGCCATGGCCAAGGCCCAGCTGGAAATTATCCTCGATTTCATGAAGGCCGACCCCACGGTCAATCGCATCGAGCTGGACGGGCATTCCGACAACAGCGGCAACCGCCTGACCAACCGCGATCTGTCCCGCCGCCGCGCCCTGGCGGTGATGGAGTATCTCAAGGCCCAGGGCGTGCCCGAAGAGCGCATCATCATGCGTTTCCACGGTGAGCGTTACCCGCTGGTGCCCAACAACAGCGTCGCCAATCGGGACAAGAACCGCCGCGTATCGGTGCGCCTGGACAAGGTGCCGGAAGCACCGGTGCAGCCCACCGAGCAGGCCACTCCGGCAGCGCCACCGGTGCCGGCAACGCCCGCTGCCACCTCCTGAGCCTGTCGCCTCGGCGCCATCGCCTGTCGCACCCCTGTAAATCGCGGCCCATGGCAAGTAGAATCACGGGCTTTCGAACAACCCCGTGGAGTGGATGGCATGGCGGACGTCAAAAAGGTAGTTCTGGCCTATTCCGGTGGCCTGGACACCTCGGTGATCCTCAAGTGGCTGCAAGATACCTATAACTGTGAAGTGGTGACCTTCACCGCCGATCTCGGCCAGGGCGAAGAGGTCGAGCCGGCTCGCGCCAAGGCCCAGGCCATGGGCGTCAAGGAAATCTACATCGACGACCTGCGCGAAGAATTCGTGCGTGATTTCGTGTTCCCGATGTTCCGCGCCAACACCATCTACGAAGGCGAGTACCTGCTCGGTACCTCCATCGCTCGCCCGCTGATCGCCAAGCGCCTGATCGAGATCGCCAACGAGACCGGCGCCGACGCCATTTCCCACGGCGCCACCGGCAAGGGCAACGACCAGGTGCGTTTCGAACTCGGCGCCTACGCGCTCAAGCCAGGCGTGAAGGTCATCGCTCCGTGGCGCGAGTGGGATCTGCTGTCGCGCGAGAAGCTGATGGACTATGCCGAGAAGCATGCCATCCCGATCGAGCGTCACGGCAAGAAGAAGTCGCCGTACTCCATGGATGCCAACCTGCTGCACATCTCCTATGAAGGCGGCGTGCTGGAAGACACCTGGACCGAGCACGAAGAAGACATGTGGCGTTGGACCAAGTCGCCGGAAGCGGCGCCGGATACCCCGACCTACATCGAGCTGACCTACCGCAATGGCGATATCGTCGCCATCGACGGCAAGGAACTGAGCCCGGCCACCGTGCTGGCCGAGCTGAACCGCATCGGCGGCGAGAACGGCATCGGCCGTCTGGACATCGTTGAGAACCGTTTCGTCGGCATGAAGTCCCGCGGCTGCTACGAAACCCCCGGCGGCACCATCATGCTCAAGGCCCACCGTGCCATCGAGTCGATCACCCTGGACCGCGAAGTCGCTCACCTCAAAGACGAGCTGATGCCGAAGTACGCCAGCCTGATCTACAACGGTTTCTGGTGGAGCCCGGAGCGTCTGATGCTGCAGCAGATGATCGACGCTTCCCAGGCCAACGTGAATGGTGTGGTGCGCCTGAAGCTGTACAAGGGCAACGTCGTCGTCGTTGGCCGCAAGTCCGACGATTCGCTGTTCGATGCCAACATCGCCACCTTCGAAGAAGACGGCGGCGCGTACAACCAGGCCGATGCGGCGGGCTTCATCAAGCTCAACGCCCTGCGCCTGCGCATCGCCGCTGGCAAGGATCGCAAGCTGCTGTAAGCGCTGCATTCCCGTCCACAGCGCCGCCCCGCATTCGCCGGGGCGGCGCTGGACGATTTCAGTTTCCACCTGTTTACAACAGACTCTTTCACCGCTCTCGGCGTGCAGCCGCAGGGGCGATGAGCTGTGGGCGTAATGAATGTGGGGAGGAGGATGCACCGGCCAGGCGTGCGTCTGGCCGGTGAGGGGAGCGTCAGGCTTTGCGGGTCAGCGGTTGCTGATCGAATTCGACGCCTGCCAGGCCGCTCTTCATCAGGGCGCGGATGTTGCCGTGGTCGCTGCCTTCGGGGGTGGCCAGCACGCTGCGGTAGTGTTCGCCGAAGCACTGCAGGGCTTCCTGATCGGTCAGGCCTTCGAGCAGGGCCAGGCCCAGGGTCTTGCACGAGCCTTCGTTCTGGCCGGCTGCATTGCTCACTTTGCCGTTGCGAAAGGCGCTGGGCTGGTAGTCGTAGTGCTCGGCGATGAAGGCCAGGGTTTCGGCGAATGCGAAATGCTCGGCGCTCAGGCGTGCGCGGAAGTCGTTCAGATGGCTCATGCGGTTCCTTTCGGGTTCTTGGCGTTGAAGGCAGCCTGCTGCTCCGGGCTGGCTTCGGTCTGGTACTTGGCTTTCCACTCGGCGTAGGGCATGCCGTAGACCTCTTCGCGGGCCTGATCCGGAGTGATGGCGATCTCCAGGTCGTCGGCTGCGGTCTTGTACCATTTGGACAGGCAGTTGCGGCAGAAACCGGCCAGGTTCATCAGGTCGATGTTCTGCACGTCCGGGCGTTCACGCAGGTGCTGAACCAGGCGGCGATAGGCGGCAGCTTCCAGTTCGAGGCGTTGTTGGTCGTTCATGGCGATGCTCTCTCCGGGAGGGATGGCGGCGATGATAGAAGCCGGCAGGCCGCTCGGCAACCGGGCGGCCGATGGCTCAGCGGTGCCCGGCGAGGGTGATCGATACCGACTCGGCGAAGCGCAGCGCGTGGGGCTTGTCGACCTCCACTTCAGCGTAGCGCACGGCCTCGTGGGTCATCACCAGGTCGAGAATCTCCTGGGTCAGCCGCTCCAGCAGGGCGAAGCGGTTGCCTTCCACGTGGGCGATGATGGCCTTGGTGATGGTGCGGTAGTTGAGGGCGTGCTCGATGTCGTTGTCACGCACCGCATCGACGGCGGGGTAGAGGATGGTCAGGTTGATCAACACGTCCTGCTTGTTGTTGATCTCCTCTTCCTTGATGCCGATGAAGGTGCGCAGGCGCAGGTCCTTGACGCGGATGCGCGCCATGCCGGGTTCGAGTCTGGGCATGCTTACTTGCTCCGTCCGATCAGTTGCAGGAATTCGTGACGGGTATTGTAGGACTCACGGAAGGCGCCAAGCATCACCGAGGTGCTCATCACCGAGTTCTGCTTTTCCACACCGCGCATCATCATGCACATGTGCTGCGCCTCGATCACCACGGCCACGCCGGCGGCCTGGGTGACTTCCTCGATGGCGTTGGCGATCTGCCGAGTGAGATTTTCCTGGATCTGCAGGCGGCGCGCGTACATGTCGACGATGCGCGCGATCTTCGACAGGCCGAGCACCTTACCGGTAGGAATGTAGGCCACGTGCGCCTTGCCGATGAAGGGTAGCAGATGGTGCTCGCACAGCGAGTAGAGTTCGACGTCCTTGACGATCACCATCTCGTCGCTGTCGGAGCTGAACAGCGCGCCGTTGACGACTTCTTCCAGGCTTTTCTCGTAGCCGTTGCACAGGTACTGCATGGCCTTGGCGGCGCGCTTGGGGGTGTCGAGCAGGCCTTCGCGCTCGGGGTCTTCGCCGAGGCCGAGGAGGATTTCACGGTAGTGGTTGGGCAGTAATGGGTTCATCGTCAGGGTCCTCGCGGCGCCTCACTTGAGGTGGCGGCCGCCGTTCACGGTCAGGGTGGTACCGGTGATGTATGGGGTATCCAGCAGGTAGCGCAGGCTCTGGTAGATCACCTGGGGGCCGGGCTCGAAGCCCAGGGCGGATTTGCTCAGGGCCTTGGCGCGGTATTGGGCGTCGTCGTCTTCGTTGAACATCAGCAGCGCCGGGGCGATGCCGTTGACCTTGATGGCTGGCGCGAAGCGCGCGGCGAACGACAGGGTCAGGCTGTCCAGACCAGCCTTGCTGGCGCAGTACGCCGGCCGGTTGGCGGAGCCCTTGCGCACCACGTCATCGCTGATATGGACGATATCCGCCTGCTCGCTGCGCTGCAGCAGTTCGGTGCAGTGCAGGTTGATCAGGTAGGGCGCCAGCATGTGTACGGTGAACAGCTGAGCGAAGGCGGCGGCTTCCTCGCCTGGCGCTTCGGCGAACCAGGCCGAGGCGTTGTGGACGATCGCGCGCAGGCTGTCCGTCTGGCTTTTCAGATTTTCGATGAAGGCCAGGATGCTGGCCTCGTCACGGAAGTCGACCTGCAGGGTCAGCGCGCCGCGCTCGCGCAAGCGCTGCAGGCCAGGCTTTTCGCTGCGAAAGGTCACGATCACTGGATGGCCGTCGTCGAGCAGGCGCTCGGCACAATGCAGGCCGACTCGCTGGCTGGCGCCGGTGATCAGGATCGGGGCGTTGCTGACGCTCATGGGAGGTTGGCCAAGAGTGGACGAAAGGCGCTGCGACAGGTGTCGGTTAGCCTGGTTGTACAACGTTATAGCAGCCGTACAACCTGTACAACCCTTCGCACTCTGTGGGAAAGCCAGGCGCCATTACCGCAGGCAGTGGCGCCTGCGTTTCAACTGCTGGTGGTCGGGCTCGCCCGGCGTGGCAGTGCCGCGCTGCGGGTGCCTTGCAGCCAGGGGGCGAGCAAACGGGTCACCAGCGGGATGAACAGGTAGGTCATCAACGGCGTCAGGGCCAGGGTGCTGAGCAGCACGCGGGTGACCAGCGGCACGTCGGCCAGCAGGTTGCCGAACAGCAGGTTGAAACACAGCGACACCGGGAAGAAGGCTAGCCAGATGGCGATGGTCTGTTTCCAGCGCGGCGGTTGGCGCAGGCCCGTGCCGAACCAGGCATCCAGGCCCAGGGCGCGGTGCTCATGAGGTTGGGCGAACAGACCCTTGCCACGCTCCAGCCAGGCACGGCGTGAAGCGGAATGCTCCCAGGTGGCCATGGTGTGCTCGTCGGTGAAGCGGAAAATCATCTGGAATTCGTCGTCGCCAGGTGGCGGGGCGAGCACGCCCGAGCCCAGATAACCGGGAAAGTCGGTAGCCAGTTGTTCGCCTTCGCGCAGCCAGGCGATGAAGTCGTGATAGCGCTCGCCAGCGACGCGGCGCGCCACCATGAGGGTGACCGGTTCGGTAGACATCATGTATCTCCTGCTGAGCGCATAGCCAGGGTAGGGCCAGGCGATAGGCGCGGTTCGGGGTGGTGAACCGCGTCGTTATTGCAGCAAGGATTATTCCTATTTCCGGCGAATTAGCTAGCCCAGTTTGATGCCGAATCGGCAAAAGTGGCCAGGTGCCGCCATATACAAGGACGGGCGGTGTTTCGCCGTTCGTCGGCGGATGCCGCTTGCGCCGCTTGGCTTGTGGATATTCACCTCAACTTTGCACCGGCTTGAGCAGTCTGGATTCGTTATGGAGCACGCAAGCCGGGTTCTTATCGCCTGTACAGGGCTTGTACAAGTAACGTCAATGGCGGCCCGAGCTGGAGTAGACTTGTGAAATCCTGACCTCTGCAACGGTTTTTTCTATGTCCGATCTGGTTGGTTCCGCACCTTTCAACGTCAATGCTTTCAAGGAAGAGGACCTGTTCCCGATCCGCGAGGTGGCGCGGTTGACAGGCGTGAACCCGGTGACGCTGCGCGCCTGGGAACGGCGTTATGGCCTCATCCAGCCGGTTCGCACCGACAGTGGGCATCGGCTCTATTCGCCTGCCGACGTGGAAACCGTACGCAGCGTGCTGGCGTGGATCGAGCGCGGCGTGCCGGTCAGCAAGGTGGGGCGGATCCTGACCCGCAATGAAACGACCCAGGCCAGCGCCGCGCCCAGCTACGAATCGGCCACCTCGGGCGAGTGGGCGCAATGGCAGACCCGTCTGCTCGCCGCCGTGCAGGCGTTCGATGAGACAGAGCTGGATCGTGTCTATGGTCAGGTGTTTTCCAGCTATCCGCTGTCGGTGACCTTTCAGGACATCATCATGCCGCTCTGGCAGCGCCTGCTATTGCGCTATGGGCGGCCCGGCTATGGCAGCGAATGGCTGTTCTTCGATACCTACCTGCGTGCCCGGGTGTTGCAGCGCTTGCACAACCTGCGTGATCAGCCGGGGCGGCGCCTCTTGCTGGTGGCGTTGCCAGGCCGCTGTCGCGAACTGGAGTTGCTGGTCACCGGGTTGCAACTCAATCCCGCCGATGCCGCGGTGCACGTGCTGGGCATCGGCCAGGCGCTGGAGGAATTGCCTCAGGTATGCGGCAAGATGCAGCCCGTGGCCGTGGTGGTGTTTTCCAATCAGGCGCCGGCCGACGATACCCGGCAATCGCTCGAGCGCCTGTCGTTGAGCCTGGACTGCCCAGTGGCGCTGGTGGGAGAGGGCGCCGATCTGCTGGAAGAGAGCTTCAAGGGCTCGGCGATCGCCTGCCTGGGCAGCGATGGGCGGCTGATACGGCGTCGCTTACGGCAGTTCCTGGCCGGGCGCCTGGATACCTGATCGGCCTTAAAGGCTGTGGGCGTGGGGGTACAGCTTGCGGTGCTGCTGGAAGAGATGAGCCTGCAGGCGTTCGCTGCTGTCCTCGTCCAGGGTCAGCTCGTAAGCGAGCAGGCCGTCGTCGGTGATGCGCACCAGACTGCCCTGCAGAATCACCGGCTCGACATCGTCGATATCCAGACCGAGGCTGAACCGCTCCGGTGGTGAGGCCTTGGCCGTTTGCGCCACCAGCAGGCCCGTCAGCGAGAGTTCCTGAACTACCAGGCTGCTTGGCTGGCCGTCGCGGCGCAACAGAGGCTGCGCTGGCTCCAGCGGTAATCGCCAGGCGCGGTGAAAGGAGCCTTCCTCGAAGATCTGTGGAATGCCAAGTTCAAGGTGCGCGGCGTTCTGGGCGTCGGTGACCAGATGCGGGGTGAACGTCAGGCGCTGATTGTCGATGTGCGCCTCGATGGTCAATTGCTCCTTGGCGGCGCAGAGGGCCAGCAGCTCGGCGGTCTGGCGCGCGGCATCGACCTGCAGAACCGGGTCAGGTTCGGCAGGGGCGGGAGCGTTGTCCGTAAGCTGCTGGATGAATTCCATTTCGAGGGGGGTTAACAGCGACGAATCTTGCATTACGACGTCTGCGCAAGGTGGTGGGACTCCCTTGTGACAACTCGTCGGATGTTTCGTTACCGTTAACGCGGCTTTTTCAGTTCGGCCAGCTCGGCGCGCAGAGCTTGCAGCTCGCTTTCCAGGGCCTGTACCCGCTCCTGGGCGGCGACATGCTCGCTGACGTTCTTCTGGATGCCGATGAAATAGGTGAGCTGATCGGCCTCGTTGAAGACCGGTGTGATCGACAGCTCGTTCCAGAAAGTGCTGCCGTCTTTACGGTAGTTGCGAAGCACCTCGCGACAAGGCTGGCGATTGTGGATGGCCTTACGGATCAACGCCGCGGCGGGCTGATCACGTTCCTCGCCTTGCAGGAATCGACAGTCCTGATAGAGGATTTCCTCGCTGCTGTATCCGGTAAGGGTTTCGAACGCCGGGTTGGCATAGATGAGGATGTGATCCTCGCCTTCCTGTTCCGCGACCACGATGCCATCGTTCGAGGCCTCGACCACCCGTTGCAGCAAGTTGGCATTGATCATCACATGCGCCCCTGTCGATTTTCACCAGTCTACCAGAGGTATGTGGCTTGCCCGCTTCGCTGGGGGCGGCAGGCGTGAGCCTGATGCCGCATAATGCGCGCAGTCTCAATCGATGGAGCTCTCATGAAAGTCGCAATTCTTTCCGGTTCGGTTTACGGCACCGCTGAAGAAGTGGCCCGACACGCCGAGTCGCTGCTAAAGGCTGCTGGCATCGAAGCCTGGCACAACCCGCGTGCCACCCTGGGTGACGTCAAGGCGTTCGCGCCCGAGGCCTTTCTGATAGTGACCTCGACCACCGGCATGGGCGAGCTGCCGGACAATCTGCAGCCGCTGTATCACGATATCCGCGACCAGTTGCCGGCCTGGAGTGGCCTACCCGGTGGTGTGATCGCCCTAGGTGATTCCAGCTATGGCGATACCTACTGCGCGGGCGGCGAACAGGCCCGTGAACTGTATGGCGAACTGGGTGTTCGCGAAGTGTTGCCGATGTTGCGTATCGACGCCAGTGAAAGTGTTACACCGGAACAGGATGCGGAGCCTTGGATCGGCGAGTTTGTCGGGATGTTGCAGGAAAACGACCGTTTATCCTGATTTACGAACGTTGTCGAACCACTGCCAGTCGGGTGTAGGGAGCGTTCGCTTTCATTGAAGAAAGCGGATGAGCTTACCCACCAACTGGATGAAAGGTGACGACAATGAACAAGATGAAAATTCCTGCCCTCGTACTTAGTGGCCTGCTGGCCGGCGCCGTTCTGCCTGCTGTCGCGGATTCCAGCGCGCCGGCACCGGGCACCACTACGCCGCAGCCGTCGACCACCCCGGGGGCTCCACCTGCCGATGACACCATGATGAATCCGGGCACTCCGCCGCCTGGTACCGACGGCACCACCACAACGCCTGGCACGGGCACCGGTACGGGCAACGGCACCGGCACTGGCTCCGACCCGATGCCTGGTGGCACCGGCACCAACGGTGGCGGCACCGGCGGTTCGGGGACAGGTACTGGCACCGGCACCGGCGGCGGCATGGGTGGCGGCACCGGTGGTAGCGGCGGTGCAGGTGGCACTGGCGGCGGCGCCAGCCAGTAAGCGCTGATCGGCGTGGGTGTTTCTACCCCGAGGGGTTGGGAACACCCGCCCATGGCCAGGCCCTAGCGAGTGGCCTTGATTCCGTATTTGCGCAGGCGCGTGGCGATCGCGCTGTGTGACGTATGCAGGCGTGCCGCCAGTTGGCGCGTCGAGGGATGGCTGACGTAAAGCCGTTCCAGCAACTCCTTCTCGAATGCCGATACAGCCGCCTCCAGGCTGATCACTTCCCCTCCCGATTGCTGCTGGGCCACTGCCGTGCCGGCGATGTCCAGATCATCGACCTGCACCAGATTGCTTTCGCATATGGCGGCAGCCCGGAAGATCACGTTCTGCAACTGACGCACGTTACCCGGCCAGCGATTGCCGAGCAGGGCCGGATAGGTGTCCGGTGTCAGGCGGCACTGGGTGCGCTGAATCTGCGCGCAGGCCTGCTGCATGAAATGACGCGCCAGCAGCACGATGTCCTGGCCGCGTTCGCGCAACGGCGGCACTTGCAGGTTCAATACGTTCAGGCGGTAGAACAGATCCTCGCGAAATTCCCCTTCGGCGACCATGCGCTCCAGATCGCGGTGCGTGGCGCTGATGATGCGCACGTTCACGCGCTCTTCGCGGTCGCCCCCGACCCGGCGAAAGGTGCCGTCGCTGAGAAACCGCAGCAGCTTGGCCTGCAGGTACGGCGACATCTCGCCGATCTCGTCGAGAAATACCGTGCCGTGATTGGCCAGTTCCAGCAGCCCGGGCTTGCCGCCCCGCTGGGCGCCGGTAAAGGCGCCAGGGGCGTAGCCGAACAGCTCGCTCTCGGCGAGGCTTTCCGGCAGAGCCGCGCAGTTGAGCGCCAGGAACGGTGCGCCATGGCGTGGGCTCAGGGCATGGCAGGCACGCGCGACCAGCTCCTTGCCGGTGCCGGTTTCGCCGTGGATCAGTAGTGGTGCATCGAGCGTCGCCACTCGCTGGGCGCGAGCCTTGAGGGTGCGGATGGGCAGCGAGTCGCCCAGCAGCGAATCGAATCCCTCGGCATGGTCGTGGTGCAGCGCGGCGAGGCGCGCGCCGATGCGGCTGGGCTCGTAAAGGGTGAGCAGGGCCCCCGCCAACTGGCCGGCTTCGGCGGTTTCGCTGATCGGCGCGGCGTCGAGCAACAGCGCCTGGCCGTTGAGCGTCACCTCGCGCAGCGGCAGGCGAAAATGCTGGTCGAGCAGCGCCTGTTGCAGATCGGCGTCGGCGAACAGTTCGCCCAACGCTTCGCCTTCCGGCTCCCGGCCGCACAGGGCAATCAGCGCCGGGTTGGCCAGCAGCACACGGCCGCCGCCATCGACCGCCAGCACCGGATCGCTCATGGCGGCCAGCAAGGCGTCGAGCTGCAGGCGCCGACGTTGCCCCGGCAGGATGTCGACCACCGTTACCGCCTGCACGCCGCGCACCTTGAACAGTGCATCGCGCAATTCGTCGAGCACTTCGGCGCTGAGCGTCGGCGCGTCGATGTAGACGTTGGGCGGCACCATCTCCACGGCGTCGAGATTGAGGTTGCGACCGCCTAGCAGGGCAAGCACTTCCTGGGTGATGCCGACACGGTCGATGAAGGTGACGTGAATACGCATGGTGGCCAAGGTAGCGGAGGAGGGTGGCGCAGTATGCCCGGTCTGCTCGGCAAGGTTAACCGGCACCAATCGTTAGCCTGAGCGTAATAATAAGACGGCGGGCTTGATTGATGGGCGGGGATTGCGCTCCTACTGTGTCGCCACGACAGCGGAACTCGTGGAGTCTTCAATGACAACAACAATATCCCCACCGCCGCAGTGGTCGCGTCGTCGCGCTGAAAAAGCCCGGCGACTCGATCAGGTGCGCAACCTCGCCGATGGCGTGGTGTTGCCCAGCGACAAGATAGTCGCGGCGCTAGAAGCGTTGATCGCCCCCGGCGACCGCGTGGTGCTCGAAGGCAACAACCAGAAGCAGGCGGATTTCCTTTCCCGCTCGCTGGCCCAGGTCGATCCCGGTCGCCTCCACGATCTGCACATGATCATGCCCAGCGTCAGCCGCGCCGAGCATCTCGATCTATTCGAACGCGGCATCGCCCGCAAGCTCGACTTCTCCTTCGCGGGCCCGCAGAGCCTGCGCATCGGCCAACTGCTCGAAGACGGCCTGCTGGAGGTCGGCGCCATCCACACCTACATCGAACTCTACTCGCGTCTGTTGGTGGATCTGATCCCCAATGTCGCCCTGGTCGCCGGCTTCCAGGCCGACCGCCACGGCAACATCTATACCGGCCCGAGCACCGAGGACACCCCGGCGCTGGTCGAACCCACGGCGTTCAGCGACGGCATCGTGATCTTCCAAGTCAACGAGATCGTCGACGAGCTGCCGCGGGTCGACGTCCCGGCGTCCTGGGTCGACTTCGTGGTGTTGGCCGACAAGCCGTTCTACATCGAGCCGCTGTTCACCCGCGACCCACGCCATATCAAGCCGGTGCACGTGCTGATGGCGATGATGGCGATCCGCGGCATCTACGAAAAACACAAGGTGCAGTCGCTCAACCATGGCATCGGCTTCAACACCGCCGCCATCGAGCTGATCCTGCCGACCTACGGCGAATCCCTGGGGCTGAAAGGCAAGATCTGCCGCAACTGGACGCTCAACCCGCACCCGACGCTGATCCCGGCCATCGAGAGCGGCTGGGTGGAGAGCGTGCACTGCTTCGGCACCGAGCTGGGCATGGAGGGCTACATTGCCCAGCGCCCGGATGTGTTCTTCACCGGCCGCGACGGTTCGATGCGCTCCAACC
The DNA here is from genome assembly GCA_966186235.1 of uncultured Pseudomonas sp. Taxonomy (GTDB): domain Bacteria; phylum Pseudomonadota; class Gammaproteobacteria; order Pseudomonadales; family Pseudomonadaceae; genus Aquipseudomonas. The sequence goes on from CBIFVM010000033.1 coordinate 12,014, forward strand.
GCATGATGTGCCAGCTGGCCGGGCAGTACGCGGTCGACCTGTTTATCGGTGCCACGCTGCAAGTGGACGGCGATGGCCACTCTTCGACCGTGACCCGTGGGCGCCTGGCCGGTTTCGGCGGCGCGCCGAACATGGGCCACGACCCGCGTGGGCGGCGTCATTCGACGCCTGCCTGGCTGGACATGTGCCCGAGAGACGGCGAAGCGCCGCTGCTCGAACGCGGCAAGAAGCTGGTGGTGCAGATGGTCGAAACCTTCCAAGAAGGCGGCAAACCCACCTTCGTCGAGCAGCTCGATGCCGTGGACGTGGCGAAGAAGGTCGGCATGCCGCTGGCGCCGATCATGATCTACGGCGACGACGTCACCCACCTGCTCACCGAGGAGGGCATCGCCTACCTGTACAAGGCGCGTTCGCTGGAAGAGCGCCAGGCGATGATCGCCGCGGTCGCCGGCGTCACCGCCATCGGCCTGCGCCACGACCCGAAAGAAACTGCGCGCATGCGCCGCGAAGGGCTGATCGCACTGCCCGAAGACCTCGGCATCCGCCGCACCGACGCCAGCCGCGAATTGCTCGCGGCCAAGAGCATCGCCGAGTTGGTCGAGTGGTCGGGCGGTCTGTACAACCCGCCTGCCAAGTTCAGGAGCTGGTGATGAATGCACTCACTGCAATTCAGCCGAAGCTTTCTTTAGGGGATTGGCTGGCCGATCTGGCGGTGGATGCGCTGATCGACGAGGCTGACCTGTCGCCCAAGCCAGGCCTGGTCGACCGTCGCGGCAGCGGCGCGCACACCGATTTGCACCTGGGCCTGATGCACGCCTCGGCGCTGGCCTTGTGGCCGAGCTTCAAGGCCATGGCCGAGGCTGCGCAGCAAGGCGGCGAGATCGACGTATACCTGCGTGAGGCGGTCGGTCGTATCGGCCGCGAAGGCGAAGAGGAGATGCTGCGTGTAACCGGCGGCGTCAACACCCATCGCGGCGCGATCTGGGCGCTCGGCCTGCTCAGCGCCGCGGCTGCACTCGATACCCGCGCCCTGGCACCAGTCCAGGTTGCACTGCGCGCCGCCCGCCTGGCCCTGCTTAATGACCGCGCCGTACCCGTGACGGGCGACAGTCATGGTGCTCAGGTCTGCCGTCTGTATGGCGTGCACGGCGCCCGTGAAGAGGCGCAACTGGGCTTCCCTGCGGTGATCCAGCAGGCGCTGCCGCAATTGGCGCGCAGCCGCGCTGCCGGGGCAGGGGAGCAGAATGCCCGCCTCGATGCGCTGCTGGCGATCATGACTCAACTGGCCGACACCTGCGTGCTCTACCGCGCCGGCATGGCCGGGCTGACCCGCATGCAGAGCGGTGCCCGCGCGGTGCTTGCCGCCGGCGGTTGCGCCAGCCTCGACGGTCGTCGCTGCCTGCGTGATCTGGAGCGCGACATGCTGCACCTGCGTGCCTCGCCTGGCGGCGCTGCCGATCTGCTCGCCGCCACCTTGTTCCTCGACCGTCTGCAGCATGGCCTGCCGGCGCAGCTTGGGAGTCTGTGAAATGGAAACCCTGTCTTTTCAATTTCCCGCCGGACAACCGGCCAAAGGCCGCGCGCTGGTGGGATGTGTCGGTTCCGGCGACTTGGAAGTGATGCTCGAACCTGGCCAGGCCGGCACTCTGGCGATCGAAGTGGTTACCTCGGTCAATGGCAGCGCGCCACGTTGGCAACTGCTGTTCGAACGCATGTTTCGCGAGCAGCAGCTGCCTGCACTGAACATCGCTATCCACGATTTCGGCGCCACGCCCGGCGTGGTGCGCCTGCGTCTGGAGCAGGGCCTGGAGGAACTGAACCATGGCTGAGCAGAACATTGCGCGCCTGTTGGCGCAGCGTAGCTTTACCGAGCTTGGTGCCCGCGAGCGGGCTCGCGCACTGCTCGATGTCGGCAGCTTCCGTGAGTTGCTCGATCCCTTCGCCAGGCTGATGTCGCCCTGGCTGCCGAAGCAGGGCATTGTGCCCCAGGCCGATGACGGCGTGGTGGTGGCCAAGGGGCTTATCGATGGCGCACCTGCCGTGGTGATCGCCATCGAAGGCGCCTTCCAGGGCGGCAGCCTCGGCGAAGTGGGCGGCGCGAAGATCGCAGGCGCCCTGGAACTGGCCGCCGAGGATAACCGTAACGGTACGCCGACCCGCGCCGTGCTGCTGTTGGAAACCGGCGGCGTACGCCTGCAGGAAGCCAACCTGGGCCTGGCGGCGATTGCCGAGATCCAGGCCGGCATCGTCGACCTGCGCCAATACCAGCCGGTGATCGGCCTGGTCGCCGGCCCGGTCGGCTGCTTCGGCGGCATGTCCATCGCCGCCGGGCTGTGCAGCTACCTGCTGGTCACCCGCGAGGCGCGCTTGGGTCTCAATGGCCCGCAGGTGATCGAGCAGGAAGCCGGGCTGGACGAATATGACTCGCGCGACCGCCCCTTCATCTGGAGCCTGACCGGCGGTGAGCAGCGCCACGCCAGTGGTCTGGTCGACGGCTATGTAGCCGATGACGTCGAGGCCATTCGCCGCGAGCTGCATGGGCTGTTTGCCAAAGGCAAACCGGCCCAGGAGCGCAGCCGTCGCCACGCCTGGTTCCTGCAGCGCCTGCGCGCCGTCGATACCTCGATCCAGGCCGATGCCGCTGCCGTGTGCAGCGCCTACCAGGGAGCATAAGCATGACAACTGCACAGCAGCAACGCGGCCTGCACTGGTTCAACGCCTTGGCCGGCAACGCGCAGCCGATTTCCGGGCTGCCCGCCTCGCTACGGGTAGCCGACGGCGAGCTGGCCGGCCAGCCGGTGCGCTATCTGGCGGTGATCGCCGATGCCGGCAACCCCTTTCCCCGGGCCCGCAACGGTGAGGTGGGCCTGCTCGAAGGCTGGGGCCTGGCCCAGGCCGTGGATGAAGCCATCGAGGCGGATCGCGACCAGGCGCACAAGCGTGCGCTGGTCGCCATCGTCGATGTGCCGAGCCAGGCCTATGGCCGTCGCGAGGAAGCCTACGGCATTCATCAGGCGCTGGCCGGCGCGGTGGACGCCTATGCCCGCGCCCGGCTGGCCGGCCATGCGGTGATCGGTTTGCTGGTCGGCAAGGCCATGTCCGGCGCCTTCCTCGCCCACGGCTACCAGGCCAATCGGCTGATCGCCCTGCGCGATGCCGGGGTGATGGTGCACGCCATGGGCAAGGCCGCCGCCGCGCGCATCACCCTGCGCAGCGTCGACGAGCTGGAGGCGCTGGCCGCCAGCGTGCCGCCGATGGCCTACGACCTGGACAACTACGCCTCGCTCGGCCTGCTCGCCGATGTGCTCGATGTAGACCAGGCCGCGCAGCCGACGGCCGCTGACCTTGCACAGGTGGGGGATGCACTGGGCCGTGCTCTGGCCGATATCGCCGAGGCGCCACGTGATCTGCGGGGCCGATTGGGCGCCGCCAATCGTGCGGCCTCCACGCAGGTGCGCGAGGCGCTGCGCGCGCAGTGGTGACAGGTAGGGCGGGTGAAACCCGCCAATGCTGAATGAGGCGAAATGGTGGGTTGCACCCATCCTACGGAGATACAGCGATGTTCCCGACACCCCGTCCACATGATCTGCTCTGGGGCCTGCTTCCTACGCAGTTGCCGCAAGAGGCGCCGGCCTGGGCTCGCGCCGCCTTGGGCTGGCATGTGCCGGTGGTGGTTCGCCGAGCCCCGGCCGAGTCCGGCTGGGTGGCGGTGGGTGTACGTGGCGCCGCGCGTGAACATCGTTACGCCACCTGGATGCGCCTGAGCGAGATCAGCAAGGCGATCAGCCCCGAAGCGGTTGCCCGCGCCGGTCGCTGGCGCCAACACGGGCAGCCGCACTGGCCGGCGTTGCAGGCATTGGAGCAGCTGGCGCAGCAGCTCGATGCCCTCGGTTTGATCTGGGGCGTGACCGGCAGCCTGGGCTTCGAGCTCGCCAGCGGCATCAGCGCCGCGCATCCAGACAGCGATCTCGATCTGTCTCTGCGTGCGCCGCGCCACCTGCCACGCGATTGGGCGCGCACTCTGTGCCGACTGTTGGACGAGGCGCCGGGGCGTATCGATCTGCAATTGGAAACGCCGCATGGCGCCGTGGCGCTACGCGAATGGGCCAGCGAGGCGCCGCGCGTGTTGCTGAAAGCCCAGAACGGCCCGCTGCTGGTCAATGACCCCTGGCAAGCGCAGCAGGTGGCGGCATGAGCACGCTCTGGGCCTTCCCCGGCCAAGGCGCGCAGCAGCCCGGCATGCTGAACGACTTGCCCGATGCGCCAGTGGTACAGGCCTGTATCGAGCAGGCTTGCGCCGCCCTGGGTGAAGACGTGCGCCTGCTGGATTCGGCCGAAGCGTTGCAAAACACCCGCGCCGTGCAGCTGTGCCTATTGATTGCCGGCGTAGCAGCGGCGCGTGTGCTGAACGAGCGAGGCCATCGTCCGGATATGGTCGCCGGGCTCTCCATCGGTGCCTATGCCGCTGCCGTGGTGGCCGGCGCGCTGAAGTTTGCCGACGCGGTTCGCCTGGTCGCCCTGCGTGGCGAGCTGATGCAACGCGCCTATCCCGATGGCTATGGCATGACTGCCATCCTTGGCCTCTATCAGGCCAGCGTCGAGCGGCTTTTGGCCGACGCCGAAGGCCCGGTGTACTTGGCCAATATCAATGCGGAAACCCAACTGGTGATCGCCGGCGGCGATGCTGCCATGGCGGAGGTCGCCGAGCGTGCCCGCGCGCTGGGGGCAGGCGCGGCAAAGCGGCTGGCCATGAGCGTGCCGTCCCATTGCGAGCTGCTCGATGCACCGGCTCGCGAGCTGGCGGCCGCATTCGCCAAGGTCGAGCTGCGGGCGCCCCAGGTGCGCTACCTGAGCGGCAGTTCGGCGCGGCTGATCCGGGATCCCGAAGTTCTGCGCGACGACCTGGCTTTCAACATGAGCCGCGTCGTCGACTGGCAGGCCACCCTCGTCACCGCCTATGAGCGCGGCGTGCGCCTGCACCTGGAACTGCCACCGGGCAGCGTGCTGACCGGCCTTGCCCGCCGTGTATTCGAACCTGGGCAGGCGCTCGCCTTCACCGGCGCGCGCCTGGATACACTCGACGCCATGTTGCGTCAGGAGGTGAGCCGCGACCGCTGAGCCGTAGCGTTTACCGAAGCACAAAAACAACAACTTCGAACGTAAAACGAGGACAACAACAATGATCATCTACGGTGTCGCCTTTCTGGCGTTCTGCACCCTGGCAGGCATCTTCGTCGGAGAGCTGCTGGGCAAACTCATCGGTGTTCCCGCCAACGTCGGCGGCGTCGGCATCGCCATGATGCTGCTGATCTTCCTGGGCAGTTACCTGAACAAACGCGGCCTGTTTACCGGCAAATCGGAGCAGGGCGTTGAGTTCTGGAGCGCCATCTACATCCCCATCGTGGTCGCCATGGCGGCTCAGCAGAACGTCTACGGTGCACTCAAGGGCGGCCCCATGGCAATTCTTGCCGGCACCGCTGCCGTCGTGATCGGTTTCGCACTGGTTCCCGCATTGAGTCGCATCGGGCAGACGAAGCCTGAGCCTGACGCAGCTTCTTCTCTGACCAAAGCGCCGCGGTGACTGCCATGTACGAATCTTTGATGAAGGTCATTACCGGATACAGCCTGCTCAGTGGCTTCGCCATCGTCGGCATCACCATGTGGGTGTCGTACTGGATTTCCGACAAATTCACCAAGGGTCGCTTGCACGGCTCGGCTATCGCCATCCTGCTCGGGCTGCTGCTGTCGTATATCGGTGGCGCCTATACCGGTGGTCAGAAAGGCCTGGTGGATATTCCACTGTTCGCCGGCATAGGCCTGCTTGGCGGCGCCATGTTGCGCGACTTCGCCATCGTCGCCACCGGGTTTGGCGTCAGTGTCGAGGAACTCAAGCGTGCCGGTGTCGCCGGGGTGCTGGCGCTGTTCATCGGCGTCTTCGCCTCTTTCGTGGCGGGTGTCGGGGTGGCCATGGCGTTCGGCTATACCGACGTGGTCAGCCTGACCACCATCGGCACTGGCGCGGTGACCTATATCGTAGGCCCGGTAACTGGTGCGGCGATCGGCGCCAGCTCTGACGTGATGGCACTGTCGATTGCCGCCGGCCTGATCAAGGCCATTCTCGTGATGGTAGCCACGCCCTTCATTGCGCCCCATATCGGCCTGAACAACCCGCGTAGCGCGGTGATCTTCGGCGGCCTGATGGGTACCTCCAGCGGCGTGGCCGGTGGCCTGGCGGCGACCGATCCGAAACTGGTGCCGTACGGCTGTCTCACTGCTGCTTTCTACACCGCGCTGGGCTGCCTGCTGGGCCCGTCGCTTCTGTACTTCCTGATGCGTGGTTTGCTGGGTTGATGCTGTTTGCCCGCCGTCATGGCGGGCTTTTTTATTCGGCCCGAAGCTTTGCCCAGCGTGCCAAGTGAGCGGCTTCAGCTCTGGCGGCTGTACATCCGGCACTCGGCGAGCAGTGCCAACAGGTTCGGGTCACGCTCCCTGGCCTTGAGAAACACCACCCCGATATGCTGCTGCAACTGATACTTGGCCTGCAGCGGAATCAGCTTCATGCGGTTCTCATATACTGCCGCCACGCGCCCCGGCAACAGGGCGTAGCCGACGCCGGAACTGACCATGCTGAGCAGGGTGAAGATGTCCTTCACCTGCATCGCCACCTTGGGCTCGAAACCCGCCTGCTGGAACACCCGTTCGCCGTCACGGAAGGTGGCGTAGCCCTGGGTCAGGGTGATGAAAGTGTCGTCACGCAGGTCGGCCAGGTCCACCTCGGCCTGTTCGGCGAAGGGCGAATCGTTGGGCGCGGCCAGGAAAATGTCGTCGGAAAACAGCGCCAACTGCCCGCAATCGGCATCGCTGATGCTGTCGTCGAGGGCGATCAGGATGGCGTCCAGTTCCATGTTCTTAAGCTTGTAGAGCAGGTCGACGTTGGAGCCGAGGATCAGGTCGATATTCAGTTCGCTGCGGCGCAGCTTGAGGCCCATGATCAGCTGCGGCACGGTTTTTACCGTCAGCGAATAGAGTGCGCCGAGCTTGAAGCGCTCGGCGCCGAAGCCTGCCGCTTCGCGGGTCAGGCGCACCATGTCCTGGGCGTCCTGGATCAGCTTCTGGGCCTTTTCTTCCAGCACGTAGGCGCTTTCCAGGGGAATCAGGTTGCGGCCTTCGTGCTTGAACAGCGCGCAGCGCAAGGCGTTTTCCAGCGAATGCACGGCGCGATGCACGCTGACGTTGCTGGTCTGCAATTCACTGGCGGCGCGGGCCAGGTTGCCGCTGCGCATGAACGCCAGGAAGATTTCCAGCTTCTTGAGCGTCAGTTCCTCATCGATCTGCATGGGCCAGATCCAATCCCTGGTGATATGGAAGTGGCCCGATTGTGCCGCAGATCAACCACGCTGTGGCGAATCAGCCGCAGGCGATGCGCTCGATGACTTCGGCTTCGGTGATGTCGATGTTCAGGCGCTGGGAATCGTAGTCCAGGGTCACCATGTCGCCGGGCGACAGCACGCGGGCGGTGCGCGCGCCGGACTGTTCGCGGGCCTGCTCGACGATTTCGGCGGTGGCGACCTGGCCGAGCAGGTTCTGTGCGGCTTCGGCACTGCATTTGCCGTTGCTGTTGGCGGGTTTCGACGCCTGGGTGGGTGCTGTGTCGGTCGAACTGCAGCCGGCGAGCAGGGCGAGCAGAGCGGCGCCGCCAATCAGGTGTTTGAAAGCCATTGCATGATCCTTGTGTGTGAAGGGTTCGCGGTGAAGTAAGTGAGTGTGCCGTGTATCGGACTCGGTTGTCGTGCCCGTGTTCCGAATTCGCGCAATCGCAGCACGCTCGCCAGGGCAGGTGGCCGGCATCTGTCGCGCGTGCAGACGGCAGCCGATCTTGCACCGGCACAGGCAGGGTCGTCAGGCGGCTCAGCGCGCAGGGCAACATTTCTTTACAATGGCCCGCTGTTTTCAGGATCGAGGCGTACCGTGCAACCGGTCATTTCCATTCAGCAGTTGAACAAGACCTACGCGTCGGGCCACCCGGCGCTCAAATCCATCGACCTGGACATCCGCAAGGGCGAGATCTTCGCGCTGCTCGGCCCCAATGGGGCGGGCAAGACCACGCTGATCAGCATCATCTGCGGCATCGTCAATCCGGGCAGCGGTTCGGTCACGGTCGCCGGCCACGACATCCTGCGCGATTACCGCGCAGCGCGCTCGAAGATCGGCCTGGTGCCCCAGGAGCTGTTCAACGAAGGTTTCGAGAGCGTGTGGGCGGCCGTGCGCTTCAGCCGCGGGCTGTTCGGCAAGTCGCCGGATAACGCCTACCTTGAGCAACTGCTGCGCGACCTGTCGCTGTGGGAAAAGAAGGACGCGCGGATCATGGAGCTGTCCGGCGGCATGAAGCGCCGGGTGATGATCGCCAAGGCGCTGTCCCATGAGCCGGAGATCCTGTTTCTCGACGAGCCGACCGCCGGCGTCGACGTCGAGCTGCGCCGCAACATGTGGGAAATGGTGCGCAAGCTGCGCGAGCGCGGCGTGACCATCATCCTCACCACCCACTACATCGAGGAGGCGGAGGAGATGGCCGACCGCATCGGCGTGATCCGCAAGGGCGAGATCATCCTGGTGCAGGACAAGGACACCCTGATGCGCCAGCTCGGCCAGAAGCAGCTGACCCTGCACCTGCAACAGCCGCTCGCCGAGCTGCCGCCAGCGCTGCAGCGCGATGACCTGCAACTGCGTGATGACGGCCATGAGCTGGTCTACAGCTTCGACGGCCAGCAGGACGACACCGGCATCGCCGAGCTGCTGCAGGCCCTGGCCCAGCATGGCATCGCCTTCAAGGACCTGCAGTCGAGCGAGAGCTCGCTGGAAGATATTTTCGTCAGTCTCGTGAAGGAGCAGGCATGAATTTCTACGCGATCCGCGCCATCTACCTGTTCGAGCTGGCGCGCACCTGGCGCACCCTGCTGCAGAGCATCGCCACCCCGGTGATCACCACTTCGCTGTACTTCGTGGTGTTCGGTTCGGCCATCGGTTCGAGCATGACTCAGGTGCACGGCGTCAGCTACGGCGCCTTCATCATTCCCGGCCTGATCATGCTGGCACTGCTGACCGAGAGCATTTCCAACGCCTCGTTCGGCATCTACATGCCCAAGTATTCGGGGACCATCTACGAAGTGCTGTCGGCGCCGATTTCCTACCTGGAGATTCTCGTCGGTTACGTCGGCGCGGCGGCCACCAAGTCCATCGTGCTCGGTTTGATCATCCTCGCCACGGCTCGGCTGTTCGTCGATTTCGAGATTCTGCACCCGGTGTGGATGCTGACCTTCCTGGTGCTCACGGCGCTGACCTTCAGCCTGTTCGGCTTCATCATCGGCGTGTGGGCCGATGGCTGGGAAAAGCTGCAGATCGTCCCGGCGCTGATCGTCACGCCGTTGACCTTTCTCGGTGGCAGCTTCTACTCGATCAGCATGCTGCCGCCGGTATGGCAGACGGTGACCCTGTTCAATCCGGTGGTGTACCTGATCAGCGCGTTTCGATGGAGCTTCTACGGCGTGTCGGACGTCAACGTGATGGTCAGCCTGGGCATGATCCTGGGCTTTCTGCTCGCCTGCATCCTGACTGTTGGGTGGATCTTTAAAACCGGCTACCGCCTCAAAAGCTGAAAAAGCTGCTGCGCGTCGGCCCTGCTGCGTTAAAAACAGGCTCGAAATGCTCATGTACAAAAGTACACTTCGCTTTCTCGCCTGTTTTTGCCTTGCATGATCCTAGCTCGCGAGCTTTTCGCGAGTGTTGAAGGGTGGGTTCCTAGCTTTTTTCATGCCATTATCCGGCGCAGAAGAATGCCGAGAATGCCCATGCTGGACGAGTTACTCCAACGCGTTCGTGGTTACAGCCCACGTTTCATGGAAACCCAGGAGGGCTTTCCCGAAGCGGCGGTGCTGGTGCCCATCACCCGCAGCGACGAGCCCGAAGTGGTGCTCACGCTGCGCGCCAGCGGCCTGTCCACCCACGGTGGCGAAGTCGCCTTTCCTGGTGGCCGGCGTGACCCGGAAGATAATGACCTGATCGAAACCGCCCTGCGCGAGGCTGAAGAAGAAATCGGCCTGCCGCCGGGGCTGGTGGAGATCGTCGGACCGCTGGGCACCCTGGTTTCCAGGCACGGTATTCAGGTCACGCCCTATGTCGGCGTGGTACCGGATTTCGTCGACTACCAGGCCAACGATGGCGAGATCGCCGCGGTGTTTTCCGTGCCGCTAGAGTTCTTTCGCAACGATCCCCGCGAAGTCACCCACCGCATCGATTACCTCGGGCAAAGCTGGTACGTGCCGAGCTATCGCTATGGTGAATACAAGATCTGGGGGCTGACGGCGATCATGCTGGTGGAACTGGTCAACCTGGTTTACGACGCTGACATCGACATGCGCCGCCCGCCCGAGCACTACATTCACCTCAAGTGAACCTGCCTGCGAGACTCTCGTCATGAAATACCGCCTGGGCAAAGCCCGTGTCGAACAGCATCCGCAAAGCTGGATCGCCCCCAACGCCACGGTGATCGGCAACGTGCGTCTCGACGAGGGCGCCAGTGTTTGGTTCGGCGCCGTGCTGCGTGGCGACAACGAGCTCATTCATATCGGCCAGAACAGCAACGTGCAGGACGGCGCGGTGATGCACACCGATCCCGGCTCACCGCTCACCCTGGGTACTGGCGTGACCGTTGGCCACAACGCCATGCTGCATGGCTGCACGGTGGGCGATTACAGCCTGATCGGCATCAACGCCGTGGTGCTCAACGGCGCGCGTATCGGCAAGCACTGCATCATCGGCGCCAACGCGCTGATCGCTGAGGGCAAGGAAATTCCCGACGGCTCGCTGGTGGTGGGTTCGCCGGGCAAGGTGGTGCGTGAGCTCACCGAGCCGCAGAAGAAGATGCTCGAAGCCGGCGCCGCCCATTACGTGCACAACGCCAAGCGCTACGCCGCCGAACTGGCCGAGCAGGACGACTGATGCAAACCCTCGAACGCCCGGTCGCCTCGCCCTGCGTGCATGTCTGTGCGCTGGATGAAGAAGACATCTGCATCGGTTGCCAGCGCAACGTCGACGAGATTACCCGCTGGAGCCGCATGGAAAACGACGAGCGTCGTCAGGTGCTGCAGCTTTGCCACGAGCGGGCTCGGGACAAGGGCATTTTGCTTTAAGGATCTGTTCACGGTCTTTTTAAGCGACATCAACAGGCTGCTATAAGGCAAAAGCGGCCGTTCGCGTAACGCGTAGGAGGGGCTTTAGCCCCGAGCTTTTTATCAAGGCAAACAAAGAGCTCGCGGCTAAAGCCGCTCCTACAAAAGTGTTCTGCTCAACGACCGCTTCCGCCCCTTTGCAGTCCAAAGAGATGAATTCAAGCCAGAAAACACGGGTAGGCATCTAACAGGATGCGCTGCCTTTGGCGCATCCCTGCTCATTGTTCAGTCGTTGCGTGCGCCGCCAAACGCGGCGCAGCCACGCATCAGCTTGCCGTTGAGGCGCAGTTGGGCGCTCATGTGCTGTACCGCGCCGCTCATGCTGTCCACGCAGCGTTGCGGCGCGAGCCACAGCTCCACGCGCTCGCCGTTGGCTTCGCTGGTCAGGTTGATACGGCCCTCGGGCAGTTGCTCTTCCATGTAGGGTAATGCCAACGGCTCGTGGTCCGGGCCGCTGAGCACCATGCCCTGATTGCTGACCGTCACGCTCCAGAACGGCTCCTGGCCGGCAGCGCGCACCAGGGTGCGTTTGAAGTTGGGGTCGTCACAGCCGTGACCCTCGGGTTGCAGGCGGTACACGCGGCCGACCTGCATCGCGCCATCGGCGCCGCTGACCTGGGTCGAGCCCATGACCCCGCGCAGGTCGGCGAACAACGCCGAGTGGCCATCGCCCAGCAATTCGCTGGCATCCTGGGTGATGCTGGTGCTGCCTTCGGTGATCGCGAAGCGGCGCGGATCCTCGCAGGGCTTGAGCCACAGCTGGCCGTTTTCGCGAGTCAGCTCGCCCTGCAGGCGCGTCTGGGCTTTTTCCGCATCCGCAGGTTTGCTCTTGTACACCTGGCAACTGGCGAACAGCGGCAACAGGGCGAACACTAGGAGTTTACGGCTGATGTGCATGGGGCTCTCCGTCTGGCGAGCGGCCACGTTACCGAGGCCGTGGGGCAATCTCAAGGAGGCCTGGCAATGATTTTCTGCAAGCGGGTTTACGAGCCCTATGAAGAGGCTGACGACTACCGGGTACTGGTCGATCGGTTGTGGCCGCGGGGTGTGAGAAAGGATGGGCTGCAGCACGATGCGTGGTTGCGCGAGTTGGCACCATCGACCGCGTTGCGCCGTGCGTTCGGCCATCGGGCCGGCGCGTTCGAAGCGTTCAGCCAGGGCTATCGCCGCGAACTGGCGGCCCACCCCGAGCTCTGGCAGGGCCTGCTGGCGCGTGCCGGCGCAGGCAAAGTGACGCTGCTCTACGCCGCCCGTGACCAGGAACGCAACAACGCCCGCGTGCTGCAGGCATTTCTCGAGGATGAACTGGATCGGCGGGGCGAGAACAGCTCACCGGTGTGCTACGCCGGCGAGCTGTAGGGCTTGGAAACTGTTGGCGATCAGTCGCCGTGATTTCACATGTGGTGACTGCAACGGGGCGGGAGCGGTCAGTCGACCGCTTTGGCTTCTTGGTGCTCCTCGGGCCACAAAACTATCAGGCGACACCAATCGCCCCTTCAGGAGGCCGAGTGGAATCGTTGCGGAGAGGGTTGAGCGGCATGGATGCCGCGAGAGCCGCGATGGGCCAGGGAGGGCCCTTCGCGGCGGGCCCTCGGAGCAATGATGGAACGAGGGAACCCCAGCGAAGCTGGGGCCGGATGTCGGGGCTAGACCTTTTGGTTTCTTTTGGGGCGATGCCAAAAGAAACCCGCTCGACAGAGCGGAACCGAACGTATGAACAACTCGATAATGCTGGCTATCCACCGGTCACGTACGGTGTGTGGGACGTAGAAAACTCGCGGCTAAAGCCGCTCCTACGCAACCGCTGAGTGTCTGCTTCTGCCTTACTGCAGCCGACCCCGGAATACGAAACCCCTGATTCGGGAAACGGCTTCAACGAGCCTCGACGCCAACCGGGCGCAGAAAGCTGCGCTCGTAGCTGAGGATGCAGCGGTTCTGCTGGGCGTACGCGAAGGCGGCCAGGCACTCTTCATCTTGCATGGAGCGCTCGCGATAGTCCTCGTAGGCCGCCAGGCTGGGAAAGCTGAACAGCGCCAGGGCCACGTTGTTGGCACCTTCGGAAGGCAGGAAATAACCGTGGTGCTGGCCGCCGAATTTCTCCACCAGGGGAATCCACAATTTGGCGTAGTGCTCGAATTCGGCCAGCTGGTATGGGTCGATGATGTAGCGTAGATAGCAGGTGATCATGGTCTTCTCCTTGACGGGGCGAGCAGCATAACGCGCGCAACGATGCCCCGCATCAGGGGCAACCGAAGGTCTGGCCGAGATCCTTCAGGGTTTCATGGGTGGTGCGCAGGGTGTTGTCCTTGGCGAAGACGCCGAGGTAAATCAGCAGGCCATTGGGCAGCAGTAGAAAGCCCGCCAGCCACAGGTAGAAGCCGGTTGCGATCAGGGCGTACAGCGAACCGCCAACTGCCAGCGCCGTCACCGACAGAAATGCGCAGCGCAGGCCCGTAAAACTGCGACGCTCGAGATCGATTGGCGTATAGCTCTTCATAACAGCCAGTCACCTTCACGCATTCAGCAGGCGCTCCAGCAGCCATGAAGCTGCCGGACCCAGCGGCCGCGCGCGGGACCAGACCACATCGACGGGTACCTGCTTCGGCCAGCCGTTGACCTTCAGTTCATGCAGCCCGTCGCCGCCGTGGTTCTGCACCAGTTGGCGGGGCAGGGCGGCCCAGCCGAAACCCAGGGCCGCCATTTCCAGGAGCAGCAGGTAGTCCGGCGCGGACCAGCAGCGACCGCCGCTGCCGGGCAGGTCGTCCAGCTCACCGTGGTGGGCCGCCACGCTGCTCAGGCGCAATACGCGCCAGTTCACCAGGTCCTGGAGGGTGGCGCGCGGCAGCTGGGCGAGCGGGTGGCCTTTGGCGACGAACAGGCCGAAGTCTGCGGCGTCAGCCAGGCTTGAATGAGCGAATTCGGGCGGGTAGGCGGCCTGGGCGGCGAGCAGGCCCAGGTGGGCGCGGCCCTGGCCGACCAGATCGAGCACGTCGGCGTGCTCGGCGAAGAAACACTCGAATTCCAGATCCGGATAGCGCTTATCGAGTTCCGCCAGGCGCGCCCGGTACTGGCTGGCCTGATAGGCATCGGAGAGCACCAGTGTCAGTTTGGGCTCCAGGCCCGAGGCCAGTTGGCTGGCCTGGCGCAGCAGGCGATCTGAGGCGGCCAGCACGTCTTCGACGTGACTCAGCAGGCTGGCGCCGGCATCGGTAAGGGTCAGCTGGCGGGCGCCACGCTCGAACAGGGTGACGTCCAGCTCGACCTCCAGGCGTGAAACCGCTTCGCTGATCGTCGACTGGCTTTTGCCCTGGCGCCTGGCGGCAGCACTGAACGAGCCGGTAGCGGCCGCCTGTGCGAAGGCATGAAGTGATTCGGGAGAAGGATTCATATCGGTTAAGCCGATGGCAGTTAACTTTGAGCTGGCAGTTTTACCGATGAGAATAGCGCCATCGATCTCATCTAGCGAGTCTGAAATGAACCAGTCCAACGTCGCCCGGCGCTCCATGAAGGAGCGCGTATTGCACGCCATCCTGTTCGAACTGATCGCCGTAGTGGTATGCGCGCCGCTGCTGGCCTGGGCCATGGGTAAATCCTTGGCGCATATGGGCGCGCTGACCCTGATGTTCTCGGCCATTGCCATGCTCTGGAACATGATCTTCAACATCCTGTTCGATGCCGCGCAGCGGCGCATGGGTTTCGAGCGCGGCCTGTGGGCACGGATCAGCCACGCGCTGCTGTTCGAGGCTGGCCTGATCCTTGTGCTGGTACCGCTGGCGGCGTGGTGGCTGTCGATCAGCCTGGTCGCAGCGTTCTTCCTGGACATCGGCCTGATCCTGTTCTTCCTGCCGTACACCTTGGGCTACAACCTGGCCTACGACAAACTGCGCGAGCGCTATTTCAGCCGGCGCCAGGCGCGCACCCTGGCATGCCCCTGAGGCGCATGCGCGCATAGCCGTCAGTCCCGGCCGGCTTGTGGCCGGCTGGTGGCTGCCACTAAGCTGCGCGGTTTTCGCTACCTCAAGAGTCGGCATGGCCACGCAAAGCATCATCGTTCCGCGCATCTCCAGCTTTCCCGGGCACGAGCGCAAGGCGCAGCAGATCCTGCGCTGGCTGGCCAAGCGCGACATCGTCGCCGCGCTGCCGACCACCTGCGGGCGCAGCGGCATGGCCTACGCCATTGCGCCGGGAGCCAGCCGGGTGGTAGAGGCGGCCGAGCGGTTGCCATTCGATCAGCCGGTCAACGGGCTGGAGGTCATCTACCGGCGCTGCATCTATACGCCCACCGAGGATTTTCTCGAGGAGGCCGGTTGCCCGGAGTGTCGGCAGGAGATCGGCGAAGCGTTGTTCGAGAGCCTGGACGAGTGGATGCCCGGCGAGACCGATAACTTCACCTGTCCGTTGTGTGGACATGAAGACGACATCAACGGCTTCCTGTTTCTGCAGCCCTGCGGGTTTTCCAACCTGGGCTTCATCTTCAATGGCTGGGCGCAAGCGGAGTTCACCGCGGCTTTTCTCGAAGAATTCGCCGAGCGGCTGGGCTATCCGGTGACGGTGGTGGAGGCTTGAGCGAGGCGTCGAGCGCTCATCGGGGCTGATGCGTTCGAGCGAAAAGGGGAGCTCTTCCTTGAGCCTGAGATAGTTCAGGCTGCACGAATGCGCATCGGTTCCCCGTTCGCCGAGAATCATTTCGGTTACACGCCGAACGGTCATCTCCCATTCTTTACATTGAGTGACAGCAGCTGACTCGGTATAATGGCGCGCTTCCAATTTTCCCGCCTGGGAGCCCCCGCCATGCTGCGTATCAGTCAAGAAGCCCTTACCTTCGACGACGTTCTTCTCATTCCCGGTTTCTCCGACGTTCTGCCGAAGGACGTAAGCCTCAAGACTCGCCTTACCCGCGGCATCGAGCTGAATATCCCGCTGCTTTCCGCGGCCATGGATACCGTCACCGAAGCCCGCCTGGCCATCGCCATGGCGCAGGAAGGTGGCATCGGCATCATCCACAAGAACATGACCATCGACCAGCAGGCCGCCGAAGTTCGCAAGGTCAAGAAGTTCGAATCCGGCGTGGTCAAGGACCCGATCACCATCGAGGCCGACGCCACCGTGCGTGACCTGTTCGAGCTGACCCGCCAGAACAACATCTCCGGTGTGCCGGTGCTGAGCAACGGCGACCTGGTCGGTATCGTCACCTCCCGCGACGTGCGCTTCGAGACCCGCCTGGACGCCCTGGTGCGTGAAGTGATGACGCCCAAGGAGCGCCTCGTCACCGTCAAGGAAGGCGCCGCCAAGGAAGCCGTTCGTGAAGTGCTGCACAAACACCGTATCGAGAAAGTGCTGATCGTCGACGACGCCTTCGCGCTCAAGGGCATGATGACCGTCAAGGACATCGAAAAAGCCAAGGCCTACCCGCTGGCCAGCAAGGACGACCAGGGTCGTCTGCGCGTTGGCGCCGCGGTCGGCACTGGCGCCGATACCGGTGACCGCGTTGCCGCACTGGCCAATGCCGGCGTCGACGTGATCATCGTCGACACCGCCCACGGTCACTCCAAGGGCGTGATCGAGCGCGTGCGCTGGGTCAAGCAGAACTTCCCGGACATTCAGGTGATCGGCGGCAACATCGCCACCGGCGCGGCTGCACTGGCCCTGGCCGAAGCCGGCGCTGACGCGGTCAAGGTCGGCATCGGTCCAGGCTCGATCTGCACCACCCGTATCGTCGCTGGCGTCGGCGTGCCGCAAATCTCCGCCGTGGCCAACGTCGCCGCTGCGCTGGAAGGCACCGGCATCCCGCTGATCGCCGACGGCGGCATCCGCTTCTCCGGTGACCTGTCCAAGGCCATCGTTGCCGGCGCTTCCGCCGTGATGATCGGCTCCATGCTGGCCGGTACCGAAGAAGCCCCGGGCGAGATCGAATTGTTCCAGGGCCGTTCCTACAAGGCTTACCGCGGCATGGGTTCGCTGGGCGCCATGTCCCAGGCCCAAGGCTCCTCGGATCGGTACTTCCAGGACTCCGCCGCCGGTGCCGAGAAGCTGGTACCCGAAGGTATCGAAGGCCGTGTGGCCTACAAAGGCGCCATGGGCTCCATCGTCCATCAGCTGATGGGCGGCCTGCGTGCCTCCATGGGTTACACCGGTTGCGCGACCATCGACGAGATGCGCACCAAGCCCGAGTTCGTGCGTATCACCGGTGCCGGCATGGCCGAATCTCACGTCCACGACGTGCAGATCACCAAAGAGGCCCCGAACTACCGGGTAGGCTGATTCCCAGCATCACCTTTCAACGGGGCTGTATCGACAGCCCCGCGTTGTTTCTGCTTCCACTGACGAGAACAGAGTCATGGCCCTCGACATTCACGCTCACCGTATCCTGATCCTCGATTTCGGTTCCCAGTACACCCAACTGATCGCCCGCCGCGTGCGCGAGATCGGCGTGTTCTGCGAATTGCATCCCTGGGACATGTCCGACGAGGACATCCGTGCCTTCGCCCCGCGCGGCATCATTCTCGCCGGCGGCCCCGAGTCGGTTCACGAAGCCAACAGCCCTCGCGCGCGCCAGGCCGTGTTCGACCTCGGCGTACCGCTGCTGGGCATCTGCTACGGCATGCAGACCATGGCCGAGCAACTGGGCGGCAAGGTCGAAGGTTCCGACCTGCGCGAATTCGGCTACGCTCGCGTCGACGTGGTCGGCAAGAGCAAGCTGCTCGACGGCATCGAAGACCATGTCGACGCCGACGGCGTGCTGGGCCTGGACGTGTGGATGAGCCACGGCGACAAGGTCACCCAGCTGCCGGGCCAGTTCAACGTGCTGGCCAGCACCCCGAGCTGCCCGATCGCCGGCATGTTCGACGACGCCCGCGGTTACTACGGCGTGCAGTTCCACCCGGAAGTGACCCACACCAAGCAGGGCGGTCGCATCCTCACTCGTTTCGTGCAGGACATCTGCGGCTGCGAAGCGCTGTGGACGCCGTCCAACATCGTCGAAGACGCCATCGCCCAGGTGCGTGAGCAGGTCGGCGATGCCAACGTGCTGCTGGGCCTGTCCGGCGGTGTCGACAGCTCGGTGGTTGCCGCGCTGCTGCACCGCGCCATCGGCGACCAGCTGACCTGCGTGTTCGTCGACAACGGCCTGCTGCGCCTGCACGAAGGCGACCAGGTGATGGCCATGTTCAAGGAGAACATGGGCGTCAAGGTGATCCGCGCCGACGCTGAAAAGCAGTTCCTCGACAACCTGGCCGGGGAAGCCGACCCGGAGAAGAAGCGCAAGATCATCGGCCGCACCTTCATCGACGTGTTCGATGCCGAGGCCAGCAAGCTGCCGAACATCAAGTTCCTCGCCCAGGGCACCATCTACCCGGACGTCATCGAGTCGGCTGGCGCCAAGAGTGGCAAGGCCCACGTGATCAAGTCGCACCACAACGTCGGCGGCCTGCCGGAGGAAATGAACCTCAAGCTGGTCGAGCCGCTGCGTGAACTGTTCAAGGACGAAGTGCGCAAGATCGGCCTGGAACTGGGCCTGCCGTACGACATGGTCTACCGTCACCCATTCCCGGGCCCGGGCCTGGGCGTGCGCATTCTCGGTGAAGTGAAGAAGGAATACGCCGACATCCTGCGCCGCGCCGACCACATCTTCATCGAAGAACTGCGCAAGGCCGACTGGTACCACAAGACCAGCCAGGCCTTCGTGGTGTTCCAGCCAGTACGCTCGGTGGGCGTGGTCGGTGATGGCCGTCGCTACGCCTGGGTCGTCGCCCTGCGCGCCGTGGAAACCGTGGACTTCATGACCGCACGCTGGGCGCACTTGCCCTACGAGCTGCTGGAGACCGTCAGCGGCCGGATCATCAACGAAATCGACGGCATCTCCCGCGTCACCTACGATGTGTCGAGCAAGCCGCCAGCGACCATCGAGTGGGAATGATCCCGCGTTCGGTGTAAGCCGGTAGTTGGTCGTCAGGAAAACCAAAAGCCCGCGTAATTGCGGGCTTTTGGCGTTTTGAGGATGGCAAATTCAGGCCGCGCTTATGCGGCTTCCGAGACACGAGCGCGCTGCACCCAGCCTATCGCCAGATCAAACCGCCTCCACCTTGGCCAACTGCTCGCCTTCGAGCCAGGCGCCGATGTCGCTGGCCGGCATGGGTTTGGCGAACAGGTAGCCCTGGGCCCAGGCGCAGCCGAGGTTTTTC
This sequence comes from uncultured Pseudomonas sp., assembly GCA_966186235.1. GTDB lineage: Bacteria > Pseudomonadota > Gammaproteobacteria > Pseudomonadales > Pseudomonadaceae > Aquipseudomonas. The sequence goes on from CBIFVM010000033.1 coordinate 31,419, forward strand.
AGGGCAGCGAGTTCTGCGGCAGTTTCCACGCCTTCGACGATGCATTCCAGCTGCATGTCCTGGCACAAGGCGACCAGTGATTTGACGATCTTGAAGCTGGCCGGGTCGAGGTCGATGTGGGTGACGAAGGTACGGTCCACCTTCAGCTTGGTCAGCGACAGCGCGTGGATCTGGCTCAGGCTGGAGTAGCCGGTGCCGAAGTCGTCGAGGGAAATGCCGCAGCCCAGTTCGCGAAACCGGCGGATCGCCTGTTGGGTTTGCGGCAGGTCCTGGATGGCGGCGGTTTCGGTGATTTCCAGGTCGATACGGGCCGGGTCGAACGGGCTGCGTTTGATCAGCTCGACGATCTGCTGGGCGGCGTCCTCCGAGCCGCAGTCGTGAGCCGACAGGTTGAACGACAGGCGCATCCCTGCAGGCCAGCTCGTGGCGGTTTCCAGTGCCTTGCTCAGTAGCGGCACGGTGAGGCGATTGACCATGCCGACCCGTTCGGCAATCGGGATGAATTCGCTGGGCGGTACGTTACCCAATTCCGGGCTTTGCCAGCGTGCCAGTGCCTCGAACGCGACGGTTCGTTCACTGCCAAGATCCATGATGGGCTGAAACACCACGTGAAACTCATCATTCAGATTGGCTCGGCGCAGGGCCTGTTCGGTCAGCCCTTCGCGATTGAGCTGCTGGCGATGGGCGGCGCTGAACAGGCACACCGTGTCGGGGCGGTGGCGCTTGCTCTGGTAGAGGGCGTAGTCGGCGTACTCATACACCTCGGTGGCGCTGGCTGCCTGATCCGGAAAGGTGGCGATACCCAGTGAGGCGCTGATCTGGATGGGGATATCGACGAGCAGGAACGGCTCGCGCATGCTGGCGCAGACTTTTTCGCCAAAGGTGCGCAACTGATCGTCGCTCATGGCCTGGGTGATGATCAGGGCGAACTCGTCGCCGCCCAGACGGGCCAGGTGCATATCGTCGTCGAGCAGTCCGGTCAGGCGCTGGCCAACCTGGTAGAGCAGCCTGTCACCAACGCTGTGGCCATACAGGTCGTTGACCGGCTTGAAGCCATCCAAGTCGATCAGCCCCACGGCCAGCCGAGCCTCTTGCTCGCGGGCACGGGTTAACAGCGTATCGAGACGGGAAAAGAACTGCCGCCGGTTGGCCAGTCCGGTGAGACTGTCTTGGTTGGCCAGGTGCAGGTTTTCCTCGCTGAGTTTCGCCGTTTGCGCCTGCATGTTTACCAGCCGGGTGAAGTCGGCGTACTGCACCTTGAGGATGACCAGCATGGCGATGGACACCAGCAGCACGTCGATCGCCGTGGCGACGAAGGTGATGATATTGGTCGACGCGAAGAACACCACGAACGCGGTGTTGACCACTGCCGTGGTGGCTAGGGCGGCCGGCAGCAGGTGCATCATGCAGAAAATGCAGCCGATCACGGTGATCGCCATATAAAAGGCGACATGCGCCTGGGTGTAGCCATCGCCATAGGGAAACAGCGCTAGCGACCAGGCGGTGAACGCCACGGCCACGAACGGCGCGAGCATATTGGTGCGCTTCAGCGCCGTCAGCATTTGCGCCGGGCTACGCGTCTGCTGGCGCGTGCGGATCCATTCCACCGTACGAATCACGCCGAACAACGTCATGATCGCCGGGCAATACACCACCAGCCAGCGCGGCGCGACCGCAAAGTGGGTGCCTGCCAGCATCAGCGTGTTGACCAGCAGGATGAAATACATCATCGGCAACTGGCGAGCCAGGGCGCTGTATTGCGCCTTGACCAGGCCGGGGTTGTCCTTGGGGACGGACATAAGCGCTCTTGCGGCGAGCAGTGTTTTCTTCATCAGGCGACGCTCTGAAAATACAACCAGCTAAATAACCGAACGGATTGTCCTTTCCAGCTTCGACGGAGCAGGACTGAACGCTGCTCCCATGGGATCGTATCGGCCGATCCTCGGGTTTCTGCAGTCTTACGACTAGTGGCACTTTGATTTCGTTCCGTCAGCCGGTCGCATGAGTCAGAAGCGGATGGGCCGCCGGCCCTAGTCGGCAATGTACGTCGGCCAATGCGCCGGAATGCGCAGATGTGTAGTGCAACGCGCCCAGGCATCGCGCAGTCAGGCTGCCACGATCGCGCTCGGGTCGATTTGCGCTGGCGTTGTGTCCAGGCCACTGATTGGTTGGCAGCGAAACCCCTGCGCCGGGGGCGTATCTAGCGTATCGTGTCCGTCAGCTCTCCGTTCTTGCGCGGCCTATATCGATTCTGACGGTTCAGGCCCGCAAGCCTCTGACGATGCGCGTGGCCCTGGCCATGCGAATCGCCCTCATACCTCTGGATGGTCTCCCAGGCGCTCGGCGCGGAGGCACCATTGGGCAACACGTTGGTACGGGTATGAACCTACGAGAGCGTAACAACGTGCAGATCGAGGGCAGTGGTGACGTCACCCTGATCTTGTCCCATGGTTTTGGTTGTGATCAGTCGATGTGGCGGCTGCTGTTGCCGCATTTCAGCAGGCGTTATCGAGTCGTCACCTATGACCTGGTTGGCGCCGGTGGGTCGGATCTCGGTGCCTACGATTATGAGAAATACGCTTCGCTGTGGGGCTATGCGGCCGATCTCAACGAGATCATCGAGGAGTACCGCGCCGGGCCCGTCATCGTGGTGGGGCATTCGGTGAGTGCGATGATCGCTGTTCTGGCCGAGGTTCGCAGCCCGGGCGCGCTCGCCGGCCTGATCATGATTGGCGGCTCACCCTGTTACACCGATACGGGCACCTATACCGGCGGCTTTTCAAGGGATGAACTCCACGAGCTGCTTGCCGCCATCGACGACAATTTTCTCGGCTGGTCCAGCACCATGGCGCCCGTGCTGATGGGCGCTCCTGGTCAGCCCGCACTGGCGCAGGAGCTGCAAAGCAGTTTCTGCCGGACCGATGCACAGATCGCCAGGCATTTCGCCCGCGTGATCTTTCTCTCCGACCATCGCCAGGATGTCGCGGGGTTAGCGGTTCCGACGCTGATCCTGCAATCGGCTGGCGACCCGGTCGCGCCCCTCGCGGTGGGTGATTACCTGCACGATGTTCTGCCTGACAGCCAGCTGAGCGTCATCGACAACATGGGCCATTACCCGCAGTTGAGTGCGCCCAGCGCCTGCTCTGCAGCGATCGACGCGTTTCTTCAACGCTACGGGGGCGGCCATGAATGATGCAGCTCTGCTGGCCATCGAGTCCTTCTACGAGTCCGCGCCTTGCGGGCTGATCCTGATGGCCGTCGACGGCAGCATTCTGAGCTGCAACCAGACGTTCTGCGATTGGCTGGGCTACGACAAGAAAGCGCTACAGGAGCGCAGCTTCGATCAGCTGCTGACGGTCAGTGGGCGCGCATTCCAGCTCACCAACTGGAGGCCGCTGCTGAACATGCAGGGCTCTGTCGCCGAGGTAAAAGTCGACCTGCGGCACCGCGATGGGCATGTGCTGTCGATGCTGCTCAACGGCGTGCGGCGCGAAAGCGCGGATGGCATCCACTTTCAGCTCGCCCTGTTCGGGACCTCGAAGCGCAGCCGTAACGAACGGGCCGTGTTCGAGGCAATGCAGCGGGCCGAAGATCTGCTGGCCCAGAAGGTCAACACCGAAATCGCCTTGCAGCGCGCCCAGGCCGAACTTGCCAGGGCTTACGAGGAGGTCAAGCAGCGTGCGCTGTTCGCCGAACAGATGGTCGCCGTGGTCAGCCATGACCTGAAGAACCCAGTGACGGCGATCAAGCTGGCCACCGAGCTGCTGGAACGGGAGCCGGGCAGCGATCGCACGCGACGCCTGTTGGCGAGCGTCAGCAGCTCGGCAGACCGGGCGCAGCGCATGATCGTCGACCTGCTGGATTTCGCCTCGGTCAGGCTGGGGCAGGGCATCAGCATTCGCTGTCAGGAGGTCGACCCGCTGGAAGTGCTGGACACCTGCGTGAACGAGCTGAGGGTGGTATTCGCCACGGCGCGCATTCGCCATTACTCCAGAGGCCACGGCACCCTGTGGCTGGACCGGGATCGACTGCAGCAGATGATCGGCAACCTGGTCGCCAACAGCGTGGCCTACGGCGATCTGCGTTTTCCCATCACGCTGACCAGCGACCTGTTGGAAGAAGGCGCCACCTTGAGTGTTCACAACCACGGGCCTGCTATCGACCAGGCACTGCTGCCAACGTTGTTCGAGCCGATGACCCGGGGCGCCGATCACCATGCGTCGCCGCATTCGGTCGGGCTGGGGTTGTTCATCGTCAAGCAGATCACCGAGGCCCACGGTGGCAGCATTGCCATGACCTCGAGCGTGGCGAACGGCACCACGTTCACCGTGACGTTGCCCGGCCATGGCGCCAATCGCGAGACGCGTAGCGGGCAATGACGCGTGCCCGCAGCGGACCGGGGATTCAGTCCGCGTCGTGCAGGGAGCCGCGAATCAGCGTGGCGAAGCTGTCGATCGCCTCGGCAGCGGTGAACTTGCCACGCACCAGCGCGCCGGCCAGTGCTTCGCCCGCGCCGACCAGCCCGGTGCAGCGGCGCTCCAGTTCGCCCGCCGGCAGGTTGGCATGGGGGGCGAGCACGCTGATGAACATCTGCACGCAGTTGTCCAGAAGCTCCTGGAAGACCGCGGCCTTCTCGTCACTGCCCGCCAGCGCAGCCCCTACCGCGTAGAACTCATCGGTGTTGTTGGATGCGCATTCGATGTAGGCGCCCGCCAGCAGTTGCGCCGTGTCCTCCAGGCTTCGAGGGCTGGCGGCCATGAGTTCGCGGAAGGCGTTGATCCGTTCGATGTCGATCCAGCGGTAGAGCTCGATCAACAGGGCCGAGCGCGTGGCGAAGTGGTCATAGACCACCGGCTTGGACACGCCCGCACATTTGGCCAGGTGGCCGAGCGTCAGGCGGTCGGCGCCCTCGAGGCGTATCACCTGCAGCGCGGTTTCCAGCAACTGGCTTCGACGCTCGGCCTTGGCCAGTCGGCGAGGGGCGGGCGGGATGCTGGCAGAGTGATTGCTTTTTTGCACGTCGTCGGGTTCCAGAACATAAACCTACCAATGGTAGGTTTGGTGGGCTAGGCTCATTTGCAGGTTCCTACTAAAGGTAGGTTAAGCCAGTAAGCGGAGGACGTACAGCATGACCTTTGACCCTATTCTGTTGATGGGTGGCTCTGGAGCCATCGGTAGCCACACGGCTGCGGCACTGCGTGCCCAGCATCCCGACATTGCCTTGCTGATCGGTGGTCGCGATCTCGCCAAGGCCCAGCAGGCCGCCCAGCGAATCGGCAATGCGCAGGCGGTGGTGATCGATCCTGCAGCCGATGATCTCGGCCTCGGCGAGCAGCCGGTCAGTGCGGTGGTGGTGTTCTATATGGACCACGCCCTGGCCGGCCTGCGGTTTGCCCAGAAACGCGGTGTACCGCACTTGAGTATCTCGTCCGGGGTATTCGAAATCGCGCCGGAAATCGCCACCTACATGCACACGCCCGACGCCGCGCCCATCGTGCTCGGCTATGAGTGGTTGGTGGGCGCGACGACGGCGTCGACCCTGCATATCGCCGAGGCGTTTGGGCGAATCGACCAGATCCGCCTCGGCGCTCTGGTCGACGAGCAGGATACCGGCGGGCCGACCGTCGCCAGCGACTTCGAACACCTGAACCGGATGCTGCCGGCGGCACTGACGCGCCGTGATGGCGTTTATGTGTGGCGCGAAGGCGACGAGGCGAAAGCCCGCTTTCACGCCATGGACGGTACGCCGATCGACGCTGCGGGGTTTTCGTCCATCGATGTCGTCGGCCTCGCCGCGGCAACCGGCGCTGCCAACGTGCAGTTCAACATGGCCATCGACGTCAGTTCCACCCGTCGCCAGGGCGGGTCGATGTCGACGGAAATCCTCATCGAGCTGGTCGGTGTAGACACGCAAGGCCAGGCGCTGCGCACCCGGCATGCCGTCGTGCATCCGAAGGGCGCGGCACTGCTGACGGCCCTTTGCGTGACCATGGTGGTCGAGCGTTTGCTGGGGCTGGACGGTGGGCAGCCGACGCAGCCCGGTCTGTACTTCCCTTATCAACTGTTGGACCGCCCGCGCTTTCTGCAGCGCTTGCAGCAGGAGGGCGGCGAGCTGCGTGAGCTGCAGCCGACCGACGATTAGTGAAAACACGGCGGCCCAGGGCGCGAACGGTGCACGCCGTTCGCGCCTTTTGCGTTTTCATCACGGCGAGTGCTTCAGGTGGATTTTCCTGAGAATCAAACGCAGTTGGCCCGTATAATCCCCTGGTAACTATTTGTTTCGAGGGGAAGAGGCTTATGTCGGTACATCGAGTAACCGGATTGGCGCGCGTGATCGGCGCCAGCGTTCTGTCCTGCGGCCTGCTGCTGAGCGGCCTGGCCCATGCGGATCCGGTCACCCTGACGCTGTACAACGGCCAGCACGAGGCCACCGGCAAGGCCGTGGCGGCTGCCTTCGAGAAGAAGACCGGCATCAAGGTGCTGATCCGCAAGGGCGGCGGTGGCCAGTTGGCCAACCAGATCGCCGAGGAAGGCGAGCGCTCGCCGGCCGACGTCGTCTACACCGAAGAGGCGCCGCCGCTGATCAAGCTCGGCAGCCAGGGCCTGCTGGCCAAGGTCGATGACAGCACCCTCAAGCAGATCGACGCCAAGTTTTCCGATGATAACGGCAACTGGATCGGTATCACCTCGCGCGTGCGTGTGCTGGCCTACAATCCGGATCTGGTTACCGAGGCCGAGCTGCCCAAGAGCGTGCTGGAAGTGGCTGACCCCGAGTGGGCCGGCAAGATCGCCTTCGTGCCGAGCAGTGGTGAGTTCCTCGGCCAGACCGCCGCGGTCATCCGCCTCAACGGCCGCGAAGCCGCCGAAGAATGGCTGACCGGCCTCAAGGCCTTCGGCTCCACCTACACCAACAACGTGATCGCCATGAAGGCCGTGGAGAACGGTGAGGTCGGCGCGGCGCTGGTCAACAGCTATTACTGGACGGCGCTGAAGAAAGAGAAGGGCGAACTGAAATCCAAGTTGCATTACTTCGCCGACGGCGATGCCGGTGGCCTGTCGAGCGTTTCCGGGGCTGCCGTGGTCAAGGCCAGCAAGCACCCGAAGGAGGCGCAACAGTTCCTCGCCTTCATGATCAGCGAGGAAGGCCAGAAGGCCGTGCTCACCCAGTCCGCCGAATACCCGGTCAACCCCAAGGTGCCGGCCGACCCGCTGCTCAAGCCCTATGATCAGCTCAAGCCGCCGGCCATCACCGCCGCGCAGATCGGCCTGGCCGAGGACGCCCTGGAGCTGCAACGCGAAGTGGGTATGAACTGATCATGCAGCCCCAGGCGGTCAACCCGGAGCTGCCGCTGCCGGCACCGACCATCAGCAGCCGGCGTCGCAAGGCGCCGCCGATCTGGCTGCAGTTGCCGGTGCTGGCGCTATTGCTGGTCGCGGCGCTGCCGCTGTTCTTCGTGGTGGTGCGCGCCGCGCAGGTCGGCCCGCACGAAGCCTTCGCGCTGTTGTGGCGGCCGTTCGTGTTCGGCCTGTTGGCCAACACCCTGAAGCTGATGGTGCTGGTGACCCTCGGCTGCGCGGTGATCGGCCTGGCGCTGGCCTGGCTGGTGGAGCGCAGCGACCTGCGCTGGCGCCGGCACTGGAACGTGCTGCTGTGCCTGCCGTTCGCCATACCCTCGTTCGTCAGCGGCTTTACCTGGGTGTCGATCAGCCCGCTGTTCGAGGGCCTGGGCGGCACCGTGCTGGTGATGATCCTGTCCAAATATCCGCTGATCTACCTGCCGGTGGTGGCAGTGCTGCGCAACCTGGACCCGGCCATGGAAGAGTCGGCGCGCATGCTCGGCTGCAGCCGCCGCGAGGTGTTCTGGCGCGTCACCCTGCCGCTGTTGCGGCCGGTGCTGATGGCCACCAGCCTGTTGGTGGCGGTGCACATGCTGGTGGAGTTCGGCGCGCCGTCGATCATGCGCTACCAGACCTTCACCACCGCCATCTATCAACAGTTCGAGCTGGAGTTCAGCGGCAGCAACGCGGCGATGCTGTCGGCCTTGCTGCTGGGGCTGTGCATGCTGCTGCTGTGGGGTGAGTTCCGCCTGCGCGGGCGCAGCTACGCGCGCACCGGCCAGGGCGTGGCGCGCAGTGCCGCCCGAGTGCGCCTTGGGCGCTGGGGCATCCTGGCGCAGGCGCTGCTGTTGGTTCTGGTGGTGGTTGGCTGCGGCGTGCCGCTGGTGATGCTGGGTTTCTGGATCGCCGAAGGCAGCTCAGCCAGCTTTCCGGTCGCGGAGATCGCCCAGACGCTGTGGTCGTCGCTGCGCTATTCCTTCGGTGGTGCCTTGCTCAGCTGCCTGCTGGCGCTGCCGGTGTGCCTGGTGGTGGTGCGCTATTACGGGCGCATGGCCACCCTGGCGGATCGCCTGCCGTATCTGTTGCACGCCTTGCCGGGTTTGGTGATCGCCCTGTCGTTGGTGTTCTTCGCCCTTGGCTACGTGCCGGCGCTGTACCAGACCAGCATCCTACTGCTGGTGGCCTATGCGTTGCTGTTCATGCCCATGGCCCAAGGGCCGATCCGGGTCGCCCTGGAAAAGGCCTCGCCGCAGCTCGAAGAGGCGGCGCGCACCCTGGGGCACACGCCGCTCGCGACCTTTCTGCGGGTGACCCTGCCGATCATTTCACCGGCCATTGGCGCCGGCTTCGTGCTGGTGTTTCTCGACTGCATGAAAGAGCTGACCGCGACGCTGATTCTCGGCCCCACCGGCCTGGAAACCCTGGCCACCAAGGTCTGGTCGCACACCGGTAATCTGGAATACGCCGGTGCCGCGCCCTATGCCGCGTTGATCGTGCTGGTGTCGGGGTTGCCCGTGTATTTGTTGACGACGCGCGCTTACCGGCGTTCTTGAACTCGGGCAGGGCGGTATGTCGCGGCTTAACGCCCCCGCGTTCAAGGTGTATCGTGCGCAGCTCTCCAGCAGGCCGTTGAAAAGCGTCAGCGAGGCCGCTGGCGCGAGGCAAAAACAGCCGAAAAGCGCAGTGTACGAGTTGTACATGAGCATTTGAGGCTGTTTTTAACGATGCGCCGGCAACGTAGGTAGGTTTTCAACCGCCTGCTAGCGCCCGCAGAGGCGCAATCGTTCAAACCTGATTAGTGTCACCGCAGTCCCGCTTCAGGAGCAGGTTTCATGAGTTTCACCCGTAGACAGGTGTTGGGCGGTTTGGTCGGCCTCGGCGTGGTCGGTCTCGGCGCTGGCGGCGCGCGTTATTGGCTGGGTCGGCCGTTCGACCGCAAGACCCACGACTACGAGCTGATCGCGGCGCCCCACGACATCGAACTGGTGCCCGGCCATGTCACCCCGGCCTGGACCTTCGGTGGTCAGGCGCCCGGCGTGGAGCTGCGCTGCCGTCAGGGCGACGAGCTGCGGGTGCGCTTCATCAATCACCTGCCCGAGCCCACCACCATCCACTGGCACGGCATCCGCCTGCCACTGGAAATGGACGGCGTGCCCTATGTGTCCCAGGCGCCGGTATTGCCGGGGGAATTCTTCGACTACCGCTTCGTCACCCCGGACGCCGGCAGCTACTGGTACCACCCCCATGAGTCCAGCGCCAAGCAGCTGGGCCGCGGGCTGGTCGGCCCGCTGATCATCGAGGAGCGCGAGCCTACCGGCTTCAAGCACGAGCGTACCCTGTGCCTGAAGAGCTGGCACGTGGACGAAGCGGGCGCCTTCACCGAATTCAGCGTGCCCCGCGAAGCGGCGCGGGAAGGTACCCGTGGGCGGCTGTCGACCATCAACGGCGTGTCGCTGCCGACCCTGGAGTTGCCCGCCGGCCAAGTGGTGCGCCTGCGCCTGATCAACGTCGACAGCACCATCACCTATCGCCTCAATCTCTCCAGCGGCGAGGCGCGCATCTACGCCCTGGACGGCAACCCGGTCGAGCCGCGCCCGCTGGGCAAGGACTACTGGCTGGGCCCGGGCATGCGCATCGACCTGGCGCTCAAGGTGCCGGCAGTTGGCAGCGAAGAATTGTCGCTGCGCAACGGGCCGTTGCGCCTGGCGACCATCAAATCGGTGGCCAGCAACGAGCCTGCCGCCGAATGGCCGCCGGCATTGCCGCCGAACCCGGTGGCCGAGCCGGATCTGGCGCAGGCCGAAACCCTGCGCTTCAACTTCGAGTGGGCCGCGGCACTGGCGTCGCCCGCCGACGAGGCTGCCGGCCGCTACAAGTACTGGCAGATCAACGGCCAGGCCTGGGACATCAACGACAAGACCTGCGCCGACCGGCCCATCGCCAGCCTCAAGAAGGATGGCCACTACATCTTCGTGCTGCGCAACATGGCCCAGTACCAGCACCCGATTCACCTGCATGGGTTGATCTTCAAGGTACTGGATTCCAACCGCCGCAAGATCGAGCCGTACTACACCGACACCTTCCTGCTCGGCAAGAACGAGACTGCACGCATCGCTTTCGTGGCCGATAATCCTGGCGTGTGGATGTTCCACTGCCACGTCATCGACCACATGGAAACCGGCCTGATGGCCGCCATCGAGATCGCCTGATTTGAGTGCCATGAGTTGAGAGCCCCCTTGATCATCGACCGCAGCCACGACGAGCGCTTCATGCGCGAAGCCCTGGGGCTGGCCGCCGAAGGCGCTGCTCGCGGCGAAGTGCCGGTCGGCGCCGTGCTGGTGCAGGACGGCGAAGTGATCGGCCGCGGCTTCAACTGCCCGATCTCCACCTCGGATCCCAGTGCTCACGCCGAGATGGTCGCCATCCGCGCCGCCGCCCAGGCCATCGCCAACTACCGCCTGCCGGGCAGCACCCTGTACGTGACTCTGGAGCCCTGTGCCATGTGTGCGGGGCTCATCGTCCACTCGCGCGTACAGCGCGTGGTATTCGGCGCCAGCGAGCCCCGCGCGGGCATGGCGGTAAGCCGCGGCCAGTTCTTCGACCAGGCGTTCCTCAACCACCGTGTGCGGGTCGAGGGTGGGGTGCTGGCGGAGGAGTGTGGTGAGGTGTTGAAGGCGTTTTTCAAGGCGCGGCGCGGCTGAGCACGAGCGTGCGCCCCCCTGAGCGCGTCCGGCGAGCACGGGCGCTGACCCTGAGTACGTTTGCTGCGCCCCATTCGCGGTAGTGATAGGCCGCGATCTGCCAATCAATGCATGGCCCTCGCGGTGCTCATATACACTGCGCTGACAGCGACCTCTTTCCGGAGGCGTCTGCGCAACCGTAGGGAGCATGGCCAATGAGCAGCTATCCGGTGCCCAAGGATGATGAAGCACGAATTCGCGCACTGAACGCGTTCGCGCTGATGGATAGCCCGGCTGAACGTGAGTACGACCACATCGTGCAGATGGCGTCGCGAATTTTTGATGTGCCCATCGTGCTGATTTCCCTGGTGCACCGGGATCGGCAGTTTTTCAAGGCGCGCGTCGGGGTGGATCTCTGCGAAACCAGCCGTGACGTCTCTTTCTGCACCTTCGTCATCCTCCAGCACGACGTCTTCGTGGTGCTCGATGCCTTGCAGGATCAGCGGTTTAGCAGCAATCCTTTGGTCACCGGTCATCCCCATATCCGCTTTTATGCCGGGGCGCCGCTGGTCACCGCGGCGGGCCATTCGCTGGGGAGCCTGTGCCTGATCGACGACAAGCCCCGGGAAGGGTTTTCGCCCCGTGATCAGCAGGTTCTACAGGACCTCGCGGCCATGGTGCTTGAGCGCATGGAGTTGCGGCGCCTGGAGCGTGAGGGGCAGGAGAGTCGCCTGCGCTTTGCCAACATCACCTCTACGTCGCCCGATGCCATCATCTGCGCCAACAGCGACAACGAAATCATCTCCTGGAATGCCGCGGCTGTGTCCATCTTCGGCTACAGCGCCGAGCAGGCCATCGGCCAGCCCTTGCATATCATCATCCCCAAGGGCATGCGCGATGCCCACAACAAGGGTTTCAACAGGGTCGCCTCCGGCGGCACCGGCCGGCTCATCGGCACGGCGGTCAATCTGATGGCGATGCGCCGCGACGGCTCGGAGGTGGCCATCGAACTCTCGCTGTCGCAGTGGAGCGATGCGGGCCAGGCCCACTTCGGCGCGATCATTCGTGACATCACCCACCGGGTGGAGGCGGTCAAGCGACTCAAGCATGCCGCCGAGTACGATCACCTGACCGGGCTTTCCAACCGCTCGAGCCTGAAGCTGCGGATTCAGGAAGCCTGCGATGCCCAGTTGGCGGCCACCATCCTGCTGATCGACCTGGATGGCTTCAAGGACGTCAACGATACGCTGGGGCATTCTGCCGGTGATGCCGTTCTTCAGGTTATCGCCAGTCGTCTGCGCCAGATCGTGCCCGAGCAGCATATGGTCGCCCGCCTGGGCGGGGACGAATTCGTGGTGCTGCTCACCCAGACTACCGACCCGACCGCTGCCATGGCGCTGGGCGCCACGCTCATCGCAGCCGTGGAGGAGCCCATCGCGTTCGAGGATTCACCCATTCACATCGGCGCCAGCATTGGGGTCGCGATGCGAACAGGTGCCGATGTCGACGGCGATCAGATGCTGGCCAATGCCGACCTTGCGCTTTACCAGGCCAAGGGCGATGGGCGTCATCTGATTCGCATCTTTACCCCGGAGCTGCGCCAGACCGCCTCGAAGAAGAGCGCGCTCACCTCATCGCTGCGCCAGGCCTGGGAGAACCGTGAGTTCGAGCTGTATTACCAGCCGCAGGTCCGGCTACAGGACGGCAGCATTTCAGGAGCCGAAGCCTTGATTCGCTGGAATCATCCGGTCCAGGGCATCCTGTCGCCAGCTGCTTTCCTGTCGGCACTGGAGGGCGGCCTGCTGGCCGTGCCGGTCGGCGAGTGGATACTGCGTACAGCCTGCGAGCAGGCCGCGCGGTGGCGGCGTGCCGGGCACGCCCAGTTCCGCATGGGGGTGAATCTGTTCGCCGCCCAGTTTCGAACTCGTGATTTCGCCGATGTGGTGCAAAGTGCGCTGGCCGATTTCGATCTGCCCGCTGACGCGCTGGAGCTGGAGATCACGGAAAACACCATTCTGCGAAACGAGCAGCGCATCATGCAGCCGCTTCGTCACCTGCGCGCGCTCGGCGTCGGCGTGGCGTTCGATGATTTTGGCACCGGCTTCGCCTCGCTGAGCCTGCTGAAGGATTATCCCGTGAGCCGTTTGAAGATTGATCGCTCCTTCGTCAGCGGCATCGAACGCAGCAAGAAAAGCGAAGTGATTGTCGAGGCGGTGGCCCGCCTTGCCGCTGGCCTCGAGCTCGAGGTCACGGCTGAGGGGATCGAAACGCGCGAGCAGGAGCATCTGATGCGCCATTACGCGTGCCACGAAGGTCAGGGTTATCTGTACGGTCGGCCCATGACCGCCGTGGAATTTGCCGAGCGCTATATCGAACCGCTGCCCGAGTAACGTCGTCATCAGCGGTGCTGATTACCCGAGGGGGCAGCACCTCACAGCGGCGCCTTTTCCTGCTGTTCGGGGTGATCCTTGGCGACGCCCGGCACGTGCAGGCCGCTTTCGGCGACCTGGCTGCCTTCCAGCTGCGGCTGGGTCACCCAGGTGAGGATGTCGTAGTAGCGGCGGATGTTGCGCACGAAATGCACCGGCTCGCCGCCGCGGGCATAGCCGTAACGGGTCTTGCTGTACCACTGTTTCTGCGACAGGCGCGGCAGGATCTTCTGCACGTCGAGCCACTTGTCGGGGTCCAGGCCCTCGGCTTCGGTGAGCTTGCGCGCGTCTTCCAGGTGGCCGCCGCCGATGTTGTAGGAGGCGAGGGCGAACCAGGTGCGATCCGGCTCCTGAATGCTGTCCGGCAGCTGTTCCTTGACGTGCACCAGGTACTTGGCGCCGCCCTGGATGCTCTGCTGCGGGTTGAGACGGTCGGATACGCCCATCGCCTGGGCGGTGCGCAGGGTCAGCATCATCAGGCCGCGCACGCCGGTCTTGGAGGTGGCGCCCGGTTGCCAGAGCGACTCCTGATAGCCGACGGCGGCGAGCATGCGCCAGTCCAGGCCGTTTTCCTGGGCAGCCTTGCGAAAGTGCTTCTCGTAACGCGGCAGGCGTTGCTGCAGGTGCTGGGCAAAGGTGTAGGCGCCCACGTAACCCAGAACGTCGACGTGGCCGTAGTAGCGCTCCTTGAGGCGCTGCAGGCTGCCGTTGTCCTGGGAGCGGCGCAGGAAACCGTCGACCTGCTCGAGCAGGCTGTCGTCCTCGCCCGGCGCCACCGCCCAGACCAGGTTGCGCGAGTCGCCTAGGTCGAAGCCGACGCGCACGTTGGGGAAATACACCTGGTTCATGGCCAGTTCGTTGGAATCGACCAGGGTCAGGTCGATTTCGCCCTCGTCGACCATGCGCAGCAGGTCGACCACCTCGACATCGGTCGACTCCTCATATTGCAGCTCCGGCTCTTCGATCTTCAGCGCGGCAAGCTGCTCGGCATGGCTGCTGCCCTTGAGCACCAGGATGCGCTTGCCGACCAGATCCGCGGGGCGGCTGGGGCGGCGCTGGCCGTTGTGGTAGACGATCTGCGGGGTGACTTCCAGGTAGGGCACGGAAAAGCGCGCGCTCTGCTGGCGGCCTTCGCTTTCCACCAGGCCTGCGGCGGCCAGCACCGGCCCCCCCGGTTTGCCGAGGCGGCTGAAAAGGTCGTCGAGGTTGTCGGCAGTCTGGATTTCCAGTTTGACGTCCAGATCATCGGCGAAGCGTTTGACCAGCTCGTATTCGAAGCCAGTTTCGCCGTTGCGATCCTGGAAATAGGTGGCCGGGCTGTTGCGGGTAATCACGCGCAGCACGCCTTCCTCCTTGATCCGCTCCAGGCTGCTCGGAGGTTCCGCGCAGCCGCTGAGCATCAGGAGTAATCCGATCGCCGACAGCCAGCCGGCGTAGCGCTTGCCAATCAGGTATGAAGAGGGCATCGGCGCAGTATACGCCAACGCCGTGTCGTGCCATATCTGGACAGTGCTCGTGCGCTCTGCTAGCAGGCCGTTGAAAAACTACCTACGTTGCCATTGCCGCGTTAAAAACATCCTCAAAATGCTCATGTACAGCTCGTACACTCCGCTTTTTCGGCTGTTTTTGCCT
>CBIFVM010000034.1:0-45275 GCA_966186235.1 uncultured Pseudomonas sp.
CGGAAGTGGTGCGCATTATAGGCCTCCACGAAATCAGGTCAACCGTTTATTTCATTTTTGCTGAACTTTCTGCGCAGCTCCATTTACTCGTGGGATTCTGCGCATCAGTGACGGGATACGCAGCACCAACAACGCCGCGCCAATGACCGCGTAGACCGTCCACTCCTGCAAGTCCGCCCTGACGATCCACAACATGTGCAACAAGGCGAGCGGTAAGATGAGGTAAACCAGGCGGTGCAGCTTCTTCCAGGACTTGCCCAGCCGCCGCTGGCTGTAACGATTTGACGTTAGAGCGAGCAGCAACAACCCCAACAGCGCGATAGCGCCGACGATTATGTAAGGACGCTTGCGCAGCTCCACACCAAGCTGCGACCAATCCAACCCCAGAATGAATACCGCATACGCCGCCAGGTGCAGAAACCCATAGGCGAAGCACCACAGGCCGAGCTGACGACGCACCGCCATCCATCCCGACCAGCCACTGAGCTTCTGTAGCGGCGTCATGCTCAGGGTTATCAATAGAAGAATGAGCGCCCCCAGCCCGAGTCGCTCGACCAAGACCTTGCCGGGATCGGGCCCCAGGGCGAACGACCAGACTTGATACAGCCAGAACAACGGCCATACGGCGACCAGCACGAAAACGGAGAGACGCCAGAACGGATGCCGCATCAATAGTTCTTCCGCAGATCGAGGTTGCTATAAAGGCTGGCGACTTCATCGGCGTACCCATTGAACATCTGGGTCTCGCGAACATTGGGGCTGAACAGCCCGCTGGGCAAACGGCGCTCGCGAGCCTGACTCCACCGGGGATGGTCGACGGTCGGATTCACGTTGGCATAGAAGCCATACTCCTGAGCCGCAATGCTCTGCCAGGTGGTCTGCGGCTGCTCACTGACCAAGCTAATGCGCACGATCGACTTGATGCTCTTGAAGCCATACTTCCATGGCACCACCAGCCGCAACGGCGCACCGTTCTGATTGGGCAGCTCGCGGCCGTACATGCCGACGGCTAGGATGGCCAATGGGTGCATGGCTTCATCCAGCCGCAACCCCTCCACATAGGGCCAGTCGATCAAGCCGAAACTCGAGCGTTGCCCCGGCATGCTTTTGGGATCCTTCAGGGTTTCGAAACGGATGTACTTCGCCGCCGAGGTCGGTTCTACCTTATTAAGCAGCGCCGCTATGGGAAAGCCGATCCAAGGAATGACCATCGACCAGGCTTCGACACACCGCAGCCGGTAGATGCGCTCCTCCAACTGGTAGGGCTTGAGAAAGTCCTCCAGCGCATGGCGACCCGGCTTGCCGACCTCACCGTCGATCACCACCGACCAGGGCTCCGTCTTCAGGCTGCCTGCGTTAGCAGCAGGGTCGGACTTGTCGGCGCCGAACTCATAGAAGTTGTTGTAGTGCGTGGCATCCTGAAAAGGCGTGATCGCTTCGTCCCTGACGGTCACCGCATTCCATTTGGTGTCTACGATGCGTTCGGCCAGCCAGGCCGGTGCCTTGCCTGGGTCGACATCGGCATAGCGCTCGCCAGCCGCAGATTGCGCCCAGGCTGGCAGGCTGCTCATAGCCATCCCAGCGGCGGCGGCGGACATGAAGGTACGGCGAGAGAGGTAGATGGACTCGGGGGTAACATCCGATTCGTTGCATTCGGATGACTGACGCAGCTTGATCAGCATGGTGACTCCGCAGTATCGGGACAGGCCTGCCCAATAGACTACGGAGTCTGCAGGAAATTACATCACTCCACTGGCTTGCGGCGACGCAGACGCAGCAGATACTGAATCGGGCCAGAAGCGGCATAGGCCAGGAAGATCAACAGCAGGATGCGCGGTGGATCGCTGAACACCACGGCGAACACCAGCACTACGGCCAAGATCGCCACGAACGGCACGCGGCCTTTCAGATCTAGATTCTTGAAGCTGTTGTACTTGATGTTGCTGACCATCAGCATACCGGCGGCAGCCACGAGGATGGCAACCACGAACGACATGTTCGAGCCCTGGATACCGAAGTCGCTGAACGCCCACACGGTACCGGCCACCACACCAGCGGCGGCCGGGCTGGCCAAGCCGATGAAGTAGCGCTTGTCGACGCTGCCGATCTGCGTATTGAAGCGCGCCAGGCGCAGTGCTGCACCGGCTACATAGATGAAGGCGACCATCCAGCCGACCTTGCCCATGCTGCCCAGCGCCCATTCGAATGCCAGCAACGCCGGCGCGACACCGAAGGCAACCATGTCGGACAGCGAATCGTATTCGGCGCCGAAGGCGCTCTGGGTATTGGTCAGACGGGCGACGCGACCGTCCAGGCCATCCAGCACCATGGCCACGAACACGGTGGCAGCGGCCACGTAGAAGTTACCGTTCATGGCGTTGATGATGGAATAGAAGCCAGCGAACAGGTTCGCGGTCGTGAACAGATTGGGCAGCAGATAGATGCCGCGATGGCGCACCTTGCGCCCCTCGTCGTCATGCCCTTCCTCAATATGCTCGTCGATGGGCAGTAAGCTGTCGTCGTCTCGGGACGACTTGGGCTCTTGCGGACGCTCGCTCATGAACAACACCTTGCATCGGATTTGAATTTTCGACCGAGCCACCGGACAAGCGTTCGCCCTAATCGGCCTGGATACCCAGGCTTTATACCAGAAGCCCGTCCTAGAACGAAAAAACGCGGCCGGGGCCGCGTTCTTCGTGGATCGATTCGACTCAGTTCTTGGCTTTGTCGACGATCTTGTTGGCTGCGATCCAAGGCATCATCGAACGCAGCTGCTCACCGATCACTTCGATACCGTGGGCGGCGTTGTTACGACGCTTGGCGGTCATCGACGGGTAGCCAGTGGCGCCTTCGCTGATGAACATCTTGGCGTACTCACCGTCCTGGATGCGCTTGAGCGCATTGCGCATGGCCTGACGGGATTCGGCGTTGATGACTTCCGGGCCGGTCACGTACTCGCCGTACTCGGCGTTGTTGGAGATCGAGTAGTTCATGTTGGCGATACCGCCTTCGTACATGAGGTCGACGATCAGCTTCAGCTCGTGCAGGCACTCGAAGTAGGCCATTTCCGGCGCGTAGCCCGCTTCGACCAGGGTTTCGAAACCGGCCTTGACCAGTTCGACGGTACCGCCGCACAGAACGGCCTGCTCGCCGAACAGGTCGGTTTCGGTCTCGTCCTTGAAGGTGGTTTCGATGATGCCGGTGCGGCCGCCGCCAACGCCCGAAGCGTAGGACAGCGCGACGTTCTTGGCATTGCCAGAAGCGTCCTGGTAAACGGCGATCAGGTCAGGGATGCCGCCGCCTTTGACGAACTCGGTGCGCACGGTGTGGCCCGGGGCCTTCGGTGCGATCATGATGACGTCGAGGTCGGCACGCGGAACGACCTGGTTGTAGTGGATCGAGAAACCGTGGGAGAACGCCAGGGTGGCGCCTTTCTTGATGTTCGGCTCGATTTCGTTCTTGTACAGGGCGCCCTGGAATTCGTCCGGGGTCAGGATCATCACCAGGTCGGCAGCGGCGACGGCAGAAGCCACGTCAGCGACTTTCAGGCCATGGGCCTCGGCCTTGGCAACGGTAGCAGAGCCTTTACGCAGACCGACGGTGACGTCGACACCGGAGTCCTTCAGGTTGCACGCCTGAGCGTGGCCCTGGGAGCCGTAACCGATGATGGCAACTTTCTTGCCCTGGATGATCGAGAGGTCACAATCTTTGTCGTAATAAACTTTCATGTTCTTGGCTCTTGTGTATCGAAAGGGGATGGGGTGCCAGAGCACCGCGACAGAGCCACCTTAAGTGATCCTGACCATTGCGTAAAATGATATATTCGCAATACTGCATGCCAATATATGAAACACGAATGGATACTCACGTACTCAGCCTTTTCCTCTCTCTCGCCGACAACCTGCACTTCGGCAAGACCAGCCGCGAGCAGCACGTCAGCCCTTCCGCGCTCAGCCGCAGCATCAAGCAGCTCGAAGATGAAGTCGGCGCGCCGCTGTTCGTGCGCGACAACCGCTCGGTGCGCCTGACGCGTGAAGGCCAGCAGTTTCGCGAATACGCCAGCGACGTTATGAATGGCTGGCAGTCCATCCGCCAGACCTTCAAGCAGGATCAGTTGATCCTGCATGGCGAGCTGTCGCTGTATTGCTCGGTGACGGCAAGCTACAGCTTCCTCTACGAGATCCTCAGTAGCTTCCGCCAGGATTACCCGCGCATCGAAATGAAGTTACACACCGGCGATCCGGCCAAGGCCGTCGAGCGTGTGCAGCAGAGCCTGGAAGATCTGGCCATCGGTGCGCGCCCGGATAATTTGCCCGCCGGCGTGGAGTTCCAGTCGATCACCCGCTCGGCGCTGCGCTTTATCGGTCCGCAATCGCCGCAGTTGCTCAGCGACGAACAACTGAAGAACCCAGGTACAGAGAGCTGGCAGGACGTGCCACTGATTCTCTCCGAGGAGGGCCTGGCCCGAACCCGTACCGATCGCTGGCTCAGACACCACAACATCAAGCCGCGTATCTACGCCCAGGTCAGCGGCAACGAAGCCATCGTCAGCATGGTCAGCCTGGGCTTCGGTATCGGCGTGGTGCCACAGATCGTGCTGGACAACAGCCCACTGGCCGCACGGATCCGCCTCTACGATATCCAGCCGCCACTGACCGATTACGACATCGGCCTGTTCGCCCTGCACAAGCGCCTCAAGGATCCGCTGATCGCTGCCTTCTGGAACCGTCAGTAACGAATCCCAGGCATAAAAAACCCCGCACGTGGCGGGGTTCTTGGTTCGAGCGATGCGATCAGATGCTCAGCACCTTGTCGCCGCGGGCGATACCGGTGACACCACTGCGTACGGTTTCCAGGATCAACGCAGTGCCGATGGCCTGGATGAAGCTGTCCAGCTTGTCGCTGGTACCGGCCAGCTGGATGGTGTACACGCTTGGCGTCACGTCGACGATCTGCCCACGGAAGATGTCGGTGGTGCGCTTGACCTCGGCGCGCTGGGCGCCGGTGGCCTTCACCTTGACCAGCATCAGCTCACGTTCGATGTGAGGGTTTTCCGACAGGTCCACCAGTTTGACCACCTCGATCAGCTTGTTGAGGTTCTTGGTGATCTGCTCGATGGTGTCGTCGTGACCGATGGTGGTCAGCGTCAGACGCGACAGGGTCGGGTCTTCGGTCGGCGCCACGGTCAGGCTCTCGATGTTGTAGTTACGCTGGGAGAACAGGCCGACTACGCGCGACAGAGCTCCCGGTTCGTTTTCCAGCAGCAGGGAAATGATATGACGCATGTCAGGTACGCTCCGTCTTGCTCAGCCACATGTCGCGCATCGCGCCACCACGAATCTGCATCGGGTAGACGTGCTCGCTGGTATCCACAGCGATGTCGAGGAACACCAGGCGATCCTTGATCGCGAACGCCTCTTCCATCTTCGACTTGAGGTCCTTGAGGTCGGTGATGCGCATGCCTACATGACCATAGGACTCGGCCAGCTTGACGAAGTCAGGCAGCGATTCCATGTAGGAGTGCGAGTAACGGCTGCTGTACTGCATGTCCTGCCACTGGCGAACCATGCCCAGCGCGCCATTGTTCAGGTTGATGATCTTCACCGGCAGGTCGTACTGCAGGCAGGTCGACAGCTCCTGAATGTTCATCTGGATACTGCCCTCGCCCGTCACGCAGGCGACATCGGCATCCGGGAAGTTCAGCTTGACGCCCATGGCGGCCGGGAAGCCGAAGCCCATGGTGCCCAGGCCACCGGAGTTGATCCAGCGATTGGGCTTGTTGAAGCGATAGTACTGGGCCGCGAACATCTGGTGCTGGCCCACGTCGGAGCTGACGTACGCCTCGCCCTTGGTAACCTCGCACAGCGTCTCGATCACGGTCTGTGGCTTGATGATCGAACCGTCACCCTCGTTGTAGGGGAACAAGCGACCACCGCCACGCCACTCGTCGATCTGCTTCCACCAGGTGGCTTGAGATTCCTTGTCCGGCGCCTGCTCGATCTCTTTGAGGGCAGCGACCATTTCGGTCAGCACGCTGTCCACCGGGCCAACGATCGGGATATCGGCCTTGACGGTCTTGGAGATCGACGCGGGGTCGATGTCGATATGGATGATCTTCGCGTTCGGGCAGAACTTGGCAGCGGTCTCGCCGTTGATGACGCGGTCATCGAAGCGCGCGCCGACGGCCAGGATCACATCGGCGTGATGCATGGCCAGGTTGGCGGTGTAGCTGCCGTGCATGCCGAGCATGCCGACGAACTGACGGTCATCGCCCGGGTAGGCGCCCAGGCCCATCAGGGTGTTGGTGACCGGCACGTTGAGGGCACGGGCCAGCTCGGTGAGTTGCGCCGAAGCGCCGCCGAGGATCACGCCACCGCCTGAATAGATGATCGGGCGCTTGGCCGCGACGAGCATTTCCGCCGCCTTGCGAATTTGGCCGGAGTGGCCACGCGCGGCTGGGCTGTAGGAGCGCAGCTTGACCTTCTTCGGGTAGCTGTATTCGAACTTCTGGGTCGGATCCCCCATGTCCTTCGGGATATCGACGACCACCGGGCCCGGGCGACCGGACTCGGCCAGATAGAAGGCCTTCTTGATCACTTCGGGGATTTCCGAAGGATGCTTGATGATGAAGCTGTGCTTCACGATCGGGCGGGAAATGCCGACCATGTCGACTTCCTGGAAGGCGTCGGTGCCGACCACGGTGCTGGCCACCTGACCGGAGATGATCACCATCGGGATCGAATCCATGTAGGCGGTGGCGATACCGGTCACGGCATTGGTCGCGCCCGGGCCGGAGGTCACCAGCACCACACCGGCCTTGCCGGTGGCACGGGCGTAGCCGTCCGCCATGTGGGTCGCCGCCTGCTCGTGACGAACCAGGATGTGGGTCACTTCCGGCTCTTTGAACAAGGCATCATAGATGTGCAGGAGGGCACCGCCCGGGTACCCGTAGATGTACTTAACGCCTTCGTCACGCAACGAGCGGACGACCATTTCAGCGCCGGATAAAAGCTCCACGTTGTTCACCTCTATTACGCCAGAAAACCGCCCTTTTGCAGGGTCGGCCCGAGTAGGTTTACTGTCAGCAGAGCATGAGCGACTGTGGTCGCCGACTACGTCAGCTACTACTGAGCAAGTATTGGGACTGCCCCAGATGTGTTGCGGGGCTTTCCCACCCAGCGCGAGGTAACGCGTTGCGGGTGTAACGAAAGGTCGGCGCGGGTAGCGCCTCATGTCTACTGAGCTGAAGCCAGCTTGCGGCTGACCCCACTACAGCGAGCAGTCGATTGTTGATATTCGCCGACGGCAAGTCAAGCGATGCGTGATGGAATACGCAATATCCGGCAACGGCGCCGGACGCCCCGGCAGACAGCGCCGATGTGAAACAGACCAGCCTGCGCCGGACGCCGATTGGTTATAGTGGCTGCCTGCGTTGCAACTTCACGCTGCCCGCACTTCAATCAGTCGATGGACCATGCATAAGGAACCTCCATGCGTCGCATGATTCTCACCAGCAGTCTGCTGCTCGCCCTGAGTGCGAGCGCCATGGCCGGGCAGATCTACAAATGGGTCGATGCCCAGGGCGTTACCCATTTCGGCGAGCAGCCGCCACAGGGCCAGCAATCCACCACGGTCAATCCATCGGCCGCGCCGCCGCCCTCGACCACGCCCGAAGCGAAGCCGGCGCCCACTTTCGATGCCATCGCCGACCCCGAACAGGCCGCCGCCGATGCCAAGGTGAAGAAGGAAGTGGCCGCCCAGGAAGCCGAGCGCAGGAAATACTGCGAGACCCAGCGCAACAACCTGGCGCAGTTGGAAAACAACCCGCGAGTGCGCGTGGAAGAAGGTGGTGAAATGCGCCGCCTGGGTGAAGACGAACGCCAGAAGCGTATTGCCGACAGCAAGCAGGCGATCAAGGACAACTGCCAGTAAGGCGGTTGTCTGCGGGTCCTAGCGGCCCGCGGAGATCAACCGATCAAAATCACCCAGCGCCTCGAGCAGCGCCGCCGCCTGCTGATTGCCGGCGCCGTAGACCTGCTCGGCCATGGGCAGGATGCCGGACACAGCCGGCAGTTCGGCGCCCGTCTCGATGATCGCTTTCATACGCGGCAGAAAGATCCACTGCAGCCACTGGGAAAAGTCCAGCGTATCGATGCAGAACGGCTGCTCGCTAGCCAGTGCCTGGACACTGGGCGGAGACGCTTCCCACCAGCCCTGCACCCGCAGCGCTCGCTCGACCAGCAGCAGCTGGTCGGCAATCAGGGCAGCCGACATCGTACTCACAGGTTGACCCGAGCCCGTTCACGGGCCTGAGCAGCGCCTGCCGCGTCGCCTTGCTGCTCGCGGGACTTGGCGATCAGGTCCCACAGGCTGGCCTGCAGGGCCGGGCGGCCATTGGCGTAGCTCAAACCACGGCGCGCGAACTGCTCGGCCTGGGCGGCATCACCCTGGGCCAGGCGCACTTCAGCCAAGCGGTAGAGCACCTGCGGCTCACGTGGGGCGATACGCTGGGCACGCTCCAGGCTGGAGGCTGCACCATTGAGGTCACCGCCAGTCTGCTGCTGCTGGGCGCTGGTCAGCAGCGCCAGCACCGGGCCATCGAGCTGCTCGTCGGCCGCCAGGCCACCACCGGCGTTGCCGCTGGGGATCCCGCTTGGGGTCGACGGCTGAGACGGCGCCGAGTTGCCGTAATTGGGCGAACCCAGTGGTTCGCTGCTCAGCGGCGGCTCGTCGAAGGTCAGGCCACCGCTGTTGGCAGGCGCACCCGCCGGTGCCGAGTAGGTCTCGATCGGCGCCGACGAGGACGCCCCGCCGCCCGGCACCATCACCACCACGCCCGAATCCTCGGGCATGGACTGCGCCTGCTGCTGTTGCTGCGGCGCATTGTTGTAACCGCCGCCCGGGCGGTCGTCCTGCTCGTAGGCCGAGCTACCGGAATCCACAACCGGGATGGAACCACGCGGAACGCTGGCACAACCACCCAGAACCACCGAGGCGGTCAAAACGGGAATCAACCACTTGCTCACGGCAAACCTCTCTTATTCCAACCAGCCTTTCACCCAGTCCATCACCGAGTCGACGGGCGCCTGAATACCACAACCGGCCCCCGGAGCCGGCTCGCTGCCGCGAATATACGGCATCTGTACGGCACCCGGACAATTCTGCGCCGAGCCCTGCCCGGTCGCCGCGTCCACCCAGGCCATCACCACGTTATCGGGCATCGGCATGTCCAGCGGCAGCGGATCGGCACGGCGCATGAAGCCCGTCCAGGCCTGCAACGCGCCGGTCGCACCGGTGAACGGCGTCGGCCCGTTATCGTCACGCCCCATCCACACCACGGTCAGCAGATCCTGACTGAACCCGGCGAACCAGCTGTCACGCGAGTCGTTACTGGTGCCGGTCTTGCCTGCCAGGGTCAACGAGCCCGGCAGCTGGTTGTAGACCGAGCGGCCAGTGCCTTCACGCATGGTGCGCTGCATGGCGTTCTGCAACAGGTAGATGGCGCCCGCATCGAAACGTTGTTGAATCTGGTACGGGTAACGCTTGAGCGGCTCGCCCTCGGCGGTCAGCACGCTGCGAATACCCCGCAGCGGCGTGTTGAAACCGCCACTGGCGATGGTCTGGTACATGCCGGTGACTTCCATCGGCGTCAGCGCACCAGCGCCCAGCAACATGGACGGATAGGCCGGCCACTGACGCGACACGCCCAGACGCTCGAGTGTTTTGAGCACATTCGGCACGCCCAGTTCCAGGCCGAGCTTGGCGGTAGACAGGTTGTAGGAATGCGCCAGGCCCTGGTACAGGTATATGCTGCCGTGGGCCTTGCGGTCGTAGTTCTGCGGCTTCCAGACCTGGCCGTCCTGGCCCTTAACCGAGAAGGGCTCGTCCTGCACGCGGGTGGTCAGGGTGTACTGGCTCGGCCGCTCCAGCGCCGTCAGGTAGATGGCCGGCTTGATCAGCGAGCCGATCGGGCGCACCGCATCCAGCGCGCGGTTGAAGCCGGCGAAGCGTGGCTGACGACTGCCGATCAGCGCCTGGATCTCGCCGGTTTCCGGATTGGTGACCACCATCCCGGCCTCGACCTCGTCGGAACCCTTGCGACCGGCCTGGCGCTTGAAGGTTTCCGCCAGCGCCTCCTCGGCCTTGAGCTGCAGGATCGGATCGAAGCTGGTGAAGATGCGCAGGCCTTCTTCGGTCAAGTCCTCGTCGCGATAGTCCTGGCGCAACTGGCGCTTGACCAGATCCAGGAACGCCGGGAACGAGCCATTGGCCATGCTGCCGCGCTGGGTCACGCCCAGCGGACGCGCCTTGGCGGCAGCGGCCTCTTCAGGCGACACCACGCCCTGCTCGGCCAGCAGATCGAGAATCATGTTGCGGCGGTTCAGCGCCCGCTCGGGATTGCGACGCGGATTGTAATAGGTCGGGCCTTTGACCATGCCGACCAGCAACGCCACCTGATCGAGCTTGAGCTCGGACAGCGGCTGGCTGAAGAAGTACTGGCTGGCCAGACCGAAGCCGTGCACCGCACGCTGGCCATCCTGGCCGAGGAACACCTCGTTGAGATAGGCCTCGAGAATTTCGCGCTTGTCGTAATGCAGCTCCAGCAGCACCGCCATCATCGCTTCGGTGATCTTGCGGGTCAGGCTGCGCTCGTTGGTCAGGTAGAAGTTCTTCACCAACTGCTGGGTCAGGGTACTGCCGCCCTGGCGCAACTGGCCGGCCGATGCGTTGATCCACACGGCACGGGCGATGCCCTTGGGGGAGACCCCGAAGTGGTCGAAGAAGTCGCGATCCTCGACTGCCACCAGAGTTTCCACTAGATAAGCCGGAACCTGATCGAGCTTGATCAGCACACGGTCTTCCTGGTGCGCCGGATAGAGGCCGCCGATCAGCATCGGCTCGAGGCGCGCCACGGCCAGGTCCTTGCCATCGGCCTTGGTCAGCGAGGCGACGTAGTCACCGGAGAAGCGCACGTTGACCTGCTGGGCCTGCTCGGCGCTCTCGTAGAACTGGAATCCACGCGAGTGCAGGGACACGTTGTTGCCGGAAACGGCTACCGCGCCCGGGCCATTGGCCACGCTCTCGCGGCGATAGCCGAGGGCGTCCATTTCCTTGAGGAGGTCGTCCTTGGCCAGTTTCTGGCCGACGAACAGCTCGAGTGGCCTGGCGTACACCTTGGCCGGGACGGTCCAGCGCTTGCCGGAGAATTTCTCCTGGACGATGGCATCGAGGTAAACCGCAAAACCGGCGAACAGCACCAGGCCGACCAAGCCAAGCTTTACAGCCCAGCCTAGCAAGGGGCGCATGCCACGGGGGCGGCGTTTGGAACGGGAGCGGGAAGATCGGGTACGAGTCATGGCGCGGCATTATACGCACTTTGCGAAGCGCCGGCAGCGACCGCCAGCGGTTTGCAGTGCGCCAGCGAGCGGCCATAATGCGCGCCTGTTCCCACTTCTGAATGCCAAGGATCGTCCGTGAGCCAAGCCCTGATTACCGCCTTGCAGAACCCGGCCCTTTATCCGCACCCGGTGGACGGTTTCAGTGTCATCGAGACCCATATTTCCTGGGTCGTGCTGACCGGTCCTTACGCTTACAAGATCAAGAAGCCGGTCGACTTCGGCTTTCTTAACTTCACCTCGCTGGACGCGCGCAAGCACTTCTGCGAAGAGGAGCTGCGCCTCAATCAGCGCCTGACCGAGGATTTGTATCTGGAGGTGTTGCCGATCAGCGGCAGCGCCGAGGCGCCGCAGATCGGCGGCAAAGGTTCGGTGCTCGAGTACGCCCTGAAGATGCGCCAGTTCCCGCAAGAGCAACTGCTGGCTCAGGTGCAGGCCCGTGGCGAGCTCACCGAGGCGCATATCGACGCCCTGGCCAAGCAGATCGCCGATTTCCACCGCGACACCCCGGTGGTCGCCGCCGATCATGCGCTGAGCAACGCCACCGCCATCGTCGCCCCGCTGCGCCAGAACTTCGAGCAGATCCGCCCGATGCTCAGCGACAAGGCCGACCTGCAACAGCTCGATGCCCTGGAAGCCTGGACCGAAACCAGCCTGGAGCGCCTGTGGCCTGACCTGGAAGCACGGGCGCGTGATGGATTCATCCGCGAGTGCCATGGCGACATCCACCTGGGCAACGCCACCTTGCTGGACGGCCGCGCCACGTTGTTCGACTGCATCGAATTCAACGAGCCATTCCGCTTCACCGACATCGCCCTGGATACCGCCTTCCTGGTCATGGACCTGGAAGACCGCGGCCTCAAGTGCCTGGCGCGCCGCCTGCTCAACAGCTGGCTGGAACATACCGGCGATTACGGCTCGCTCAAGCTGTTCAATCTCTACAAGACGCACCGCGCTCTGGTCCGCGCCAAGGTCGCGCTGTTCCGCCTCGGCCAGGAGCAGGATGCCGTGCAGCGTGCGGTGATCCTGCGCCAATACCGCGCCTACGCCAGCCTGGCAGAAAGCTACAGCGCCATCCCCTCCCCGCTGCTGGCAATCACCCGCGGCGTATCGGCGGTTGGCAAGAGCCAGGTCGCGCTGCGCCTGGTCGAGGCCCTGGGTGCGATTCGCATCCGCTCCGACGTCGAGCGCAAACGCCTGCTGGGCGAGCAGACCGCCAGCGAACTGAATGCGGGCATCTACAGCCAGGACGCCAGCGATACCGTCTACCAGCGCCTGAACGCCCTGGCCGAGCTGGCTCTGCAAGCCGGCTACCCGGTGGTGCTCGACGCCACCTTCCTCAAGCGCCCGCAGCGTCAGGCTGCCCAGCGCATCGCCGACGAGACCGGCGCGCCCTTCCTGATCATCGATTGCCACGCACCGGATTCGGTCATCGCCAGTTGGCTGCAGCAGCGCCAGCAGGAAGGCAGCGACCCTTCCGACGCGACCCTGGCAGTGATCGAGGCGCAGCGCGCCGGTCAGGACCCGCTTGAAGAAGCCGAGCTGCCCTACAGCAAGCGCGTGGACACCCCGGACAGCGCCAGCCTGGCCGAATTGGTCAGCGCGATTCGCCAGCGTTTCCCCAGCCTCTGACGGCCGGCCAGCGGCGCGGCAAAGCTCTTCTATACTGGCAGTAAGCCTCCCCCGGACGACTGCCACCATGAGCCAACCGCGCCAGCTGGACACCCCGCTCTACCGACTGCTGCACAACGACGACGTCGCAGGCTTCAACAAGCAGCGGCCGCAAGGCGGAACCATCGACCTCAGCGGTGGTGACTTCCGCGGCCTGGATCTACGTGCCCTGGATGCCGAGGGCATCGACTTCACCGACGCCTATTTCCGGGGCGCGGATTTACGCGGCGTCGACTTTCGCAGCGCGCAACTCGAAGGCGCCAGCATCGCCCACGCGCAGATATCGGGCGCCTATTTCCCGGTCGAGCTCAGCGCGGACGAAATCCTCATGTCGATGAATTTCGGCACCCGCCTGCGCTACCGCACCCACCCCAATCATCTGTAGCAGCCTGTAACGCGAGGCCACAACAGCGCGAGCTGGCGGCACTAAACTGCACTGACGGTGGCCAAGGGCGTCGCTGCTCGGGTGGCAGCAGGAGGAGATGGCGTGAACGATGAATTGCAGACCCTCAAGAACCTCGGCAAGACTTCGTCGCAATGGTTGCACGCGGTGGGCATCCACAATGCCAGCGACCTGCGCAGGCACGGTGCCGTGGAGGCCTATCGGGCAGTGCGGGCCCGCGGCTTCCGTGCATCCAAGGTGCTGCTCTACTCCATCGAGGGCGCGTTGCTCGACATTCACTGGAGCGAGCTTCCGGTGGCGCGCAAGGAGAGCCTGAACCTGCAACTCGAAGCGGCCGCCAACGATGACCGGATCTAGGCCAGAGCGCCCGTCTGCCTCCGCGGTGGCAGCGTCGCCACGGGCCGGAACACGCGCTGGTTCACAAGCCCCAGCGAGACCGATTTACCTGAAGCGCGGCGAGTATTATCGTTTCAGGGATTTTCGTGCGTATCCAGCATGAGCAGCCCAAGGAATCACCATGTATCTACTCGGGGAACAACCGGCTTACGCCGACCAATTGATCAGCCGCTTGCAGAGCATCCCCGGGAAACTACTCGACGGACTCAGCCCCTGCGGCGAGCCGCTGCAGATCGAGCGCAGCGAAAACCTGGCGAGCGACCTGCCCAGCAACCAGCTGTTCATCATCGATAACGGCCTGCTGCATGCGCTGGTCGACGAGCGCCCGCTCTTCTACCTGCAGGAGGGCGATCTGGTCGGGCTGCGCCAGGGCATCGACCTGCCGAGCTGCCGTTACACCAGCGATGAACCGTTGACGCTGATTCCCTACTCGCGCAGCGACGTGTTCAAGCACATCTATGCCAACGAACCGCGCCAGGAACTGTTCATCCAGTACTTGGTTGGACACACCGCCCTGCTGTCAGACGCACTGGCGCGCATCAAGCAGCCCGAGATCCGCCCGGCCACCGGCTTCAAGCATTTCGCCAAGGGCGATGCGCTGATCAATCAGGGCGACGAAGCCGACCATGTATTCATCATCATCGACGGCCATGCCGAGGCTTTCGTCGACGGCGTGAAGGTCGGCGACGTGCAGAAAGACGAAATCTTCGGTGCCATGGCGGTGTTCACCCACGAAAAGCGCAGCGCCACCGTACTGGCCAGCCAGGCCTGTACCGTGATGGTGATTCCCAAGGATCAATTCCTCAGCCTGATGGAAAGCAATCCGCGCATCGCCCATAGCCTGGTGGAGAGCATGGCCAGGCGCATCGACCTGCTCAACAAGGAAGTCACCGGCTTGCGCCAGCCTGGCTGACCGCTGAGCGCTCCCCCGGAAACCCGGCCATGCGCCGGGTTTCGCGTTTCAGACGGGTCGAAAACGGCTATGGCGACGATCGGAAGAAATAATTTCCAACCAACCGTTGACTATGTAATGAGAATTGCTATTATTTGCATCAGCTGATCGCGAGATCGGTCGATAAGCTCAAGAGCCCTTAGGTCGGACTCTTTAGGTTATCTCCTCATCAGGCTAATCACGGTTATTGACCCGGCAAATTGCCGGGTCTTTTTTTGCCTGGGATAAAGTGGCAAGCGCGCCAACCTCACGACCATTCCATCCGTTGGGCGGCGTCATGGCAGATACGCGAGCACTGGCTAGGGTCTGTTGACGTTTCACGCACGGCCGCGCCGGAGCCAGTTTTTGCGCGAGGCAAGGCACAGATGCGAAGTTTGGTGGGCCAAATGAGCCATCGAGTAACGCCGCATCGCGCAAAAACGGGCCCGGCCCTGCGGGTTGCGCGAGAAATCTCGCCATGCGTTGTTGGAGGACTTGGCAAGGGAACAACCATTCCCTGCGTCCTCCGCCTAGCGGATCGCCGCCCGGCCTGGCGAGATTTCTCGCGGCAACGCGGCTCGCGTTGAAACGTCAACAGACCCTAGACTGTCTCCACCTCACCGGGAGACACGTCGATGGACATCCAGATCCGTGCATCGCAAGGCCCCCTCGGCACCTGCTGGCAGGTGCGCCTGGGCAAGCATCAGGTCAGCTTTCGCAGCGAAGAGGAAGCGCGCCAGTTCGTGCGACGCTACAGGCACGGGTGCAGGCTCCGCACCCGCTGCCGGCCGAAAAACGCCAGGCCGGCTGAGCGTCAACCGTTCGGGTGGCCGGCGCGACGCTCTGCCCAGCGGGTGAAGCGTGACGCACCCACTGCCAGCACACCGCAACTGAAGATGACCAGGGCCATGGGTACGGCGCTGCCATCGTGCAGCACGCCGACCATGGAGGCTGCACTGGCAGCGATGGTGAATTGCAGGCTGCCCATCAGCGCCGAAGCGCTGCCGGCATGGCGGCCCTGCCCGGCCATGGCGCAAGCAGAGGTATTGGGCAGCAGAATCCCCAGCGAGGCGATGCAGCCGAAAAGCGGCACCATCAATGGCCACAGGGCTTGCGGCCCGACCCACGCCAGCACCAGCAGCCCACTGCCGCAGGCCAGATAGAACCAGACGATGCGCCTGGCCCAGTAAGCCGGCCCATGCCGTGATACCAGCCAGGCATTTACCTGGGCGGCCAGGATGAAGCCTGCAGCGTTGGTGCCGAACAGCCAGCCGTAGTGTTCGGCCGGCACGCCATAGAGTTCGATGAACACGAAGGGCGAACCGGCGATGTAGGCGAACATGCCGGCAATGGCCAGGCCGCCGGTCAGCGCATGGCCAATGAACGGCAGATCACCGAACAGGCGCATGTATTCCCTCAGCGCGCCGCTCAGGGGCGGCGGCTGAATGCTCGGGCTCAGCGTCTCCGGCAGCCACAGGGCGAGGGCGACCAGGCAGGCCGCGCTGAACAGCGTCAAACACACGAAGATTGATGGCCAGCCGAACAGATTCAGCAGCAGGCCGCCCGCCACCGGCGCGAGAATCGGCGCCAGCCCCATCACCAGCATTAGTTGCGAGAACACCTTGGCGGAACTGATCGGGTCGCACAGGTCACGCACCACCGCGCGGGAAATCACCATGCCCGCACAACCGCCCAGGGCCTGAACGAAACGGGCGGCGATCAGCCACTCCAGGCTCGGTGCCAGGGCGCAGGCCAAAGACGCCAGGGTGAACAACGACACCCCGACCAGCAAAGGCGTGCGGCGGCCGAAACGGTCAGCCAGCGGCCCGTACACCAGTTGCCCGATCGCCAGACCAGCGAAATAGGACGCCAGCGAAAGCTGCACGTGCTCGGTGTCGGTATCGAACGCCAGCGCCAGCGCAGGAAAACTGGGCAGGTAGAAATCGATGGCCAGTGGGCCGAAGGCGCTGAGCGCGCCAAGGATCAGTAACAGGCGAAGCGGCATTGGCGATGTACTCGACAGGTATCCTCCCCCGGCGAAAAAGACGGTTGAGGCGCTTGAAAGAAGTGGACGCCGACAATTACATACAAGTTCGTCTGTAAAACAAACATCCGCTGCAAAAAATAATTACACTTGCTGCTTCCTGAACCGATCGATTCCTGTCGTATGCGTCGAACCAAAGAACAAGCAGAGCAGACCCGCACCACCATACTGGCATCTGCCGAAATACTGTTTCTGGAAAAGGGCGTCGCTCACACCAGCCTCGAACACATCGCCAAGCACGCCGGGGTGACCCGCGGCGCGGTGTACTGGCACTTTCAGAACAAGGCCCATCTGTTTCACGACATGCTCAGCCAAGTTCGCCTGCCTCCGGAGCAACTGGCCGGGCGCCTGCTCGAGAACGACCAGGGCAATGGCCTGCAGTCACTGCATACGCTGTGCGTGGAAGGTATCGCCGGGATCGCCGAAGACGAACAGAAGCGGCGGATCTTCACCATTCTGCTGCACCGCTGCGAGTTCACCGAAGAGCTGCGCGAAGCGGAAGAACGCCATGAGGCGTTCATCAATCAGTTCATCGCCCTGTGCGAAACGATCTTCGCCCAGCCAGCCACCCAGCAGCGGCTGCGCCCAGGCATGACACCTCGCCTGGCCGCCCGCACCCTGCATGCGCTGATCGTCGGCATGCTCAGCGACTGGCTGCGCGACAACAGCCTGTTCGACCCGAAACAAGATGGGCCGATCATGATCGACGGGCTGTTTCGCGGCCTGATCAGCGACTGGTCTTAGCCGCGGGCACGGCCTCGGTCTTGTAGCCTTCGTTGATGATCGCCTCGAGTACCTGATCGACCGGGTGGGTGGTGTGTACCCTCACTTCACCCGCTGCCAGATCGACCTGCACCTGCGCCGAGGCGTCGACCGCCTGTACGGCGCCAGTGATCGCGCGCTCGCAATGTGCGCAGGTCATGCCTTCCACCTTGAATATCTGCATCGTCGTCTCCTCTGCCCGTGGGGTTCGATTGGGGTGCTGGCGAGTATCGAGCTTGCCATCGTGGCAAGGTCAACAGACCGCTTGTTGAACCGGCCAACCTCAGCCAAGCTCAGATCACTCAACCTTCTTATGGTCTGACCATGACCCGCCTCCTGTTCTCACTGTTTCTCGCCCTGCCCTTGCCAGCGCTCTCCCAGGTGCTGCCGTCGCACACCACCATGGGCGATGGCTACGCCGTACTGATCATTTCCCGCGAGCGCCTGGAAGTCGCCTCGCCGTGCGAATTCGGCGTGTACCTGCAGGATCAGCTAGCTGCCCGGCTGTTCCAGGGCCAATCGGTGTCGTTCAACCTGCCGCCCGGCGATGTATCGGTGCGACTGGGCATGATCGGCACGGAAAGCTGCCAGGCCGGCATAACACCCCTCGACAGCCAGCGGCTGAGCCTCACCGCCGGCGAAATCCGCCGCTATCGCATCGGCCTGAGCCCTTCCGGGCCCTACCTGACACCCGCACCTTCCAGCCAGTGATCCCTCTCGTTACCGCCAGGGCTTGACCTTACCCATGTGGCAAGGTTGATCCTGTGGGCAACTGCCTGGAATTGCGGAGACCGCCATGCCCACTTTCGATCTGCCGATCAGCGGTATGACCTGCGCCAGTTGTGCCGGCCGGGTCGAGCGCGCCTTGCGCGGCGTGGCGCAGGTCAGCGATGCCCAGGTCAACCTGGCCAGCGAGCGGGCGCGGGTGCAGGCACCTGCCGAGCAACTGCCGGCACTGGTGGCGGCCGTGGCGAAGGCGGGTTATGGGGTGCCAGCGCAGCATTTGGATCTGGCGATCACCGGCATGACCTGCGCCAGCTGCGTGGGCCGCGTCGAGCGTGCGCTGGGCAAGCAGCCCGGCGTGTTGGCGGTCAGCGTCAACCTGGCGACCGAGCGGGCCCGGGTACAGGTGCTGCCCAATACCGATACCCAGGCCTTGCTGGACGCCGTCAATGCCGCGGGCTACGCGGCCAGCCCCGTGACCGCAGCTGCCGTGAATAGTGACCGCCACCTCACCGCCGAGCGCTGGCGGCTGGCGCTGGCCCTGCTGCTGGCCGCGCCGCTGGTGCTACCGATGCTGCTGACGCCTTTTGGCGTACACCTGATGCTGCCGGCCTGGGCGCAGTTCCTGCTGGCCACACCGGTGCAGTTCGTGCTCGGTGCCCGCTTCTACCGCGCCGCTTGGCACGCACTGCGCAGCGGCGCCGGCAACATGGATCAGCTGGTCGCCCTCGGCACCAGTGCAGGGTATGGCCTGAGCCTCTATCAATGGGCGATCACACCGCCCGGGCACGCGCCGCACCTGTACTTCGAGGCCTCGGCGGTAATCATCGCCCTGATCCTGCTCGGCAAATACCTGGAGAGCCGCGCCAAGCGCCAGACCACTGGTGCCATTCGCGCCCTGCAGGCGCTGCGCCCCGACGAGGCCACACGCCTGCAAGACGGCGTCGAACAGCGGGTGGCGGTCAGCGCGCTGAGCGTGGGCGAGCATGTCGTGGTCAAGCCCGGCGAGCGCTTCGCGGTCGACGGCAGGGTGCTGGAAGGCGCCAGCCATGCTGACGAGGCGCTGATCAGCGGCGAAAGCCTGCCCCAGGCAAAGGTGCCTGGCGACCGGGTGACCGCCGGCGCTATCAATGGCGAAGGCCGTCTGCTGATCGAGACCACTGCCCTCGGTGCGGAAACCGTGCTCGCGCGCATCATCCGCCTGGTCGAGGACGCCCAGACCGCCAAGGCGCCGATCCAGAAACTGGTGGATCGCGTCAGCCAGGTGTTCGTGCCAGTGGTCCTGCTGATCGCCCTGCTGACCCTGATCACCTGGCTGGCCCTCGGGGCCGGCATCGAGCAGGCGCTGCTCAACGCCGTGGCCGTACTGGTGATCGCCTGCCCGTGCGCCCTGGGCTTGGCTACGCCCACGGCGATCATGGCCGGGACCGGCGTGGCCGCCCGCCACGGCATTCTGATCAAGGACGCCGAAGCCCTGGAAGTTGCCCATGGCGTGACCGTGGTGGCCTTCGACAAGACCGGCACCCTGACCTCGGGCACACCGCGCATCGCGCACCTGCACGCCGTCGGGATCGATGATCGGCAAGCGCTGCGCCTAGCCGGTACGCTGCAACAAGGCAGCGAGCACCCGCTGGCCAAGGCGGTACTGCAGGGCTGCCAGGAGGCCGGCGTTGCACTGGCCTCGCTCGGCGCCAGCCAGGCCCTGGCCGGTCGCGGCATCGCCGGGCAGGTCGAAGGGTGCGCTCTGCAACTCGGCAATCGTCGCCTGCTCGAGGAAAGCGGCGCCGCCGAACCCGCGGAGCTGGCCACGGCCGCTCATGACTGGGAAGCCGAAGGGCGTACCCTGTCCTGGTTGATCGAGCAGGGCGACGCGCCACGGGTGCTGGCCTTGTTCGCCTTTGGCGACACCCTGAAAGACGGCGCCCGTGAAGCCATCGCGGCCCTCAAGAATCGGCATATCGACAGCCACCTGATCAGCGGCGACAACCGGGGCAGCGCGCAGGCCGTCGCCCGCCAGCTGGGCATCGAGTCGGTGCATGCCCAGGTGCTGCCGGCGGACAAGGCACGTATCGTCGCCGAGCTGAAAGAGGCCGGCGTGGTAGCCATGGTCGGCGACGGCATCAACGACGCCCCGGCCCTGGCAGCGGCACACGTCGGCATCGCCATGGGCGGCGGCACCGACGTGGCCATGCAGGCAGCCGGCATCACCCTGATGCGCGGCGACCCGCGCCTGGTACCTGCCGCTCTGGATATCGCCCGGCGCACCTATGCGAAGATCCGCCAGAATCTGTTTTGGGCATTCATCTACAACCTGGTGGGTATTCCCCTGGCGGCTTTCGGACTGCTCGACCCGATGCTCGCCGGCGCGGCCATGGCGTTGTCGAGCGTCAGCGTGGTGAGTAACGCCCTGCTCTTGAAAACCTGGCGCCCCCATTTCGAGGATTAACGCGATGAATATCGGTCAGGCCGCCAAGCACACCGGGCTTAGCGCCAAGATGATCCGCTACTACGAATCCATCGGCCTGCTGCCCAGCGCCGGGCGTAGCGAAAGTGGCTATCGCCAGTACGGCGACGACGACCTGCAGCGCCTTCGCTTCATCCGCCGCGCCCGTGACCTGGGCTTCTCGCTTGCCGAGTCGGGTCGGTTGCTGGCCCTGTGGCACGACCGCGAGCGGGCCAGCGCCGATGTGAAGGCCCTGGCGGTGGAACACATCGAGGCACTCAACGGCAAGATCGCCGAGCTCGAAGCCCTGCGCGACACCCTGCAAACCCTGGTCGACCACTGCCAGGGCGATCAGCGCCCCGACTGCCCGATCCTCGAGGACCTGCAGGCCGGCAGCGGCTGCTGTCAGCCTGCGGCGGCGCCCAGCGTCAGACGCTGAAGCGCCGCGCAGTCGGCGACGAAGTGATCGGTCAGCTCCGGCCAGGGATTGCTCGGCAGGTTGACCAGCACCGTGGCGGTGCCGGCGGCGCGGCCACAGGCCAGATCGTGGCGGTGGTCGCCGATCATCACCATGTCCTGCGGGGCGACCTGCCAGCGGTCGGCCAGGTGCAGCAGGCCGCCGGGGTCGGGCTTCGGCGGCGCTTCGTCACGGCCGAGGATGTCGTCCGGCGCGAAGCAATCCTCTACACCGATGGCTTGCAGGGTCAGCAGCGCCAGCTCCCGCGCGTTACGGGTGAGGATGCCCAGGCGCAGGCCGCGGGCGTGCAGGCCACGCACCAGGGCCACCGCGCCGGCAGCCGGGCGCGAAGCGATGGCCAGCTCGCGCTCGTGCTCCAGCAACCAGGCGTGCTTGGCTTTCGACACCTCGGGCGGCAAGGCGGCCAGGTGGTGGAGGATGTCGTCGTCGGGCGGAATGTCCAGCGCCACGCGGATGGCGGCGAAATCATGCACGGCAATGGTCAGGGTGCCGTCCATGTCGAAAACCCAATGGGTATAGCGCTGCAGGCTCATCGCCCCTCCGGCAAGCGTGGAATCGAGGCCGCAGCATACCTGCTCAATACTGGATGATCACCGTCACGTTATCCGTATAGGTGCCGGCCGGCACATTGGCCTGGGCAGGGTTGATCACCCCCTGGAAAGGAATGCTCTGCAACTGACCGGTGCCGACCATGGGCAACGTCTGACTGGCGGTCCACACCGTCGTGGTGTTGGGGAAATACAGGTTGTAGCCGAGAAAACTGCTGCCACTGACCATCCTCCGCCAGGGCGCCTGGTAGTTCTGGCCATTGTCGAAACCGACTGTGTAACCCTCGGTATTGGTGCAGGTGACGCCGACGCTCCGGGTGACCGGCGCGAACTGACTGACCAGCGCCTGGGTGCCGAAATCCATCACCAGCTCGCTGCTGCTGATCACGCAGGCCTTGGTGACCACCAGGTTGACCGTCACCGTGACCGGACTGCCGGCTCCCCAGGTACTCGGCTGGTTGCAAACCAGTGGGCAGACCGGTTGTGAGGTGCCTGGGCTGAGGCTCCAGGCCGTGCAGATACCGAGCACGCTCAGCCCGGTGCATACCGCGTACTGCCAGGTCAGGCTGAGGGTCGCGGTATAGGTGCCGGCCGGTACGTTGGCGCCCGTGGCGGTGCGAAAGTAAAGGGGGACGGTGGCGCCGCTGCCGCCAAGGCTGAGCAGCGTGGCGCCATTGAGAATCACCGGCTGGCCGGGCTGCAGGGCATTGGAATAACCGGAATTGGTGAACACCTGCAGGGGGATCTGCCGGCCGTCGCGCGTCAGCACCGGTGTGGTATTGAGAGTGACGCGGGTGAAATTGTTGGCCAGCAGCGTCAGGCTGCCGGTACACGAGATACCGCCACTGCCGGCGGCCTGTTGCGCCGTAGTGATCAAGCTCAGGGAATTGGTGGTGCCCAGGGAGACCATGGCACCGGGTGCGGTGCAGTTCGCCACGGCCAGCCCCGGCACGATCGACAGCAGCGCCAGCAGTAACGTTCTCACGCCCATCTCCTTCAGCGACATGTCAACGGCCCCACCAGGGCGATTTCCGCGTCGAGGTTGTCCAGCTCGAAAGCCGCCCGGCATCGTCCGCCATCCGGCAACGTGACCTGCACACCGTTGCTCTTCTCCAGGCCTTCGAAATACACCAGCCCATCCCAGCCGATCGTAGCCTGCCGGTCGCTGCCCTCCAGCGTGGCCTGGCTGCCGCGTGGCAGCACCTCGCCGCGGCTGTCGATCAGCACGATGCTGGCCGCCACTACCCGGCGCAGCTGGAAATTGAGAATCGCCCCGCTGCCCTCGTGCACCGCGATGCTGCGCTCGACCTCCGGCGTGCGGATGTTGGCCGGCAGGTCCAGCGTGTCGATGGCGTACTGGCCTGGGTAATAGGACGGCACCCAGGGCACCAGTAGATGGCCACGGGCGTTGGTTTCGCCGAGGCGCTGATGCTCGAAGCTCACGGGTACCCCGGCATGGCCGTCGGTGCTGACCAACACGAAGGCGTCGTCGATCCGGTTGCTGGCATACACGCCGCCGCCCATCGCCACCACCGAGCCGCTGACGTCGCCCCAGTAGGTTCGCCGACCGGCATCGTCATAAACGCCGGCCTGGTACTGGGCATGGCGGGCACGCCAGGTCATGTCGGCCTGGGCATAGCGGTCGCCGTTGCCAGCGGCATAGGCCAGGTTGTAGCCCACGCCACCTTCGCTCGGCGCGCTGCGCCCGAAGTTGCTGCGTTGGCGATAGCCGCCATTGCGATCGCGCTCCAGCGCCACGCTGAGGGTCGAGCGCAGGTCGAAGGGCATCATCCACTGCAGCAAGGCGGAGTAACCGGGCTGGCCGATCTCGCGGTTCAGCGACACGAACAGATTGCTGTTGCCCGGCAGGCTGCGCGACCACGACAGGTTGACCAGCCGGCTGCGGGTGCCGTCCTGCATTTCAGTGGAAAAGTAGCCGATGCCCAGATTGCCGACGCGCCTCGGATTGACCGACAGGGTGACCTGATCCGTGGTCCTGGCCAGCGCACTGATGCCCCGGCTGCTTTGCAGAGCGCTGATCACGCTGAGGTCGGCGTAGGCCTCGTCACGCTGCACTCGCTGCAGGGCCAGGCCGAACAGTGACGAGTAATAGCTGTAGCCCAGGCTCAGTTGCCGGCCGCGCCGGCCGCCATGCTGGCTGTAGGACACCGAGCTGCCCAGGGTGCCCCAGGTACCCAGCGCGAAGGTGCCGCCCAGACCGCCCATGCGCAGGTCGTCGCCCGTTTCGCCATGGCTTTCCAGGGTGAAACCATCGCTCACGCCATAACGAAAGGTACCGCTGGCCGCCTGACTGCCGTAGGAGAAACTTTCCAGACCGTAGTCGCGGCGCAGCTTGCCGGCACTCAGCGAATAGTCGTACAGACCTTTTTGCAGCAGGGTGTTGGTCACGTAGAACGGCACCTCGGTGGCCACTCGGCGACCCAGGGCGTCGGTGGTCACCACCGTGGCACTGCCGGCACCGCTGATGAAGGGCACGCTGCTGATGGTGAACGGCCCCGGGTTGAGCATCTCGCTGCTGACCCGGCTGTTGTTGATCAGCAGGTCCACCGAGGTCGGCACCGCGGCATCACCGCTGAAGCTGGGCAGCGGATAGGTGATCAGATCCGGGCGCAGACCGAAGTTGCGCGACACCTGCACACCACCGATACGCACCGCGCGGTTCCAGGTCAGCGCACCGGTTATCAGGTCGCCAGCGGCATAGCTGAGCATGCGTGGCTGATCGTTGTAGCGCCAGAAGGTGTCGTACCGCAGGTAGCCGTCGCCCTGAGCCGGGTTGCCCGAGAACGCATGGCGGTAGACACCGGTATTGCTCACGCGCCCCATGCTGCCGAACAGCCGTTGCTCGAGCCACCCGTTGAGCAGCCGCGAACCCTGATCGCTGTCGCTGTAGTAGACGTCGTAATTGAGCAGCGCGCCGAACGAACTCTGCGCCTCCACGCCGTCGTACACCCGGGTCTGGCCGATGGTCTGGGTCGGCAGCCAGGCGCTGGGCAAGGTCAGCTTGAGCTGCTGGAGTTCCTGTTGATACTCGCTCTGCAGTCCGTCGATGCCCTCCAGATCCTGCGGGCCGCTCAGCGCATCGCTCAGCGGAACGCCGACGGCGCGCAGTTCCTCGCTGTCGATGTAATAGTGCCCTGCCCGGTAGGTCACGGGCACGATGCGCTCGGTCGACATCTCATTGACCACCAGTTCCAGGTAAAGAACGTATTCATCCGGCAATTGCGCCCACGCCATCGGCCCCGCCAACAACAGCAGCAGGCCCAGCCAGTACGGCCGCCCCATCGATCAGCAACCACCGCCGCCCATCGGGTTCAGTGCCCCGTTATCGTCGACGGCTCGCTGCGGTCATTGACCATCGCCTGCAGCGCGGCCCCCCCGCCGTTCACACCGGCTGGCAGCGGCCAGCGCATCTCGGCACCCGGCAGCACGTAACCCAGCAGCCCCTCGGCGACCACCTGCTGCTGGCCGCCGCGAGTGAAGCGCACCGCCGACAGCCGGGCATGGGCGCTGCCGTCATTGCGCACCAGCAGGTAACGTACCGGGCCCTGCTGCTGCACTCGGTAGCTGATTTGCGGCGCCAGGGTCTTCAGCCCTTCGCGGGCCTGGCCTTGCCCACCTTCGGGCGCTGCTCCGGCACCGAACACGAACAGCGGAATCGAGTAGCGCATCTGAAATTTCACGCCCAACTGCGGATCGGCCGCGGCGTCGTTGTCGAGCATTTCGTCGATCAGCACCCGATAGGCCTGCTGCACCCCGGGCTGCGGCGCCTGCATGGCCATCAGCCGGATCATCTGCCGCTTGCCCGGCGCAATGGTCACCACCGGCGGGCTGCCGATCACCTCGCGCTGGGCGTCGAGGCGATCCTCGAAACCGCTCTGTTGCCAGTTCATCACCCGCACCTGCAGGTTGACCGGCGCCTGCCCGCGGTTCTCCAGCCACAGCGCCACCGCCTTCTGCTCGGCTTCGATCACCGGGTTGATCGGCCAGATCAGCACCGAGCTGGCGGCGCTTGCCGGCCTTGCCAGCAGCGCCAGCAGCAGCAACATGACGAGGTGGGCCCAAGGGAACTCGAGGTGCTGCCTTGCTGCTCGGTACATGTGCATCTCCCTGTTCAGTAACTGATGGTCACGGTGACCACATCGCTGTAGATACCCGCGCTGGGCATGGGTGTAACGTTGAACAGCCGTGCGTAGACCGGATAACTCTGGGTGCCGCCAGCGGCCGGAAAGGTGGTGCTCAGCGCGGCGCCGCCATTGCTGCCATCGCCCCACACAGTGCTGAAGGCGGCGTCCTGGTAGAGCTGATAGCGCAGCCGTTCCGTACCCTTGGCCAGGAAACGACCGCCACTGACGTTGCCAACGTTGGCACCCGAGCTGATACCGATGGTCAGCCGCGTGCCGGGCGTGCACTGCAGCACGATGGAACCGCTGCCCGGCGTGCTGGTACGGTTAACCGGGCTGCTCAGGGTACTGATCTGCCCGAAGCTGATGTTGCCGTAGCTGCTCACGTCGCTGGCGCCACTACCGAGCAGGCAGCCCTGGGTCACCACGGCGCGTACCTGAAACAGCCGGTCGACACGCAACTCGTTGGTGCCGGTATCGGCCAGCGTCGGAGCGACGGCCGCCATGCCCAGCAGGCACAGCCCGCACGACGCTCTCACCACTTCACCGTGACGGTAACCGTATCGCGGTAGATGCCAGCCGCTGGCGAACGCTGCGCCGGCACGCGCCCGTAGACCGGCAGCCACTGATCCTGCCCGGTACCGGTACGGCTGATACCGATCGTGTTGTCCCACACCGTCTGGTAATTCGACGAGGTATAGAGGTTGTAGGCGATCTGCGCATTGGGCCCACTCAGCCGCCGCGCATTGACGTTGCCACTGCCACCGGCGCTGATCAGCACCTGATAAGGCGTATTGGTCAGGCAATTCACCCGCAATGCGCCATTGCCCGGTTGCCCGGTCACGTCCAGTGCAGTGCTGAGCAGCGAGCGCGTGCCAAAATCGAAGGTGCCGAACTGGCCCAGGTCGGTGGGCGCGGTGCTGCCCGCGCTGCACGCCGGCAACACCTCGGCGAACAGGCCGATGGTCGCGGTCTTGGTGGCAGCGGCGAGCAAACCGGGGACGAACGCCAGCAGCGCCACGAATCGAGCGGGCCGAAAAGCAGACATGGGAGCTTCCAGACAGATGATGCCGGACGCATTGCCCGGCAATACTCACCAGGCCACGGTCACCTGAACGGTATCGGTGTAGGTACCCACCGATGGCACCTGGGTGCGTGGCGGCACCTGGCCGTAGACCACCAGCTCCTGCGCCGCACCGGTGCCGGTAGTGGT
The DNA here is from genome assembly GCA_966186235.1 of uncultured Pseudomonas sp. Taxonomy (GTDB): domain Bacteria; phylum Pseudomonadota; class Gammaproteobacteria; order Pseudomonadales; family Pseudomonadaceae; genus Aquipseudomonas. The sequence goes on from CBIFVM010000034.1 coordinate 27,151, forward strand.
CAGCGTGTCGCCGCCATTGCTGCCGTCACCCCAGGGCGTGGTGCGCCCCGCATCCTGAAACAGGTTGTAGGCGATGGAATCGGTGCCGTTGGTCATCTGGCGCTGGGTGCCGGACGCATTGGCGCCGCTGTCGAGGGTCACGCTGAAGTCGGTGCCGGTGTTGCAGGTGACGCTGAACGAGCCACCGCCACCGGAGCCGACGGACTGGGCCTCGAGGGTCGTGGTGATGGCCGCCACGCTGCCGAAATCGATGGTGCCGAAGGTACCGCCAGCGTTGCCGTTGCCCACGGTACAACCGTCGGTGATGACCAGCTGGATACCCAGTTGCCCGGTCACGGTGCCGGCAGCCTGGACAGTTGATGTCATGGCCAGGGCCAGAAGGGATGAAACCAGTAGCGATGAGCGACGCATATCCGTCTCCTGCAGACTCGAGGACACTCCCATGTGTGAACCCGCGCAGGTGCGACAACCGGGTATTACTGGGCAGACAGGACAAGCGTCGACCACGTTCAGGCAAATGCACACGCCAGAAAAGTGGACAAGGACGCTTCGCTTCGCGAAGACAGAGCCCTCAACATTTTGATTTTCAAAGACAAGTTTTATTGACGTAGGAAATGACCAATCGCATTGCGGGTCGATTTCCTACAGCACAAAAGGAAAAACCACACGGCAGTTCAACCGGAAGCTGTCCGCTCGCACAGTTTCCGATGACGGCTCAGCGCCAGTCGTCGCGCAGACGGATCAGCCCTTCCTGGGCGACCGAAGCGACCAGTTGGCCCTGGCGATTGAACACGCTGCCGCGCGAGAAACCGCGGGCATTGCCGGCCCATGGGCTGTCCATGGCATAGAGCAGCCAGTCGTCCATGCGCAGGTTGCCGTGGAACCAGATGGAATGATCGAGGCTGGCGACCTGCATGAACTTCTGCCACACCGACACGCCGTGGGGCAGCATCGAGGTGGTCAGCAGGTTGAAGTCCGAGGCGTAGCCCAGCAGGTACTTGTGAATCGCCGGCGTGTCCGGCAGTTCGCCGTCGGCGCGGAACCACACGTACTTGGCCGGCTCGCTGACCTGGGGTGAAAACGGATTGTCGACGGTGACCGGACGGATCTCGATGGGCTTGTCGAACAGCACGCGCTCGCGCACCCGCGGAGGCAGCGAGTCGGCCACCAGGCTGGCCAGTTCGGTCTCCGAGCGCAGGCCTTCGGGGCCCGGCACGTCGGGCATCTGCACCTGGTGGTGGAAGCCGTCTTCCTGGTTCTGGAACGAGGCGCTGCAGGTGAAGATCGCCTTGCCCTTCTGCACCGCCGTTACCCGGCGCGTGCTGAAGCTGCCACCGTCACGCACGCGGTCGACCTGGTAAACCACCGGCAGCGTGGCATCGCCGGGGCGCAGGAAGTAACCGTGCAGCGAATGCACATGGCGGTTGGCCTCGACCGTCTGGGTGGCCGCCGACACGCACTGGCCAAGTACCTGACCGCCAAAGAGCTGGCGAAAGCCCAGATCCTGGCTCACGCCGCGGAACAGGTTTTCCTCGATGGCTTCCAGGCTCAGCAGCGCCACCAACTCTTGCAGGACTTGACTCATAACGGTTCTCCAAGGCCCTGACTGGGCGTTGCTACGACTCGCGCAGGGTGCGCGGACGGTGAATGGTAATGCCTTTGCCGGCGCTCAGGAATCGCGCCGTGGTGCCACTGATGACAGCCTCAGCCCTGCTTCGGCCATTTGCTCCCAGGCATTTGGTACAGCACGTGCCGGCGCAGCGCATGCCCGGGCGCCAGCGACGGATGCTCGAACTCGCCAGCCGGCTGCATGCCGAGGGCCCGCATCACTCGCTGCGACGGCGCGTTGCTCAGTGTGGTGAATGCCACCACGCGGTCCACCGCCAGGCGCGTAAAGGCAAAATCCAGCGAGGCACGCGCCGCCTCTTGAGCAAGACCCTGCCCCCAGAATGCCGGCGACAGGCGCCAGCCGATCTCCACCGCCGGCGTGAAGCGTGCCTCGAAACCGACATGGGCCAGCCCGGTCATGCCGACGAAACGGCCATCTTCGCGGTGCCAGAGCGACCAGAAAGTAAAGCCGTGATCCGCGAAGTGCTGTTGCAGGCCGCTGAACAACGCTTGGCTCTGCTCATGGCTCAGGGGCGCCGGAAAATAGCGCATCACCGCCGGATCCGCGCACAGCGTGGCCAACTCGTCCAGGTCCTCGTCACGCCAGGCGCGCAGGAGCAAGCGCGGCGTCTGCAGCGCGGCCCCATCCCTTTCGCTTCTCATGCATACTGCCTCAGGTTCACCCGATGACCGCCATTGTATGCCCCTGCCGCTGATCTACCACGACGACTACAGCCCACCGTTCCCCGACGGCCATCGCTTCCCGATGGAAAAATTCCGCCTGCTGCGCGATCACCTAGTGGCCAGCGGCCTGACCCGGGATGAAGAACTGCTGCGGCCCGAGATCTGCCCGGCCGATATCCTCGCTCTCTGCCACTGCCCCGCCTATATCGAGCGCTACCTGAGCGGCGAGCTGAGCCACGAAGATCAGCGCCGCCTCGGCCTGCCCTGGAGCCCGGAACTGGCGCGGCGCACCGTGCGAGCCGTTGGCGGTTCGCTGCTGGCCACCGAGCAGGCCCTGCAGCACGGCCTGGCCTGCCACCTGGCCGGCGGCACCCACCACGCCCATTACGACTACCCGGCGGGCTTCTGCATCTTCAACGACCTGGCGGTGATCGCCCGCTACCTGCTGGAAATCGGCAAGGCCGGGCGCGTACTGATCTTCGACTGCGACGTGCACCAGGGCGACGGCACCGCGCGACTGCTCGAGGACGAGCCCGACGCGATCACCGTGTCCCTACACTGCGAGCAGAACTACCCGGCGCGCAAGGCCAGCAGCGACTGGGATATCCCCCTGCCGCGCGGCATGGGCGATGCCGATTACCTCAAGGTGGTCTACGACACGCTGGGTTACCTGCTCGCCCTGTACCAGCCGGACATCGTGCTCTACGACGCCGGGGTCGATGTGCACAAGGACGACGCCCTGGGCTACCTGCAACTCACCGACGCCGGCGTCGCGGCCCGCGACGAGGCCGTGCTCGACCACTGCCTGGGCCGCGACATTCCCGTGGTCGGGGTGATCGGCGGTGGCTACAGCAAGGACCGCCACGCCCTCGCCCGCCGTCACGGCATCCTCCATCACAGCGCCGCGCGGGTATGGCAGCAGCGAGGGCTCGGGTAAACTTCGCCCTTTCCCCAACCGACGCCACCATGACCGATTTCTTCCCGCCCACCGCCCACTCGGTCGCCATCATCGGCGGCGGCCCTGCCGGCCTGATGGCCGCCGAAGCCCTGGCGCTCGCTGGCGTGCGGGTCGACCTTTACGATGCCATGCCCTCGGTGGGCCGCAAGTTTCTGCTCGCTGGCGTCGGCGGCATGAACATCACCCACTCCGAAGCCTATCCGGCCTTCGTCGGCCGCTACGGCGAGCGCGAGGAGGAAATCCACGCCCTGCTGCAAGGCTTCGATGCCGATGCGCTGCGCGAGTGGATCCATGGCCTGGGCATCGACACTTTCGTCGGCACCTCGGGCCGCGTATTTCCTACCGACATGAAGGCCGCGCCGCTGCTGCGCGCCTGGCTCAAGCGCCTGCGCGAGGCCGGTGTGCAGTTGCACACCCGGCATCGCTGGCTGGGCTGGAATGCCGACGGCAGCCTGCGTGTGGCGGGCCCCGAAGGTGAACAGGTGATCAGCGCCGATGCGGTGCTGCTGGCCCTGGGCGGTGGCAGCTGGCCGCGGCTCGGTTCGGACGGCAGCTGGGTGGCGCGTTTGCAACAGGCTGGCGTGCCCGTCGCGCCATTACAACCGAGCAACTGCGGGTTCGACGTGTCGGCCTGGAGCCCGCTGCTGCGCGAAAAATTCGCCGGTGCGCCACTGAAGAACGTCGCCCTCGGTTTGCCGGGCGAAGCACCGCGCCCCGGCGAATTCGTGCTGACCGCCACCGGTATTGAAGGCAGCCTGGTGTATGCGCTGTCCGCCAGCATTCGCCAGCGCATCACCCGCGACGGCAGCTGTACCGTCTACCTCGACCTGCTGCCACAGCGCAGCGAAGCGGCCCTTGGCAACGCCCTGAGCAAACCCCGCGGCTCGAACTCCATGGCCAAGCACCTGCATCGCCAGGCTGGCCTGGATGGTGTGAAGGCCGCGCTACTGCGCGAGGCGACGCCCGTCGAGCACTTCACCGATCCGCAGCGGTTGGCTGCCGCCATCAAGGCGCTGCCGATCACGCTATGCCAGGCGCGCCCGATCGTAGAAGCGATCAGCAGCGCCGGCGGCGTGCCGTTCGAAGCCCTCGACGACAATCTGATGCTGACGCAACTGCCCGGCACCTTCTGCGCCGGTGAAATGCTCGACTGGGAAGCACCCACCGGCGGCTACCTGCTCACCGCCTGCTTCGCCAGCGGCCGCGTGGCCGGCCAGGGCATACTGCGCTGGCTGCAGAGCACCTCCCGATAATCCAAGGAACAGGACATAGCATGCTGACCAGCGTAGAACTCAAGACCTTCATCCCCGCCAAGGACTACCCATCGAGCCAGGCGTTCTACACCGCCCTGGGCTTCACGCCTGCCTGGCAAACGGACGAGATGAGCTACTTCAGCCACGGCGAGCACTGCGCCTTTCTGCTGCAGAACTTCTACGTGAAGGAACAGGCGGAGAATTTCGTCATGCATATGCTGGTGGACGATGTAGAGGCCTGGTGGGTGAAGGTGCAAGCAGAGAACATTGGCGAGCGCTTTGGCGTACGCACCATCGCCCCTGAGGATCAGCCCTGGGGCATTCGCGAATTTATCGTCTTCGACCCCAGCGGCGTGCTGTGGCGGATCGGCCAGAACATCTGAGCCTGGAATCGGCGAAGTAGCCTGGGTTGAGCAGAGCGATACCCAGGATTGTGAAGAGGTAAGAGGCCTAAGCTGCGAGAGCTCGCGCCACCATCTCGGTCAGTCGCTCTGGCCAGATGGTCTCCTCGCTTAACGGCAGATCATCGAGCGCCCACCGGCGATGCTCTGCAATGACAGCCATCTCCTCATCAGTCCAACGCGAGTTGCATATCTCTTCGTTTGCAGTTCGGACGTAAAAGTAGTGCTCCAACGCCTCAACCACTTCACCATCGGACATGCGCATTTCAAAACGGCGAAAGCCTACCGGCTCGCCGAGGGATGGAGCCCGAATGCCCGTTTCTTCCAGCAGCTCGCGCACGGCCGCAGAGGCGAAGGTCTCACCTTCTTCGACGGCACCGCCAGGCGTAGCCCAATAGCTGCTGCCGTTCAGCGCGCCGCTGGCGTGGGCAAACCTGAACAGCAGAATCCTGCTGGCTGGGCTGACAACCAACAATCGCGCAGATTTTCGCACTCGCATCGCGGCACTACCGTCCGCCCTTCGGCTTACCACCGAAACTCGGCACCTTGCGGATCGCCTTGACCGGCGGTTCGGCCGGCTCGTCGCTTTCCATCCAGCGGCCCAGACCACCGGCTTTACCGCCGCCCACCACCTTGGGCTTTTTCGGTTTCTTGGGCTTTTTCACCACCAGCCCACCAGCGACCGTCTGCGGCACGCGGTGGTCGGGGATGAAGTCCGGTTCGTCGACGCGCTGCAGGATCTGCTGGATCAGCGCTTCGATGGCCGAGAGCAGTTGCACCTCGTCGGCGCAGACCAGCGATACCGCCTGGCCAGTGGCGCCGGCACGGCCGGTGCGGCCGATGCGGTGCACGTAGTCTTCGGCGACGATGGGCAGGTCGAAGTTGACCACCAGCGGCAGGTCGTCGATATCCAGGCCGCGGGCAGCCACGTCGGTGGCGACCAGCACGTCGACTTCACCGGCCTTGAAACGCTGCAGGGCACGCAGGCGCGTCGGCTGCGGCTTGTCACCGTGGATCGAATCGGCGCGAATGCCTTCGGCCAGCAGCGCCTGCTCGAGCTCGTCGACGCCCTTGCGGGTCTTGGCGAACACCAGCACTTGCGACCATTTCTTGCTGCGATACAGGTGCAGGAACAGCTCGGCCTTGCGCTTCTTGTCCACTGGAATCAGCCACTGCTTGACCGACTTGGCGGCGGCGTTGCGCGGGCTGACTTCGATGCTCAGCGGGTCGCGCAGCATTTCCTTGGCCAAACCGCGGATGGCGTCGGAAAAGGTCGCGGAGAACAGCAGGGTCTGACGTTTCTTCGGCAGGGCGGCGAACAGATCATCCAGCTCGCGGGCAAAGCCCAGGTCGAGCATGCGGTCGGCTTCGTCGAGCACCAGCACCTGCAGCTGGGAAAACTTCACCGCGTTCTGACGGTACAGGTCGAGCAAACGGCCCGGCGTGGCGACCAGCACGTCGAGGCCCTTGCGCAGCTTCATCATCTGCGGGTTGATGCTCACCCCGCCATACACCGCATAGCTGCGCAGCGGCAGGAACTGCGAGTACGTCTGCACGCTCTGCTGCACCTGCTCGGCCAGCTCCCGGGTCGGCACCAGAACCAGGGCACGCACCGAATTGCTGGCCACCACCGGGCCTTCCATCATCAGGCGCTGCAGGATCGGCAGGGTAAAAGCGGCGGTCTTGCCGGTGCCGGTCTGCGCCGCCGCCATGATATCGCGGCCCTTGATGATCGGGCCGATGGCCTGGGCCTGAACGGGCGTCGGGGTCTTGTAGTCGAGGCCGTCGAGGCAGCGCAGCAGGGGTTCGATCAGGCCGAGGGAAGCGAAGGTCATGGCGGGCAACATGGTGGGCAGTGGAGATGGCGCGCAGTTTAGCGTGTCCGGGTATCGACCGCTCAGCCGTTGCAGCGCGGCGCACAAGTAGCCGTAGCCTGGGTCGAGCGAAGCGACCACCGGGAAATGCAAAACCCGGGTATCGCTGTGCTCAACGCCAGGCTATGTTGCCCAGCTGCGGTTTAGAAATCGCCGCGCAAGGTGAGCATGTAGCTGCGCGGGTCGCCGTAGTAGTTGCCGCGACGCAGTTCGCCTACCGACTTGTAGTACTTCTTGTCGAAGAGATTCTTGGCGTCGAGGCCGATGGTCCAGTTCTGGTCGATTTTCCAGCTGGCCATGGCGTCATACACGGCGCGACCCGGGTTGCTGACTTCCGGGCCATACGTATCGGTGCTGTAACCACTCTGAGCGGACACGGCGCCACCAACGGTCAGGCGTTGCAAGGCGCCGGACAACTGGTAAGTGGTCGAGCCGCGCAGCATGTGCTTGGGCGTCTGGTAGTCGATGGGGCCGCCACTGGCTTTGCTGGTCTGGTTGAAGGTGTAGCCGGCCGCCACCTGCCAGCCTGGAAGCAGTTCGCCGCTGGCCTCCAGCTCGTAGCCCTTGCTGCGCTGGATCTCGCTATTGAGGTAGCAGAAGCCGTCGATGTTATCCGTACAGGTCGCGCCACTGGGGTCCTGGGCCGCGACATCGTCCTGCTTGATGTAGAACAGCGCTGCCGAGAGATTCAGGCGCCCGTCATACAGCTCGCCCTTGATCCCGGTTTCGTAGTTGACGCCCACCGCCGGGTCCAGCAACGAGCCTGCCTGCGTGCGGTAATCGCTCTGCGGCTGGAAGATATCGGCGTAACTGGCGTACCACGACCACTGCTCGTTCAGGTCGTAGATGACGCCAACGAAGGGAGTGAATTGGTGATCCTGACGATTGGCCGCCTTGATCGCGCTGATGGTTTCTTCGGTCTCGTACTCGTACCAGCTCAGCCGCCCACCGAGCACCACGCTCAGTGGCTCGCTCAGATACAGCCGCGTGTTGGCGTACAGTCCATAGCGCGTCTCGGTGCTGTCGTTGATGGCCGTCCAGGCGCCGCGCGGCGGCCTGGCGATGGCATGGTGATCGGGATCGAATACGTCGATGGGCACGCCGATGCCGATATTGGCGTTCTGACTGTACTGCTCCTCCCTCGACCAGTTGGCACCGACCATCAGGGCGTGGTGCAAACCGAATGCATCGAAATGCCCGGAAAGATTGCTGTCGATGCCGCTATTGGTCACCTCATCGCTGCGATACAGCACGTTGTAAAGCCGCGACCCCGTATGGGTGACCGGGTCGATGGCATTGCGCGGCAAGGCAGCGCGCTGATCGAAGCCCCCCTCGGCGCGGGTCAGCGAGGTCTTGCTGGTCCAGTCCTCGTTGAGGCGGTATTCCAGGTCGCCGAACACTTCGGTCTGCTCGCTTTCGTGACGGTTCCAGTCTTGCGCCAGTGACGTGGAGCGCGACACATCGAGGGCGTTGCCGTTGCTGTAACGCGGCAGACCGAAGATCGAGTAGCCGCTGGTCACGCCGGTCTGCCGACGCAGGCCGACCGACAATGTCGAGTCGTCGTTCAGGTCGGCTTCGACAATGCCGTAGAACAGCGGCTTGCGGCTGGCTTCGAGGTCGTAGAAATACTGGCGATCTTCATAGGCCACCAGTGCGCGACCGCGCAGGGTGCGGGACTCGTTCAGCGCACCGCTGCCGTCCAGATCCATGCGGTAGAAATCATTGGAGCCGGCGCGGGTGGTCACCGAAAAATGCGGTTCGGCCGTCGGCCGTTTGCGTACCAGGTTCACCGCACCGCCCGGGTTGCCATTGCCGACAAGCAGGCCGGCGGCGCCGCGCAGGATCTCCACGCGGTCATAGACGGCGGTATCCGGGGTCATCCAGCCGGTGGGGCTGTGAATCACACCGGGCATGCCATCGACCAGATAAGCGTCGGCGCCTAGTTCGAAACCGCGCGAGTTGTACTGATGGTCACCGAAATTGCGGGCCTGCATGGTGATGCCCGGTGCGCTGTAGAGCACCTGATCCAGCGACGTGAAATTGCGGTCGTCCATCTGCTGACGGGTGATCACGCTGACCGACTGCGGCGTTTCACGCAGCGACTGCGCACCCTTGCCGAGGGTCACGCTGCCCGTGGTGTAGGAGCCGCTACCTTCGGTGGTGCTGCCGAGCAACTGGCTGCTGATCGTCGTCGCTTGTAGATCAAGGGCCGCCGACGGTTCGTGCTCGATGATCAGCCATACGTCGCCGCTGCGCTGCACCACCAATCCCGTGCCGGCCAGCGAACGGGCCAGCGCCTCGTCGATGGCGAAAGTACCCTGCAACGCGGGTGCCGAACGGTGAGCGACCAGGCGATCATCGACAGCGAGCGTCACGCCAGACAGGCTGGCCAGCTGCTTGAGGGTAGCGGCCAGCGGCTGAGCCGGCAGGTTCAGTTCGAGGGGCGCGGCCTGTACGCCAAGCGCCAGCGCCAGGGCGCTCGCGGAGAACAATGTTTTCAGGGAAGTGCGCAGCATGATTGGGTCTCGTATCGACGTCGGATACTCCTAGACGGAGCAGGTCCCGAAAAGCCCAACCTGAAATGCGAATAATTCAGCGCGGCAGCAACAACGTGCTGTCGGCGCGTTCCTGTATGCGTATTCCGGCAAGCTGCGGCAACGCGTTGACGAATGCCTCGACGTCGGCGATCTGCACCACGGCAGTGATGGTCTGCCGGGTAGCCGGCGACTCGAGGCGCAGCGGCTTGTCGCGATAGCGGGCGAGCCCCGCCACCACTTCGCCCAGGTCGGCCTGTTCGAATACCAGGCTGCCAGCGCTGAAGCCGAATGCCCCGGCAGCGTTGCGGTCGGGGCGAACCAGGCCGCGCTCTTCGCCATACAGGCCAACCTGACCGGCACCGAGCTCGACCTGCTGCCCGCCACCGGCCATTGCAACACGGCCACGGGCGACACTGACTTGCACGCGCCGGTCGAATTTCTCGACCACGAAACGCGTTCCCAGCACACGTACCTGCGCTGCGCCGGCGTCGACCACGAAGGGCCGTTGCGGGTCATGACGCACGTCGAAAATCGCCCGGCCACGCAACAGCGTCAAATGCCGCACGCGCTCATCGAAAAGCACCTGAATGCGTGTGTCGGCATCCATCTGCACTTCGCTGCCATCGGCGAGCGTCATGCGCCGCAGTTGCCCGATACCCGTGAACAGTTGCAGTTCCTGGCGCGCCGCGTTGCGGGCCAGCAACCAGGAGCCCAGGCCGCCAAGCAGCAGACCACCCAGCATGCCGTTGCGCAGCAGGCGCCGACGCCCGACGTTTTCCATGGCGCCAGCCAGCGCTCGGGTCTGGTCGGTACTGGAGAAGTCCCCCCACAGACGCCTGAAGCTGTGAAATTCCTCGGCATTACGCGGGTCGGCGGCCAGCCAGTTGGCGAACACCTGGCGCTCGGGATGCTCCTCCGGCAACTCCAGCAGACGCGCGAACCAGTGCGCAGCTTCGCGGCGCCGCGCACTCATGGCTGGAGCAGCTCGCGGGCCTCGTGCAGATCGAGCAAGGCGCGCACCAGATGCCGCTCGACCATCGAGATACTGATCCTCAGCATCGCGGCGACCTCCACCTGGCGATGGCCCTCGATACGCACCAACCAGAATACTTCGCGGCAGCGCGGCGGCAGGCAGTCGAGAATGCGCTGCAGGGCGTCCAGACGCTGCTGCAGGTCAGCCAGGTGCTCGGCAGACGGAACGAAAGCTGTGCCCTCCTCCAGTTCCATGCGCGGCTCACCATCGGTCTGGGGCAGCGGCTGGAAACGCGCGGCATCGCGGTAGTGGTCGATCAATACACTGTGTGCAATGCGCCGCAGGTAGGCGTTGGGCTGCTCGATGGTGCCACGTTGGCTGGCGAGCACGAAGCGGATGAAGGCATCGTGCAGCACGTCATAGGCACGCTGCACGCAGTGGGTACGCCGGCTCAGGCTCAGGAGCAGGTCGGTGTAGGCCCAGCGCAAGTTGATTCCGCCCCACTCCATATACACCTCGGCCAATGAGCGACGGCGCGTGCCATCAGAGGGCGGGCAGTATAGAGAGCGGCCTGGCGACAAGTAAATGAGAACTATTAGTAGGCGCTATCCAGCAGATACCGTCTTAGCCGGCCACCGCTAGCAAGGCGCGCACCTTGGCGGCGGACATGCCCTGCAGCTGACGCAGGAAATCGTGATCCACGGCGCTGCGGCCATGCTGTTCGCGCAGCACCTTGCACAGGTGCAAGGTCAGGTTGGCGGCCATTTCCGCATCGGCCAGCGCCCGGTGCGCCTTGCCGGTATCGGGCAGCCGCGCCCAGCGGTTGAGGTTGCCGAGCTTGTGGCTCGGCGCCCCTGGCAGCAGACGGCGCGACAGCAGCAGCGAACAGGCGAAATGCTGCACGCGGGTACGTCCGATCAGGCCCAGCTCGGCGTCCCAGAACTTCTGGTCGAAGGACGCGTTGTGCGCCAACATCGGAATGTCACCGACGAACTCGGCGACCTCGTGCATCACCTCGGCCGCCGGCGGCGCACTGCGCACCATGGCGTTGCTGATGCCCGTCAGTTGCTCGATGAAGGGCGGCACCCAGGCTCCGCTATTCATCAGGCTCTGGTAGCGGGCGGTGATCTGCCCGCCTTCGATGATCACCACGCCGATTTCGGTGGCGCGCGCCTGCTGGGCCGGCGACATGCCGGTGGTTTCGAAGTCGATGACAGCGATGGGTTTCACGGGAACCTCAGTGTTTGAGCAACAGATGGCCCTCGATGGGCACGTAACGGCTGGCCGCGCGCACCAGCGACTGAGCGGTAAGCCCCGGCACGCCGTAAGCCACGGCTTCGACGCCGTGACGCTGGCGAATGCGCTCGAGCAGCAGGTCGAAATCACCGTCTCCGGAGGCCAACACCACGCTGTCGACATTCGCCGCGGCGTCCATCACGTCGATGGTGATGCCCACGTCCCAGTCGCCCTTGGCCGAGCCGTCGCTGCGCTGGATGTAGGGCTTGAGCTTCACGGTGAAGCCCAGGTTGCGGAGGATCTGCTGGAACTGCTGCTGCTTGGGATCACCGCGATCGATGGCATAAGCGTATGCCTCGACGATCTCGCCGCCCGCCGCCAGCTCGTTCCACAACGCCGTGTAATTGAAGTGGCAGCCATAGGCCTGGCGCACGGTGTAGTAGAGATTCTGTACGTCGGCGAACACGGCAATTTTCTTCACCGGACATCCTCACAAGGTTCGCGCAGGTTGCACGGGCGGCCAGTATGCCAGCCCTGGCCCCTCGAGGTCGAAGGCAGCGCCACGGCGGCGACGAACGTCATCGCTGGTGGCCGGCCTGCCGCGCTCGTATCATGGCAGCCTGTTTTTTCGCCTGCGACCGTTCATGAATCCCCTCGACGCCCTGCGTGACGCCTGGTTCTTCTTTCGGCAAAACTTCTTGCAGATCCTCCTGCTGTGCCTGCCCTTCCTGTTGCTCGAAGCGTTCGTGAGCCTGCAGCTCGAGGGCCTGGTCGGCGCCGCCAAGGTGCCGCTCTATGAGGTGCTGCTCGGCCTTTTCTTCTATCCGCTGTACAGCGCGGCGCTGATCCTGTTCATCGATGCCCGCAGCCGCGGCGAGAACCCCGGCAAGGGTGCGCTGGTGGCCATGAGCCTCAGCCTGTGGCCGCGCTTCGTGCTACTGGCCGGCATCGGCACCCTGGCGATCATGCTCGGCATCTCGCTATTCATCCTGCCGGGGTTGTGGCTGATGGTGCGTCTGGTGTTCGCCGACTACCTGCTGGTGCTGCGCGGCCTCACGCCGTTGCAGGCGCTGCATGAAAGCCTGCAACTGACCCACGGGCACTTCTGGCCGATCTTCACCTGCGTGATGCTGGTGATGGTGCCGCCATGGCTCGCCGGCTTCTGGGCCGCCGATATCGCCGCCGAGCCAGCCGGGCGCCTGCTGCTGGACGTGCTGTTCGGCCTCTGCCAGCTGTTCACCACCGTGGTGGTGTTCCGCCTGTACATGCTGCGCGCCGGCGACAATGCCGCGCCGCTGCCGTAACCTTCGCGAATCTACCCTACCCCCATCGAGACGAGCACGTGGCAAGAAAATCGCGCAGAGAACTGGCCAAGGACCGCGGCGACCTCAGCGATCTGCCGGTGACGGTCAAGGATGTCGCGCTCAAGGCTGGTGTGTCGCCGATCACCGTGTCACGGGCGATCCAGCGGCCCGAACTGGTCAGCGATGCCACCCGCGAACACGTGCTGGAAGTGGTGCGCGCCATGGGCTACGTGCCCAACCTGATGGCCGGCGGGCTGGCCACCAGCAAGAGCCGCCTGGTGGCGATCGTGCTGCCGACCATCGCCAACTCGATCTACGCCAGCGTGGTTCAGGCAATCATGGATCGCCTCGCCGAGGCGGGTTACCACACCCTGGTCGGGCCGAGTGGCTATGTTCCGGAACAGGAGGAAACCCTGCTGGCCGCCATCCTCGGTCGTCGCCCGGACGGCATCGTGCTGACCGGCACTTTCCATACCCAGGCCAGCCGCGAGCGCCTGTCGTCCGCCGGCATCCCGGTAGTGGAAGCCTGGGACCTGAGCGACGACGGCCTGGACATGCAGGTGGGCTTTTCCCACGAACAGGTCGGCGCAGCGGTGGCCGAGCACTTCTTCGCCAAGGGTTACCGCCGCTGGGCGGTGCTCGGCGTCGACGATCCGCGGGCGCTGCGTCGCGGCAAGGCGGTGATCGGCCGCCTCGCCGAGCTGGGTGTGGATAAGGTGGCAGTACAGACGCTACCGCTGCCCGCCACCTGGGAAGTCGGCCGCAAGGGCCTGGCCAACCTGCTCGATGCCGGCGAGCGCCCCGACTTCATCTTCTGCAGCTCGGACACCGTGGCCCTCGGCGTACTCGCCGAAGCCTCCACCCGCGGGCTGAACGTTCCGAACGATATTGCCGTGCTGGGCTTCGGCGATACCCTCAATGGCCAGTTCGCCAGCCCGGCGCTGTCGACCGTCAGCGTCAACGCCACCGAGATGGGCCAGCAAGTGGCCGAGGCGCTGCTACGCCGCTTCGCTGGCCAGAAGGCCGAGCCCAGTGTCGATACCCGCTTCGTCATCATCGAACGTGGCAGCACCGCCTAAGGCAAAAACACCTCTCGTGGCCTGCGGTTGAGCGTAGCGATACCCAGGTTTTCGATGTTCGCGCCGCGATGCCCCCGGGTTTCGCTAGCTCGCCCCGGGCGACGAACTGCCCCACCGCTCCCCACCCACTCCATCGACGGCTGCGTCCACGCCATAAGACCTGAAATTTCCGCTTGAATGATAACGTTATCTGACTATGATGATAGCGTTATCTTTTAATGCTGCCGGTAAGCAGCCAGACCCACCGCAACGCCTTCAACGGCACAGGAATCACGCGATGAACAATAACAACGCCCATGCAGGTACCCCGGTCATCACCGCCCTGGAAGTCATCCCCGTCGCCGGGCACGACAGCCTGCTGCTCAACCTGAGCGGCGGCCATGCGCCGTTCTTCACCCGCAACCTGCTGATCCTGCGTGACAACGCCGGCCACGTCGGCGTCGGCGAAGTTCCGGGCGGCGAAGCCATTCGCCAGACCCTGGAAGACGCCCGCCAACTGCTGCTCGGCCAGCCCATCGGCCAGTACCAGAAACTGCTCGGCCAGGTACGCCAGGCCTTCGCCGACCGTGACTCCGGCGGCCGCGGCCTGCAGACCTTCGACCTGCGCATCACCATCCATGCGGTCACCGCCGTCGAGGCCGCCCTGCTCGACCTGCTCGGCCAGTACCTGGACGTGCCGGTCGCCGCTCTGCTCGGCGAAGGCCAGCAGCGCGATGCCGTGGAAATGCTCGGCTACCTGTTCTACGTCGGCGACCGCAAGAAAACCGACCTGCCCTATCGCCAGGAAGCCGATGCCGACAACGCTTGGTTCCAGGTGCGCAACGAAGAAGCACTGGATGCCCGGGGCGTGCTACGCCTCGCCGAAGCCGCCTATGAGCGCTATGGCTTCAAGGACTTCAAGCTCAAGGGCGGCGTGCTGCGCGGCGATGAGGAAATCGAAGCGGTCACCGCCCTGGCCGAGCGCTTCCCGGAAGCACGCATCACCCTGGACCCGAACGGCGCCTGGTCACTGCAGGAAGCCATCCGCCTGTGCCGCGACCAGCATCACGTGCTCGCCTATGCCGAAGACCCCTGTGGCGCCGAGAACGGCTATTCCGGCCGTGAGGTGATGGCCGAGTTCCGTCGCGCCACCGGCCTGCCGACCGCCACAAACATGATCGCCACCGACTGGCGCCAGATGGGCCATGCGATCCAGCTGCAATCGGTGGACATCCCCCTGGCCGACCCGCACTTCTGGACCATGCAGGGTTCGGTGCGCGTGGCGCAGATGTGCAACGACTGGGGTCTGACCTGGGGCTCGCACTCGAATAACCATTTCGACGTGTCCCTGGCCATGTTCACCCACGTGGCAGCGGCCGCGCCGGGCAAGATCACCGCCATCGACACCCACTGGATCTGGCAGGACGGCCAGCGCCTGACGAAGGAGCCGCTGCGTATCGAAGGCGGCCTCGTGCAGGTGCCGAAAAAGCCCGGCCTCGGCGTGGAGCTGGACATGGACGCCGTGGCCAAGGCCCACGAGTGCTACAAGGGCATGGGCCTCGGCGCGCGCAACGACGCGGTGGCCATGCAGTACCTGATCAGCGGCTGGACCTTCGATAACAAGAAGCCCTGCCTGGTGCGCTGAGCAGCGCCATCGCAAGTGGCGAGCGCGGCGGCACCGGGGCATCACAACCCAGGGCATCGCTGCGCTCTACGCCAGGCCATTCACAGTGGGCGCTCTGTAGAACGGGGCGCTACTTGCGCGGCTTGGCCCGCGCCGTCGGCTCGGCGATCAGCGGGTCGTCGGGCCAATAGTGCTTCGGATAACGCCCCTTCAAATCCTTCTTCACCTCGGCGTAAGTGGTGCGCCAGAAGTTGGCCAGGTCCTGGGTCACCTGCACAGGCCGTCGCGCCGGGGATAGCAAGTGCAGCAACACCTGCTGCCGGCCATTGGCGATGCGCGGCGTCTCCGCCAGGCCGAACAGCTCCTGCAGACGCACCGCCAACACCGGCGGGTGCTCGCTGTAATCCACACCGATACGTGAGCCAGACGGCACGGCGATGCTACGCGGCGCCCACTCGTCCAGGCGCTGGGGCAGCGGCCAGGGCAACAGGGTTTGCAGCATCGCGTGCAGGTCGAGATTGCCGAAGTGGCTTAGCCGGGTGACCTTGCCCAGGTACGGCGCCAGCCAGGTTTCCAGAGTGGCCAGCAGCGCCTCGTCCGAGACATCCGGCCATTCGCTGGCTGCCTGGCTTTGCAGATCGAGGCCGCGCAACAGCATCACCCGCGCCTGCCACTGACGCAGATCGGGCGTCCACGGCAGCAACGCCAGCCCCTTGCGTCGTACCAGGCCGAGCAACGCGTGGGTGCGCGCCTCGGCGTCCAACCCCGGCAAGGCCTCGCTGCAGAGCACCAGATCACCGATCTTGCGCTGCCGCTCGGCACGCAGCACGCCTTCGCGTTCGTCCCATTCGAGCAGATCCTGGCTGCTGACCTGCTCGGCCAGCACCGAGTCGAACAGCGCGGGCTCAAGCTCAGCAGCGAGGTAGATGCGCTCCTCACGCTGGCCCTGGCGACTGCCCAGATCGGCGACCACCAGCCAGGTGTGCTTCATCAACGCGTCGGCCTCGGCGAACTGCGCGGCACGCCCGTTGGCCAGGCGATATTCGGCGCTGCCCTCACGGCGCTGACGGGCGATGCGATCCGGGTAGGCGAACGCCAGCAAAGCGCCCAGCCAGCGGCCATGCTCGGGGTCGCTCACCGTCTCGCTGACCGGCACCCGGCGTAGGTAGCCCTGAAACTGTTTGGCCAGTTGTCGTGCCCGCTGCACGCCGCCATTGGCGCCACGCTCCGCCCGACTCTCGCCGGACAGCAGCGCCAGGCGACTGTGCAGGTCGGCCCCGCCACCTCGCTGGATATCGCGCTCACCCAACAGGGCCGCCAGGTCGCAGGCCAGCCCACCAAGTCCAAGCGCCTGCCCGCGCAGCAACAGATGGGCGATACGCGGGTGAGCCGGCAGCTCGGCCATGGACTGGCCGTGGGCGGTCAACACGCCACGTTCGTCGAGCGCGCCGAGGCGTTGCAACAGATCGCGCGCCTGGGCGTAGGCGGCAGCGGGCGGCGGGTCGAGCCAGACCAACTCATCCACGTCGACGCCCCAGCGCGCCAGCTGCAGCGCCAGGCCCGCCAGGTCGGCCTGAAGGATTTCCGCTGAGGAATACGCAGGCAGTTGCTCATGCTGAGCCTGGGACCATAGCCGATAGCACGCGCCTGGTTGCAGACGCCCGGCACGGCCGGCGCGCTGGGTGGCCGAGGCGCGGGAAATACGCGTGGTATCCAGGCGCGTCATGCCGCTGCCCGGGTCGAAACGTGGGACGCGTGCCAGCCCGGCGTCGACCACCACGCGTACGCCGTCGATGGTCAGGCTGGTCTCGGCGATATTGGTGGCCAGCACCACTTTGCGCAGCCCGGATGGCGCCGGCTCGATGGTCGCACGCTGGGCCGACAGTTCCAGCTCGCCATGCAGCGGACAGACGCGAACGTCGCTGCGCCCGCCCAGCGCTTGCTCCAACTGCTCGGCGACGCGGTGAATCTCCGCCTGGCCGGGAAGAAACACCAGCAGGCTGCCGGGCTCATCGTCCAGCGCCTGCAATACCGTCTGCAGCACTCTGGGCTCCAACCACTCACCCGCCTGCCAGGGCGCGCCCCAACGGATATCCACGGGGAACATGCGCCCTTCGCTGCGCAGCACTGGCGCGTTACCCAGCAACCCTGCCAGGCGCTCGCCTTCCAGGGTCGCGGACATCAGCAGAACCTTGAGCGGCGCCTCGCCACTGTCGGCGCCGCGAAACATCGCCCGACCGTTGAGGGTCAGCGCCAGGGCCAGATCGGCATCCAGGCTGCGCTCGTGAAATTCATCGAAGATGACCAGCCCGACGCCTTCCAGCGCCGGGTCGTCCTGCAGGCGCCGGGCGAGGATGCCCTCGGTCACCACTTCGATGCGCGTGTTCGGCCCCACCTTGCTGTCCAGGCGGATGCGATAGCCCACCGTCTCGCCGACCTTTTCCCCCAACTCACTGGCCAACCGCTCGGCCGCAGCACGAGCTGCCAGGCGCCGCGGTTCGAGCATGATGATGCGCTGCCCGGCCAACCAGGGCTGGTCGAGCACCGCCAGCGGCACGCGAGTGGTCTTGCCGGCACCGGGCGGCGCCTCGAGCACCACCTCATTACGGTCGGCC
>CBIFVM010000035.1:0-44652 GCA_966186235.1 uncultured Pseudomonas sp.
ATCCGGCCCCGGCTGCGCCGGGGTTCCCTCATTCCATCACCACTCCAGGGGCACGCTGCGAAGGGCCATCCCTGGCCCATCGCAGCTCTCGCGACATCCATGTCGCTCATGGCTACCCGCCCGGCCCCTTACGTGGCGATTCCATTCGGCCTCCTGAAGGGGACTTGGGCGTCACCTGTGCGATCGCAGCTCAAGAGCAAAAGCAGACGCCGCCAAGCTTGAGCCTGTGGAAACCTTGCAAGCTCGCGCTCCGGTCCCGTCAGGAGGCCGAGTGCAGGTGTTGCGTAGGGGAGCGAGCCGCATGGATGCGGCGAGAGGCTTAATGGGCCAGGGATGGCCCATGTAAGCCGGCCCCCGGAGCAGCGCCGGAACGAGGGAAGTTTCGCGCAGCGAAACCCGGATGTCGGGGTGCCCTTCTTTGGCACACCTTTCTTGGGCAAGCAAGAAAGGTGTGGCGCCCGTGAGGGGCGCAACCTAAACGTTCAGCAGACACGGTATTGGATCGTGCCAAGCTAGTAAGCGATACGCACACAAACTTGCCAGTCCGGTGTCAAGCGTCTTCTCCACGTGAAAACGCGATGAACCTTTATGCCTGCTGGCGGCGCGATTCAGTCGGTCTCATCGTCACGGATCAGCACGTAGCTGCTGCCGTTCTCGTCGTCGAGGCGCTCGCAAACGAAGTACATCTCGACCTTGCCCGCGTTCATGGCGGCCAGCAGATCACCGGCCTGGGGCGTGAAAAAGGCCTTGGAGCCCGGCTTGGCTTCGCAGGCGATCAGCGCGGTGACGAACAGTGCCGGGTCGGTGCCGTCGAAGTAATCCTCGCGCTCGGCGGCGTCCCATTTCTGGGGCGGCTCGAAGGGGCCGGTGAACAGCACCTTGGCATCGCCCAGGTCTTCTTCCTCGGCGTCCAGGTCGTCCTCGTCCGGGCGATAGACCGTGCAATCCAGGGCGTCGGCGGCGTCCAGCACGTGCTGGCGGTTTGGGTCATCGGCTAGGGACACGGTAGCTCCGCTGATTCGGTAAATGAAAGTGTCCAGTGTGCGGTGGCGCACCGCGCGCTGCAATCGTCGTCTGTGCATTTCCTCGGCGCCGGGAACCTGCGATGCTGCGGCCACCGTGAACACAGCAACGAGCAGAGCCATGAAGATCAGTTCGGATTTCGACAGCGGCAACATCCTCGTGCAGGACGCCAGCGACCCGCACAAGGTGCTGCTGGCTATGCGCAAGGACCTCAACAGCGACCATTTCCAATGGTTTCACTTCCACGTCGAGGGCCTGACTCCCGGCGCGCGCCACGACTTCAGCATCATCAATGCCGGGCAGTCGGCCTACAGCCATGCCTGGACGGGCTACAACGCCGCCGCCTCGTACGATCAGCAGACCTGGTTCCGGGTGCCGAGCCGTTTCGAGAATGGCGCGCTGCACTTCGGTCTGGAGCCTGAGCAGGCGCAGATCTGGTTCGCCTACTTCGAGCCCTACAGCCGCGCACGACATGCCGCGCTGATCGAGCAGGCGCTTGCTTTGCCGGGTGTCGAATTGCATGCCTGCGGGCGCAGCCTCGAGGGCCGCGACATCGAATTGCTGCGCGTGCATCGCCATGGGGGCGCGACGCGCAGAGTATGGATCATCGCCCAGCAGCATCCTGGCGAGCACATGGCCGAATGGTTCATGGAGGGCATCGTCAGACGCCTCGGCGATGCCGGCGATGGTGAACTGGACGCCTTGCTGCAGCAGGCCGATCTGTACCTGGTGCCGAACATGAATCCGGACGGCGCGTTCCGTGGCCATTTGCGTACCAATGCAGCGGGGCAGGACCTGAACCGCGCGTGGCAGTCGGCGAGTGCCGAGCGCAGCCCGGAAGTGCTGTTCGTGCAGCAGGCGATGCGCGAGGTGGGCGTGGACCTGTTTCTGGATATCCACGGCGACGAGGAAATTCCCCATGTGTTCACCGCCGGCTGCGAAGGCAACCCGGGCTTCACGCCACGCCTGGGGGCTCTGGAAACCGAGTTTCGCCAGCGCCTGGTGGGCAGCGGCGCCGAGTTCCAGACGCGCTTCGGCTACCCGCGCAGTGCGCCAGGCCAGGCCAATCTGAACCTGGCCTGCAATGCAGTCGGGCAGGAGTTCGACTGCCTGTCGTTCACCCTGGAGATGCCCTTCAAGGACCATGACGACACGCCGAATCCAACGACCGGCTGGAATGGCGAGCGTTCGATGAAGCTGGCCGCCGACATGCTCGGCGTGATCGGCCAGATGGTCGGCCGCCTGCGCTGATCAGGCATGCTCGTGCAGGGTGCCTTGTTCATCCTGCGCAGCCTGCAGTTCCTGGAGGGTCTGCATCTTTTCGGCGATTTCCCGCTCCGCTGCGGCGCGCTGCTCAGGGGGCAGGTTCTCCAGTTCTTCCTCGGTCATGCCGACTTCCTTGAGAATCTTGTCGCGCATCTTCTCCGCCGGCGTCATGGCCATGTAGGCCATGAATTCATCCACGGCGCTCGGCTTGGCCGGGGCTTTAGCCTCGTCGCCGGTCGACAGCGCGCCCGCGCTCTGCCCATCGCCACCGTTGGGCGGGTTGGCCGTGCTGTTGAGGGTGACGAGCATCCGCGCGAAGGCCTCGTCGTACGCCTGCTGGTGGGCGTTGGCCTCATCGCTCTTGAACGCCGGTGCGACCCGCTCGTTCTCGCGGGGTTTGCCGGGCTCGACGAGCAAGGCTGCATCGCTGCTTTTCTTGAAGTCCAGTTCCTCGGCGCGGGTGCGCTGCAGCGCAGTGCTCATGCCGTAGTGGGTGAGCGAACCGATGATGCTCATGGCGTGCCTCCTTGACCGTGAGCCTGTAGCTCAGCAAGGCCTGTGCCATGCCGTTGCGTTGCAGTAACTGTCTGATATATATGGCTATTTTTTAAGGTGCCGATGCTCGAAAGGCAGGCTTTTGCCACGGGCGGCAAGTGGCTGCCGGCCGGTTTTCAGGCGGGGGGGTCGAAAAGGCCGCGTTGGCCGAGGACGGGCAACTGCTGGGCTGACGCCGGCTGCGGGCGCGGCGTCGGTTGCCGGATCATCGCCGGCATGGGCGTTTGCGGTACCCGGCTGCGTTGCACCTGCCACCAGCCCGGCAGCAGGGCACGCACCTCGGGCTGGGTGAAACGGTCGTCCATCAGGTGCACCACGCCGCTGTCCTGGGGCGTGCGGATTACCCGCCCGGCAGCCTGCACGACCTTCTGCAAGCCGGGGTACAGATAGGTGTAGTCGTAGCCGCTGCCGAACATCTCGGCCATGCGCAGCTTGATCTGCTCGTTGATCGGGTTGATCTGCGGCAGCCCCAGGGTGGCGATGAAGGCGCCGATCAGCCGGTCACCCGGCAAGTCGATGCCTTCACCGAACACGCCGCCGAGCACCGCGAACCCGATACCCTGGCCGCCGGGCTCGAAGCGCTGGAGAAACTGCTGGCGTTCGCCTTCATCCATCTGCCGCGCCTGCACCCAGCGCGTGAGCTGCGGGTGCTGGTGGTCGAACAGTTCCAGCACCTGCTGCAGGTAGGCGTAGCTGCTGAAGAACGCCAGGTAGTTGCCCGGGCGCTCGCTGAACTGCCGCGCCATCAGCGCCACGATGGGCGCCAGGGAGCGCTCGCGGTGCTGGTAGCGGGTCGACAGGTTGCTCACCGCCTGTACCTCGAGTTGCGCCGCCTGGAACGGTGATTCGACATCCACCCACGGCGTCGCCTCGGGCAGGCCGAGCAGATCGGCGTAGTAGCGGGCCGGGCTCAGAGTGGCGGAGAACAGCGTGGTGCTGTGGCTGTCCTCGAAACGCGGGGCCAGGAAGGGCGCCGGCACCACGTTGCGCAGGCACAGCACCGAGTGGCTGCGCTTGCGCAGATCCTGCTTGCGGGTGATATCGAACAGCGAATGGGGCCCGAAGGCTTCGGTCAGCCGGCAGAAAGCCATGGCGTCGAGATAGAACTGCAGCAGCTCGCCATCGTTGCCGGTGGGCTGGTCGGTCAGGTGGTCGGTGAGCGCGCTGACCGCTTTCTGCAGGGACAGGAGCAGCAGGTCCGGCGGCTGCGGATAGGTCTGGTAATCCTCGCGCTGCTCCTTGTGCAGCTGCTTCCAGTGCCGGCTGATGCGCGTCAGTACCGCGCTCAGGCCCTTGGGTGCGTTGCTGCGCATGGCCTCGAAGCGTGCCTGGTCGAGTTCGGCGCTGTACATGCGCCGGGCGCGCTCGATCAGGTTGTGGGCTTCGTCCACCAGCAGCGTCACCCGCCATTCGTTGATCAGCGTGAGGCTGTAGAGCAGGGCGCTGAGGTCGAAGTAATAGTTGTAGTCGCACACCACCACGTCGGCCCAGCGAGTCAGCTCCTGGCTCAGGTAGTAGGGGCATACTTCATGCTGCAGGGCGATCTCGCGCACCGCAGCCTGGTCCAGCCAGACGCGTTCCACTGCCGCCTGGCGAGCTGCTGGCAAGCGGTCGTAGAAACCGCGAGCCAGCGGGCAGGATTCGCCATGACAGGCTTTGTCCGGGTGTTCGCAGGCCTTGTCCCGCGCCACGTGTTCCAGCACCCGCAGGGGCAGGGCGTCGCCGCGCAGAATCTGCAGGGCGTGCAGCGCCAACTGGCGGCCTGGGGTCTTGGCGGTCAGGAAGAACAAACGGTCGAGCTGTTTTTCCGGGAACGCCTTGAGCTGCGGAAACAGCGTGCCCAGGGTCTTGCCGATGCCGGTGGTGGCCTGGGCCATCAGGCAATGGCCGTCACGGGCGGCGCGGTACACCGCTTCGGCCAGTTGCCGCTGGCCGAGGCGGAACTCGGTGTGGGGAAAACGCAGCTCGCTCAGCGCGGCGTCACGGCTCAGGCGGTGTGCCTGTTCCTGCTCGGCCCAGGTGATGAAGCGCTGGCACAGCGTCTCGAAAAACGCCTGCAGCTCGGCGGCCGTGCGGGTTTCGCGAAATACGCTTTCCTTCTGGGTCAGCACGTTGAAATACACCACGGCGAGGTCGATCTGCGGAAGGCCGCGGCTCTGGCAGAGCAGCCAGCCGTACACTCGTGCCTGGGCCCAGTGCAGCTGGCGGTGGTTGTCGGGAATCCGGGCGATGTCGCCGCGGTGGGTCTTGATCTCCTCGAGCAGGTTGCTCAGCGGGTCGAAGCCGTCGGCCCGGCCGCGCACCTGCAAGGTGGCGAATTCCCCGGCCAAGGGCACTTCCGCCTCATAGTGTTCGCCGCGCCGGGCAACCACCGTGGCGTGACCGGCCATGCCCTCCTGGGCGGTGGGCGAGGGCGTGAAGCGCAGGTCGAGGTCGCCGCATTTGGCGGTGAACTCGCACAGGGCGCGCACCGCCACGCGATAGCTCACGCGTCGGCCCACTGCACGTAGCAGACGTCCACCGGCATGTCGTGCTCGGCGCAGAACGCCAGCCAGCGCCGCTGGTTGTCCTGCAGCCGATCGCCGGGTCCTTTCACCTCGATCATCCGGTAGCGCTTCTCTTCGGGCCAGAACTGGATCAGATCCGGCATGCCCGAGCGGTTGGCCTGGATATCGCCGAGCAGGCGCCGGAACCAGGCCTGCAAATGCGCCGCCGGCAAGCAGTCCAGGGCCTGTTCGAGCAGCGTTTCGCTGAGCACGCCCCAGTGCACGAACGGCGACTGGATGCCGAACTTGTCGCGGTAGGCCTGGCGAATGCTGTCGCGATAGCGTTGATCATCGAGCTGCGCCAGGCACTCGGCGAACAGCGCGCGGCGGCGTGGGTAGAAGTCGGCGGTGAGCAGATCCGCCGGGCCATGCTGGAACGGATGAAAGAACGCACCGGGAATGGCGGCGAAGATCGCCGGCCAGCAGAGCAGCCCGAACAGGCTGCAGATCAGCGTGTTCTCGACGTAATGCACCGGTGCCTCGGTGCGCTGCAGGTGCAGCTGCACCCGCTGCTCGACCGACAGCATGGGCGTTCTGGGTAATTGCAGATCCAGTCGCGCTGGGGCCTGCGCCTTGCTGCGCTTTTGCGTCGGCAAACCCAGGTGACGGGCCAGGCGCAGCAGGGCCCGTTCGGCCAGTTGCAGCTCGCCGTCGCTGACCGGATCGGCCACGGCCTGGCTGGCTAGCTCGAAGGCCTCGCGGTGCTGCAGGGTGCGCTCCAGCACGCGGATACGCCGTTGCCGCGCAGCGCCATAACCGCTGCTGGCGTAAACCTGCAGGGCCAGATCGAACGCTGCGCAGCGTTCCAGATGCTGGCCGATGCGAAACAGCAGCTTGGCGCGGCGCTCGGCGATGTAGGGATTGTCGTAGCGACGCGCATCGATACAGGCGAGCAGTTCATCGCTGATTTCACCGGCTTCGAAGACTTCGCGGCAGCGCTGCAGGTGCAGGTAGTCGTCGACGTCCTCGCGGCAGCGCAGGGCCCGCGAGTCCGCCGGGAAGTCGACCCGCTCGTAGCGAAAGATGCCCAGGTCGGCGAGCACGAACTCCGACCACTCCTGGCGCAGGTTGCCAAAGAACATCAGGCGCAGGCGTTCGCTCAGGTCATCGATGGTCAGGCTGTAGAGGGCGTCGTCGAGTGCCGGGCACCAGGCGGCGAACGACTGGCTGGCCTGGAACTGCTCGGCGAGTTGCAGGGCCAGATCGTCCTTGCGAGCGCGCCGGTCGCTGAGCTGGGCGGCGAAGCTGGCGACGATCTCGTCCTTGCGCAGCAGGGCCAGCAGCTCGTCGAGTGGCAACGGCGCATCGTCGAGCACCCAGCCAGTGGCGATCAGCGCCGCAGCGGCCCGGCGGCAGCAACCGATCTCCTCGTAATTGAGCTTGCTGGCGCGAAAGTGCACGCCCTTGCGCATGATCATCCGTACCAGCAGGGCCTGGGCCGACCAGTCGAGGGCATCGAAGGCCTGCAGGAAGGCCTGTTCGCGGGCGTCGAGCAGGTCGGCATGGCGATCGCCGATCCAGGCCAGGGCCTTGCGAAAGTTGTGCAGGTAATAGAAACGCGGGTCGATGCTTGAAGACATGAGGCAGGCAGGGTACTGTTTTTTTATACAGATATCAGGCCGCCCGTCATCTGGCAATCGCCACGAGATGGACGGATGGTACAACTCACTGTCACTCGGCATCGGTCGCGGACTACACTGCACCTCCATCGCCGCCTGGAACGGGCCATCATGAACAGCCAGTTTGCGCCTCTCTCGCCAGGCACCCTGACCGAGCGCCACTATGAAATGCTGGTTCAGGCGGTGGTCGACTACGCCATCTTCATGCTCGATCCCGCCGGCTTCGTGGTGTCCTGGAACGCCGGCGCGGCGCGTATCAAGGGCTACGACGCAGCCGAGGCGATCGGCCAGCACCTGTCCGTTTTCTACACCGACGAAGACCGCTGTGCAGGCAAGCCCGCCTACCTGCTCGAACGGGCGCTGCGCGAAGGCCGGGCCCAGGACGAAGGCTGGCGGGTGCGCAAGGACGGCACGCGTTTCTGGGCGCTGGTGGTGATCGATGCGATTCGCAACGAGCAGGGCGAGGTCATCGGCCTGGCCAAGATCACCCGCGACATCACCGACCGCCGCGAAGCCGAAGGCCGCTATGACGCGCTGCGCGCCCAGCTGTTCCAGGCCCAGAAGCTGGAAGCCCTCGGCCAGTTGAGCGGCGGCATGGCCCACGATTTCAACAACCTGCTGACCATCATCCTCGGTGCCGCCAAGCTGGCCAGCCGTACCGACGATCCCGAGCGCCTGGCCAGCCTGCTGGACAACATCCAGACGGCCGGCGAGCGGGGCGCGCAGATGACCCGCAACCTGCTGACCTTTGCCCGCAGCGAGCCCAAGCACAGCCGCCAGGTCAACCTCAACGAACTGCTGGATTCGGCCGCCACCTTCTTCAGCCAGGCGCTGCCCAGAACCATGACCCTGCAGATGCAAGTGGACGATGCCTTGCACACCGTGGAACTGGACCCCAGCGAGCTGGAAATGGCCCTGCTCAATCTGGTTCTCAATGCCCGCGATGCCATGGGCGGTGTCGGCACGGTGCAGTTGCAGGCACGTAACCGCCAACTGACGGGGGAGGTGGACGGCCTGCACGGCGCCTTCGTGGTGATCGCCGTGGCGGACCAGGGTTGCGGCATCGACCCAGCAATTCGTCCACGCCTGTTCGAGCCGTTCTTCACCACCAAGGACGTCGGCAAGGGCACCGGCCTCGGGCTATGCCAGGTGTATGGTTTTGCCCGCCAGGCGGGTGGCGGGGTGCAGGTCGAGAGCGTGAGCGGCCAGGGAACGATCATGGAACTGTACCTGCCGGCATCCTCCACTCAGGCGGCAGATGCGCCGGCATGAACATGGTAGTATCGCCAATCACTTTTTCAGCCAGCGCTGCGGGGCTTGGGAAGCGCGTGTATCGACCCAGGCCATATTTGCGTAAATTCGACTGAGGCAAGCCAGATCTTGGAACAGCTACAACGCCTGCAAAGTGGGATCGAGGGACTTGACGCTCTGTTGAAGGGCGGTCTGGTGGCCGGCGCATCCTATATCGTTCAGGGGCGGCCCGGCTCAGGCAAGACGATTCTCGCCAACCAGGTCGCGTTCAACCACGTGCGCGACGGGGGCCGCGTTCTGGTGGCCACCCTGCTGGCAGAGTCTCACGAAAGGCTCTTTCAATTCCTTTCGACGATGACCTTCTTCGACCCGACCAAGGTCGGCGCCGAGATCCAGTTCGTCAGCGCCTTCGACACGCTGGAAAACGAGGGGCTCGACGAGGTCGTCAAGTTGCTGCGGCGCGAGATCAGTCGCCAGAAGGCCACCTTGCTGATCGTCGACGGCCTGCTCAACGCCCGCTCCAAGGCGGAGAACCAGATCGACACCAAGAAGTTCATCTCCGAACTGCAGGGCCATGCGGCCTTTGCCGGCTGCACGGTGCTGTTCCTGACCAGCTCGCGGCTGGACGACGGCAGCCCCGAACATACCATGGTCGATGGCGTGATCGAATTGGGCGAAGAGCTGTTCGGAGCCCGCTCGGTGCGCCGTATTCACCTGCGCAAGACCCGCGGCAGCGGCGCCCTGTCCGGCCTGCATGAGTGCGAGATCACCGATGATGGGCTGGTCATTCATCCGCGTCTGGAGAGCCTGTACAGCCATCCGAGCCAACCGGACAGCGATACGCTGCAGCGCGTCTCCAGCGGCATACCCAGCCTGGACGACCTGGTCGGTGGTGGCCTGTCGGCGTCGTCGGTCACCCTGATCATGGGACCGGCGGGCGTCGGCAAGACCACCCTGGGGCTGAATTTCCTGGCGCAGTCCACTGTCGAGGAGCCGGGCCTGCATTTCGGCTTCTATGAAACGCCCCAGCGCCTGCGCCTCAAGGCCCAGGCCCTGGGCATCGACCTGAATGCACTGGAAGCCAGCGGCGCGCTGCACATCATGTGGCAGCCAACTACCGAAGGGCTGCTCGACGGCCTCGGCGCTCGGGTCATCAAGGCGGTGCGCGAGAAGGGCATCAAGCGCCTGCATATCGACAGCCTCGGTGGCATGGCCCGTGTGGCCACCGGCAGCGCGCGCCTGATCGAGTTCTTCAGCGCATTGATGAGCCAACTGCGCGCCATGGGTGTCACGGTGTTCGCCACCTGGGAAATGCGCGACCTTTTCGCCGCCGAGATCAACGCGCCGGCGCCGGAGTTATCCAGCATCGTCGACAACCTGATCCTCATGCGCTTCGTGGAAAAAGACGCTGAACTAAAGCGGCTCCTGTCCATACTTAAGATGAGGGACAGCCGTTACGATCCCTCGCTCCTGGAAGTGGTCATCAGTGATCATGGTATTGAACTCAGCAAGGCCTTCAGACATGCGGCTGGTGCGCTGTCGGGCAATGCCGTCCCTGCGCAGGACGCCTGAGCCATGTGTGCCTGACCGAGCCGAAGAACTATGACAACCATCCTGATAGTCGACGACGAATACCTGATAGCGGATATTCTCGGCTATGCCATGGAAGACGAAGGCTACATGGTGGTGAAGGCCAGCAATGGCCGTCGCGGCCTCGAGGTGCTCGACCGTGAGCGCCCCGAGTTGGTGATCACGGACTTCATGATGCCGGTCATGGACGGTCTCGAATTCGCCCGGGCCGTTCGCGCCAGGCCTGGCTCGGCGGAGCTGCCGATCATTCTCATGAGCGGCGCCCAGGGCAGCGTCGGGCGCGCCAGCCCCGAGCTGTTCGCCGCGGTGTTCGACAAGCCTTTCGATATCAATCTGGTCATCGCCAAGGTCAAGGAACTGATCGGCCCGAGCTGATCGCAGCTTACCTGCCCGGCAACTCCCTCGTTCTCCTCTCCACAAGCGGAACGCCTCCTGGCCGTAGCGGTCGAACGCTGCGCAGGCCGAGGCGCGTATTCATGCGCCGCGAAGAAAGTCGTGTGTCGAGAGTGCGAAATCCATGGATGAAGGTGCAGGGCGGGCGTCGGTCGATGCCGGATTGCCCATCGCGAAGGCGGTATCGCGAAGGGGTGGCCGTGATCGTCTGGTCACTGCTGGGCGTGCTGCCAAGAAGTTCGCCCAGACGCTGCATGAGCGCACTGGGGTCGATGCGGGGAGTCCGGCGATGAGCATCCTGATCTGCAGCCACGCGTCCCACCAACTGATGCCGCTGCTCGAACCTCTGGGCGCGACCTGCCGTGTAGTCCACGATCTTGGTGCAATCTTCGATGCCCTGGATGGGCGGGTCGATACCGTGCTGCTGGCCGAGCAGATGCTCGCTGGAGCGGACAATGCGCAGCTTGCCCGGCTTACCGAATCCGCCGTTGCGATAGTGATTCTCGGCGTTGCCGGCCATACTCAGCTGCCTCCGCTGGCCGGCCGCGCCTCCACCTTGCTGGTGGAGCCACCTTTCACCGCTCGCGCCCTGTGCAGCGCGGTGGTGGCGCTGAAGGGCCGTTCACGAGCGGATTCTGAACGACGCTCGTCCGACGAGGAGCTGGCTCTGCAGCAGAGCCAGCGGATGGACGCCGTCGAATCGGTAGTCGATGGAGTGGCCCATGACTTCAATAACATGCTGACCGGCGTCATCGGCGCGCTCGACATCATGAAGCGGCATGTGTCCGCCGGTCGCTTCGATGATCTGCCGCGCTTCATCGAGGCTGCCAGTATTTCCGCCGATCGCGCCAGTGCGCTGACCCAGCGCTTGCTGACGCTTTCCCATCGTCAGCCGCTGGAAGCGCGTCCCATCGAAGTGGGGCCGCTGCTGGTATCGCTCGAGGCGCTGATCAGGCGTTCCATCGGCGATGGTATCTCCCTGCAGGGCGACTATCGGCACGGCGCCGTGCGCGTGCTTGCCGATGCACGGCAGCTGGAAAGTGCGATGCTCAGCCTGGCCCTCAATGCCCGTGATGCCATGCCGGACGGCGGGCAGATCGGCCTGCATACGTCGCTCGTCGATCTGCAGCAGGAAAACCGCGCGGCCTTGCCGGACCTGAAAGCCGGCCGCTATCTGCTGATCGCCCTGTCGGATACCGGCAGTGGCATGAGCAGCGAAACCCTGGAGCGGGCTTTCGATCCCTTCTTCACCACTAAGTCGGTCGGTCAGGGCAGTGGTCTGGGGCTGCCCATGGTGCATGGCTTCGCACGCCAGAGCGGCGGCCAGGTGACCATTCACAGCGAGCCCGCGGTAGGCACCACGGTGCGTCTGTACCTGCCGATGGTAGAGGCGCCGGCCCGCGAGGCCGACAGGCCAGCCAACGAGGCACCACAGGCGCGGTCGCGCATCCTGCTGGTCGAGAGCGATTCTTCGGTGTGCCTCTTGGTTGGCGAGGTAGCGGCCGAACGCGGCCATGATCTGATCAATGCCGCCGACCCGCAGGCAGCGCTCGATCTGCTCGATCGCGAGGCGTTCGATCTGTTGATTACCGATGTCAGCCTGCCCGGGATCAGCGGTGTTCAGCTAGCCAAGGCGGCGCAGGGTGTGCGCCCCGGATTGTCGGTTCTGCTGGTCGTCGCTGCAGCGGATATCGGCCAGCTGGCTGCGGCGCCTGCGCTGAAAAGCATCGCCAAACCATTCTCAATGCGCGAGCTGGGCGAAACCCTTGGCGAGCTGTTGCCAGCTCGATCCTGAGCGCTCGCGGCGCGCTACCACGGCCTTTCGGCAACTTTTTTCACGCAAAGCATGCGGATGCGGAATCAAAGTGTTGCTCCGTAGTCCTAAACCCTGACAACGAATAGCGGCACCCCAGAACGCCGCCTCCAACACCCTCGAAGCATCGGGTTGGATGTCGAACCGTTGCAGCACCAGAAGCCGTTTTTTTATGCCTGTGCCCGAACCGCGGAGCAGTGCGAGCGGCGGGTTGCCAAGGGAAGGGATGCTGCTCTCTGCACGACCTCAATGAGCATTCACGGGTGTGCAGATGCGTGCGGTTCGGTTGCTAACTGCCAGCGTCCATCAATCGAGTGTCGCCGTACCGTTACGGCGATTGTGGGGGAGATATTAACCATTGAACGGTAATCACAGCCTATGAAAATGTTGAAGGAATCCCTCAAGAAGGTCTTGCCGCGGGACAGTATCGATAACCTCAAGGCCTTGCAGAAAAAATTTGCCATGGGCTGGATCCGCGCGCTGTCGCGCTCGGCCATGTTGCGCCGTTTCCATTACTCGTTCTTCTCCTCGGCCTTCGACCGCGAAGCCTATGCGGTAGTGGTCGGCCACCTGCAGCATGAGCAGAACCTCTCCGGCGCCGAGCCGGTGAACTACTTCCTGCGTCGCGCCGTGCACCGCATCGAGAAGGGCCTGATCATGCAGCCGCGGCGCCAGGTGTTCGCCCTCGACTACATCAATGACACCGTGGACAGCTACATCGCCTCGCTCAACGGCAACGTGGATCGTGACGAGGTCAGCTGGGCCCATGACGTGCTCGCCGAATACTTCGCCGTCACCGGTGATCACCCGGTGCTCAACCGTGCCCGCGAGAAGTTCGCCCGCTTCGAGCGCCCCAGTGGTTCGCCGGAAACTCTGCGTCATCCGGACGCCGAGCGCGTGCCGTTCGCTGCCGACGTGAGCACGCCGAGCGTGGATTTCACCGCCATGCGTCAACTGGCGATGAAGCGTCGCTCGGTGCGCTGGTATCAACAGGACCGCCCGGTGCCGCGCGAGGTGATCGACAAGGCCGTGGAAGTCGCCGTGCAGTCGCCGAGTGCCTGTAACCGCCAGCCTTATCGCTTCGTGGTATTTGACGATCCCGCATCGGTGGCCCAGGCGTCGCGCCTGCCCATGGGGGTGGCCGGTTTCGACCACAACTTCCCGGCCATCGTCGCCGTGGTCGGCCGCCTGCGCGCCTATCCGCACGTACGCGATCGCCACGTGATCTACATCGACGGCGCCCTGGCGGCGATGTCCTTCATGTTCGCGCTGGAGACTCAGGGCGTGTCGTCGTGCTCGATCAACTGGCCGGACATTCCCGAGCGTGAAGAGGCGGCGGCCAAGCTGCTCAAGCTCGACCCGGACGAGCGTATCGTGATGTTCATTTCTCTGGGCTATGCCGCCGATACCGGCCTGGTGCCGTATTCGCAGAAGCTCTCGCTGGAGGAAGCCCGCAGCTACATGCGCCTGGAGTCGCCCGCTCGATGAGTGCTTCGCGTGTCCAGGAGGGCATGAAGTACCTCCTCAATTCCGGCTGGATGCTGGCCGAGAAATTCCTCATGCTGGCCATCGGCCTGGCCACCACGGTGGTGCTGGCGCGCTACCTGGGGCCCGAGGATTTCGGTTACCTGAACTACGCACTGGCGCTGCTGGGATTGCTCAGCATCGTCGTGCACTTGGGGCTCACCGGCCTGGTGGTCAAGGAGCTGCGCAGCAACCCGGACAACGAAGACCAGATTCTCTCCACGGTATTCATGATCAAGGTCGGCTGCTCGGTGATCGCCTTCGCGATCATGATGAGCACCTACCTGTTCGGCAACGACCAGAACTTCCTGGTGCTGCTGTTCACCGCCCTGGCGCTGTTCTTCACCCCGTTCGAAATGCTCATCGACTGGTTCCAGGCGCGGGTGCAGGCCAAGTATGCGGCGGTCGCCGGCTTCGTCGGCCAGCTGGGCGGCAACGGCCTGAAGATGATCCTGGCCATCGCCGGCGCGGGCCTGGTGTACATCGCCCTGGCTCACGTGGTGGTGGTCATGGTCACCTCGGCGATCCTGGTCAGCTACGCGGTGATGCTCAAGCGCGATTTCCGCTTCGACTTTTCCTGGCCATTGGGCAAGACCCTGCTCAAGAAGAGTTTCCTCATCTTCCTGGGCTCGCTGTCGGCGGTGATCTACCTCAAGGTCGACCAGATTATGCTGCAGTACATGCTCGGCGAATACGCCGTGGGCGTGTACTCGGCAGCGTCGCGGCTATCCGAGGCCTGGTACCTGATCCCGACCATTCTCATGGCGTCGGTCTTCCCGAAGATGATCGACCTGCACAAGACCGACACCGCCGGCTACAACCGCTTCATGCAGGTCGCGCTGGACGTGCTGTTCTTCATGGCCTTCGCCCTGGCCGTGGTGGTGTTCTTCCTTTCCGACTGGATCGTGCACCTGCTGTATGGCGCCCAGTACGCCGATGCCGGCCCGGTGCTGGCGATCCACATCTTCGCCGCGACCTTCGTGTTCATGCGTGCGCTGTTCAGCAAGTGGATCATCATCGAGGAAGCCTTCATCTTTTCCCTGGTCACCCAGGGACTAGGCGCGCTGAGCAACATCGTCCTCAATTACTACCTCATCCAGAGTCACGGTGTGGTCGGCTCGGCCTGGGCGACGCTGATTTCCTATTCCATCGCCGGTTACGTGAGCTTGCTGCTGTCACGCAAGACACGGCCGCTGTTCATCATGATGACCAAGAGTATTTGCCTGCACGTGTTCCTAAGCGTGCCCCAGTTGATTCGTGAATTCAGGAGAACGTGATATGTACGTCGAGATTCGCAAAGCCGGTTTCGTCAACAAGGGGGCTGCGCTGATGCTGCATGCCGCCCTGCAGCAAGTGCGCAAGAACATGCCGGCTGCCAAGGTGGTGATGGAGCCCGGCCGGGCCAATAGCCCCTATCCCTATTTCAATCGCGCTTCCCTGGGGCTGTACCAGAAGGCCTGGCTGTGGCGTAAGGGCATTCCCTTCGGTGACCTGGCGGCACTGGTGCCGGCCGGCATTCGCGAGCAGTACGGCATCGTGCTCGACAAGGACATCAACGTGGTGCTGGACGCCGCCGGCTTCGCCTACAGCGACCAGTGGGGCCCGGACCTGTCCGAGGAGCTGGCGCGCTCCAGCCAGCGCTGGAAGAAGCAGGGCTCCAAAGTGATTCTGCTGCCCCAGGCGTTCGGCCCATTCCGTGACCCACGCAGCCGCGAGGCGGTGAAGGCGTTCGTCGACAACTGCGACCTGATCTTCGCCCGTGAACAGATCTCCTACGACTACCTGACCGAGATCGTCGGCGAGCGTGACAACATCAAGATCGCCCCGGACTTCACCAACCTGATCTCGGGCCCGGTGCCGGACTATTTCGACCCAGAGATCCACCAGATCTGCCTGGTGCCCAACTGCCGCATGCTCGATAAGACCGACGACAGCGTCGCCAAGGGCTATGCGCCGTTCCTCGAGCGCGCTGCCAAGGCGCTGGTCGAGCGTGGCGCCAAGCCGTTCCTGCTGATCCACGAAGGCGAGGGCGATGCGCGCCTGGCCGAGCAGGTGTCCAGGGCCGTAGGTGGTTTGCCGATCCTGCGCGAGACCGATCCGCTGGCCATCAAGGGCATCCTCGGCGCTTGCCGTGGCACCCTGGGCAGCCGCTTCCACGGCCTGGTCAGTGCGCTGTCCCAGGGCGTGCCGTCGCTGGCCACCGGCTGGAGCCACAAGTACCAGATGCTGTTCGCCGACTACGGGTTCTCCGAGGGCGTGCTGGACATCAACCTGAGCGACGAGGAACTCAACCGCGCCCTCGACAACCTTACCGATCCGGTGCAAATGCAGGCGCTGTCCGCGCGCCTGAACGCGCATTCCGCCGAGCTGAAGACCCGTACCCAGGCCATGTGGAACGAGGTGTTCGCGCTGATCCAGCAGGGCCGTAGCGTCGGTAGCGAGAAGCCGGTCGCGGTTGCCGCAGGTCGATAACGCAGAAGGGCGATGCGGCATCCGCTGCGTTGCCTTTTCCAGCGAGCCAGATAAAGGTTCTTAACTCTGTTGAGAAGCGACTGGTTGAGACCGGACTGGCAAGTAAGTGTTCGTTGCCGATGGCTTGGCACTTTCCGTTATCCCGCCGCCTGGCCTGATGGGTTTCGCCCCTTACGGGCGAGTCACTTTCTCTTGCTTGCCCAAGAGAAAGTAACCAAAGAGAAGGGCACCCCACCATCCGGCCCCGGCTGCGCCGGGGTTCCCTCATTCCATCACCACTCCAGGGGCACGCTGCGAAGGGCCATCCCTGGCCCATCGCAGCTCTCGCGACATCCATGTCGCTCATGGCTACCCGCCCGGCCCCTTACGTGGCGATTCCATTCGGCCTCCTGAAGGGGACTTGGGCGTCGCCTGAGCGATCGCAGCTCAAAAGCAAAAACAGACGCCGCCGAACTTGAGCCCATGTAAGCCGGCCCCCGGAGCGGCGCCGGAGCGAGGGAAGTTCGCGCAGCGAAACCCGGATGTCGGGGTGCCCTTCTTTGGCACACCTTTCTTGGGCAAGCAAGAAAGGTGTGGCGCCCGTAAGGGGCGCAACACAAAGGTTCAGCAGACGCGGTAACGGATAGTGCCAAGTCAGTAAGTGATACGCACACAAATTTGCCAGTCCGGTGCCAAGACTGATTTTCCTGAGATTCCGCGAAGCACAAAAAACGCCCAGACGATGCACTCGTCCGGGCGTTTTACTTCCTGCAGTCGGCTCAGGATTTTCGGTCGTAGGCACCTTGCTCGCTGACCGCGACCTTGCTGTCGCGGCCGTTGCGCACGATGTAGTAGAAGAACTGCGGAATGCCCAGCACATAGCGGGCGAACAGGCGGCGCGGCTCCATCAGCAGGCGATAGGCCCACTCCATGCCGACCTTGCGAAACACTTCAGGCGCACGGTTGAAGCGCTGGGCGGCGAAATCCAGGATCGCGCCACCGCAGATCATCAGGGCAGGGCGGTTGAGGTTGCGCTGCAGGGTCACGGCGATCTCTTCCTGGCGCGGCATGCCCATGCCCATCACGATCAGCGGAATCTTGCCCGGTTGCAGGTTCTCCTGGACGAATTCCAGATAGCGCTCCACGGGCTGGAAACCATCGATGGCGTGGTGCTCACGACCGCGGAACAGGGCGTTGGCGCCTTCCTCGGTCCACGGCTCGCAGGTACCCATGGCGAACAACTGGTACTGGTCGCTGCGCTCGTCCTGCAGGGCGTGCTCGATCAGCGCCGGAATGAAATCGGTACCGTTGAGGTTGGCGCCGGGCGACAGGCCGTTCAACTGGCAGGCCAGCTTGATGCCGATGCCGTCGCGCAGCAGGTGGTTGATCTGCAGGAAGTGGCGGCGCGCGCGCTTGTCCTGCTGGATCAGGTTGTAGCCAT
This sequence comes from uncultured Pseudomonas sp., assembly GCA_966186235.1. Taxonomy (GTDB): domain Bacteria; phylum Pseudomonadota; class Gammaproteobacteria; order Pseudomonadales; family Pseudomonadaceae; genus Aquipseudomonas. The sequence continues at coordinate 17,473 of CBIFVM010000035.1, forward strand.
GCTGATTGAGAAAGCCGACGATGGTCGGTTTCTTCGGAGTGCTCAAGTCTTCGAGCAACGGCGTCACATCATGTTCTTCCAGCAACTTCAGTTTGTGAATAACGGGGTCATACAGGAGTTTGGAAGTTTTCACGGGCGAGCCTCGTTGTCGGAAAGTAGAAGAATTATCCGGTGTGTGTTCACGTGGGCTTCGCGCTTTGCTTGTTCTTGTAGAAATCCGTTTGATAGCGAGATGTAAGGCATTCCTTGCCCCATCGGGTGTGAACTGGCAGAGCCATGGCAGGGGTGGTCAACCACCCGGCGAAGGGGCCCAGAGGGCCCCGGTGATGGGCGCCGGCGCACATGAGCGCTGGCCCGACCTCAGGCCGCGGAAACCTTGAGTTCCTTGACGCGGCCATAGTTGTCGGAGAAACGGATGATATCGTCTTCGCCCAGGTACGTCCCGGACTGCACTTCGATCAGCTCCAGCGGAATCATGCCCGGGTTTTCCAATGCATGAATCTGGCCAATCGGGATGTAGGTCGACTGGTTCTCGGTAACCATATAGGTCTCGTCGCCGTTGGTCACCTGTGCGGTGCCGCTGACCACGATCCAGTGCTCCGCACGGTGGTGGTGCATCTGCACCGACAGCTTGGCGCCAGGCTTCACGGTGATGCGCTTGACCTGATAACGCGCACCGTTGTCGATGGAGTCGTACATGCCCCACGGACGATAGACTTCGCGGTTGTTGAGATGCTCGCAACGCTCTTCGCGCTTGAGCTGCTCGACGATGCGCTTGACCTCCTGGGCCTTGTCCTTGTGCGCGACCATGACGGTGTCCTTGGTCTCGACGATGATCAGGTCCTCTACGCCGACGGTGGTCACCAGGCGGTAGTCAGCATGCACGTAGTTGTTCTGGCTGTCGTGGCTGAGCACGTCGCCCTTGTGCACGTTACCCTGCTCGTCCTTGTCGCTGACGTCCCACAGGGCGGACCAGGAACCGATGTCGCTCCAGCCGGCGTCCAGTGGCACCATCACGGCGTCTTCGGTCTTTTCCATCACCGCATAGTCGATGGAGTCTTCCGGGCAGGCGGCGAACGCCTCCTTGCCGATGCGCACGAAGTGCATGTCTTCTTCGCTCTGCGCGGTGGCACGGCGGCAGGCTTCGAGAATCTCCGGCTGCCAGCGCTGCAGTTCTTCGAGGTAGCGGCTGGCGCGGAACATGAACATGCCGCTGTTCCAGAAGTGCTCGCCGGAGGCCAGGTAACGCTCGGCGGTTTCGCTGTCGGGCTTCTCGACGAACTTCGCGACGGTGAAGCCGCCTTCACCCGCCGCGGCGCCTTTCTGCAGGTAGCCGTAGCCTGTCTCGGCATGGGTCGGCACGATACCGAAGGTCACCAACTTGCCGGCCTGGGCGAAGGGCAGGGCGGTTTCCACGGCGCGGTGGAACGCGTCGACGTCCTTGATCAGGTGGTCGGCGGCAAGGATCAGCAGCACCGGATCGTGTTCCTTTTCCAGCGCCTTGATCGCTGCCAGGGCAACCGCCGGGGCGGTGTTACGGCCCACGGGTTCGAGCAGGATGCTGGCGTCGTCGATGCCGAGGGTGCGCAGTTGTTCGGCAGCGAGGAAGCGGTGCTCCTCGTTGCAGATCAGGCACGGCTGACTGACCTTCAGGCCTTCCAGGCGGCGAATGGTCGCCTGCAGCATGGACAGCGAGTCATCGGCGATCGGCAGGAACTGCTTGGGGTTGAGTTGGCGCGAAAGCGGCCACAGGCGCGAGCCATTACCGCCGGAAAGAATGACAGGAATCATCGTGGAGCTCCTCCCATGAAGAGTGATTGCCGAAGGCGGAATTCTCGGACCAGAATCGGCAGGATCAGGAATGCGTCGCGGGCGTAACGGCCCACCAGACGGCGTGGTTCGGTATAAGCACGGTGCAGCCATTCCAGCGAGTAGCGTTGCATCCACATCGGGGCACGCTGCAACTTGCCGGACAGGAAGTTGATCGAGGCGCCCACGCACAGGCCGATGCCGACGGCCTGGTCGGTCTCGAAGATCTTATGCGCGAGAATTTCCTGGCGCGGGCAACCCACCGAGAGCACCACCAGATGAGACGGATGCTCTACGACGAAGGACAGGCAGGCCTGAATAGCTTCTTCGCTGTCGATGAACCCCATCGGCGGGTTGTGGTGGTGGAAGTTGATGTTCGGGAAGCGCTCACGCAGCCGTGCGATGTCATCGTCTTCGCAGCCGATGATGGTCACGTCCCAGGCACGCTCATCGGCGATGCCGATCAGTTCGGCGGTCAGGGTGCTGCCGGGAATGGCGTCCTCGACCGGCACCTTGAGCATGCGCAGCAGCGGCAGCAGCACGCGGCTGTCGCAGATGCGGTGTCGCGCCACGGCGTAGGCGCGCTTGAGGTCGCGGTCGGTTTCCAGCTGCACCACGTGATTCACGTTGGGCGTCACGATGTAGCTGTACTTGTCGGTGCTGTGCTCAACCAAGTCCTCGATCAGGCGATCCTTGGTGCCAGCGTAGAACTCGATATCAAAGGCCTTCATCAACACCTCTTTGCGCCACTGGCGCGTATCACGCTCGGGCAACGATTCGTATTGCTCGCGATTCATTTGCCCAAAGCCGCTTTCAGCAACTTGCTGTGGGTATGCACGTAGTGCAGGACATACAAAGAGATGCTATGCAACGGCGATAGTTTCATGACCTCCCGACGAATGCGCATGTCTTCCTTGAGCGCGTCGAAGCGACGGCTGGTGGAAACGCCGGTGGTGTCGAAGATGCACAGCGGCGACTCGATCTTCAGCACATCGCGCTGGTGATCCTGGCCCTGCAGGAATTCGACGATCATGCAGTAGTCGGCCGAGAGCTTGAAATCGTCGCGAAAGCGCACGTTGCGCAGGCGCTCGTTCTCGAAGTACATCGCCTGGTGGCTGGACGGCATGCCCAGCACCAGGTGCTCGATCTTCTTCGCCTTTTGCGGCGTCAGGCGCCCGGCGGCGTCCTGCAGGTGATAGTCGCCATACACGTAGCGCGGCTTGCCCGGTGCGCGCTCGATGGCATCGGCGACCTTCTGCAGCACGTTCTCGTCGTAGAAGAAGTCGCCGCTGTTGAGGAACAGCGTGTAGCCCTCCGTCGCCGAGCCCTTGATCAGGCCCTTGTTCATCGCGTCGTAGAGGCCCTTGTCGCGCTCGGACGTGATCTCGGCGTAGGGCTCGTCGATGGTCGCCAGCCACTCGGCGCCGCCGTCGGTGGACGCACCGTCGACGACGATCCAGCGGAAGTTGCGGTAGGTCTGGGCCGCCACACTCTGGTAGGTCTGCTTGAGACCCTCCAGGTTATTCCAGTTGATGGTTACGATACTGAATTGGGTCATGGCGTGTGCCTCTGATCTCACGAGTCGGGGATGCTTGCGCGGCGTAGGCGCGGGAGTAGTACAGGAAGCAGGCGGCACCGATGCCCAAGATATCGCCGCCGTACATCAGGGAGTTGGACAGGAACATGTTGAGCATCTGGAACCAGAAGATCAGCTGGAAGGCGCTGAGCAGCGGGCCCTTCTCGGGGCAGCGCTTCATGATGCGCAGGTAGCCGAAATAGAAGATCAGCGCGATCAGCGGCGTGAGGAAACCGTAGCGGTAGTACACGCCGAAGATGCCCACGTCCGACAGGTAGAAGTGCGGGTTGTAGAGGGAACCGAAGCCGCCTTTCCACTGCAACGACAGCGAGCCCATGCCGATGTACATGTTGTCGGCGACCGCACCGATGATGATCGCCGTGGTGTTGTCACGTACGCCCGGGCCGGTCGTGGCCTCGTCGAGCAGCGCCTGGAACTTGTCGAACTGCGCGTAATAGAACTCGGGGAACATGAAGAACGAGGCCACCAGGATGGTCGCGGCGAGCAGGCCGAGCTTGAGCAGCGAGTCGATGCGGTCGCGGAAGATCCACAGGCCGGCCAGGCACCAGATGATCATGGTCTGGCGCGTCTGCAATACCAGCCACAGGTAGGACGCGAAGAACAGCAGGGTGAAGACCTTGGGCAGCGAGATACGCTCCTTCATGCTGTACATCAGCATGAAGGCGCAGATGGTCACGTAGCTCGAGCCGATGCGGTAACGGTCGGGGCGCAGTAGCGCGTCGCCGGCATCCTTGGCGTCCATGGTGAAGGACAGGCTGGCGTTTTCCGGGATGATCTTGAAGAAGTAGCAGTAGCCGATGAAGGCGCACGTCAGGCCCGAATACAGGAAGAAGTTCTCCAAGTGCTTCTGGGTTGGCGCGGTCTTGATCATCAGGAACAGCGCCGGGAAGAACACCAGGTAGGCGAAACTGCGGCGCTCTTCGAGCAGGCCATAGATGAACGGCTGGTCGAAGTTGAGTTCGGCCATGATCGCCGAGACGACCGGCAGCACTAGGCCCATGAAGATGATCCACAGGCTGGTCTTGGACTGGTAGATACGCTTCCAGACCAGGAACAGCGCTCCGGAGGCGCCCAGCAGCCCGAGCAGCCACAGCTCGCGCAGGTAGGGGATGCCAGCCTTTTTGTCGTCGGTCAGAAAGAAACAGGCCGAGTTCAGGACAAACAAGATCAGCAGCAGATTGCGGTATGCCAGGAGTTGCTTGAACAAGCTCGCCTTCCTCTTGTATGGATCTGATCCTGACAGTCGCTGAATAAGCGGTGCTGTTAGGAAGCTATTAAAGCCGCGCTTGCGGCACTGTAGATTGTAGAATACCCAATAGTGGCTTAATTATTGAGAAGTTGACTGTAACTAAACACCTGCTTAGCACCTTTTTATGAAGTAAAAAATATGTTGAATGCAAGTGTTTTGCGGAGCTTTATTGGGTTAAATAATGGTTGTCTCTAAGGCTATTGCATTTCTTTTCTCATTGCTTGCTGGTCATGGCGGTATAGGTGTTTTTACGCCTGTCGCTAAGTATGTACTGGTACGTTGGCATGACCACGTACCAGTTGGTAGTTTAACCGCGAACGTTATCGATGTTTTCGACAAACCATCGATAGGCATCTCGTAGGCCATCTTCTAGTTCTATGCGGGCTGTCCAGCCGAGGCGAGCGAGCCGTGAAACGTCCATTAGCTTCCGTGGAGTACCATCGGGTTTAGTGCTGTCGAATACCAAGCGCCCTTGGAATTCAGTGACTTTCGCTAATGTGTGTGCCAGTTCTGCAATAGTGCAGTCTTTACCAGTTCCCACGTTAATATGTGAAAGCGTTGGCTGGGTATGAGCTTTGTAAGTGACATCGTCTAAATTCATCACGTGTACGCACGCGGCAGCCATATCGTCCACGTGCAGAAATTCACGCATCGGTGTCCCGCTACCCCAAATGATGACTTCCTCGTCACCACGCAGTGCTGCCTCATGGAATCGACGTAGTAATGCAGGCACTACATGGCTGTTTTCCGGGTGATAGTTATCGTGCGGACCATATAAGTTAGTTGGCATGACACTACGGTAGTCCCGGCCATATTGGCGATTGTAACTTTCACAGAGCTTGATTCCGGCAATCTTGGCGATTGCGTAGGGCTCATTAGTGGGCTCCAACTCACCGCTAAGCAGCACTTCTTCACGCATTGGCTGGGCAGCATGCTTCGGATAGATGCAGGAGCTACCAAGAAACAATAATTTGTTTACTCCATTTTTATGGGCTGCCTGAATAACATTGGTCTCGACCATTAAGTTTTCGTAAATGAAATCAGCCGGATAATGATTGTTTGCATGGATGCCGCCCACTTTAGCAGCCGCCATATAAACTTGATCAATACGGTTTTTTGCGAAGAAATCTTCTACCGCCTTGGCATCTATCAGGTCTAGATCCTTTCGGTCAACTGTCAGGATGTTGCGATAACCGAGTGTTTTAAGGCGACGAACAATGGCTGAGCCGACCATGCCGCGGTGGCCTGCTACATAGACACATTGATCCAATGTTTGCATGGCCATATTTAGTTCTCCACCGAAACAGCAATTTCGTAACCGTGCTCCTTGAGCAGGGCGTGGCGCTGGGCGACCTTGAGGTCTTCGCTGACCATCTCGGCGCACATTTGCTGCACGGTGATTTCCGGCGTCCAGCCCAGCTTGGTCTTGGCCTTGGTCGGGTCGCCCAGCAGGGTTTCCACTTCGGCAGGGCGGAAGTAGCGCGGGTCGACACGCACGATCACGTCACCGACTTTCAGCGCCGGTGCCTTGTCGCCGTCGATGCGCTCGACGATGCCTTGCTCGTCCACGCCGTTGCCTTCGAAGCGCAGGTGCACGCCCAGCTCGGCCGCCGACCAGGTGATGAATTCACGCACCGAGTACTGCACGCCGGTGGCGATCACGAAGTCGTCCGGTTGCTCCTGCTGCAGCATCATCCACTGCATGCGCACGTAGTCCTTGGCATGACCCCAGTCGCGCAGCGCGTCCATGTTGCCCATGTACAGGCAAGGCTCCAGGCCCTGGGCGATGTTGGCCAGGCCGCGGGTGATCTTGCGGGTCACGAAGGTCTCGCCACGACGCGGCGACTCGTGGTTGAAGAGGATGCCGTTGCACGCGTACATGCCATAGGCTTCGCGGTAGTTGACGGTGATCCAGTAGGCGTACAGCTTGGCGACCGCATAGGGCGAGCGCGGGTAGAAGGGGGTGGTTTCCTTCTGCGGAATTTCCTGCACCAGGCCGTACAGCTCGGAGGTGGAGGCCTGGTAGAAACGTGTTTTCTTTTCCAGGCCCAGCAGGCGGATGGCCTCGAGGATGCGCAGGGTACCCATGGCATCGACGTCGGCGGTGTATTCCGGGGCTTCGAAGCTGACCGCTACGTGGGATTGTGCGCCGAGGTTGTAGACCTCGTCAGGCTGCACTTCCTGGATGATGCGGGTCAAGTTGGACGAGTCGTTGAGGTCGCCGTAGTGGAGGATGAAGTTCTGGTTGTCGACATGCGGATCCTGGTAGATGTGATCCACACGCTGGGTGTTGAAGGACGACGCGCGGCGCTTGATGCCATGCACCTGGTAACCCTTTTCCAGCAGGAACTCGGCAAGGTAGGAACCGTCCTGACCTGTGATACCGGTGATGAGTGCTTTTTTCTGTTCCATTGCAATACCTGCGATGTCCAATTGATTAGAGAGCTGTAGCCAAATCGCTGCGCGCGGTCGGTGGATCAGGCGCGCTTGAGCAGCAATTGCAGACGTTCCATGACGCCGAGAAAAATGATCCGTACCGACGGAAACTTGTAAAAGAAACGGTAGATGTCGTACTGCGCCTTCTGCCGCACTTTGCTGTCGTTGGTGAGGTCGGCGGAGTCGATCAGGGCTAGGCCCTCACCTTCGATGTTGTGCAGGATGCTCAGTTCCATGGGCTTCATGGAAAGGGCGAAATTGTGCAGGCCACGGGCGTGGGTACGGGTCAGTTGCAGCCCTTTGCAGGTTTTGCTGCCGTACAGGTTGACCGTGAAATCGTAGTCTGCGAGCACCGGGTTGCGGCGCTTGATGCACGACGGCAGCAGCTCGCAATAGGCGTCGTAGACCGAGAGGCTGTCCTCGCGGCGGGCGAATTTGTAGTCGACCGCCTTCTGCTGGATCGGCACCTGGAAGCGCGACGAGGCGATGTTGAAGTGCTGACCCGGATCGCCGAAGTTGGTGGTCAGCGAGCGGAACGGGTACACGAAGTACAGATCCCGGGAAATGATGTACGCGGTGTACAGCTTGAGCCACGAGGACTCCGGCCAGCCGCGGATGTCCGCCGGGATGCCATCGATATGGCTGATGTCGGTGCCGTTGCTTTCCAGCCACTGGCGAAAGCCCTGCCAGTGCCGGCGCGACCAGGCCTGGCCCCAGGACGCGGCCATCTGGATGAAATGCACGTGGGAGTCGCCATCGTCGACCGGCATGAAGGGCAGGTCGACGGTCTGGCTGAACTGCACGCTGTACAGGCTGATGCCGGCCACGCCGGCGTCATCGGCATAGGCTTGCAGGGCCTTGTGGGTGTAGTCGTAGAAGAACGGTGAAACGAACAGATCGTCCTCGAGGATGATCACGTCGCCGTACTGCTCGGTCAGGTCGCCACAGCTCAGCACGTGCTGGCGCAGGCCCAGGCGCTGCGGGTGGGCGATGATGCGCTTTTCCCCATGGGGCCAGTCGAATGCTTCGGCGACCTTGCGTGGCTCCGGGTTGCCGGAGTTGTCGAGGCTGATCACCAGGCGCACGTTGCCTTCGGGGTACTGCGCCTGGATCAGGGAGCCCAGCAGGCGGTCGAGGCTCTTGGGGCGGTTGTAGCCGATGACGACGATAGTGGGCAATTGTTCGGTCATAGGATCGAAGCCGGTCTCTGTTGAAAAGGGGTTGAGCCGATCACGGCAGACACCCCACGCCGGGCACCGCTTCGCACGCCTGAGCGGATGCTAGGCGGGTGACGGTGGCGGGCGAGGTGTGCAGCGTGCTGGCCTGGCGCAAAAGGTTCTGCGCCGTGCTGCATCCGGCACGCCAGGTGGGCGTGCAGGGCAGGGTGGGCCAGTGGGGTGTGAGTGATGACGTCCATGTCAGCGGCGGCTCAGCCGTTCACTTGCTTACGGCCGATGCCGTAGTAGTCGAAGCCCTCGCGGTTCACCTGGCCGAGGTCGTACTGGTTGCGGCCGTCGATGATCACCGGCTGCTTGAGCAGCTTCTTCAGCGCCTTGAAGTCAGGGCGACGGAACGGCTTCCACTCGGTGACCAGCACCAGGGCGTCGGCATCGATGGCGGCCTCGTACTGGCCGTCGACGATCTGCAGGCGACCTTCGTTGAACCAATGCTCGGGGAACTCGCGCACGGCAGTTTCATGGGCGACCGGGTCGAAGGCTTTGACCTTGGCGCCGGCGTTGATCAGGCTGTTGATCAGCACCACGCTCGGTGCCTCGCGCATGTCGTCGGTACCGGGCTTGAATGCCAGGCCCCAGACGGCGAAGGTGCGGCCCTTGAGGTCACCCTCGAAGTGTGCGGCCAGCTTGTTGAACAGCGACTGCTTTTGCTGATCGTTACGGGCTTCGACGGCCTGCAGCAGCTTGGGCTCGAAGTCGTTCTGGTGGGCGATGCTGATCAGCGCCTTGACGTCTTTCGGGAAGCACGAGCCGCCGTAGCCGCAGCCGGCGTAGATGAAGTGATAACCGATGCGCTGATCCGAACCGATGCCCAGGCGTACGTTCTCGATGTCCACGTCGAGGCGGTCGCACAGGCTGGCGATCTCGTTCATGAAGGAGATCTTGGTGGCCAGCATAGCGTTGGCGGCGTACTTGGTCATTTCCGCATCACGCACGCCCATGAACTTGATGCGCGGGTTGTTGCGGATGAAGGGGGCGTACAGCTCGCTCATCACCTGGCGGGCGCGCTCGCTGTCGGTGCCGACGATGATGCGGTCCGGGTGCATGAAGTCGTCGACCGCGGCGCCTTCCTTGAGGAATTCAGGGTTGGAGACCACGTTGAAGCTGATGCTCTTGCCGCGCTGTTCGAGCTGTTCGAGGATTTCGGCGCGTACCAAGTCGGCAGTGCCCACCGGCACGGTGGACTTGTTGATCACGGTGGTGTGGCGAGTCATCAGGCTGCCGATCTGGCGCGCCACTTCCAGCACGTAGCGCAGGTCGGCCGAGCCGTCTTCGCCGGGCGGCGTGCCGACGGCGATGAAGATGATGTCCGATTGCTCCATCGCTTCTGGCAGTGCGGTGGTGAACAGCAGGCGACCGGCCTCGAAGTTCTCTTCCACCACGGTCTCCAGGCCCGGCTCGTAAATCGGCAGGATGCCTTTCTTGAGGTTCTCGATCTTTTTCGGATCGACATCCACGCAGACAACCGTGTTGCCCATCTCGGCGATACAGGCGCCGGTGACGAGGCCGACGTAGCCGGTTCCAACGACAGTGATATTCATGGATAAACTTTCCTTGAGTTAACGTTAATCGTTACGTGCGCCAAGACGGGCGCGTTAGTAAATGTCGCGCGAGAACAGGGTGAAGGGCGTCTTCACCAGGATCTTGATGTCCAGCCACAGGGACCAGTTGTTGATGTAGGCCAGGTCCTTCTCCACGCGTTGCTGCATCTTTTCCAGGGTTTCGGTTTCACCACGGTGACCGGTCACCTGGGCCAGGCCGGTGATGCCCGGCTTGAGGCGATGACGGGCCATGTAGGCGAGGATCTTGTCGCTGTAGTAGTTGTTGTGGGCCACCGCATGCGGGCGCGGGCCCACCAGGGACATCTCGCCGCGCAGCACGTTGATCAGTTGCGGCAGTTCGTCGATGGAGGTGCGGCGCAGGAAGCGGCCAACGGGCGTGATACGCGGGTCTTCACGGGTCGCCTGCTTGACGACCTTGTCGTCGTGCATGCGCATGGAGCGGAATTTCCACACCAGGATCACGCCACCGTTCCAGCCATGGCGCGGCTGCAGGAAGAACACCGGGCCGGGCGAGGAGAGCTTCACGGCGATGGCCGCGATGATGAATACCGGGCTCAGCGCCACCAGCGCCAGGAAGGCCAGGGTGCGGTCCATCAGCTCCTTGCTGAACACCGCAGCCGGGTGTGAGCTGATCGGGCTTTCATTGAGGTAGATGGCCGGCAGCTGTTCGATCTGCGAGATCGACTGGTTGAGCAGCGGCATGCTGCCGAAGTCCGGTACCCAGACCACATCGACGCTCATGTCCAGCAGGTCGATGTAGAGCTTCTCGATGTGCGAGATCTCGTCCAGGGTCAGGGCGATGTACACGCGGCGCACGCCGTGCTGCTCGGTGACTTCACGCAGCTCCTGCAGCTTGCCGAGGATCGGGAAGCGGCCGTCCTGGGTGTGGGCGTCGTCGCTGGAAGCGATCAGACCGACCAGCGGCACGCGATTGTTGGCGGTCAGGCGCTCGGCCAGCTCGTGGGCCTTTTCGCCCGAGCCGATGATCAGCGAGACGCGCTCGTTGCGCAGCTTCTCCGAGTGCAGGCGGGCGAAGTAGCGCAGCGGGATGAAGGCGATGGCCTGGGCCATGAAGCCCAGCAGTGCCCATTCACGCATGATCTCGAAGGAGAAGCGCTCCAGGCTCTGGCTGAAGTAGGCGATGAACAGCAGGCCGGCCAGCAGCAGCAACCAGCCGCCGAGCAAATGACCCAGGCCGGTCAGGTAACCGAGGCGCTTGTGGTACACGCGCAGCAGACCATAGGCCGGTACCGAACCCAGCACCGTGAGGACGATCAGCAGGCGGTATTCGGTGGGCACGTCACCGTAGCGCTGAACGACCAGGTAGCAGAGCAGCATGCTGACCAGAGTAATGGCGCAGGTCCATTGACCCCAGAACGTGAGTCCCCTGCGGTTCTCGGCAGGATTGATCCGTTTGGAAATCATTTGCGGCGATCCTCGTGCAAATCTTCGATGAAGTAAGTGGCCTCCGGAGAACGCACGAGAGGCGACATGTCCTTGGTTGCAGCGGTGGCGGGCGTGCCCAGGGTCGTGCAGCGCATCAGCGCCTGCTGAAAGGGTTGCGCCCTGAAACTGAACTCTCGACGCATGGTTTTCCAACCTCCAACAAATACGAATCCTGCGGCCTGAACCGACAGGCACGCGTTATCAGGCAGTCAACTAAGCGAAATGCTGGTGTGCGATGCGCCAGGGCGTGTCGATGACCAGACGTTCGGCCTCTCTCTCGCCCAGGATCCGGGCGGCTTGCAGGAGACCTTCTTGTAATAGGGGAGGGCGGTGATCCAGGTTGTGGGCATCAGTCGCCATAATGCTGACCACACGATTGCTCAGCAGTTCGTGAGCCAGGTGCATTGCCCGCTCGCCAAAACGACCAGCGGCAGAGGCAGCGGTCACTTGCAGCAGGCAACCCTGCTCGATGAACGGCTTGAGCTTGCTCGGGTTGTTCATCAGCGCCTTGTTGCGCTCCGGGTGCGCGATGATCGGCGCGATGCCCTTGTCGAGCAGCCACTGGGTCAGGCGTTCGGCACCGAAGGGCATGTCTCCGTGGGGAAACTCCAGCAGCAGTACCTTCTTGCCTTCCCACTGACCGAGGAACGGGATGCTGCCGTCCAGCACGCGGGTCATCAGCTCGCCGGAGAAGCGCACCTCGGCGGCGGCGCCGACCTTCAGGTCGATGCCGGCCTCCTGCAGCGCGGCGTTGAAGCGGCGGCAGGTTTCGGCGATGGTGCGGCTGTCGTTGTCGTAGCGGCCGATGTGGATGTGCGGCGTGCACACCACATGGCTGATGCCGTTGGCCACCGCCATGCGGGCCATGTCCAGCGCGGTCGGCAGGTCTGCCGGGCCGTCGTCGATGCCCGGCAGCAGGTGATTATGCAGATCGATCATCGGGCACCTCCTGCTGTCATGCGCTGGTTGGTCATGGCGGTTATCAGGCCTTGCGGTCGCTGTAGCCGTAATGGTCGTAGTAGCCGCTGTATTCGCCGGAGCGCGCAGCCTTTTCCACGTCCACCTGGTTGAGCACCACGCCCATCACCGAGGCACCGCTCTGCAGCAGGTGGCCGACGCCACGCTGGGCCAGCGGAATCGGCGTGCCGTCGGCCTTGACCACGTAGATCACCGCATCGGCGAAGGTGGACAGCAGCACGGCATCGCTCACGGCCTGGCTGGGCGGCGAATCGATGATGATGTGGTCGTAACGTTCCTTGATCATGTCCAGGAACTTGGCGAAGCGCGGCGAGGCCAGCAGCTCCAGCGGGTTTGGCGGTACCGCGCCGGCCGGCAGCATGTCCAGGTTGGTGCCCATGTTGTGGATGCACTCTTCGACCTTGGCACTGCCGGTGATCAGGTTGGCCAGGCCAGGGGTGCCGACCGGGAAGTCGAAGCTCTTGGCCAGGGTCGGGCGGCGCAGGTCGGCATCGATCAGCAGCACGCGTTGCAGCTGGCTGAGGGCGAACGCCATGTTGGCCACCAGGGTGCTCTTGCCTTCGCCAGGCGACGAGGAGGTGACCACCAGAACCTTCTGGGAGCGGTTGGTATCGGCCAGCATCAGGCTGGTGCGAATGGTGCGGATCGACTCGCAGAAGCGTGGATCCTCGCCATGCTCGAACAGGTGCGCGGCGGTGTACTTGGAGTTGTTGGCGATCAGCGGAACGATGCCCAGTACCGGCAGGTTCAGCTTGGTCTCGATATCGTCGGCGCTCTTGAAGGTGTTGTTGAGGATGTCACGGACGATGGCCAGGGCCATGCCGAAGATCAGGGCGAGGCCTGCCGCCAGCACGATGATCAGCTTCTGGTTCGGCGCAGCCGGCTGCAGCGGGGCAACGGCCTGATCGATGATGCGCGCGTTGCTGGAGTTGACGTCCTGAGTCGCCGCGGTTTCGCGCAGGCGGGTCATGAAGGTCTCGTACAGCGAGCGGTTGCTTTCCACGTCACGGGTCAGCTCACGCACCTTGAATTCCTTGCGCGAGATGTCCTGGATCTGTTCCTTGTTCTTGTCGAACGAGGCATTCAGCGAGTTCTCGTTGGCCACGGCCAGCTGGTAGTTGCGTTCGATGCTGGCGACCACCTGCTCGACCTGGGCGCGCAGGCTCGCCGAGGCGGCGCTCAGGTCGGACTTGGCAGCGAGCATGGCCGGGTGACGGTCACCGTAGCGACGCGACAGCTCCTCGACCTTGGCGCGGGCGCGGGCTTCCTCGGATTTGAACTGCTGAATCAGCGGGTTGCCGAGTACGGCCGGCACGCTGGCCAGGCGACGCCAGTCGCCACTGCCCATGGACTGCACCTGACGGTACTGGCTCTCGGCCTCGGCGCGCTGGCGGCGGGCGTCGATCATGCGGTCACCGGTCAGCGACAGTTCGTTGTTGCTGATGGTGGCTACACCGTTGACGTCCACCAGGCCTTCGGCTTCGCGATAAGCCTGCAGGCGATTCTCGGCTTCCTGCAGCGAGCTGCGCAGCTCGGTGAGGCGAGTGTTCATCCAGGTGGTGGCCGACAGCGACATTTCCATCTGCGCTTCGAGCTGGCTGTCGATGTAGTTGCTGGCGAGGGAGTTGGCAATGGCGGCAGCGGTCAGGCGATCGGGCAGATCGACGGAGATGTTGACCAGCTGGCTCTTGCCTTCGACCCAGATGTTGGTGCGGTCCATCAGGATCTTGGTGACGATATCGAGCAGTTCGGCTTCGGTCATCGGCTTGGCTGGCTCGGGCTCGTCCACCAGGCCGGTGATCGACAGGGCGCTCTGCAGGCCACGGGTGATACCACCGAAATTGATCAGCGGTTGCGGCTGCTGGCGCGGGTCGAAGTCGGGGTGTTCGGTGAGGTTGAGTTCACGAACCACTTTCTCGGCGACCACGCGGCTCTTGATCAGGCCGAGTTGAGTCTGCAGGTACTCGTTCACTGCACCGGTGGTGTCGGTGACCTGCTGGAAGGACACCAGCTGGGTGCCCTTGGTCTCGATCATCACCGAGGCGACGGCACGGTAGATCGGCGTCATGCGGGAGACGGCGACCGCGGTGATCAGCGTGACCACCACGACGAACAGGGCGATGGCCCACTTGCGCATCCATACGGCATTCCAGATGCGCCGCAGGTCGATGTAATCGCTATCTGCTTCCGAGGGCGAGGGCTGCCACTGTCGGATCGTTCGTGCAGGACTGTTCATATTCAGAAGAACCCTTGATCGATGGTGATGGTGTCACCCGGCTTGACGAGGGTGTCGAGCGTGGCTTTTTCCGAGGCGCGGGATTCGCCCGTGCCGCGTGCGATGGTGATGCGTTTGGTCGAGGCGCGTTCGGTCAGGCCACCAGCCAGTGCGATGGCGCGGTCCAGGGTCAGGCCGGGTTGATAGGGGTAGCCGCCCGGAGCCTTCACTTCACCGCTGATGTAGAACTCGCGGTAGGTGGAGACGGCGACCGAGACGCGGGGGTCGACCAGGTAGCCATCGGCCTTGAGGCGCTCGGTGATGATGCGCTCGATGTCGGCTGCGGTTTTGTCTTTGGCTTCGATGGCGCCGAGGAACGGATAGGAGAAGGTGCCTGCATCGTTGAGGCGGATTTCCTCGAAGGACAGATCCGGCTCGCCGAAGACACTGATCTTGATCACGTCGCCAGAGCTCAGCCGATACTGCGGGTTGGCCTGTGCGCCGGCTGCGAATGCGAGCATCAGCAGCAGCGAGAAGGCTTTGAACAGATGGTGGACTGACATCCGCATACTCCTTGTGGTTGCTTGATCATCAGGCGCAGGAAAAAGGGCGCCCGCCGCTCGCCTGTTAGGACAAACGGGAAAAGGTTGATAGGGGTGGTGACGACTGCATCGTCACCCTGCTGAGGAGCCCGGGTGTTAGAGGCTCAAGCTCAACGACAGCTGATAGATGTTCCGGTCATAGGATTTCTCCCGCACGCTCGAATCGTTTTCGGTGTGGCGGTAACCCAGCGATACATCAGCCCAGCGAAGCGGCGAGTAAGTCAGCTCCAGGCCGTAGCCGGTACGGTCGTCCGTACGATCGGTTGCCTTGTAGTCGCGCTCGGAGTAGCGGTAGAACAGCTCCGAACTGATGAAGGCCGACCATTCGTGCTCCCAGCCCAGGCGTGTGGTGGTGTCCTGAACGGTACTGGCACCATCTTCGCCCTCGTCGAAAGAACGACGCGTGTCGAGTTTGACGATGGAGTAGGTGCGCGGTTCCCACTGCACACCAACTTCCCACATGGGGCTGGTGTAGTCCTGGCGGCTGCTGCTGTCGAAATTCTTGCGCTGGGCACCCAGGCGCACGGTGCCAGAGGTCTTGGCGGTGGCGTCCCAGGTGGCGCCGAACAGTGCGGCGTCATCGGTGCTGTCGCGCTCGCTTTCACTGAGCACGTACTGGTTGACGGTGTGGCGCAGCTCCACCAGGGAGCGGGTGCTGCCACCCAGGCGGTGATACCAGACGGTGTTGAACATGGTGCTGTCGCGGTCCTGGTCTTCATTCAGGTCGCCGCTGTTGCGATAGCGGATGGACTCGTAGTTGACCCCGAAGTCGATCTGGTTGAGCCCGGTCTGAGTACCGTAGGTGTACACGGCGCCGGCCACGCCGCGGTTGTACTTGTCGTTCTCGTCGTCTTCCGGGTCTCTCACGTCAGTGGTTTCCTCGACGCGGTGATAACCCAGATTCCAGCGCAGGCGGTTGCGCGAGTTGAATTCCATGATGCTGCGAAAGCGCAGGTGCTGATCGGTGTGGCTGGCTTTGTCGTCGGAGTGGTAATTCTGATCGTCGATTTCGTATTCGAGCTGGTAGCCGGTGTTGCGGGTCTCGGCGCTGAGCAGGAATTTCGGGTTGATGCTGGTCACCCAGGAGGAGCGAACGTTATCGCTCACGCCGCGGTAGTTGCTGTCGTAGCTTTCGCCGACGTCCAGAGTTGGCGTGAACTCGAACCCAGCCAGGTCGATGTGTTGTGGGTCTGTTGCCCAGCTGGCTGTAGACAGCGTACCTGCTAGCGAAGCCGTCAATATCTTGGTGAGTTTCATGGTGCCAAATCCCTTCCCGGGGTCTATCGCTTGATGGGCCAGGTCGCTCGGCATCGTGATCGGGTGCCTGACAAAAGGGGGCGTCAGTTACCTATCGCATTGACTTGCGGCCATTTTTCATGAGTCATTGGTTGTCGGCTCTCGTAAGAAGTTCCCCGGCGGCCAGTAAACTCGTGACCCTCGGCACCATAAAAAAACACTGAACTTTTTCGTGCATGTTCTTGGCGCGTTGCCGCCGATTACGCTGCATGCCGGTGCGCCCATCCGGCAAATCATAATCGCAGAGCGCCTCGGTGAATACGGCAGCTATTGGTGTAGTGCGCTGATTCGTGAGTGAATAATAAGTTTGGCGCATGACAGTCAGATTAATTGCCGCTGCCGATATATAGGGTGAGCAATGTTCGTGCCGGGGCAAGTATTGGCTAAACGCAGCGCTTATATTCGAGGAGGCGGTGATGATAGTTGGCGTAATATTGGCGGCAGTTTTCTGTTGGCTTGCGCTTATATGGCCGCCGATAGTAGTCGGTCATATGCTCTTTTCGAAAATAGGCAGCTCGATTTCAGGCTGGAGCCCTAGTCATTTAAGGCCTTTGGCCACTAGTGGGCTTGGCGATGACGCAGTTCAATTAGCCGCTGCGCAATGCATGACGTGTCATGGCACAGGCTCGTTGGTTCGAATCCAATGAAGCGCTTCTATATATAAGGCATGAGCCGTAAGTTGCTGGCCAACTGCCATGGCGGATATGGGGCAATACGGCATAACGACATCAGCGTCTAACTTACCCATGGCTGTACAGGGGTAAGTAGGGGGCAGGCTATCGTCGATAACGGCCTGCCGATATAAAGGAAGGCGGAGTTGCTAACAGCCGCGTCTTTCTATTTATTCGAGATGATCTGCGGGTTGGCCAGCACGCAGTTTTCGCCAGCGAAGAAGGCACGCACATTGGCGAAGGCATCGTCGAAATACAGCTCATAACCTTCGCGCTCCACATACCCCAGGTGCGGTGTGCACAGCACGCGAGGATGACGCAGCAGCGGATGATTGGCATCGAACAGCGGCTCCTGCTCGAAGACATCCAGCGCTGCGAAACCGGGCCGGCCCTTGTCCAAGGATTCGAGCAGCGCGCCTGGCGCGATCAGTTCGGCGCGACTGGTGTTGACCAGCAAGGCGCTGGGCTTCATCAGCGCCAGATCGGCAGCGGTAACCAGGTGCCGAGTGCTCTGGGCCAGGCGCAGGTGCAGGGTGAGCACATCGGCTTCGGCGAAAAAGGCTTCGCGCGATGACGCAGCCTGGTGGCCATCGGCAACCGCGGCTTGGCGTGACGATTCACTGCCCCACACCAGCACCGGCATCTCGAAGGCCTGGGCATAACGAGCCAGGCGTTGGCCGATCTTGCCATAGCCCCAGACACCCAAAGTTTGCCCAGCCAGGCGCTGACCAAGGTTGGTCTGCCATTGGCCGGCGTACATGGCCTGCATGGCCGGGAACAACTGGCGCCGCGCGTTGATGATCAGCGCCCAGGTCAGTTCGGCCGGCGCGATGGGCGAACCGCGGCCTTCCATCACCGCCACGCCATGGCGGGTGCAGGCCTCGACATCCAGATGGCTGGACACCTTGCCGGTCTGGCTGATCAGCTTGAGTTTCGGCAGGCGTGCCAGCAGTGCTTCATCTATCCGGGTGCGCTCGCGGGTCAGCACCAGGGCGTCAGCATCGGCAAAACGCTCGGCGAGCACCTGCACATCGTCCACGGCGTCGTGGTAGAGGCTGACCTGGTGGCCGTTGAGGGTGGCGTAGCAGTCGAGCGTGCGGATGACGTTCTGATAGTCATCGGGAATGACGATATGCATGGCGGCTCCAAAAACGGTTCAGGCTCCCGCGGGAGCCTGATTCGGTGAAGTATCAGCTGGCACTCGGTGCCGCTGCCTTGCGGCGAGCGCGCCAGATACGCCAGAAGGGCAAGGCTATCATCAATGCCACGAGCGCCCATACCGCCAGGGTGATCGAGCTGCCCCACAGGATGCTCAGATCGCCGTTGGAGATCGACAGCGCCCGGCGCAGGTTCTGCTCCATCAGGCCGCCGAGGATGAAGCCCAGCAGGATCGCCGACAGCGGGAAGTCCATCTTGCGCAGGATGTAGCCAAACACACCGATGCCGATCATCAGGAACAGATCGAAGGTGGTGGCATGCACCGCGTACACCCCGATCGAGGTGATGATGGCGATGGCCGGCACCAGTGCCCAGTACGGCACGGCAAGGATCTTGGTGAACACCTTGATCATCGGCACGTTGATGATGATCAACATGACGTTAGCCACGAACAGCGAAGCGATCAGCCCCCAGACGATATCCGGCTGGTGCTGGAACAGCAGCGGACCTGGGGTGATGTTGTACAGCGTCAGGGCGCCGAGCATCACCGCGGTGGTGCCCGAGCCCGGTACGCCCAGGGTCAGCATCGGCACCATGGAGCCGCAGGCCGCCGCGCTGTTGGCGGTTTCCGGAGCGGCCAGGCCGCGCAGGTCGCCGTTACCGAACTTGTTGTCCTTCACGGCCAGGCGTTTTTCGGCCATGTAGGACACCGCACTGGCCAGGGTCGCGCCGGCGCCGGGCAGAACGCCCATGACGAAACCGGTGGCGCCGCTGCGCAGGTTGGTGGCCAGTACCGACAAGCCTTCCTTGACGTTGAACAGCATGCGCCCGCTGGTATCCAGGGCCTTCTGGCCGTGGTGAGTGCGCTCGAGCAGCACCAGAATCTCGCTGACCGAGAACAGACCCAGTACCAGCACCACGAACTGGATACCATCGGCCAGACCAAGGCTGCCGAAGGTGAAGCGGTACACGCCGCTGTTGGAGTCGACGCCCACGCAAGACAGCAGCAGACCGATACAGGCCGCGACGGCGGTCTTAACCGGTTTGTCGCCGGCCATACCTGCCAGGCAGACGACTGCGAACAACATCAGCACGAAGTATTCGGCCGGGCCGAAGGCCACCGCCCACTTGGCCAGCAGCGGTGCGAAGATCACCACGCCACAGGTCGCCATCAGGCCGCCGACGAACGAGCTCCAGGCCGAGATCGACAGGGCCACGCCAGCCTTGCCCTGACGCGCCAGCGGGTAGCCGTCCAAGGTGGTCATCACCGCCGAGGCTTCGCCCGGGATGTTCAGCAGGATGGAGGAAATACGACCGCCGTATTCGCAGCCCAGGTACACGGCCGCGAGGAGGATCAGCGCGGTTTCCGGTGGCAGGCCAAGGGCGAAGGCGATCGGAATCAGTAGCGCCACGCCGTTGATCGGGCCCAGGCCCGGCAGCAGGCCGACGACGGTGCCGATCAGAGTGCCGCACAGGGCGGTGAACAGGTTGTAGGGGCTCAGGGCGACGCCGAAGCCCTGGCCCAGGTAAGCGAAGGTTTCCATGAATCAGAACTCCAGGCCGGAAAGCAGGCCGAGTGGCAGCGGAACATCGAGGGCTTTGTCGAACAGCACGTACAGGCCGATGGCGAGCAGCACGCCGGACACCAGACTGGCCTTCCACGTGCCTTCGTACAGGCGCGCCATGGCGATGGCGAACAGCGCGCTGGCGATGATGAAACCGACGAGCTCGAACAGCGCGGCATAGATCAGCAGGGCGACGACGCACAGCACGATCTTGCGCATCACGTGGCGATCCAGCGCCGGCTCGCTGGCTTCGCGGCTAGCGCGCGCTGGCTTGACCAGCAGGTACAGGGCGCCGAGGGCGATCAATAGGATGAGCAGCAGCGGAAAGGCGCGCGGCCCGACCGGCTCGTACGAGAACGGCGCGTGATAACTCCAGGCTGTCAGCGCCAGGCCGATGCACAGCAGCAGGCTGATGCCGGCAAAGATACGGTCTTGCATGGGGGTACTCCAGAAGGGAGAGCGCGGATGGCTCCCCCGGAAGGGTTATTCGACCAGCCCGAACTCGCGGCCCAGTTCGCGGTACTCGGCGACCTGCTTTTTCACCAGGGCTTGCAGCTCATCGCCGCTCACGTACATCGGCAGCACGTCACGCTCGACCATGTAGCGTTCGAAATCGGGCGAGGCTTCCAGCTTGGCGAACGCGTCACGCCACCATTGCACCTGCTCCTTGGGTACGTCCGGGCCGACGAAGTAGCCACGGATCAGCGGCCACTGAATTTCATAACCCTGTTCACGGGCGGTCGGAATCTCGGCCAGGTCGCCCGGCAGGCGCTCTTCGCTGAAGACCGCCAGGGTGCGGATGTCGTTGCCCTTCTGCGAGGCGATCTCGCTGGCGCTGCCGGTAACCAGGTCGACGTGCTTGCCCATCAGCGCCATGTAGTGCTCGGAGCCGCCTTCGAACGCGGCGTAGCGCAGCTCGCTCGGATTGACGCCGGCGGCCTTGGCGAGCAGGGCGATCTTCATCCAGCCCTGGCCACCGATGCTGCCGCCACCGCCGACGACGATGCTTTTCGGATCCTTCTTCAGCGCCTTCACCACGTCGTCGAGGTTCTTGTACGGCGAGTCGTCACGTACCGCCAGGGTGCCGTAGTCGGTGCCGATGGTGCTCAACCACTGCACGGCGTTCTCGTCGAAACGGCCGTATTTGCCCAGTGCCAGGTTGAGCAGCGAAGCGCCGGAGAAGGCGACCAGCGTGCCGGGTTCATTGCGGCGATTGGCGACTATCGCGTTATAGGCCACCGCGCCGATGCCACCTGTCATGTAGGTCACCCGCATCGGCGACTTGAGGATCTTGTTGTCCTTCAGGCCGACCTGGGCCAGTTTGCAGGTCAGGTCGAAGCCGCCGCCCGGCTTGCTCGGCGCGATGCACTCGGGACGGCTGGGCTGGTCGGCGTGGGCCGTCTGCATTCCAGTCAGCAGCAGGGCACCGGCGAGTGGCAGGAGAAAGCGGTTGTTCAAGAATTTCATAGGGTTATACCTGTATTGGAGTTATTTGCAGGTGAGCCGCCGGGTTACCAGATCGGCAGGGCATAGCTCAGAATCAGGCGGTTTTCATCCATGGGGCGGGTGAAGTTGGCGCGGTACACCGCATTGCGCCACGTGACCTTGAGGTTCTTCAGCGGGCCTTCGCTGAACGCGTAGGCCAGGTCGGTGTTGCGCTCCCACTCAGCACCGCTGGTGCCGTTGGCCAGGTCGATACCGCTGCCGCGCACGTAGCGGGTCATGAAGGTCAGGCCGGGGATGCCCACCTTGCTGAAGTCGTAGTCATAGCGCACCTGCCAGGAGCGCTCGTCAGGGCCGGCGAAGTCGTTGAGCTGCAGGAAGTTGGTCAGGTAGGGCGTGGCACCGTTGACGTAGGTGAAGCCGTCGTCGCCGCGCATCTGCTGGTAGCCCACCCCCAGGGCATGGCCGGCCAGGCTGTAGGTGAACATGGCGTTGTACACCTGGTTGTCGATGTCGCCGGCACGCGCCTGGCCGCTTTCGCTGTTGTTGAAGTAGCGCAGGTCGGCTTTCAGCTTGCCCGGGCCAAGTGCCAGGGTGTGCTGCAGGCCAAGGAAGTGCTGACGATAGATGTCGCTCAGCTGGCCCTGGTGATAGCTGAGTTGGGTGTTGGGCGTCAGGGCGTAATCGAGGCCGCCGAAGCGCAGGTGGTCGCTGCTCGGGCTGGCGCCGAAACGGCCGTTCTTGTTGTTCAGCGTCAGGTCGGCGGAGCCCGACACATCGCGCTGCACCACGCGAGAAATCTGTCCGAACGAGGCGGTCAGGCGCTCGATATCCTTGCTCTGTACCTGCCAGCCTTCGAAGGTCTGGGGTAGCAGGCGGCTGTTGCTGAACTGCAGAGTGGGCATTTTCGGCAGCAGGGTGCCGGCCTTGAGGACGCTCTCGGCCACGCGCACCTTGGCAGTCACACCGAGCTTGCTGTAGTCGTCTTCGGGGCGCTGTTTGCTGTCGCGTGGCAGCAGCGCGGTGCCGGAACGGTCCGGCGAGGAGTCGAGCTTGACGCCGAGCATGGCCAGGGCGTCGAGACCGAAACCGACCGTGCCGCCGGTATAGCCCGACTCCATATTGAGGATGAAGCCCTGGGCCCATTCTTCACGCTTGTTCTGCCCCGGGCCGTCACGAAAATCACGGTTGAGGTAGAAGTTGCGCAGCTCCAGGCTGGCCTTGCTGTCTTCGATGAAGCCGTCGGCCAGCGCAGTGCCGACGGCCAGTGGCAGGCTGGCCAGAACGGCAGCAGGGGCAACAGAGGCATGAAGCAGGTGATTTCTTGTCATTATTATGTACTCGTGGGTGCAGTGTCGGTTGGCGTCAAATCTTGCGGGGCGTGCCTCTCAAGGCCTGCGGCACGTAAACGTCACCTGCGAACAGGCGCCGTGCAGTGCGAATCAGTGAGGCCTGCATGTTGTGTGGCTGGGCGTCTTCGCCGGGTGCCAGCGACACTTCGATCTCGCCGCCCGGATGCTCCAGGCGCACCAGCGCCGTGCCGGTGATGGCCGCGATGTCGAAGGCGGTGCTACCCGGCAGGGCGCAGGCGCTGGCCAGGCCGATGGCGCCGGTGGCGGCGATCGATCGGTGGCAGTTGTGGGGCATGAAGTAACGGGCTGACAGAGTGCCGCCGTGGCGTGGCGCGGCGAGCAGCACTGGCTTGGGGATGACCATCTGGCTGACATCACCCAGGCCCATGGCGGCACCGGCCTGCAGGCGGATGCTTTCCAGGCGTTCGAGCAGGGCGTTGTCGGCGTCCAGCTCTGCCGGTGTTTCATAACCGGTCTTGCCCAGGGCCTCGGCATGCATCAGCACCATGGGCATGGCCATGTCGAGGCAGGTCACCTCGACACCATCGAACCGCTCACGCACGTTGCCGGTGGGCAGCAGCTTGCCGGTCTTGGCGCCAGCGGCATCGAGGAAGGTCAGCTTGATCGGCGCCGCACTGCCGGGCACACCGTCGATGGTGGTATCGCCGTCGTAGCGCACCTTGCCCCTGGGCGTCTGCACTTCTGAGTCGATCAAGGTGTTGGTGTTGAGGTTGCGGATGCGTACCCGAGTAACCGGAGCACTGGCATTGACCAGGCCGTGTTCGATGGCGAAGGGGCCGACGGCGCAGAGCATGTTGCCGCAGTTGGGTGCGGTGTCGACGCGGCGCTGGTCGACCATGACCTGCACGAACAGGTAATCGACATCGGCGTCAGGATGATTGGAGGTGCTGACGATGGCCACCTTACTGGTCTGCGGGCTGCCGCCGCCGATACCGTCGATTTCCAGCTCGTGGCCGGAGCCCATCACGTTGAGCAGCAGTTCGTCGCGTTGAGCGACGTCGGAAGGCAGGTGGTTGGCCAGGAAGACCGGACCGCGAGAAGTGCCGCCGCGCATCAACACGCAGGGAATGGATTGCATGATGTCTCCAGTGCAATAAATGCGCCTATTGTTGCTTTGCTTAAATGGTGATGTTCCTCGTTTGTTTTGTAAATTGCATATATTTTGATTATTGATCGATATATTGCATTAATGCGTGCTGGCGACACGGTCAGTTGGATGCAGATCGCCGAATACTGATTAATGGACTAATCTCTGCTGGATAATAAAAGTCTCGATTGATAGGTTTCCTGCATGAATTACGAGCTTCAGGATCTTCGTGCCTTCGTGAAAATTGCCGAATTCGGCAATTTTCACGAGGCGGCCAATGCCATTCATCTTTCCCAGCCGGCTCTGACCCGACGCATGCAGAAACTCGAGGAGGGTCTGGGGACTCAGTTACTCGATCGAACCACGCGGCGCGTCAGCCTGACCGCGGTAGGCCGGGATTTCCTGCCCAAGGCCCGTCGCCTGCTGGACGATTTCGAACGTTCGATTCTGGGCATTCGCGAGTTGGCCGAGCGTCAGTCAGGTCAGGTGACGCTGGCTTGTATTCCTACCGCAGCGTTCTATTTCCTGCCCACGGTGATCCGCGAGTTCAACCGTCAGTACCCGAAGATCCGCATCCGCATTCTCGATCTCAGTGCCCACGAGGGCCTGGAAGCGGTGCTGCGCGGTGAGGCGGATTTCGGTATCAACATGCTTAGCGGCCAGCACGCCGAGATCGACTTCACGCCACTGGTCAACGAGCCGTTCGTGCTGGCCTGCCGGCGTGACCATCCGCTGGCCGAACAGCCCCAGGTGGCTTGGCGCGAGTTGAGCGACTACCGGCTGATTGGTGTCGGTCGCCTGAGTGGCAACCGGGTACTGCTCGATCATGGTCTGGCTCATCTGGACTGGCGGCCCAGCTGGTTCTACGAGGTTCAGCACTTGTCAACCTCGCTGGGCATGGTCGAGGCGGGGCTAGGCATCGCTGCCATGCCCAGCTTGGCGATGCCGGCCGAGGATCACCCGATTCTGGTGCAGCGGCCGCTGGTCGATCCCGTGATCAGCCGTACCCTTGGGCTGGTGCGACGTCATGGTTCGTCGCTGTCGCCTGCTGCAGAGCAGTTCGTCGATACACTGCTCAAGCAATGGCCCGGCTACACCGCCCTCGGGGCGGACAAGCAGGCTTAGGAACGAGGAGGGGCAGGTGATTCCGGCATCCGGCAGAAAGTGGCCCAAGCCGCCGCCACCTAATCCGCCTGTCGGCAGGGTCGAACGCCAGGCCACTGCGGCCAGTCGGTTGCATATCAATCACCGACTGGAGCGAACGCAATGTCCATATCTGATAAACAAGGCAGCAGTAACGTCCAGGGTTGGGAGCGTGCGCTTTCCATCGGCAGCGGTATCGCCATGGCCCGTGGCGGCCTCAAGCGTGGTGGCGTACTCGGCCTGATGCGCGCGGCGTTCGGCGGTATGCTGGTGGCCCGTGGCCTGAGTGGGCATTGCCGGCTCAAGAGCATCATGGAAGACGCCCGCTCGATGCGCCCTGAAGTGGACCGCATCACCGATACCGTGAGCCGCCTGGAAGGCGAGATCGCCGAACGGGTCAAACCGGTCGTCAAGAAGGTCAGCGACGGCGTTTGATACGCTGCCGCCCCGAACCGCCCCGCCTGAACGGGGCGGTTTCGTTTCTGCCATCGGCGAGGAGACCCCATGAGCAATTCCTATAGCGCCACCGCCCCGACGCCCGCCGAGGTGCAGGCGATGCCCGGCATGATCCTGCTCGAGTTCGGTACCGACTGGTGCGGCCATTGCCAGGCCGCCCAGCCATTGCTGGCCAAGGTGCTAGCGGACTATCCCGAAGTGCAGCACCTAAAAATCGAGGATGGTAGTGGCCGGCCATTGGGGCGTTCCTTTCGGGTCAAGTTGTGGCCGACGCTGGTGCTGCTGCGCGATGGCGTGGAGGTCACTCGCCTGGTGCGGCCGACCAGCGACAGCGTGATCGAAGAGGCACTCGAGCAACTGGTCGGCGAGGGTTGAACTCGTCACTTTCCCTGAATTTTCCCGCTGTAGGGCGAGTCCACCAGATAGACCCACAGCGGAGATCATCATGAGCACATCCAAGCAATCTGCGACGCCCCAGGAGATCGACGACATGGAGGATCGCATGGGGTCGATCGAGCAGCTCGACTTTAGCGATCAGGATGAGCGCGAAGGGCGCGTCGGCGATCGTCGCCCAGCCGATGAAGTGCAGCACGAATATCCAGACGAGCGTGTCCGCGAGGCAGGGCAGAGTGGCGGCGAAACCCTCAGGGAAGGCCGCCACGAAGATGGCGTGAGCATGGACGACCTGAGCCCGGAAACCTTGATCGACGACTCCGGTGCCCGTTCGCCACACGAGCGCGGTGACGACAAGCCAGCCGACCGTGACTTGAGCATCGTGAGTGAAGGCGACATCGGCGCTGGCGAGGGGCTGGATGAGGAAGAAATGGCGCGCCGTCGTCCCCTTGATGGCGTGCCATGGGACGGCAAACCGCAGCCCTGAGCCTGCGTTAAGGCGTGACCCTCAGGGTCGTCCCATGCAGGAGAGGGGCGGTTTACGCTCTGAATAAACGATCTTGCCTGCGGCCCCTAGATTGGCTGCAGTTTAGCGGTCGGCCTCGCACGGGCGGTGATGAAAGGGCTGACGCGCCGCTGCCGTAATAATCCGAAGCCCACGAAAAAGGGATGCCGAAGCATCCCTTTTTTCATTTACGCGTCAGCTATCAGGCTTGCGGCTTGGGCGCATCCTGATCGCGCTGGGCGCTTTTGTCGACCGGTGTGACGATCACGTCAGCCTGTTCCGCTTGCTCGACCGGCTCGCTGGCCGGCTGGGCATCGACCACGGCTTCGCTTTCCGCGACCTGCGGCGCTTCAACCGCTGGAGCAGTCTCGACGACGGCAGGCGCAGCAGCGGCGGCCTTGACAGCCTCCTCAGCTTCGCGAGCCAGGCGCTCTTCCTCACGCTTGCGACGACGCACTTCACGCGGATCGTTCGGTGCACGGCCGTTGCTGCTGGCCGGCGCTGCTGGCGCAGGCTGCTCGGCTGGCGCGGCAGGCGCCTGCTCGACGACGGGCTCGGCTTCAACGATCGGGGCTGCTTCGACTGCAGGCGCTGCCTCGGTGACGACGGTGGTTTCGGCGACAGGCGCCTCGACCAGCGGTTTTTCGATGACGGCTTCCTCAAAGACAGCAGGCTCGCTGACCGGCTCGGCGACAACTGGCTGCTCAGCGACGGCTTCGAAAACCGGAGCCGGTTCGCGTGGCTGCTCGACTTGCGGCAGTGCTTCGACCACCACGTCGGCGCGCTCGGCGATCACTGGCGCCGGAGCATCTTCTACGGCCTGCGCCGGTTGCTCGGCTTCGACTGCAGCGGGTGTCTCAGCTGTCTCGGCAGGGGCGGCCGCCTGGCTTTCGCTGGCGACGTTCTGCTCGGCAGGTTGCTCGGTTTCGGCGATCACGGCGGCCACGGTAGCGGCGGCTGC
>CBIFVM010000036.1:0-38577 GCA_966186235.1 uncultured Pseudomonas sp.
CCCGATCATGGAGCTGGGCACCAGCGCCAAGATGCTGTCGATCGTGCCGCTGATGAACGGCGGCGGCCTGTTCGAAACCGGCGCTGGCGGTTCGGCGCCCAAGCACGTGCAACAGCTCGTCGAAGAGAACTTCCTGCGCTGGGATTCCCTGGGTGAGTTCCTCGCTCTGGCTGCTTCCCTGGAGCACCTGGGCAACACCTACGACAATCCGAAAGCACTGGTGCTGAGCAAGACTCTGGACCAGGCCACCGGCCAGTTCCTCGACAACGACAAGTCCCCGGCGCGCAAGGTTGGCGGTATCGACAACCGTGGCAGCCACTTCTACCTGGCGCTGTACTGGGCCCAAGCCCTGGCAGCCCAGAGCGAAGACGCCGCCCTGCAGGCGCAGTTCGCACCACTGGCCAAGACCCTGAC
Source organism: uncultured Pseudomonas sp. (assembly GCA_966186235.1). Taxonomy (GTDB): domain Bacteria; phylum Pseudomonadota; class Gammaproteobacteria; order Pseudomonadales; family Pseudomonadaceae; genus Aquipseudomonas. The sequence continues at coordinate 415 of CBIFVM010000036.1, forward strand.
CGACAACGAAGCCAAGATCGTCGCCGAGCTCGGCGCGGTACAGGGCAAGTCGGCAGAAATCGGTGGCTACTACGCACCGGACAAGGCGCTGACCGAAAAAGTCATGCGTCCGAGCGCGACCCTCAACGCTGCCCTGGCCTCCCTGGCCTGAGCAACGCGCTGATCTAGCGACACCGACAACCCCGGCCTCGTGCCGGGGTTGTCGTTTTCAGAATTCGAAAAGGAGTCCGCATGACCTGGCACGCACATGTCACCGTCGCCACCATTGTCGAGCACGATGGACGCTTTCTGTTCGTCGAGGAGCTCAAGGGTGGGCGCCTGGTGCTCAACCAGCCCGCCGGCCACTTGGAGCCGAAAGAGAGCCTGTTGCAGGCCGCGTTGCGCGAAACACTCGAAGAAACCGGCTGCGACGTCGAGCTTACCGGCGTCACCGGCATTTACCTGTACACCGCCCCGAGCAACGGCGTGACCTACCAACGCATCTGCTTTGTGGCCAAGCTGCTCAAGCACCATACCGAGCGAGAACTGGATAGCGACATCAGTGGCATCTGCTGGCTCAAGTACGACGAACTGCTGGCCGAGCGCGACCGCCTGCGCAGCGAGCTGGTGTTGCGCTGCCTGGATGACTACCTGGCGGGCGCCCGCTTCCCCCTCGCCCTCATCCATGACCCCATGTGAAAACCGGCCGTGCGCGGCAGACTGAAACGCACCGCGCATCCTGTTAGAATCTCGTCCCTTTGAAGCCTGTATTGATCCCGACCATGCAAGATCCAGCCTCCCAGCGCGTCATCGTCGGCATGTCCGGCGGCGTCGACTCCTCCGTCTCGGCCCTGCTCCTGCTCGAAGCAGGCTATCAGGTCGAAGGCCTGTTCATGAAGAACTGGGACGAAGACGACGGCACCGAATACTGTACCGCCATGGATGACCTGGCGGACGCCCAGGCCGTGTGCGACCGCATCGGCATCAAGCTGCACACCGCCAACTTCGCCGCCGAGTACTGGGACAACGTGTTCGAGCACTTCCTGGCCGAATACAAGGCCGGGCGCACGCCCAACCCGGACATCCTCTGCAACCGTGAAATCAAGTTCAAGGCGTTCCTCGACTACGCCCTGATGCTCGGTGCCGACTTGATCGCCACCGGGCACTACGTGCGGCGCCGCGATATCGACGGGCGCAGCGAACTGCTCAAGGGCCTGGATCCGAACAAGGACCAGAGTTACTTCCTGCACGCCGTTGGCGGCGAGCAGATCTCCAAGACCCTGTTCCCGGTTGGCGAACTGGAGAAGCCCGAAGTGCGGGCGATCGCCGAGAAGTACGAGCTGGCCACCGCCAAGAAGAAGGATTCCACCGGTATCTGCTTCATTGGCGAGCGCCGTTTCAGCGACTTCCTCAAGCAGTACCTGCCGGCGCAGCCGGGCAACATCGAAACCACCGAGGGTGACGTAATCGGCAAGCATCACGGCCTGATGTACCACACCATCGGTCAGCGCCAGGGCCTGGGCATCGGCGGCCTCAAGGATGCCGGCGACGAGCCCTGGTACGTGCTGCACAAGGACCTGACCCGCAACGTGCTGATCGTCGGTCAGGGCAACGAACATCCCTGGCTGTTTTCCCGCGCCCTGCATGCCTCGCAGATCTACTGGGTCAACCCGGTGGCGCTCGATGCGCCTCGGCGCCTGACCGCCAAGGTGCGTTACCGCCAGGCTGACCAGGTCTGCACCCTGGAACGCACCGCCGATGGCTACCGCGCCACGTTCGAGCAACCGCAGCGTGCGGTCACGCCGGGCCAGTCCGTGGTGTTCTATGACGGTGACGTCTGCCTCGGCGGCGGCGTGATCGAGAGCGCCGAACCCTGGAGCGAGGGCGCACCGCGATGAATCCCATTCAAGAACAGTTGATCGCCCTGGGCGCGGTGTTTCAGGCCGCGGTGATGGTCGACAAGATCGCCAAGACCGGCCAGGCCGCCGAAAGCGAAGTGACCTGCCTGATCAACAGCCTGCTGGTGCGCGACGCTAACGGCACACTGGACGTATACGGCGGTGATGACCTGAATTTGCGCGACGGTTACCGCGCTCTGGTCAGCGCCCTGGAGCGCGACCCCACCAGCCTGCAGCGCGAGCCGCTGCGCTACGCCCTCGCCCTGCTCGGCCTGGAGCGGCAGCTCGACAAACGCGGCGACCTGCTGCAACTGATGGGCAATCGCCTGGACCAGATCCAGAGCCAGGCCGACCATTTCGGCATTGGCCACGAGAACGTCATCTCCTCCTGTGGCGCGCTGTATCAGGATACCATCAGCACCTTCAAGCAGCGCATTCAGGTGCAGGGCGACAGCCGCTTCCTACAGCAACCGGCCAATGCCTCGAAGATTCGCGGCCTACTGCTCGCCGGGATTCGCTCGGCGCGCCTGTGGCGCCAACTGGGCGGGCATCGCTGGCAGCTGGTGTTCAGCCGCCGAAAATTGCTGCGAGAACTCTACCCGATGCTGCGCGGCTGATCCGCCGCGCCCCCATGCATTTCATCCGTCGATTCGCCGGGCAGCAGCGCTGATAGCCGCCCGGATTCGTGTATGATATGCGCCCTTTTCAACGCCCGATTGTCCGAGAACGCCTCCCATGCAGCTTTCCTCGCTCACCGCGGTTTCGCCCGTAGACGGCCGCTATGCCGGCAAAACCAGCGCCCTGCGCCCCATTTTCAGCGAATACGGCCTGGTCCGTTTCCGCGTCCAGGTGGAAGTCCGCTGGCTGCAGCGCCTCGCCGCCCACGAAGGCATCAGCGAAGTCGCGCCCTTCTCCGCCGAAGCCAACGCCCTGCTCAACGAGCTGGCGGAAAACTTCGCCGTCGAGCACGCCGAGCGCGTCAAGGAAATCGAGCGCACCACCAACCACGACGTCAAGGCCGTGGAATACCTGCTCAAGGAGCAGGCTGCCAAGCTGCCGGAGCTGGACAAGGTCAGCGAGTTCATCCACTTCGCCTGCACCAGCGAGGACATCAACAACCTGTCCCACGCCCTGATGCTGCGCGAAGGCCGTGACACCGTGCTGCTGCCGCTGATGCGCCAGATCGCTGCCGCCATCCGCGAGCTGGCGGTCAAGTTCGCCGACGTGCCGATGCTGTCGCGCACCCACGGGCAACCGGCATCGCCGACCACCCTGGGCAAGGAGCTGGCCAACGTCGTCTACCGCCTCGAGCGGCAGATCACCCAGATCGCTGCCGTGCCGCTGCTGGGCAAGATCAACGGCGCCGTGGGCAACTACAACGCTCACCTGTCTGCCTACCCGCAGGTCGACTGGGAAGCTAACGCCCGCCAGTTCATCGAAGGTGACCTGGGCCTGCAGTGGAATCCCTACACCACGCAGATCGAGCCGCACGACTACATCGCCGAACTGTTCGACGCCATCGCGCGCTTCAACACCATCCTCATCGACTTCGATCGCGATATCTGGGGCTACATTTCCCTCGGCTATTTCAAGCAGAAGACCGTCGCTGGCGAGATCGGCTCGTCGACCATGCCGCACAAGGTCAACCCGATCGACTTCGAGAACTCCGAAGGAAACCTCGGTATCGCCAATGCGCTGTTCCAGCACCTGGCCAGCAAGCTGCCGATCTCGCGCTGGCAGCGTGACTTGACCGACTCCACCGTACTGCGCAACCTCGGCGTCGGCTTCGCTCACAGCGTGATCGCCTACGAAGCAAGTCTCAAGGGAATCAGCAAGTTGGAGCTCAATGCTCAACGTATTGCTGAAGATCTGAATGCCTGCTGGGAAGTGCTCGCCGAGCCGGTCCAGACCGTCATGCGTCGCTACGCCATCGAGAACCCGTACGAGAAGCTCAAGGAGCTGACGCGCGGCAAGGGCATCACGCCCGAGGCGCTGCTGGCCTTCATCGACGCGCTGGACATGCCCGCTCCTGCCAAGGAAGAGCTCAAGCAGCTCACCCCGGCCAACTACATCGGCAATGCAGTGGCTCAGGCCAAGCGCATCTGACCGACGGGCATGCCCGAGAACGCCCGGCTGACGCCGGGCGTTTCTTTTTATACGCACCGATAAATATCAAGGACTTACAAATGAATCCTGATGCTCCTCTTCAGCTATTGGGTGGCCTGAGCGCACGCGAATTCCTGCGCGACAACTGGCAGAAGAAGCCCTTGCTGGTGCGCCAGGCCATCACCGATTTCGAGAGCCCGATTTCTCCCGATGAACTGGCTGGCCTGGCCCTCGAGGAAGAGGTCGAGTCGCGCCTGGTGCTCGAGCATGGCGAAACCCCGTGGGAAGTTCGCCGCGGCCCCTTCGCCGAGGATGCGTTCGCCGACCTGCCGGAGCGTGACTGGACCCTTCTGGTGCAGGCCGTCGACCAGTTCGTGCCCGATGTTGCCGAGCTGCTGGAGCAGTTCAAGTTCCTGCCCAAATGGCGGATCGACGACGTGATGATCAGCTTCGCCACGCCAGGTGGCGGCGTTGGCCCGCACTTCGACAACTACGACGTATTCCTGCTGCAGGCCCATGGCCGCCGCCGCTGGCAGATCGGCCAGATGTGCGACGCCCAGAGCCCGCTGTTGCCGGATCTGGACATGAAGATCCTGGCTCAATTCGATCAAACTGAAGAATGGGTGCTCGAGCCCGGCGATATGCTCTATCTGCCGCCGCTCCTGGCCCACTGTGGCACCGCCGAGGACGATTGCATGACTTATTCCGTGGGTTTCCGCGCACCCAGCGCGGCCGAAGTTCTGACCCATTTCACTGACTTCCTTGGCCAGTTCCTGCCGGACGAAACGCGCTACAGCGACGCCGGCACCGCGCCGACCAGCGACCCGCACGAGATCCAGCGTGACGCCCTCGAACGCCTCAAGGCGCTGCTCGCCGAGCACATGAGCGATGAGCGCCTGCTGATGACCTGGTTCGGTCAGTTCATGACCGAGCCCAAGTACCCGGAGCTGGTCGAAGGCATTGAGATCGACGAGGACGGCTTCCTCGATCAGCTCGAGGACGGCGCCATTCTGGTTCGCAACCCGAGCGCGCGCCTGGCCTGGTCGGAAGTCGGCGATGGCCTGGTGCTGTTCGCCAGCGGGCAGAGCCGCCTGGTCTCCGCCAGCCTGCGCGAATTGCTGAAGATGATCTGCTCGGCCGACGCCCTGCACCTGGAAAACCTCGGTCCATGGCTGGGCAACGACGAGGCGCGCGAGCTGGTGCTCGAACTGGCCAAGCAAGGAAGCCTGGAGTTTGCTGCCGATGAATGACCTGCACGTACGCATCGCCGACTGGCACAAGGATTACGAAGAGCTGCATCGTATCCGCGAGACCGTCTTCGTCGCTGAACAGGCCGTGCCGCCTGAATTGGAATGGGACGCCGAAGACAGTGATGCCGTGCATTTTCTCGCCTGCGAAGGCGACTACCCGATCGGTACGGCGCGCCTGCTCGCCGACGGCCAGATTGGCCGGGTAGCAGTACTCAAGGACTGGCGCGGCCTGAAGGTCGGCGAAGCCCTGCTGCAGGCGGTGATCGCCGAAGCGGAAAAACGTGGCCTGAGCCAGCAAATGCTCAGTGCCCAGGTGCAGGCGACGCCGTTCTATGAAAAGCTGGGCTTCACTGTAGTGAGCGAGGAGTACCTGGAAGCCGGTATCCCTCACGTCGACATGGTGCGCAGCAGCTGATCTCAGCCGTGGCACACCGGTGCCACAGAGGTCAGCATGAACGACGAACACACGCCCGCCGATCTCGAGCCCATCGAGTTCGAGTCACCCGGGCGTTTCACCCTGCACAATCCGGACAGCCCCCTGCCGCAGCCGGCCGCCTGGGAGCCGGCACCCTTCGTGCTCGGCAGCGAGTCGGCCATGCAGCGTTTCAGCCTGCCCGACCAGGCCCGCAGCCACGCCCTGGCGATGATGCAGCAGGCCAGGCGCACGCTGTGCCTCTATAGCCCCGACCTCGAACCCTGGCTCTACCATCACAGCAGCATTCACGCGGCCTGCAGCAATTTTCTGTTGCGCCATCGCCACAGCAGCCTGCGTATCCTGGTGTGCGACAGCAGCCGCGCGGTTCGCGACGGGCACCGACTCATCGCCCTGTCACGAAAACTGCCCAGCCACCTGCACATTCGCCGCTGTCATCCTGATTACCCTGCTCCCGGGGGCGCCTTTCTGCTGGCTGATGACCAGGGCCTGCTGATGCGCCCAGAGCTGGATCAGTTCGGCGGCTATGCGAATTACCAGGACGCCGCCCATGTGCGTCAGTTGCAGCGGCTATTCGACCAGACCTGGGATACCAGCATCACCGATCCTGACTTGCGAAGTTTTCTGCTATGAAGAGATTTCTTGCCATGAAGCGACATTTTCTCGGCGCCGCCCTGCTCGCCCTAAGCCTCTCGGCGCTGGCCGCCACCGAAGTCATTCCACTCAACTACCGCACCGCAAGCGACCTGCTGCCCGTGGTGCAATCTGCACTGGGCAACGACGGGCGGGTGAGCGCCTACGGCAACCAGCTGATCGTCAATGCGTCGCCGGCGAAGATCGAGGAGGTGCGCGCCCTGCTCGGCCAGCTCGACACCCAGCCGCGGCGCTTGCTGATCAGCGTCGACACCAGTGAATCGACCTACCGCGACGATCGGGGTTACGGGGTCGACGGCAGCATCAGCGCCGGCAATGGCCGCGTGGAAATCGGCCGTGGCGAAGTCGACGGTCGCGACCAGGCGCGCATCATTCGCCGCAGCACCGACAGCCGCGGCGGCGGCACGCAGCAGGTGCAGACCAGCGAGGGTTACCCGGCGCTGATCCAGGCTGGCCAGAGCGTGCCGGTGACCACCAGCAGCCGCGGCCCTTACGGCCAGGTGTACAACAACACCGAGTACCGCAATGTCACCCAGGGCTTCTACGTCACCGCCAGCCTGGCGGGCGAGATCGTGCACCTGGATATCAGCAGCAACCGTGACCGGGTCAGCCAGCAGCAACCCGGCGTGATCGACATCCAGCAAGCCGACACCCGGGTCAGCGGTCGGCTCGGCGAATGGATCACCATCGGCGGCAGCAGCGAGCAGAGCCAGGCCGACCGCAGTGGCGTTCTGCGCCGCTACTCGACCGAAGGCCGCGACGACATGAGCATGCGCGTGAAGGTCGAGGTGATCGACTGAAAGCCCCGTAAAACGTGACCATGCGGTCGATCTAAGACTTATGTAGTACTCCTTAAAAAACACTACAAAAACGATTGACGAACATTTTCGTCGGTCGCATGATGGCCTCGCTCCCGCTAATCAGGGGTTCTGGAAACGGAACCTCCGGGTCAGTCTCCGCGCACCGCAGGGATCGATTCGTGTTGTTACGCCCACAAGGCAGCTCGACGAGATGGCGACTGGAACGAGGTTGTCCTGAGGGACGGGGAAGCGTTTCACGCATCGAACGGCACAGTGCCAAGGGCGTCCACGGGCCTGCACGCACCACCGCTCGCCTATCCGGCGGCGGGCACACGATGCGCTTCGTCCACCCGGCCACGGCCCTCCTCTTTCCGGTTTCCTCTCAACGTCTGCGGTGAGCTCGCGCCGAGCCTGCGCTTCCATGCGCGATGCCCGGTGCTCGACCAAACACACACTTGAAGGATTGACCATGTCAGCTTACGAAAACGACATCAAAGCCGTTGCCGCCCTGAAAGAAGCCGCTGGCAGCAGCTGGAGCGCTATCAACCCGGAATCCGTCGCTCGTATGCGCGCCCAGAACCGCTTCAAGACTGGCCTGGATGTAGCCAAGTACACCGCGGCCATCATGCGCAAGGACATGGCCGAATACGATGCCGACTCGTCCGTCTACACCCAGTCGCTGGGCTGCTGGCATGGCTTCATCGGCCAGCAGAAACTGATTTCCATCAAGAAGCATCTCAAAACCACCAACAAGCGTTACCTGTACCTGTCCGGCTGGATGATCGCCGCGCTGCGTTCCGACTTCGGCCCGCTGCCGGATCAGTCCATGCACGAGAAGACCGCGGTCGCCGCACTGATCGAAGAGTTGTACACCTTCCTGCGCCAGGCCGACGCACGTGAGCTGGATCTGCTGTTCAGTGCCTTGGATGCGGCCCGCGAGTCGGGCGATCGTGCCAAGCAGAGCGAGATCCAGGCGCAGATCGACAATTTCGAAACCCACGTGGTGCCGATCATCGCTGACATCGATGCCGGTTTCGGCAACCCCGAAGCCACCTACCTGCTCGCCAAGAAGATGATCGAAGCCGGTGCCTGCTGCATCCAGATCGAGAACCAGGTCTCCGACGAGAAACAGTGCGGCCACCAGGACGGCAAGGTCACCGTGCCCCATGCCGACTTCCTCGCCAAGATCAACGCGGTGCGCTACGCCTTCCTCGAGCTGGGCGTGGACGACGGCGTGATCGTCGCCCGTACCGATTCCCTGGGTGCCGGCCTCACCAAGCAGATCGCCGTGACCAGCGAGCCGGGCGACCTGGGCGACCAGTACAACTCGTTCCTGGATTGCGACGAAATCAGCCCGGCCGAACTGAAGAACGGCGACGTGGTGATCAACCGTGAAGGCAAGCTGCTGCGCCCCAAACGCCTGCCGTCCAACCTGTTCCAGTTCCGCAAGGGTACCGGCGAGGATCGCTGCGTACTGGACAGCATCACCTCGCTGCAGAACGGCGCGGACATGATCTGGATCGAAACCGAGAAGCCCCATGTCGGCCAGATCAAGGCCATGGTCGATCGCGTTCGCGAAGTGATCCCCAACGCCAAGCTGGTCTACAACAACAGCCCATCGTTCAACTGGACCCTGAGCTTCCGCCAGCAGGTGTTCGATGCCTTCCTCGCCGACGGCAAGGACGTATCGGCCTACGATCGCGCCAAGCTGATGAGCGCCGAGTACGACGAAACCGAACTGGCCAAGGTTGCCGACGAGAAGATCCGCACCTTCCAGCGCGACGGTTCGGCCAATGCCGGCATCTTCCACCACCTGATCACCCTGCCGACCTACCACACCGCTGCGCTGTCCACCGACAACCTGGCCAAGGGCTACTTCGCCGACCAGGGCATGCTGGCCTACGTCAAGGGCGTGCAGCGTCAGGAGATCCGTCAGGGCATCGCCTGCGTCAAGCACCAGAACATGGCGGGTTCGGACATCGGCGACAACCACAAGGAGTACTTCGCCGGCGAAGCGGCACTGAAGGCTGGCGGCAAGGACAACACCATGAACCAGTTCCACTGAGAACTGGCCCGCCCGAACACATGTTTCGAGCCTCGGCCCCGGCAGCGATGCTGGGGCTTTTTTTATAGCGCTTACTCGTCCGGGGGTTATTCGTTCAATAGATACATGGTCAAAATGCAGCGCTTTAAAAGAGATGCCTTCTTAAATGATAAATATTCTCATAAGTGTATTTTCAGTTACTGCCGACTCCTATATTCCGATGTTTAGTTTTTACCTACTTGCCGCGCAGTCTTGATTTGCCTGATGTTTTAAAACTCGACCAGTTACGACCATGCGACTTTTTATTATTTTTTGCGCTGAAAAATTTACTTACACCAGATACAGGCATAACATTATGTGAATTGATTCAAGGCCCTGTAGCGCCTTGGCATACATTCAAATCGTGCGTTAAGCCGTTCCTTGCCTGAGGAGCCCCGGCATGCTGGAAGCAAGCAGTTCCCTGTCCCACAACTGGGCGTTGGCCGTTTTTCTGCTAGGCGTCGTTGGCCTCTGTGCCTTCATGATGGGCGTCTCCAGCCTGCTGGGCAGTAAGGCCTGGGGGCGCAGCAAGAACGAGCCCTTCGAATCGGGCATGCTTCCCACCGGTAGCGCGCGCCTGCGCCTGTCCGCCAAATTCTATCTGGTCGCGATGCTCTTCGTGATCTTCGACGTCGAAGCCCTCTTTCTCTTCGCCTGGGCCGTCTCCGTTCGCGAAAGCGGCTGGGCCGGCTTCATCGAAGCAGCCGTTTTCATAAACATTCTGTTGGCAGGTCTTGTCTACCTTTGGCGTATCGGTGCGCTGGATTGGGCACCCGAGAGTCGTAAGGCTCGGCAGGCGAAGCTGAAACAATGAGGCTTTGGCGATGCAATACAAACTCACTCGGATCGATCCGGATGCTCCCAACGAGCAATACCCGATCGGCAAGCGGGAGGTCGTTACCGACCAACAGCTAGAAGACGAAGTGCACAAGAACATCTACATGGGGAAACTCTCGGATGTTCTCAGCGGTGCGGTGAACTGGGGTCGCAAGAACTCCCTGTGGCCGTACAACTTCGGGCTTTCCTGCTGTTACGTGGAAATGACCACCGCGTTCACCGCGCCGCACGACGTCGCGCGATTCGGTGCCGAGGTAATCCGTGCATCCCCACGCCAGGCCGACTTCATGGTCATCGCCGGCACTTGCTTCATCAAGATGGCGCCGGTCATCCAGCGTCTCTATGAGCAGATGCTCGAACCCAAGTGGGTCATCTCCATGGGCTCGTGCGCCAATTCCGGCGGCATGTACGACATCTACTCGGTCGTTCAGGGTGTCGACAAGTTCCTTCCCGTCGACGTCTACATTCCCGGTTGCCCGCCCCGTCCCGAGGCGTTCCTGCAAGGCCTGATGCTGCTGCAGGAATCCATCGGTCAGGAGCGCCGCCCGCTGTCCTGGGTCGTTGGCGATCAAGGCGTTTACCGCGCCGAGATGCCTTCCCAGAAAGAACAGCGCCGCGAGCAGCGTATTGCGGTTACCAACCTGCGTTCCCCTGACGAAGTCTGAGTCCTGCTTCCTTATAAAAGCCGGACTCACTCTCACCGTTGACCGATAGCGATCGAGACCATGACTGCAGACACCATCGTGTCCATTGCGCCGTACAAGGCGGACGACCAAGACGTCGTCGTTGAGCTTCAATCCCGTTTTGGCGCCGACAGCTTCACGCTGCAGGCCACCCGCACCGGCATGCCGGTGATCTGGGTCGGCCGCGACAAGCTCGTCGAAGTGCTGCGCTTCCTGCGCCAGACCACCCGTCCCTACGTCATGCTGTATGACCTGCACGGCGTCGACGAGCGCTTGCGCACCCAGCGTCGCGGCCTGCCGGACGCCGATTTCACCGTGTTCTATCACCTCATGTCGCTGGAGCGTAACAGCGACGTGATGATCAAGGTGGCGCTGCGCGAGGGCGACCTCAATCTGCCATCCGTGACCGGCATCTGGCCGAACGCCAACTGGTACGAGCGCGAAGTGTGGGACCTGTACGGCATTCACTTCACCGGCCACCCGCACCTGACCCGGATCATGATGCCGCCGACCTGGGAAGGTCACCCGCTGCGCAAGGACTACCCGGCGCGCGCCACCGAATTCGACCCGTTCAGCCTGACCCTGGCCAAGCAGCAGCTCGAGGAAGAGGCCGCGCGCTTCAATCCCGAAGACTGGGGCATGAAACGCCACAGCGAGAACGAGGACTACATGTTCCTCAACCTCGGCCCCAACCACCCGTCCGCCCACGGTGCGTTCCGCATCATCCTGCAGCTCGACGGTGAAGAGATCCTCGATTGCGTGCCAGAAATCGGTTACCACCACCGCGGTGCCGAGAAGATGGCCGAGCGCCAGAGCTGGCACAGCTTCATCCCCTACACCGACCGTATCGACTATCTGGGCGGGGTGATGAACAACCTGCCCTACGTGCTCTCGGTCGAGAAGCTCGCCGGCATCAAGGTGCCGCAGAAGGTCGACACCATCCGCATCATGATGGCCGAGTTCTTCCGCATCACCAGCCACCTGCTGTTCCTGGGCACCTACATCCAGGACGTGGGCGCCATGACCCCGGTGTTCTTCACCTTCACCGACCGCCAGCGCGCCTACAAGGTGATCGAAGCCATCACCGGTTTTCGCCTGCACCCGGCCTGGTACCGCATCGGTGGCGTCGCCCACGACCTGCCGCGTGGCTGGGACAAACTGGTCAAGGAATTCGTCGACTGGCTGCCCAAGCGCCTCGACGAATACGAAAAGGCTGCACTGCGCAACAGCATCCTCAAGGCCCGTACCATCGGTGTGGCCCAGTACAACACCAAGGAAGCGCTGGAATGGGGCACCACCGGTGCCGGCCTGCGCTCCACCGGCTGCGATTTCGACCTGCGCAAGGCGCGCCCCTACTCCGGCTACGAGAACTTCGAGTTCGAAGTGCCGCTGGCCGCCAACGGTGACGCCTACGACCGCTGCATGGTGCGCGTCGAGGAGATGCGCCAGAGCATCAGGATCATCGACCAGTGCATGCGTAATATGCCGGAAGGCCCGTACAAGGCGGATCACCCGCTGACCACGCCGCCGCCGAAAGAGCGCACGCTGCAGCACATCGAAACCCTGATCACCCACTTCCTGCAGGTTTCCTGGGGCCCGGTCATGCCGGCCAACGAAAGCTTCCAGATGATCGAAGCGACCAAGGGTATCAACAGCTACTACCTGACCAGCGACGGCAGCACCATGAGCTACCGCACGCGCATCCGCACGCCGAGCTTCGCCCACCTGCAGCAGATCCCCTCGGTGATCCGCGGCAGCATGGTCGCCGACCTTATCGCGTACCTGGGCAGTATCGACTTCGTCATGGCCGACGTGGATCGCTGAGGAGAACACCATGAACATGATTCAGACCGACCGTTTCGCCCTCAGTGAAACCGAGCGCTCGGCCATCGAGCACGAGATGCACCACTACGAGGACCCGCGTGCGGCGTCCATCGAAGCCCTGAAGATCGTGCAGAAGGAACGCGGCTGGGTGCCGGACGGCGCCGCCGATGCCATCGGCGCGATTCTCGGCATCCCGGCCAGCGACGTCGAAGGTGTCGCCACCTTCTACAGCCAGATTTTCCGCCAGCCCGTCGGCCGTCACATCATTCGTGTGTGCGACAGCATGACCTGCTTCATCGGTGGCCACGAGAACGTGCTGGGCAGCATCAAGGCCGAGCTGGGCATCGTGCCCGGCCAGACCACCGCCGACGGCCGCTTCACCCTGCTGCCGGTGTGCTGCCTGGGCAACTGCGACAAGGCGCCGGCGATGATGATCGACGACGAAACCTTTGGCGACGTGCAGCCCGAAGGCGTGGCGCAACTGCTGGAGAACTTCCAATGATCAGCCGCAGCTCCAACCTGCTGACCTCCTTCGGCCCGGCCAACCGCATCGCCCGCAGCGAAGAGACTCACCCGCTGACCTGGCGCCTGCGCGACGACGCCCAGCCCGTATGGCTCGACGAATACCAGCAGAAGAACGGTTATGCCGCCGCCCGCAAGGCCCTGGCCGAGATGGCCCAGGCCGACATCGTGCAGACGGTCAAGGATTCCGGCCTCAAGGGTCGCGGTGGCGCGGGCTTCCCCACCGGCGTGAAGTGGGGCCTGATGCCCAATGACGAATCGCTGAACATCCGTTACCTGCTGTGCAACGCAGACGAGATGGAACCCAACACCTGGAAGGACCGCATGCTGATGGAACAGCTGCCGCACCTGCTGGTGGAAGGCATGCTGATCAGCGCCCGGGCCCTGAAGGCCTACCGCGGCTACATCTTCCTGCGTGGCGAGTACGTCGACGCCGCCGCCAACCTCAACCGCGCCATCGAGGAAGCCAAGGCCGCCGGCCTGCTGGGCAAGAACATCCTGGGCAGCGGTTTCGATTTCGAATTGTTCGTGCACACCGGCGCCGGGCGTTACATCTGCGGTGAAGAAACCGCGCTGATCAACTCCCTGGAAGGCCGTCGCGCCAACCCGCGCGCCAAGCCGCCCTTCCCCGCTGCGGTGGGCGTGTGGGGCAAGCCGACCTGCGTCAACAACGTCGAGACCCTGTGCAACGTGCCGTCGATCATCGGCAACGGCGTGGACTGGTACAAATCCCTGGCCCGCGAAGGCAGCGAAGACCACGGCACCAAGCTGATGGGCTTCTCCGGCAAGGTCAAGAACCCGGGTATCTGGGAACTGCCATTCGGCATCAGCGCCCGCGAGCTGTTCGAGGATTACGCCGGCGGCATGCGCGACGGCTACACCCTCAAGGCCTGGCAGCCTGGCGGCGCCGGCACCGGTTTCCTGCTGCCCGAGCACCTCGAGGCTTCGATGTACGCCGCTGGCATCGCCAAGGTCGGCACCCGCATGGGTACCGGCCTGGCCCTGGCCATCGACAACACGGTGAACATGGTTTCGCTGCTGCGCAACATGGAAGAGTTCTTCGCCCGCGAATCCTGCGGCTGGTGCACACCGTGCCGCGACGGCCTGCCGTGGAGCGTGAAGATCCTCCGTGCCCTGGAGCGCAAGCAGGGCACCCGCGAGGACATCGACACGCTGCTCGGCCTGGTCAACTTCCTCGGCCCCGGCAAGACCTTCTGTGCTCACGCACCGGGCGCCGTGGAGCCACTGGGCAGCGCGATCAAATATTTCCGTGAAGAGTTCGAAGCCGGTGTGGGCGCCCCTGCGCCGCAGCCGCCGGTAGCGGCACACGCGGTATAGGCCCGATGGCCGGACAAGTGGGCGCGATGGCGCCGTCCGGCCCAGGCAAAGACAAGAATTCCCTTAGCCCGTCCGCTTTCGAGCGGGCAAACGAAGACTGAAGAAAAATGGCCACTATCCACGTAGACGGCAAAGATCTCGAAGTCGATGGTGCGGACAACCTGCTGCAGGCCTGTCTGTCCCTTGGTCTCGACATCCCCTACTTCTGCTGGCACCCGGCGCTCGGCAGCGTTGGCGCCTGCCGCCAGTGCGCGGTGAAGCAGTACAGCGACGAAAACGACAAGCGCGGCCGCCTGGTCATGTCCTGCATGACGCCGGCCACCGACAACAGCTGGATCTCCATCGACGACGAAGAGGCCGTGGCCTTCCGCAAGAGCGTCGTCGAGTGGCTGATGACCAACCACCCGCACGACTGCCCGGTGTGCGAGGAAGGCGGCCATTGCCACCTGCAGGACATGACGGTGATGACCGGCCACAACGCCCGTCGCTATCGTTTCAGCAAGCGCACCCACCAGAACCAGGAACTCGGCCCGTTCATCGCCCATGAGATGAACCGCTGCATCGCCTGCTACCGCTGCGTGCGCTACTACAAGGATTACGCTGGCGGCACCGACCTGGGCGTCTACGGCGCCCACGACAACGTGTACTTCGGCCGCGTCGAAGACGGCACCCTGGAAAGCGAGTTCTCCGGCAACCTGGTCGAGGTCTGTCCGACCGGTGTGTTCACCGACAAGACCCACTCCGAACGCTACAACCGCAAGTGGGACATGCAGTTCGCCCCGAGCATCTGCCATGGCTGCTCCAGCGGCTGCAACACCAGCCCGGGTGAGCGCTACGGCGAAGTACGCCGCATCGAGAACCGCTTCAACGGCTCGGTGAACCAGTACTTCCTGTGCGACCGTGGTCGCTTCGGCTATGGCTACGTCAACCGTGAAGACCGTCCGCGTCAGCCGGTGATGATGCTCAGCAAGATGAAGATGGGCCTGGACGCCGCACTGGATCAGGCCGCTGCCCTGCTCAAGGGCCGCAAGGTGATCGGCATCGGTTCGCCGCGTGCCAGCCTGGAGGGCAACTTCGCCCTGCGCGAGCTGGTCGGCGCTGGCAACTTCTACTCCGGTATCGCCGCGGCCGAGCAGGCCAACATTCGCCTGATCCGCGACGTGCTGCAGAACGGCCCGCTGCCGGTGCCGACCCTGCGCGACATCGAGAGCCACGACGCGGTGTTCGTGCTCGGTGAAGACCTCACCCAGACCGCCGCCCGCGTCGCCCTGGCCCTGCGCCAGTCGGTCAAGGGCAAGGCCACCGAGATCGCCGCCGGCGCGAAGATTCAGGATTGGCACATGGCCGCGGTGCAGAACGTCGCCCAGCACGCGCTCAATCCGCTGTTCATTGCCAGCGTCACCGCCACCCGCCTCGACGACGTCGCCGAGCAGTGCGTGCACGCCGCGCCCGATGACCTGGCGCGCATCGGCTTCGCGGTGGCCCACGCCATCGACCCGAGCGCCCCGGCCGTCGAAGGCCTGGAAACCGAGGCCGGTGAGCTGGTGCAACGCATCGCCGAAGCGCTGCTGAACGCCAAGCGCCCGCTGATCGTCTCCGGCGCCTCGCTGGGCAATCGCGCGCTGATCGAAGCCGCCGCTAACATCGCCAGCGCCCTGAAGAACCGCGAGAAGAACGGCTCCATCAGCCTGGTGGTGCCGGAAGCCAACAGCATGGGCATGGCCCTGCTGATGGGCGAGCAGTTCGCCGGCAACAGCCTGGACGACGCCCTCGAAGCGCTGACCTCCGGTCAGGCCGACGCCCTGGTGGTGCTGGAGAACGATCTCTACCACCGCGCCGATGTCGGCCGTGTGGACGCTGCCCTGGCCGCCGCCAAGGTGGTGATCGTCGCCGATCACCAGAGCACCGCCACCACCGCCAAGGCGCACCTGCTGCTGCCGGCTGCCAGCTTCGCGGAAGGCGACGGCACCCTGGTCAGCCAGGAAGGCCGCGCCCAGCGTTTCTTCCAGGTCTATGACCCGTCCTACTACGACGCCAACATCCTCGTTCGCGAAGGCTGGCGCTGGCTGCACGCGCTGCACAGCACGCTGCACAATCGCGTCGTCGACTGGACCCAGCTCGACCAGGTCACCGCTGCCTGCGCCGACAGCTCCGCCCAGTTGGCCGGCATTCGCGATGCTGCGCCAAGCGCCTCGTTCCGCATCAAGGGCCTCAAACTGGCCCGCGAACCGCATCGCTACAGCGGTCGTACCGCCATGCGCGCCAATATCAGCGTGCACGAGCCTCGACAGCCCCAGGACAAGGACAGCGCCTTCGCCTTCTCCATGGAAGGCTACTCGGGCAGCAAGGAAGACCGTCAGCAGATCCCGTTCGCCTGGTCGCCAGGCTGGAACTCGCCTCAGGCCTGGAACAAGTTCCAGGATGAAGTCGGTGGTCACCTGCGTGCTGGTGACCCCGGCGTGCGCCTGGTCGAAGCCAAGGGCGCAAGCCTGGGCTGGTTCAGCGCACCCTCGGCCTTCAACCCCGCCCAGGGCACCTGGCAGGCCGTGCCGCTGCATCATCTGTTCGGCAGCGAGGAAATGTCCTCGCGCGCCGCGCCGATCGCCGAGCGCACGCCTCAAGCCTACGTGGCGCTGGCCAAGGATGAAGCCGATCGCCTCGGCGTCAACGACGGTGCGCTGCTGCAACTGAGCGTCAACGGACAGAATCTGCGCCTGCCGCTGCGCGTCAGCGAGGAGCTGGGCATCGGCCTGGTCGGCCTGCCGGTCGGCCTGGCCGGCATTCCGGCGGCCATCGCTGGTGCGGCCGTGAGCAATATCGGGGAGGCCGCGCAATGAGTTGGCTGACTCCACAGTTGCTCGACATCATCCAGGAAGTGCTCAAGGCCATCGTCATCCTGCTTGCCGTGGTGGTGTGCGGTGCGCTGCTGAGCTTCGTCGAACGCCGCCTGCTCGGCTGGTGGCAGGATCGCTACGGTCCCAACCGGGTCGGTCCGTTCGGCATGTTCCAGCTGGCTGCGGACATGCTCAAGATGTTCTTCAAGGAAGACTGGACGCCGCCGTTCGCCGACAAGCTGATCTTCACCCTGGCGCCGATCATCGCCATGGGCGCCATGCTGGTGGCCTTCGCGATCATCCCGATCACCCCCAACTGGGGCGTGGCTGACCTGAACATCGGCATCCTGTTCTTCTTCGCCATGGCGGGCCTGTCGGTATACGCCGTGCTGTTCGCCGGCTGGTCGAGCAACAACAAGTTCGCCCTGCTCGGCAGCCTGCGTGCCTCGGCCCAGACCATCTCCTACGAGGTGTTCCTGGCACTGGCGCTAATGGGCATCGTCGCCCAGGTCGGCTCGTTCAACATGCGCGACATCGTCGATTATCAGGCCCAGAACCTGTGGTTCATCATTCCGCAGTTCTTCGGCTTCTGTACCTTCTTCATCGCCGGCGTGGCCGTGACGCACCGTCACCCCTTCGACCAGCCGGAAGCGGAGCAGGAGCTGGCCGACGGTTACCACATCGAATACGCCGGCATGAAATGGGGCATGTTCTTCGTCGGTGAATACATCGGCATCGTGACCATCTCCGCGCTGCTGGTAACCCTGTTCTTCGGTGGCTGGCACGGTCCGTTCGGCATCCTGCCGCAGATCCCGTTCTTCTGGTTCGCGATCAAGACCTGCTTCTTCATCATGATCTTCATCCTGCTGCGCGCGTCCATTCCGCGCCCGCGGTATGACCAGGTCATGGCCTTCAGCTGGAAGTTCTGCCTGCCGCTGACCCTGATCAACCTGCTGGTGACCGGCGCCGTCGTGCTGGCCACGGCCCAGTAAGGAGCGAGTGATGTTCAAATATATTTGGGACGTACTGGTCGGTACCGCGACCCAATTGCGCAGCCTGGTCATGGTCTTCGGCCATGGCTTTCGCAAGCGCGACACCCTGCAATACCCGGAAGAACAGGTCTACCTGCCGCCGCGCTACCGCGGCCGCATCGTCCTGACCCGCGACCCCGACGGCGAAGAACGCTGCGTAGCCTGCAATCTGTGCGCCGTGGCCTGCCCGGTGGGCTGCATTTCGCTGCAGAAGGCGGAAACCGAAGACGGTCGCTGGTACCCGGACTTCTTCCGCATCAACTTCTCGCGCTGCATCTTCTGCGGCCTGTGCGAGGAAGCCTGCCCGACCACCGCGATCCAGCTCACCCCGGATTTCGAAATGGGCGAGTTCAAGCGTCAGGACCTGGTGTACGAGAAGGAAGACCTGCTGATCTCCGGCCCCGGCAAGAACCCGGACTACAACTTCTACCGCGTGGCCGGCATGGCCATCGCCGGCAAGCCGAAAGGCGCCGCGCAGGACGAAGCCGAGCCGATCAACGTCAAGGGGTTGTTGCCATAATGGAATTCGCCTTCTACTTCTCCGCAGGGGTCGCGGTTGCCTCGACCTTTGGCGTGATCACCGGCAAGAACCCGGTGCACGCCCTGCTCTACCTGATCATCTCGCTGCTCGCCGTATCCATGGTGTTCTTCAGCCTCGGCGCGCCGTTCGCTGGCGCTCTGGAGATCATCGTCTACGCCGGCGCCATCATGGTGCTGTTCGTGTTCGTGGTGATGATGCTCAACCTCGGCCCAGCCTCCGTACAGCAGGAACGCACCTGGCTGACTCCGGGCATCTGGATCGGCCCGGCGCTGCTCTCCGCGCTGCTGCTGGGTCAGCTGCTGTACGTGCTGTTCGCCGTACCGAGCGGCGCCACCATCGGCCACACCACGGTCGATGCCAAGGCCGTGGGCATTCACCTGTTCGGCCCATATCTGCTGGCCGTCGAGCTGGCCTCCATGCTGCTGCTGGCCGCACTGGTCGCCGCCTATCACCTGGGCCGTAACGACATCAAGGATGCTACGCCATGAACGGTATTCCAATGGAGCACGGCCTGGCGCTGGCCGGCGTGCTGTTCAGCCTCGGCCTGGTGGGCCTGATGGTGCGCCGCAACATCCTGTTCGTGCTGATGAGCCTGGAAGTGATGATGAACGCCGCCGCCCTCGCCTTCGTGGTCGCCGGTGCGCGCTGGGGCCAGGCTGACGGGCAGATCATGTTCATTCTGGTCATCGCCCTGGCCGCCGCCGAAGCGAGCATCGGCCTGGCGATCCTGCTGCAGCTGTATCGCCGCTTCCACACCCTCGATATCGACGCAGCCAGCGAGATGCGCGGATGAACCTCTTATTCCTGACACTCCTGTTCCCACTGATCGGCTGGTTCATCCTGGCCTTTTCCCGCGGCCGCCTGAGCGAAGGCGCTGCCGCCATCGTCGGTGTCGGCTCGGTCGGCCTGTCGGCCCTGACCACCGCCTGGATCATGTGGCAGTTCAACGTCGCGCCACCGGCAGACGGCGTTTACACCCAGACCCTGTGGCAGTGGATGAGCGTCGACGGCCTGGCGCCGAGCTTCACCCTGTACCTGGACGGCCTGTCGCTGACCATGCTCGGCGTGGTCACCGGCGTGGGCTTCCTGATCCACATGTTCGCCAGCTGGTACATGCGTGGTGAAGAGGGTTACTCGCGTTTCCTCTCCTACACCAACCTGTTCATCTTCAGCATGCTGCTGCTGGTGCTGGGCGACAATCTGATGACCCTGTTCTTCGGGTGGGAAGGCGTGGGCCTGTGCTCGTACCTGCTGATCGGCTTCTACTACAAGCACGTGCCCAACGGTAACGCAGCGCTGAAAGCGTTCATCGTCACCCGTATCGGCGACGTGTTCCTGATGATCGGCCTGTTCCTGCTGTTCCTCAACCTCGGCACCCTGAACATCCAGGAGCTGATGGTGCTGGCCCCGCAGAAGTACGCAGCCGGCGATACCTGGCTGTGGCTGGCGACTCTGATGCTGCTCGGCGGCGCGGTCGGTAAATCCGCCCAGTTGCCCCTGCAGACCTGGCTGGCCGACGCCATGGCCGGCCCGACCCCGGTTTCGGCACTGATCCACGCCGCCACCATGGTCACCGCGGGCGTCTACCTGATCGCCCGTACCAACGGCCTGTTCCTGCTGACTCCGGAAATTCTCGAGCTGGTCGGCATCGTCGGTGGCGTGACCCTGGTACTGGCGGGTTTTGCCGCGTTGGTGCAGACCGACATCAAGCGCATCCTCGCCTACTCGACCATGAGCCAGATCGGCTACATGTTCCTGGCCCTGGGCGTCGGCGCCTGGGACGCGGCAATCTTCCACCTGATGACCCACGCCTTCTTCAAGGCGCTGCTGTTCCTCGCTTCCGGTTCGGTGATCCACGCCTGCCACCACGAGCAGAACATCTTCAAGATGGGCGGCCTGTGGAAGAAGCTGCCGCTGGCCTATGCCAGCTTCATCGTCGGCGGCTCGGCCCTGGCGGCGCTGCCGCTGATCACCGTGGGCTTCTACTCCAAGGACGAGATTCTCTGGGAAGCCTTCGCCAGCGGAAATTCCGGCCTGCTCTACGCCGGCCTGCTGGGCGCCTTCATGACCTCGATCTACACCTTCCGGCTGATCTTCATCGCCTTCCATGGCGAGCAAAAGACCGACGCCCATGCCGGTCATGGCATCGCCCACAACCTGCCGCTGATCGTGCTGATCGTGCTGTCGACCTTCATCGGCGCCTGGATCACCCCGCCGCTGGCTGGCGTGCTGCCGCAGAGCGCCGGCCATGCCGGTGGCGAGGCCAAGCACAGCCTGGAAATCGTCTCGGGCTGCATCGCCCTGGCCGGTATCCTGCTGGCCGCCATGCTGTTCCTCGGCAAGCGCAGTTTCGTGAACGCCGTCGCCAGCAGCGCGCCGGGTCGTTTCCTGTCGGCCTGGTGGTTCGCCGCCTGGGGCTTCGACTGGCTCTACGACAAGATTTTCGTGCAGCCCTACCTGTTCTTCTGCCGGGTGCTCGCCCGTGACCCGATCGACGGTGCCATCGGCATCGTCCCGCGCCTGGCGCGTGGTGGTCATGGCGTACTGAGCCGCAGCGAAACCGGGCATCTGCGCTGGTACGCCATCTCCATCGCCGGGGGCGCCGTGCTGGTGCTCGCTGCCGTGCTGCTGGCCTGACCGATGATCCCGAATACTTTTTCTAAGGAAACTCGCCCGTCATGATTCTGCCTTGGCTAATCCTGATCCCCTTTATCGGCGGCCTGTTGTGCTGGCAGGCGGAGCGCTTCGGCGGAACCCTGCCGCGCTGGATCGCGCTGCTGACCATGTCCCTGCTGTTCGGCCTCGGCCTGTGGCTGTGGGGCACCGGTGACTTCAGCCTGGCGCCTGCGCCGGGTGCCGAGCCACGCTGGGCCCACGAATTCCAGGTGCGCTGGATCGAGCGCTTCGGCATCAGCATCCATCTGGCGATGGATGGCCTGTCGGTGCTGATGGTCACCCTCACCGGCCTGCTCGGCGTGCTGTCGGTGCTCTGCTCGTGGAACGAGATCCAGAACCGCGTCGGCTTCTTCCACCTCAACCTGATGTGGATTCTCGGCGGCGTGGTCGGCGTGTTCCTGGCCATCGACCTGTTCCTGTTCTTCTTCTTCTGGGAAATGATGCTGGTGCCGATGTATTTCCTCATCGCGCTCTGGGGTCATAGCGGCAGCCCTGGCAAGAGCCGCATCAATGCGGCCACCAAGTTCTTCATCTTCACCCAGGCCAGCGGCCTGGTGATGCTGGTGGCGATTCTTGGCCTGGTGTTCGTGCACTTCAACCAGACCGGCGTGTTCACCTTCAACTATGCCGACCTGCTCAAGACCGAGCTGTCCGAAGGTACCGAATATCTGCTGATGCTGGGCTTCTTCATCGCCTTCGCGGTCAAGTTCCCGGTGGTGCCCCTGCACTCCTGGCTGCCGGACGCCCATGCTCAGGCGCCGACCGCAGGCTCGGTGGACCTCGCCGGTATCCTGCTGAAAACCGCGGCCTACGGCCTGCTGCGCTTCTCGCTGCCACTGTTCCCGAATGCCTCGGCGGAGTTCGCGCCGATCGCCATGTACCTGGGCGTGTTCGCCATCATCTACGGCGCCCTGCTGTCGTTCGCGCAGACCGACATCAAGCGCCTGGTGGCCTACTCCAGCGTGTCGCACATGGGCTTCGTGCTGATCGCCATCTACTCGGGCAGCCAGATCGCCCTGCAAGGTGCGGTGGTGCAGATGATGGCCCACGGCCTGTCGGCTGCGGCGCTGTTCATCCTCTGCGGCCAGCTGTACGAGCGCCTGCACACCCGCGACATGCGCGAGATGGGCGGTATCTGGGCACGCATGTCCTGGCTGCCGGCGCTGAGCCTGTTCTTCGCGGCTGCTGCACTGGGCCTGCCGGGCACCGGCAACTTCGTCGGCGAGTTCCTGATCCTGATCGGCAGCTTCCCGACTGCGCCGTGGATCACCGTGATCGCGGCGACCGGCCTGGTACTGGGCTCCGTGTACTCGCTGATCATGATCCACCGCGCCCACTTCGGCCCGGTGAAGAACGACAGCCCGCTGCCGGGCCTGCAATTTCGTGAACTGAGCATGGTGCTGTGCCTCGCGGTGCTGCTGATCCTGCTCGGCGTTTACCCGCAGCCGGTGCTCGACACCTCTGCCGCCAGCATGCAAGGCGTGCAGCAGTGGTTCAGTGGCGCTCTCGATCAACTCGCCTCGGGCCGGTAAGGGTTAAAATTTATGGAACATCATGCTGTGGAATTCACCACCCAACACCTGATCGCCCTGCTGCCGCTGCTGGTCACCTGCGCCACCGTGGTGGTGGTCATGCTGGCCATCGCCTGGAAACGTAGCCACTCGATGACCTTCGTGCTGTCGGTGATCGGCCTCAACGCGGCCCTGCTGTCACTGCTGCCGACCATCGGCGTCACGCCGCTGCAGGTCACCCCGCTGATGCAGATCGACACCTTCGCCTGCTATTACATGGCGCTGGTGCTGATCGCCACCCTGGCGTGCGTCACCCTCACCCACGCCTACCTGGGCGAGGCCAAGGTCAACGACGGGCAGACCAAGGGCTACCCGCGCAACCGCGAAGAAATGTACCTGCTGCTGCTGCTCTCCGCGGCCGGCGGCCTGGTGCTGGTCAGCACCGAGCACCTGGCCGGCCTGTTCATCGGCCTGGAGCTGCTCTCGGTACCGACCTACGGGATGATCGCCTACGCCTACTTCAACAAGCGTTCGCTGGAAGCCGGCATCAAGTACATGGTGCTGTCGGCCGCCGGCAGCGCCTTCCTGCTGTTCGGCATGGCGCTGCTGTATGCCGACGCCGGCAGCCTGAGCTTCGCCCAGATCGGTGCCAGCCTGGCCGGTGCCAGCGGCAGCCAGCTGGTGCAGATCGGTATCGGCATGATGCTCATCGGCCTGGCGTTCAAGCTGTCCATGGTGCCCTTCCACCTGTGGACGCCGGACGTCTACGAAGGCGCCCCGGCGCCAGTGGCCGCCTTTCTGGCCACCGCCAGCAAGGTCGCGGTATTCGCCGTGCTGCTGCGTCTGTATCAGCTCTCCCCGGCCACCGCCGGCGGCTGGCTGAACGACCTGCTGACGGTCATCGCCATCGCTTCGATCCTGTTCGGCAACCTGCTGGCTCTGGTGCAGAACAACCTCAAGCGCTTGCTCGGTTATTCGTCGATCGCTCACTTCGGTTATCTGCTGGTGGCACTGATCGCCAGCAAGGGCCTGGCCGTGGAAGCCATCGGCGTGTACATGGCTACCTACGTGCTGACCAGCCTGGGGGCCTTCGGGGTAATCACCCTGATGTCGACGCCCTACAACGGCCGTGACGCCGACGCGCTGTACGAGTACCGCGGCCTGTTCTGGCGCCGCCCGTACCTGACCGCGGTACTGACCGTGATGATGCTGTCGCTGGCCGGTATTCCGCTCACTGCAGGCTTCATCGGCAAGTTCTACGTGATCGCCGCGGGTGTGCAGGCGCAACTGTGGTGGCTGATCGGTGCGCTGATCCTGGGTAGCGCCATCGCGGTGTTCTACTACCTGCGCGTGATGGTCACCCTGTTCCTCAACGAGCCGAACCTGCAGCGTCACGATGCACCGTTCAACTGGGGCCAACGTGCCGGCGGCATCATGTTGATGCTGGTGGCGGCCCTGGCCTTCGTGCTCGGCGTGTATCCGCAGCCGCTGCTGGATCTGGTCCAGCAGGCCGGCCTGGCCACTGCCGCACTCTGATCAGAGTCGCGTCATGAAAGAACGGCTGCCTCAGGGCCGCCGTTTTGGTTTGTGCCTCACGCTTTGCCTACGCGAGCTCGAACGCGGCCGTCATACCCGGGCTACGGCGTCCGCTTTTCGTAGCCTGTTGCTGAGCGAAGCGATGCGCAGGAGGGACCAGAAACGTCGCAGAACTCAGACCCCGGGTTTCGCTTCGCTCTACCCAGGCTACGCAAGTTCACGGCTGTGCGTGATAACGAAAAACGGCTGCACTGGGCAGCCGTTTGGGGTGAAGCCAGCGGTTACTCGGGCAGCCTGACGGTCTTCTTGCCGGCTGCGAACAGGTTCCAGCTGGCGACGAACAGCGCCGCGATCAGCGGGCCCAGCACGAAGCCGTTGAGACCGAACAAGGCCATGCCACCGAGGGTGGAAATCAGGATCAGGTAATCGGGCATGCGGGTGTCCTTGCCGACCAGGATCGGGCGCAGGATGTTGTCCACCAGGCCGATCACCAGCACCCCGAACAGGGTCAGCACCACACCCTGCCAGATATCGCCACTGAGCAGCAGATAGGCCGCCACCGGCGCCCAGACGATACCGGCGCCCGCCGCTGGCAGCAGCGACAGAAACGCCATCAGCACGCCCCACAGCAGCGGGCTGGGGATGCCCAGCACCCAGAAGATCAAACCACCGAGAGCGCCCTGTACCGCCGCTACCACGATGTTGCCTTTCACCGTGGCACGTACTACGCGGGTGAACTTGATCTGCAGGCGGCGCTTGGTGTTGTCGCCCAGCGGCACGGCCATGCGGATGTCGCGTACCAGCTCCTGCCCATCGCGCAGCAGGAAGAACAGCAGGTACAGCATGATGAAGAAGCTGATCACGAACTGGAAGGTGCCCTGGCCGATGGCGAATACCTTGGTCGCCAGGTACTGGCTACCGGCGGCGGCTCCGCTGGTGATGCGTTCCTGCAGGTCGTCCATGTTGCCCACGCCGATGCGGTCGATCTGCTGCTGCAGGAACGGCGGCAGCATCTGCTTGGTGCTGGTCACGTAGGCACCTACGTCCAGCTCGCCGGAGTCGATGCGCTGGTAGATGCTGGTGCCCTCGGCAACCATCGCCGAGGTGATGAAGATCACCGGCAGAATCGCCACCAGCAGGCAGATGATCAGGGTCAGCAATGCCGACAGGTTGCCGCGCCCACCGAGGCGACGCGCCATGCGCTGTTGCAGCGGCGCGAACACCACGGCCAGCGCCACAGCCCAGAACACTGCGCCGTAGAACGGCATGAGTATCCAGATGAAGGCGATCGTCACCAAGACGAGCAGGAGGATGAAGGTTTTCTTTTCGAGGGAGGTCGTCTGCATGGCCGGATCACAGGAGGGGGTATGCCCGTTAGTCTCCC
Organism: uncultured Pseudomonas sp.; assembly: GCA_966186235.1. Lineage (GTDB taxonomy): Bacteria > Pseudomonadota > Gammaproteobacteria > Pseudomonadales > Pseudomonadaceae > Aquipseudomonas. Next base: position 26,335 of record CBIFVM010000036.1, read on the forward strand.
GCGCAGCCGACAAAGTGCACTCTTATTCAGGCGAGCGTCCCTGCTCGCCTGAATGGGTCAGATGCGGAACTGGCGCACCAGGTTTTCCAGGCCCTGACCGAGTTGCGCCAGGCTGCGTGCAGTCTGGGCGCCCTGGCGGGTTTCATCGGCGACGCTGTCCACCGCGCCGGCGATCTGGTGCACGCTGCGGTTGATCTCCTCGGCCACCGCGGTCTGCTCCTCGGCCGCGCTGGCGATCTGCGCGTTCATGGCGTTGATGGTGCCGATCAGCCCGGCGATGGCATCGAGCGAAGCGCCAGCCTTGTTGGCCTGCTCGCTGGTGATGTCGCCGGCGTCGCTGGACTGGCGCATGGCATTGACCGCATCGCGGGTGCCGCTCTGCAGGCGGTCGATCATGCCCTGGATTTCCTGGGTGCTCTGCTGGGTGCGGCTGGCCAGGGCGCGCACCTCATCGGCGACCACCGCGAAACCGCGCCCCGCCTCCCCGGCACGTGCTGCTTCGATGGCCGCGTTGAGCGCCAGCAGGTTGGTCTGCTCGGCGATCGAGCGGATCACGTCGAGCACGCTGACGATGGAGTGAACGTCCTTTTGCAGGCTATCCAGCGAGGTGCCGCTACCGCGGATGTCGCCGACCAGCGAATGAATGCGCGCGATACTGCCATCCACCACCTGCTTGGCCGCCTGCCCTTCACGGTCGGTCTGCTGCGCCGCTTCGGCAGCGCCCTGGGCGCTCTTGGCCACTTCATGAGCCGCTGCGGACATTTCGTTGATGGCGGTGGCGACCTGATCGGTCTCGTGGCGCTGGCGTTCCATGGCCTGCTCGGAACGTTGCGCCTGGGAGGCGACCTGGCCGACCAGTTCGGTCAGCTGACCGGTCATTTCGGTGATCTGTCGCACCAGGCCGTGCACCTTGTCGACGAAACGGTTGAACGAGCCGGCCAGCTCGCCCAGCTCGTCGCGGCTGGTGACCGGCAGGCGCTTGGTCAGGTCGCCGTCGCCTGCGGCGATATCGTCGAGGTTGGCCTTGATCTGCTGCAGCGGACGCAGGAAGGTGTTGGCCAGGATGCCGCCGACCACGCCGAAGATCACCAGCAGCACCGCGGCGATCACCAGGACGCTGGTGATGATGGTGCTCACCCGCTGGTCGATCCCGGCGCGCACTTCGGCGATCTGCGCCTCGACGCCGTCCAGGTTCACCGCCGTGCCGAGGGCCATGTCCCATTTGGGCAGGTAGTAGCTGTAGGCGAGCTTGGGCACCTGGATGGCTTCGTTGCCGGGCAGCGGCGAGGAATAGTTGACGTAGTAGCTGTTGTCCTTGGCGACGCGTACCAGCTCGCGGTTCACGAACACGCCGTTGACGTCACGCCGGTCGCTGAGGTTCTTGCCCACGTCCACCGGGCTGTCGCTGCGAAACAGGCGTACCACGTTGGAATCGTGGCCGAAGAAATAGCCATCCTTGCCGTACTTGATCTTCGACAGGACGGCGATGGCCTGCTTGCGGCTTTCCAGGTCGCCGGCCAACGCGGTGTCGTACAGGCTTTGCACGGCGCCCATGGCGATTGCGCTGTAGTTCTGCAGCTCATTGCGCTTCTCGTCGAGCAGGCGTTCGCGGGTTTCAGCGACTTCGTCCTCGGCCAGGCCATACAGCACCTTGGCGGCAGCGCCGCTCAATACCACGGCGAACAGCAGAACGGGAACCAGGGCCAACAGCACGACTTTGGACTTCAAGGTCAGGCGCATTTTTGTTTTCCTTATGACCAGGCAAAGCCGCGGGGAATGGCTTCTAGTCAGGTCATCGGCAGCGCCCCGTGAACCTTAAATGCGGGGGCAGCGACAGAAAAACTGCACCAGTCGCGTTACAGCACCATGGCGGCGACCCAGCCGAACGCCAGCAGCGGCAGGTTGTAGTGCAAGAAGGTTGGCACCACGGTGTCCCAGATATGGTCGTGTTGGCCGTCGACGTTGAGGCCCGCCGTCGGCCCCAAGGTCGAGTCGGATGCGGGCGAGCCAGCATCACCGATGGCCCCCGCCACGCCGACGATGCACACCGTAGCCAATGGGCTGAAGCCCAGCTGCGCACACAGCGGTACGAAGATCGCCGCGATGATCGGTACCGTGGAGAATGACGAGCCGATGCCGATAGTCACCACCAGGCCGACCAGCAGCATCATCAAGACAGCCACGCCCTTGCTGTCACCGATCAGGGCCGCACTGGCGTCGACCAGCCCCTTTACCTGCCCGGTCTCGCGCATCACTTCGGCAAAGCCGGAAGCGGCGATCATGATGAAGCCGATCATCGCCATCATCTTCATGCCTTCGGTGAACAGGCCGTCGGTTTCCCTCCAGCGCACGATGCCCGAGGCGGAAAACACCACGAAACCCATCAGCGCGCCGATGATCATCGAATCGAGCCACAGCTGCGCGGTGAAGGCGATGGCCACAGCAATGCCAGCGACGATCAGGCTGCGCGCGTTGTAAGTCACGCTGACCCGCTCGGTGCGCTCGACCCGTTCCAGGTCGTAGCTGCGCTTGCCGCGGTAGCTGTACAACGCCAGCAGCAGGCCGACGAGCATGCCGATGGCCGGAATCAGCATGGCGTGGCTGACATTCACGCTGCTCACGTCCATGCCACTGCGCGCCACGTTGGCCAGCAGAATTTCGTTGAGGAAGATGTTGCCGAAGCCAACCGGCAGGAACATGTAGGGCGTGACCAGGCCGAAGGTCAGCACGCAGGCGATCAACCGGCGGTCGAGCTGCAATCGGGTGATCACGTACAGCAGTGGCGGCACCAGCAGCGGGATGAAGGCGATATGGATGGGCAGGATGTTCTGCGAAGAGATCGCCACGGCCAGCAGCAGGCCCAGCAGCACCCACTTCAGCGCCCCACCGCCCTGCTCATCCTGACGGCCGACCATCACCAGCGCCTTGTCGGCCAGCGCATGGGCCAGGCCGGACTTGGCGATGGCCACCGCGAAGGCGCCGAGCAAGGCATAGGACAGCGCCACGGTGGCGCCGCCGCCCAGGCCCTTGTTGAAAGCTGCCAGCGAGCCTTCCATACCCAGGCCACCAATCATGCCACCGGCCAGTGCGCCAATGATCAATGCCACCACCACGTGCACCCGGCAAAGGCTGAGAATCAGCATGATGCCGACGGCGGCGATAACTGCATTCATGGAAGGTTCCTCGAATCACCGCAAGCGCGGCGCAATCAAAAAGCGTCGCACTCTGCCGGAAGCTGACCTGGGTGTCAAAAATCGGCGCCAGGCGAGCTCTCGTCGAGACCGGTTCTAAGCAAATAGCACAAACGTACTTTGCGCCTGGCACCGCGAACGTTAGCCTCTCGCCTCTTTATCAACGGAGGATCCCATGCTCGATATCGTTCTGATCGCCGGTTCAAGCCGCCCCGACAGCCAATCCGCCAAGGTTGCCCAGTTCCTGCGCCAACGCCTGATCACCCTGGGCAAGACCACTGCCGAGCTCAGCCAGGTCATCGACCTCGGTACCGGCCCGCTGCCGCTGTGGCCTGCCGAAGACGCCGGCACCTGGGCCGACTATGGCCTGCGCCTGCAGCGTGCCGACGCCGTGGTGGTGATCGCCCCGGAGTGGAACGGTATGGCCGGCCCGGCGATCAAGAACTTCTTCATCTATGCCAGCAAGGCCGAGCTGGCGCACAAGCCGGGGCTGCTGGTGGGTGTGTCGTCGGGTATCGGCGGCGGCAGCCCGATCGCCGAGCTGCGTAGCTCCAGCTACAAGAACTGCCGGATCAACTACCTGCCCGAGCACTTGATCGTCCGGTCGGTGACCAAGGTCCTCAACGACGAACAACCGGCCAGCGAAGACGACAGCCGCATCCGCGCCCGTATCGATTACGCCCTGGATATCCTGGCCAAGTACGGCGAAGCGCTGAAACCGGTGCGCGCGGCCATCGATCTCAGCGATCCGGCGTTCACCAACGGCATGTAAGCAACGCGGCGGATCACTCCAGGTGATCCGCCTTTAGCCTGGGTAGAGCGCAGCGAAACCAGGGAACCGCTTTCAGGCGTGACTATCGCGCGCGCAGCGGCAGCTCGATCCTGACCTGCAGGCCGCCCAGGTCACTGTCGTGCAGCGACAGGGTACCGTCCCAGGCATCGACGATATCGCGCACGATGCCCAGGCCCAGGCCGTGCCCGGCGGTTTGCTCGTCCAGGCGAATGCCGCGGCTGAGCACCTCCTCGCGGCGCTCGCTTTCGATTCCCGGGCCATCGTCATCGACGCTCAATACGTAGGCCGTATCGGTACGCTCGATGCGCAGGCTCACCTGGCTGTCGGTCCACTTGCAGGCGTTGTCGAGCAGGTTGCCGAGCAGCTCCAGCAGGTCCTCGCGGTCGCGCGGCAGGCGCAGGTCGGGCGGTGATGCCTGCCAGCTCAGCTCGATGGCGCTGTCGTGGATCATGCCGAGGGTGGCGAACAGGCCCGGCAACTCCTCCCGGCAATCGAAATGCGCACCGGGCAAGGCTTCACCGGCCAGGCGCGCACGGCCCAGCTCACGGGCGATGCGCTGCTCGATCTGTTGCAGGTGCTCGAGCAGGTTGTCGCGCAGTTCGGGGTGCGCACGCAGTTCATCCCGTGAGGCCAGGTTGACCAGCACCGCCAACGGCGTCTTCAGCGCATGGCCCAGGTTGCCGAGGGCGTTGCGCGAGCGCTTGAGGGTTTCCTCGGTGTGGGCCAGCAGGTGGTTGATCTGCTCCACCAGCGGCTCCAGTTCCTCGGGTACCTGCTCGTCCAGCTCCGAGCGCTGCCCTTGCTGCAATTGGGCAATCTGCACGCGGGTCTGCTCCAGCGGCCGCAATGCGCGGCTGACCGCCAGGCGCTGCAGCAACAGGATCAGGGCCAGGCTGCCCAGCCCCAGTCCCAGGCCGATACGCTGCACACGGCGGAAGCTGTCGAGCACCGGCGTGTAGTCGCGCGCCACGCTGATGGTCAGGTCCTGGCCGAAGCGCCGGTATTCGCCGCGATAGGTGACCAGCACCTGCTCTTGGGGGCCGTCCTGCAATTCAGGCTGCAGGCCGTCCACATCGGAGGGCTGCAGTTCGCTGTCCCACAACGAACGCGAACGCCAGCTCTTGTCGCTGAAATCGATCCGGAAATACAGGCCCGAATAGGGCCGCTGGTAGGCCGCGCTGAGCCGCGACTCGTCGAGCTGGATACCCGACGGCCCGCGCACCAGGGCGATCAACAGCGATTGCGCTTCCTCTTCGAGCCCGGTTTGCATGTAGCGCCGCAGGTTGCTGTCGAACAGCCACAGGCAGGTTTGCGCGAGCAACAGGCCGATGATCAGCAGCACGCTGATCAGCCCCAGGCTCAGGCGCCGCTGGATCGACCTCAAGCGGCGCTACCGGTGAACCGATAGCCCTGGCCGCGGCGGGTTTCGATCACCTCGCGGCCGAGCTTGCGGCGCAGGTGATTGACGTGCACCTCGATGACGTTGGAGTCGCGCTCGGTCTCGCCGTCGTACAGGTGTTCGGCCAGGTGGCTCTTGGAGAGAATCTGCCCGGCGTGCAGCATGAAGTAGCGCAGTAGGCGAAACTCCGCGGCGGTCAGCTCGATCTCCTGCTCGCCACGGCTGACGCATTGCCGGCTTTCGTCGAGGTGCAAACCGGCAGCCTGCAACTGCGGCTGGTTGGCCAGGCCACGGGCACGGCGCAGCAGCGCCTGGATGCGCAGCTGCAGTTCTTCGGGATGGAAGGGTTTGGTCAGGTAATCGTCGGCACCGACCTTGAGGCCTTCGATGCGCTCGGCCCAGGAACCGCGGGCGGTGAGAATCAGCACCGGGGTGACCAGGCCACCCTGGCGCCACTCCTGCAGCACCTCGAGCCCCGGTTTGCCGGGCAAACCGAGGTCGAGAATGATCAGGTCATAAGGCTCACTGGCGCCTTGGTACACGGCGTCGCGACCATCGGCCAGCCAGTCCACGGCGTAGCCCTGGCGGGTCAGTGAGGCGGTCAGTTCATCGGCAAGCGGTACGTGGTCTTCAACCAGCAACAGGCGCATGTCAGTCGTCTACCTCATCCTTCAGGATCTTGCCGTCGTGGGCATCGAGCTCCAGTTCACGAACCACGCCCTCGCGGGTCAGCAGTTCCACTTCATAGACGAAGACATCGTCTTCTTCTTCCAGCTCGGCTTCGAGCAGGGTCGCACCGGGATAGCGTTCCAGCGCGGCGCGCATCAGCTGGTCGAGCGGCAGGATCACGCCACTCAGGCGCAGATCCCGCGCTTCATCCTGATCCAGATCACGGGCGCTGGCCGCACAGGTCAGCGCGGCCAGCGAAACGATGCAGATGTAACGTAGAACGGGGTTGCCTTTCATCAATCATCCTGGTGGTTCTTGAGGATGGTGCCGTTGGTGGCATCCAACTCGACGTCCCACTTCTGATTCTGGGCGTCGCGGATTTCTACCTGGTAGAGGTAGCGGCCGTATTCTTCCTCGAGTTCGGTATCGCCCAGTTTACCGCCGGGATGGGCAGCAAGGGCAGCCTCGTTGAGTTTTTCGAACGACTGGATGGTGCCGGCGTCACGCAGTTTCAGCGCCTCGTCCGGCCCCAGGTCACGGGCCTGGGCCATACCAGCGGTGGCAGCGAGAGCAGCAACGGCGAACAATGCGGTCAATTTCTTCATGGTGATCTCCTGAGTAATCGTGTTTCGACGATGATCAGGTTAAGGGGAGCGACTTAATTCAACCTGAATTGCCCCACAGACCCGCGTGAGCCAGGCCCTTATACTGGTGCCTCTCTAGCGGAGGTCAGCATGAGCGCCATCCAGATCAAATTCCCAGCCCTCACGTTGAAAGCCGGCCAACGCGCCCTCGCGCGCATTCGCGAGCGCGGCCTGCAGCCCGCCGATGTCGGCATCCTGCCCGGCGCCGCCGGCGGGCCGAAGGCGCTGGGCATCCAGGGCCTGGATATCGCCCTGTTCGGCGACTGGCTGGCCCGAGCGCCCCGTGAGCGTTCGCTGATTGGCGCCTCCATCGGCTCCTGGCGCTTCGCCAGCGCCTGCCTGCCCGACGCCGCCGCGGCGTTGCAGCGCCTGGGCGAGCTGTATACGGGCATGCGCTTCGCCAAGGGCGTGAGCATCGCCGAGGTAAGCGAACGCTGCGTGCGTATGCTCGACGAGCTGTTGCAACAGCAGGACGCCGCCGTGCTCGACAACCCCCACTACCGGCTCAATATCGTGGTGGTGAAAAGCCATGGTCGCCTTGCCGAGGATGATCGCCGCTCCCTGGGGCTCGGGCTGTCGTCGGTGATCGGCAGCAACCTGCTCGGCCGGCCGCGTCTGGCCCGCCACTTCGAGCGCGTGATCCTGCACGATGCGCGCCTGGCGCCGCCCCTGCATCCGCTGACCGATTTCCCCTCGCGTTGCCTGCCGCTGGATGTCGGCAACCTGCGCCACGCCTTGCTGGCTTCCGGCTCGATCCCCTTCGTGATGCAGGGCGTGCGCGACATTCCCGGCGCCGGCCCCGGCACCTACCGCGACGGCGGCCTGCTGGACTACCACCTCGACCTGCCCTACAGCGGCGATGACGTGGTGCTGTACCCGCACTTCACCGATCGCATCATTCCCGGCTGGTTCGACAAGGGCATGCCCTGGCGCCGCGGCGATGCCATGCGCCTGCAGGACGTCCTGCTGCTGGCGCCTTCGCGCGACTACCTGGCGCGCCTGCCCTACGGCAAGCTGCCGGACCGCAAGGACTTCACCCGTTTTCTGAGCGACGACGCCGGACGCGAGCGCTATTGGCGCCAGGCCATGGACGAAAGCCGGCGCATGGGCGACGAGTTTCTCGAACTGACCGAAACGGGACACCTGGCCGATCGGCTGGTCGCGCTATAACGCGTTGGAGGCCACCGCCGAGCGTCCAAGATGGCAGTCAGAAAACCGCCACAGATTGTTTTAAGCAAGTTAAACGACTGTCCCTATTAATAAAAAATCTGAACTTAACGGAACTGATCAGCAGGGCCATTTTCCTATTGGGTGTTGATGCCATTTTCGGTGGTTAAACATTAAATGCACGGCCCAACGGCGTGCCGCCACCCTTTAAAACTTTGATGCCCGTCAACTTCACAAGATGATTTTCAGTTTTTTTGAAAATTAATTAATTTGGATGTGACTTGCAGGCCTCATCGAAACATCAACAGCTAGGAACGTCAGCGTTGAACAAGCTCGCTGACACTATGAATCATTGGGAAACCCTCGGAGAACCGACCCCATGAACGCTTCGCTGCGTTTCAATGATGCACTGCTGATTGCCGACCGCGCCTTTCAACCTTTCCACTGCGTGGCCTGGGCGCCACAGGACGGTACAGGCGTACTGAACCTGACCATCGTCGACCGCACCAACACGCCGTTGATCGATCGCGCGCAACTGACCAGCAGCATCTACAGCGACCCTCAGGAGCTGGCTAAGGCCCTGAAAAAATCCCGTGACGAGCTCAGCAGCAAGGGCTTCGATCTCGCTCCCTGGAGCATGCCGGAATAATTCCTCGGCAGTTGTTTTGCCAGTTGCCGCACCTTCGGGTGCGGCAACTTGTCTCAACGTTATAAACCCCTCCCCGCTGTTATCCGTTCACGCCGGCGCATCCGTTAAAGTCTGAACTTCCCCTCGCATTCAACGGGCTAAGTCTTTAACTGTTGTCATGAGCTGACCGGCATGCAAAACCTCTTCTTGATTCTGCCGCCCCTCTTGTATCGCGTCGCCATACCCGTCGGTGGTTTTCTACTGCCTGCTCGCGGCATGATCGGGAGCGCACCGCGATGACCAGCCTGTCGATAACACCCGAACTACCCAACGACCTTCACTACGTCGACGACCGTGCCCCCGGCATCACTCGCCGCAAGCTGCGCGGCAAATTCTGTTATTTCGAGCCGGACGGCGAACGCATTCGCGATGCCCAGGTAATCGCCCGCATCAATGCCCTGGCGATACCGCCGGCCTATGTGGACGTGTGGATCTGCCCCGACCCGAAGGGCCACCTGCAAGCGACCGGTCGCGATGCCCGGGGCCGCAAGCAATACCGCTATCACCCGCGCTGGCGCGAAGTGCGCGACACCGACAAGTACGCCAACCTGCTGCTGTTCGGCAAGGCGCTGCCCAAGTTGCGCCACACCATAGAACAGCACCTGTTGCTCCCTGAACATGGCCGCGAAAAGGTCATGGCCACCGTGATCACGCTGCTCGACAACACGCTGATCCGTATCGGCAACGTGCGCTACGCCAAGGAAAACCGCTCCTACGGGTTGACCACCCTGCGCAACCGGCATGTCGAGGTACAAGGCAGCGCCATCCGCTTCCATTTCCGCGGCAAGAGCGGCATCGAGCATGAAGTGGAGGTCAGCGACCGTCGCCTGGCTCGCATCATCCGCCGCTGCCTGGAGCTGCCAGGCCAGCACCTGTTCCAGTACCTGGATGCCGACGGCGAGCGCCACACGGTGACCTCGACGGACGTCAACAACTACCTGCGTGAGCTGACAGGCGCCGATTTCACCGCCAAGGATTACCGTACCTGGGCCGGCAGCGCCCTGGCGCTGACGCTATTGCGCGAACTGGAATGGCAGCCGGAAAGCTCGGCCAAGAAGCACGTGGTCGGCATGGTCAAGCAGGTCGCCGAAGAACTGCGCAACACGCCCGCGGTATGCCGCAAGTGCTACATTCACCCGGCGCTGATCGAAGCCTTCCATGCCGGTGAACTGGCCGATCTGCGCCTGGCTGCGGCGCGCAAGGGGCTGCGCAGCGAAGAAAGCCTGCTGATGCGCTTTCTGGAGAAATTGCCCGCCACCTGAAAGTGGCAAGATCCGTGGGGTTGATGTCATTGCCGCCACGGCTTTTTCTGCCCACACTGGCCTCCTCCATTCAGAGGGGCCGCCATGGACGACCGCAAATGCATCGCCGCGCTGATCTACCCGGACTTCATGAGCCTGGACGTGGTCGGCCCACTGCAGGTGTTCGCTTCCGCCAACGTCGAGCGTAATCGCCAGGGCCTGGGCGATGCCTATCGGTTGCTGATGCTTGCCGACCAGCCAGGACCGGTGAACAGCTCGGCCGGCATGGGCGTGATAGCCGATGCCGCATGGCGCGACGTGGACCCCGCCAGCCTGGACACCCTGCTGATTCCCGGCGGCGCTGGTGAAACCCGACAATGCGAGAACCAGCCGCTGCTGAGCTGGCTGCGGGAAGCCGAGCCGCATATCCGGCGCCTGGGCTCGGTGTGCTCCGGCGCGCTGATCCTCGCCCGCACCGGGCTGCTCGACGGCAGGCGCGTGACCACCCACTGGGCCGATATCGACGCGTTGCGCCAGGACGGCAAGCTGCTGGTCGACAGCGACTGCCTGCACACCTACGCACCAGGTGCCGGTGATGGCAGTGAGCATCTGTTCACCTCCGCCGGCGTCACTGCCGGTATCGACCTGGCACTGGCCCTGGTCGAGGCCGACCTGGGTCGCAGCACGGCGCTGGCGGTGGCGCGACGCCTGGTGATGTTCCTGCGTCGCCCAGGCGGCCAGGCACAGTTCAGCGCCATGCTCGCCCCGGAGCCTAGCTGCACCCCGCGCCTGGCCGAATTGCTCGAATGGATCCCCGCCAACCTGGGCAGCGACCTGTCGCTCGACGTTCTGGCCGACAGGGCGCGGATGACGCCGCGCACGCTGTCGCGCGTATTCGCCAGGGAACTCGGCACCGGGCCGGCCGGCTATGTGGAGCGTGTTCGCCTGGAGGCCGCCCGCAGCTTGCTGCAGGACGCCCAGGCGTCGATCAGTACCGTCGCCCGCCTGACCGGTTTCGTCCACCCGGAGAACCTGCGCCGGGCCTTTCACAAACACCTGTCCATCAGCCCCCAGCAATACGCCGAACGTTTCGGTCAGGAGATCGACCATGCTTGAGCTACGCCCCAACTGCGAATGCTGCGACCGCGATCTGCCGCCGGACTCTCTCGACGCGCGCATCTGCTCGTTCGAATGCACCTACTGCAGCCAGTGCGCCGACACGCACCTCAAGGGGCACTGCCCGAACTGCTCGGGAGAGCTGGTGCGCCGGCCGATTCGCCCTGCCGCCAAGCTGCCGGCCAACCCGCCCTCGACGTTGCGCGTGCTCAAAGCGGGAGGATGCGATGCTGCTGATTCGTAACCGGGCCCTGCTGACCCTGTTTCTCGCCCAGGCGCTGTACTGGAGCTGCTCGCTGATCGGCATCACGCTCACCGCGCTGATCGGCTTGCAACTGTCGCCCTACAACGCGCTGGCCACCCTGCCCCTGGCGCTGCTGGTGCTCGGCAACCTGCTGGCGACTCACCGCTGTCGCTGTTCATGCAGCGCTATGGGCGCAGGCCCGGCCTGACCTTGGGCGCCGCAGCCGGCATACTCGGCGGCCTGACCAGCGCCCTGGGCGTCTGGCTCGGCGACTTCATCCTGTTCTGCCTCGGCGCGCTAGCCACCGGCGTCTATCAGGCCTCGGCCGCGTATTACCGTTTCGCGGCGCTGGAGACGGTGGACGATGCCTACAAGGGGCGCGCGGCTGCCTGGGTGATCGCCGGCGGCATCTGCGCCGCCCTGATCGCACCGAGCCTGACGCTGTGGGCGCGTAACGCACTGGACACGCCCTTCGTAGGTGCCTACGTGCTGCTGGCCGGCCTCGCGCTGCTTGGCCTGCTGTTGCTCAGCACCCTGCGCGTGGGAACCATCCCCGTCGCGCCGCGAGGCGACATGCGCAGCCTGCTGGCGCGCCCGGCGATCCGCGCTGCACTGGTGGTAACCGCCGTCGGCAATGGCCTGATGATTCTGGTGATGAACGCGACGCCGCTGGCCATGAGCTTCTGCGGCTTGCCGCTGGAAAGCACTGCCGGGGTGATCCAGTGGCACGTGCTGGGCATGTTCCTGCCTGCGCTGATCGCCGGTCCACTGGTGGATCGCCTGGGCAGCCGGCCGGTGGCCGTGCTGGGTATCGCAACGCTCGGCGGCAGTGCGCTGGTCGGACTGAGCGGACAGAGCCAGGCCTACTTCCTGGTTTCCTCGCTGCTGCTGGGCATCGGCTGGAACCTGATGCTGATTGCCGGTACCACGCTACTGGCCTCGGCCCACCAGCCCGACGAACGAGGCAAGGCCCAGGGGCTCATGGAGTTGACCAATAGCGGCGTTGCCGCCTGCGCGGCCTTCGCGTCCGGTGCGCTGATCACCGGGCTGGGCTGGGCGCAGATCAACCTGGTCATGCTGGGCAAGGAGAC
>CBIFVM010000037.1:0-37626 GCA_966186235.1 uncultured Pseudomonas sp.
GCGGCCGGGGCGCTGACCGGCGATCACCTGGCCGAGCTCGGCGAAATCATCCTCGGCATGCACCAGGCCGGCGGCGATGGCGTGATGTAGTTCGCCCAGCACGCGGGTCTGGCTCAGGCGGTCGGCGACGTAGGCATCGACCCGCGCCAGCACGGCCGGAGCGATCTCGTTCTTGTGCTCGGCATCCGAGCCCATGGCGGTGATGTGCAGGCCGGAGCGCAGGTGCTGCGGCTGGATCAGCGGCTCGCGGCTGGGCGTGGTGGTGATGGCGATATGGGCACCATCCAGCGCCGCATCGACGCTGTCCACGGCGCGCGCATCGTCCAGCTCGGCGGCCATGGCCTGGGCCTTGGCAGGGTCGCGTGCCCAGATGCGCACCTCGCGCACGTCACGCACCAGACGCAGGGCCTGCAACTGCAGGCGCGCCTGCTCGCCGGCGCCGAGAACGGCGACCACGCCAGCATCCTTGCGCGCCAGCCATTTGGCCGCAATCGCACCGGCGGCGGCGGTACGCACGGCGGTGAGGTAACCGTTATCCAGCAGCAGCGCATCGGCCAGGCCGGTCTGCGCCGAGAACAGCATCATCAGGCCACTGAGGCTTGGCAGGCCGAGCTTGGGATTGTCGAAGAAACCGGGGCTGACCTTGATCGCGAAGTGCGCCACGCCGGGCAGGTAGGCGGTCTTCACGTCCACCTCGCCGTTATGCTCGGGTACGTCCAGACGCAGGATCGGCGGCATGGCCACAGCGGCCGTGGCAAGCAGACGGAAGGCGTTTTCCACCACGGCGAGGCTGTCAGTGTCGAGGCCGACGCAGTCGCGCAGGTCGGCCTGGTTGAGAATCAGGGTCTTGGCCATGGAGGTTCCTCAGGCGTCGGCGCCGTTGAGCACGCGCAGGTGCTGGTCGATATCGATATTGCGGCCGCTGACCACCATCACCACCGGGCCACGCGGCTCGATCAGGCCGTCGAGCAGGGCGGCGATACCCACGGCGGCGGCGCCCTCTACCACCAGCCGCTCCTCGCGGTAGGCGTGACGGATGCCACGGGCGATGGAGGCTTCGTCGAGCAGGTGAACCTGGTCGCACAGCTCGCGGGTGATGGAATAGGTGAAGCGGTTGTCCAGGCCAATACCGCCGCCGAGGGAATCGGCCAGGGTCGGAAGTTCTTCCACCTCGACCGGCTCACCAGCCTCGAGGCTGGCGTGCATCGCCGCGCCCAGTCGCATGCTGATGCCGTGAGTACGAATGGCCGGGCTGGAAGACTTGATCGCCAGTGCCACGCCGGCAAACAGCCCGCCGCCGGACAGCGGCACCAGTACATCGCAGACGTCCGGACACTGTTCGAGGATTTCCAGGCCGAGACTGCCCTGGCCGGCGATAACGTGGGGATGATCGAAGGGTGGGATATACGCCGCGCCCTGTTCACTGGCGATGCGCAAGGCTTCGAGTTGTGCGTCGTCCTGGCTGCGGCCGCTGATCACCACCTCGGCGCCCAGTTCACGAATGGCGCGCACCTTGTTTTGCGGCACCAGCTCGGAGAGGCAGACGATGGCCTTCACGCCCAGCTGCGAGGCAGCGAAGGCAAGCGCACGGCCATGATTGCCGGTGGAGGCAGTGACCACGCCTAGGCGCTTCTGCTCGGCGTCCAATTGCGCCACCGCGTTGCTGGCACCGCGCAGCTTGAAGCTGCCGGTGGCCTGCTGCGACTCCAGCTTCAACCACACCGGCACGCCGGCCAGGCGGCTCAGGCTGGGCGAATGCTCCAGCGGCGTCTGGCGCACCAGACCAGCGATACGCTGGCGGGCCTGGAGCAGATCATCGAAGGGGATGGAAGACATGGCGCACGTTCCGTGAAGGTGTGCGACCGAGTGTATGAGCGGGAAATTGAGCGGCTGAATGTACTAGGACGATTTTTTATCCAAGCCGCTTTGAGCGCTTCAATGGGCCGTAGGGTGGATCACGCTTCACCGATCCACCGTTGCGGTGAACGTGAAAAACGACGTCCACCCTGCGACCCTCAAAAATCATGCACCTTCGGATACTGCCCGAACACGTCGCGCACGATCTGCACGCCCTGGCGCATCTTCGCCTCGCTGCATTCAGCGCCGACGCACAGGCGCACCGCACGCGGCCTCGGCATGCCCGGTGGGACGAACGGGTCGGGCAGGGTCAGCGCCACATTGCGGCGGCGCAGCTCGCGCAATAGGCCGTCTGTCTCCCAGCCTTCGGGCACGCGCAGCCAGCTGTTGAGCGAATAGGGGTGATTGCCGATCAGGTGCTCGCCCAGTTCCTGCTCCACCAGCGCTTGTCGATTAGCCAGCAGCTGGCGCTGCAGCTGCACCAATTCTTCTGCCTCGCCGGAGTCGATCCAGCGCGCTGCCACCTCGCCGAGTAACGGGGTGGCCATCCAGCTGTTCACCCGCAGAATGCTTTCGGTGCGTAGTGCCAGGCGCTTGGGCATCACCAGGTAGCCGATGCGCAGGCCGGTAAGCACCGACTTGGTCATGCTGGTGCAGTAGAACGACAGCTCCGGCGCGTAGTGGCTCAGCGGCCGCGTGGCCTGCTGACCGGCCAGCAGCGGGCCGTAGACATCGTCCTCGATGAGGTACACGCCATAGCGGCGGGCGATCTCGGCGATTTCTCGGCGGCGCTCGTCTGGCATCAGTGCGCTGGTCGGGTTGTTCAGGTTGGGCGTGCAGACCAACGCGGTGATCTTTTCGTTAGCGCACATGTCCTCGAAGTGTTCGGGGTTCAGGCCGTAATGATCCATCTCCAGGCCCTTGAGCGTGAAGCCGAGTACCTGCGAGCTGCCAATGGCGCCGTGATCGGTCAGGCCTTCGCAGAGCACCACGTCATCCGGCCCGGCCAGGGTGGCCAGCGCGAGAAAAATGGCGTGTGCGGCGCCGTTGGTCAGCAGCACATCCTCGATGCTGACATCCATGCCCAGGCGCGCCAACCAACGCACTGCCGCCTCGCGCTGGTGCTCCAAGCCAGCGATCGGGCGAAAGGCGTGAATCCACGGCTGCTCCGCCTCCTGCGCCAGCTCCATGCAGGTTTGCCGCCACAGGCGGTCATGCTCGGCGGTGTGCAGGATGCGCGCATTGGAGAAATCCATCAGCGCCTGCTCGTCGTGATCAAGCATCGAGGTGGCCACCCGCTCGCTGGTGCGCCGCGAGACGAAGCTGCCACGCCCCACCTCGCAACGCACCCGGCCCTGACGCTCCAGCTCCTTGTAAGCATTGGTCACGGTCTGCACGCTGATGCCCAGGGCCTCGGACACCTGGCGCTGCGGAGGCAACCTCTGACCGTCACTCAGGGTACCCTGGTCGATGTCGACGGTTATCGCCTGAACCAGGCGCTTGTACTTCGACTCCCCCTGACGTGCATTGCCCAGGGCGCTCTTCCAGTTCTGCATCAGGCTTCCATCTGGCGGCTGGCAGTGCACAGCATCACGCGCATGACGCGGCAATTCAATTGTCCTAGTGCAATGCCGCAGGCAAAAAAGCCTTTGTATGCTCGAACCCAGGGTGGAAAACAGCCAATAAGAACTTCCCACCCGGCGCAGTTGGCGCCCAACGCTCTTGATTCACCTGCCTCCTAACACACCACGCCGCCAACAGCGGCTACAAGAAACAGGAGAACACCAAGATGAGTAGCGTTACTCCACCTCGTTTTCGCCAGCTCGTGCTGGCCTGCAGTCTGCTTGCGGCAGGTACCCTGGTTCAGGCCTCGACCCTGGACAAGATCAAGGACAGCGGTAGCGTACGCATCGGCTACGCCAACGAAACACCGTTCGCCTACACCGCCCTCGATGGCAAGGTTACCGGTGAGTCGCCGGAGATCGTCACCAAGATCTTCGAGCGCATGGGCGTGGAGAAAATCAACCCGGTGCTCACCGAATGGGGCTCGCTGATCCCCGGCCTGCGCGCCAGCCGCTTCGACCTGATCGCCGCCGGCATGTACATCACCCCCGAGCGCTGCAAGCAGGTGCTGTTCACCGACCCGCACTATCAGTTGCCCGACACCCTGCTGGTGAAGACCGGCAACCCGAAGAACCTGCACAGCTACGAAGACATCGCCAAGAGCGGCGCCAAGGTGGCGATCATGTCCGGCACGGTGAACCTCGGTTATGCGCGTAGCGCCGGCATCGAAGACAAGCAGATTCTCCAGGTGCCCGACACCACTGCCCAATTGCAAGCCGTGCGCGCCGGCCGTGCGGATGCGGCCGTCGGCACCCAGCTGACCATGAAGGGCCTGGCCGACAAAGGCGGCGACCGTGTCGAGGCCATCGCCGAGTTCAAGGACGACCCGGCGCACACCGGTTATGGCGCCCTGGCCTTCCGCCCCGAGGACAAGGACCTGCGCGACGCGATCAATGCCCAGTTGAAGGAATGGATCGGCAGCGAAGAGCACCTGGCCACGGTCAAGCCTTTCGGCTTCGACAAGTCGAACATCACCGACAAGACCGCCGCCGAGCTCTGCGGCCAGTAATGAGCGGGCGACGCCGCGCGCTTCGGTGCGCGGCGCGTTTCCGTCCATCGAGCGGTAGCCAACCATGAACGATCTTCTTCCCCTGCTGCTGCAAGGCGCCTGGGTCACCGTGCAAGTCACCTTCTGGGGCTCGCTGCTGGCCATCGTCTCGGCAGTCATCGCCGCCCTCGGCCGGCTGTCACCCATCGCCCCGCTGCGCTGGCTGGCGATCACCTACATCGAAATATTCCGCGGCACCTCGCTGCTGGTGCAGTTGTTCTGGCTGTACTTCGTGCTGCCGATGCCGCCCTTCAATATCGAGATGAGCGCCTTCGCCGTGGCCGTGGTCGGCCTTGGTCTGCACATTGGCGCCTATGGCGCAGAGGTGATGCGCGGCGCCATTAACTCGGTCGCCAAGGGTCAGTACGAAGCCTGCACGGCGTTGAACATGCGGCCGTCGAAGCGCTTCCTGCGCATCATCCTGCCGCAGGCGTTGCTGGCGGCAATTCCACCGGGCACCAACCTGCTGATCGAGCTGCTGAAGAACACCTCGCTGGTGTCGCTGATCACCCTTTCCGACTTGGCCTTCCGCGCCCGCCAGCTGGATCAGGCGACCTTCATGACGCTGGAGATCTTCGCCCTGGCGCTGCTGATGTATTTCGTCATGGCCCAGGTGATCAACCTCGGCATGCGCCTGCTGGAGAAACGCCTTAGCCGTGGGCGGATGCGCGGAGGCCTGCAATGAATTTCTTCGACTGGGATTTCGCCCTGAGCATCCTTCCGGACCTGCTCAAGGCCTCGCTCAATACCCTGCTGATCACCTTCGCCGGCTTCGCCATCGCCATCGTCGTCGGCCTGCTGCTGGCCATCGCCCGGCGCAGCAAGCACCTGTGGCTGTCGTGGCCGGTGGCCGGGCTGATCGAGTTCATCCGCAGCACGCCGCTGCTGATCCAGGTGTATTTCCTGTTCTACGTGTTCCCCAACTACGGACTGAGCCTGACGGCGCTGCAGGCGGGTATTCTCGGCATCGCCCTGCACTACGCCTGTTACACCGCCGAGGTGTACCGCGCTGGTCTCGACGCCGTGCCGCGCGGACAGTGGGAGGCGGTGACGGCACTGAACATGTCGCCGCTGTCGGCCTACCGCAACATCATTCTGCCGCAGGCGCTGCGGCCGATCCTGCCGGCGCTGGGCAACTACCTGGTGGCGATGCTCAAGGACACGCCGGTGCTCTCGGCCATCACCGTGGTGGAGATCATGCAGCAGGCCAAGAATATCGGTTCCGAAAGCTTCCGCTACCTTGAACCAATCACCATGGTCGGCCTGTTCTTCCTGCTGCTCAGCCTGGCGCTGGCCTGGTGCGTACGGCGTATGGAAGACCGCCTGGAGGTAACCCCACGATGAACGCCTTTCTAACTTCGCCAGCTGACTCCGGGAGCTCGACCGTGTCCCAGCCCATCGTTCGCTTTACCGACGTGACCAAACGCTACGGCAACCTCACCGTGCTCAACAACCTCAACCTGGATGTCGCCCCCGGCGAGAAGGTGGCGATCATCGGCCCTAGCGGCTCGGGCAAGTCCACCTTGCTGCGTGCGCTGATGACCCTGGAGAGCATCGACGAGGGCGTGATCGCCGTCGACAGCGAACCGCTGACCCATATGCCCGCGCGCGACGGCCGCCTGGTGCCGGCCAGCGCCAGCCACCAGCGCAAGGTGCGCGGCAAGATCGGCATGGTGTTCCAGAGCTTCAACCTGTTCCCGCACATGTGCGCGCTGCAGAACGTCATCGAGGCGCCAGTACAGGTACTCGGCATGGGCAAGAAGGAAGCCACCGAACGCGCCGAGGAACTGCTGGCCATGGTCGGCCTGGGCGAGAAGCTACGCCATTTTCCCTCGCAGCTGTCCGGTGGTCAGCAGCAGCGCGTGGCCATCGCCCGCGCCCTGGCGATGCGGCCCAAGGTGATGCTGTTCGACGAAGTGACCTCGGCGCTCGACCCCGAGCTGTGCGGCGAGGTGCTGGGCGTGATCCGCCGCCTGGGCAGCGAACACAATCTGACCATGCTGATGGTTACCCACCAGATGGGCTTTGCCCGCGAGTTCGCCGACCGCGTGTGCTTTTTCCACCAGGGCTGTATTCACGAGCAGGGCACGCCGGCAGAGCTGTTCGGCAACCCCCAACAAGAGCGCACTCAGGCTTTTCTGAGCGCAGTTAACGAGGCGCACTGAGGACAATGCTGAATGCAGGCGGGAAACTCAATCGCGGACGAAGCGCAGACCCACGCCGTCAGGGGTGACGCGCATGACTTCCATCTCCAGGATCGGCGCTTCGATGGGCAGGTCCTGCACCTGGCCGGTCACCCGGGTTCCGGGTTCCAGGGCGGCCAGGTCGTCATGCTTGACGTACACGCCGCCGTCGGAGAGGTCGCGGGTCTGGGCGACCAGCTCGCCGAAGCTCGGATGGCAGATCTTGATGCGGCATTTCATCGGTGTACGGGGATGCTGACGCTGGTTGGCGGACATGTCCTGGCAGCCTCGAGAAAGATGTGTCCCGTTAATAACTCAAATCGCCGCACAAGCCCAGTGAAGCGGCGCCACGTTGCGAGGCGCCGCCGGTTTCAGTACCAGCGCTCTTCGCCCTCGGGGCGTTTCTTGAAGCGCTTCATGCTCCACATGTACTGGCTGGGGTAGGCGCGCACGTACTTCTCGACCACGCCGCTCATGGCCGCCACGGCGGTGTAGGGGTCGTCGCTGTACATGCCTTCCGGCGCCGCTTCGAGGATCACCTTGTAGCCCGAGCCGTCTTCCAGGCGCAACGCGTGCAGGAACACGCCGACCGCCTTGTGCCCGGCGAGCATGCCCGGTACGAACTTGCTGGTCAGCGCAACGGTGCCGCAGAAGGGCACGAAGATACCCGCCGAGAGGCTCGGCTCCGGGTCGGCAGGAATGCCCACCGCACCGCCCTTGCGCACTTCCTTGATGACGCTGAGGATGCCTTCCTTGGTCGACGGTGCCACGCGGTTGCCCAGCTGCACGCGCTGCTCGCGCAGCAGGTCGTCGACCGCCTTGAGCTTGGGCGGGCGGTAGAAAATGATCGGTTTGCACTGCGAGCAGTAGAAGTGGTTGAGCACTTCCCAGTTGCCCAGGTGGCTGGTAATGCCGACCACACCCTTGCCGGACGCCAGTGCCGCCTCGAGCACTTCCAGGCCCTCGACCTCACGCACGCGCGCCAGGGATTTGTGCGCCGGCCAGACCCAGGCGCAGGCGCTCTCGGTCAGAGTACGGCCGATATCCATGAGGCTGCGGCCGACCAGCTTGTCGTGCTCGGCGGCATTCAATTCAGGGAAACACTTGGCGAGGTTGATGCGCACGACTTCGCGCGAGCCATTCGGCAGCTTCCACATCAACCATCCGATCATCGCACCCAGCGACTGCACGGCGCGCCAAGGCAAGAGGGCAAACAAGCGCAGGGATCCGACCACCAGCGCGCCTTTGAGCTTTTCCACAAGCAGCTCCCGTTAAAAAGGGCGCGTATTGTAACCGTCCGAGGCCGGCCTGGCTGTTACATACACCGTCAGAAACGATGAAACGTTCAATAAAGCTGCGTTTTCAGGCGTTCCTGCAGTTGCTGTTCGTAGGCCTGCACGTCGAACTGCGGATCCATCACTGCCTTGAGCAGGTCGCCGGCTGACGGCAGGCTGGCTCGCTCGACCTGCCGCTCGGCCTCCCACAGGCCCGAACGCACCGCCGCCTTGGAACACTGGAAGTAGCAGGTATCGACGCTAATGCGCAGCACGCTGCGCGGCAGTTTGCCTTGCGCCTCGCACAGCGCCAGCAGCTCGGGCTCCAGCGAGATGGTCGCGCGGCCATTGACCCGGAAGCTTTCGCCGACGCCGGGAATCAGGAACAGCAGCGCCACGTGCGGGTCGTGGACGATGTTGCGCAGGCTGTCGATGCGGTTGTTGCCGGGGCGATCCGGCAGCAGCAGGGTGCGGTCATCGAGAACGCGCACGAACCCCGGTGCATCGCCCCGCGGCGAGCAGTCCAGCCCGTCCGGGCCGTGGGTGCCCAGCACCACGAACGGCGAGGCGGCCACCAGCGCCTGGTAGGGCGCGCTCAGGTAGGGCAGCTCCTTGCGCAGCGAGCGCTCGTGGGGCACGCCATACAGCCCCTGCAGTTGCTCGAGCGTATCGATGGTGGTGCTCATGGTCGTGCCTCCTGTTGCAGTTGGACGTAGCGGTCGCAATCGCGGGTGTGGTCCATGACCATGCCGGTGGCCTGCATGAAGGCGTAGCAGATGGTCGGGCCGACGAAGGTGAAGCCGGCCTTCTTCAGCGCCTTGCTCATGGCCTCGGCTTCGGGCGTGACCGCCGGTACGTCGCCACGGCCCTCGAAATGGTTGATCTTCGGCTGGCCGCCGACGAACGACCAGAGCAGCGCCACCGGATCGTCCAGGCGCAGCCAGGCCTGGGCGTTCTTGCGTGCGGCCTGCAGCTTGAGGCGATTGCGGATGATGCCGGGATCCTGCATCAGGGTGTCGATGTAGGCGTCGCTCATCGCGGCCAGGCGCTCGGCATCGAAGCCGAACAGCACGTCGCGATACCGCTCGCGCTTCTTCAGCACGGTGATCCACGACAACCCGGCCTGGGCACCTTCGAGCAGCAGCATCTCGAACAGGTGCTGGGGATCGCGTGACGGCACGCCCCATTCCTCGTCGTGGTAGGCCTGATACAGGGGATCGTCGTTACACCAGAAACAGCGGGGCATGGCAGTCGGCTCGGTGGGGGGCGAGGGCAGACTATAACCGCGCATTGCACCCACGGGCGCAATCCGCCTCGGGAACGCGCCGCGCCCGACGCCGGCCACTCAGGATTCGCCCTTCAGGTAGGCCGCCAGTTCGGGTGACACCTTGTCGATATCCACAGCGGCGTGGTGCACGCTGCCGTCCTTGCCTTCGACGGTCAGCCACAGCCCGTCGCTGACCCTGGCCTTGGCGGGAATCTGGATCTCCACCCGGCGATCCCAGCGCTCGCCGCTGAACACCAGGCCGGCGGCCCGCAGCGAGCGCGGCTTGCGGATCTTCAGGTAGGCCGCGCGAATCTGGTCGTCGCAGCGCTCGCAGAAACGCACTTCGAAGGCCTTGAAGGGCGTGCCCAGCACCTGACGCGGCGCCTTGCGCTGGGCCTGGGCGAGGACGAACGACCAGGGCCCGACCTGGCCATGTACTGCTTGATCGCTATGCAGTGGTTTCGGCGCAGCGCTCAGCAACAGGCCGAGCACCACCACGGGCACCAGCAACAGCAACGCCGTGGCAGCGCGGCGCAGGCCGAGCAAGCGTTCGGCTGGTGGCTGCATGGCCGGATGCTTGTCGCGACGCGGCAGCGCCTTGGCGGGCTCGCGCTGCCCGGGCCACTTGGGCAGGTAGAAAGCCAGCACCACGCCGGCGACCGACAGCCAACCGAACCAGGCGGCCGCGCCAATACTCCAGCCCAACTGCTCCAGGCTCAGCGCCAGCGCCGCGGCCAGCAGCAGCCAGCCGAAACTGCGCAGCGCACGCACCCACCACGGCGAGAGCACGCGATGCAGCAGCTGCCGGCAGTGTTTCTCCATGGCCAGCGCCAGAGCGATGAAACCGCCAAGACTGGCCAGCAGAAGGGACAGGTTGAGGATCATCCCGCGCCTCCCGCTTGCAATGCCCAGCACGACATCGCGGCCACGCCGGTGGGGATCAGCATGCCCAGCCAGGCGCGGATCACGCTGCGTACGCTGAACACCCAGATCACCGCCACGGCATACAGGGTGAAGCTGAGCATGGTGGCGGCCATCACGGCCTGGCTTTTCGGCAGCGGCCAGATCAGCGCCAGCAGCACGGTCAGCGCCGAGGCCAGCGCATAACCGCCGAATGCCGCCGCCAGTACCCGCGAGGCGACCGACCAGCGATAGGCGGCCATCGAACCCTTCTTCATGCCAGCGCCTCCTTGCCGGCCTGCATTGCCGCTGCGTCAGCCTTCAGCCAGCGTCTGCGGATCTTCAGGGCGCCGTAGGCGAACAGCGCGGCCAGGCCGAACATGCTCAGGTCGAAGCCAGCCAGCACCCAGTCACCCTCTACCAGGGTGATGCCCAGATGGCGGTCGGTGGTCAGCGCGTTGATCAATGGAATCAGGCCGTAGGCCGCGACCGCCATCCAGGCCATTTCCAGCCAGGCCTTCCTCAATGGCCGCAGCGCGGCATAGAGGAACAGCCAGCCCCAGGTCAGGAACAGGCAATGCATTTCCCAGGCGGCGCGGTCGGCCATGCTAACCGGCAACAGGCGGTTGGCCCAGAAGTAGGCGGCGACCGCGATCGGCAGGCCGACCAAGGTGCCGGCATTGAGCACCTCCACCAGGCGCAGGCCATAGGCGTCGAACAACGCGGCGCCATCGTTGCGCTTGAGGTGCTGATTGCGCCGCTTGACCGTCCACAGCACCAGGCCGGTGCCGATCATTCCGCAGCCCAGCAGACCGGCGACGAGGTACAGCCAGCGCAGCCACCAGTCGGCGAACAAGCCTTCGTGCAGGCCGACCAGCATGCGGTGAACCTTGCCAGGGCCGTGGGTCTTGTCCGGGTAGACGGCGGGCTGTCCATCGGCTGCGAAGCTGAGCATCACCGGGTCATAGACGTTCACCGAGCCCCCCGTGACGCGCTGCACGTCGATCCGCGCCGGCTCGCCCCTTACCTGGCTGAGAGTCAGGCTCGCCACGCCCTGCCCGGGCCACTGCGCCTCGGCGCGCTGCACCAACTCCTCGAGTGCCACCTGGGGCCGGCTGGCCGGCAGGTACTCGCGCTTGTCGCGGCCGAACAGTTCATCGATCAGCACGCGCTCCTGCTGTTTGCCGGGGCCGTACAGCGCCGCTGCGCCGGCCGGCATGTAATTGAAGAGGAAGAACACCAGGCCGCTGTAGGTGATCATCAGAAAGAACGGCAGGGCCATCACGCTGATCACGTTGTGCGCATCCAGCCAGGAACGCTGGCCCTTACCGGGGCGGAAGGTGAAGAAGTCCTTGAAGATCTTCTTGTGGGTGATCACCCCGGTGAGGATCGCCAGCAACATCAGCATGGTGCACGCGCCGACGATGTAGATCGCCACGTCGTAAGGCAGGTAATGCAGCACGTAGTGCATTTCGTAGAGCGCCGCACCGCCACCGGTTTCACGCGGCTCGACTTCCTGGCGGGGCAGGCCGGTGTGGGCGTTGAGCGTCTCGCTGCCGCGACGGCCATAGTCGTGGCCACGCTCGGGCAGGTCCTCCCAGGCGATCGCCAGGCCCTGTTCGCCACGGGGTCGCAGTGAGGTATGGGGCAGGGTAATGGTCCAGCTCTTGGCATTGCCGGCCACCTGCTCCAGGCGGTCGAGCGCGCGCTCGATCATCGGCCCGCGCTCCACGCCGTCCACACGCACCTGCAACGGCTGCTCCGGCTCCATCCAGCGGGTGATTTCATCGTCCACGTAGCCGGCGGTGCCGGTCACGAACACGAAGAACAGTACCCAGCCCACCACCAGCCCCGTCCAGGTATGCAACCACGCCATGGACTGGCGAAATCCCTCTTTCATCGATACACCTTGCCTGCTGCTCCAGACACGATCAGGCCCCCGGCCGTGGGGCGGCTGATCGACGACGGCTGCCGTTTAGCACCGCAAACGGCAGCGTTTCCCTATTAAGACGCACGAGCGCCGCCAAACCCGCAGGTCGGCCAGGCAGATTTTTTCCAACGCACGGGCGTGTGGCGTGAAAATCCTTCACCAGCGCCAGCAGCCTGCCATCACCCGAGTCGCACTTTCATCAGTCGAGACGGCGCAGCATGCGGGCTGCGCCTTGCTTCGGGTATACTCTCCGGCTTTCTGTCGCTGCCCCAACAGGTGAATTTTTCGTGAGCCAGACAACGCCTGCCGTGCGCACCTTCCAGGACCTGATCCTCGCCCTGCAACAATACTGGGCCGAGCAGGGCTGTGTGGTACTGCAACCCTATGACATGGAAGTGGGCGCCGGTACCTTCCACACCGCCACGTTCCTGCGCGCCATCGGCCCGGAAACCTGGAACGCCGCCTACGTGCAGCCATCGCGTCGCCCTACCGACGGCCGCTACGGCGAGAACCCCAACCGCCTGCAGCACTATTACCAGTTCCAGGTGGTGCTCAAGCCGAACCCGGAAAACTTCCAGGAGCTGTACCTCGGCTCGCTGAAGGCCATCGGCATCGATCCGCTGGTGCACGACATCCGTTTCGTCGAAGACAACTGGGAATCGCCGACCCTCGGCGCCTGGGGTCTGGGCTGGGAAATCTGGCTCAACGGCATGGAAGTCACCCAGTTCACCTACTTCCAGCAGGTCGGCGGCATCGAGTGCTACCCGGTCACCGGCGAGATCACCTACGGTCTCGAGCGCCTGGCCATGTACCTGCAGGGCGTCGATTCGGTCTATGACCTGGTGTGGACCGACGGCCAGTTCGGCAAGGTGACCTACGGCGACGTGTTCCACCAGAACGAAGTGGAGCAGTCGACCTACAACTTCGAGCACGCCAACGTCGAGAAACTGTTCGAGCTGTTCGACTTCTACGAAAGCGAAGCCAACCGCCTGATCGAACTGGAGCTGCCGCTGCCGACCTACGAGATGGTCCTCAAGGCTTCGCACACCTTCAACCTGCTGGATGCCCGCCGCGCCATTTCGGTGACCGCGCGCCAGCAGTACATCCTGCGCGTGCGCACCCTGGCCCGCGCCGTGGCGCAGAGTTATCTGCAGGCCCGTCGCCGCCTGGGCTTCCCGCTCGCCGCCCCCGATCTGCGTGATGAAGTACTGGCCAAGCTGGAGGCAGCAGAATGAGTGCGCTCGATTTTCTGGTTGAACTGGGCACCGAAGAGCTGCCACCCAAAGCCCTGAAAACCCTGGGCGAATCCTTTCTCGCCGGTATCGAGAAAGGCCTCAAGGCTGCCGGCCTGAGCTACCGTGGCGCGCGCTACTACGCCGCGCCGCGCCGCCTGGCCGTGCTGGTCGAGCAACTGGCCACCGAACAGCCGGACCGCACCGTCAACCTCGACGGCCCGCCCGTGCAGGCAGCCTTCGACGCCGAAGGCAACCCGACCCAGGCTGCCCTGGGCTTCGCCAAGAAGTGCGGCGTGGAGCTGTCGGCCATCGACCAGAGCGGGCCGAAGCTGAAATTCAGCCAGCACATCCCCGGCCAGCGCGCCTACACGCTGCTGCCCGGCATCGTGGAAAACTCGCTGAACGAGCTGCCGATTCCTAAGCGCATGCGCTGGGGTGCCCGCAAGACCGAATTCGTCCGCCCGAGCCAGTGGCTGGTGATGCTGTTCGGCGATCAGATCGTCGACTGCGAAATCCTCGCCCAGAAGGCCAACCGTTTCTCCCGTGGCCACCGCTTCCACGCCAACCATGAAGTGCGCATCTCTGCGCCCGCCATGTACGCCCAGGAGCTGCGCGCCGCCTACGTGATCGCCGACGTCGCCGAGCGCCGCGAGCAGATCGCCAAGCGCATCGAACAGCTGGCCGCCGAGCAACAGGGCAGCGCCATCGTGCCACCGGCGCTGCTCGACGAAGTCAGCGCCCTGGTCGAGTGGCCGGTACCGCTGGTCTGCTCTTTCGAGGAGCGCTTCCTGGAAGTGCCCCAGGAAGCACTGATCACCACCATGCAGGACAACCAGAAGTACTTCTGCCTGCTCGATGCCGACGGCAAGCTGCTGCCGCGCTTCATCACCGTGGCCAACGTCGAGAGCAAGGATCCGACGCAGATCATCTCCGGTAACGAGAAGGTCGTGCGCCCGCGCCTCACCGACGCCGAGTTCTTCTTCAAGCAGGACAAGAAGCAGCCGCTGGAAGCGTTCAATCAGCGCCTGGCCAACGTGGTGTTCCAGGCCCAGCTCGGCACCGTCTACGACAAGGCCCAGCGCGTCTCCGCCCTGGCCGGCTTCATCGCCGGGCGTATCGGTGGCGACGCCAAGCGCGGTGCTCGCGCCGGCCTGCTGAGCAAGTGCGACCTGGCCAGTGAAATGGTCGGCGAGTTCCCGGAAATGCAGGGCATCACCGGCTACTACTACGCGCTGAACGATGGTGAGCCGGAAGACGTCGCCCTGGCCCTGAACGAGCAGTACATGCCACGTGGCGCGGGCGCCGAACTGCCGAGCACCCTGACCGGTGCGGCGGTGGCCCTGGCCGACAAGCTCGATACCCTGGTCGGCATCTTCGGTATCGGCATGCTGCCCACCGGCAGCAAGGACCCGTACGCCTTGCGCCGCGCTGCCCTGGGCGTGCTGCGCATCGTCATCGAGAAAGGTCTGGAGCTGGATCTGGGCGCCACCGTCGAGTTCGCCGTGCGCCAGTACGGCAGCAAGGTCAAGGCCGCCGGCCTGGCCCCGCAGGTGCTGGAGTTCATCTTCGACCGCCTGCGCGCGCGCTACGAAGACGAAGGCGTGGATGTGTCCGTGTACCAGGCCGTGCGTGCCGTGAACCCGCTGTCGCCGCTGGACTTCGATCAGCGCGTGCAGGCCGTGCAGGCCTTCCGTAAGCTGCCTGAAGCCGAAGCCCTGGCCGCCGCCAACAAGCGTGTGTCCAACCTGCTGAGCAAGGCCGACGGGCAAGTGGCGAGCAGCATCGAAGCCCATTACTTCGATACGCCGGCCGAGTTCACCCTCAACGCCGCGATCCAGAAGGCCGACAACGCCGTGCAACCGCTGGCGCAGTCGCGTCAGTACCGCGAAGCGCTGGCCCAGCTGGCCTCGCTGCGTACGCCGGTGGACGCCTTCTTCGAGGCAGTGCTGGTCAACGCCGAAGACCCCAAGGTTCGCGCCAACCGCTATGCGCTGCTGGCTCGTCTGCGTGGATTGTTCCTGGGTGTCGCCGACATCTCGGTATTGGGCTGATGACCGTGCCCGGCCCACGCAGGGCCGGGCACTAACAGGTTGCTGAAAAACTACTTGCGTTGCTATCGCGGCGTTAAAAGCAGGCTCCAAATGCTCATGTACTACTCGTACACTCCGCTTTCTCGCCTGCTTTTGCCTTGCGCTAGCTGCCTCACCTACGTTTTTCAAAAACCTGCGAAGGAACACGCGTGAAGTTGATCATTCTGGACCGCGACGGGGTCATCAACCAGGACTCCGACGCCTATATCAAAAGCCTCGAGGAGTGGATTCCGATCCCCGGCTCCATCGAGGCCATCGCCGCGCTGAGCAAGGCGGGCTGGACCGTGGCCGTGGCCACCAACCAGTCCGGCATCGCACGCGGCTATTACCCGCTGAGCGTGCTGGAAGCCATGCACACACGGCTGCGTGAATTGGTGGCGGAGCAGGGCGGTGAGGTCGGCCTGATCGTGCAATGCCCCCACGGCCCAGACGACGGCTGCGAGTGCCGCAAGCCCAAGCCCGGCATGCTGCGCCAGATTGGCACGCATTACGGCGTGCCGCTGGTCGGTGTGTGGTTCGTGGGCGACAGCGGCAGTGACCTGGAAACAGCGCTCGCCGTCGACTGTCAGCCCGTATTGGTGAAAACCGGCAAGGGTGAACGCACCCTGGCCAAAGCACTCCTGCCCGCCGGCACCCTGGTATTCGACGACCTGGCAGCCATGGCTGCCCGGCTTCTCACTTGATAGCGCAGGCCCGCCCTGCCACGGTAATCGCTCACATGTCGCCAGTGCAGTCCTTCAGAACCGTTCTCTTCTATCTGTTGCTGTCTTCCAGCGCATTCGTCTGGTGCATCATCAGCGTGTTCGTGGCGCCGTTCCTGCCATTCCGTGCGCGTTACCGTTTCGTGGTGCAGAACTGGTGCCGCTGCGCAGTGTGGCTGGCCAAGGTGGTTGCCGGCATCAAGTACGAGATCAAGGGCAGGGAGAACATTCCCGAGCAGCCCTGCGTGATTCTCGCCAAGCACCAGAGCACCTGGGAAACCTTCTTCCTGTGTGCCTATTTCGAGCCGCTGAGCCAGGTGGTCAAGCGCGAGCTGCTGTACGTGCCGTTCTTCGGCTGGGCGATGGCCATGCTCAAGCCGATCGCCATCGACCGCAGCAACCCCAAGGCGGCGCTCAAGCAACTCGCCCAGCAGGGCCGTACGCGCCTGGAGCAGGGCGCCTGGGTACTGGTGTTCCCGGAAGGCACCCGCGTGCCGGATGGCCAGATCGGCAAGTTCTCTCGTGGCGGCACCGCGCTGGCCGTGAACAGCAAGCTGCCGGTGCTGCCGGTTGCCCACAACGCTGGGCAGTTCTGGCCGAAGGAAGGTTGGGGCAAGAAACCGGGCACCGTGCAGGTCGTGTTCGGCCCGGCGATGTATGCCGAAGGTGAAGGCCCGCGGGCGATCGCCAACCTCAACGACCGGGCTTTCGAATGGGTCAGCCAGGCGCAATGTGAAATCGGTGCTTTGAGTCCGCAAGCCGCCGCAGTGGAAACGTCCAACGACCTCGCCTGACGCGATCTGTGGATAACCTGTTGAGCAATTTCCCATTTAATTGAATTTAAACGCCCATGGTACTGATAAATAAGGATTTTTATTGGTACCCATTCTGTCGATAAAGTGGGCATAAGTTTTTGCGCGGCACATGACGATGTTCACGTTGGCATCTCGCCTGACGGGGGCTTAAACGGCTAAGCTGGCGAACTGCAAAACCTAGAAACATGGCGAAACGGAGTTCGTAGCATGCTTTCGATCTATCACCTGAAACCTCGCTTTCAGAATCTTCTGCGCCCCCTGGTGCAACGCCTTTACGACCGTGGCGTCACTGCCAACCAGGTGACGCTGGCCGCTGCCGTGGTGTCGGTGCTCATCGGCCTGCTGCTGGCGATCTTTCCCGACCGCCTCTGGCTGTTCGCACTGATCCCGCTGTGGATGATTCTGCGCATGGCCCTCAACGCCGTGGACGGCATGCTGGCCCGCGAGTTCGGCCAGCAATCCACCCTGGGTGCCTACCTCAACGAATTGTGCGACGTGATCGCCGATGCTGCCCTGTTCCTGCCTTTCGCCCTGCTGCCTGGCGTTTCGCCGACCTTGGTCGTGGTGCTGGTGCTGTTCGCGCTGATCAGCGAATACGCCGGGGTGATGGGGCCGATGGTCGGCACCTCACGCCGCTACGACGGCCCGATGGGCAAGAGCGACCGCGCCTTCTGCTTCGGCGTGCTCGGTGCCGGTGTCGCCAGTGCGCTGCTGCCGCTGGGCTGGATCGATCCGATTCTGGCGGTGATCACCGCGCTGCTTCTGTACACGCTGTTCAACCGCGTACGCCAGGGTCTGGCGCAAGCGTCTTCTTCTGCGCAATAGGAATGCCTCGATGACTGAAGTTCGCTGCAATACCTTCACGACCCACGACGGCGTAAGCCTGTTCTACCGGCACTGGCCCGCCGACGCTATGCAGCCGCAGGCAGCCCGCCGCGCCATCGTGATGTTTCACCGCGGCCATGAGCACGGCGGGCGCATGGCCCACCTGGTCGAGGAGCTGGGCCTGCAGGGCTTCGACTTCTTCGCCTGGGACGCCCGTGGCCATGGCGAATCGCCGGGCGAGCGGGGCGACAGCCCGAGCTTCGCCACCAGCGTGCGCGACGTGCAGACTTTCATCGACCATATCGCGGCCACCTACGGCATCGACACCACGGACATGGTGGTGCTGGCCCAGAGCGTCGGCGCCGTGGTGATCTCCACCTGGGCCCACGACTACGCACCGAAGATCCGCGCCCTGGTGCTCGCTTCACCAGCCTTCAAGGTCAAGCTGTACGTACCTTTCGCTCGCCCGGGCCTGAAGCTGATGCGCGCCTGGCGCGGCAACTTCTTCGTCAACAGCTACGTGAAAGCCAAGTTTCTCAGCCACGACCCGCAGCGCATCGCTTCGTTCGAGGCCGACCCGCTGATCAGCCGGCCGATTTCGGTGAACATGCTGCTGGGTCTTTACGACGCTGCCGAACGGGTGGTGGCCGATGCCCAGGCCATTCAGATTCCCACCCAGCTGCTGATCTCCGGCAGCGACTTCGTGGTACATCGCAAACCCCAGGAGCAGTTCTTCGCGCGCCTGGGCAGCCTGGACAAGGAAATGCACATCCTGCCCGGGTTCTTTCACGACACCCTGGGCGAGCGTGATCGTGCCCATGCCCTCAGCCGCATTCGCCGATTCATGCTCAAGACGTTCGAGCAGCCGCTGCAGCGCCCGTCGCTGCTCGAGGCCGACCGCCTCGGCTGGAGCTGCGCCGAGGCCGAAGAGCTGGCGGCGCCGCTACCAAAAAACTCCCCGCGCGATCTTTACTGGCGCGCTACCCGAGCCAGCATGCGCCTCGGCAGCAACCTTTCCGCCGGCGTGAAACTGGGCTTCGAGACCGGCTTCGACTCGGGCAGCACCCTGGATTACGTGTATCGCAACACACCAACCGGCAGCTCGCCGATTGGCCGGCTGATCGACCGCAACTATCTGAACTCCATCGGCTGGCGGGGCATTCGCCAACGCAAGGTGCATGCCGAGAAGCTGCTGCGCCTGGCCATGGGCAAGTTGCGCGAGCAAGACCGCGCAGTGCGCATCGTCGACATCGCTGCCGGGCATGGCCGCTACATCCTTGAATCGCTGGAGCAGGGCAGCGATAAACCGGATTCGATCCTGCTGCGCGACTACAGCGATATCAACGTGCGTGACGGCTCGGCATTGATCGAGCAGAAAGGCTTGGGCAGCATCGCCCGCTTCGTCAAAGGCGACGCTTTCGACAAGGCCGACCTGGCAGCGCTGGATCCCAAACCGACCCTGGCGGTGGTCTCTGGCCTTTATGAACTGTTCGCCAGCAACGCGATGGTCAGCGATTCGCTGGCCGGTCTGGCGGCGGCCGTGGAAGAGGGTGGTTACCTGATCTACACCGGCCAACCCTGGCACCCGCAGCTGAAACTGATCGCCCGCGCCCTGACCAGCCACCGCGGCGGAGAAGCCTGGGTGATGCGCCGGCGCAGCCAGGCAGAGATGGATCAACTGGTCGAAGCGGCAGGCTTTCGCAAGATCACCCAGCGCATCGACGAGTGGGGCATCTTCAGCGTGTCCCTGGCGCAGCGGGTGTCCTGATGACGCCCGCCGCGGTCGCCCCGGAAACCGGGCTATGGAAGCGCGGCGTACTCTGGCTGCTGCTGCTCGCGCCGCTGTTCTTCGGCACCTACGGCTTCGCCAACGGTTACACCGCGCAACGTGACGACGTCGGCAGCCTGGTGTTCGGCTGGGAGCGACAGACTCCCCTGTGGCCGTGGACGATCATTCCCTACTGGTCGATCGACCTGCTCTACGGCCTGGCCTTCCTCCTACCGGCTACCCGTACTGCGGTGGATCGCCTTGGTCTGCGACTGCTCACCGCGCAGGTGATCTGCATCACCTGCTTCCTGCTTTGGCCGCTACGTTTCACCTACGACCGACCGGCGCTGGATGGGCTGTTCGGGATGATGTTCGACGTACTGATGGGCTTCGACAAACCCTTCAACCAGGCCCCGTCGCTGCATATCACCCTGCTGGTGGTGCTTTGGGCGTGTTTTGCCCAGCACGCCAGTGGCCTGTGGCGCATGGTCGTGCACATCTGGTTTTTCTTGATCGGCCTGTCGGTGCTGACCACCTGGCAACACCATTTCATCGATGTACCGACCGGCATGCTCGCCGGCTTCCTGTGTCTGTGGCTGTGGCCCAGCGAAGGACGTAGCCCGCTGTTTGCCTGGCGCCTGGCACGTGATCCGAAGCGCTGGCGGCTGGCCCTGCGCTATGCCTTTGGCGCGGCTTCGTGCAGCGCGCTGGCGATCCATTTCGGCGGCGCGGCCCTGTGGTTGCTGTGGCCGACGTTGTCGCTGCTGATGGTGGCGCTCAATTACGCGCTGTTCGGCACCGCGGGTTTCCAGAAGCGTGCCGATGGCCGCCTCAGCGCCGCCAGTAGCTGGCTGTTGGCGCCTTACCTGGGCGCTGCCTGGATCAACTCCCGCGCCTGGACCCGCCAACACCCGCAGCCCGATGAAGTGGCGGATGGCGTATGGCTGGGACGTATTCCTGCTAGGAACGAAGCGCAGCACTTCGCGGCCATCGCCGATCTCTGCGCCGAACTGCCATGCCGGGTCGACGGCAAGGCCTACCGAGAACTGGCCAGCCTCGACCTGATCGCCCCCAGCAGCGAACACTGCCTGCACGCGGCCCTGGCCATCGAGGATCTGCGTCGTCACGGCCCGGTACTGGTGTGTTGCGCCCTGGGCTACTCACGCAGCGCCACCGCCATCGCCGCCTGGCTGCTGCACAGCGGTCGCTGCAGGAGCGCCACAGAGGCCGTTTCGACACTGCGCCAGGCTCGCCCACGGGTCGTACTGGGAAGCGCTCATTTACAGGCGCTGGAAGGCCTTCCAGCGCCATTCTTATCCACAGACGGAGGCGTGCTGCATGGCAAGTGAGATGCACCTCAGGCTGATCGCCGCCATGCTGCGCCGCGGTAAAACCCTCGACCGCGCATCCAGTGCCCTGAGCCTGTTGGCGCTGGTCATCGGTCTGGGCCCGTTGCTCGGCTTCATGGCACTGAGCACGGGCGCGGCCGTGTGCATCGCGCTGCTGGCGTGCGGGCTGACCCAGAAGTATTACGCCCTGCGCGTCGCCCTAGATGCCGAGCTGTTCGCCGGCCTGGCCGCGGCGCCCGAGCAGCTGGATCGACGTACCGCAGAGCTCGACCAGGCACTGGCGTCGCTGGGCCGCCAGGGCGAGCCCGCGCGCAGCTGGGAACAACGCAGCCAGGGTGCCGTGCGCCTGCTGCGTTTGCAGGCGCTATGGCTGGCTCTGCAACTGTTGGTCGCACTGGCAACCATCGTGCTGATGCCGTGGCTTTCACACATTCGATTCGGATAAGGACTCTGTCATGCTCGCCTCGCTGGTCGCCTTTCTTATCACCTCTGGTGCGCGACTGCTCACCGGTGCCCGCGCCCTATGGCTCGGCAGCACCGCGCAGCCAGTGCAACGCATCTACTACGCCAACCACAGCAGCCACGGCGACTTCGTGCTGCTCTGGGCATCGCTGCCCGCCGAGCTGCGCAAGCGCACCCGCCCGGTGGCCGGCTCGGATTACTGGATGAAGGGCGCACTGCGCAGCTTCCTGATCCAGCGCGTGTTCAACGGCGTGCTGGTCGATCGCCAACGCAGCGACCCCGGCGCCAACCCACTGCAGGCGATGCTCGATGCACTGGTTGAAGGCGATTCACTGATCGTCTTTCCCGAAGGCACACGCAACCTCGAGGACGGCCTGCTGCCATTTAAGAGCGGCCTCTATCACCTGGCCAAAGCGCGCCCGGACGTCGAGGTGATCCCAGTGTGGATCGCCAACCTCAACCGGGTGATGCCCAAAGGCCGCGCCTTGCCGCTGCCGTTGCTGTGCACCCTGAATTTCGGCGCGCCGCTGGGCATGGGCGAGGAGGAGGGCAAGGACGCCTACCTCGAACGCGCCCGCAGCAGCCTGCTGGCCCTGGCTCCTGAGGAGGCTTGAGATGGATCGTAATACCTTGCTGCTGTTCGCCGGTATCGGTGGTCTACTGTTGCTCGCCAACCTGATCGGCTGGTTGCTGAAACTGCGTGCCGGCCCGGGGCCCCATTCAGTCATCGACAACCTCAACGCCCGCATCAACGCCTGGTGGGCGATGGTGGCGGTGATCGGCTTCGCTTTCCTGTTCGGCAATATCGGCGTGGTGGTGCTGTTCTACTGCGTGTCGTTCTACGCCCTGCGCGAGTTCATGACGCTCACCCCCACCCGACGCAGTGACTACCCGGCGCTGGTTGCCGCCTTCTACTTCGCGCTACCGATGCAGTACCTGCTGATCGGCATCGGCTGGTACGGCCTGTTCGCCATCTTCATTCCGGTCTACGTGTTTCTGCTGCTGCCGATCCTGTCGTCCCTGGGTGGTGATACCACACGCTTTCTCGAACGCACGTCCAAGGTGCAGTGGGGCCTGATGATCGCGGTGTATTGCATCTCCACCGTACCCGCGCTGCTGACCCTGGAGATCGCCGGCTATGAAGGCCGCAATCTGCTGCTGATCGCCTGGCTGGTGATCGTGGTGCAGATCTCCGACGTGCTGCAGTACGTGTGCGGCAAGCTGGCCGGCAAACGCAAGATCGCCCCCAACCTGTCCCCATCCAAGACCGTGGAAGGCTTCTTTGGCGGTGTGGCCCTTGCCACCCTGGTTGGCGCCTCGCTGTACTGGATCACCCCGTTCGCCTTCTGGCAGGCCGCCCTGTTCGCCCTTCTGGTGTGCCTGCTCGGCTTCGCCGGCGGTCTGGTGATGTCGGCGATCAAACGCGACCGCGGTGTGAAGGACTGGGGCCACATGATCGAAGGGCACGGCGGCATGCTCGACCGCCTCGACTCGGTATGCTTCGCCGCACCGGTGTTCTTCCATATGGTGCGTTACTGGTGGGGCTGAGGCTCCAAGCAATTGATAGGTAATAAAAAACCCGGCGCAAGGCCGGGTTTTTCATGGGTGGCGCGCAATCAGACGTCGAGGTTCGACACCGCCAAGGCGTTGGTCTCGATGAAGTCTCGGCGCGGTTCCACTTCGTCGCCCATCAGGGTGTTGAAGATCTGGTCCGCAGCGATGGCGTCTTCGATACGTACCTTGAGCATGCGGCGCACTTCCGGATCCATGGTGGTTTCCCATAGCTGGTCCGGGTTCATCTCGCCAAGACCTTTGTATCGCTGAATGCTGTGGCGTTTGGTGCTCTCGGTCATCAGCCAGCTCAGGGCTTCCTTGAAGGTGGTGACCGGCTTCTTGCGCTCACCACGCTGCACGTAGGCACCTTCTTCCAGCAGACTATTCAGCTGGTCGCCCAGACTGGTGACGGTCTTGTAATCGTTGCTGGTGAAGAAATCACGGTTGAAGGTGATGTAGCTGGAGTTGCCGTGGGAGATCATCTCGACCTCGGGCAGCCACAGGTGGCGCTCGGTGTCTTCGCGCAGGCTGGTCTTGTAGGCCAGGCCGGAGCGATCCATGGTCTTCAGGCGGGCATCGAACTTCAGGCGCCAGGCTTCCATGACGTCGCGGTTGGCGAGCATGTCCTGGGTCACGCCTTCGAGGTAGACGAAGTGCTCGGTGATCTCTTCCGGATACAGGCGCGACAGGCGCTTGAGGGTCTTCATCACCGTGCGGTAGTCACCGACCAGGCGCTGCAGAGATTCGCCGGAGAGGCCAGGGGCCGCTTCGTTGACGTGCAGGCTGGCATCTTCCAGAGCCGACTGGGTCATGTATTCTTCCATGGCCTCGTCGTCCTTGATGTACTGCTCCTGCTTGCCACGCTTGACCTTGTACAGCGGCGGCTGAGCGATGTAGATGTAGCCACGCTCGACCAGCTCCGGCAGCTGACGGAAGAAGAAGGTCAGCAGCAGGGTACGGATGTGCGAACCGTCGACGTCAGCATCGGTCATGATGATGATGTTGTGGTAGCGCAGCTTGTCGATGTTGTATTCCTCACGGCCGATGCCACAGCCCAGCGCGGTGATCAGCGTGCCGACCTCCTGAGAGGAAATCATCTTGTCGAAGCGCGCCTTCTCGACGTTAAGGATCTTGCCCTTGAGCGGCAGGATCGCCTGGGTCTTGCGGTTACGGCCCTGCTTGGCAGAACCGCCCGCGGAGTCACCCTCCACGATGTACAGTTCGGAAAGGGCAGGGTCCTTTTCCTGGCAGTCGGCCAATTTCCCTGGCAGGCCGGCGATATCCAGCGCGCCTTTACGGCGGGTCATTTCACGGGCCTTACGCGCCGCTTCGCGGGCGCGGGCAGCGTCGATCATCTTGCCGACCACGGCCTTGGCTTCGTTTGGGTGCTCGAGCAGGAAGTCGGCGAAATACTTGCCCATCTCCTGTTCTACCGCGGTTTTCACCTCGGAGGAGACCAGCTTGTCCTTGGTCTGGGAGCTGAACTTGGGATCCGGCACCTTCACCGAAATGATCGCGGTCAGGCCTTCACGGGCGTCGTCACCGGTGGTCGACACCTTATGCTTCTTGGCCAGGCCTTCCTGCTCGATGTAGTTGTTCAGGTTACGGGTCAACGCCGAGCGGAAACCCGCCAGGTGTGTACCACCGTCACGCTGCGGAATGTTGTTGGTGAAGCACAGCAGGTTCTCGTTGAAGCTGTCGTTCCACTGCAGGGCGACTTCCACACCCACGCCATCGTCACGCTGGACGTTAAAGTGGAACACCTGGTTCACCGCGGTCTTGTTGACGTTCAGATACTCGACGAACGCCCGCAGGCCGCCTTCGTACTTGAACAGCTCTTCCTTGGCGGTGCGTTCGTCCTTGAGCAGGATGCCGACACCGGAGTTCAGGAACGACAGTTCACGCAGACGCTTGGCCAGGATGTCCCAGCTGAAGTGGATGTCGGTGAAGGTCTCTTCGGACGGTTTGAAGTGGATCTGGGTACCAGTGCCATCGGTGTCGCCAACAGCTGCCAAAGGTGCCTGAGGCACGCCGTGGACATAGGTCTGTTCCCAGATCTTGCCGCTACGACGAATGGTCAGCACCAGCTCCTTGGAGAGGGCGTTCACCACGGATACGCCCACGCCGTGCAGGCCACCGGATACCTTGTAGCTGTTGTCGTCGAACTTACCGCCGGCGTGCAGCACGGTCATGATGACCTCGGCTGCCGATACGCCTTCTTCCTTGTGCATGTCGACCGGGATACCGCGGCCGTTGTCACGCACGCTGATCGACTCATCCGGGTGGATGGTGATGGTGATTTCGCTGCAATAGCCAGCCAGGGCTTCGTCGATGGAGTTGTCGACCACCTCGAAGACCATGTGGTGCAGGCCGCTGCCATCGTCGGTATCACCGATGTACATGCCTGGCCGCTTGCGTACGGCATCCAGGCCTTTCAGTACCTTGATACTGTTGGAGTCGTACGTTTGGTTTTCGCTCATGCCTTACTCCCGGTGGTCGTGGGTCTGGGTGATACGCCCATGTTCCACGTGGAACATGGAAACCGGCGTATCCGTTTGCCAGCCATCGCTCAACAATTCATGGTCTACACAGGTGATGAATACCTGGCAGTTCAAATCTTCCAACAAACGACACAAGGCGCGGCGATGCTGCTCATCCAGTTCTGACGGCAGGTCATCCACCAGATAGATACATTGGCCGCGCTTGGCCTGATCAACCAAATGCCCCTGAGCGATTCGCAAGGCGCACACCACCAACTTCTGCTGGCCGCGGGAGAGAATATCTGCCGCGTTGTGCGCACCCAGCCTTAACCTAAGATCGGCGCGTTGCGGTCCGGATTGGGTGTGCCCAATCTGTTGGTCACGCAATAACGACGACGTCAGCACTTCACTCAGGGGACGCTCTTTATCCCATCCCCGGTAATAGCTCAACGTGAGCCCCTGCAGATCGACCAGTTCACTGAGGGTACGCTCGAAGACGGGCTTCAATTGCTGTATGTAGGATCGCCGATAACTGTCAATTTCATCGCTGGCCAGGCACAACTCGCGATCCCAGGCCGCTTGAGAAACGGCGTCAAGTGTACCACGGCGAAGCCAGGAATTACGCTGCTTGAGGGCCTTCTGCAGGCGTTGCCAGGCAGGCAGAAACCGCTGTTCCACGTGGAACACTCCCCAATCGAGAAACTGCCGGCGTATCTTCGGCGAGCCCTCAAGCAACCGGAAGCTGTCGGGATTGATTAGCTGCAACGGCAACGTTTCGGCAAGCTGCGCAGCGCTGCGCGCGTTCTGCCCGTCGATGCGAATCTGGAATTCGCCTTGACGATCCCGTGACACGCCGAGGTTGCTAAGCCGACCGTCATTGAGCTGCACCTGCCCGAACAAGGTGCAAACCTGCTGCTCATACTGGATCACCGGCAACAGGCGAGCGCTGCGAAAGGAGCGCGCCAGGCCGAGCAGGTGAATGCCCTCGAGCACGCTGGTCTTCCCGCTGCCGTTATCGCCATACAAGATATTGATGCGTGGTGAGGGCAACAGGGTCGACGGCTCGAGATTGCGAACGGCAGTGAAATTGATGCGGGTCAGGGACATGAACAGACCGGAAGAGAAGGGCAGCGATCACGCTGCCTGAAACGAAATCAGCCTTGGATGTTACGGATCAGGACTGCATCCGAACACACCAAGGCTGATTATCTGACACTGAATAGCTGCCGTTCAGCAGCTTGAATTACAGACGCATCGGCATGACGACGTAAGCGGAGTCATCATTGTCGGCTTCCTGTACCAGCGCACTGCTGTTGGAGTCGGAGAGAATCAGACGCACCTGCTCGGTGGTCATCACGCCCAATACGTCCAACAGGTAGCTGACGTTGAAACCGATTTCCAGCGAGCTGCCGTTGTAATCGACGGCGATTTCTTCTTCCGCTTCTTCCTGTTCCGGGTTGTTGGCCTGGATTTTCAGCAGGCCAGCGGCCAGTTGCAGACGAATACCGCGGTACTTTTCGTTGGACAGAATTGCGGTACGGCTGAAGGCTTCACGCAGACCCTGACGATCGGCGACCACCAGCTTGTCGCCGCCACGGGGCAGCACGCGTTCGTAATCCGGGAACTTGCCGTCGACCAGCTTGGAGGTGAAGGTGAATTCACCGGTGGTGGCACGGATGTGATGCTGGCCCAGGACGATGGACACTTCGCCGTCCTGTTCGGTCAGCAGGCGAGCCAGCTCGAGAATACCCTTGCGCGGCACGATGACCTGATGCTTGCCGTCCTGCTGGATGGTCGCTTCCATGGAGCACATCGCCAGGCGGTGACCGTCAGTGGCGACGGCGCGCAGGATGCCGGTCTGCACTTCCAACAGCATACCGTTGAGGTAATAGCGCACGTCCTGCTGGGCCATGGCGAAGCTGGTACGCTCGATCAGACGGCGCAGTTTGCTTTGTACCAGGTTGAAGGTCAGCGAACCCGGGCCTTCCTCGACAGTGGGGAAATCATTGGCCGGCAGCGTGGACAAGGTAAAACGGCTACGACCGGCCTTGACCAGCAGCTTCTGCTCGTCGACGCGGATGTCGATCAGTGCATCGGCAGGCAGGCTCTTGCAGATGTCCATCAGCTTGCGCGCCGGCACGGTGATCTCGCCAGGCTCGGCGGCATCTTCCAGGGCCACGCGACCGACCAGCTCGACCTCCAGGTCGGTACCGGTCAGCGACAGTTGCTGGCCTTCGACGACCAGCAGAACGTTGGACAGAACCGGCAAGGTCTGGCGGCGTTCCACGACGCCGGCGACCAGTTGCAGGGGTTTCAACAGGGCTTCGCGTTGAATGGTGAAGTGCATGGTCTAGTCCCTTGCCTCGTGCATGGAGTTGCGTATCAAGTGGTCAGTGTACGCAGCAGGTTCTTGTAATCCTCGCGGATGTCCGCGTCGGATCCCCTAAGTTCAGCAATCTTACGACAGGCGTGCAACACAGTGGTGTGATCGCGACCGCCGAACGCCACGCCGATTTCCGGCAGGCTGTGGTTGGTCAATTCCTTGGACAACGCCATCGCCACCTGACGCGGTCTGGCGATGGAACGCGAACGACGTTTGGACAACAGATCGGTGATCTTGATCTTGTAGTACTCGGCCGTGGTGCGCTGGATATTGTCGATGCTCACCAGCTTGTCCTGCAGGGCCAGAAGGTCCTTCAACGACTCACGGATCAGTTCGATGGTGATGTCGCGGCCCATGAAGTGCGAGTGGGCGATGACCCGCTTCAAGGCACCCTCCAGCTCACGCACGTTGGAGCGAATACGCTGGGCGATGAAGAACGCCGCATCGTGAGGCAGGTCGACCTTGGCCTGGTCGGCCTTCTTCATCAGGATCGCCACGCGGGTTTCCAGTTCGGGCGGCTCGACCGCCACGGTCAGGCCCCAGCCGAAGCGCGACTTAAGGCGCTCTTCCAGCCCTTCGATTTCCTTCGGGTAGCGGTCGCTGGTGAGAATCACCTGCTGGCCGCCCTCGAGCAGGGCGTTGAAGGTGTGGAAGAACTCTTCCTGGGAGCGCTCCTTCTTGGCGAAAAACTGGATGTCATCGATCAGCAGCGCATCCACCGAACGGTAGAAACGCTTGAACTCGTTGATGGCATTCAACTGCAGCGCCTTGACCATGTCGGCCACGAAGCGCTCGGAGTGCAGGTACACCACCTTAGCGTTCGGGTTCTTCGCCAGCAGGTGGTTACCGACCGCGTGCATCAAGTGCGTCTTACCGAGGCCGACGCCTCCATAAAGGAAGAGCGGGTTGTAACCGTGCTTGGGGTTGTCCGCCACCTGCCAGGCAGCGGCACGAGCCAGCTGGTTCGACTTGCCTTCGACGAAGTTGTCGAAGGTGAAGGTGCGGTTCAGATAACTGGTGTGCTTGAGACCACCTTCTACCTGCACGTTACGCTCTGTCCGCGCCGGCGCCGCGACAGGCGTCGCACCGGCCATGGAATCGAAGCTGGCCCGCGACGGCTCGGTCTGCGTCGGCAGCTTGGGCGGTGGTGCGCTGACCTGAGGTGCAGGCGCAGCAGGTGCGGGCGCGGAGGGCGACGGGCTGTTGTAACTGGAGGCCGACGGCGAGGGCGTCAGCACGGCACGCGGCGCCGAACTGCGGCGGCTGCCAATCAACAGCGAAATCGCCGGTACCAGACCGGTCGCCCGCTCACCGAGCAACTCGAGCATGCGGCCCATGTACTTTTCGTTGACCCAGTCGAGAACGAAGCGATTCGGTGCGTAAACACGCAGCTCGTCGCCTTCGGCTTCTACCTGTAGTGGACGGATCCAGGTGTTGAATTGCTGGGCAGGCAGTTCATCGCGCAAGAGTTCCACGCACTGCTGCCAAAGTTCCACGGACACGGACATCCCCTGATTGAAAGCGCTGAGGCAAAAACAGCGCTTATTGTAGCTTCATGAGGTTGAGTTATCCACATAGGAAAACCAATCAGTACATGTTAAATCAAGGTGTTAGGCAATTTGCCACATGTCGGAAAAGACCTGATTGTACTCTGTGGATAAGGCGGCATGAGCACCGTTTAAAAGCGGGTAGAAAACTCTCTGGATATTCTCCCTGTGGGTAAAACTGCATTCCATCCCCAGGCGATACCCAGTGCGCGAACATGCACAGCACGGTTTTCTGACAGACTTTTGAATCGCCGAAAACCTTGAGTTTTCTGGACTGCATGAACTTATCCACAGAAACGTTCGAGCTAAGCTTTAAACACTAAAACAAGCCTTTCTAAAAAGATTCTTTCCTTTATATTTCTCTATCTGCAAAACAACTGGTTGGAAATTGACCTGGCCTGCGGCTTTCTCTAGAATCGCCGGTCTCTTAAAACGGGGACCATTCCGGTCCGTTGTCGACACCAGGTAACCGCATCATGAAACGCACTTTCCAACCCAGCACCATCAAACGCGCTCGTACCCACGGCTTCCGTGCTCGCATGGCTACCAAGAACGGCCGTGCCGTCCTGTCGCGTCGTCGCGCCAAGGGCCGCGC
Organism: uncultured Pseudomonas sp.; assembly: GCA_966186235.1. Lineage (GTDB taxonomy): Bacteria > Pseudomonadota > Gammaproteobacteria > Pseudomonadales > Pseudomonadaceae > Aquipseudomonas. The sequence continues at coordinate 29,887 of CBIFVM010000037.1, forward strand.
TCGCCTCGCAGTCTGATTTTCCAGTCTTGTGGTGAGTCGAGGCTTCGGCCGGGAGAAGCGCCTGCTCACTCCCCGGCAATTCAAGGCAGTCTTCGACTCTCCAAGCGGCAAAGCGCCGGGCAAGAGTGTCCTGCTGCTTGCGCGCAACAATGAGCTTGATCATTCACGCCTAGGTCTGGTGATCGGCAAGAAGAGCGTCAAGCTCTCCGTTGAGCGCAATCGCCTGAAACGCCAAATCCGCGAATCGTTCCGCCTCAATCAGGACAACCTGGTGGGCTGGGACATCGTGGTGGTCGCGCGTAAGGGCTTGGGTGATCTGCAGAACGCCGAGCTGGCTCAACAGTTCGGCAAGCTGTGGAAGCGCCTGGCTCGCAGCAAACCTACCCAACAGGCCAATGCCCAGACCGGGGTGAACGACAATCCCCATGCGTAAACTGGTTCAAGCTCCAATCCGGTTTTACCAGTACGCCATCAGTCCGATGATGGCCAGTCATTGTCGTTTCTACCCCTCTTGTTCCTGCTACGCGCTTGAAGCCATCGAAACCCATGGCGTCCTGCGTGGTGGCTGGCTGACCGTTCGTCGTCTGGGACGCTGCCACCCCTGGCATCCCGGAGGCTACGATCCGGTGCCCCTCGCGAAACACTCCCGTTCCTCTTCGATGGCCGAATAATCATGGATATCAAACGTTCGATCCTGATCGTCGCCCTGGCAGTCGTGTCCTACATGATGGTTCTTCAATGGAACCAGGACTACGGCCAGGCCGCTCTGCCGAATCAGGCCGCTTCGACCAGCAAACCCGCACCGAGTCTGCCGGAAACCGCTTCGGTGGCCAGCAATGACGATGTCCCGACGGCCAATGCCGGCGGCACCGAGCCAAGCCCGGTGGAAACCGTTGCGGTCAGCGACGAGCTGATTCAGGTCAAGACCGACGTACTGAATCTGGCCATCGATCCCCGTGGTGGTGACGTGGTCAGCCTGAGCCTGCCGCACTACCCGCGTCGCCAGGACCGTCCGGACGTTCCGTTCCAGCTGTTCGACAACGGCAACGAGCACCTGTACCTGGCCCAGAGCGGCCTGACCGGTGCCAACGGCCCGGACGCCCGTGCCAATGGCCGCCCGCTGTACAGCACCGAGCAGCGCGTGTATCAGCTGGCTGACGGTCAGAATCAGCTGGTCGTCGACCTGACTTTCAGCGAAGCCGGCGTCAACTACACCAAGCGCTTCACCTTCAACCGCGGCCTGGACACAAACTGCTCGGCCAAGGAAGTGGAGCAGAAGAAAACCGGTTGCATCACCGGCAATGGTTACCAGATCGGCGTCACCTACCTGATCAACAACCAGAGCGCCAATGCCTGGACCGGTAACCTGTTCGCCCAGCTCAAGCGCGACAACAGCGGTGATCCGTCCTCGAGCACCGCCACCGGCACCGCTACCTATCTGGGCGCAGCCCTGTGGACCCCGGAGAAGCCCTACACCAAAGTGTCGATGAAAGACATCGACAAGCAGGGCCTCAAGGAAAACGTGCAGGGCGGCTGGGTCGCCTGGCTGCAGCACTACTTCGTGACTGCCTGGATTCCGGCCAAGGACGACACCAACCTGGTTCAGACCCGCAAGGACAGCCAGGGCAATTACATCATCGGTTACACCGGCCCTGCGCTGAACGTGCCGGCCGGTGCCGAAGGCCAGACCAGCACCACGTTGTACGCCGGTCCGAAGATCCAGAAGGATCTCGCCGCGCTGTCGCCAGGCCTGGACAAGACCGTCGACTACGGCACCCTGTGGTTCCTCGCCGAACCGATCTTCTGGTTGCTGGAACATATCCACAACCTGCTGGGTAACTGGGGCTTCTCGATCATCGTGCTGACGCTGATCATCAAGCTCGCGTTCTTCCCGCTGTCGGCTGCCAGCTACCGCTCCATGGCGCGCATGCGTGCCGTCTCGCCACGCCTGCAGGCGCTGAAGGAACAATTCGGCGACGATCGCCAGAAAATGTCCCAGGCGATGATGGAGCTGTACAAGAAAGAGAAGATCAACCCGCTGGGCGGCTGCCTGCCGATCCTGGTGCAGATGCCGGTGTTCCTGGCCCTGTACTGGGTGCTGCTGGAATCCGTCGAGATGCGTCAGGCACCATGGATCCTGTGGATCACCGACCTGTCGATCAAGGATCCGTTCTTCATCCTGCCGATCATCATGGGCGCCACCATGTTCATCCAGCAGCAGCTGAACCCGACGCCGCCGGACCCCATGCAGGCGCGCGTGATGAAGATGATGCCGATCATCTTTACCTTCTTCTTCCTGTGGTTCCCGGCGGGTCTGGTGCTGTACTGGGTGGTCAACAACGTCCTGTCCATCGCCCAGCAGTGGTACATTACCCGCAAGATCGAAGCCGCGAGCAAGCCTTCCGAGGCCTAATCGTTCGCGCTTCACCCGCTACATGACAGACGCCCCCTCGTGGGGCGTTCTGCTATCCAGCGTTTGGAGAATGCTATGTCCGCCCCCCGTGAAACCATCGCCGCCGTCGCCACCGCCCAGGGTCGTGGTGGCGTTGGTATCGTCAGAGTCTCCGGCCCACGCGCCCGGATGATCGCCATTACCCTGAGCGGCATCGAGCCCAAGCCGCGCCATGCCCACCACGGTGCCTGGCATGACGATGCCGGCGAGGTGATCGACGAAGGCCTGCTGCTGTTCTTCCCAGGGCCCCATTCGTTCACGGGCGAAGACGTGCTCGAGTTGCAGGGCCACGGTGGTCCCGTGGTGCTGGACATGCTCCTGCAGCGCTGCCTGGAGCTCGGTGCCCGCCAGGCGCGCCCGGGTGAATTCAGCGAGCGGGCATTCCTCAACGACAAGCTCGACCTGGCCCAGGCCGAAGCGATCGCCGACCTGATCGAGGCCAGCTCGGCCGAGGCGGCGCGTAATGCCGTGCGCTCGTTGCAAGGTGAGTTCTCGCGGCGTGTGCACGAGCTGACCGAGCGGCTGATCGCCCTGCGCATCTATGTCGAGGCGGCGATCGACTTCCCGGAAGAGGAAATCGACTTCCTGGCGGATGGCCACGTGCTCAACCTGCTCGAAGGCGTACGCGAGCAGTTATCCACAGTTCTGCGCGAAGCCGGGCAGGGTGCCTTGCTGCGTGACGGCATGACGGTGGTCATCGCCGGCCGACCGAATGCCGGCAAATCCAGCCTGCTCAATGCCCTGGCCGGGCGTGAGGCCGCCATCGTCACCGATATCGCCGGCACCACCCGTGATGTGCTGCGCGAACATATCCACATCGACGGCATGCCGCTGCACGTGGTCGATACCGCCGGGTTGCGTGACACTGACGATCAGGTCGAACGCATCGGTGTGGAACGGGCACTCAAGGCAATCGGCGAAGCGGACCGGGTACTGCTCGTCGTCGACTCTACGGCCCCTGAAGCGGCCGATCCTTTCGCACTGTGGCCTGAATTTCTGGAGCAGCGACCGGATATGGCCCGGGTCACGCTGATTCGCAACAAGGCAGACCTATCCGGCGAGCCGGTGGCACTGCATCACGCCGGCGATGGTCAGGCGACCCTGGCGCTTTCCGCCAAGTCCAGCGAGGGGCTGGAACTACTGCGCGAACACCTGAAGGCCTGCATGGGCTTTCAGCAAACCGCAGAGAGCGGCTTCAGCGCCCGCCGTCGTCACCTCGACGCTCTGCACCAGGCGCAACGCCACCTCGACCATGGCCACGCCCAGCTGACCCTGGCCGGTGCCGGTGAACTGCTTGCCGAAGACCTGCGCCAGGCTCAACAGGCCCTGGGCGAAATCACCGGGGCATTCAGTTCCGACGACCTGCTGGGCCGAATCTTCTCCAGTTTCTGCATCGGTAAATAGCCACCACCATTCGCTGTGGATAACCGTTTCGCCGGTGCCTGGCCGGCTCCCAACGAAAAACCATCCGCCGCAGCACAGCCGATAGCGGCCTGATATCAAGGCCGCCGCCTTCTCCCTGAACGCCCAGACGAACGCCTGGCGTAGGGTTGCGGCTACCCACTATTCGTAGGCTCGGTCTCTTATCCACAGAAGTGTGAATTTGAGCATTTGGGCGGATTTTACGTGGCTGGAAAGCGCCTCTGAGATCATACACAGCCCCAAATAAGCCCTGTGGAAAAACGCACCTGAACCTTGCCTATAACCCGGTGGCTAAGCCATGGATAAACGCCCCTGTGAATAACTCACACTTTTACACACAGGGTGATCACTGCCACCGCACATGAGCCGCGCAGGATAATCCCGCTTTCATACATCGCTGTACATCAGAGGAATAAAGGCCTCTAGCAATCTATCCACAGATGTTGGCGATACCATTTATAAACATAAAAACAAGCCTTTTAAAAAAATCATTCTTTTTTCTTTATTTACCTCTGCGTTCTGCACAGCGTCTTGGTGAGAAACCATCCACTGGCAAAGGCTCACCTTTGAAACAGGGCCAGTTGGCTATTTTTTGTGCAAAAGGCTTCTTTCAGCTGGGCTAAATCCCTATACTTGCCGCCCTTTCCTAAAAGCTCCCTTTCTCAACAGGCACGAGGTGCGTGGTGGATTTCCCTTCCCGTTTTCAAGTGATCGTCATCGGCGGCGGTCATGCCGGTACCGAGGCTGCGCTTGCAGCGGCGCGCATGGGCGTTAAAACCCTGCTGCTGACCCATAACGTGGAAACCCTCGGGCAGATGAGCTGCAACCCTGCCATCGGCGGGATCGGCAAGAGCCACCTTGTCAAGGAAGTCGACGCCCTCGGCGGCGCCATGGCGACCGCTACCGATCTGGGTGGCATCCAGTTTCGCGTACTCAATAGCCGCAAGGGTCCGGCAGTGCGTGCGACTCGCGCCCAGGCTGACCGCATTCTCTACAAGGCGGCAGTACGCGAAATTCTGGAAAACCAGCCCAACCTGTGGATATTCCAGCAAGCCGCCGATGACCTGATCGTCGAGCAGGATGAAGTCAAAGGCGTGGTCACCCAGATGGGGCTGCGTTTCTTCGCCGACTCCGTGGTGCTGACCACCGGCACCTTCCTCGGCGGACTTATCCACATCGGCCTGCAGAACTATTCCGGCGGCCGTGCAGGGGATCCACCCTCGATCGCCCTGGCCAAGCGCCTGCGTGAATTGCCGCTGCGCGTCGGTCGCCTGAAGACCGGCACGCCGCCACGTATCGACGGTCGTTCCGTGGACTTCACCCAGATGACCGAACAGCCAGGCGATACACCGATCCCGGTGATGTCGTTCATGGGTAACAAGGAGCAGCACCCACGCCAGGTGAGTTGCTGGATCACCCACACCAATGCGCGCACCCACGAGATCATCGCTGCCAACCTCGACCGCTCGCCGATGTACTCGGGGGTGATCGAAGGCGTCGGCCCGCGGTATTGCCCGTCGATCGAGGACAAGATCCATCGTTTCGCCGAGAAGGACAGCCACCAGGTGTTCATCGAGCCGGAAGGCCTGACCACCCATGAGCTGTACCCCAACGGGATTTCCACGTCCCTGCCGTTCGATGTGCAGTTGCAGATCGTGCAGAGCATCCGCGGCATGGAAAACGCCCATATCGTGCGCCCGGGCTACGCCATCGAATACGACTACTTCGACCCGCGCGACCTAAAGTACAGCCTCGAGACCAAGGTCATCGGTGGTCTGTTCTTCGCCGGCCAGATCAACGGCACCACCGGTTACGAAGAAGCCGGCGCACAGGGCTTGCTAGCCGGTGCCAACGCCGCGCTGCGCGCCCAGGGCAAAGAGGCATGGTGCCCACGCCGTGACGAAGCCTACATCGGTGTGCTGGTCGACGACCTGATCACCCTGGGTACCCAGGAGCCGTACCGCATGTTCACTTCGCGGGCCGAATACCGGTTGATCCTGCGCGAAGACAACGCCGATCTGCGCCTGACCGAGAAGGGCCGCGAGCTGGGCCTGGTCGACGATCAGCGCTGGGCGGCGTTCGAAATCAAGCGCGAAGGTATCGTTCGGGAAGAGCAGCGCCTCAAAAGTACCTGGGTGCGCCCGAACACGCCCCAGGGCGAGGCCATCGTCGAGCGCTTCGGCACGCCGCTGACCCACGAGTACAACCTGCTCAACCTGCTGTCGCGCCCGGAAATCGATTACGCCGGCCTGGTCCAGGTGACCGGCGAAGGCGCCGAGGATCCCCAGGTCGCCGAGCAGGTCGAGATCAAGACCAAATATGCCGGCTACATCGAGCGTCAGCAGGACGAGATCGCCCGGCTGCGCGCCAGTGAGGAAACCGAGTTGCCTGTGGATATCGACTACGCGACCATTTCCGGGCTGTCCAAGGAGATCCAGCACAAACTCGGCAATGCGCGGCCGCAGACCCTCGGTCAGGCCTCGCGGATTCCGGGTGTCACCCCGGCAGCCATCTCGCTGCTGCTGATCCACCTGAAAAAACGCGGCGCTGGTCGCCAGCTGGAGCAGAGCGCCTGATGTCCGTTACCGCTCGCCACGCCGAAGAACTGCAACAAGGCGCCCGTGAACTGGGCGTCGATCTGGCCGAGCAGCAGCAGGCGCAGCTGCTGGGTTACCTGGCGCTGCTGATCAAGTGGAACAAGGCCTACAACCTGACCGCCGTGCGCGATCCGGACGAGATGGTGTCGCGCCATCTGCTCGACAGCCTCAGCGTGGTGCCTTTCGTCGCCGAGGCTGGGGGTAACTGGCTGGACGTCGGCAGCGGCGGCGGCATGCCGGGCATCCCGTTGGCCATCCTGTTTCCCGAGCGGCGCTTCACGTTGCTCGATTCCAACGGCAAGAAGACGCGCTTCCTCACCCAGGTGAAACTCGAGCTCAAGCTGACCAATCTTGATGTTATCCACAGCCGCGTCGAGGCATTCACGCCCGAGCAGCCGTTCAGCGGTATCTGCTCGCGGGCGTTCAGCTCGCTGGAAGATTTCTCCAACTGGACGCGCCACCTGGGCGATGGCCACACCCAGTGGCTGGCCATGAAAGGCGTGCACCCGGACGATGAGCTGCAGGCGCTGCCGGCGGACTTTAGTCTCACCGCCACCCATGTGCTCAAGGTTCCCGGTTGCCAAGGCCAGCGCCATCTGTTGATACTGCGTCGCTCGGTTTAAGGGGAACGGCAACATGGCTAAAGTATTCGCAATCGCCAACCAGAAAGGCGGCGTGGGCAAGACCACGACCTGCATCAATCTGGCGGCTTCCCTGGTTGCGACCAAACGCCGTGTGCTGCTCATCGATCTCGATCCGCAGGGCAACGCCACCACCGGCAGCGGCATCGACAAGCAGATGCTGGAACACTCCATCTACGACGTGCTGGTCGGTGACTGCAACCTGGTCGAAGCCATGCAGTTCTCCGAGCACGGTGGCTATCAGTTGCTGCCGGCCAACCGCGACCTGACCGCCGCGGAAGTGTCCCTGCTGGAAATGAAGATGAAGGAGAGCCGCCTGCGTTATGCCCTGGCGCCGATCCGCGAGAACTACGATTACATCCTCATCGACTGCCCGCCGGCACTGTCGATGCTGACGATCAACGCCCTGGTCGCCTCCGACGGGGTGATCATTCCCATGCAGTGCGAGTACTACGCACTGGAGGGGCTGAGCGATCTGGTCAACAGCATCCAGCGCATCGGCAAGCTGCTCAACCCGACGCTGAAGATCGAAGGCCTGCTGCGCACCATGTACGACCCGCGCATCAGCCTGACCAGCGACGTGTCTGCCCAGCTCAAGGAACATTTCCCCGACACGCTCTATCAAACC
>CBIFVM010000038.1:0-35378 GCA_966186235.1 uncultured Pseudomonas sp.
CGAAATGGGCGTGCTGCAGCAGGGCATCCAGCGCATGGGCAGTACCTTGCGTGACTTGATTGGCGGCATCCGCGATGGCGTCACCCAGATCGCCAGCGCTGCCGAAGAGCTGTCGGCCGTTACCGAGCAGACCAGTGCCGGGGCCAACAGCCAGAAGGTGGAAACCGATCAGGTGGCCACCGCCATGCACGAGATGTCCGCCACCGTGCAGGAAGTCGCGCGCAACGCCGCCGACGCCTCGCGCGCCGCCTCCGATGCCGACCGTGAAGCCAACCAGGGCGACCGCGTGGTCGGCGAGGCCATCGCGCAGATCGAGCGCCTGGCTGCCGAAGTGACTCGTTCCACCGAAGCGATGAGCCACCTGCAGCAGGAAAGCAACAAGATCGGCAGCGTGATGGACGTGATCAAGGCCGTGGCCGAGCAGACCAACCTGCTGGCCCTCAACGCCGCCATCGAAGCTGCCCGTGCCGGTGAAGCCGGCCGTGGCTTTGCCGTGGTCGCCGACGAGGTGCGTGGCCTGGCCCAGCGCACGCAGAAATCCACCGAGGAGATCGAAGAGCTGGTCGCCGGCCTGCAGCATGGCACCCAGCAGGTCGCCAACATCATGCACAGCAGCCGCGAGCTGACCGACAGCACCGTGGAGCTGACTCGCAAGGCTGGTGGTTCGCTGGAAAGCATCACCCGTACGGTGTCCAACATCCAGTCGATGAACCAGCAGATCGCTGCCGCTGCCGAGCAGCAGAGCGCGGTCGCCGAGGAGATCAGCCGCAGCGTGATCAACGTGCGCGACATCTCCGAGCAGACCGCAGCCGCCAGCGAGGAAACCGCTGCCTCCAGCGTCGAGCTGGCCCGCCTGGGCAGCCAACTGCAGCAGATGGTCAGCCACTTCCGCGTGTGATCTAGGCGGTGAGCTGAAACGAAAAGGCCGTTGCTCGATGAGCAACGGCCTTTTTTGGTTTTTCGCGGAGTCTCGGGAAAGCCAATCCTGACACCGGACTGGCAAGTTTGTGTGGGTGCGCGGCTGGTTTTGGCGCTCAAGCTGCTTGCGCCGGTTTGCTGACATCTCCCGTTTCGCCCTGTCGGCCAGTTACTTTTGCGGGCAAAAGTAACCAAAACCCTCCGCCCGATCATCCGGCCCCGGCTACGCCGGGGTTCGCTCACTCCTGGACGGGCTCTGCACGCCCCTGAATCGCAGGCAGTTCACCAGTTTGTAGGGTGGATGACGCTCTTTTCATCCACCGTTGCGATCACGGGGCGGTGGACGGGGCGGGCCGCGTAGGTGAGGCGTCAGCTACGCGCCCCGGTCCACCCTACAAACGACCGCCTGCGCCACTTTGCAGGCAAAAGAATGAAGCCGAGCCGAAGGTCGTGAAGAGGCGGCTAGTGCGTGGCGATCCAGATCAGCAATCCCGCCTGGAACAAACAAAAGGCCACCAGGCAGGCAATGGTGAACCGCAGGCCGCCGTCTTCGCGCTTGAGCTGCTCCAGGCGCTCATGCTGCTTGCGTAGCTGGGCGTCCTGTTCCTGCAGGTTCTGATCGGCCTGTTGCAACATCTGCGCGGCGTCGAGCTGTTCGATGAACCGGACCTTCTCGTTGTTCCAGTCGCTGTGCAGGGCGCTGAGCCGCGGGGCGCTGTACTGCGCCTTGAGTTGATTCTCCTGGTAGTCGACGCTGAAGCCCTGTGTCTTGAGGCAGTGATCACGCCGCGCGCGAGCTTCGTCGTTGAGTGCGTCGCGGCTGGGCAGAGGGCCGCTTTCCAGGGTGTAGTGGGCACAGTGCTGTTTGGCCCAGGCCGCGGCCTGGGCCAGCAGGAAACGGCCCAGGCCGCGATTCTGGGGCTCCAGGCTCAGCCCGCTGTCGGGGCCGAAGCGGGCTTCCTTGGTGCGGTGGTCGAGCCACAGTTCCAGCACGTTCTGCTCCTTGCGCACCTTCTGGCCGGGCAACTGCAGGCTCAGGCGCAGCAGGCTGTGTTCCTTGCTATGCCGCTCGACGCGGCCGAACTGCACGAAACGCAGCGGGCGGGCGCCGGTGTGGCGGTCGACCGGCAAGGGCGACAGGCGCAGCAGGCGAAAATGTTCTGCGGCCAGCCCGGCCCAGGGATGGGACGGCTCGGGCTGTTCGCCTTCCGGCGTGGCGACGGCGGTGGTTTCGCTGTCGGTCATCTGGCGTTCCTCGACAAGCCGCCCTACAAAGCAGGGCGGTCTGGACGGATTCATGATCCCGAGGGGCGACCAGCGGTCGCTTCGCAGCAGGTCATGAACGGTTCTAAGAGCCTGTTCAACGTCTCGCGAGCTAGAGCAATGCAAGGCCTAGGCGGCCCCACAAAAACAGGCGAGGGCCGGTCGGAGTCGCGATCGACTTTACGAGCTGTAAATGAGCAGTCCGACTGGGCTGGCAATCCAGCCTGTTTTTAACGCCGCAGTGCCGACGCGCAGCCGATTTTGAACAGGTTCTAAGTGTTATCGGCAGCGTTGGCCGTCTCTGCAGGCGGCAGCGCCTTGATGAAGCTGGCCAGGCGGGTGGTCAGGCCACGGGCCAGGGGCAGGTCGGGGTTGTCATAGGAGGCCAGTTGCGCCTCCATGTCCAGCGGCACGATGCGCAGCACGTGGTTCATGCCGGTGACGATCTGCAGCTCGGCCCGCGGGTTGGCAGCGTGCAGCGCCTCGGCGTCCTGCACGCTGACTTGGATGTCGTGATCGCCCTGCAGGATCAGCGCCGGTACCTTGATCTGGGCGAAGGCGGCAGCCGGATCCTGGCGGAACAGGGAAATCAGGTAGGGCTGCACGCTGGTGCGAAACAGCACGGTCAGTTCGTCCGAGACCTGCGGTACCTGGCGGCCCTCGTGCAGGGCTTCGAGCAGCGCCTCGGCCTCGCCACGCAGGCGCGGCGGCAGGCGGTTGCGCAGTTGTTCGCGCAGTAGCTGGTCGATGGGGCGTGCGCTGCCGGCGATCGAGACGAGGGCATCCGCGTCTGCCTGGTTGGCCGCCAGGGTGGCGATCAGTGCGCCTTCGCTGTGGCCGACCAGAATCACCTGGCTGAAGCGTTTGTCCTGGCGCAGCTGATGCGCCCAGGCCACCACATCGGCCACATAGCGCTCCACGCTCAGGTCGCTTTCGTGCGGCGTGGCGGCGAAGCTGGCGGCGATGCCGCGCTTGTCGTAACGCACGCTGGCGATACCTTGCTGGGCCAGGGCCTGAGCCAGTTTGCGGTGCGCATCGTTATGCCCGCCACCGGGGTTGTTGCCGTTGCGGTCGGTCGGCCCGGAGCCGGCCACCAGCAGTACCACGGGCACCGCTTCGCCGCGCTGCGGCAGCACCAGCGAGCCGTTCAGCACGCCCTGGCCGGTTTCCAGGCTGACCGGCTCACGCAGGATGGGAGCGGCCTGAACCAGGCCAGTGAAGAGGGAAAGGGTCAAAAGCAAGGCTCGCAGCATGATGGAAACGGGTCTTTGATGGGCTCTGTTGGACGCTGGCCAATGGCCAAAGGTTCGCGCGCGGGTGATCTCGGCGGTTGGCTGGGAGTATACTCAGCGGCTTTCTTCATGGGCCTGCCTTTTCGCCGCAGGCTGCGGATCGAACTTCTCTGGAGCCTCGCGCAATGTCCGGCAATACCTTCGGCAAGCTGTTCACCGTCACCACGGCAGGCGAGAGCCATGGCCCGGCGCTGGTCGCCATCGTCGACGGCTGCCCGCCCGGCCTGGAGATTTCCCTGGACGACCTGCAGCGCGACCTGGATCGGCGCAAGCCTGGCACCAGCCGCCATACCACCCAGCGCCAGGAAGCCGACGAGGTGGAAATCCTCTCCGGGGTGTTCGAAGGCAAGACCACCGGCTGCGCCATCGGCCTGCTGATCCGCAACACCGATCAGAAGTCCAAGGACTACTCGGCGATCAAGGACCTGTTCCGCCCGGCCCACGCCGACTACACCTACCACCACAAGTACGGCATCCGCGACTACCGCGGCGGCGGCCGCAGCTCGGCCCGCGAGACCGCCATGCGTGTGGCGGCCGGCGCCATCGCCAAGAAGTACCTGGCCAGCCAGGGCATCGTCATTCGCGGCTACATGAGCCAGCTCGGGCCTATCGAAATCCCGTTCAAGACCTGGGATTCGGTGGAGGAGAACGCCTTCTTCAGCCCTGATCCTGCCAAGGTGCCGGAGCTGGAGGCCTACATGGACCAGCTACGCCGCGACCAGGATTCGGTGGGCGCGAAGATCACCGTGGTGGCCGAAGGCGTGATGCCGGGCCTCGGCGAGCCGATCTTCGACCGCCTGGACGCCGAGCTGGCCCATGCGCTGATGAGCATCAACGCGGTCAAAGGGGTGGAAATCGGTGATGGTTTCGCGGCCGTTGCTCAGCGCGGCACCGAGCACCGTGACGAGCTGACCCCGGCGGGCTTCGTGACCAACCACGCCGGCGGCATTCTCGGTGGCATTTCCAGCGGCCAGCCGATCGTGGCTCACCTGGCACTCAAGCCGACGTCCAGCATCACCACGCCGGGCCGCTCCATCGATGTGGATGGCAACCCGGCGGACGTGATCACCAAGGGCCGTCATGACCCCTGCGTCGGCATCCGCGCCACGCCTATCGCCGAAGCGATGATGGCCATGGTGCTAATGGATCACCTGTTGCGTCACCGTGGGCAGAACGCCGACGTGCGCGTGAATACGCCGGTGCTGCCGCAGCTGTGAGCATGCCGCTGCGCGCCGCGAGCGGGGCCGGCGCTCTGCTCGCACCAGCAGCCTGAGGTCTATTGCCCATGGCTGCACTCCCGTACTGGCGGCTGTCCGGTTTCTATCTCTTCTACTTCGCGCTGCTGGGCGCCACGGCGCCTTTTCTCGGGCTGTATTTCGCGCACCTGGGTTTCTCGCCGGCGCGCATCGGCGAGTTGGTGGCCATTCCCATGCTGATGCGCTGCATCGCGCCGAGCCTATGGGGCTGGCTGGGCGATTTCAGCGGCCGGCGCCTGCTGATCGTGCGGTTGGGCGCCTTGTGCACCTTGCTCAGCCTGAGCCTGATCTTCGTCAGCCAGAGCTATGCCTGGCTGGCGCTGGTGATGGCCTTGCACGCCTTCTTCTGGCATGCGGTGCTGCCGCAGTTCGAGGTCATCACCCTGGCGCATCTGCGCGAGCAATCGGCGCGCTATGCGCAGATTCGCCTGTGGGGCTCGATCGGTTTCATTCTCAGCGTGGTCGGCCTGGGTAAGGCGTTCGATCTGCTGAGCCTGGACGTCTATCCCTGGGCGCTGCTGCTGATCATCACCGGCATCGCCCTGAGCAGCTTCTGGGTGCCGGATGCGCAGCCGCTGGCGTCGTCACAGGCGGCGGATCAGGGCGGCTTCCTGAGGCAGCTCAAACAACCTGGCGTGCTGGCTTTCTACCTATGTGTGGCGCTGATGCAGCTGTCCCACGGGCCGTATTACACCTTTCTGAGCATCCACCTGGAGCAGCTCGGTTACAGCCGAGGGTTGATCGGCCTGCTGTGGGCCCTCGGGGTGGTCGCTGAGGTGTTGGTGTTCATGGCCATGGCGCGCCTGCTGCAACGCTTCAGCCTGCGTCAGGTGCTGATCGCCAGCTTCGCCATCGCGGCACTGCGCTGGGTGCTGATGGGCTTTCTGGCCGATCAGCTGAGCGTATTGCTGTTCGCCCAGGTGTTGCACGCGGCCACTTTCGGCAGTTTCCACGCCGCATCCATCGCCTTCGTGCAGCGCAGTTTCGGCGCCCGCCAGCAGGGCCAGGGGCAGGCGCTGTACGCCTCGCTGGCCGGCATTGGCGGCGCGCTGGGTGCCTTGTACGCCGGTTACAGCTGGAACGACTTGGGCCCGCAACGGACATTCGCCCTGGCGGGGCTGGCCGCGTTGCTCGCAGCCGTTATCATGGCCCGACGCACGGCCGAGCCGACATGACCCATCAGGTCGCCGCAAGGTGGCCGACACCAGACAGGAATCACCCATGAGTCGCCTGAGCGTTCACCACCAGTCCAGCCCGCAGATCCCCAACAAGGTGCTGGGCCATGCCGAAGACATCGCCAGCACCCTGGCGGCCGTCGGTATCGAATATCGCGAGTTGCCGCTGGAAGCACGGGTGCAGGCCGGAGATGCCAGCGAGGCCATTCTCGCCGCCCTGGGCGAGGCGCTGGAGCCGCTCAAGCGTGACAGCGACCTGAGCCAGGCCGAGGTGATCAGCATCGACCAGCGCCACTGGCCCCGTGAGGGCGACAAGCCGGTTCAGGCGCCGGTCGAGGTGCTGGCCGACGGCGCGCAGCTGTACCTGTTCCTGGCCGGACAGGGCCTGCTGAGCCTGCATGTCGACGACTACGTGTATGCCCTGGTCGGTGAGCGCAATGCGCTGATCAGCGTGCCGGCCGGCACGCGTCATTGGTTCGACCTGGGCGAGTTTCCCCACTGCGCGGCGATTCGTCTGTCTGCCGCCAGCGCCGTGGCGGTGCGGCCGAGCGGTGATGTCATCGCTGGCGACTTCCCGCGCCTGGAAGACTAGTCGAACAGGCTGGCCTGGGGCCGCGGCACCGCGCCTTCGAGTTCCAGCAGCAGCTGTTTGCGCGGCAGGCCGCCGGCAAAGCCGGTGAGGCTGCCATCACGGCCGATCACCCGGTGGCAGGGAATGATGATGCAGATCGGATTGGCGCCATTGGCCGCGCCCACGGCGCGTACTGCCCTGGGCCGCTCGATACGTTGGGCGAGGGCGCTGTAGCTGTCGATCTTGCCGAAGGGAATCTGCTGGAGCGCCTGCCACACCGCTTGCTGGAAGGGCGTGCCCTGCGGGTTGAGGTGCAGCTCGAAGCGTTGCCGGCGGCCTTCGAAGTATTCATCGAGCTGGCGGCTGGCGTCATCGAGTTGTGAGTCGGCCTCGCGCCAGCCATCACCGATCTGCCAGGGCGTGCGCTCCACGTCCATCAGCAACTGCTGCAGACCACCCTCGTCGCCGACCATGAACAGGCGGCCAATAGGGCTTTCCTGATAGCGATAGAACATCCTCAGCCTCCCGAGTAGTTGTGCCACAGGTGCGCGGCGGCGTAGGCGCGCCAGGGCCGCCAGGCCTCGGCATGCATTTGCAGTTGCCGGGCGCTGATGCCGGCCGGGCCCCAGATCGGCGCCTTGAGCAGGCCCAGGTCACTGGCGGGGAAGGCGTCGGCCTCGCCAAAGGCGCGCAACGCGATGTATTCGGCCGTCCACGGGCCAATGCCGGGCAGGGCGCACAGACGCTGGATCAGTTCGCTGGCGCCCTGGCTGATGTCCAGGCGCAGCTTGCCGCTGGCCACCTGGGCGGCGAAATGCTGCAGGGTCTGCACCCGTTTGCCGGGCATGCCGATGCCATCGAGATTGGCCTCGGCGATGGCCGCCGGGGTCGGGAACAACCGATCGATACCGGCGGGAGCGCCCGCCAGCGGTTCGCCGAGCCGCGCCAGAAGCCGCCCGGTGATGGTGACTGCCGCCTTGACCGTGACCTGCTGGCCGACGATGGCGCGCACTGCCTGCTCGAAGGCATCGAAGGCGGTGGGCAGGCGCAGGCCGGGGTGGCGCGCGAGCATCGCCGCCAGATGCGGATCGACGGCGAAATGCGCGGAGATCAGCGCCGGGTCGGCATCCAGGTCGAACATGCGCCGTACTCGCTGCGTGAGTTCCGGCAGGCAGGCGGATGCCGAGGCGCCGTGCTCCAGCCGCAGGGCATGCCGGTCGGGCAGGGCGGTGACGCGAAACCAGCCGATGGTTTCTCCAAGGCGAAAGCTGCGGCAGTAGTCGCGCTCGCCGAGGCATTCCTGTCCGGCGATGGCGCGCAGCCTGAAGTGGGCGTGGAACTGTTGCCAGTCCCAGGGCGCCTGGTAGGGCAGAAGAATGGATTCGGCGTTTGTCATGGCATGACGATAACGCCGGGGTGGCGCCTTGTCAGCGTGGAAAGTGACTTTCAAACCTGCTCACGGCCAACTTGCTGAGAACCGCTATCGACAAATTTTTCACATCCGAACGTACAGACTGCCGCCGCGCCGCTCGCCGATATAGGCCGAGCCTGCAGTAAACGTTTCTTGTGGATGATCTAACATGACCCCTACAGCAGTTCAGGGCACCCCTCGCAACTCGTCCAACTCCTTGCAGCCGATACGCAGCCAGTTGCTCTTCACGCTGTTCAGCGGCCTGGCTCTGCTGGTGATGTACACGCTGCTGCGCGTCGCCTTGCTGGCCTACAACCGCGAACTGATCGGCGACACACCGAGCTCCGCCTTCGTCGAAGCCTTCTATAACGGCCTGCGCTTCGACCTGCGCGTGGTCGTCTACGCCTGTGCGCCACTGCTGATCGCCTTGCTCAGCACTCGCGCCATGCTGGCCCGCGGCTGGCAGCGCCTGTGGCTGACGGTCTTCGCCAGCATCACGCTGTTTCTCGGCCTGGCCGAGCTGGATTTCTACAAGGAATTCCACCAGCGCCTCAACAGCCTGGTGTTCCAGTACCTGCAAGAAGACCAGGCCACCGTGATGAGCATGCTCTGGAACGGTTTCCCGGTGGCCCGCTACCTGATCGCCTGGTTCGTCATCACCGGCCTGCTGTGGTGGATGTTCTCGCGCTTCGATCGCGCCAGCCGCCCCCAGGTAGCGGCCCGTGCTGGCGGCGCACGGCCCGCGGTGGCCTGGTACTGGCGGGTGTCGGTGTTCTTCCTGTGCCTGCTGATCGCGGTGACCGCCGCCCGCGGCCACCTGCGCCAGGGCCCGCCGCTGCGCTGGGGCGATGCCTATACCACCGAGTCGATGTTCGCCAACCAGCTGGGCCTCAATGGCACCCTGACCCTGTTCACCGCGGCCCAGGCGACCTTCGGCCCGCACCGTGACAACACCTGGCAATCGACCCTGGACGACCAGCAGGCCCGGCAGATCACCCGCGATATGCTGCTGACTCCTGACGATAAGCTGGTAGACCCTGATAGCGCCGCCATCCGCCGCGTCTACACGCCGCCGAGCGACAAGACCCTGCCGATCCGCAATGTGGTGGTCATCCTGATGGAGAGCTTTGCCGGGCATTCGGTCGGCGCCCTTGGTGCGCCCGGCAATATCACCCCGTATTTCGACAAGCTGAGCCGGGAGGGGCTGCTGTTCGACCGTTTCTTCTCCAACGGCACCCACACCCACCAGGGCATGTTCGCCACCATGGCGTGCTTTCCGAACCTGCCGGGCTTCGAGTATCTGATGCGCACGCCGGAAGGCTCCCACAAGTTTTCCGGGTTGCCGCAGCTGCTCGGCGCCCGCGGTTACGACAACCTGTACGTCTACAACGGCAACTTCCAGTGGGATAACCAGTCCGGCTTCTTCAGCAATCAGGGTATGACCCACTTCATCGGCCGCGAGGATTTCGTCGACCCGGTATTCATGGACCCGACCTGGGGCGTGTCCGACCAGGACATGTTCGATCGCGGCGCCCAGGAACTGAAGACCAATTACGGCCAGAAGCCTTTCTATGCGTTGCTGCAGACGCTTTCAAACCACACGCCGTACGCGCTGCCGGAGGATCTGCCGGTTGAGCCGGTAATGATCAATGGCAAGGAAGACCTCCACCGCACCGCCATGCGCTATTCGGACTGGGCGTTGGGGCAGTTCTTCGAGAAAGCCCGCAAGGAGCCGTATTTCAACGAGACGCTGTTCGTGGTGGTAGGTGACCACGGCTTCGGTGGTTTCGACCAGGTTACCGAGATGGACCTGCAGCGCTTCAACGTACCGATGCTGCTGATCGCGCCCGGCATTCAGGAGAAATTCGGCAAGGTCAGCCATACCGTCGGCACCCAGGTGGATATCGTGCCGACCATCATGGGCCGCCTCGGTGGCGAGACGCGACATCAGTGCTGGGGCCGCGACCTGCTCAACCTGCCGGAGGGCGACGGCGGTGTCGGTGTGATCAAACCCTCTGGCGGCGACCAGACCGTGGCCATCGTCACTGCCGAGCAGGTGCTGGTGCAGCCCAAGGACTTCGAGCCGCGCCTATACCGCTACCAACTGGGCGCCAAACCGACCGCCACGCGTATCGAAGGTCCGGTTGATGAGGCGCTGAAGAAGCGCCTGGAAGGCTTCCTGCAAACCGCTACCAAGAGCCTGCTGGACAATACGGCAGGCGTCGTCGACGGCATGCCGGACAAACCAAAGCCCTGAACCGACCAATAAAAAAACCGGCGCCTGGCGCCGGTTTTTTTTGAGCAGATAAGTGGCTTAGCTGCAGCCTTCCACATAGAAAACTGCAGGTGGCAGGCCTATGCGCCAGCGAGTGACCACGCCGTCGCGGTCGGTCTCGAACACCAGGCGTGCGTCACTATCGGTGTATGGCGTGACGATGAAGTCCGTCGCGCCCGGTTCGTACTTGTTGGGCTGCTCCTCGAAACGGCCCGGGTAGGTGGCGCGAATCTGCTGGGAGCTGCTGCCTACCTGCAGGCCGCGCGGCGCCTTGCGTTCGCGGCTGTCGATGTCGTAACGCACGAACTGGCCGTTCTCGAGCATGAACGAGGTGCCGAAGCCCTTGGCCGGGCGCGGGTCCTGGAACAGCTGGCGGCAGGTGTCCGAACCACCGCCGTCGCGCAGCGAGCCTTTCCAGGCGGCGCGCACGGCCGTTTCGTCGCTGCCGAAACGGGCACTGGCAAAGCCGGCGAAGGGACTGAGATCCTCCTTTTCCTGCAGCTTGGGCGGGCTGCTCTGGGCGGCGGAGGCGGTCTTGGCGGGGGTATTGCTGGCGTCGCTGCAGGCGCTCAGCGCCAGAATACTGGTCATTACAACAGCGGAAATTGAAAGCGTACGGTTCGCCATGAAAATCCAACCTTCGTCTCGAATGGGAACGGCCGCACCTGAGTGCGGCCGAATCTGTGAGGCATGAGACCAGTTGAATCAGGGCATTTGCATGCCGGGTATCCGTCAGAAAGCCCGCTGCGTATGCAGGCTTTCCATCGCAGTCTCATGCTGCGTGGCGTTTGGCCACATTTTCGGGAAAAAGATCCCGGCTTTTATCCAGATGCTGATCGACCAGCCACTTGCCGTGGGCAATCGAGGCCTGTTGGGCCTTGGTGAGGTCGTCGAGAAAGGCGCCGTTGACGGGCAAGGCCAGGCGGCGCGTGGTGCGCCCGTCCGGTGTGGTGATGCGGCAACCGCCTGCCCAGGGCGTGGGAATACCGGGGTGCTCCATGACCTCGGCACTGATGTGATGATCGCGGTAGGTGCACTGCAGCGTACTCATGGCGTGGTACCTCGTGGGTCTGGCCCCGGGGCAGCACGATGATCTGGCGCCGCCGGCAGGGCATGGCTTCATTCTCGGGTATAGCACGCTGATGTGGGGCGGCGTGGCAGGCCGACGAGCTGCGACGAAGATAGTTGCATGACCCGGCGCGCACTGCGGTCTATTCTTTGAGGGCGTGCTGCGTTGATCGAGTACGCACCTTCAATTCAGCTCGTACCAGAGGCCCCAGGCCTTCGCGTCATCACGGTGCGCCGTGTGTTGCATGTTGAGACAGATCGCCGATTCGACGGCGTATCAATTCCTCGTCCGATGGAGATCAACTATGAGCACGATTCTGCACGAAGATGTTGGTAGCGGCATTCTGCGCCGCATGAAGGAGGGCGGATTCGATTTCGCCAGCGTCCATCCCATCGAGTTCTATGCCATTTTTCCCGATCAGGACCGGGCCTTGAAGGCCACCCGCAACTTTCGTGGCGAAAGCCTGCATGCCCAGGTCACCGAGCGTGACGAGGGCGACTGGTATCTGCAGGTCAGCAAGGTCATGCACGTCACGCCCGCCGGCATCGGCGACTTCGCCCAGGATCTGGAATCCGTGGTGATTCCCCTTGGGGGCGAGCTGGACGGCTGGGGTGTGACCCAGCAGATCAGCACCGCCAGCGCTCAGGAGTAGTGCCGGGCGGCGCTATAGACCTTTTTCCCAGAGCGTCACCAGATCCCGGGGAGCCTGCTCCTCGGGAACGTTCAGCACCAGTTCCTCCTGCGCACGGCGTGCGCAAGTCTGCAGCTCTATACGATAGAAACGCTGGTCACCACGGCCCGCCGCATCGCTGGCAACGGGCAG
Organism: uncultured Pseudomonas sp.; assembly: GCA_966186235.1. GTDB lineage: Bacteria > Pseudomonadota > Gammaproteobacteria > Pseudomonadales > Pseudomonadaceae > Aquipseudomonas. Next base: position 12,054 of record CBIFVM010000038.1, read on the forward strand.
GCAGGCTTCCAGCAATGAACACACCTGACCACGCTGGTTCGGGTCGCACTGGGCGAAGTCGATCTCCCGAGGGCGACTCAGCGCAGCGACGGCCGCGAAGCCGCCTTGCCGGGAAATGCGTACCAGCGCCTCGTCGCTCAGTGGCGGTAGCTTGTTCATGTTGCGTCACCCTCGACACCTACGTCACTCCAGGCCTTGGCCACTGCAGCGGCCTCCAGCGAGCCCTTGCCGAAACGCCGTGCGGTGCGATCCACGCACAGGCGGGCGAATTCGCTGAAGTCGGCATCGTTGGCCAGGCGTTCATCGCACAGCGTGTCGTACCAGATCGGCCCGGCTTTCTCCCAGGCATGGCCTCCCAGCGCCTTGGCGGCCAGATAGAAGGCGCGGTTGGGAATGCCCGAATTGATGTGCACGCCGCCGTTGTCCTCGCGGGTCTGCACGAAATCGCGCATGTGCCCGGGCTGCGGATCCTTGCCCAGCAATGGGTCGTCGTAAGCGCTGCCGGGTGCCGACATCGAGCGCAGCCCCTTGCCGTTCACCGACTCGGTGAGCAGGCCGGCACCGATGATCCAGTCCGACGCCTCGACCGTCTGCTGCAGTGCGTACTGCTTGGTAAGGATGCCGAACACGTCGGAAAGCGATTCGTTGAGCGCGCCGGACTGGTTGACGTAGACCAGCGCCGCCTCGCTGTCGATGACGCCGTGGGTAAGCTCATGAGCAACCACGTCGAGCGCGATGGTGAAGCGATTGAAAATTTCGCCGTCACCGTCGCCGAATACCATCTGCTCGCCATTCCAGAAGGCGTTCTCATAGCGCTGGCCGTAATGCACGGTGCCCAGCAGTGGGATGCCGTCGCCGTCGATGGAATGGCGGCCGAGCACTTCCCAGTAGAAACGGTAAGTGGCGCCCAGCGCATCGTAGGCCTCGTCGACGGCCTCGTCCCCGCTGGCCGGCTGGCCTTCGGCGCGGGCGAGCTGCCCGGGCAGTTGCATCTGCTGCCCGGCATCGAAAATGCTGCGCTCGGGTTGCCCGGCCGCCACCGCGCGACGCGCACTGGCCGGGCGCGGCTTGCCGTTGTTGTGCCTGAGCGAGCTGACGTGCTGCAGGGTATTGCGTGCGCAATCGCGCTGACGCTCGGAGCCATGGCCGATGATGCGGTCGAGGATGTAGGGCGGTATCAAGCTGTTCATCGTGCATTCCTTGTCCGGAGAAGCGGGGCGGCCAGGTGGAAAGCTGGCCTCTCACAGGTGGGAACGCAATGCGCCGGCAATGTTTCTGCCGCACCGACATTTCTGGACAGAAGGGCACGAGAGAAAAGTGCAATGCTTTGCCGCCTCGCCTGTCTGAGATTTCACGGGGGCAGCCATGCCCCACCAGCCTGATTGAACGTGATGCATGGGAATCGCGCACGCGGCTCGCCTGCGTCTGCGGGGCACGCCTCAAGATGGTGCAAGGCGGTTTTGGTTTGAAAATAAGTAATTGATATTAAAGGAATAAAACCGCTGGCTCGGCGCTTGCAGTGATCGGGTCGAACTGGGCTGCAAGGAGTACAGCATGACCCGCACCTTTTATGACGAGATGCACCTGCCCGATGGTACCTGCCGCCCCCATTACCAGGCCTTTTCCCGTTGGCTGCAGGAAACCCCTCAGGACCTGCTGGACCAGCGTCGCCGCGAAGCGGATCTACTCTTTCACAGGGCCGGCATCACCTTCACCCTGTATGGCGATGCGCAGGGCACCGAGCGACTGATTCCCTTCGACATCATTCCACGCAGCATTCCGGCCAGTGAATGGCGCATCGTCGAGCGCGGCTGCATCCAGCGCGTACAGGCGCTGAACATGTTTCTCGCCGACCTGTATCACGATCAACGCATCATCAAGGCTGGCCTGATTCCGGCCGAACAGGTGCTGGCCAACGAAGGCTATCAGCTAGCGATGCAGGGGCTCGATCTGCACCGTGACCTGTATGCGCACATCGCCGGCGTCGATCTGGTGCGCGATGGCGACGGCACCTATTACGTGCTCGAGGACAACCTGCGCACCCCCAGCGGCGTGAGCTACATGCTCGAAGACCGCAAGATGATGATGCGCCTGTTCCCGGAGCTGTTTGCCAACCAGCGCATCGCACCCATCGATCATTATCCCAGCCTGCTGCTCGACACCCTGAAGAGCTCCAGCCCGCTCGACAACCCGACCGTGGTGGTCCTCACCCCAGGGCGGTTCAACAGCGCCTATTTCGAGCACGCGTTCCTGGCCCGGGAGATGGGCGTCGAGCTGGTGGAAGGCGCCGACCTGTTCGTGCGTGACGACAAGCTGTTCATGCGCACCACTGCCGGCGCCAAGCAGGTCGACGTGGTGTATCGCCGCCTGGATGACGCGTTTCTCGATCCGCTGGCCTTCAACCCGGAGTCGATGCTCGGGGTGCCCGGGCTGCTTTCCACCTATCGGTCGGGCAACGTGGTGCTGGCCAATGCCATCGGCACCGGCGTGGCGGACGACAAATCGATCTACCCCTACGTCGGCGAGATGATTCGTTTCTATCTGGACGAGGAGCCGATCCTCAAGAACGTGCCGACCTGGCAATGCCGCAAGCCGGCCGAGCTGTCCCACGTGCTGGCCAATCTCAAGGATCTGGTCGTCAAGGAAACCCAGGGCTCGGGCGGTTACGGGATGCTCGTCGGCCCGGCGGCCAGCAATGCGGAAATCGAGGCCTTTCGCCTGCGCCTGATCGCGCGGCCGGAAGCCTATATCGCCCAACCGACCCTGTGCCTGTCGACCTGCCCGACCTTCGTCGAGAACGGCATCGCACCGCGGCACATCGACCTGCGTCCCTTCGTGCTGTCCGGCAAGGAGACGCGCATCGTGCCCGGTGGTCTGACCCGCGTGGCGCTGCGCGAAGGCTCGCTGGTGGTCAACTCGTCGCAAGGCGGCGGTACCAAGGACACCTGGGTGGTGGAGGACTAGCAGGGCGCCCTCATGCTAAATGACGGCCGCGCCGCTGCCTCGCAAGGCGCAAAACAAGGAAAGAGGAGAGAGGTTTGGTTATTCCAAATGAACGACGAATGACGCCGGATTGCGCCTTGCGAGGCGCGGCCCTTCGGGTTGGCGCTGTGAGCCCGCCATGCTGCGTTGCGGGACTTGACGAGGGAGTTGCCATCGCCTGCGTCCCACGCCTTGCCTGGCAGGCTCACAGCGCCAACGCGGCTCGCCATATAGTATGAGGGCGCCCTGATGCTATCTAGAACCGCCTCCGACCTTTACTGGATGTCCCGTTACCTGGAGCGCGCGGAGAACCTGGCGCGCATGCTGGACGTCAGCTACTCGCTGTCGCTGATGCCTCAGGACGGGCGCCGTGATGGCCTCGACGAGCTGGCGATGCCGCTGCTGATCACCGGCACCATGGAGGATTACCAGCAACGCCATGGCGCGCTGCACGCCGAGCGCATCCTGCATTTCTTCGCCCTGGACGCCCAGAACCCGGCGAGCATCTACAGCTGCCTCGGCGCGGCACGCAGCAATGCCCACGCCGTGCGCGGACGCATCACCGCCGACATGTGGGAGAACATCAACGCCACCTGGCTGGAAATCCGCGGCATCGCCGAGCAGGGGCTGGGCCGTTATGGCATCAGCCGTTTCTGCGAGTGGGTCAAGGAGCGTTCGCACCTGTTCCGTGGTGCGACCTTCGGCACCATCGTGCGCGGCGAGGCTTACCGTTTCATCCGCCTGGGCACCTTCATCGAGCGCGCCGACAACACCCTGCGCCTGCTCGACTCGCGCTACGAGCTGCTTGGCGAGGACATCGACGATGCCGATGGCCGGCCCGCCCATAGCTACTACCAGTGGAGCGCCTTGCTGCGCGCCCTGTCCTCGTTTGAGGCGTTCGCCGAGGTCTATCGGGGCTCGCCGAGCGCACGCAAGGTCTCGGAATTGCTGCTGCTGCGCCGCGAAGTACCGCGCTCGCTCGGCGCATGCATGGACGAGCTGTACCAGATGCTCGCCGGGCTACCCGGCGACAACGGCCGCCCGGCGCAGCGCCTGGCGGCCGAACTGAATGCGCGGCTGCGCTACACCAGCATCGATGAGGTGCTGGACGAAGGCCTGCACGCCTGGCTGACCGAATTCATCGAGCAGATTCACGACCTCGGCAGCGCCATCCACACGTCTTATCTGGAGGTCGCATGAGACTGTCCATTCGTCATAACACCAGTTATCACTACGAGGATCAGGTGCGGGCCAGCATCCAGTACCTGCGCCTCACGCCCCATGACAGCGCTCGCCAGCAGATACTCGACTGGCAGCTGGATCTGCCCCGACCGGTTCGCGCGCAGCGTGACCCCTACGGCAATATCCTTCATGTGCTGACCTTGGACGAACCCCATGAGTCGATCGTCATCGGCGCCCGGGGGCTGGTCGAGATCGACGAGTCCAGTGATGCCGAGCACGAGAGCCAGTCGGCACTGCCGTTCCTGCGCTTCACCCGGCTGACAGAAGCGGATGCGGCGCTGCGGGATTTCGCCTGGACGCAATGCGCCCAGCGTCGTGACCGCAACGCGCTGATCGACCTGATGCACGGTCTCAACGACCATATTCGCTACCAGCCGGGTGCGACCGCCGTCGAGACCAGCGCCGCGCAAGCCTTTGCCGGGCGCCGGGGCGTCTGCCAGGATCACGCCCACGCCTTCATCGCCTGTACGCGCAGCCTGGGTATTCCGGCGCGCTACGTTTCCGGCTATCTGGTCGCCGACAATCAGGATCATCTGGCCAGCCACGCCTGGGCCGAAGCCTGGCTGGACGGCGCCTGGTACAGCTTCGACGTGACCAACTGCCTGGCCCGGCCTGAGCGTCACCTGAAGCTGGCGATCGGCCTGGATTACCTGGACGCCTGTCCGGTGCGCGGCATGCGCCGCGGCGGCGGCAGCGAGCGGATGATGGCGCGGGTCGACGTCGAGCCAATGCTGAGCGTGCAGGCGCAGTGAGCGAGGAGGGCGCGGCATCCGCGCGCCCGTTGATACCGGCATGGCTTGCGATGAAGGGATGATCGCTTCTAGCATGGCCGCTTTGCTCTAAGGAAGAGGCCATGCTGGCCGAGTTGTTTGCTGTTCTGGCGCCGGTGATCATCGTCTCCGGCATCGGTTATGCCTGGGCCCGCAGCGGCCAGGCTTACCCCACCGAATTCATCGCCCGTCTGGTGCTGACCATCGGCACGCCAAGCCTGGTGCTGGCGACCCTGAGTCGTACCGATCTCGACCCTGATGCATTTACCAGCATGGCCCTGGGCTGCGTGCTGGTCACCGCCTGCATGGGGCTGTTCGGTGTGCTGTTCAGCCGCCTGTTTCACCAGCAGTGGAAGGTGCTGGTGCCGGCGTTCCTGTTTCCCAATACCGGCAACATGGGCTTGCCGATCAGCCTGTATGCCTTTGGCGAGCACGGCCTGGCGCTGGCCGTGGCTTTTTTCCTGACGCTGTCGATCATGCAGTTCAGCGTCGGCATCGCCTTGTCGGGCAACGCCGCCTCCATCAAGGATCTGCTGCGCAATCCGATCATGGTCAGCCTGCTGCTGGCGCTGCCGATGATCTTCATGGATCTGCAATTGCCGCGCTGGCTGGCCAACACCGTCGGCTTGCTGGGTGGCATGACCATTCCGCTGATGCTGCTGACCCTGGGCGTTTCGCTGGCCAGCATTCGCCTGCATCACCTGGGTTCCGGGCTGGTGCTGGGAGCGCTGCGCATTGTGCTGGGGGCTGGCGTCGGTTGGGGTATCGGTGCGGCGATGGGCCTGGAACCGCTGACGCATGCCGTGCTGGTGGTGCAGTCGGCGATGCCGGTGGCGGTGTTCAACTACCTGTTCGCAGTGCGCGCCAATCGCTCGCCGGAGCAGGTGGCGAGCCTGGTGATGTGCTCGACGCTGCTGGCGATCGGCTGGTTGCCGTTGATCCTGGCATGGTGGATGCCACGGGTCGCCTGATCAGCCGATCATCCGGCTCAGGTTGGGAAGAATCAGCAAGACGGCGGTGGCGAAGAGAATCAGCCCCGCCTGGCGGAATTTAGGTTTCTTGAACATGGCCGTTCGCCTTTTGATTGTTGTGATGGGCGCCGCTCGTCCCCATGCCTCGGCAAAAAACCGACGGCGTATGTAGTGACTGTAGAGGGAGCGGATTAGTTTTTTAGACCGCTTGTTTCTAAAGAAATACCAAAGAGCTTCTGCAGAGATATGGAACCCTTTTCCATTTCCGTATAACCCCGGCGCCAGAGGCTACGCGCCCTGTAGCGGATGACGGCTAGCCGATGACCGTTCGTCCGGGTTTTTCGCGCTCATAAAAAACCGGCCGCTTGGGCCGGTTCTTCAGGCAGATTGGATCAGTTGTCCAACTGCTCGCGAATCACCTTGCCGCTCTTGCCGTCCACGCGGAACTCATAGAGGCGGTTGTCCTGCTTGGTGCCTTCGCCCTCCCAGTAGCCGGCGTCGTCGGCTTCGATCTTGTGGATCTGGGTGAAGCCAGCCTGCTTGGCGCTGCTCAGCGCCTGCTCGATGCTGATCCAGTCGGCGCCCGGGCGGTCGGCCATGGCGAAACCGGCACTCATGGCGGCAGCGGCGGTAAGGGCAGTCAGGGTCTTCTTGAGCATCGTGGAACTCCTTTACTGATTAGGATGATCGCGCCCGCATTCAGGCACTGCAGGTTGGAGTCCGGCGCTTCGCTTGGGGTTCAGGTAAAACTGCCCTGGTTCGGTGCAGACACCGTCGCCTGGCTTGCCGGCGGCACAGTCAGAGCCGGGTGCTGCATGCTGGCTGCCAGCAGGGGCAGGGCGACGATCAGGTAAAGGCCGATGGCGCCCAGGGCGCCGTTGCGGGCGTAGCGGATGGTCTGGCTGTGCATGGTGGTTGCGCTCGTCAATGGCCTCGCGGGCCGATGACGCAATCATCGGATCGTTCGCACACGCCTAGAAGTGAATGCTGGTCATGACGGCTATCGAAAAGACTGATGACGCGATAACGGCATGCCTCTTGCCTTGATGCATCTGCACAGGCAGGCTTCGACTACTCTGTTATTTTTTTCAGGTACCGCCATGTCGCTGCAGATCTGCATTCTGGAAACCGACATCCTGCGCCCCGAGCTGGTCGACCAGTATCAGGGCTACGGCAAGATGTTCGAACGTCTTTTCGCTGGTCAGGCCATCGAGGCCAGCTTCCATGTATTCAACGTGATGCAGGGCGATTACCCGCCCGCCGATGCACGTTTCGATGCGTATCTGGTCACCGGCAGCAAGGCCGACTCGTTCGCCTCCGATCCGTGGATCGAAACGCTCAAGGCCTACCTGCTCGAACGTTATCAGGCAGGCGACAAGTTGCTGGGCATCTGCTTCGGTCACCAGTTGCTGGCGCTGCTGCTCGGAGGCAAGGCCGAACGCGCCGGTGGCGGTTGGGGCGTGGGTATCCATCGCTATCAACTGACCGAACAGCCTGACTGGATGACGCCAGCCCTGGATGAGCTGACGCTGCTGATCAGCCATCAGGATCAGGTCACCCGGCTGCCGGAAAATGCCACGCTGCTGGCCACCAGCCCGTTCTGCGCCCATGCGGCCTATCGCATCGGTGATCAGGTGCTGTGCTTCCAGGGGCATCCGGAGTTCGTGCCCGAGTATTCCCGCGCGCTGCTGGACATTCGCCAGCAGCACATCGGCGAAACCACCTATCGTGCGGCGGTCGATACTCTGCATCAGGATCACCATGGGCGCACCGTTGGCGAGTGGATGCTGCGTTTCGTGGCCAATGGCAGGGCGGCCCAGCCGGCCTGATCTCCTCGGGAAAGCCGCCCATAAAAAACGGCCCCCTGCGGGCCGTTTTTCGTTTCAGCGTGGCGCCTTGCGTGGAGGCGCCTGCCGGTTGGTCTTACAGCGCTTCGGCAGGAGCCTCGGCCTGCGCAGCTTCTTCGGCTTGCGGCTGCTCGGGCTTGATTTCCACGAAGTTTAGCTGCAGACGCTCGCTGCTCCAGGCGCGGGTCTTGTTGGTCAGATCCAGATCGTTGTTCAGGGTCTGGCCGTAGGAGGGAATGATTTCCTTCAGCTTGGCCTGCCACTCGGGGGTCTTGATCTTGTCCTTGAAGGTGCGCTCCATCAGGTGAAGCATGATCGGCGCGGCGGTGGATGCGCCCGGCGAGGCGCCCAGCAGCGCGGCGATGGAGCCGTCTTCGGAGCTGACCACTTCGGTGCCGAACTGCAGGATGCCGCCTTTCTCCGGGTCTTTCTTGATGATCTGCACGCGCTGACCGGCCTGGATCAGTTCCCAGTCCTTGTCCTGTGCTTCCGGGAAGTACTCACGCAGCGAGTGCATGCGGTCTTCCTGGCTGAGCATCAGCTGACCGATCAGGTAGGTGCTGAGGGAGAAGTTGTCGACGCCCGCATTGAACATCGGCGAAATGTTGTGGGTGGTGATGGTGCCGAACATGTCCAGCAGCGAACCGTTTTTCAGGAACTTGGTGGAGAAGGTGGCGAACGGCCCGAAGAGGATGACTTTCTCGCCATCGATAACGCGGGTGTCCAGGTGCGGAACCGACATGGGTGGCGAGCCTACCGATGCCATGCCATACACCTTGGCCTGATGCCTGGCAGCGATTTCCGGGTTACGGGTAACCAGGAAGGAGCCGCCGACCGGGAAGCCTGCATAGCCTTCAGCTTCCGGAATACCGGATTTCTGCAGCAGCTTCAGCGCGCCGCCACCGGCACCGATGAACACGAACTTGGCATTGACGGTGCTCAGCTTGTCGCCATTGGCCAGGTCGGCCATGGTCACGTTCCAGGTGCCGTCGTCGGCGCGGGTGATATCGCGCACTTCCTGTTGCACGTGAACGTTGAACACGTCTTTCTTCTGCGACAGGTTGTTCAGCAACTGATTGGTGATTTCACCGAAGTTGACGTCTGTGCCCGTTTGCACACGGGTCGCGGCGATCTTCTGGCCGGGCTCGCGGCCTTCCATCACCAGGGGAATCCACTCTTCGATCTGCGCGGGGTCGTCGGAGAACTCCATGTTGCGGAACAGCGAGCTGTGCTGCAGCGCGTCATAGCGCTTCTTCAGGAACTCGGTGTTCTTGTCGCCCCACACGAAACTCATGTGCGAAACGTCGTTGATGAAGGACTTCGGGTTCTTCAGAACGCCTTGCTCGACCTGATAGGCCCAGAACTGCTTGGAGATCTCGAAGGATTCGTTGATCGCCACGGCCTTGCTGATGTCGATGGTGCCATCAGCCTTTTCTGGGGTGTAGTTCAGCTCGGCGAGCGCCGAGTGACCGGTACCGGCGTTGTTCCAGGCATTGGAACTCTCGCTGGCGACTTGCGGTAGGCGCTCGTACAGGTCGATTTTCCAGGTCGGCTCCAGTTCGTTGAGGTAGGTGCCGAGGCTCGCACTCATGATGCCCCCGCCGATCAGCAGGACGTCCACGGATTTTTCCGGTTCGGGTTGCTTGGCGCAGCCGAGCGCGCTCAAGCACAGTAGGGACAGCAGGAGTTTCTTCATTAGACAGACCATTCCAGTGATGTGATTGCATGACCGCAAGACCGACGTTCATGCCGCTCCGGGTGGTGGAGCGGCAGCGCCTGTTGCTTGCGATCAGGTTTCGTTCTGCGAAACCGGCCAGTCCCGGTGATTTTTTGAAACGCCGGGTATTACCTTCAAGTGCGCGCTTTCGTCGCAGGCTGCCCAAAAGGCAATATCCATGCCGGGAGAGCCGCTTATCACTGAATGAGACTGAACTAGTGATCTGTATCAATTCGCTCATTGCATTTTTGTGACGTAGGTGGCGAGATCTCGCCGTCCATCCCCCTTGAAACGCTTTGTGAGTGGCGGGTTCTCGCCTCAGTTGCTGATCGCCGCGCCGCCGGTGCCTTGGCTGCCACCGCCAGTGCCGGGTGTAGCCGGCGCGGTGGAACTGCCTGACGAACCGGCTTCCGGAGTAGTGCCGCCCTGAGGGCCGGTGCCCGGTGCAGTGGTGGAGGGCTGGCGCTGCATATTCTGGTCGCCTGGCTGCTGGCCGCTCTGGTACCTGGTGGGAGAGTTGAGCGTGCTACGGGGCGACTGCTGCCCTGGCTGTTGCTGCTGAGGATCGACTGCCTGGCCGGTGCCACTCTCACTGGCAGGCGGCGCGCCGGTGCGATCGCGGACCATCTCGTCGCCAATCCTGTCGCGTTGCTGCTGCAAGGTCAGCCCGTCGTCATCGGCCTGCACGCCAGCGCTGAACAAGGCTGCGAGCAGCAGCGCCGATCCCGTTACTTTGTTCATGTCCGTCTCCTGATGATTGCCTGTGATCAGGTGACTGTCTGCGCGCAACCAACGTTCAGGGAATCCGGCCGATGGTGAGCGCCCGCAGCACGTCGAATGGCCAGCAGCGAAAGTCCGGGAAGGCGTCTACCCTGATAGCAGCTCGGCGGCCCGAGCCTCTGCCACGCCGGTTTACGGCGATTCGGTGGCAGGCGGCAGGTTGCTGGCAGTCGGAATCGAACCCCGGCCTGTCTCTGGCCTCAGAAGTCAGGTCCCCACAATAAAGAGGTCGCTCACATGATCTATGCCAAACCCGGTACCGCAGGCGCCGTCGTCACCCTGAAATCGCGCTACGGCAACTACATCGGCGGCGAGTTCGTCGCGCCGGTGGGCGGTCAGTACTTCACCAATACCAGCCCGGTGGATGCCTCGGCCATCGGCGAATTCCCGCGCTCGGACGCCAAGGACATCGACAAGGCCCTGGACGCCGCCCATGCCGCCGCCGATGCCTGGGGCAAGACGTCAGTGCAGGATCGCGCGCTGATCCTGCTGAAGATCGCCGACCGCATCGAAGCCAACCTCGAACTGCTGGCCGTGGCCGAAACCTGGGACAATGGCAAGGCCGTGCGCGAAACCCTCAACGCCGACGTGCCCCTGGCCGCCGATCATTTCCGCTACTTCGCCGGCTGCATCCGCGCCCAGGAAGGCACCTCGGCGGAGATCAACGAGCACACCGCGTCCTACCACTTCCACGAGCCGCTGGGCGTGGTCGGGCAGATTATCCCCTGGAACTTCCCGCTGCTGATGGCCGCCTGGAAACTCGCTCCCGCGCTGGCCGCCGGCAACTGCGTGGTATTGAAACCCGCCGAGCAGACGCCGCTGTCGATCACCCTGCTGGCCGAGATCATCGGCGATCTGCTGCCGCCTGGCGTGCTCAACATCGTCCAGGGCTTCGGCCGTGAAGCCGGCGAGGCGCTGGCCACCAGCACGCGCATCGCCAAGATCGCCTTTACCGGCTCCACCCCAGTCGGCTCGCACATCATGAAATGCGCCGCTGCCAACATCATTCCCAGCACCGTGGAACTGGGCGGCAAGAGCCCGAACGTGTTCTTCGAAGACATCATGCAGGCCGAGCCGGCGTTCATCGAGAAGGCGGCCGAAGGCCTGGTGCTGGCGTTCTTCAACCAGGGCGAGGTGTGCACCTGCCCGTCGCGGGCGCTGGTGCAAGAGTCGATCTTCGAGCCGTTCATGAACGAGGTGATGAAGAAGATCAAATCGATCAAGCGCGGCAACCCGCTGGACACCGATACCATGGTCGGCGCCCAGGCCTCGCAGCAGCAGTACGACAAGATCCTCAGCTATCTGGAAATCGCCCAGCAGGAAGGCGCCGAGCTGCTCACCGGCGGCGCGACCGAGAAGCTAGAGGGCGACCTGGCCGGCGGTTATTACATCCAGCCGACCCTGCTCAAGGGCACCAACAAGATGCGCGTGTTCCAGGAAGAAATCTTCGGCCCGGTGGTGGGCGTAACCACCTTCAAGGACGAAGCCGAAGCCCTGGCCATCGCCAACGACACCGAGTTCGGCCTGGGCGCCGGCGTGTGGACGCGCGACATCAATCGCGCCTACCGCATGGGCCGCGGCATCAAGGCCGGACGCGTCTGGACCAACTGCTACCACCTGTACCCGGCGCACGCTGCCTTTGGCGGCTACAAAAAGTCCGGGGTCGGGCGCGAAACCCACAAGATGATGCTCGACCACTACCAGCAGACCAAGAACCTGCTGATCAGCTACGACATCAATCCGCTGGGCTTCTTCTAGAGCGCCCAGGCGTTACGGAAAACGCGGCCTCGGCCGCGTTTTTCTTTTAGTTGCCAGCGCCGCGTTGCAAGGCGCCTTGCAGGGGCAGGTCCCAGGGCGGGGTCGGGCCAAAGCGGTTCTTCAGGAACTCCAGCAGCAGCCGGCTGCGTGAATCGGTATCGCGCTGCAAGCGCAGCGCATAGATGCCGCTGGGCTCAGGCGCGGGCAGGCCGTTGTCGCAGAACAGTGCCACCAGCTCGCCACGCACCAGGTATTCGCTGACCAGCCAGGTCGGGAGGTGCGCCACGCCCAGGCCGGCGAGCACGCTGAATACCAGCGTCTCGGCATTGTTGGCCGTCATGCGCAGGCGGCGAGGGCGGTACATGGCGAGCTTTCCGCCATTCTCGAAGCGCCAGGCGTAGGCGGGCGCCAGGCCATCCCAGTCCAGGCCATCGTGCTCCAGCAGTTCTGCAGGGGTTCGCGGCACACCCCGGCGCTCCAGATACGCCGGGCTGGCACAGACCACGCGGACCATCGGCGAGAGCGGCGTCGCCACCAGACGGGTATCGGCCAGGGGGCCGATGCGCAGCACCAGGTCCACCTCGCCCAGGTGCGCACCGTGCAGGTCGATGAAGCTGTCGATCAGCCGCAGTTGCACGTCCAGGCCGGGGTAGGCGATGAGAAAGTCGGCAATCGCTGGCGCCAGGTGCCGACGGCCGAACGGCGCCGGGGAGTCGATGCGAATCAGCCCCTCGGGCGCGCTGCTCAGCGACACGGCCTCGGCACGCGCCAGGTGCAACTCGGCGAGAATCCGCCGGGCCCGTTCGGCGAACGCCAAGCCAGCTGGCGTTGCTCGCACCGCATGGGTGCTACGGCTGAATAGGCTGCAATCGAGGGAGCGCTCCAGGGCGTCGATACGCCGCGAAACCGCTGAAGGGGTCAGCGGGTGCAGGCGGGCTGCAGCGGAGAAGCTGCCGCTTTCCAGCACATCGAGAAACAGGCTGAGCTGGTCGGTTAAGGCATCAGGATTCATGCAGTCCTCGCTGTGCGTATTTCGCACAGCCATTATGCCGGGCTATGCGTTACCCATCCAGCCGCCGATGGGTAGCATGCGCTCACCCTGTTTTAACGAGATAAATCATGGATCTGCTCGCATTCGCCCTGAATATCCTGCTCGGCCTGGCCCTCGGCACCCTTGGCGGGCTGTTCGGGATTGGCGGCGGTCTGATCGCGATTCCGGCGCTGGGCGTATTGTTCGGCCTGGATCAGCAGCTTGCCCAGGGCACCGCGCTGGTCATGGTGGTGCCCAACGTGCTGCTCGCGCTGTGGCGTTATCACCAGCGCAACCGCATCGACCTGCGCCATGCCCTGGCGCTGGCATTGAGCAGTTTCGTGTTCGCGTTGTTCGGGGCGAGTTGGGCGGTCAATCTCGACCCCGAATCGATGCGCCTGGCGTTCGTCGGCTTTCTGGTCGCGCTGGCGTTCTACAACCTGCTGCGCATGTTGATGCGCCCGCCGGCCGCGTCGGGCCAGTTGCGCCATCCTTGGCCCTGGCTGACCGTGCTGGGTAGCGGGTCGGGCCTGCTCGGCGGGCTTTTCGGTGTCGGTGGCGCCGTCATCGCCACGCCGATTCTCACCAGCGTGTTCGGTACTTCCCAGGTGGTGGCCCAGGGCCTTTCGCTGGCACTGGCGGCGCCCAGTACCGGGGTGACGCTGGCCACCTACGCCCTGCACGACCATGTGCAATGGGCCCTGGCCATTCCGCTGGCGATCGGCGGGCTGCTCAGCATCAGCTGGGGCGTGCGCCTGGCTCACGCCTTGCCCGAGCGCATCCTGCGCGTGCTGTTCACGGCTTTCCTGCTGATCTGCGCGCTGATGCTCGGGCTGAAGACCTGAGGCGTCACGCGCCGTCCGACGAGCCTGCACGCCGCGCTGGCGTGCCTTGCCGCCAATCGCCTTGGCATTGCGCTACAATGCGCGCCGAATTTGGCCCGCTCGAGAGTTGCCCCCATGTCCGTTTGTCAGACACCCATCATCGTCGCCCTGGATTTCCCGACTCGTGAGGCGGCACTTGCCCTGGCCGATCAGCTCGATCCGAAACTGTGCCGGGTGAAGGTGGGCAAGGAGCTGTTCACCAGCTGTGCGTCGGACATCGTCGCCACGTTGCGCGATCGTGGCTTCGAGGTGTTTCTCGACCTGAAATTCCACGACATCCCCAATACCACCGCCATGGCCGTCAAGGCCGCTGCGGAAATGGGCGTGTGGATGGTCAACGTGCATTGCTCCGGTGGCCTGCGCATGATGAGCGCCTGTCGCGAGGTGCTGGACGCTTTCAACGGCCCGGTGCCGCTGCTGATCGGCGTGACCGTGCTGACCAGCATGGAGCGCGAGGACCTGGCCGGCATCGGCCTGGACATCGAGCCCCAGGAGCAGGTGCTGCGCCTGGCTGCGCTGGCTCATAAGGCCGGCATGGATGGTCTGGTCTGCTCGGCGCTCGAAGCGCCTGCGCTCAAGGCTGCGCAGCCCGCGCTGCAGCTGGTGACGCCAGGCATTCGCCCAGCCGGCAGTGCCCAGGACGATCAACGCCGTATTCTCACGCCGCGTCAGGCCCTGGACGCCGGCTCCGACTACCTGGTGATCGGCCGTCCGATCAGCCAGGCCGCGGATCCGGCTGCCGCCCTGGCCAAGCTGGTCGCCGAGCTGGGTTGATCAGCCCTTCATTTTCGTGCGGCGCTCGCTGCCGCACCCGTTGCATTGCAGGTAACGCCTCATGAATTCCGTGGAACATTCGCCGCTGGGCAAGAGCAGCGAGTACATCGCCACTTACTCGCCCGAGTTGCTGTTTCCCATTCCCCGCGCCACCAAGTGGGCCGAGCTGGGCTTGAGCGCCGATACGCTGCCGTATCGCGGCGTGGACTACTGGAACTGCTTCGAGCTGTCCTGGTTGCTGCCTTCTGGCAAGCCGGTGGTGGCCATCGGCGAATTTGCGATTCCTGCCGATTCGCCGAATATCATCGAATCAAAGTCCTTCAAGCTGTACCTCAATTCGCTCAACCAGTCGGTGTTCGCCAACTCGGCAGAATTGGCCCGCGTGCTGGAGACGGATTTGTCCGCCACGGCCGGCAAGCCGGTGGCCGTGCAGATCCGCAGCCTGGACGAAGCGGCCCGGGAAGGCCTGTTCGCATTGCCGGGCACCTGCATCGACGACCTGGACGTCAGCATCAGCAACTACGCGGCGCCTCAGCCGGAGCTGCTGACGTGCGACCCAGCCCATATCGTTGAACAGACCCTGCACAGCCATCTGCTCAAATCCAATTGCCCGGTCACCGGCCAGCCGGACTGGGGCAGCGTGGTGGTCGAGTACCGCGGGGCGGCCCTGGAGCCGGCAAGTCTGCTGGCTTATCTGGTGAGCTTCCGCCAGCACGCGGACTTCCACGAACAGTGCGTGGAGCGCATCTTTCTGGATCTGCAAAAGCTACTGAAGCCGGAGTACCTGACCGTCTACGCGCGCTATGTGCGCCGTGGTGGTTTGGATATCAATCCTTACCGCACCACGCGAGATGAGGTGCCGCCGAACCGGCGTCTGGTCCGTCAGTAAGCGTCTATCTGATTGGCGCGTTCGCCCAGTCGGAAAGGCGGGCATAAAAAAAACCAGCCTCGTGGCTGGTTTTTGGTTTCCTGCGCCTGGGATCAGATCCCCATATTGGCCAAGGTCTGCATGATGTTGCGCAGGCTGCCGGCGAGCGTCGGATGGCTCACCTCGAAGCGCTCGACCGCCAGGTTGACGCCGTCGACCAGCGAAGCATCGGGCGTGGTCACCGGCTGCGCCGCCAGCTGCAGCTCGATGTCGCGGGCGATCAGTTCGAGCGATTCACGATCCTCTTCGTTTTCCGGCGGATGTTCGACCAGTTGCTTGCGCAGCTCTTCCAGTTGCTGCTGCAGATGGTTCGCAGGCATGGGACTCTCCCTTTCTTGATAGGCAAGACAATTGACCATACGACGCGACGAAAGGTCAGTACTTCTTGTCCAGCCTAGACCAGTCGGGGCAGGCTGGCTTCAGGGTTTCTCGCCCTTGCTACGCCGAATCTGCAGGTGGTCGAGGCAGGCGGGCAGGTCGGTGAGCTGGTCGATCACCGAGTGAGCGCCGAGCCGATAAAGCGAAAGCGTCGCGTCGGCGCGCAGGCGGTCACGCTGCGGGCCGTCGAGCAACTGCCAATCGGCCAGCGCGTGGCCTGCCAGAGAACCGCAGGCGGCCAGGCCCACCGTCCACATTCCGGCATTCAAGCCAGCCTGCAAGAGGCGCGGCTCGCCACTGACCAGTACACAGCCTTCCAGGCGCTCGATCCGCAAGGCTGCCAGGGCTTGCCAGCAGGCATCCGGTGCGGGCCAGGTGCGCTGGGTGCAGGCCGGCGAGGCCGACAGCCAGTCGGGCAGGCGACTGGCCAGTTTTTCGGTCAGCGCTTCTGGCAGCTCGTCCAGCCAGGCACAGGGCACGTTCTGCTCATGCAGGCTGCGCAGGGTGCTCAGGGCCCCGGGAGTCGGTTCGGCGCAAGCGTCCAGTTCCAGGTTGCTTGCAGGCTGGCGAGCCAGGCCACCGCCTTCGCGCACCAGCGCCAGATGTCGCTGGCCGTTCAGGGACGCACTTCGTGCGCCAAAATCCACCAGGCAGCCGGACAGGCCAAAGAGGATGGCCGTGAAGGAGGAAGAAGCGGTGCAGAACGCTGGCTGGGGCATGGGATGTCGTTCCCTGGCGATTATCGCTTCGACCTTGCCAAGCCAATGTGACGGTGGTGTGACACTGTAGGATCCCGGGATCCGGTCGTGTGATACGGCGCCCGGATATCGCGGCGCGCTGCCTATTGGCGGCAGACGGCTTTATACTACGCCGCTGCCGCCGGACCGGCCGCGCTCATTAGCCTAGGAGAACAGCAATGCGCTTGATTGGACCCGATTGGATCGCGAGCCTCGGCCGCATGCTGGCCTGTGCCGGCCTGATGGCACTGCCGCTGGCAAGCCAGGCGGCGACGGAAGATCCCTGGGAATCGTTCAACCGTCCCATCTTTCGCTTCAATGACACCGTCGACACTTACGCCCTCAAGCCACTGGCTCAGGGCTATCGGGCCGTGACGCCGCAGTTTCTGGAAACCGGCGTGCACAACGTGTTTCGCAACCTGTGGGAGGTCGGTAACCTGACCAACAACCTGTTGCAGGGCAAGGCCCATGACGCCGGCGTGGATACCAGCCGCCTGTTGCTCAACAGCACCATCGGTGTGCTGGGTTTCTTCGACGTTGCCACCCCCATGGGGCTGCAGCGCAGCGACGAAGACTTCGGCCAGACCCTAGGTGTATGGGGCGTGGAGAGCGGCCCATATCTGGTGCTGCCGCTGCTCGGTCCTAGCTCGCTGCGCGATGCGCCAGCGAGGATCCCGGATAGCTTCCTGACGCCGTATCCCCATATCGATCATGTGCCGACGCGTAACGTGCTGCGGGGCGTCAATGTGGTGGACACTCGCGCCAGCCTGCTGGACGCCGAGCGCATGATCAGTGGCGACAAGTACATCTTCATCCGCAATGCCTACCTGCAGAACCGTGAGTTCCGCGTGCGCGATGGTGATGTGGAAGACGATTTCTAGAAATCGGCAGGGGCGGCTGCCGTTAGGCAGCTGGCCTGAAGGCCTGAGGCAGGCGTGATGGAGGCCGGCTCCATCACGTTACAGCGTATTTCAGTTCATCGACGTCACGGCAACGCCGAGAATTTGCCGGCCATCGCCGATGTCCGTCACGCGTACCACTTCAGCGTCGGTTTCCAGCCCCTTGAGCGAATCATGGGTGGACGGGATCAGCACGCTCACCTTGTCGCCCACCTTCGCCTGGCACTGCGCTTCGAGCTGCATGCCGGTGCTCGACAGATCCCGGCATAGCGCAGGAACCGTCTGGCCGCCATGAGTCAGCGTTACCTGGGTCTCCAGACGCATGCGAATGTAATCGCGCTTTTCCGTGTAATCACGATCATTCTGGCTCATCAGGCTATCCTCATTGAAGGTCGGGGCTGTGCTGCGATTCTTATAACCCCCGCCCATTTGAGGTGTAAAGCCGCTCGGCGGCTAACGGCGCCTGTTGAATCGCGCTGAGGATGGGAGTACCGTCTGCGCCTTGACGCGAACCGTGTACCCGCGCAGGTCGTTGGCTGCGTTTACGCTAACCATCCCCGGCGCAGTTTGCCTGGACACCCCATGCACAAAACCAGTGCCACGTTGCTGCTGATCGATGACGACGAAGTCGTCCGCGCCAGCATTGCAGCCTACTTGGAAGACAGCGGCTTCAACATCCTGCTGGCCAGCAACGGCCTGCAAGGTCTCGAAGTGTTCGAACGCGAACGGCCTGACTTGGTCATTTGCGACCTGCGCATGCCCCAGGTCGATGGTCTCGAACTGATCCGCCGCATCAATGCGCTGGAAGTCTCCGCGCCGATCATCGTGGTTTCCGGCGCGGGCGTGATGACCGATGTGGTCGAGGCGCTGCGCCTCGGCGCTGCCGATTACCTGATCAAGCCCCTGGAAGACCTGGCCGTGCTCGAACACTCGGTGCGTCGCGCGCTGGATCGCGTGCACCTGCGCCAGGAGAACGAGCGCTATCGCGAAAAGCTGGAAACCGCCAACCGCGAGCTGCAGGCCAGCCTGCATCTGCTGCAGGAAGACCAGAACGCCGGCCGCCAGGTGCAGATGAACATGCTGCCGGTCACGCCATGGGAAGACGAGGGGCTGTCGTTCGCTCACCAGATCATCCCGTCGCTGTATCTGTCCGGTGACTTCGTCGATTATTTCCGGGTCGACGAGCGCCGTGTGGCGTTCTACCTGGCGGACGTGTCCGGCCATGGCGCGTCGTCGGCCTTCGTCACCGTACTGCTCAAGTTCATGACCACGCGCCTGCTCTACGAGTCGCGGCGCAACGGCATGCTGCCCGAATTCAAACCGTCGGACGTGCTCAGCCACATCAATCGCGGGCTGATCAACTGCAAGCTTGGCAAGCACGTGACCATGCTCGGCGGGGTGATCGACGAAGAATCCAATCGGCTGACCTACAGCATCGGCGGCCATTTGCCGCTGCCGGTGATGTACACCGGTGGCCAGGCCTACTACCTGGAAGGCCGTGGCCTGCCGGTCGGCCTGTTCAAGGAGGCCGATTACAACAACCTGGAAATCGACCTTCCCGAATCATTCAGCCTGACGTTGTTGTCCGACGGCATTCTCGATTTGCTCGACGGCGACAACCTGCAGGAAAAAGAAGCCTTGCTGCCCAAGCTGGTCAGCGAGGCAGGTGGAACCCTGGATGGGTTGCGTAGCGTGTTTGGACTGGCCAATCTGGCGGAGATGCCGGATGATATCGCCTTGCTGGTGTTAAGCAGGAACCTTGCATGAATCCTGGGATAAGCCCCGGTAGAATCCAGTTTGCCGAGCAGGATGGCACCTTCGTCCTGAAGTTCATCGGCGAAGTGCGCCTGACCCTGTGTTCAGCGCTGGACTCCACGATCGAAAAGATTTTCACCGCGCTGAATTTCTCCGCTATCGTCATCGACCTGACGGAAACGCGCAGCATCGACAGCACCACCCTCGGGCTGCTGGCCAAACTGTCGATTCTGTCGCGGCAGAAGGTCGGCCTGCTGCCGACCGTGGTGACCACCCACGCCGACATCACGCGGCTGCTGCAGTCGATGGGCTTCGATCAGGTGTTCAACATCATCGATCAGCCCTACGAGTGCCCGGACTGCCTGGCCGATCTGCCATCGCAGGATCAGTCCGAAGATGTGGTGCGTGCCCACGTGCTGGAGGCGCATCGCATCCTGATGGGCCTGAACGAGTCGAACCGCGCGGCCTTCCATGATCTGGTGAGTGCACTCGAACAGCACCCTTGAATCCCGGCCAAAAAAACGGGGCGTCGACACGGTCGGCGCCCCGTTTTTCGTTTTCAGGGTCAGCGGTTGGCGACGAGCAGTTTCTCCAGTTTTTCCTGATCGCGAGCGAACCCGCGAATGCCTTCGGCGAGCTTTTCGGTGGCCATGGCGTCTTCGTTCATGTCCCAGCGGAACTGGCTCTCGCTGATCCGCGCTTCGCTCTGCCCGGACACTTCGGTATCGAGCTTGCGCGCCAGCGGGCCGTTGTCGTCGGCCAGTTGCTGCAGCAGCTCGGGGCTGATGGTCAGGCGGTCGCAGCCGGCCAGTTGCTCGATCTGCCCGACGTTGCGGAAGCTCGCGCCCATCACCACGGTCTTGTGGCCCTGGGCCTTGTAGTAATCGTAGATGCGCGTCACGGACTGTACGCCAGGGTCTTCGCTGCCTACGTAGTCACGGCCTTCGGCCTTCTTGTACCAGTCGTAGATGCGGCCCACGAACGGCGAGATCAGGAACGCGCCGGCGTCGGCGCAGGCACGCGCCTGGGCGAAGGAAAAGAGCAGGGTGAGGTTGGTCTGCACGCCGGATTTTTCCAGCTGCTCGGCGGCGCGGATGCCTTCCCAGGTCGAGGCGATCTTGATCAGGATGCGCTCGCGGCTGACGCCAGCCTCTTCATACAGCTCGACCAGACGCTTGGCACGGCTCAGGGTGGTCTGGGTGTCGAAGGACAGTCGCGCATCCACCTCGGTGGAAATGCGCCCGGGAATCACCTGCAGGATTTCCCGGCCCACGGTCACGCCGAAACGGTCGCTGGCCAGGTCGATATCGCCCTTGCTGGCGGCGACCGCCTGCTTGAGCAGTTCGGCGTAGCGGGGCAGTGCGGCGGCCTTGAGCAGCAGCGACGGGTTGGTGGTGGCATCCACCGGCTTGAGGCGGGCGATGGCGTCGATGTCGCCGGTGTCGGCAACCACGGTGGTGAACTGCTTGAGTTGATCCAGCTTGGAGGTCATGGCACGGCCTTGTCGATTCGGGTGCCACGACCTTACCTGAGCCTCCGTTGGCGCTCAACTGGTGGCACGGCCGCTGATCTGCCGTGCCCGCTCAGCGGCCCTGCAGGATGTCCGCGGCCTGGTCGAAAATGGCCAGCGGCTGGGGGCTCTTGTGAATGTCCGCCGACAGCAACTGACGGAAGCGGCGTGCACCCGGAAAGCCCTGGGCCAGGCCAAGCATATGCCGTGTGACGTGGTGCATCAGGCCGCCAGCGGCCATGTGCCGCTCGATATAAGGACGCATGGCGAGCATCGCTTCATGGCGGCTGACCGGTGTGCGGGTGCTGCCGAACAGCTGCCGGTCGACCTCGGCCAGCAGGTAGGGGTTGTGGTAGGCCTCGCGGCCCAGCATCACGCCGTCGAAGATCTGCAGATGCTCCTGGCAGGCCTCCAGGGTCTTGATGCCGCCATTGAGGATCAGCTCCAGGTCCGGGAAGTCCCGCTTGAGCTGGGCGGCAATGTCGTAGCGCAGCGGCGGAATCTCGCGGTTTTCCTTGGGCGACAGGCCCGCCAGGATGGCGATGCGCGCGTGCACGGTGAAACTGCGGCAGCCGGCCTCACGCACCTGGCCGACGAAGTCGCAGAGCTCTGCGTAGCTGTCACGCCCGTCGATGCCGATGCGGTGCTTGACGGTTACCGGAATGCCCACGGCATCGCGCATGGCCTTGACGCACTCGGCCACCAGCGCCGGATGGCCCATCAGGCAGGCGCCGATCATGTTGTTCTGCACCCGGTCACTGGGGCAGCCGACGTTGAGGTTCACCTCGTCGTACCCCGCCTGCTCGGCAAGGCGTGCGCAGGCCGCCAGATCCGCCGGGTTGCTGCCGCCCAGTTGCAGCGCCACGGGATGCTCGCTCTGGTCGTAATGCAGAAAACGCGCGGTATCGCCATGCAACAGCGCCCCGGTGGTGACCATCTCCGTATACAGCAGGGCGTGCTGCGACAGCTGACGCAGGAAGTAGCGACAATGGTGATCGGTCCAATCCATCATCGGCGCCACGGAAAAACGGCGGGAGAGGGCGGGCTTCGCGGGTGTACCGGTTATCTCAGGGGGCATCTGGGTTCTATCAATCACATTTTGTGAGGCGCGCCTGGGCCTTTGGCGATGTCAGGTGCGTTCAAGGCTGCGCAGCTTAGCAAAAACGCCTGCCCGTTGCTGTCGGCGCTGCCACCAGCTACTAGTGCCGCTCGCTGCCCGTGCGGTTCGGGCTGGTGTCCTGGCGGTTTATCTGTGTAGGATGGCCGCCGGGTGTTAGCCGCATGGTGCGGCGATACAGGTTCAGTTGCGCTGGTCGGGCCGCCGCGCGGAGCTCGTTCGCCGATGAAAACGCGCCCGTCGTTTCAGCAGATTCCCCGTGCCCAGCATTTGGCCGAGCAGGTCTTCGCCGCTTTTCGCGGCCTCCTGCATCGCGAGGCCTTCAGCGGCGTTGCTCTGTTACTCGCCACCGCCGTGGCGCTGATCTGGGCCAACTCAGCCTATGCCCCCAGCTACCATGCACTCTGGCACGCGCCGGTCACGCTCGGTATCGGCAGCTTGAGCATTTCCCAGTCCCTGCATTTCTGGATCAATGATGGTCTGATGACCCTGTTCTTTCTCGTTGTCGGCATGGAAATCCGCCGCGAGATGCACGAGGGCGCGCTGGTGGATCTGCGCCAGGCATTCTTACCCATCGCCGCGGCATGTGGCGGGGTGATCATTCCAGCCTTGATCTATGCGTCACTCAATCATCAGGGGCCCGGTGCCGGTGGCTGGGCGATTCCGGCGGCCACGGATATCGCCTTTGCCGTTGGTCTCCTGGCGTTGCTGGGCAAGGGTATACCTTCCGGGGTGCGGGTATTCTTGCTGACCTTGGCGGTGATCGACGACGTGATCGCGGTGATCCTGATCGCCTTGTTCTATTCGGATGGCCTCAATTACAGCGGCTTTGCGCTGGCCGGGTTGGGAGCGTTCGCGGTGCTTGGTTTGCAGCGTATCGGTGTTGGTTCGGCCTACGCCTATGTGCTACCGGGTGTGCTGATGTGGGGCGGGCTGCTACTGACCGGTGCGCACCCGACATTGGCCGGGGTGATCCTGGGGCTGATGACGCCGGTGGCAGCGCTGCCCTGCCGCGAATCGCCACGCGATGCGCTTAGCCGAATCGCTCGCGAGCTGGCGGATGAGCGGGGCAGTGGGGTCTCATGCGGTGCTGCGGCCTACTCGTTTCGTGATTTGCGCATCGCTCAGCGCGAGTTGGTGCCGCCCGTGGTGCGCGTGCAGCTGGCGCTGCACCCATGGGTGATTTTCGGCTTGATGCCGCTGTTCGCCTTGGCCAATGCCGGCGTCAGCCTGGGTACCACCGACC
>CBIFVM010000039.1:0-35373 GCA_966186235.1 uncultured Pseudomonas sp.
GTGCGTTGGCGTGGGGCAGGGCTTGGCACTGGCTATCGAGCGGGTTTAGGGCCTGCTTGCACGGTGACGAAGCTGCCTGTCGTAGAGTGGACAACGCTCTTATTGTCCATCGGTGCGATTGCGAGACGGTGTACGGATAAAGAGCCGTCCACTCTTCAGTATTCGACCCACCTACGGTTTGAGCCCGACCGCGTATCTCGTGGGAGGGCGCCATGCGCCCGACTCGCGGGCATGGCCCGCTCCCACGATCATGATCAAGCTGCCAGTTCTATGGCTAAGACGACTTCAACGTTTCGTTTGTCCTTGCCAGGACAAGGTCCACGACACCCTGTACTGGCGAGGATGGGCGACTGAAAATGACGAATCATTTGGTTACATGTGGGGTCGGAGTAGGGACGGTTCCGTTTCCTACCAGTGAGTATCCATGATGAGTACTGAAGCCAGCGCGGCGTACGAAGCCCCCAACTACAGCCCGCAAGAGCGCCGCAAACGCATCTTCGCCATCGTCGGTGCCTCCTCGGGCAATCTGGTCGAATGGTTCGACTTCTATGTGTACGCCTTTTGCGCGATCTACTTCGCGCCAGCCTTCTTTCCATCCGACGACCCCACCGTGCAGCTGCTCAACACCGCAGGCGTATTCGCCGCGGGTTTTCTGATGCGGCCGATCGGCGGCTGGGTGTTTGGCCGCGTTGCGGACAAGTACGGCCGCAAGGTCTCGATGATGATCTCGGTGCTGATGATGTGCCTGGGCTCGCTGGCCATCGCCTGCATGCCCACCTACAGCAGCATCGGCACCCTGGCGCCCGTGCTGCTGTTGCTGGCGCGGCTGTTTCAGGGCCTTTCGGTAGGCGGCGAGTACGGCACCACCGCCACTTACATGAGCGAGGTGGCGCTCAAGGGCCAGCGCGGCTTCTTCGCCTCGTTCCAGTACGTCACCCTGATTGGCGGCCAGTTGCTGGCCGTGCTGGTGGTAGTGATCCTGCAGCAGGCGCTCAGTGAAGACGAGCTGCGTGCCTGGGGTTGGCGCATTCCGTTCGTGATCGGCGCGATGGCAGCGGTGGTGGCGTTCTACCTGCGTCGCTCGCTGGACGAAACCGCCAAGCAAGACCAGATCGGCAGCAAGGAGTCGGGCAGCGTCGCCTACCTGTTCAAGCACCACAAGGCCGCGTTCTTCACCGTGCTGGGCTACACAGCCGGCGGCTCGCTGATCTTCTATACCTTTACCACCTACATGCAGAAGTACCTGGTCAACTCGGCCGGCATGAGCGCCAAGACCGCCAGCGGCATCATGACCGGCGCGCTGTTCCTGTTCATGATCATGCAGCCGTTGTTCGGTGCGCTGTCCGACCGTATCGGCCGCCGCACCTCGATGCTCTGGTTCGGCGCCCTCGGCGCGATCTGCACCTGGCCGATCCTGGCCTTGCTGCATACCGTGCAGAGCCCGGTGATGGCCTTCCTGCTGATCATCGCGGCGCTGGCCATCGTCAGCCTGTATACCTCGATCAGCGGCCTGGTAAAGGCCGAGATGTTCCCGCCGGAGGTGCGCGCCCTGGGCGTCGGCCTGGCTTACGCGGTGGCCAACGCGCTGTTCGGCGGCTCGGCGGAATATGTCGCCCTGGGGCTAAAATCCATCGGCATGGAACAGACCTTCTACTGGTACGTATCAGGCATGATGGTGCTGGCCTTTCTGGTCAGCCTGCGCCTGCCGCGCCAGGCCAGTTACCTGCACCACGATCATTGACCACGGAGTGTTCGCTGTATGAGTTCAAGGCCCGCTAGCCAGCTGTTCGATGCCTACTTCACGGGTGCGCCGATGCGCCAGGTGTTCAGCGACCAGGGTCGTGTGCAGGGCATGCTCGACTTCGAGGCGGCGCTGGCCCGGGCCGAAGCGGCGGCTGGGGTGATCCCGCAGGCAGTGGTCGCCGATATCGAGGCGGCTTGCCGCGCCGAACTCTACGATTTCGACGCGCTGGCGGTGGCCATCGGCAGCGCCGGCAACTCGGCGATTCCGCTGGTCAAGGCGCTGGGCAAACGCATCGCGGCGAGCAACCCCGAGGCCGAGCGCTACGTGCATCTGGGCGCCACCAGCCAGGACGCCATGGACAGCGGCCTGGTGCTGCAGCTACGTGCGGCCATCGATCTGCTGGAAAAGGATCTGGACGTCCTGAGCAGACAGCTGGCCACCCAGGCCCAGCGTCATGCGGCAACGCCCATGGCCGGGCGCACCTGGCTGCAGCATGCCACGCCGGTGACCCTGGGCATGAAGATCGCCGGCTGGCTGGGCGCCATCGATCGCCATCGCCAGCGCCTCGACGAAATCAAACCGCGCCTGCTGTGCCTGCAGTTCGGCGGCGCCTCGGGCAGCCTGGCCGCATTGGGCGACAAGGCCTGGCCGGTGGCCGGTGCATTGGCCGCCGAGCTGGACCTGCAACTGCCCGAGCAGCCCTGGCACACCCAGCGTGATCGTCTGGCCGAGTTCGCCAGCCTGCTCGGCCTGATCGCCGGCAGCCTGGGCAAGCTGGGCCGCGACCTCAGCCTGCTGATGCAGACCGAGGCCGGCGAGCTGTTCGAGCCCTCGGCACCGGGCAAGGGCGGCTCCTCGACCATGCCGCACAAGCGCAACCCGGTGGGCGCGGCGGTGTTGATCGGCGCCGCCACCCGCGCGCCCGGGCTGGTCGCCACCATGTTCGCGGCGATGCCTCAGGAGCACGAGCGCAGCCTGGGGCTGTGGCACGCCGAATGGGAGACGCTGCCGGAGCTTTGCTGCCTGGTCTCCGGCGCCCTGCAACAGGCGCTGATCCTGGTGCCGGGCCTGGAAGTCGACGCCGAGCGGATGGCCACCAATCTTGAATTGACCCGCGGCCTGGTACTGGCCGAGGCGGTGAGCATCGCCCTGGCGCAACGCATCGGTCGCGACGCTGCCCACCATCTGGTCGAGCAATGCTGCAAGCAGGCGGTGAAGGAGGGCGCACACCTGCGCGACGTGCTCGGCGCCAACGCCGAGGTCTGCGCCCAACTGTCCGCCGATGAGTTGGACCGCCTGCTCGACCCGGCCCATTACCTGGGTCAGGCGCAGCGCTGGGTCGATCGCGCCGTGGCCCTGCACCGCAGCGCGAATCACTGAACCGTTTTCCCGTTAGGAGATTGTCATGCCTGTCGTTTCCCTCGCCGATGGCGACCTGAACTACCTGCTCGAAGGCCCTGCCGACGCACCGGTGCTGGTGTTGTCCAACTCCCTGGGCACCAACCTGCACATGTGGGATGCGCAGATTCCGGCGTTCACCGAGCACTTCCGGGTGCTGCGTTATGACACCCGTGGCCACGGCCAGTCGCTGGTCACGCCGGGCTTCTACAGCATCGAGCAGAATGGCCGTGACGTGTTGGCACTGCTCGATGCCCTGAACATCGACAAGGTGCATTTCTGCGGCCTGTCCATGGGCGGGCTGATCGGCCAGTGGCTGGCGATCAACGCCGCCTCGCGCCTGGATCGCCTGGTGCTGTGCAACACCGCGGCCAAGATCGGCACCGACGAGGTGTGGAACACCCGCATCGACACCGTGCTGAAGGGCGGCGAGAAGGCCATGCGCGACCTGCGTGATGCCTCCATCGAACGCTGGTTCACCGCGCCGTTCGCCAAGGCCCAGCCGGAGAAGGTCGAGCCGATCGTCACCATGCTGGCGCAGACCTCGCCCCAGGGCTACGCCGGCAACTGTGCAGCGGTGCGCGACGCCGACTACCGCGAGCAGATCGCCACGATCGACGTGCCGACCCTGATCGTGTGCGGCACCGGTGATGCGGTGACCACCCCCGAGCATGGTCGCTTCATGCAAGCGCGTATTCCGGGCGCCGAGCTGGTCGAGTTCGACGCCGCGCACCTGTCCAACGTGCAGGCTGGTGAGCTGTTCACCGGGCGCGTGCTGAGCTTTCTGCAAACCAATTGAGCTGCAGTGCGTGGGCGTCGTTGCACGCCCGCGCCGTGAAGAGAAATGGAGCCACCGATGGACGAGAAACAACGCTATGACGCCGGCATGCAGGTGCGCCGTGCGGTGCTGGGCGATGCCCACGTCGACCGCAGCCTGGAAAAACTGACGCCGTTCAACGAAGAGTTCCAGGAGATGATCACCCGCCACGCCTGGGGCGATATCTGGACGCGCCCGGGGCTGCCGCGCCACACCCGTAGCCTGATCACCATCGCCATGCTGATCGGCATGAACCGCGAAGGTGAATTGAAGCTGCACCTCAAGGCCGCCAAGAACAACGGCGTGACCCGCGAGGAAATCAAGGAAGTGATCATGCAGAGCGCGATCTACTGCGGTATTCCGGCTGCCAACGCCACCTTCCACCTGGCCGAAGAGCTTTGGGACGAAGTCGGCGTCGAGTCGCTGAATAAGGCCTGACGTCGCAACGATCTGCAGAGCCCCGCTCAAGCGGGGCTTTTTATTGCCCGACGATCACTCGCTCTGACTGACGCCCGCCGCATGCCGGGCCGCGACGTAGCCGAAGGTCAGTGCCGGGCCCAGGTTGATGCCGCCGGAGGGGTAGTGGCCGCCGAACACGCTGGCCATGTCGCTGCCGGCAGCATAGAGGCCGGGGATCGGCTGGCCATCGGCATCCAGCACCCGGGCGCTGCCGTCGGTCTTGAGCCCGGCGAAGGTGCCGAAACAGCCGGGCTGCACCTTCACCGCGTAGAATGGGCCATGCTCGATGGGCGCCACGCAGGGGTTGGCGCCAGGGTGCAGCGGGTCGCCCTGCTTACGATTGAAGGCGGTGCTGCCGCGCCCGAACTGCGGATCTTCGCCGTTGCGGGCATGTTGGTTGAATGTGGCCACCGTGCTCGCCAGGCCCTCCGGGTCGATGCCGCAGTCGAGGGCCAACTGCTCGATGGTCGCCGCACGTTGCAGGTAGCCGCTACGCAACATGGGCCACAGCGGCACGGGCGCCGGGCGGGCGAAGCCCAGGCCGTAGCGGCGCTGGAAACGGTGATCGCAGATCAGCCAGGAACACACCGGTTGGTCCTCGGGCACCTGTTCGACCATCGCCGCCACGTAGTCGTAATAGCCGTGGGCTTCGTTGACGAAGCGCTTGCCGCTGGCCAGCACGCCGATGATGCCAGGCTTGCCGCGCTCGATGATGTGCGGGAAGTGGCCGATGCTGCCGTCGCGGTGCGGCACCCGGGACACCGGTGCCCAGGCGACCGGCGATTTCAGCCGGGTATCGACCTGGGCACCCAGCGCTTCGCCCAGGCGTAGGCCATCGCCGGAG
The DNA here is from genome assembly GCA_966186235.1 of uncultured Pseudomonas sp. Lineage (GTDB taxonomy): Bacteria > Pseudomonadota > Gammaproteobacteria > Pseudomonadales > Pseudomonadaceae > Aquipseudomonas. The sequence continues at coordinate 5,263 of CBIFVM010000039.1, forward strand.
CAGGCGGTTGGCGGCAGGGCCAGGTTGTCCGCGCCGCTGGCATCGCGGGGAAACAGCTGCTGGCGCCGCCGCGGATCGTTGGGGAAACCGCCGGCCGCCAGTACCACGGCACGGGTACCGATGAAGTGCTCGCCGTCCGCACGGCGCAACGTGGCGCCGCTGATACGGCCATCTTGCTGATGCAGGCTGATCACCGGTGCCGACTCGATCATCGTCACGCCCAGGTCAGCGGCCGAGCGGGCCAGCCGGGCGACCAGCGCAACGCCGTTGACCAGGTGCATGGCGCGGCCATAACGGGCCAGGTGATAGAGGTGGGTGGCGAAGCGACGGGTCACGTGCCACAGCGCTCTCGGTGAGCGGGTCATGCTCAGGAAAGCGGCCAGGTCGGCGCCGGCCATGATCGGCATGCCCATGAACGAGGTTTCGCGCAGCGTCTTGCGCAGGCGCGGCAGCAGGTCGATTACTTCGCGGCCATCATAGGGCGCGGCGATCACCTGATGGCCACCGGTGGCGGCGCCGGGCGTGTCGCCATGCATGTCGGGAATGCCGTTGCCGTCGGCGAACTGCAGGGCGGTGTGCCGTTCGAAGAACGCCACCATCTGCGGGCAGGCGTCGAGAAAGGCCCTGACCCGCGCTTCGTCGAAATGCTCGCCCAGCTCGTGGCGCAGGTAGGTGAGCGGCTGCTCGATGTCTTCCTGGATGCCGGCCCGCTGCGCCAGTGGGTTGCGCGGAACCCAGGCCCAACCACCGGACCAGGCGGTGGCGCCGCCGAACACGGCGTCCTTCTCCACCAGCACGACGCGCTGGCCATGCCACGCGGCAGTCACTGCGGCGGCCAGCCCGGCGGCGCCCGAGCCGACCACCAGCAGGTCGCAGTGTTGAGGAAGCGCAGTGGTGGTGGCGGCGGGCATGGGCGCTCCTGGCGGCTTATGATTATTTTTGGAATCTGGTTCCATATATTAAATGGAGCCCTGATCGCCGCCAAGCGCAGGGCCTGCGCTTGATGTTTACCCGGGCTGACCCCATCTGTAGGGCTGTAACCCTCTCGCCATCAGCCTTCGAGCCCACCATGAAATCGCTTTTGTCCGGTCGCCAGCGCGGTGCCCTGCGCACATCCTGGGCGTTTATCGCCCCTTATCGCGGTCGCGTGGTCGGTGCGCTGCTGGCGCTGCTGTTCACCGCCGCCATTACCTTGTCCATGGGGCAGGGCATCAAGCTGCTGGTCGATCAGGGCCTGGCCACCCAGTCGCCGGAAGCGTTGCGCCATTCGATCCTGCTGTTCTTCGTGCTGGTGCTGGCCCTGGCGGTGGGGACCTACACGCGCTTCTACCTGGTTTCCTGGCTGGGCGAGCGAGTGGTCGCGGACATCCGCAAGCGCGTGTTCGATCATCTGGTCGGCCTGCACCCCGGCTTCTACGCCCACAACCGCGCCTCGGAGATCCAGTCGCGGCTGACCGCCGATACCACCTTGCTGCAGTCGGTGATCGGCTCGTCGCTGTCGATGGCGCTGCGCAACCTGATCATGCTGGTCGGCGGCATGATCCTGCTGGTGGTCACCAATCCCAAGCTCAGCGCCATCGTGCTCGCGGCACTGCCGCTGGTGGTCGCGCCGATCCTGCTGTTCGGCCGCCGTGTACGTGAGCTGTCGCGGCAGAGCCAGGATCGCATCGCCGATGTCGGCAGCTATGTCAGCGAAGTGCTCGGGCAGATCAAGACGGTGCAGGCCTACAACCATCAGGCCGAAGACCGCCGGCGATTCGGCCTGTCCGCCGAGGCGGCGTTCGACACCGCCCGCAAGCGCGTCGCCCAGCGCGCCTGGCTGATCACCGTGGTGATCGTGCTGGTGCTCGGCGCCGTGGGCGTGATGCTCTGGGTCGGCGGCATGGACGTGATCGCCGGGCGCATAAGTGGCGGTGAGCTGGCGGCATTCGTGTTCTACAGCCTGATCGTCGGCTCGTCGTTCGGCACCCTCAGCGAGGTGATCGGCGAGTTGCAACGCGCCGCGGGCGCCGCCGAGCGCATCAGCGAACTGCTCAGTGCGCAACGAGATCCATGCGCCGCTCGACGGCGCGCTGGTTGCGGCCCGGCCTGCGGAGGGCCGTATCGACGTGCAGGATTTGTCCTTCGCCTACCCGACGCGCCCCGACAGCTTGGCGCTGCAGGACATCACGCTGGCAGTGGAGCCGGGCGAAACCCTGGCCATCGTCGGCCCGTCCGGCGCGGGAAAGTCGACGCTGTTCGACCTGCTGCTGCGCTTCTACGATCCGCTGCAGGGGCGCATCCTGGTCGACGGCCTGCCCATCGAGCGCCTCGACCCGCACGCCCTGCGCGAGAACTTCGCGCTGGTTTCCCAGCACCCGGCGCTGTTCTTCGGCAGCGTGGCCGACAACATCCGCTACGGGCACCCGGACGCCAGCGATGCCGACGTGGAAGCCGCCGCCCGTGCGGCCCATGCCCACGAATTTATCGAGCGTTTGCCCCAGGGTTATCAGACCCATCTAGGCGATGCCGGCCTGGGGCTTTCCGGCGGCCAACGGCAGCGCCTGGCGATTGCCCGCGCCTTGCAGGTGGATGCCCCGATTCTGCTGCTCGACGAAGCCACCAGCGCCCTGGACGCCGAGAGCGAGCACCTGATCCAGCAGGCGCTGCCGGAGCTGATGCGTGGCCGCACCACCCTGGTGATCGCCCACCGTCTGGCCACGGTGAAGAGCGCCGACCGCATCGCGGTCTTCGATCAGGGGCAGTTGGTGGCACTGGGTAAACACGCCGAACTGGTCGCCAGCAACCCGCTGTATGCGCGGTTGGCCGAGTTGCAGTTCGTGGAAAAGAGCTAGGGGCAGGGCGCCGGTATCGGCGTTGAGTGTGTGGTGGGTCGGTGAAGCGTGACCCACCCTACAGGCTGTCGGCGTGCGGTGGTTCTGTGGGAACGGGCGGGGCGCCCTGTGAGTCGCGGGCATGGCCCACATCCCACAGATGCAACATTCTTCAGATCACTTCAATTTCGAGATGACGAGTTGAGAGCAAGTCAGTCTCAGCCGTTGACCAGACTCAGAAACTCGCTGCGGGTCGCGGCGTTCTCGCGAAATTCGCCGAGCATCACCGAGGTGACCATGGAGGAGTTCTGCTTCTCCACGCCGCGCATCATCATGCACATGTGCTTGGCCTCGATGACCACCGCCACGCCCAAGGCGCCGGTGACCTGCTGGACGGCCTCGGCGATCTGCCGGCTCAGGCTTTCCTGGATCTGCAGGCGGCGGGCGTACATGTCGACGATGCGCGCGACCTTGGACAGGCCCAGCACCTTGCCGCTGGGAATGTAGGCGACGTGGGCCTTGCCGATGAAGGGCAGCAGGTGGTGCTCGCACAGCGAATACAGCTCGATATCCTTGACCACCACCATTTCGCTGGCGTCGGAGCTGAACAGCGCACCGTTGGTGACTTCTTCCAGGGTCTTCTGGTAGCCATTGCACAGGTACTGCATGGCCTTGGCGGCGCGCTTGGGCGTGTCGAGCAGGCCTTCGCGGGAAACGTCTTCGCCGAGCTGGCCGAGGATGGCGGTGTAGTGCTGTTCGAGGGTGTTGCGGCTAGAGTCCATGCGGCTTCCAGTGGTTTGCGGATATCGATTAGCGGCTGCCTGGCGCCAACGCCAGCGCGTTTGTCGCGGCATCAAGCTCGGCCTGGTGGGCGAGGCGGGCAGCAATTGTAATCCGCTCGCAGCGATTTACCGAGCCTTTATGCCGCTCGGTGCATCGCTGCGTCTGTCAGCGCAGGTTATTTGGCGGCGTGAGCGGCCAGGCAGGTGTCGAGCATGCGGTTGGAGAAACCCCATTCGTTGTCGTACCAGGCCAGCACTTTCACCAGGCGGCCATTCACCTTGGTGTGGTTGGCGTCGAAGATCGACGACAGCGGATTGTGGTTGAAGTCGCACGACACCAGCGGCAGCGCGTTGTAGCCCAGCACTGGGGATTTCTCCGCCGCCGCCTTGAGCAGGGCGTTAATTTCCTCGACGCTGGTGTCGCGTTGCACCTGAATGGTCAGGTCGACCAGCGACACGTTGATCACCGGCACGCGTACCGCCATGCCGGTCAGGCGCCCGGCCAGTTCAGGCAGCACCAGGCCGACCGCTTCGGCAGCGCCGGTCTTGGTGGGGATCATCGACTGGGTGGCCGAGCGCGCGCGGAACAGGTCGCTGTGGTACACGTCGGAGAGGTTCTGGTCGTTGGTGTAGGCGTGGATGGTGGTCATCAGCCCGCTTTCGATGCCCAGCTCGCGCTGCAGCACCTGGGCAACCGGTGCCAGGCAGTTGGTGGTGCACGAGGCGTTGGAGATGACCTGCTGGTCGGCGCGCAGGCTGCCTTCGTTGACGCCGTAGACGATGGTCGCATCCGCGCCCTTGGCCGGAGCGGAGATGATCACCTTGCGAGCGCCGGCGCTCAGGTGCGCAGCGGCCTTGTCGCGATCGGTGAACAGGCCGGTGCATTCGAACACCACGTTGACGTCCAGATCCTTCCAGGGCAGTTCGGCAGGATTACGGATCGTGCTGACCGCGATGCGGTCCCCATTGATAAGCAGGTTTTGCCCGTCGACCTCAACGGAGGCGTCGAAAATGCCGTGTACGCTGTCGTACTTGAGCAGATGAGCGTTGATGGCGCTGTCGCCCAGATCATTGATGGCGACGACTTGCAGCTTTTCGCGATAGTTCTGGGTATAGAGTGCCCGGAGCACGTTACGGCCGATACGGCCGAATCCATTGATGGCGATTCGTATAGTCATGAGCCTTGATCCTGATTTGTTGTTTTAAAAACAAGATTATTCTCATGAAAGTAGAAATCAAGCGTTTTAGCTGTCAATATTTTGATAAAAATACAATTCGAAGTGCTACCCGCTAGCCTGGAGTCGACACCATGCATCCCCGCATCCTCGAGGTAACCGACCGTCTGATCGCCCGCAGCCGCGCCACCCGCGAGCGTTACCTGGCGCAGATGGCCGCCGCCGACAGCCAGGGCCCGCACCGCGGCGCGCTGCAATGCGCCAACTTCGCCCATGGCGTGGCCGGTTGCGGCTCGGCCGAAGACAAGCAGCGCCTGCGGCTGATGAACGAGGCCAACGTCGGCATCGTCACCGCCTACAACGACATGCTGTCCGCCCACCAGCCTTATGAACACTATCCGGAATTGATCAAGCAGGCCTTGCGCCAGGTCGGCTCGGTGGGCCAGGTGGCCGGCGGCGTACCGGCGATGTGCGACGGCGTGACCCAGGGTGAACCGGGCATGGAGCTGAGCCTGGCCAGCCGCGAAGTGATCGCCATGTCCACCGCCGTGGCGCTGTCGCACAACATGTTCGATGCGGCGATGCTGCTGGGCATCTGTGACAAGATCGTCCCGGGGCTGATGATCGGCGCCCTGCGTTTCGGGCACCTGCCGATGATCTTCGTGCCGGGCGGGCCGATGCCCTCGGGCATTCCCAACAAGGAAAAGGCCGAGGTCCGCCAGCTCTATGCCGAAGGCAAGGCGACTCGCGAACAACTGCTCGAATCGGAGATGAAGTCCTACCACAGCCCCGGTACCTGCACCTTCTACGGCACCGCCAACACCAATCAGGTGGTGATGGAAATCATGGGCCTGCACCTGCCGGGCTCGTCGTTCGTCAACCCGTACACACCGCTGCGTGACGCGCTGACCGCCGAGGCCGCCCACCAGGTGGTGCGCCTCACGCGGCAAGGCGGCGAGTACACGCCGCTGTGCCGGATCATCGACGAGAAAGCCATCGTCAACTCGGTGGTGGCCCTCAACGCCACCGGCGGTTCGACCAACCACACGCTGCACATTCCGGCCTTCGCCCGCGCTGCCGGCATCCAGCTGACCTGGCAGGACATGGCCGACCTGTCCGCCGTCACCCCGACGCTGGCCAAGGTCTATCCCAATGGCCAGGCCGACGTGAACCACTTCCATGCCTGCGGTGGCGTGCCGTTCATGGTGCGCACGCTGCTCGAAGCCGGTCTGCTGCACGAAGACGTCTACACCGTCGCCGGCCAGGGCCTGTCGCGCTACACCCAGGAACCGTTCCTCGACGGCGAGCGCCTGGTCTGGCGCCAGGGTCCGGAGCAGAGCCTGGATCGCAACATCCTGCGCAGCGTGCCGGAAGCCTTCTCCCCCGAGGGCGGGCTACGGGTGCTGACCGGCAACCTCGGCAACGGCGTGGCCAAGGTGTCGGCGGTGGCGCCGGAGCATCAGGTGGTCGAAGCGCCGGCCCGCGTCTTCGAAACCCAGGTCGAACTGGCCGAAGCCTTCAAGGCCGGTGAGCTGGAGCGCGATTTCGTCGCCGTGGTGCGCTTTCAGGGGCCGAAGGCCAACGGCATGCCCGAACTGCACAAGCTCACGCCGTATCTGGGCATCCTCCAGGACCGTGGCTTCAAGGTGGCGCTGGTTACCGATGGGCGGATGTCCGGCGCGTCGGGCAAGGTGCCGGCAGCCATTCACGTCAGCCCCGAGGCCTGGGATGGAGGCCCGCTGGCGCGGGTGCGCGACGGCGATCTGATTCGCGTCGATGGCGTGACCGGGCACCTGCAGGTGCTGGTCGACGACATCGCCTGGAACGCCCGCGAGATCGCGCCGCGCCCGCAAGGCACCGGCGTCGGCTGTGGCCGCGAGCTGTTCGCCTTCATGCGCGCCGCTTTCAGCCCCGCGGAAGAGGGCGCCAGTGCCTTCACCGCCGAACTGGATTCGCTGCGATGAGCCTGGCGCTGGTGGGCGACATCGGCGGCACCAATGCGCGTTTCGCCCTGTGGCGTGACGGCGGCCTGCATGGCGTGCGGGTATCGGCGACTGCCGATCACGCCACCGTCGAACAGGCCATCGTCGCCTACCTGGCCGCCGAAGGTCTGGCGCTCGGCGACGTGCAAACCATCTGCCTGGCCTGCGCCGGGCCGGTGGAAATCGATCCGTTCCGCTTCACCAACAACGCCTGGCGCATCGACCGCCAGGCGTTCTGCGCCGAGCTGCAGGTGCGCGAGCTGCTGCTGCTCAACGATTTTTCCGCCATGGCCTTGGGCATGACCTGCCTGCAGGACGACGAGTACGTCACCGTCTGCCCGGGTGTGGCGCAGCCGGGGCGCCCGGCGGTGGTGATCGGCGCCGGCACCGGCCTGGGCGTCGGCACCTTGCTGAGCCTGCCCGATGGCAGCTGGCACGCGTTGCCGGGCGAGGGCGGCCATGTCGACCTGCCGGTGGGCAGCAGCCGCGGGGCGCTGATCTGGCAAGCGCTGCATCGCCAGCTCGGCCACGTCAGCGCTGAGGCCGGAGCACTCAGCGGCAACGGGCTGCTGGCCTTGTACCGCGCGACCTGCGCGGTGGATGGCCAGCCGGCATCGCTGCAGAGCGCCGCCCAGGTCACCCGTGCGGCGCTCGAAGGGGAGCCATTGGCGGTCAACGTGCTGGAGCTGTTCTGCTGCCTGCTCGGCCGTGTGGCGGGCAACAACGTGCTGACCGTGGGCGGCCGAGGCGGCGTGTTCATCGCCGGCGGCATGGTGCCGCGCTTCGCCGACTTCTTCATGGCCAGCGGGTTCTCGCGCACCCTGCGCGACAAGGGCTGCATGAGCGACTACTTTGATGGCCTGCCGGTATGGCTGGTCACCGCGCCTTACCCGGGCCTGGTCGGCGCGGGTGTGGCGGTGGAGCAGCACCTGCGAAGGAACTAGCAACTCGTCTAGCATCGCCGATAACAAAAACAAGGATCATCGATGTGAGCCCAACTGGAAAATCCATCCTGCTGGTCGACGACGACCAGGATATTCGGGAACTGCTGCAAACCTACCTCGGGCGTGCCGGCCTGCAGGTGCGCACCGTGGCCGATGGCGCCGGGTTTCGCGAGGCGCTCTGCGAAGGCGGCGCTGATCTGGTCATTCTCGACGTGATGCTGCCCGACGAGGACGGCTTCAGCCTGTGCCGCTGGACCCGCGAGCACCAGCGCTTCGCCCAGGTGCCGATCATCATGCTGACCGCCAGCTCCGACGAGGCCGACCGGGTCATCGGCCTCGAACTGGGCGCCGATGACTACCTCGGCAAGCCGTTCAGCCCCCGCGAGTTGCTGGCGCGTATCAAGGCGCTGCTGCGCCGAGCGAATTTCGCCCAGGAGCGCGGCGCAGACGTGTTGGCGTTCGACGAGTGGCGCCTGGACATGGTCAGCCATCGGCTGTTTCACCTCGACGGCGAGGAAGTGCTGTTGTCCGGCGCCGACTTCGCGCTGCTCAAGCTGTTTCTCGATCACCCGCAGCAGATTCTCGACCGCGACACCATCGGCAACGCCACCCGCGGCCGCGAGATGATGCCGCTCGAACGCATCGTCGACATGGCCGTGAGCCGCCTGCGCCAGCGCCTGCGTGACACCGGCAAACCGCCGCGGCTGATCCGCACCGTACGTGGCAGCGGCTACCAGCTGGCCGCCGCCGTCAGTGCGCAGGCCGGCAATGCGCGCTGACTGGCGTCGGCTGCTGCCGATTCCACGTTCATTGCTGGGCCGCATGCTGCTCCTGACCCTGCTCTCGGTGCTGGCGGCGCAGACGTTGTCCAGCGCCATCTGGCTGTCGCAGTTGCGCGCCACCCAGCTCGAAGGCCTGATCACCACGGCCCGCAGCCTGGCCCATTCGATGTCGGCCAGCGTGCGTTACTTCCGTTCGCTGCCGGTAGCCTACCGGCCGATGGTGCTCGACCAGTTGCGCAGCATGGGCGGCACCCGCTTCGTGGTCAGCCTCAATGACCGCCCTTTGAGCATGCACCTGCTGCCCGAAACGCCGCGCAAGCTGGCGGTGACCGAGGCGGTCAGCGAGGTGCTGCGCGCCTCGTTGGGCAACCAGGCGGACATTTCCGTGACCTTCGTCAGCCCGGATGACCTGCGCATCTTCAATGGCGGCCTGAGGCTCGACGAATTGCCGCGCTCCTGGGCCCATTACGCCCTGACCCTGGAGCCGGTCAACCCGCCGGTGCTGGTCACCCAGATCCAGCTGGCGCCTGGCGAATGGCTGTATATCGCCTCGCTCTTGCCCGAGCCCTACACCAGCCTGGAGGAGCCGGTACTGCCGGCCCAGCAGCTGTGGTTCATCCTGCTCAGCAGCGGCTTTCTGCTGTTGTTCATCGGCATTCTGGTGCGCTGGCAGAGCCGGCCGCTCAAGCGCCTGGCGCGGGCCGCGCGGCACATGTCGCTGGGCGCCGACATCGAGCCGGTGGAGGAAGCCGGCGGGCGTGAAGTGGTCGAGGTGGCACGGGCCTTCAACGCCATGCGCGAGCGCATCAGCCGCTACCTGACCGAGCGTGCCCAGCTGTTCAGCGCCATTTCCCACGACCTGCGTACGCCGATCACCCGTCTGCGCCTGCGCGTCGAACTGCTCGACGACGAAGCCCTGCAGACCAAGTTCGGTCGCGATCTCGACGAGCTGGAACTGCTGGTCAAGGGCGCGCTGCAGTGCGTCAAGGACACCGACATCCACGAGAACATCGAGTCGGTGGATCTCAATCAGCTGCTGCATTGCCTGGTCGAGCCGTACCTGGCACCGACCGGCAATGGCCGCGTGACCCTGCATGGCGAGGCGGGCGCGGATTACCTCGGCAAGCCCCTGGCGTTGCGGCGCTGTATCGGCAACCTGGTGGACAACGCCCTCAAGTACGGCCACCGCGCCCACCTGCACGTCGAGGACGACGACGAGGCCTATGTGTTGCACGTCGACGATGAGGGGCCGGGGGTGCCCGAGCAGCGCCTCGAACAGGTATTCGAGCCGCATTTCCGCCTGGCCGGCCAGCAGCAGGGTTATGGCCTGGGCCTTGGCATCGCGCGCAACATCGCCCACAGCCATGGCGGTGAGGTGAGCCTGCAGAACCTGCGCGAAGGCGGACTGCGGGTAACCCTGCGCCTGCCGCGAATGCCGGATTGAATGTCACCGCTCCGTGACAAAGCAGCCGGCCTTCGTTACTTGGCGTTAGGTAGCCGCCAGTAGACTCGTCATGCGCCTTTTTGCCGATTTTATGCCTGCACAGCTTCTCGAAGCCTGGGTTGGCCAAAGGCGTAACCGAGGTTTTTGACGGCCCCGGGAATCACTGCGCTCAACCTGGGCTACCGACTGATGCGGCCATCTTCCGTCTGTATGGAACAACAATAATGACGATCACACCCGTACTCCCCGCCGACAGCTGGCTGGTGAAGCCCGCCCACCAGGCCTGGCTGAATGCCGAAGGTTTGCGCCTGCTGCCGTTCGCACGGGCGGCAAAAGTCGAGCATGGCTTCGCCGCCCTCGATGCAAGGGGCGCGCTGGCGCCCGATGCCATCGCCGAGCTGATCCACACCACGCGGATGACCCACTGCTTCGCCCTGGCCCATCTGCAAGGCATTGCCGGCTACGGCGAGCTGGTCGATCACGGCGTCACTGCGCTGCAGGGCCGGCTGCGTGACGAGGTGGCCGGCGGCTGGTTCGCCGACGTCACCCGCGAGGGCGACAAGAGCGCCTACCTGCACGCCTTCGTTGCCCTGGCCGCCAGCTCCGCTCGAGCGGCCGGCAGGCCAGGGGCCGAGGCGCTGCTGGCCGAGGCGATCAGGATTCTGCAAGCGCATTTCTGGAGCGAGGAGGAGGGCGCGCTGCGGGAGAGCTTCAGCCGCGACTGGTCGCAGGAAGAAGCCTACCGCGGCGCCAACAGCAACATGCACGGCGTGGAAGCCTTTCTCGCCCTGGCCGACGTTACCGGCGATAGCGTCTGGCTGCAGCGCGCGCTGCGTGTCGCCGAGCGATTGATCCACGGGCATGCCGCCTCCCGCGGGCACGTGGTGGTCGAGCATTTCGACCACCAGTGGCAGGCGCTGCCCGACTACAACACCGACAACCGCGCCGATCCGTTTCGCCCCTATGGCAGCACGCCCGGCCACAGTTTCGAATGGGCGCGCCTGCTGCTGCATCTGGAGGCCGCCCTCACGTGCGCCGGGCTGGAAGCGCCCGCCTGGCTGCTGGACGATGCACGCGGTCTGTTCACCAGTGCCTGTGGCGATGCCTGGTTGGCCGATGGCGCGCCAGGGCTGGTCTACACCCTCGACTGGCAGGCGCGCCCCGTGGTGCGTGCACGGCTGCACTGGGTGCAGGCCGAAGCCAGCGCGGCGGCCGCGGCGCTGCTGCGGCGCACCGGCGAGCCGGACTACGAGGCCTGGTACCGGCGCTTCTGGGAGTTCACCGCCAGCCATTTCATCGATCTGCAAGAGGGCAGCTGGCACCATGAACTCGATACCGGCAACCGCCCGGCCGCCAGCATCTGGCCGGGAAAGCCCGACCTCTACCACGCCTTCCAGGCCGTGCTGCTGCCGCGTGTGGCGCTGGCGCCGAGCCTGGCCACGGCATTGGCCGCCATGTAACGGCGTGGTGACATTCACGCATCGCTTCGTTACCTGGCGGCCCGCCAACCCTGATTACACTCCCTGCAACGCAAGCGCCATGACTTGCCGCTAACAACAAGAAAGGTACTTCGATGAACGCGATCACCCGTCTCGCTACTGCCGTTTCTCTCGCCTCCCTGTTCCCCCTCACCGCGCTGGCGGCCGACTCCAAAGGTACGGTCGAAGTCGTGCATTGGTGGACGTCCGGTGGTGAAGCGGCAGCCGTGAAGGTCCTCCGTGAGCTGGTCGAGAAGGACGGCTACACCTGGAAGGACAGTGCCGTGGCCGGTGGTGCCGGCTCGGCCGCCATGACCGTGCTGAAGACCCGCGTGGTTTCTGGCAACCCGCCAGGCGCCGCACAGATCAAGGGGCCGGACCTGCAGGAGTGGGGCGCGCTGGATCTGCTCGCACCGCTGGACGACGTGGCCAAGGCCAACAACTGGGATGGCCTGCTGTCGAAGACCGTCGCCAATACCATGAAGTACGACGGCCATTACGTGGCCGTGCCGGTGAACATCCACCGCGTCAACTGGCTGTGGATCAACCCGGCAGTCTTCAAGAAGGCCGGCATCGACAAGGCGCCGACCACCCTGGACGAACTCTACGCCGCCGGCGACAAGCTCAAGGCCGCCGGTTTCACGCCACTGGCCCATGGCGGCCAGCCATGGCAGGACAGCACCGTGTTCGAAGGCCTGGTGCTCAGCATCATGGGCGCCGAGGGCTACCACAAGGCGTTCGTCGAGAACGATGAAGCGACCCTGACCAGCCCGCAGATGGCCGACGTGTTCACCGCGCTGAAAAAGCTCTCCACCTACATGGACGACAACCGTGCCGGGCGTGACTGGAACCTGGCCACCGCCGAAGTCATCGACGGCAAGGCCGGCATGCAGATCATGGGCGACTGGGCCAAGAGCGAATGGACCGCCGCCGGCAAGGTCGCCGGCAAGGACTACCAGTGCGTACCGATGCCGGGTACCGCGGGCAGCTACACCTACAACATCGACTCCATGGCCATGTTCAGGCTGAAGAAAGAGGGCGACATCGCCGCCCAGCATGCCCTGGCGCGCATCGCCCTGGAGCCCGAGTTCCAGTACGTGTTCAACGAGAACAAGGGCTCGATCCCGGTGCGCTCGGACCTGGACATGAGCAAGTTCGACAGCTGCGCCCAGGCCTCCATGAAGGATTTCCAGGAGGCCGACAAGAACGGCAAGCTGGAACCCAGCATGGCCCACAGCATGGCCACCAACCTGGCGGTGCAGGGGGCGATCTTCGATGTGGTCACCAACTTCATGGCCGACAAGAACGCCGATCCGAGCAAGGCCGGCGCGCAGATGGCCGCGGCGATCAAGTCCGCGCAATAGCGTGAAGCGGGCCGCTACCCGGCGGCCCGCCTGATTTCACCATCCGTTCGTGCGACAGGCACCGCGCCTGTCGCCGGCGGAGTTCGTCCCGAATTTCTCTACACACGGTAGGCCCGATGAGTGTCACGACGGTAATCGGCAAGGCTTCACCCTTCGATGCGCTGCAGCGCTGGCTGCCAAAGCTGGTACTGGCGCCCACCATGCTGGTGGTGCTGGTGGGGTTCTACGGCTACATCCTGTGGACGGCAGTGCTGTCGTTCACCAATTCCAGCTTCATGCCCAGCTACAAGTGGGTGGGCCTGCAGCAATACCTGCGCTTGATGGACAACGACCGCTGGTGGGTCGCCAGCAAGAACCTGATGGTCTTCGGTGGCCTGTTCATCGCCATCAGTCTGGTCATCGGCGTGCTGCTGGCGGTGCTACTGGATCAGCGCATCCGCCGCGAAGGCGTCATCCGCACCATCTACCTGTACCCCATGGCGCTGTCGATGATCGTCACCGGCACCGCCTGGAAGTGGCTGCTCAACCCCGGCCTGGGCCTGGACAAGCTGCTGCGGGACTGGGGCTGGGAGGGCTTTCGTCTGGACTGGCTGGTGGACCCGGAGCGGGTCGTCTACTGCCTGGTGATCGCGGCCGTCTGGCAGGCCTCGGGCTTCGTCATGGCGCTGTTCCTGGCCGGGCTGCGCGGCGTCGATCAGTCGATCATCCGCGCCGCCCAGGTCGATGGCGCGAATCTTCCGACCATCTACCTGCGCATCGTGCTGCCGAGCCTGCGCCCGGTGTTCTTCAGCGCGGTGATGATCCTCGCCCACATCGCCATCAAGAGCTTCGACCTGGTCGCGGCGATGACCGCGGGCGGGCCCGGCTACGCCTCCGATCTGCCGGCGATGTTCATGTACAACTTCACCTTCAGCCGCGGCCAGATGGGCATCGGCTCGGCCAGCGCGATGCTGATGCTCGGCGCGATCCTGGCGATTCTGGTGCCGTACCTCTACTCGGAATTGCGAGGCAAGCGCCATGACTAAGGCCTTCAGTCCAAGCCGCCTGGCGATTCACGCCACCCTGTTGTTCGCCGCCGCGCTGTACCTGGTGCCGCTGGTGGTGATGCTGCTGACCAGCTTCAAGACCCCCGAGGACGTGCGCGCCGGCAACCTGCTGTCGCTGCCCGACGCCTTCACCCTGATCGGCTGGGTCAAGGCCTGGGACGTGGTCGGCGGGCACTTCTGGAATTCGGCGAAGATGGCCATTCCGGCGGTACTGATCTCCACGGCCATCGGCGCGCTCAACGGCTACGTGCTGTCGATGTGGCGCTTTCGCGGCTCCCAGCTGTTCTTCGGCCTGCTGCTGTTCGGCTGCTTCCTGCCGTTCCAGACCATCCTGCTGCCGGCCTCGTTCACCCTCGGCAAGTTCGGCCTGGCCAACACCACCACCGGCCTGGTGCTGGTGCATGTAGTGTACGGCATCGCCTTCACCACACTGTTTTTCCGCAACTTCTACGTCAGCGTGCCGGATGCCCTGGTCAAGGCCGCACGCCTGGATGGCGCGGGGTTCTTCACCATCTTCGGGCGCATCCTGCTGCCCATGTCGGTGCCGATCATCATGGTCTGCCTGATCTGGCAGTTCACCCAGATCTGGAACGATTTCCTGTTCGGCGTGGTGTTCGCCAGTGGCGATGCCCAGCCGATCACCGTGGCCCTCAACAACCTGGTGAACACCAGCACCGGGGCCAAGGAATACAACGTGGACATGGCCGCGGCGATGATCGCCGGGCTGCCGACCCTGCTGGTGTACATCCTGGCGGGCAAGTATTTCCTGCGCGGCCTCACGGCCGGCGCGGTAAAGGGTTGAAAGCTGCTGCGCTCGCTCGCGGCACTTTCGAAGTGGAGAGAAGTAAATGGCAACGCTCGAACTGCGCAACGTCAACAAATCCTACGGCAGCGGCCTGACGGACACGCTGAAACGCATCGATCTGAAGATCGACGATGGTGAATTCCTGATCCTGGTCGGCCCGTCGGGCTGCGGCAAATCCACCCTGATGAACTGCATCGCCGGGCTGGAGAGCATCAGCAACGGCGCCATTCTGGTCGACGATGCCGACATCAGCGGCATGAGCCCGAAGGATCGCGACATCGCCATGGTGTTTCAGTCCTATGCGCTGTACCCGACCATGAACGTGCGCGACAACATCGCCTTCGGCCTGAAGATGCGCAAGCTGGCCCCGGCGGCCATCGACGAGGAAGTGGCGCGCGTCGCCAAGCTGCTGCAGATCGAGCACCTGCTGCGGCGCAAGCCCGGCCAGCTCTCCGGCGGCCAGCAACAGCGCGTGGCCATGGGCCGGGCCCTGGCGCGGCGCCCGAAGATCTACCTGTTCGACGAGCCGCTCTCCAACCTCGACGCCAAGCTGCGCGTGGAGATGCGTACCGAAATCAAGCTGATGCACCAGCGCCTGAAGACCACCACGGTCTACGTCACCCACGACCAGATCGAGGCCATGACCCTGGGCGACAAGGTGGCGGTGATGAAGGACGGCGTGATCCAGCAGTTCGGCACCCCGCAGCAGATCTACAACGATCCTTCCAACCTGTTCGTGGCTAGCTTCATCGGCTCGCCACCGATGAATTTCATTCCCGTGCAGGTGCAGCGTCGCGACGGGCAGGCCTGGGCCGTGCTGGCATCGGCCGAGGGGCGTTGCGAGCTACCGCTGGGCGAGCTGCCCGAAGGTGCGGAGCAGGGCGAACTGCTGCTCGGCGTGCGCCCCGAACAGGTGCAACTGGCGAGCGGCCTGGGGCAGGCCCATACGCTGGCCGCCCAGGTGGAAGTCACCGAGCCTACCGGGCCGGACACCCTGGTGTTCGTCACCGTCAATGACAGCAAGCTGTGCTGCCGCCTGGCGCCGGATCAGGCGCCGCCGGTGGGCCAGCGCCTGGAGCTGCACATCGATGCGGCGCGGGCACTGCTGTTCGATGCCAAGAGCGGCGAGCGCGTGCGGCCACTGGCCCGTGCGGCGCAACCAGGCAACGTCACCTCGTTAACGAATCGTTGAAAAGGAGTCGGCCTCGTAGTCCTGATGCCGGCATTGCAAAGCGGTAACAACAATAAAAACAGCAGGAGAGGATATGAAACGATCAACGGGTTTCGGCCTGGTCATGGCGCTGGGCTCCCTGACTCTGCCGGTCACGGGTATGGCGCTGGAGTTCAGCGGCTACGTGCGCAGTGGTGCCGGCACGGCCGATGGCAATGGCCGACAGTCGTGCTTCCAGCTGCCGGGCGCGCGCTCCAAGTACCGCTTGGGTAACGAGTGCGAACAGTACGCCGAGCTGGATCTGCGTCAGGATCTGTTCACGCTCGACGACGGCTCGGTGCTGAGCATCGAGGGCATGGCGCAGCTGTTCAACGAGTACGGGCACACGCCGAAATTCACCGGTGACCACGGTACCGCGCGGATGAACCAGATGTACGCCGAGTGGAGCAACATGCCGGCGCTCAACGGCGGCTCGCTGTGGGCCGGGCGGCGTTTCTACAAGCGTAACGACATCCACATCTCCGACTTCTACTACTGGAACCAGAGCGCCACCGGTTTCGGTATCGACGAGATGAAGATCGGTGATTACAAGTACAGCTACGTGTTCTCGCGCAAGGACAGCTACGACCAGAAGGAATACATCAACCGCCATGACTTCAACGTCGGCGGCTTCGTGACCAACCCGGGCGGCGAGGTCGAGGTGGGCGTCAGCTACGTCGACAAGCCATCCTCGGTGGACGACTCGCACAGCGGCTGGGCGGTGACCGGGCAGCACGTGCAGAAGAACTTCCTCGGCCTGGGCGGCGACAACAAGTTTGCCCTGCAGTACGGCGAGGGGCCGGGCACCGGCCTGGGCTACACCGGCGACCCGACCCTGGATCGCAGCGCCAAGAGCTGGCGCGTGGTCGAGTTCTTCGACTTCCAGATTACCCCGCGCCTGGGTGGTCAGCTGCAGGCCGTGTACCAGAAGGACAAGCGTGAAGACGGCGGCGACCAGGACTGGTGGTCGGTAGGCGGGCGCACCAGCTACGCCTTCACCCAGCAGTTCAAGCTGGTCGGCGAGATCGGCCATGACCAGGTTGACGCTTCTGGCGGCACCCGCAAGCTGAGCAAGTTCACCATCGCGCCGACCTGGTCGCCGAATGGCCCCGGCTTCTTCGAGCGTCCGGAAATTCGCCTGTATTACACCTACGCCACCTGGAACAAGGCGGCGCAGGAGGCGGCGAACCTGCTGGCCGAAGGCTCGGCGCTGTCCGACACCGGTGCCTTTGGCAGTGCGCGCAATGGCTCCAACTTCGGTGTGCAGGTGGAGTACTGGTGGAAGTAGGGCGCTAGGCTGAGCGGCTCCCCGGAGGCCGGACCAACGGCGTTTTGCAGCACTTCACTCACCCTGCGGATTCCCCATCGCGCAGGGTGAGTGGGGCTCTGTCCGTGCCTGGAGGTCGGTCTGCCTTGGGGAACTTTCACCTGACGACGGCACGGTTTTCCGCTTGGGCGATCCGCGATGCCCGGGCTTCGAATCCTGATGCCGTTCGGGTTCAGTCTTGCTCTTCGCCTGCTGGATAACGGCTGGCGTTGAGGCTTTCCTTGATCTTGCGCAGGTGCGGCTGGAAGTCCGCGCCGCGGCGCAGGGTCATGCCGGTCGCCAGCACGTCCAGCACCGTCAGTTGAATGATGCGCGAGGTCATCGGCATGTAGATGTCGGTGTCTTCGGGCAGCGGGATGTGCACGCTGAGGCTGCAGGCCTGATCCAGCGGCGAGCCGGCGGCGGTCAGGCCGAGCACGGAGGCGCCATTTTCCCGGGCCAGGCGCGCCACTTCGACCAGTTCGCGGGTGCGCCCGGTGTAAGAGATGATCACGAACAGATCACCGGTGTGCGCCACCGAGGCGAGCATGCGCTGCATCAGCACGTCGGCGTGGGCGGACACCGCCAGGTTGAAGCGAAAGAACTTGTGCTGGGCATCCAGGGCTACCGGCGCCGAGGCGCCAAGGCCGAAGAAGTGGATCTGCCGCGCCTGGATCAACAGGTCGACGGCACGGCTGATCAGGTTGGCGTCCAGGCTCTGCCAGGCGCTGTCCAGCGAGGCGATGGCGCTGCCGAAGATCTTGCGCGTATAGGCCTCGGGGCCGTCGTCGGCTTCTACCGCACGGCTCACGTATGCCGCGCCACTGGCCAGGCTCTGCGCCAGCTGCATCTTCAGTTCCGGATAGCCGTTGACGCCGAACGAGCGGCAGAAACGGTTGACCGTCGGCTCGCTGACCTGGGCGGCCTGGGCGAGGGCGGCGATGCTCAGGCGGGTGGCCTGTTGCGGATTGAGCAGTATCACTTCGGCGACCTTGCGTTCGGCCTTGTTGAGGCTCTCGAGGCGGCCCTGGATCTGTTCGAGAAGGTTGCGCACGCGATCCATTGTTGTCCTTGTCCGATGAAATGCCGGGTTAATCCTAAGCTGGGGCTGGTCTACTGGCTACCGGTACCGTGCACTCTACGAATATGTTGTGTTTATTACTACATTTTTGGTTGCGCGATGGCGGGTTACCCGCTATCAATAGGGCAACTTGATAGAAGAACAAAGATCATGTCGATGATTCCCGTTGAGCCTTGTACCCTCGCTCTGTTCGGCGCCCTGGGCGACCTCGCATTGCGCAAGCTGTTTCCCGCCCTCTACCAGCTCGACCGCGCCGGTTTGCTGCACGAGGATACCCAGCTGCTCGCGTTGGCGCGCGATGGCGGCGATCCCGACAAACACTTGAGCACCATCGATGCGCACCTGCGTCGCTACCTGCCGGCCGCCGAACTGGACGAGGCGGCGATGCAGCGCTTCCAGGCGCGCCTGCGCTACCTGAGCATGGAATTCCTGCCGCCGGACAACTACCCGCAACTGGCGGAAATGGTCGGCAGCGGTCGCCAGCTGATCGCCTATTTCGCCACCCCGGCTTCGGTGTACGGCGGCATCTGCGCCAATCTGGCAGCGGTCGGTCTGGCCGAGAACACCCGGGTGGTGCTGGAGAAACCCATCGGCCATGACCTTGATTCTTCGCGCGCGGTCAACGATGCGGTGGCGGCCTATTTTCCGGAAAGCCAGGTCTATCGGATCGACCATTACCTGGGCAAGGAAACGGTGCAGAACCTCATTGCCCTGCGCTTCGCCAACAGTCTGTTCGAGACCCAGTGGAACCAGAACCACATCACCCACGTGGAAATCACCGTGGCGGAAAAGGTCGGTATCGAAGGCCGCTGGGGCTACTTCGACAAGGCCGGCCAGCTGCGCGACATGATCCAGAACCATTTGCTGCAGCTGCTCTGCCTGATCGCCATGGATCCGCCGGGCGACCTGTCGGCCGATGCCATCCGTGACGAGAAGGTCAAGGTGCTCAAGGCCCTCGAGCCGATGACCGCCGAGCAGCTGTCACGTCATGTGGTGCGCGGCCAGTACGTGGCCGGCACCAGCGACGGCAAGCCGGTTCCCGGCTACCTGGAAGAAGAAAATTCCAACGCCCAGAGCGACACCGAAACCTTCGTCGCCCTGCGCGCCGACATCCGCAACTGGCGCTGGGCCGGCGTGCCGTTCTACCTGCGCACCGGCAAGCGCATGGCGCAGAAACTGTCGCAGATCGTCATCCACTTCAAGGAGCCGCCGCACTACATCTTCGCGCCGGAGCAACGCCAGCTGATCGGCAACAAGCTGATCATCCGCCTGCAGCCAGACGAGAGCATTTCCCTGCAGGTGATGACCAAGGACCAGGGGCTGGACAAGGGCATGCAGCTACGCAGTGGCCCGCTGCAGCTGAATTTTTCCACCGCCTACAAGAGTGCGCGGATTCCCGATGCCTACGAGCGTCTGCTGCTGGAAGTGATGCGCGGCAACCAGAACCTGTTCGTGCGCAAGGACGAGATCGAGCACGCCTGGCAGTGGTGCGATCAGCTGATCGCCGGCTGGAAGAAACTCGGCGACCCGCCCAAGCCATACGTCGCCGGCACCTGGGGGCCGATGAGTTCCATCGCCCTGATCACTCGCGATGGGAGGGCCTGGTATGGCGATCTCTGACCTCGAATTTCCCGTGGGCGTGATCGCCCGCAGTCACAGCGACGCGCAGCACCTGGCGAGCGCGCTGGCCGAGAACGTGGCCGGCGCGCTGCGCGCTGCCATCGACAGCCACGGCCAGGCGACCCTGGTGGTGTCCGGTGGGCGCAGCCCGATCGCTTTCTTCAAGGCGCTCGCGCAACAGCCGTTGCCCTGGGCCAAGGTGTTGGTGAGCCTGGCCGACGAGCGCTGGGTGCCGACCAGTCACGAGGACAGCAACGAGGCGCTGGTGCGTCGCCACCTGCTGCAAGGACCGGCTGCCGAGGCCCGGTTGCTGGGGCTGTATCACAGTGCTGGCAGCCTCGAGGAGGCGGCCGAACTCACCGAGCAGGCGCTGGGTGACTTGCCAGTCATCGACGTGCTGGTACTGGGCATGGGCACCGACGGGCATACTGCCTCGCTTTTTCCAGGCAGCCCGAACCTGGAGCTGGCGCTCGGCGAGGATTGCCCGCTTCGTTGCCTGCCGATGCTGGCGCCGAGCGTGCCGCACCAGCGCCTGACCCTGACCCTGCCGCTACTCAGGGCGGCCCGCCTGCCGCTGCTGGCGATCGAGGGGCCGGGCAAGCTCGCGGTACTCGAACAGGCCTTGCAGCAAGACAATCACAAGAACATGCCGATCAGCGCGTTTCTGCGCGCGCCGCTCGAAATCTACTGGTGCCCTTAGGCCCGAAAGGAACACGACCATGACACAAGCCATCAGCCGTCCAGCCCCGACCATGGCGGAAAAGATCGAAAGCATCGACGCGCTCTGCGCCCGGGCGCGGATCATGCCGGTGATCACCATTGCCCGTGAGGAAGACATCCTGCCGCTGGCCGACGCCCTGGATGCCGGCGGCCTGCAGGTGCTGGAAATCACCCTGCGCTCGCCCCATGGCCTGACCGCCATTCGCCGCCTGCGTGAAGAACGCCCGCACCTGTGCGTGGGCGCCGGCACGGTGCTCGATCGCCATATGCTCGAAGCGGTGGAGGAGGCCGGCGCGCAGTTCATCGTCAGCCCTGGTTCCACCGACGAACTGCTACGCGCCGCGCTGCAGAGCCCGGTGCCGATGCTGCCTGGCGTGGCCAGTGCCTCGGAGATCATGGTCGGCTATGCCCTGGGCTATCGCCGCTTCAAGCTGTTTCCGGCCGAGGTCTGTGGCGGTACCGCCGCGCTCAAGGCGCTGGGCGGCCCGTTTGGCGATATCCGCTTTTGCCCGACCGGCGGGGTCGGCCCGGCCAACCTGCAGCGCTACATGGCACTGCCCAACGTGATGTGCGTGGGTGGCAGCTGGATGCTCGACAGCAGCGAAGGCTGGGACGCCGTGCGCAAGGCCAGCTCCGACGCGCTCGCCTTGCTGGACTGAATCGCGGCCCGCATGCCCTGAACATCCCTGTCGCCGGCTCGATGCCTCTGTCGAACCGGCGTCGTCATTTCCGAGGTTCGCGAATGACCCTGCGCATCAGCAAAGACACCCGCCTGTGCATGTCGCTGTCCGGGCGGCCAGGTAATTTCGGCACGCGCTTTCAGAATTACCTGTACCGCGAGCTGGAGCTGGATTACCTGTACAAGGCCTTCACCACCAGCGATCTGCCGGCGGCCATCGGCGGCATTCGCGCCCTTGGCGTTCGCGGCTGCGCGGTGTCGATGCCGTTCAAGGAAGCCTGCATCAGGCACCTCGACGGCCTGCACGAGTCGGCGGCGACGCTGCAGTCGGTCAATACCATCGTCGCCGATGACGGCCGCCTGACCGGTTACAACACCGACTACAGCGCGGTGGTGAAACTGCTGCACAAGCATGGCGTACCGACCAGCAGCCGCTACGCCCTGCGCGGCAGCGGCGGCATGGCCAAGGCGGTGGGCTGCGCGCTGCGCGACAGCGGCTTCGCCGACGGCTCTATCGTCGCCCGCAACGAGGCGGCGGGCAGGGCGCTGGCCGAGCAGTGCGGCGTGCATTGGCGCGAGGCATTGGGCGACGAGCCGGCAGCGTTGCTGGTCAACGTCACGCCCCTTGGCATGCGCGGCGCCGAGGCCGACCAGCTGGCGTTCGACGAGCAGGCGGTGGAGGCGGCGAACTGGGTATTCGATGTGGTGGCTGTACCGGTGGAAACCCCGCTGATTCGCCTGGCCCGCTCCCTGGGCAAACCGGTGATCACCGGCGGCGAAGTGATCGTGCTGCAGGCCGTCGAGCAATTCGTGCTGTACACCGGCGTACGCCCCGATGACGAGCTGATCGAGCGGGCGGCGCGTTTCGCCCTGGCCGAATAAGGCGCTCAGGTCGCCGTCACGCCCCGCGCGAATTCGACGCTGGCCTTGCCGTAAAACCGGCGGCGCAAGCACCATTCGCCGCGGGTCGCGGCTCGCACACGGAGATCGCGACATCACGCGAATCGGGTGGGAGCGTCGCCCTCGGCGCGAACCCTCTGCGCGCTGGTGAACCAAGATGCCCGTACCGGCACTTTGCAAAACGGTGTCATTAAAGTTTGCACTTTCCGTTTCCCCGTCAAGTCGTAAAAGGTGTAGGGCATGGCGCTGCGTCGAGCGCTCTGCCAGACGCTGGCTTCGCCGTAGCGCCATGCCCTGCAATCCGAACGGAACGCCTTATCCAGGCTTCCGAAGCCAGGTGTGTCGCTAACCGGCGGCCGCCGACAGACGAGCAAGGAGATAGCTATGGGCTTGGGAACCATACTGCTGATCATTCTGATCCTGATGCTGATTGGTGCCATCCCGGCATGGCCGCACAGCCGCAGCTGGGGCTACGGGCCTACCGGCGGCCTCGGGTTGGTGCTGGTCATCGTGCTGGTACTGCTGCTACTGGGCTACATATGAGCCAGCGCCTGCATCGCTGATGCAGGCGTCGCCGTCGGCGGTTCCCGCCGCTGACGGTGGCCCAGCCCCGCAACATCCCCTCATTTTCCACTCCGGAGGTCGCCTGCTTGGATCTGGTGATTGCGCGGCCCGAAGGCCTGTACTGTCCTCCCGGAGATTTCTACATCGACCCCTGGCGCCCCGTCGAGCGCGCCGTCATCACCCACGGCCATGGCGACCATGCGCGCACCGGCAGCGCCCACTATCTGGCCGCAGCGCCGGGTGAGGGCATCCTGCGCACGCGCCTGGGTCGCGACATCAACCTGCAGACCCTGGCTTACGGCGAAACCATCGACCACCATGGTGTGACCCTGAGTTTCCATCCTGCCGGGCACGTGCTGGGATCGGCCCAGGTGCGCCTGGAGTACCGGGGCGAAGTCTGGGTCGCCTCGGGCGACTACAAGGTCGAGCCGGACGGCACCTGCGCGCCATTCGAGCCGGTGCGTTGCCATACCTTCATCACCGAGTCGACTTTCGGTCTGCCGATCTATCGCTGGCAGCCCCAGGCGCAGATCTTCGCCGGCATCAATGACTGGTGGCGACAGAACCAGCAGGCCGGCCGGGCCAGCGTGCTGTTCTGCTACGCCTTCGGCAAGGCGCAGCGAATCCTCCATGGCATCGACGAAAGCATCGGGCCGATCCTCGGTCATGGCTCCATGGAACCGCTGCATCAGGTGTATCGCGATGCTGGCGTTTACCTGCCCGAAACGCGCTACGCCGGTGATGTGCCAAAGGGCGACCCGCTGCTGCGCCAGGCGCTGGTGCTGGCACCGCCGTCGGCTGGCGGCAGCACCTGGATACGCCGTTTCGGCGACTACAGCGATGCCTTCGCCAGTGGCTGGATGCTGCTGCGCGGCACGCGTCGGCGCCGTGGCGTGGACCGCGGTTTCGTGCTGTCCGACCACGCCGACTGGCCGGGCCTACTGTGGGCCATCGAGCAGACCGGCGCCGAGCGGGTGATGGTCACCCACGGTTCGGTGAACATTCTCGTTCGCCATCTGCGCGAACAGGGCCTGGATGCCCAGGCGTTCGCCACTGAATACGGTGAAGAAGACGACGCGGCCGTGGAGCCGAGTTCATGATCGCCTTCGCGCAGCTGTATGCGCGCCTCGACGCCACCACCTCGAGCAACGCCAAGCTCGCTGCCCTGCAGGATTACCTGCGCGATGCCGAGCCGGCCGATGCCGCCTGGGCCGTGTACTTTCTGGCCGGTGGCCGGCCTCGGCAACTGGTGCCTTCGCGGCAACTGCGCGAACTGGCGATGCAGCGCGCCGGCCTGTCCGAGTGGTTGTTCGAGGAAAGCTATTCGGCAGTGGGCGACCTGGCGGAAACCATCGCACTGTTGTTGCCCGAGGCCACCTCGACCTCCGGAGACGGCCTGGCGGTGTGGGTCGAGCAGAAGCTGCTGCCGTTGCGCGGCCTGCCGCCCGATGAACTGGCGATGCGCCTGGATGCCCTGTGGGCGCAGCTCGACCGGCCATCGCTGATGGTCAGCATCAAGCTGATCACCGGCGCATTCCGGGTTGGGGTTTCCAAGCTGCTGGTCACCCGTGCCCTGGCGGCCATCGCCGAGGTGGACGCCAAGCGCGTCGCCCAGCGCCTGGTCGGCTATACCGACCTGTCGAACCGGCCCACGGCGGCGTCTTACGAACGGCTTATCGCCGCTGAATCCGAAGACGAGCACGCCCAGCGCGGCGGCCAGCCCTATCCGTTCTTTCTCGCCCATCCGCTACAGCGCCCGCTCGAGGAATTCGACGCCAGCCTGGGCCCGCCCGGCGACTGGCTGATCGAGTGGAAGTGGGACGGCATTCGTGCGCAACTGGTCAAGCGCGACGGCCAGCTGTGGGTCTGGTCGCGGGGCGAGGAATTGATCAGCGAGCGCTTTCCCGAACTGGAGGAATTGGCGCCGCTGCTGCCCGACGGCACGGTGATCGATGGCGAGCTGGTGGTCTGGCGGCACGCGCCGGAAGCGACCGCCAGGCAGGGCGAATTGATGGCCGCGGCGGACGAGCCGGCCGAGCGCCTCAACGATCAGGTAGAGGAGCAGCTCGAACGATTCGGCATTCAGCCGTTCGCCTTGCTACAGCAGCGCATCGGCCGCAAGACCCTCAGCCGCAAGCTGCTCGAGGAAGTGCCGGTGGCGGTGCTCGCTTACGACCTGCTGGAGTGGCAGGGCGAGGACTGGCGCAGCCACCCGCAGCACCAGCGCCGTGCGCAGATGGAACAGGTGGTGGCCAGTTGTGCCAGCCCCCGGCTGATGCCGTCGCCGCTGCTGCACGGCGACACCTGGCAGGCGCTGGCCGAGCAGCGCGAAGCCTCACGCTCGCTGGGCGTCGAGGGCATGATGCTCAAGGCCCGTGAGTCGGCCTATGGCGTGGGGCGCAGCAAGGACGTCGGCGTGTGGTGGAAGTGGAAGATCGACCCGTTGAGCATCGACGCCGTACTGATCTACGCCCAGCGCGGCCATGGCCGGCGTGCCAGTTTGTACAGTGATTACACCTTTGCCGTGTGGGACGGTGCGCCGGGCGATCCCGAACGGCGTCTGGTGCCCTTCGCCAAGGCTTATTCGGGGCTCACCGACGAGGAGATGCGCAAGGTCGATGCCATCGTGCGCAAGACCACGGTGGAGAAATTCGGCCCGGTGCGCAGCGTCACCCCCAGCCTGGTGTTCGAGCTGGGCTTCGAGGGCATCGCTCGGTCGCCTCGGCACAAGAGCGGCATCGCCGTGCGTTTTCCGCGGATGCTGCGCTGGCGTCATGACAAAGGCGTGGAGGAGGCCGATACCCTGGAGCTGCTGCAGGAATTGCTGCCATGAGCCTGGCCAGCACATGGCTGCGGCGTAACGGCTGGAAGGCTTTCGATTTCCAGAAGGAGGTCTGGCAGGCCGTCGCCGATGGGCAGAGCGGCTTGCTGCATGCCTCCACCGGCGCCGGCAAGACCTACGCGGTGTGGCTGGCCGCGCTCAATCGTTTCGCCGGTAAGGCGCCGCCGAAAAAGGCCCCAGACAGCAAACGAGCGCCGGCAGCGGCGCCGTTGACGGTGCTGTGGATCACCCCGATGCGCGCCCTGGCTGCCGATACGCAGCGCGCTTTGCAGGCGCCGGTCGACGGCCTGGAACTGCCCTGGACGGTGGGCATGCGCACCGGCGACACCGGCAGCGCGGAACGTCAGCGCCAGGCGCGGCGCCTGCCCACGGCGCTGGTGACCACCCCCGAAAGTTTTACCCTGCTGCTGACCGGTGCCGACGCGAAAAACCAGTTCGCCCATGTCGGCATGCTGGTGGTGGACGAGTGGCACGAGTTGCTCGGCAACAAGCGCGGGGTGCAGTTGCAGCTGGCGCTGGCGCGGCTGCGCCAGTGGAACCCGCAATTGGTCGTCTGGGGGCTGTCGGCGACCCTGGGCAATCAGCCTCACGCCTTGGAGGTTCTGCTGCCCGACGGCAACGGGCGTCTGGTGCGTGGCGAGCAGGGCGGCAAGCCGCTGATCGACACCCTGTTGCCGCCGGCGGTGGAGCGCTTTCCCTGGGCAGGTCACCTGGGTTTGCGGTTGCTGCCTCAAGTGGTCGAAGAACTGGATAAGAGCAGCGTCAGCCTGGTGTTCACCAACACCCGCTCGCAGTCGGAACTCTGGTACCAGGCATTGCTCGAGGCCCGGCCGGACTGGGCCGGGCTGATCGCCCTGCATCACGGCTCGCTGGCTCGCGAAGTGCGCGACTGGGTCGAAAACGGCCTCAAGCAGGGCAAGCTCAAGGCGGTGGTGTGCACCTCCAGCCTGGACTTGGGGGTCGATTTCCTGCCGGTCGAGCGTGTGCTGCAGATCGGCTCGGCCAAGGGCGTCGCACGCCTGTTGCAGCGCGCCGGGCGCTCCGGTCACGCGCCAGGGCGTACCTCGCGCGCCACCCTGGTGCCGACCCACGCCGTTGAGCTGCTCGAGGCGGCGGCCCTGCAGGATGCGGTAGCGGCCGGGCAGATCGAGGCCCGTGAATCCCCCCATCAGCCGCTGGACGTGCTGGTCCAGCACCTGGTCAGCATGGCGCTCGGCGGTGGCTTCCGGCCTGACGAGCTGCTGCGAGAAGTACGCAGCACCTGGGCCTATCGCGACCTCGACGAGGCGCAATGGCGCTGGGCACTGGCGTTCGTGCGCCAGGGCGGTGAGTCCCTGAGCGCCTACCCCGATTACCAGCGGGTGGAGCCTGACGCAGAGGGCGTGTGGCGGGTGCCCAGCCCGCGCCTGGCACGGCGCCACCGGATGAGCGTGGGCACCATCGTCAGCGATGCCAGCCTCACCGTGAAATGGTGGAGCAAGGGCGGCGGTGGCGGCTCCCTGGGCAGCGTGGAGGAGGGCTTCATCGCCCGCCTGCGGCCCGGCGACGTGTTCCTGTTCGGCGGTCGGCCACTGGAGCTGGCGCGGGTCGAGAACATGACTGCGTACGTCAAGCGTAGCGCTGCCGGCAAGGCCAGCGTGCCGCGCTGGAATGGCGGGCGCATGCCGCTTTCCAATACCCTGGCCGAAGCGCTGGTGGCGCGCTTCGGCGAGGCTGCTCAAGGCCGTTTCGAGGGCCCGGAAATGCGCCTGCTGCAGCCGCTGCTCGAGGTGCAGGCCAACTGGTCGGCATTGCCGGCGCCCGGCACGTTGCTGGCCGAAACCCTGCATTCGCGCGAAGGCTGGCATCTGTTTCTCTATCCCTTCGCCGGGCGCAACGTGCATCTTGGGCTGGCCAGCCTGCTGGCCTGGCGACTGGGCCAGCGGCGGCCGCTGAGTTTTTCCATCGCCGTCAACGACTACGGCCTGGAGCTGCTGTGCGCCAGTGAAGTGGAATGGGAGCAACTGCTCGACGGCGAGCTGTTCGACGAGCGTGATCTGTTGCATGACGTGCTCGCCAGCCTCAATGCCGGAGAGCTGGCACAGCGGCGCTTTCGCGAGATCGCACGGATCGCCGGGCTGGTGTTCGGCGGCTATCCCGGCGCAGGCAAGAGCCTGCGCCAGGTGCAGGCCTCCAG
Source organism: uncultured Pseudomonas sp. (assembly GCA_966186235.1). Taxonomy (GTDB): domain Bacteria; phylum Pseudomonadota; class Gammaproteobacteria; order Pseudomonadales; family Pseudomonadaceae; genus Aquipseudomonas. The sequence goes on from CBIFVM010000039.1 coordinate 32,976, forward strand.
CGGCCTGTTCTTCGACGTGTTTCGCCAGTACGACCCCGGCAATCTGTTGCTCGCCCAGGCCCATGACGAAGTGCTGAGCCAGGAGCTGGACGTGCAGCTGCTGCGCCACACCCTGGCCGACATGCGCGCCGCACGGCTGAACCTGCACGCCTTGCGCCGCGCCACGCCGCTGGCGTTCCCGTTGATGGTCGAGCGCTTTCGCGAGCGGCTCAGTTCGGAAAAGCTTGCCGACCGCATCGCCCGTATGCTCGGCGAACTGGAGCGCGCCGCCGGGCCTGGCCCGCAAGTGGCGGACGCACCGCTGGTCGAGGTCGAGCCGGCGAGCCGCCGCAGCGAACGCAAGCGCAAGGATGGACGCCCGCGAGGCAAGGCCAAGGCCGGATCTGCATGAGCGCACCTCATCTGGCAGTGGAGTTGGCCGGGGAAACCCTCTGGCTGCTGGCCGACAAGGCGCTGTACTGGCCGGCCCGCCAGGCGCTGTTGATTGCCGATGCGCATTTCGGCAAGGCGGCCACCTACCGCGTACTCGGCCAGCCGGTGCCCCAGGGCACCACGGCGCGCAACCTGCAACGTATCGACCGGCTGCTGCAGGACTATCCCACCCGGCAACTGATCTTTCTCGGCGATTTCCTGCACGCCAGGACAGCGCGCAGTGGCAGCACCCTGGCCGCCTTGCAGGCCTGGCGAGCCCGTAATCCCGCACTGCAGATCCTGCTGGTACGCGGCAACCATGATCGCAGTGCCGGCGATCCCCCGGCCGAGCTGGGCATCGAGGTGGTCGGCGAGCCCTGGCCGATGGGGCCGTTCGCCCTGTGTCACGAGCTGACGAGCTGCCCGGGCCGCCACGTGCTCGCCGGGCACCTGCATCCGGTGTTCGTGTTGCGTGGGCGAGGGCGGGACCGGCTGCGCATGCCGTGTTTCAGCATCGAGCCGGCGGCAACCCTGCTGCCTGCGTTCGGCGAGTTCACTGGCGGCATGGCCATCGAAGCAACCATCCAGCGAGCGATTTATGGGGCGCTGGATGGCGCGGTATGGCGATTGGCCTGATTCGGCATGCGACAGATCGTCACGTCTCGGGTCGTCGGAATACTGGCGATTTGCCGTTTGTCGGCGATATATCGTTGAACAATCGTGATTTATCTCCTACTACGGGCGTCAACTTTTCGCCCGCATCTCCACCTGTCAGCTGAAACGATTCACCTGCCTCTAGTTATTTATCGGCCTGCCGATAGAATGCGTGCCGCTCAAAAATTCAGCCTGGTCCAACAATAACTCTCCAGCTGCTCTAACTCGGTTATAAAAGTCGGAGAACGATTGAATGAACAGCTGGTTTTCGAACATCAGCGTCACCTTGAAACTTGCCTTGGGCTTCGGCCTCGTGCTCGCACTCACCTGCATACTCGCGCTGACCGGCTGGACCAGCATGGGCAGCCTCATCCAACGCAGCGACTGGACGGCCGACATTGCGCGCCTGAACGACACGCTGACCGACCTGCGCATCACCCGCCTGCAATACATGCTGGCAAACGGCGACGAGCAGATCGCCGAAACCGTGCAGAAGTCCCTCGATGGCTTCAAGGCTCAACACGGTCAGGTTCTGTCGCGCTTCAAGAGCCCGGAAAACGTGCGCCTGCTGCAGGCCCAGGGAGCACAGATCGATGCGTATCAGCTGTCGCTGAACAAGATGCGCGGTGGCTACCGTGCCAGCAACGACGCCCGCCAGGAAATGACCCGCAACGCGGTGACCGCTGGCGAAGCGATCGACGAGATCAACACCGCGGTGATGAACCTGCCACCCTACGATGACAGCCGCGCTGCGCAGTTCCAGGCCATTACCAAGGCCAAGGAAGACTGGCAACTGGTGCGTTATCAGGTGCGTGGCTACACCGGCACGCCAAACGCCGACGCCGAGCGCGCGGCCATCGCCCAGATCGATGCCACCATCAAGGATATGGATGCGTTCCGCCAGGCATTCGCTGCCGAGCATCCGCAGCGCGTCAGCCAGGTCACCAGTGCGCTGGACAACTACCGCAACGCCGTCATGGCCTTCAAGAACGCCACCGAAACCATCGCCGTGGCGCGCAAGGAACTGACCGACGAAGGCTACGAGATCGTGCGCATCAGCAAGGAGCTGACCGCCATTCAGCTCGAGCGCCGCAACAGCGAAACGGCCTCGGCCCGCACCCTGCAACTGAGCACCACGCTGATCGCTTTGCTGGTCGGCATCCTGGCTGCGTGGCTGATCACCCGCCAGATCACCCGCCCGCTGCAGGAAACCCTGGTCGCCGTGGAGCGCATCGCCGGTGGCGACCTGAGCCAGACCCTGCAGGTGACCCGTCGCGACGAAATGGGCGTGCTGCAGCAGGGCATCCAGCGCATGGGCAGTACCTTGCGTGAC
>CBIFVM010000040.1:0-33034 GCA_966186235.1 uncultured Pseudomonas sp.
GCGACTCCGGCCGAGTGTTTTAATCAGCACGTTGCGTCGACCGGTTGAGTCCGCCTGGAATAGCCGCCATTGTCTGCAGGTTTTCGCGCCTCTCAGCACCCGTTGCCATTTTTTCTACTAAGAAGGGAATGAACTCGTCAGGGTCAGGCGGCATTTGCATCATCACGAAGCAATCCCTGCCGTCGTTGTGGACGTGACGCAGCTTCAAGGCGATCCGCACACAAGCCACATAAGGTGGAAGATGCTCTTCCACTTTGTAGGTGGCCATGTTCAAGTTTTCGCTATCGCCCGGCGATAGCTTCTGCAATAACTGCCCTACCTGACTGGACGCCTTCAGGGTGCACTCACTACCCTCCAGCTCATCATCGACAATCAGCCGAATTAGGGTGTCGCCTTCATGGCTATATTGAACAGCTGTTAGGCATTGACCTACCGAGGGCGAAACCTGCATGGGCTCAGTTTCTCGGGTAGTAAGGCCGAAATGGAAATTAACTAGATCCACCGCATGACCGCGTGGGTCCTCAATCATCCATTTAACCCATTGGGATTCTGCTCGCTTGAAGCTACCAGCGAGTGCCAGAAAAAAGAGGATGCCCTTCACTTCGCGTGAGGGGTTCAGCAACACCGAATCCGGAATTCGCTCATGGAATAGCCGTTGCTCTTCCAGGCTATGATAGCGGCCAAGGAGGTAGCAGCGCCGGTACCAGGGATAAGGTCGCTCAGGTGTAAGTTCGATCATCGACTCACTGAGCTTGATCGCTAGGTCGATATCGCCGCAACGTTCAGCTTGCACCGATTGGAAGCTCAGCAGTGCTACTGATTGATCGGCACCTTTGACCCGAGCGATAACTTCGTCAAAGGTCTTGTTCTGCCCGGCTTCCTGCAAGCAGTGCAGGTGAGTTAAAACATAGGGTGAAGGCCACAGCTCATGGCTAGGTACCACGTGCGTCGTGAACTTGAGCGCCATATGTGGGAGATTCAGGGCGAATAGTTTCTCAGCGATTTCGAAGAGACCGGTTGGTGCGATAGTGTGGAGTGAACCCTCCCACATGGTGGTGAACCGGTCTACATGTTCACTTATTTCACGCCGATGGACTGGGTTATCGTCTTGATCCGGACGTCGAAAAATATCCGCAACGAGCCTGATATAGGCCTCTTCCATTTCGGAGGCCCCGGCCAATATTCTCTCGCGACTTAGCCATTCCCCAAGCTCGGCCGGATTGGCCAGATTGAGAAATGGACCTACTTCTTCTAGCTGGTGCGTGCTCGCCTCAAGAAATTGCCGGCACCATGTCTGCCTCTTTTGCGGGTCTCCATACGCTGCCTGTAAATCCCTCTCAGCCTGCGAAAGACACGTATCGTCGCCGGCCAATGCCTTGCACCTAGCAATCACCTCGGATCTATTCGGGTCTAAGTGCTGAACATGCTTTTTCAACGCATCGAGCAGCTCGGCAGATTGGTATTGATATATGTTGAGAATCGAACAGCTAAGGTCATGGACTCGCCCGTCGGTACCCGACTCATCAAGAAGTCGAATGGCCATATCTCTGAGCTTGTCTACCCGCTCCTTCACCTCCGGGCGGTTCAGCCAAAAGTGGTGTCCAGCAAGGTCTGGATTGAGTGCAACGCCTGTAGCTATCGCCAAGAGTACTCTGGCGTTGTAAGAGCTATAGAGTGAGTTCAAGCGTGTTGCCAGCTCAAGCGCCAGATCTGTTGCGGTCAACCGAATAGCCCCTTCAACAGCTCCGGTCAGTACGCCCTCCGTGGGGAAGCTTTTTACGGCCGTCTGTATTTGCTCTTCGTCCGCGTAACAACGCAGATACGCTTCCTGGGAGTAAGCACCCGGTGAGGGCTCAGACAAATAAAGGTCTTTCGCCTCTCCTTCACGTGCGGTGCGGTTGGACAGTTGCAGCAGAGCGGCCTGGCAAACGTCCCTGATGATAGGGTTTATGGCGCGTGAAACGATCTTTGCGACGGTCGCCCAGGCGGCGTCCTGATCTTGTGCTTCGACGAGCCCCCCGTAGATAGAAATGACCTCTACCAGCGCAGCCGATTCGGGCTCTCGCTGCGCGATCGCCTTGAGCATGACTATCTGGGTCTTGGCTGTTGTCTTGTTCTTTTGCCGAAGGCTTTCAAACACCAACTCCATGGGTGCGACGAGGTCTGCCGGGGCAAGCGACTTGATCTCATTGATGATCTTGTCGCGGCCGATATTGTCCCCAGCACCGCTGTGGTGTTGCTCAAGAGAGGTCACTCGCGCTTATCCCCGCTGCTCAATTAACTATTTTGTTGCCGCCTACGTTGTCGCCGCTGCCGCTGTGCGTCTGGTTGACGGTGGTTATAGTGGCCGGTGCAACCAGAGCGGCCCTCGCGTTGATGTCGCGAATCAGCGTGGAGATTGTCTGAGACTGATCGAGTTGCTGGGATATCGCCTTTTCACTCAGCCCGTCGTGAAGATCAAGCTTGGAAAGCTCGCCAGCAACTGCTTCGGCGACTAAGTCTTCTTTGATCCATTGGCCCAGACGATCCTTCAGTGCACCAGCACTGAGCTTCAGGCCGGTCTTCAGGAGGTCGTAAACAGTGCTTGCAATGACTCCGGTGGTAATGAAGTCCATTTCGGAAACTCCTTTATGTGGTGGCTTCTAGCCGGTTGGGACGGAGGGGGAGGCGTTGGAGTAATCGTCAGCGACAGCTGGGCATCCTAAAAAGAATAGTTGGGGGCAGACTGCGATTTTCAAGCATCTCTGCATTTCAAAGACTCTGCATCGTCTGGCACTTGGGAAACCCCGAGCAGCCCCAAAACTGCTGCCCCGCTCTCGCTCCTGTTTTCACGGTGCGAACCAGCAACGCGCTGCCGCATTTCGGGCATTGCCGCTCGGCTGTAGGATCGCTACGGCGCTTGAGGTTTTGCACATGCTCACGGTGAGTAGCAAAGGTCGGCGCACGGCGGCCGGTTTGCAGGGTGTGCAGCATGGCGTCGACTTCAGCCTCGCTGAATACCGGCTGCTGGAATGACTGGATATAGCGAATAAAGCCGATGCCTTGGGTCACGTTGGCTGGCACTTCGGTTTTGAAGGTGCTGCCGCCCACGAAGGTGATGACCGAGTGCAGATGCTCGGGGCTGACGCCAAGGGTGGCTTCCAGGGCTTTGAGGTGCTTGTAGTTCTGCCGCAGTGGGTTCTGGAATTTGAAGGTTCGTTTGTAGAGCTTCTGCGTCCACTGCGCCTGCCTCTCGCCGCCGAAGATCCAGCCGCTCATGTTCTTCGTTTCCAGCACGAAGATGCCGTAGGGCGAGAGGAAGACGTGGTCGATCTGCGTGGTGCCGTCGGGCGTATTCAGGGTGACGTTATGCAGGCGGCGGTAGGTGCGCTCATCGAGTTGCCTGTGGGCGAAGAAGCGCACCAGCAGTTCGCCGATATGGCCCTTGGCCAATGGCGATTTGAGCAGGCCGATAATCGGGCTGTAATCCATTTTCTTCCTTGAGCCGAGCGACTTGCAGAGCGCCCGGTTGCAGGGCGTGCAGGTGTGCCGAAATCCAATAGCCTGGCGCTGGCCTGTATAATGGCTAATTGCCATCAATGACCCAAGAGGGTGCGACCATAGTTCTAGGGCAAACGGCTCTGGCTCTACCGCGGCGTGAGCCGATTAGAAACGCTATTCGGCTCATTCGGTGAGCCGAATAGGGCGCAATGAATAGGAAGATGGCCTCGTAGGACGGTGCGCAGCGATTGAAATGGCTGGCGCAGAAACGCAAAAGCCGCGCAGTGCGCGGCTTTGAAGGTGGTGGGCCCACACGGACTCGAACCGTGGACCAAAGGATTATGAGTCCTCTGCTCTAACCAACTGAGCTATAGGCCCCCAGAAGGCTGGCGGAGTATACCGATGCGCTCTGTCGAGTGCCAATCCGATACGCCGCGGCGTGTGCGAAGGCCCGAGCGGGCGCGTCTGGAGGCAAACGATTGCGTGCTCAAAGCGCAGCAAAACCACGTGCAATCTCCCCGCCGCTCTGTTCATAATTTGCACGACGTTCCTATCCCGCCGTGCTTTTCACGCTGACGATACGAGCCCAACCAGCCTAGCCGGGCCCGTACCTTGACGAGTCAGACCTCCAAGATCACTTACCTCAGACGCCTGGTCGCGATCATGACCAGTGTGGTGGGTTTGGCCGTGCTGTTGCTCACCTATCTGCAGGTCGAGTGGGACAGGCGCGAGGCGCTGCGCCAACACATTGCCGATATGGAGAACCTGGCGACAGCGCTGACCCGGCAGGCCGAGTCGACCATTCGCGATGCTCATACAGTGCTGGTCGGCATCCAGCGCAAGCTGGAGATATCTGGTTATGGCCCGGCGAACCTGAATGAAGTGCTTGAGGTGGCGCATGCGCAAGCGGCGGTCCTGACCGATGTGCAGGGCTTTACGGTGCTCGACGCTGACGGCCGCCCGGTGCTGACGACGGTGCCCAATCCCATCACCAATTACACCGCTCTGGATCGTGAATATTTCGTCGCTCAGCGCGCGAACGAGGTGACTGGCCTGTATATAGGCCCGCCTGTACAAAGCCGCATGACTGGCGAGTGGGTGATCTCCCTGACGCTGCGGCTGAGCGATGCCGACGGCGAGTTTCGTGGCGTGGTAATGGCCACGCTTCTGGTCCATCACTTCGTGGATTTTTACCAGACCATCGACGTGGGCAGTCAGGGCGTGATCGGCATGGCCAAGCGCGACGGCACCTTGCTAGTCAGGTCGAAGGATTCGGATCAGCACGCCGGCCTGAACATGTCCAGCAGCCCATTGCTGCGCCGGGTGAGCGAAGAGGGCGTAACGCGCGGCAACATGGTGCTCACGGCGATGATCGACGGCGTGAAGCGCATCTATGGCTTCGACACCAGTGACCAATACCCGATTCTGGTGGCCGCCTCCCTGGGTGAAGAGGAAGCGATGGCTGCCTGGCGCAGTCGCTCATTGCAAAACTGGTCATTGGCTGCCGGCATATTGGTCATCCTGCTTTCCATGGGCTGGTTGATCTGGCGCGCCCTGGGCCGCCAGGGGCGGATGGAGGCACGCCTGCAGAGCATGCACCGTGACCTGGCGCTGGCCAACCACGCGCTGGAGATCATCGCCGGTGAAGACGCGCTGACCGGCCTGGCCAACCGCCGGCGCCTGGACGAAGCGCTGCACACCGCCTTCCAGTCTGCCGCGGCCCAGCGCCAGGCGCTGTCGTTCGTGCTGCTGGATCTGGACTACTTCAAGCGCTTCAACGACCAGTACGGCCACCCGGCCGGCGACGAGGCGCTCCGGCAGGTAGCGGACGTGCTCAAGCGCCATGCCCGGCGCAGCGTGGACACCACCGCTCGCTACGGCGGCGAAGAACTGGCGCTGGTTCTGCCGGGCGCCGACAGCCAGGCGGCCATGGCGGTAGCCGAGCGCATCCGTGCCGATGTCGAGGCCCTGGCAATCGCCAATCAAGGCTCGCCCTACGCCAGGCTGACCCTGAGCATCGGCGTCGCCTCCTGCGTTCCGGGGCAGACGATGCTCACGCCCGCCGAGCTGGTCGCCGCCGCCGACATCGCCCTGTACGCCGCCAAGGGCGACGGTCGCAATCGGGTAATGCCGAGCGAACAGCTGGAATGATCAGCCCTGTAGCGCCAAGCCGCGTCAGGTAGCTCAAGGGCGCGCGGCAGTGCCGGCCCGTCAACCGTCGAGAAAGCCGTCATCCTTGAGCTTGCGGTCGGCGCAGTAGCTGCGCACGGCCATCAGCACCAGTAGCAGGATGCCCGCGGTGAGCGTCACCTTGAGAAAGTGCTCACTGGACAGCACCGGCGCCCACAGCTGCACGATGGCCAGCAGCGACCAGCCGACGAAAATCAGCAGCGCGCCGGGCCCGGCGAATCTCATACGTCCTTCTCCATCACCACCACGTAGGCCTCGCGGCGCCACAGCAGCAACATGCGGCGGATGTCCTTTTCCATGGTCACCACGCGCCAGCCTTCACGGGCGTTGCGGTTGAGGAATTCGGTGAAACGCAGCGGGTTGACCTTGGACGCACCAAGCACCAGCGAACCCAGCATGCCTTCCTGATAGATGACGACCTTGTACTCTTTCATTCGCTTCCCTTACCTATGAAGTAGCGGCTACTAAAAAGGGGCGCACTCGATGAGTGCACCCCTTTTCTGGCGATCATACCTGAACGATCAGCGTGTGAGCGCCTTCTTCGCGCGCATGTGCACCATCACGCCCAGTGCCACGACAACAGCCGCGGCCGCGCCGGTGGAGATGACCAGCACCTGATACTCCTCGACGAACGCCATGGTCACCAGGGAGCCGACGATGAACAGGATCACCAGGTAGGTCAGCCAGGGGAACAGCCACATTTTCAGGCGGATGTCCTTGCCCTCGGCTTCCAGCTTGCGGCGCATCTTCAGTTGCGAGAAGGCGATCACCAAATACACCAGCAAGGCGATCATGCCGGTGGTGTTCATCAGGGTGTCGAGCACGTCCTTGGGGCGCAGGGTTTCGCTGAAGTTGATCAGCGCCACGAAGATGGCCACCGAGCAGGAAGCAATGATCGCGAACACCGGCACGCCGGTCCCGGTACGGGTGATCTTCAGGAAGCGCGGCGCGTCGCCACGGGTGGACAGCGAGAACAGCATGCGCGAGGCGGTGTAGTGCGCCGAGATCATGCAGCTGCTCACCGAGGTCAGCACCACGAAGTTCATCACCAGCTCGGCGTAAGGAATGCCCAGCAGCTCCAAGGTGCGGCGGTAGGAACCGTAGCCGGACTGCGCCATCAACGGGTCGTTCCAGGGCACCAGGCAGACGATCAGGAAGATCGAGCCGATGTAGAACAGGCACACGCGCCAGACCACCGAGTTGGTCGCCTTGACGATCTGATTGGCCGGGTCCTTGGCTTCCGAGGCGGCGATGGTGACGATCTCGGCGCCGAGGAAAGCGAACATCACGCCGAGGATGGCCACCACCACCGACTCGATACCGTTGGGCATGAAACCCTGGGCGGTCAGGTTGCTGAAGCCGCGCGTCTCGCCGGTCGGCCACAGGCTGAGCACCGCCAGGGTACAGACCGCCAGGAAGCAGAGGATCGCCACCACCTTGATCAGCGCGAACCAGAACTCGAACTCGCCGTAGTGTTTGACGTTGAAGAAGTTGATGCTGATCAGCACCAGGGTGGCGGCCAGCACGAAGACGTTGACGCTGACCTCCGGGAACCAGCCATTGAGGATGGTGCCCGCCACGTAGGCTTCCCAGGCCATGAGGATGACCCAGAACCACCAGTACAACCAGCCGATGGTGAAACCGGCCCAGCGGCCGATGGCGCGCTCGGCGTAGGTGGAGAACGAGCCGGTGTCCGGCGAGGAGGTGGCCATCTCACCGAGCATGCGCATGATCAGCACGACAAGAATGCCGCCCGCCAGGTAGGCCAGCACCGCTGCCGGCCCGGCGCTGTGGATCACGCTGCCGGAGCCGACGAACAACGCCCCGCCGATCACACCGGCGATGGACATCATGGTGAGGTGCCGGGGCTTCAATGACGCACTGAGCTTGCTCTCAGGCTCCTGCTTTGCCTGTTCGGCTGATACCGCATCCATAGAAGGACTACCTCTTATTGATTTTGCTGGAAACAGTTGAAGCCGGGCCGCTGCGCACGACGCCATGCGGCGCGTCAGCAGGCTTCGCTGTGTGATCGCTGTCCATGTGAGCGTTTCCGGATCCGGCGAGCCGGTCTCGGGCAATAGTTCCTTGCCGAAATCCATCCGGTTGAATCAGAAAAAGGCCCCGTCATCACCGTGACCGCCGAGCCATCTACCGCGCGGTGCTGCCTGAAAAAGCGCCGGCACACCGAGTTGAATGTTCGTTTTACTCCACATAGCGGTGCAAACCAGCGGTGCCCGGCCAGTGCTTTCGCCATCGACCAGAGCCCCGAAAGGCACCTTGAAACCCTTTAAAACAAGCCGCAGACGGGCTTTGCGGCACGAACGAGCAAGCAAATGAAACCCGTTCGTTAAATTCAACGCGCCGGATGGTAACGGAAAATTTCCATTTGGGAATACTCCGCGCATGCAACGGGCGGATGGGCGGCACCGGGCAAATGCTGACCGTCAGGTTAGGAATCGGCGGCGCAGAGCCAGCAAAACGGCGGCCGGCCCACACCCGCGTAGGGCCCCCGCCCCGGGGCGAATGGTGCGTACGACACAGAATCGCGCAATGGCCACAATCGCTTCGCGCCGAGGGCGAATGGTGCGACGGCGCAGAATCGCGGAATGGCCACAATCTCTACGCGCCAGGGGCGGCGCTCTCGCGCGCTGACTGGCGGTTTCTCGCGGGATGCGGTGCCTAACTATGCAACGGTTACCGCGAACCCCGGCGAGCGGCAGCTACTTCTTTGGAGTGGCTCGGCTGGTGCGCTTGCCAGCGGCTCCGCCCCGGCCGGCGGACTTGCCATTGCCAGCGCCACCCTTGCGTTTACCTCGCCACGCCGGCTTGCCGCCCGGTGGCGGACCGCTGATGTTCAGTTGCAGCCCGCGGCAGCGCTCGATCTGCTTACTCATCCAGGCCGACTGCTTGGCGACGAACTCTTCCAGCGGCATCTCACCGCTTTGCACCATGTCCAGCGCCTGCTCCCAGATCGCAGTGGTACCAGGGTCGGCGATGGCGCGTGGCACCGCATCGATCAGCCCGAAGGCTGCCGAGGTGGCGGCCAGGGTCTTGCCCTGCTTGGTCAGGTAACCACGATCGAGCAGGCCCTGGATGATGCCGGCGCGAGTGGCTTCGGTGCCGATGCCGGTGGTGTCCTTGAGCTTCTGCTTGAGGCGCGGATCCTCGACCAGCCGCGCGACGTTCTTCATGGCCTGGATCAGGTCGCCCTCGGTGAACGGCTTGGGCGGCTGGGTGAACTGATCCTTGAGCGTCACCTCACGCACTGCGCACGACTGGCCTTCATAGAGCGCGGGCAAGGCCTGGGGCGCAGGCGCCTCACGGCCCTTGCTCGGTGCCAGGGCTTCGGGCAGCGCGCGCTTCCAGCCCGGCTCGACGACCTGTTTGCCGACCGCGCGCAGGTAATGGCCGGCGCAGTCGAAGTCGGCCTGGGTGCGGTCATATTCGTGGTTGGGCAGGAACTGCGCCAGGTAGCGGGCGCGGATCAGCTCATAGACGGCGCGCGGGCGGCCGCTCAAGCGCGCCAGGCCGCCGGCTGCCAGAGTCGGGATGATGCCGTGGTGTGCGCTGACCTTGGCATCGTTCCAGGCCCGCGAGCGGCGCTGCGCCTGGGTATGCGCCAGCACCTCGCGCAGGCCCGGATCGGCATGCCCCAGTGCAGCGAGAATGGCCGGAGCTTCGGCATGCTGGCTGAGCGGCAGGTAGCCGCAATCGCTGCGCGGATAGGTGATTAGCTTGTCGGTCTCGTAGAGTTTCTGGGCGATGTCCAGGGTTTCCTGGGCGCCGAGGCCGAGCTTCTTCGAGCACACCTGCTGCAGCGTGCCAAGATCGAACAACAACGGCGGCACTTCACGCATGCGCTCGGTCTTCAACTTTTTCAGCACGGCATGTTCGGCGACCTGCATGGCCTCGGCGGCGCGCTGGGCAACTGATTGCTTGAGGCAGCGGCCCTGCTCGTCGCAGTCGTCCTGGGGCGCGCGCCACCCAGCGGTGAACGGCGTGCCATTGCCATCGAGGGTGACGTCGATGGCCCAGAACGGCACCGGTACGAAGTCGGCGATGCTGCGGTCGCGATCGACCACCAGGCGCAGGGTCGGCGTCTGCACGCGGCCGACCGGCAGCACGCCCTGATAGCCGGACTTGCGCCCCAGCAAGGTAAAGAGGCGACTCATGTTCATGCCGATCAGCCAGTCCGCCCGCGAGCGACCGAGCGCCGACTGATAGAGGTTGTAGGTGCTGGCGCCCGGTTTGAGCGCCGCCAGGGCCTTGCGGATCGAAGCATCATCCAGTGCCGACAGCCACAAACGCTGAATCGGCCCGCGGTAGCGGCAATGCTCGAGCAGCTCGCGGGCGATCATCTCGCCTTCACGGTCCGCGTCGGTGGCGATCACCAGTTCGCCGGCCTCGCCCAGCAGGCGCTTGATGGCCTTGAACTGGGCGGCGGTCTTGCCTTTGACGCGCATTTTCCACTGCTGCGGGACGATGGGCAGGTCGTCCAGCACCCAGCGCTTGTAGCGTGCGTCATAGGCATCCGGCGGCGCGGTTTCGAGCAAATGGCCGATGCACCAGGTGACCGTCACGCCGTTGCCCAGCCAGCAGCCGTCACCGCGCCGCGTGGCGCCGAGCACGCTGGCGATGTCTTTGGCTTGGGACGGCTTTTCGCAAAGAAACAGGCGCATCGGGTACTGCCATCAGGGGATGAACGCCCGACAGAATACTGTATATCCATACAAATCGCCCACCCGGGTTGATTTGCTCGCGACAGAGCCCTCTGCTAGTGTCGCGGCGACCGCGAACCCCGCCTGAGACCTGCTGACCATGGCCCGTAAGAAAGCCGCGCTCGATTTCGAGCAATCCCTCACCGAGCTGCAAACCCTCGTCGAGCGCCTGGAGAATGGCGAGCTGTCGCTGGAGGAGTCGCTGAGCGCCTTCGAGCAAGGCATCGGCCTGACCCGCGAATGCCAGGCGGCCCTGACCCAGGCCGAGCAGAAAGTGCAGATCCTCCTAGAGCGCGACGGCGCCCTGGAAGCGGCGCCGTTCGAAACGGACGAGCCGCTATGATCGCCGCCTACCAGGCGCGCTGCCAGAAGCAGGTCGACGCCGCCCTCGAACCGCTGTTCGCCGCGCCGCGGGTCGAACTCGAACGCCTCTACGCCGCCATGCGCTACAGCGTGTTCAACGGCGGCAAGCGCGTGCGTCCGCTGCTCGCCTATGCCGCCTGCGAAGCCCTCGGCGGCAGCGCGCAACAGGCCGATGGCGCGGCCTGTGCGGTAGAGCTGATCCACGCCTATTCCCTGGTGCACGACGACCTGCCGGCCATGGACGACGACGACCTGCGCCGCGGCCAGCCGACCACCCACATCGCCTTCGACGAAGCCACCGCGATTCTTGCCGGTGACGGCCTGCAGAGCCTGGCATTCGCCGTGCTCGCCAGCGAGCGGCACAACCCGCAAAGCGCCGAGATTCGCCTGAGCATGTTCGCCGCCCTGGCCGATGCGGCCGGCCCCGCCGGCATGGTCGGCGGCCAGGCCATCGACCTCGGCTCGGTGGGCCAGCAACTGCAGCAACCCGCGCTGGAAATCATGCATCGCCACAAGACCGGCGCATTGATCGAAGCCGCCGTGCGCCTCGGCGCCCTGGCCAGTGGCCGCGCCGACGAGCAAAGCCTCGCGGCGCTGAGCACCTACGCCCGCGCCGTCGGCCTGGCATTCCAGGTACAGGACGACATCCTCGACGTGGAAAGCGATACCGCGACCCTGGGCAAGACCCAGGGCAAGGATCAGGCGAACGACAAGCCCACCTACCCGGCGCTGCTCGGCATGGCCGCGGCCAAGGCCTACGCCCTGGAGCTGCGCGACCAGGCGCTGCAAGCGCTGCAACCGTTCGGCGAGGCCGCCGAGCCGCTGCGCGAACTGGCTCGTTATATCGTCGAACGGCGCAACTGAACCGCTGTCTATCTGACATCGCTGCTGCGGCAACCACGCCCAAGTCCTCCCTTGGGCTAGGGTCATCGCATCAGGTAGACTGCCCCACTATTTTGAATTCCTATAACGACTCGCCTGATGCCGACGACTTTCCACGAGATTCCCCGCGAACGCCCGCTGACGCCGCTGCTCGACCGCGCCAACACGCCGGATGAGTTGCGCCGCCTCGGCGAGGCCGAGCTGGAAACCCTGGCGGATGAACTGCGCCAGTACCTGCTCTACACGGTCGGCCAGACCGGCGGGCATTTCGGTGCCGGCCTCGGGGTGATCGAGCTGACCGTCGCCCTGCACTACGTCTTCGATACGCCCGACGACCGCCTGGTCTGGGACGTCGGCCATCAGGCCTACCCGCACAAGATCCTCACCGGCCGCCGCGAGCGCATGGGCAGCCTGCGCCAGAAGGACGGCATCGCTGCCTTCCCGCGTCGTTCGGAAAGCGAGTACGACACCTTTGGCGTCGGGCATTCCAGCACCTCGATCAGCGCCGCATTGGGCATGGCCATCGCCGCCCAGCGCCAGGGCAGCAAGCGCAAATCGGTGGCGGTGATCGGCGACGGCGCATTGACCGCCGGCATGGCCTTCGAAGCGCTCAACCACGCGGCGGACGTGAAGGCCAACATGCTCGTGGTACTCAACGACAACGACATGTCGATCTCCAAGAACGTCGGCGGCCTGTCCAATTACCTGGCCAAGATTCTCTCCAGCCGCACCTACGCCAACGTGCGCGAGGGCAGCAAGAAGGTGCTGTCCAAACTGCCCGGCGCCTGGGAAATCGCCCGCAAGACCGAAGAGCACGCCAAGGGCATGCTGGTCTCGGGCACCATGTTCGAAGAGCTGGGCTGGAACTACATCGGCCCCATCGACGGCCACGACCTGCCGACCCTGCTGGCCACCCTGCGCAACATGCGCGACCTGGAGGGTTTGCAGTTCCTCCACGTGGTCACCAAAAAGGGCAAGGGCTTCGCACCCGCCGAAGTCGACCCGATCGTCTACCACGCCATCACCAAGCTGGAGCCGATCAACGCGCCGGCCAAGGTGAAGAAGCCGTCCGGCCCGAAATACTC
Source organism: uncultured Pseudomonas sp. (assembly GCA_966186235.1). Classification (GTDB taxonomy): domain Bacteria; phylum Pseudomonadota; class Gammaproteobacteria; order Pseudomonadales; family Pseudomonadaceae; genus Aquipseudomonas. The sequence goes on from CBIFVM010000040.1 coordinate 12,719, forward strand.
CAGCGTGTTCGGCCAGTGGCTGTGCGAAATGGCCGGCCATGACGAACGCCTGATGGCCATCACCCCGGCCATGAAGGAAGGCTCGGACCTGGTGGCCTTCAGCGAACGCCACCCGGATCGCTACTTCGACGTGGCCATCGCCGAACAGCACGCGGTAACGCTCGCTGCCGGCATGGCCTGCGAAGGCGCCAAGCCGGTGGTGGCGATCTACTCGACCTTCCTGCAGCGCGCCTACGATCAGCTGATCCACGACGTCGCGGTGCAGAACCTCGACGTGCTGTTCGCCATCGACCGCGCCGGCCTGGTCGGCGAAGACGGCCCGACTCACGCGGGCAGCTTCGACCTCTCCTACCTGCGCTGCATCCCCGGCATGCTGATCATGACGCCGAGCGATGAAAACGAGCTGCACCACATGCTCACCACCGGTTACCAGTTCACTGGCCCGGCGGCGGTGCGCTACCCGCGCGGCAGCGGCCCCAACGCGCTGATCGACCGCGAGCTGACGCCCTTGCCGATCGGCAAGGGCGTGGTGCGTCGCCAGGGCAATGGCGTGGCTCTGCTGGTGTTCGGCGTGCAGCTGGCAGAAGCTCTGCGCGTCGGCGAAACCCTGGACGCCACCGTGGTGGACATGCGCTTCGTCAAACCCCTCGACGAAGCGCTGGTCAGTGAACTCACCGCCAGCCACGACCTGCTGGTGACCATCGAGGAAAACAGCGTGATGGGCGGCGCCGGCAGCGCCGTCAGCGAATTCCTCGCCGGCCAGGGCACGCTCAAACCGATGCTGCATCTGGGCCTGCCCGACAGCTACGTCGAACACGCCCGCCCCGACCAGATGCTCGCCGAATGCGGCCTGGACGAAGCGGGCATCGAAGCGGCGGTGCGCCGGCGTCTTGAAAAAGGCTCAAGCAAAGCCTGACCGACTTGCTTGTGTTTCATACAGTCAATCTCTAAGGTACGCCTCGTTCACCTCCTGCCAGGTGCACGCGGCGCTGCCACGCCGCGCGTTAAACGGGAAGTCGGTGCGCGCGCTCTGCGTGCCAAGCCGACGCTGCCCCCGCAACGGTAATCGACCGCAATCAGCCGATTGCACAACCGCTCAACCGCCACTGGGTCTACCGGGAAGGCGAGCGCTTGCAGGTCGAAAGCCCGGATACCGGCCTTGCAGGACGAGACGTGTGTTGCGGAGGGCACCACCGTCAGGCGTCAGCATGCGCTGCGCTTGTGCTCGCCCTCCTCGAAAGTCTGCCGACCTGCGAGGACATCCACCATGAAACACCTTCACCTGATGCTGGCCAGCGCCCTGTCGCCAGGCCTGGCGTTCGCGACCACCACCACGTACGACGAGGCGCTCAAGCTGTCCGAAACCGTGATAACGGGCAACCGTGACTTGCAGCCACGCGAGCACAGCAGCACGCCCACCACGGTATTCACCCGCGCCGATATCGAACGCCTGCAGCCCAGCAGCGTGCTGGACCTGCTAAGCCGGGTGCCAGGGGTGCAGGTCACCCGTGCCGGTGGGCGCGGCAGCACCAGCGGCCTGTACATTCGCGGCACCAAGACAGCCCAGAGCCTGGTACTGGTCGACGGCCAGCGCATCGGTTCGGCATCCGCCGGCGGCGCGCCGCTGGAATACCTGAATGTCGAGCAGATCGAACGTGTCGAGGTGCTGCGCGGCTCACGCTCGGCCATTCATGGCGCCGATGCGATTGGCGGCGTGGTGCAGATTTTCACCCGCAGGGCTACGGGCGAAGGACTCAACCCGCGCCTGCGCGTCGGCTATGGCTCGAACCACACCTGGGAACGCAGCCTGGGCCTGTCCGGTGGCGATGCAGACACCCGGTTCAACCTCAGCCTCAGCGCCGATGATACCCGCGGCATAAATCGCACCCATGCCCGCATGGCGCCGGACAGCGACCGCGACGCCTACCGCAACAATGCCTTCAGCGCCAACTTCGGTCACCGCTTCAGCGAGGCGCTGGAAGTCGGCTTCAGCGTGCTCGACCAGCGCGGAGAAAGCGAATACGACGGGGGCTGGGAGGGCGCCTATCCATACGCGGACTACCAACTGACCAGCTACTCCGCGTTCCTCGACGCCCGGCCTCAACCTGACTGGAAAAGCCGCCTGGAAGTCGGCCACAGTGAGAACCGCTCCGTCGAGCGCTTCGACGACGTGCCCGCCAGCAGCCCGTTCAACACCTACCGCAACAGCCTGGCCTGGCTCAACACCCTCGACCTGGGCGAAGGCCACAGCCTGGTAATCGGTGCCGATGGCTACCAGGAACGGCTCAACAGCAATACCGCCTATGCCCAGGACAGCCGCTGGAACCATGCCCTGCTCACGCAGCACCGATATCGCGGCGAGCGCTTCAGTACCGAACTGGGCCTGCGTCATGAGAAGAACCAGCAGTTCGGCAGCGCCAACACCTTCAGCGGAGCTCTGGGCTACCAGCTCGATGGGCGCAACGAGCTGATCTTCTCCTACGCCGAAGGCTTCCGTGCGCCAACCTTCAACGACCTCTACTGGCCAGGTGGCGGCAACCCGAATCTGGGGCCGGAGACCTCCAAATCTTACGAGCTGCAGTGGCGCAGCCAACTGGCCAGGCGCACCGCACTGCAGGCCTCGGTGTACCGCACCGATTTGCGTGATGCGATCAACGGGTGGCCCGCCGAGAACATCGACAAAGCGCGTATCAACGGCTTCGAAGCCAGCTTGCAACACGAGCTGCTGGGCTGGCAGGTGGCACTTGGCATGAACCTGATCGACCCGCGCGACCGCAGCACCGGCAAGCAATTGAATCGCCGCGCTAAGCGCACCCTGAACCTGGATGTGGATCGCCAGTTCGGCGACTGGTCATTCGGCGCTACCTGGCAGGCGGTCAGCCGCAGCTACGACGATGTCGACAATCAGCGCGAGATCGCCGGCCATGGGCTACTTGGCCTGCGCGGCAATTGGCAGGCAACACCGGAGCTGGCCCTGGGGCTGAAAGTGGATAACGTGCTGGACAAGGGTTACAGCCGTGCCCAGTACAGCGATGGAAGCTGGCCCGTGACGAATTACCGCGAATATCGGGAGGAAGGCCGTACTGCCCTGCTGTCACTGACCTGGACGCCGGCGCTCTGAGAGCCGTTGATGTACTTGTTCACCTGGCAAACCCGAATCCGTACTGATTGGCGGCGAAATGGCGGGACCGGACATTTGTAGGGTAGACCAGGTCGCGTAGACGACGCTTCACCTACGCGGCCCGACCCGTCCACCGCTTCTTGATCGCAACGGTGGATGAAAAGAGCGTCAGCTACGCGCCCCGATCCACCCCACGTGGCGAGCGACCGCTTCTGCCTTCCTGCCGCCATTGCTCGCGGCGCCCCATCGAAAGGTCGTGAACAGGCCCTGAGTCAGAAAGTCGCCCGCAAGTGGCTCCTACCTGATCGGCGCAATCGGTAAAAGCTGCGAGGGCGATCCACCCGGCATGATCACACCCAGCCCTGGGCCTTGAGCTCGCTTTTCACGTAGGCGTAGTAGGGCGATCCACCCGGCATGATCACACCCAGCCCTGGGCCTTGAGCTCGCTTTTCACGTAGGCGTAGTAGACCGGCGCCGCCACTAGGCCGGCGATGCCGAAGGCGGCCTCGAACACCAGCATGACCAGCAGCAGCTCCCAGGCTCGGGCCTTGATCTGCCCGCCGACGATGCGCGCATTGAGGAAGTATTCGACCTTGTGGATGACGATCAGGTAGGCCAGCGCCCCCAGCGCCACCCAGATCGACAGCGACAGGCCGACCACGAAGATCGCGGTGTTGGAGATCAGGTTGCCGACCACCGGCAGCAGGCCGGCCACGAAAGTGATCACGATCAGCGTCTTGGTCAGCGGCAGGTGCACGTCGAACAGCGGCAGCACACCCATCAGGAAGATGCCGGTGAAGGTGGTGTTGAGCAGCGAGATCTTGATCTGCGCGAAGACGATGTTGCGAAACGCCTCGACGAAACGCTGCACGCGGGTCAGCAAGGCGCCGGCCAGGGGCCTGAGCTGATCCGGCTCGGGCACGCTCTGCAGGGCGATCACCGCGCCGAGAATCATGCCGATCAGCACGGTGACGAACATGTGCACGGCGCCCTTGCCGAGCAGTTGCAGCTCGCTGATGTGCCCGCGCAACCAGTCGTGCAGCGCCACGCGGATGTCGTCGACGTTAGCCGGCAGGTAGGCCACCAGCGCTTCGGGCAACTGCTCGCGGGCACGGTCGACCACGCCGAGCAGCTTGCCCATCATCCGCCCCGGGTTGTTGAGTTCGTGCATCAGCAGGGAAAAGGCGCCGGCGAAGATCAGCCCGAGCACGGCGATCACCAGCACGCTCAGCACGCCAACGGCCAGCACGCGCCCCATGTGCCCCGCCAGCAGACGCTGCATCGGCCGCGCCAGGCGGTTGACCAGCTCGAACACCAGCAGGCCGGCCAGCAGGCTGGGCAGCAGTTTGAGGGGGAAGACCAGCAGGAGCGCGGCGCCGACGATCAAGGCGCTGGCGGGCGAAAACCAGGGGGATACGGGGGCTTTCATAACGTCTGCAATGAACCGGAAGGCGACCAATCTGCCAGTTGGCGACGCGCTTTACCAGCGTCATCGCACGCCCCGAGCGCAAGCCTTGACGGCGATCACCTGGCTGACGCCAGCACCTCGCAAAGCCGGGCCGTGGCGCCGAGCATCTGAAAGCTTGGACGCTCCAGGCCCTTGTCCGGCAGCACGCGCAATTGCCCGAGACGCACGGCGCGCAGCTGCGGCCAGCGGCTCCAGGCCTGCAGTTGGCGAGCATCACCGGCTAGGATCAGCGCCGGGTCGCGCTGCAGCACCGCCTCGATGCTGACCTGCGGCGCGGCCAGTTTGAGGTCGGCGAAAACGTTGCGCGCGCCGCAGACCTGCAAGGCATCGCTGACGATCTGCACGCCACCCAGGGTATACAGCGGCGCATCCCACACCTGATAGAACACCGGCAAGGGCTCGTCACGCCGATAACGGCTACGCAGTGCTTGCAGGCCATCGATGAACGCATCATGCAGGCGCCGCCCCGCCTGTGGTCGACCGAGCTGCTCGCCGATCAGCAGGAATTGCCCAGCCAGCTCGTCCAGCGAATGGGGCTCGAGCACCAGCATGGGAATATCGAACGCCTGCAATTGCTCGCGCTGAGCGACGCTGATGCTACCCGGCCAGACCAGGAGCAGATCCGGTTGCAGGGCCAGCAGGGTTTCCATCTCCAGTTGTCCATAACGGCCGACGGAGGGCACATGGGCCAGCGCCTGGGGGCGCTCGCCACCATCGAGCACGCCGACCAGCGTGTCGGCGGCGCCAAGCTCGAGAACGATTTCGCTCAGTGACGGTGCCAGGCTCACCACCCGCTCGGCAGCCAGCAGCGAGGTCGCCTGCAGCAACAGCAGCGCCAGCAGCACGCCACGCATCAGAACTGCCGGGGAATGCGGTAGAGGTAGAGCACCACGATACTGGCCAGCGCCAGCAGGATCTGCGGCACCGCTTCCAGCCCGGCGAACACTGCCAGGGCGGCGATCCAGGCCGGCAGCCCGGCGCCCAGCAATGCCGGCCGGCGGCGCTCGGCCAGGGTCAGCCAGGCGGCGGGCTCGCCGGCAGTATTCAGGGCTTTTGCGGTGGCGAACAAGGCGCGTTTGTAGGCGCTGAACAGGGGCAAGCTGACGAACAGCGAGGCCAACCCGGCAACGAACAATGGCATGGCCAGCACGCCCGGTTGGCGCCCAGCTCCGACCAGCACGTTGATTAGAAACAGCGGAGCCAGGGTCAGTGCCAGTTGCCGCCACCAGAGCAGGGCCAACCGGCGCTTGACCGCGGCGCGGGTCAAGGCCGCTCGACCTCACCCTGGTGCAGCTTGCCGAGCATGTGCCCGAGCTTGCCGGCCTTGGTGGCCAGGTACTTGCTGTTGTGCGGGTTGTGACCCAGTTGCAGCGGCACGCGGTTGGCCACCGGGATACCCATGTCGCCGAGCGCCTTGACCTTGCGCGGGTTGTTGGTCATCAGCTTGAGCGAGGAGATACCCAAGTGCTTGAGCATCGGCAGGCAGATCGCGTAGTCGCGCATGTCGGCACCGAAGCCCAGGCGCTCGTTGGCCTCGACGGTGTCCGCGCCGCCATCCTGCAGCTCGTAGGCGCGGATCTTGTTGAGCAGGCCGATGCCGCGACCTTCCTGGCGCAGGTACAGCAGCACGCCGCGGCCTTCCTCGGCGATGGCACGCAGGGCGCCCTCGAGCTGGAAGCCGCAATCGCAGCGCAGGCTGAACAGCGCATCACCGGTCAGGCACTCGGAATGCAGGCGCCCCAGTACCGGCTCACCGTCGGCCACAGTGCCGAAGGTCAGCGCGACATGCTCCTTGCCCGTGGCCTCTTCGAGAAAGCCATGCATGGTGAACACACCGAACGGAGTCGGCAGTTGGGAGGCGGCGACGAAAACGACAGGCACCGGATGCTCCTGGTAGCGGAAAGGGATGCGAATTTGCGAGGGGTGATAGTGTAACAGCAGCGTCAAGAGCCGCGTCAGCCCAATTACCGATCAAAAGGATCGAGGGCCGGCTCAGCCCTGATCCCGCTCGCAGTCGATGCTCACGCGGCTGCCGACCTCCACGCCAAGAGCCGCGAGCTCGCCCTTGGCAACCTCGATGATGTAGCGCACCGGATGATCCGAGCCATGGCGCTGCAAACTGAAGGGGCGCATGTCGGCCACCTTGCGCACAGTGCCCGTGTTATCGATGAAGGCGGCCGACAGCGCGACGCGAGTGTCCTTCATCCACAGCTCGCGCAGCCCTTCCTGGGGCCACGCGAAGAGCATGCCACCGCCCACCTCGTCACGACCCGACAGCCCCAGGGCGCGCGCCTCGGGAGTGACCGCGAGCGGCAGGTCGCGAGTCTGCCCCGCCGGGAATAAAACCTGGCACTCGGGCAGTTGCGCCCAGGCGACGTTCGAGGCGAGCGCCAGGGCAGTGAGCAAGATGGCCGAATGCTTCATGAACGATCCTGGGGCGTGAGCGGAGTGCTGATCCTACGTCATTTGCTTTGCTACGGACGAATACGCGGATGCCCCAGCAGGCCAGCATTTACCGTTATAATCGCGCATTTTTCCGGGCCGCCCTGGCCCGTTCACGCTTTCAAGCAGGCACGCATCCATGACCACTCAGGCCGCCGAAGTCGCCAAGCGCCGTACGTTCGCGATCATCTCCCACCCCGACGCCGGTAAAACCACGATCACCGAAAAGCTGCTGCTGATGGGCAAGGCGATCGAGGTGGCCGGCACGGTGAAGTCGCGTAAATCCGACCGCCACGCGACATCCGACTGGATGGAAATGGAGAAGCAGCGCGGCATCTCCATCACCACCTCGGTGATGCAGTTCCCCTACCGCAAGCACATGATCAACCTGCTCGACACCCCCGGCCACGAAGACTTCTCGGAAGACACCTACCGCACCCTGACCGCGGTGGACAGTGCGCTGATGGTGCTCGACGGCGGTAAAGGCGTCGAGCCACGCACCATCGCCCTGATGGATGTGTGCCGCCTGCGCGACACGCCCATCGTCAGCTTCGTCAACAAGCTGGACCGTGACATCCGCGACCCCATCGAGCTGCTCGACGAGATCGAGGCGGTGCTGAAGATCAAGGCGGCGCCGATCACCTGGCCGATCGGCTGCTACCGCGACTTCAAGGGCGTGTACCACCTGGCCGGCGACTACATCATCGTCTACACCGCCGGCCACGGCCACGAGCGCACCGAAGCCAAGATCATCCAGAAACTGGACTCCGATGAGGCCCGCGCCCACCTGGGCGACGAATACGAGCGTTTCGTCGAGCAGCTGGAGCTGGTGCAGGTCGCCTGCCACCCGTTCGACCAGGACGAATTCGACAATGGCCAGCTGACCCCGGTGTTCTTTGGCACCGCACTGGGCAACTTCGGCGTCGACCATGTACTCGACGCCGTGGTCGACTGGGCGCCGCGCCCGTTGGCCCGTGTGGCCCATGAGCGCCCGGTGGAGCCGACCGAAGAGAAGTTCTCCGGTTTCGTGTTCAAGATCCAGGCGAACATGGACCCCAAGCACCGCGACCGTGTGGCCTTCATGCGCATCTGTTCGGGCAAGTACGAGAAAGGCATGAAGATGCGCCACGTGCGCACTGGCAAGGACGTGCGCATCGGCGACGCCCTGACCTTCTTCTCCAGCGAGCGGGAAATGCTCGAGGAAGCCTGGGCCGGCGACATCATCGGCCTGCACAACCACGGCACCATCCAGATCGGCGACACCTTCACCGAAGGCGAAGCGCTGGGCTTCACCGGCATCCCGCACTTCGCCCCAGAGCTGTTCCGCCGCGTGCGCCTGAAGGACCCGCTGAAATCCAAGCAACTGCGCCAGGGCCTGCAGCAGCTCGCCGAGGAAGGCGCCACCCAGGTGTTCTTCCCCGAGCGCAGCAACGACATCATCCTCGGCGCCGTCGGCGTGCTGCAGTTCGACGTGGTCGCCAGCCGCCTGAAAGAGGAATACAAGGTCGAGTGCGGCTACGAGCCGATCACCGTGTGGTCGGCGCGCTGGATCGAGTGCGACGACAAGAAGAAGCTCGAGGAATTCTCCAATAAGGCCGTGGAAAACCTCGCGGTCGACGGCGGTGGCCACCTCACCTACCTGGCACCGACCCGCGTCAACCTGAGCCTGATGGAGGAGCGCTGGCCGGACGTGAAATTCCGCGCGACCCGCGAGCATCACTGATCGCGCTTTTTCATGCTCAATGAAAACGGCCCTAAATGGGCCGTTTTTTATTGGCGTTTCATCGACTGGATCGAGCAGGGCTTGCTGCTTATTTATCCTCAGGCAGCGCCCAGGCCGTCACCGAGTCGCCGATCTTGGTGCCGAACGAACCGTGCCCGCCGGCCATCTGCACCACGTACTGCCTGCCGGTCTTCTCGGACACGTAGGTCATCGGCGTCGCCTGGCCGCCCGCCGGCAAGCGGCCTTTCCACAACTCTTTGCCGGTCTTCAGATCATAGGCGCGCAGGTAGTAGTCCAGCGTGCCGCTCATGAAGGCCACACCACCAGCGGTAACGATCGGCCCGCCAAGTGCTGGCGTACCGACCGGGAACGGCAGCCCCAGCGGCGCGCTGTCACGGCTGGTGCCATTCTTGTGCATCCATACCTTTTTCATGGTGCGCAGATCGACAGCAGTCACGTAACCCCAGGGCGGTGACTGGCATGGCAAACCGAGCACCGACAGGAACGGCCCCAGGCGCACCATGTAAGGCGCTCCCAGATTGGGCTGCAAGCCGGTTTCACCGCCACCGCGACGCTCCTCGGACTCGACCTCGGTGCGCTTGACCATCTGCGAGATGAACGCCAGGTAGTTCGGCGCACCGAACAGCAACTGGCGGTTCGGATCCACTGCCACCGACGGCCAGTTGAACACACCCACGTTGCCTGGATAGATCAGCGAGCCGCCCTGCGACGGCGGCGTGAAATCGCCCTCGTAGCGCAACTTGCGGAACTGGATACGGCAAAGCATCTGGTCGATCGGCGTACCGCCCCACATGTCGCGCTCGCGAAGCGGCTCTTGCGGCGCATAGCTTAGGGCCGAGGCTGGCTGGGTGGCTGCGGTGGTGTCGCCGTAGTCGGTACCTTGCGGCACCGGCATCTCGTTGACCGGCACGATAGGCTCGCCGGTACGCCGGTCGAGCACATAAAGATCGCCACGCTTGGTCGCCTGGATAATGGCCGACACCTTGCCTTGGGCGCCGTCGATATCCACCAGGGTCGGCTGCGACGGCAGGTCGCGGTCCCAGAGATCGTGGTGAACGGTCTTGAACTCCCAGCGAACCTTGCCGGTCGCCAGATCCAGCGCCACCAGGGTGGCCGTGAAGCGTTCGGCCAGTTCGTTACGAGGGATCGACCACTGATCCGGGGTCTGGTTACCCATCGGCAAATACACCAGCCCCAGCGCCTCGTCGGCGGTGGGAATCGTCCACACGTTGGGCGTGCTGCGCACATAAGTGTCGCCCGGCGCCAGCGGCTCGGTGGCGTCGGGATTGCCCGGATCGAAATTCCACACCAGCTCGCCGGTCTTCACGTCATAGGCGCGAATCACGCCACCGGGTGAATCCACCGAACCGTTATCGGTAATCGAACCGCCCTGGATCACCAGCTTGCTGGTCACCACAGGTGGCGAGGTCGGCAGAAAGACACCCAGTGCGCCCTCACCCAGCCCGGCCTTGAGATCGACCGTACCGGCATCGCCGAAATCTTCGCACGGCTGACCGTCCTCGACATCCAGCGCCATCAGGGTGCCGTCGTTGGTCGGCAGGAACAGGCGTTTTTCACAGCGGGCGGCGGGCTGATCGGGTTGCTCAGCAGCATTGGCGGTCGCCGCGGCAGCGGCACCATCGTGATAGGCCAGACCACGGCAGGTCATATGCTGGTAATACTCGGCATCACGATTGATGCTCGGATCGAACCGCCACCGCTCCTCGCCCGTGTCCGCATCCAGCGCAATCGCCACGCTGTGGGGCGTACAGATAAACAGGGTATTGCCGACTTTCAATGGGGTGACCTGATTGGTTAGCTCATGAGGATCGCCCTCACCCGGCAAATCCCCGGTATGAAACTCCCAGGCCTTCTCCAGCTTGCCGGCGTTCTCCGGCGTAATTAGATCAGCCGTCGAATAACGATCACTGTGCCTCGAACCACCATAAGCCGGCCACTCACTTGGCGAGCGCTGCGCAACGCCACCAGCCGCCTCACCCTGCATCTGCGCATCACTGAATTCCCCATCGATGGAATGGTAATCCTGGGTCAGCGAATAACCGGCCATTGCCGCACCGGCCAAGAGGCCTAGCCCCAGAACGCCGGTGGCCCCATCCCGCCAGACGCCATCACGCCCGACATGCCGATTGACGAAAGGCAGGAACAGCCAGAGGCCTAGGATGCACCACAGGTCGATCCGCGGCGCCAGTTGCCACCAGTCGAAGCGGACTTCGTAGAGGGTCCAGGCGAGGGTGCCCAGCAGCAACAAGCCGTAAAGACCAATCGCCATGCGCCGCTGCGCGAACAGCAGGCCCGCAACGACAAGCAGAGCAATACCTGCCACAAGGTAATACCACGATCCACCCAGCGCCGCGAGATACCCGCCCCCGCTGGCAATAACCAGCCCAAGCAGGATCATCACCAGCGCGGTCAAGGTAATGCGTAGGGGCCGATGGCCGTCATCCAAAGTCATGCGGGAGCTCTCCACCAATTCATCCACAGCAAGCCAAAGCGAAGCCTTTTGAAACATCTGCTCAGCGTTGGTCAGTGGAAAGGGGGGAGGGCTTTTGGTTCAGGTTTTTCCAGGCTGGATTGGCGAGGTTTGGCTGCTGCAATTGATACGGCAGACTCGAGGTAATCGGTTGACGACCCTCAGCATCGATGCGAGTGAACCTACATACCGCATGCAGCAAAAATTCGTTAGGCGAATTAGACGAGGGCATAATCCGTCGCTAGGTTCGCAAGCACCGTGAAACCCAGACAACAAAACGCCCCGCACAAGGCGGGGCGCTCAGTAGCAGCACATGACGCAGCAGGCTCGCGACATACGAGGGATAACACCTCCGGGCCCTGCCTCCGGATTAGGCCTTTGGCTAATCCGATCTCCGGATTATCGGTATCCATAATACCGACCGAGTCGTTCTACCAACCATCAAGCGGCAGGTATGATCTCGGGCGGCCATCATCAAGCGATACCAGCACAACCCAATCACTGCGTCGCGCCGAAGATAACGGTAAATAACCTAGTTTTTCCTCTGGAATTCCCGTATCGGCTATTGCCGATTCGATGAGTGATCGCCGCTCTGGATGCTTCAGTGTCAAATCTGAGACTCGTTTCGACTTATTAATTACCTCAGAAGCCTGAGTATCAAACTCCACCCACCGGCTAGGGCGATAGGCCGGAGGCAAGCCATCTAATGACATCTTGATGCTGTTTAAAAAGTCAGCATCGGAAGGTGATGCCAATCTAGTACCAATCAGTTTTGGTCCTGACAAACTGAATCGACGCATATTCTCAGGCGCTGAGCCGATATCAGAGATCTGAACATCAGGAATTGCAACAACCCTGAATTGATCACCTTCGAATGCTAAAAAAATCGGACGCGCCTGCGAGATGGAAAACAACCCATAAGCTAAAGCACATAATTGAAGAAAAAAAATAACCCCTAGATCGAAGCGCAGTTCCTTCCTTGATTTAGCGGGATTAAAAACCAACAGCGTCAACAAAGGCCCGCACACTATATCCACGCCCACAATCAGCGCAAACAGATGCCCTCCGCCCGCCAATTCCGCGTAGGGAAATTGATACCAAACACGATAGACAAGCGCAAAACAAAAAAAAGCGATAAGCGCACTGATCAGAAAGTGCAATAAACTGGCAAAAGCCGCAGAGCGAAATCTTGAATTCACAGCCATAAATGGCGTTCCCAAAAAAGGCGCCGAAGCGCCTTTCGTAGCTAGGTAATTACTTGCATTCAGCAGGAGCAAAGCGCGCCGCCAGAGTACCTGCAGCGCCGCCAGTAAAGTTTGCAGCTCCAGCGCCTTCAGCCCTGCAGCGCCACGCAACAGCATCAGCCGGCGGAGTGAATGCAGCGGTGCCGGTCGGCAAAGCAGTACCCACTGGAGCATTGGGGGTCAAAATCAAAGTACCACCACCTGCAGCAGCAGTCGTTGTTACGGTAATTACACCTGTAGCTGGAGTAATCTCGACACTAGTAGTGTTTCGTGTAGCTGCCGGGGCGTTATAGCCGAGGTTATAACCAGCGGCGTCAGCACCTGGGTTCCCGGAAGACAGTACATCTGCAACGTTGACCTTGGCAGCAGCAGCCAAATTCAGACCCTCAGTGACTCGAGCACGGGTGGTGTAGTCTTGATAAGCAGGCAGCGCAACAGCAGCCAAAATACCAATAATCGCCACAACGATCATCAATTCAATCAGGGTAAAACCCTTTTGCATTTGAGCTTTCATGTAACTCTCCAATCATTAAGTGTCAGGCAGACAAGCCTAACGATGACATAGCAGAAGCCGTGCCAAGTCTTGAGCACCCGCCTTTATGCCTAATTACTGCCAACCCCCTCACAGAATCGCCGCTCCCGCCGCCCCCATGACCCTTGCGCCACAAACACTGATGCGCACCTTGTGACACTTTCCGTCACTTTCACATCGTCAATTTGGCAGCCCCTGGCATCTAAGCTATAACGCACCCATCTAATGATGCTGAGGTGCCCATGAGCGAGAACATTCCCCTTTCCGGCTTGGCCAAGCAGGTGGTGCTGGCAGAGCTGCTGGACGAGAAGGCCGCTCAACAGGCGCAGGTGCAAGCTAAACGCAACAAGCTCTCTCTTGTTCATTATCTGGCTCAGAACAAGCTGGTAAAAAGCCGCGCCCTGGCTGAGCTGACGGCGGATCAGTTCGGCATCGCCTATTTCGATCTGAGCGCCCTGGACAAGGAAAGCCAGCCGAAAGACCTAGTCAGCGAAAAGCTCGTGCGTCAGCACCGCGCCCTGCCGCTGTGGCGCCGTGGTAACAAACTGTTTGTGGGGATCTCAGACCCCTCCAACCACCAGGTGGTTACCGATATCCAGTTCAGCACCGGCCTTTCTACTGAAGCGCTGCTGGTGGAGGACGACAAACTGGGCGACGCCATCGAGAAGTTCTTCGATACGGGCCACAGCGGCCTGGAGGACTTGGGTGATGTGGACCTAGATGGACTGGAAACCGAAACCGTCGATGACGACAAGAAGCCAGAAGGCGGCCAGGATGCCGATGACGCCCCAGTGGTGCGCTTCGTCAACAAGATGCTGCTCGACGCCATCAAAGGCGGCTCTTCAGACCTGCACTTCGAGCCCTATGAACGGGCCTACCGCGTGCGTTTCCGTACCGACGGCATCCTGCACGAGACGGCACGCCCGCCGATTCAGCTGGCACCGCGTATCTCTGCGCGCCTGAAAGTCATGGCCGGCCTTGATATTTCCGAGCGGCGCAAGCCGCAGGACGGCCGTATCAAGATGAAGATTTCCAAGAGCAAATCCATCGACTTCCGCGTCAACACCCTGCCGACGCTGTGGGGCGAGAAGATCGTGATGCGGATTCTCGATTCTTCCAGCGCGCAGATGGGCATCGACGCTCTGGGCTATGAGGAAGACCAGAAGGAGCTGTACCTCAACGCCCTCAAGCAGCCGCAAGGCATGATTCTGGTGACCGGCCCGACAGGCTCCGGCAAGACGGTCTCCCTGTATACCGGCCTGAACATTCTCAACACTCCGGATGTGAATATCTCCACGGCCGAAGACCCGGTGGAGATCAACCTCGAAGGCATCAACCAGGTAAACGTCAATCCCAAGCAGGGCATGGACTTCACCCAGGCGCTGCGCGCCTTCCTGCGCCAGGATCCGGACATCATCATGGTCGGCGAGATTCGTGACCTGGACACTGCCTCCATTGCCATCAAGGCCGCGCAAACGGGCCATATGGTGATGTCGACCCTGCACACCAACAGCGCTGCGGAAACCCTCACGCGCCTGCGCAATATGGGTGTGCCTTCGTTTAACATCGCCACCTCGGTAAACCTGATCATCGCCCAGCGCCTGGCGCGCAAACTGTGCGCCTCGTGCAAAAAAGAAGTGGATGTGCCCCGCGAGGTGCTGCTCGAAGAAGGCTTCCCGGAAAGCAAGATCGGCAGCTTCAAGATCTATGGCCCGGTTGGCTGCGAAAATTGCAAGAACGGTTATAAAGGCCGTGTTGGTATTTATGAAGTGGTTAAAAACACGCCAAGCCTCCAGCGGATTATCATGGAGGAAGGCAACTCCATCGATATTGCCGCGCAAATGCGCAAAGACGGCTTTAACGACCTGCGCACCTCGGCCCTTGTGAAGGCCATGCAAGGCGTGACCAGCCTTGAGGAAGTCAACCGCGTGACCAAGGATTAACCATGGCAGCAGCAGCAAAAGCGCCCAAGACCAGCACCTTCGTCTGGGAAGGCAAAGATCGCAAGGGCAGCATCGTCAAGGGCGAGCTCAGCGGCCAGAACCCGGCGCTGGTCAAGGCGCAGTTGCGCAAGCAAGGCATCAACCCGACCAAGGTGCGCAAGAAGGGCATGAGCCTGGGCGGCACCGGCAAGAAGATCAAGCCACTGGATATCGCCCTGTTTGCCCGCCAGATGGCCACAATGATGAAAGCGGGTGTACCGCTGCTGCAGTCGTTCGACATCATTGCCGACGGCGTGGAAAAGCCAGCTATGCGCAAGCTGGTAGATGAGCTCAAACAGCACGTAGCCGCCGGTAACAGCTTTGCCGCCGCGCTGCGTACCAAGCCCCAGTATTTCGACGACCTGTTCTGCAACTTGGTAGACGCCGGCGAGCAGTCCGGTGCACTGGAGAACCTGCTTGACCGGGTCGCCACTTATAAAGAGAAAACCGAGGCTCTCAAAGCCAAAATCAAAAAGGCGATGAATTATCCAATCGCCGTGGTAGCAGTTGCGGTAATTGTAACCTGCATCCTGTTAATCAAAGTTGTGCCGCAGTTCAAAGACGTTTTCTCCAGTTTCGGCGCCGAGCTACCAGCCTTTACTCTTTTTGTCATTGGCATCTCCGAAGGGCTGCAGGAGTGGTGGTTCATTTTCCTGATTGCCCTGATCGGAGCAGGCTACGCATTCATTCAGGCCAAGCAACGCTCGGAGAAATTCCGAGACGGCTTGGACCGCACCATTCTCAAGGCACCTATCGTAGGCAATATCGTCTACAAGGCTGCTGTTGCTCGTTATGCGCGTACGCTATCGACAACCTTCGCAGCTGGTGTCCCTCTTGTCGAAGCGCTCGACTCCGTTTCTGGTGCGACCGGCAATGTGGTTTTCCGCAATGCTGTTGCCAAGGTAAAGCAGGATGTCACCAGCGGGATGCAGTTGAACTTCTCCATGCGCACGACGAATGCCTTCCCAGCCATGGCCGTTCAAATGACGGCAATCGGCGAAGAATCCGGCGCGCTGGACACCATGCTCGACAAGGTGGCCAGCTACTATGAGGCCGAAGTAGATAACGCAGTAGATGGCCTGACTTCGCTCATGGAGCCCCTGATCATGTCCGTACTTGGCGTCCTCGTCGGCGGTCTAATCATCGCCATGTACCTTCCGATCTTCCAGCTCGGCTCCGTCGTCTGACCCATGACAATAATTGACTTCTTGGCCGGCAATACGCCGGCCTTTGTTTTCTGCACCCTGATCATCGGTCTGCTGGTCGGCAGCTTTCTCAACGTTGTCATCCATCGCCTGCCAAAGATGATGCTTCGCGACTGGCGCATTCAGGCGCGTGAAGTGCTGGAGCTACCCGCTGAGCCGGCCGGGGAAACCTACAATCTGGTACTACCCCACTCCAGCTGCCCGCACTGCCAGCATGAAATCCGCCCGTGGGAAAATATCCCGGTCATCAGCTACCTCTTCTTGCGTGGCAAGTGCGCCGGCTGCAAGGCGAAGATCAGTCTGCGCTATCCACTGGTCGAACTCGCCTGCGGCCTGATCTCAGCCTACGTCGCTTGGCACTTCGGCTTTGGCTGGCAAGCGGCAGGCATGCTGGTGCTGGCCTGGGGCCTCCTGGCGATGAGTCTGATCGACGCCGATCAACAGCTGCTGCCGGACACTCTGGTGCTACCGTTGCTGTGGCTGGGCTTGATCGCCAATAACTTCGGGCTGTTTACCAGCCTAGAAAACGCCTTGTGGGGCACCGTTGCGGGCTACCTGAGCCTCTGGTCAGTGTTCTGGCTGTTCAAGCTGGTGACCGGCAAGGAAGGCATGGGTTATGGCGACTTCAAGCTGCTGGCGATGCTCGGTGCTTGGGGTGGCTGGCAGGTTCTGCCGCTGACCATTCTGCTGTCTTCAGTGGTCGGCGCCGTGCTCGGGGTGATAATGCTGCGCCTGCGCGATGCCAGTACCAGCACTCCGATTCCCTTTGGCCCTTATCTGGCCATTGCAGGCTTTATCGCGCTGCTGTGGGGCAAGCAGATTACCGCGGGTTACTTGCAATTCGCAGGTTTCAACTAAGGCGTCCCAACTTCCCCGGGTATCGCTTCGCTCAACCCAGGCTACTGCCGACTAATTCGCCACATACGCCCGACTCCCTTACAATCCGCCCCTGATTTTCTAAGGGGCACCTGACATGAAACCCTGGACGCTCGGGCTCACCGGCGGCATCGGCAGTGGCAAAAGCGCCGTGGCCGCGCAATTCGCCGCACTGGGCGTGGATGTGGTCGATGCCGATCAGGCCGCTCGCTGGGTCGTCGAGCCGGGCCGCCCTGCCCTGGCGGCCATAGCCGAGCACTTCGGCGAACAGGTGCTGCAGGCCGACGGTCAATTGAACCGCTCGGCACTGCGTGAGCTGATTTTCCAATCGCCCGCCGAACGCAGTTGGCTGGAAAGATTGCTGCATCCATTGATCGCCGTAGAAACCGCGCAGTTTCTGGCCAACGCCAAGTCGCCCTACGCCATCATGGTCTCGCCACTGCTGGTCGAATCCGGCCAGTACAAACTGGCGCAGCGCATTCTGGTGGTCGATGTGCCCGAGCAATTGCAAATTGAACGCACCATGCAGCGCGATCGATTGTCTGCCGTACAGGTGCAAGCCATCATGGCGGCCCAGGCTACGCGGGAGACACGCCTGAGCCATGCCGACGACATCCTGGTCAACGACCGCGACCTGGCCTGGGTCGAGCGGGAGGTCGAACGCCTGCATACCTTTTACCTGACCCTCAATGGAGGCCGATCATGACAGCTCCCACACTCGTCGCCTGCCCAACCTGCGCAGCCCCCGTTGAATGGGGCCCGCAGAGCCCAAGCCGGCCATTCTGCTCCGAGCGTTGCAAGCTGATCGACCTGGGTGCCTGGGCATCGGAAGAACACGCGATTCCTGGCAATCCGCTGGAGGACGATCTGTTCTCCGATGATCTGCCGCCCAGCCGGCACTGAGCCGCCCCAGCCTATCGAGACAGCGGAACCACACCTTGAGGTCTGACGCCTACCCAGCCAGCCCGCTCCAGGCACTTATCGCTGCCGTGCCGCAACAGGGCCAGGTGCGCTGGATCGGCGTACGCCCCGAGCGCCTCGGCGAGATGCTGACCCTCGATGTGGTCGAGGCTCGTCGTGAAGCTGGCCTGACTGGCGATCATTCCCGGCCCGGCCCGCGCAACGCCCGCCAAGTCACGCTGATCCAGTGGGAACACCTGGCCGTGATCAGCGCCCTGCTCGGCCGCGATGTCCAGAATGCAATAAAGCCCGAAGACCTCAGGCGCAATATCGTCGTCAGCGGTATCAACCTGTTCAGCCTCAAGGGCCGGCGTTTTCGCATCGGCCAGGCAATCCTGGAAACCACTGGCTGGTGCCAGCCCTGCGCCAAGCTCGAACAGCGCCTGGGCCTCGGGACGTTTCAGGCCGTGCGCGGCCATGGCGGGATTACCGCACGAGTGATCGATAGCGGCATCATTCGCCTGGGCGACACGCTCGAGGTCGAACCGCTGGAACACCTCGAATAGGAATGTCGTCGCACGCTCGCTGCGCAGCACGCTGTTAGAATGCATGCAACCCGCCTGACGAATTGAACCCAGGCGGCCGGCTTTCTGTCGATGAGATGCAACGCACGCAACCTCGATGCAGCACCACCCGATTTCCGACGCGCAGGTACCCGCCTGCGTGGATTGGCACATGAGTCGCCCGGCGCTGGAGCACCGCTCGCCCGGACTCGCCACCGATTTCCTAGCCTTGTGAGACTCACCATGACCCATCGAATCGTCATTGTCGGCGGCGGCGCCGGCGGCCTGGAGCTGGCTACCCGCCTGGGCCAAAAGCTCGGTAAGCGCGGTAAGGCGCACATCACTCTAGCCGATGCCAACCTCACCCATATCTGGAAGCCGCTGCTGCATGAAGTGGCCGCCGGCTCGCTGAACTCCACGGAGAATGAGCTGAACTACGTGGCCCAGGCGAAGTGGAACCACTTCGAATTCCAACTCGGACGCATGAGCGGGCTGGACCGCGAACGCAAGACCATTCAACTGGCTGCCACCCTGGACGAAGACAACCGGGAACTGGTGCCCGCTCGCGAGTTGCAATACGACACGCTAGTAATCGCGGTGGGCAGCACCACCAACGATTTCGGCACCGAGGGCGCGGCCAACCACTGCATCTTCCTCGACACCCGCGAGCAGGCCGAGCGCTTCCACCGCAAGCTGCTCAGCCATTACCTGCGCGCCCATGCGGGCAATGGCGACAACGATCAGATCAGCGTTGCCATCGTCGGTGCCGGCGCCACCGGAGTCGAACTGGCCGCCGAACTGCACCACGCCGCACGAGAACTGGCGGCTTACGGCTTGGACCGCATCCGCCCGGAGAACATGCGCATCAGCCTGATCGAAGCAGGGCCGCGGGTATTGCCGGCCTTGCCGGAACGGATTAGCGCACCGGTGCACCGCACCCTGCAGAAACTCGGCGTGAATGTCATGACCGGTTCTGCAGTGAAAGAGGCCACTGCCGAGGGGCTGGTGCTGGCCAACGGCGAAACTATCCCCGCTAGCCTCAAGGTCTGGGCGGCCGGCATTCGCGCGCCAGCCTTTCTCAAGGATCTAGATGGCCTGGAAAGCAACCGCATCAATCAGTTGGTCGTCACCGGCACCTTGCAAACCACGCGCGACGAAAACATCTTTGCCTTTGGCGACTGCGCGGCCTGCCCGATGGGTGACGGCAGCGAGCGTAACGTGCCGCCCCGCGCTCAGGCCGCACACCAGCAGGCTTCGCTGCTGGTCAAATCGCTCGCCTTGCGCCTGCAGAACCAGCCGCTGCCGAACTACACCTACAAGGATTACGGCTCACTGATTTCGCTGTCGAGCTTCAGCGCCGTCGGCAATCTGATGGGCAACCTGATGGGCAGCGTGAAACTGGAGGGCTGGCTGGCGCGGATGTTCTACGTCTCGTTGTATCGCATGCACCAGATGGCGCTATACGGTCCCTTCCGCACACTGTTGCTGATGCTCAGTGACCGCATCGGCCGCAGTACCGACCCGCGCCTGAAATTGCACTGATCCCCAGCGCATTGCCGGGCACCCTGCCCGGCAATGCCTGCAGCTGCAGCTGAGCAGCCACCACCCAACGCCTCGAACGACAGTTTTATAGATGCCAGAAAGCAAAAAACCCGCCTTTTGGCGGGTTCTTTACTCAAGCAGTGCTTGAAAGGGTGGGTCGTGTAGGATTCGAACCTACGACCAATTGGTTAAAAGCCAACTGCTCT
>CBIFVM010000041.1:0-31922 GCA_966186235.1 uncultured Pseudomonas sp.
AATTCGCTGGGCCGCAACCGAGCAAATATTTTCCATAATATACATTATGCGAATTTATATCCTGGGCTTTGCTAGGCTTCCCCAGTCAGTTTTCAACGCTCAAAACCACCGTTTCTTCGCCAAGGCATTCGCGCATCTCCAGTCAAACGCTTTGAAGAAAATCACGCTCCCATCAGAATGCCGACGGCCATGAACACGAACAGACAGGCGCAGAAAAATCCACCGACGATGATGGTCGCTTTTAAGGCTCTGACCAAACGATTGTGCATTGCAAACCTCTGACTGCTTGTTGACGTGAGTCGTGGTCATTCGACCATCGGCGCGACGACCCGGGTTCAGTCTTTCAGCCGGCTGTGTTCTTTACGAGAACAATCCTAGCGTCAGGCCCATCAAGGTGGCCGCTGCCCGCGTCGAGCATTCGAGTTACCGATCAAGAGCGTGCGCGCGACTTCCTTGTTGCTGGCGCTGCGGCTGATCTCGTTGAGGATGTCGCACTTGCGGGCAGTCAACGGCGCGCTTTTGAGCTGTGGCAGCCGTTGCTCGCCTGTCGTATCGACCATTACGGCCTCGCAGATGTAGCTATCGAAAACGCTGCGAAATGTCGTGGGCGGTCGCCAGGGTCTTGTGCTGCCGAGGACAAGGTGACGAGCTCCGCTTGGAAGACCAAACCATCCTGGTACCTGCTGGCCACCCAGAACCGGATGATTCTCCCGGACGTTCAGCGCTCTTCCGCCAAGCGTATCGGTGCGACCTTGAGCGAAGTGAATGCAAGCCACGTTCCGCAGCATTCCCAGCCGGCCGAAGTGGCCAAGCTGATTCCCGATGCGGTTCATGAGGTGGGCGCGCAATAGGCAGTAGCCGAGCCTGAATGATGTGTCGAGGATTTCATCGCAGGCTGCTGCGCTGAAACCCTCGGCGTTCTTGCGTTAGAGGATCAGGCGCTAGAGGATCAGGCTACCGATCAGCGCCAGCAGGAAGGCAATACCACCAAGCAGCGTTTCCATCACCGTCCAGGTCTTCAGCGTAGTCTTTTCGTCCATTTCCAGGAAGCGGCTGACCAGCCAGAACCCTGAGTCGTTGACGTGGGACAGCACGGTGGCGCCACCGGCGATGGCGACCACGATGAAGCACAGGTCGAACTCGCTGAGCCCCGGCGTGGCCGCTACCAACGGTGCGACAAGCGCTGCGGTGGTGGTCAGGGCGACAGTCGCCGAACCTTGTGCCACGCGCAGTGCCGCAGCAATCACGAAGGCTGCAATGATGACCGGCATGCCGGTGTCCGAAAGCACGTCGGCCAGGGCGTCGCCGATACCGCTGGTACGCAGCACACCGCCGAACATGCCCCCTGCCCCTGTAACCAGAATGATCGAGCAGATCGGGCCGAGCGCGCCTTCGCACACTTTCTCCAGGTGCTTGCGGCTGTGCCGGCCGCTGAACGCGATCAGCGCGAAGAGCACGGTGATCAGCAGCGCAACCGGCGTTTTGCCGAGCATGCGCAGAAACTGCACCCAGGTACTGCCGCCGTCGACAGCCCCGATCACGGTCAGGGTATTGAGGCCGGTATCCAGGAAGATCAGCACCAACGGCAACAACAGAATGGTCATGACCAGCGAAAACGCCGGTGGCGATACATTCTCGTCACGCGGTAGATCGGTCAGGAAGCTAGCGGGCAGCTTGAGGTCGAAGCGCTTGCCGGCCCAGCGGCCGAACAGATAGGCGCCGAAGTACCAGGTCGGAATGGCGATCACGGTGCCGATAATGACCAGCAAGCCGATGTTCGCCCCCAGCAGTTCGGCTGCGGCGACCGGGCCTGGGTGAGGTGGTACCAACGCGTGCATCGCTGCGAAGGCACCCGCTGCCGGCAATGCGTAGGTCAGCGTCGAGCCACCGAAGCGCTTGGCCACGCTGAAGATGATCGGCAGCATCACCACCAGGCCGGCATCGAAGAAGATTGGAAAGCCGAACAGCAAGGAAGCGACGCCCAGTGCGAATGGCGCGCGGTGCTCACCGAACTTGTTGATCAGCGTATCGGCCAGCACCTGTGCGCCGCCGGTGATTTCCAACAGGCGCCCGATCATCGCGCCCAGGCCGACCAGCAGCGCCACCGAAGCCAGGGTGGTGCCGAAGCCGCCGAGCAGCGTCGGCACGATTTTGTCGAAGGGAATCTGCGTCGCCAGTGCGGTGACGATGCTTACCAGCAGCAAGCCCAGAAAGGCATGCAGTCGGAAGCGAATGATCAGCAGGAGCAGCAGAAGAACTGCGCCGACGGCGATGGCCAGCAGCGGGCCGGCGCCCATGGTGGTCGCTTCATTCATGATGAGCGCCCTCCTCGGCAATTGCCGCACGGCAGGTCTGTACGAAGTTGTAAGGGTCAGCCCGGTGAGTCGTTTTCATGTCGCCTCCACTTGTCTTTGTTATGGGAGATGTATAGGGGTCGCAGTCAGCGGTCGTCGTTCGAAGCCCGCCACCAGTCAGCGGCCTTGCGGCCAAGGGTTTCGATGGGTTGTGTGGCATCCAGTGCCAGTGTCATTGGCTCGCCGTGGGGCAGCTCCAGAGTGGCGAACTGGCTGTCGATAAGGCTGGCGGGCATGAAGTGGCCCGGGCGATTGCCGACACGCTGCGCGGCCTCCTCACGGGACAGCTCAAGAAATACGAATCCTAGGCCAGGCACGGCTTCGCGCAGCCGATCGCGGTACTTGCGCTTGAGCGACGAGCAGGTCAATACGGGATGCGGATGGGCCTCAAGCGCGCTGACCAGTTCCTGGCCCAGGCGGGTTAGCCAGTCGGCTCGGTCGTCGTCGTCGAGGGGAATGCCGGCGCTCATTTTTTCGATATTGGCGGGCGGGTGAAATTGGTCACCTTCGATCAGGTAACCGCCGACATGATTGGCGATCGACTCGCCGACGCAGCTCTTGCCACATCCGGATACGCCCATGACGACTACTGCGGTTATCGGGTTGGTCATCGTGCAACTCCAGCAGAAGACAGCGCTATCTTTGGTGAGTAAAACAACATGCGAGATAGCGGCTTCATATGTTGTAACTGTTATTCGCCGGTTCCTTCAGCTCAGGGGCTACAAGCGCATAGCGCTCGATTGCCAATCTTCTGAGACAGCGCTACCTTACCGAGCATTCTCGGCCGATGACAAGCCCCCTGGCGATGAAATCTTCGACGCACAGCAACTCCCGCACTCTTGGCATGCCGACCCTTGCACAGGTGGCTGAACGCGCCGGCGTGTCGACCATTACGGCCTCGCGAGCGTTACGCGGGGTGGCTACGGTGGGTGCCGATCTTGCCGAGCGTGTGCGCCAGGCCGCTGATGAACTGGGTTACGTGGCCAACCCGGCGGCGCGAACTCTGGCATCGGCGCGCAGCACCTCGGTAGTGGTGCTGGTGCCGTCGCTGTCCAACCAGTTGTTTGTCGAGCCGCTGGAGGCTATTCACGAGGTGATGCGCCCGCGTGGCATCGAAGTATTGATCGGCGACTATCACTATTGCCGCGATGAGGAAGAACGGCTGGTGCGCAACTACCTGCCATACCGGCCCATGGGCATGTTGCTGACCGGCTTCGACCACACCGAAGCCACCCGGCACCTGCTCGGCGCCAGCCGCATTCCCTGCGTGCACATGATGGAGTTGAGCGACGCGCCGGGAATTGCCAGCGTCGGCTTTTCCCAGCAGGCGGCCGGTGAAGCGGCGGCCAAGCACCTGTTGCAGCAGGGCCGCAAGCGGCTCGCCTATGTGGCGGCCCAGCTGGACCCGCGGGTGATGCAGCGTGGCGAGGGTTTCCGCCGCGCCCTGCAGGCAGCCGGCGTCTATGACCCGGCCCTGGAGCTGCTGCATCCCCTGCCCTCGTCAATCGGCCTGGGCTGCCAGCTGTTTCGCGATTTGATGCAGCGCCATCCGGATGTCGACGGCATCTTCTTCTGTAACGACGACCTGGCTCAGGGCGCGCTATTCGAGGCGCAACGCGGTGACATGGCTGTGCCAGGCCGCGTAGCCATGGTCGGATTCAACGACCTGCCGGCGTCGGCGCATACTGTGCCGCGTCTGTCGTCGATCCACACGCCGCGCACGGAAGTGGGGCGCGAGGCCGCCAATCTACTGCTGAAGATGCTCGACGGTCGCCCCGCCGCGCCCAACATCGACCTGGGTTTCGAGCTGCGGGTGCGCGAAAGCAGTTAGGCGCGCGGTCATCAAATCGCAACGGATGGCCGCCATGATCGGAACCCGACACAAGGATGTGTCACCCCAGAAAAAAGCCCGGTCAGTGCCGGGCTTCTTTCGTTCTGGGGCGGATTAATCCAGCGTCAGGGCGACTCGACCGCGATCCGGGCAGGCTTCCATGTAGCGGTGCGACTCGGCGAACTCCTCGAAGGCGAAAGTCTTGTCGATCCGCGGCTTGAGCAGGCCATCGGCGGTGAGCATGTTGATGTGATCGAGCGCGCGCTGCACGGCGGCGTAGTCCTGCTCGATGCCCAGCTCCGAGTGGCCGGTGAAGTCCAGCACGCAGTGGCGGAAGAACTGCAGGTGCTTCTTGAACGCGGCGCAGGCCGGGAACGCGGTGTCGTTGCCACCGTTGAGGCCGTAGAGAATCAGCTTGCCACGGGTGGCGGCCACGTCGCCGAGCAGTTTGAGCTGCTGGCCGGCGCAATGGTCGAGAATCACCTCGGCGCCCTTGCCTTCGGTGTAGCGCTCGACCTCGAGCACCAGATCCTGCTCTTCGGTGAAGATGATCTTGTCGGCGCCCAGCTCACGCAGGAACTCACGGCTGCCCGGTACGCTGGTCGAGACAATGACGTTGGCGCCCAGCGCCTTGGCCAGTTGCACCGACTGCGGCGCCAGGCAATGGCAGGCCTCGGTGATCAGCACGTGCTGGCCGGCCTTGAGCTTGGCCATATCGACCATGGCGAAATAGGCGAACAGCAGGCCGGTGTAATGGATGCTGGCTTCGGTCGGGCTGAGCACGTCCGGGTAGCGGGTCAACGCATAGCGCGGCACCACCACCACGTCACCCCAGGTCGGGTAACGGTTGGGCGTGTTGGCCGGGAACGCGGCGACCGGCGTACCGACCGGCAGGTCGTCAACGCCCTCGCCCACGGCTTCTACAATACCGGCCAACTCGGAACCGACACCGGAGGGTAATTTGGCTTCTTCGGACGCCAGGTTCTGGCGCCATAGCACATCGCCCCAGCTGACGCCAAGCGCTTGGACACGTACCAGCACCTCCCCGGCGTTCGGAGTGGGTGTCGGCACTTCTTCGCACTGCAATACGCTGGCGTCGCCGAACTTGTGGAAACGGATCATGCGGGACATCGTCAACCTCAACTGATCGCGGATTGGGTCATTCACTGGACTCGACTTTATCTGCACACATGGGTGCGCACCACCCGACACGAGTAATAGTCGTCATGCCTGGCAGTGATATAGGCCGGCGGAACGTGTGGATATGCCAATGTTACCGGTGTCTTTCCCAATGCGCTCAAGTGCTCGTACTATTGGCGGACAAGGCTCTCACTAGCGTCCCGCTCTGGCAAGCCCGCACATTTGGAACCCGGATGAACCGCAACGACCTGCGACGTCTCGATCTCAACCTGCTGATCGTGTTCGAAACGCTGATGCACGAGCGCAGCGTGACCCGTGCGGCAGAGAAACTGTTTCTCGGCCAGCCGGCGATCAGCGCAGCGTTGTCGCGCCTGCGCAACCTGTTCGACGACCCGCTATTCGTGCGCACCGGGCGCAGCATGGAGCCCACCGCCAGGGCTCAGGAAATCTTCGCCCTGCTCTCGCCGGCGCTGGACTCGATCTCCACCGCGGTCAGCCGCGCTTCCGAGTTCGACCCGGCCACCAGCACCGCGGTGTTCCGGGTCGGCCTCTCGGACGATGTCGAGTTCGCCCTGCTTCCGGCGCTGCTGCGGCGCCTGCGTTCCGAGGCGCCCAATGTGGTGCTGGTGGTGCGCCGCGCCAACTACCTGCTGATGCCCAACCTGCTCGCTTCCGGGGAAATCTCCGTAGGCGTCAGCTACACCGAGGAACTGCCGGCCAACGCCAAGCGCAAGACGTTGCGGCGCAGCAAGCCAAAGCTGCTGCGCGCCGATGCGATCCCCGGCAAGCTCAGCCTCGACGAATACTGCGCCCGCCCCCACGCCATGGTGTCGTTCGCAGGCGACCTCAACGGCTTCATCGATGATCAGTTGGCGCGCTTCGAGCGTACCCGCAAGGTGGTGCTCGCCGTGCCGCAGTTCAACGGCCTGGGCACCCTGCTGGCTGGCACCGACCTGATCGCCGTGGTGCCCGACTACACCGCTGCCACGCTTACCGCTGCGGGCGGCCTGCGCGCCGAAGACCTGCCTTTCGAGAGCGACAGCTTCGAGATGTCCATGGCCTGGCGCGGCGCTCAGGACAACGACCCGGCCGAGCGCTGGCTGCGCTCGCGCATCCAGATGTTCTTCGGCGATCCCGACAGCCTCGAATAGCACCTGGAGCCTGCCCAGCAGGTCTAGACCAAATAGATAGGTAGCTCGCTATTTATATTCCAACGGGTAATATCATCATTCTCGATGATATGTATCTTCGTGGCATTCGATTCGTTCCCGGATGTTGCAGCGACCAGACTCCGCCTCCATCACTTCCCTCTCCTCTTGGCGGATCGCAATCATGGAACAGTCCAACCCAAGGCTCTGGCAATTCCCCCTGGCCCTCACTGCAGCCCTCGTACTGGCCGCCTGTGGCAAGAGCCAGGAAACCGCACAGCAGATGCCTACCCCCAAGGTCAGCGTGGCCGAAGTCATCGAACAGCCCCTCAACGAGTGGGACGAGTTCACCGGCCGCCTCGAAGCGCCGGAATCGGTGCAGATCCGCCCGCGGGTGTCCGGCTTCATCGACAAGGTGAGCTTCACCGAAGGTGCGCTGGTGAAGAAAGGCGACCTGCTGTTCCAGATCGACCCTCGCCCGTTCCAGGCCGAAGTCAAACGCCTCGAGGCGCAGCTGCAGCAAGCCCGCTCCAACCAGGTGCGGGCCAGCAGCGAAGCTCAGCGTGGCGAGCGCCTGCGTGAAGGCAACGCGATTTCCACCGAGCTGGCCGATGCCCGCAAGAGCGCGGCACAGGAAGCCCAGGCCGCCGTGGCCGGCATCCAGGCCGAACTCGACAACGCCCGCCTGAACCTCAGTTTCACCCGCGTCACCGCGCCCATCGATGGCCGCGTCAGCCGTGCCGAAGTGACCGCCGGCAACCTGGTGACCGCCAGCGAATCGCTGCTCACCTCGCTGGTGTCCACCGACAAGGTGTACGCCTACTTCGACGCCGACGAGCGCGCGTTTCTCAAGTACACCGAACTGGCGCGCAAGGCCGGCCATGACAGCCGTGGCAAGAGCCCGGTTTACCTGGGCCTGTCCAACGAAGCCGGCAACCCGCACCTGGGCCAGCTGGACTTTCTTGACAACCAGGTCAACCCGCGCACCGGCACAATTCGTGGCCGCGCCGTGTTCGACAACCGTGACGGCCAATTCACCCCGGGCCTGTATGCGCGCCTGAAGCTCGTGGGTAGCGATACCTACGACGCCATGCTGATCCAGGACGTCGCCGTCGGTACCGACCTGGGCAAGAAGTTCGTGCTGGTACTCGGTGACAATAACACCGTGGCCTATCGTTCCGTGGAGCTGGGGCCCAAGCTCGAAGGGCTGCGCATCGTCCGCAGTGGTCTGGCCAAGGGCGACCGCGTGGTGGTCAACGGCCTGCAGCGCGCGATACCGGGCAGCACCGTGGACCCGCAGAGCGTACCGATGGCCGACGAGAAAACCTTGGCGACGCTGGAAAAGCAGCGCAAGGCCGTAGCCTCGGCGCGCAATGACGAACCCCTGAAGGTCAGCCTCAAGTAACACCGGGCCTCGCCCTCTCCCACTTCCTACCCGAGAACCTGCTCGCGCCGCCCATGGCGTGGGCAGGCTGGGCTGTGCCCGCATCAAAAGGACATTAACGATGAACTTCTCGCAGTTCTTCATCCAGCGGCCGATCTTCGCCGCCGTGCTCTCGCTGATCATCCTGATCGGCGGTGCCATCTCGCTGTTCCAGCTGCCGATCAGCGAATACCCGGAAGTGGTGCCGCCCACCGTGGTGGTGCGTGCCGACTTCCCCGGCGCCAACCCCAAGGTGATCGGCGAAACCGTGGCTTCGCCGCTCGAACAGGCCATCGTCGGCGTCGAGGGCATGCTCTACATGTCGTCCCAGGCGACCAATGACGGCCGCATGACGCTGACCATCACCTTCGCCCTGGGCACCAACCTGGATACCGCCCAGGTGCAGGTGCAGAACCGCGTCACCCGCACCATGCCGACGCTGCCCACCGAAGTGCAGCGCCTCGGCGTGACGGTCGACAAGGCGTCCTCGGACATGACCATGGTCGTGCACCTGACCTCGCCCAACGACGCCTACGACATGCTCTACCTGTCCAACTACGCCTCGTTGAACATCAAGGACGAGCTGGCTCGCCTCGATGGCGTCGGCGACGTGCAGCTGTTCGGCCTCGGCGACTACTCGATGCGCGTGTGGCTGGACCCGGACAAGGTCGCCTCCCGCGGGCTGACCGCCACCGATGTGGTCAATGCCATCCGCGAGCAGAACCGCCAGGTGGCGGCCGGCTCCCTGGGTGCGCCACCGGCTGCCAGCGACAACAGCTTCCAGCTGTCGATCAATACCCAAGGCCGTCTGGTCAGCGAGGAAGAGTTCGAGAACATCGTGGTGCGCGCCGGCGAGAACGGCGAAATCACCCGCCTCAAGGACATCGCCCGCATCGAGCTGGGCTCCAAGCAATACGCCCTGCGCTCGCTGCTCAACAACAAGCCCGCCGTGGCCATGCCGATCTTCCAGCGCCCGGGCTCCAACGCCATCGCCATTTCCGATGCGGTGCGCGAGCGCATGGCCGAGCTCAAGCAGAGCTTCCCGGAAGGCGTGGATTACGAAATCGTCTACGACCCGACCATCTTCGTGCGCGGCTCCATCGAAGCGGTGGTGCACACCCTGCTCGAAGCCATCGTGCTGGTGGTGCTGGTGGTGATCCTGTTCCTGCAGACCTGGCGCGCCTCGATCATTCCCCTGGCCGCCGTACCGGTGTCGCTGATCGGCACCTTCGCGGTCATGCACATGTTCGGCTTCTCGCTCAACGCCCTGTCGCTGTTCGGGCTGGTACTGGCCATCGGTATCGTGGTGGACGACGCCATCGTCGTGGTGGAGAACGTCGAACGGAACATCGGCCTCGGCAAGACGCCGCTGGAGGCGACCCGCCAGGCCATGAAGGAGGTCACCGGGCCGATCGTCGCCACCGCCCTGGTGCTCTGCGCCGTGTTTGTGCCGACCGCGTTCATCTCCGGCCTCACCGGGCAGTTCTATCAGCAGTTCGCGCTGACCATCGCCATCTCCACGGTGATCTCCGCCTTCAACTCGCTGACCCTGTCGCCAGCCTTGGCCGCCGTATTGCTCAAAGGCCATCACGAGCCAAAAGACCGCTTCTCGGTGGTGCTCGACCGTCTGTTCGGGCGCTGGCTGTTCAACCCCTTCAACCGCGTGTTCGAGCGAGCCAGCCATGGCTACGTCGGCACCGTGCGCCGTGTGGTGCGCGGCAGCGGCATCGCGCTGATCATCTACGCGGGGCTGATGGGGCTGACCTACCTGGGCTTTTCCAGCACGCCGACCGGCTTCGTGCCGCCCCAGGACAAGCAGTATCTGGTGGCCTTCGCCCAGTTGCCGGACGCCGCCAGCCTGGACCGCAGCGAAGCGGTGATCAAGCGCATGTCGGACATCGCCGCCAAGCACCCCGGCGTGGAGAACACCGTGGCGTTCCCGGGCCTGTCGATCAACGGCTTCACCAACAGCCCGAACAGCGGCATCGTGTTCGTCACCCTGAAGGATTTCGACCAGCGCAAGGACGCCTCGCTGAGCGCCAACGCCATTGCCGCCGACCTCAACGGCCAGTTCTCAAGCATTCAGGAAGCTTACATCGCCATCTTCCCGCCACCACCGGTGATGGGCCTGGGCACCATTGGCGGCTTCCGCGTGCAGCTGCAGGACCGTGGCAGCCTGGGGTACGAAGAACTGTACAAGCAGACCCAGAACATCATTGCCAAGAGCCAGAACGTGCCGGAGCTGGCCGGGTTGTTCACCAGCTACCAGGTCAACGTGCCCCAGGTGGAGGCCAACCTCGACCGCGAGAAAGCCAAGACCCACGGCGTGGCCATCGATGACATCTTCGACACCCTGCAGGTCTACCTCGGCTCGCTGTACGCCAACGACTTCAACCGCTTTGGCCGCACCTACCAGGTCAACGTGCAGGCCGACCAGCGCTTTCGCCTGGACGCCGAGCAGATCGGCCAGCTGAAGGTGCGCAACAACCGTGGCGAGATGATCCCGCTGTCGACCTTCGTCAAGGTCAGCGACACCTCCGGCCCCGACCGGGTGATGCACTACAACGGTTTCATAACCGCGGAGATCAACGGTGCGGCAGCCCCCGGCTACAGCTCCGGCCAGGCCGAAGCGGCGATGGCCAAGCTGCTCAAGGAAGAACTGCCCAACGGCATGAGCTACGAATGGACCGAGCTGACCTACCAGCAGATCCTTGCCGGCAACACCGCGCTGTTCGTGTTCCCGCTCTGCGTACTGCTGGCCTTCCTGGTGCTGGCCGCCCAGTACGAAAGCTGGAGCCTGCCGCTGGCGGTGATCCTGATCGTACCGACGGTGCTGCTGTCGGCCATCACCGGGGTGATCCTGTCCGGCGGTGACAACAACATCTTCACCCAGATCGGCCTGATCGTATTGGTCGGCCTGGCGTGCAAGAACGCGATCCTGATCGTCGAGTTCGCCAAGGAACAGCAGGAACACGGCCTGGACCGCGTCGCCGCGGTGCTGGAAGCCTGCCGCCTGCGCTTGCGGCCGATCCTGATGACCAGCTTCGCCTTCATCATGGGTGTGGTCCCGCTGGTGCTGTCCAGCGGCGCCGGTGCGGAAATGCGCCACGCCATGGGCGTCGCGGTATTCAGCGGCATGCTCGGCGTGACCTTCTTCGGCCTGCTGCTAACCCCGGTGTTCTACGTACTGATTCGCGCCTTCGTGGAAAAACGCCAGGCGCGCAAACAACAGGCCCGCTTGCAGGAGGCCCAGGCATGAATTCGATGACTCACCTCGTGCCACGTACGCTGCTGATCACCGCCCTGGTGCTGGCCATCAGCGCCTGTGCGGTCGGCCCGGACTACAAAGCGCCGCAGGACGCCACCGTGGTGTCGGCGCAAGCGGCCCAGGGCAGCTACGACACCGCCCGCTTCGAAGCGCAGTGGTGGCAGCAGTTCGATGACCCGACCCTCAACCAGCTGGTCGAGCAGTCGCTGCAGGACAACCGCGAGCTGCGCGTGGCCTACGCCCGCCTGCGCGCCGCCCGGTCGATTCGCGACGACGTCGCCAACGACCGCCTGCCCACCGTGACCAGCCGGGCCAGCAGCGAGATCGGCAAGGCCCAGCAGCCCGGCATGACCGAGCAGCGGGTCAATGCCGAGCGCTATGACCTGGGCCTGGACATGGCCTGGGAACTCGACCTGTTCGGGCGCATCCAGCGGCAGCTGGAAGCCAGCGAGGCGCAGATCGAGGTGGCCCAGGCCGACTACCAGCAACTGCAGGTCAGCCTGATCGCCGAGCTGGTCGACGCCTACGGCACCTTGCGCGGCGCCCAGTTGCGCGAAAGCATCGCCCGCTCCGATCTGCAGAACCAGCAGTCGTCGCGGGACATCATCGAGCGTCGCCGTGAAGTCGGCATGGGCAGCGAGCTGGATGTACTGCGCTCAGACGCCCGCCTGGCCGCTACCGAAGCGACGATTCCGCAACTGCAGGCGCAGCAGGTGCGGGCGCGCAACCGCATCGCCACCCTGCTCGGCCAACGTCCGGAGCAACTCAGCGTGGACCTGGCGCCGCGCCCGCTGCCGGCCATTGCCAAGGCGCTGCCAATCGGTGATCCGGGCGAGCTGCTGCGCCGCCGGCCGGACGTCCGCGCCGCCGAGCGCGAGCTGGCGGCAGCCACCGCTCAGGTCGGCGTGGCCACGGCGGACCTGTTCCCGCGGGTCAGCCTGTCCGGCTTCCTCGGCTTTACCGCCGGGCGCGGCTCGCAACTCGGCTCCTCGGCAGCGCGTGCCTGGGGCGTGGCGCCAACCATCAGCTGGGCCGCGTTCGACCTGGGCAGCGTCAGGGCCCGCCTGCGCGGCGCCGAAGCGGATGCCGACGGCGCCCTGGCGAGTTACGAGCAGCAGGTGCTGCTGGCCCTGGAAGAATCGGAGAACGCCTTCAGCGACTACGGCAAACGCCAGCAGCGTCTGCTGTCGTTGGTGCGCCAGTCCGAGGCCAGCCGCGCCGCTGCGGCCCAGGCGGCTCTGCAGTACCGCGAAGGCAGCGCTGATTTCCTGGTGCTGCTCGACGCCGAACGCGAACGCCTGGCGGCTGAAGACAGCCAGGCCCAGGCCGAGGTCGAGCTGTATCAGGGCATCGTTGCCATCTACAAAGCCCTGGGTGGCGGCTGGCAGCCGGCCTCCTGACCGGCCTTTCCCTCCCGGCCGCTTTGTCGGCCCCTGTTGCCCCACGCAGACGCCCCTCTGCGTGGGGATTTTTTTATTAGGATCTGAATCGACCACTGTACTTGTGGGAGCGCGCGGGGACGCCCAGTCCATGCGCGCGAAATCACGAGCATGGTTCGTTCCTACAGCTGTATCCGACAGGGCGGCAACGACGACCGACAAAGCCGCACGCAAAAATGATGGATTCCATCGGAATCCTCGATTGCCCGGCACGCTGCCTTCCGGTACAAACGGCACCTTGTCGCCGTAGGCCTTCCCTCCTGGAGAATTGCATGTCCCGCCCCGCCCCGCTGTTGCTGCTGATCGCCCTGGCCAGCGTCCTGATGCTCGCCGGCGCCCTGATTGCCCAGCATGTATTCGGCTGGGAACCCTGCACCCTGTGCGTGCAGATCCGCCTGTGGCTGTGCCTCACCGCCGTCATCGCCCTTCTGCTCAGCGCTGCCTCGGCAGCTCGCCAGACCTGGCTGGCGATACTGCTGTGGCCCCTTCTGCTCGCTGCCAGCGGCATGGCGCTGATCGACAACGCCCATGTCACGCTGATCGAACTGGGCATCATGGAAAGCAGCAGTTGCTCGCCCTTCCCGTTCTACTACCAGCAGCTGCCTCTGCACGAATACTGGCCTGGCGTGTTCATGAGCGGCGGCGTGTGCGGCATGAACGACTACAAGATTCTCGGCCTGCCTTTCACCGTATGGACGCTCGCCAGCATCGCCGCGCTGTTTGCGTTGGTGCTGACCACCCTGTGGCGCAGCGTTCGCGGCAAACGCTGAAACCCATGCTCAAGGTATTGGTGATCGGCTACGTGTGGCCGGAGCCGCGTTCGTCTGCCGCCGGCAGCCGCATGCTGGAGCTGCTCGGGGTGTTTCGCAGCCAGGGCTGGCAGGTCACCTTCGCCAGCGCTGCGGCATTGTCCACCCATCGTGCCGACCTATCCGAGCTGGAGATCGAGGAAGTCGCCGTCGCCCTGAACTGTGACAGCTTCGATCGCTATGTCGCCAGCCTGCAACCGGACCTGGTGCTGTTCGACCGTTTCTTCACCGAGGAACAGTTCGGCTGGCGTGTTGAACGGGCCTGGCCAACGGCGCTGCGGGTGCTCGACACCAGTGACCTGCATTGTCTGCGCGACGCCCGCCACGCTTTGCTCAAGGCCAGCCAGCAGGCCTGCGACAACGAAACCCAGCGGCAGCAAGTCGGCCCCGTACAGGCAGCCCCGCAGCAGCTGTACGCGGCCATGGCGACCGGCGACATGGCCCAGCGCGAAGTGGCGTCGATCTACCGTTGCGACCTGACGCTGATGATCTCCGCGTTCGAGATGCAACTGCTGCAGGAACAGTTCGGCGTGCCGGCGAGCCTCTTGCACGACTGCGCGCTGATGCTGATCCCGCCTGTGCTGGCCGACCTGCCCTTCGCCGAGCGCGCGCATTTCCTGAGCATCGGCAACTTCCGCCACGCGCCCAACTGGGACGCCGTGCTATGGCTCAAGCACGCCCTGTGGCCGCTGATTCGTGCGCGCTTGCCCCAGGCGCAACTGCACGTGTACGGCGCCTATCCGCCGCCCAAGGCCACGGCGCTGCACAACCCCAGGCAGGGCTTTCACGTGCTGGGCTGGGTGGACGACGCGCATCGGGTGATGGCCCAGGCCCGGGTTTGCCTGGCGCCCCTGCGTTTCGGTGCGGGCATCAAAGGCAAGCTGGCCGATGCCATGGCCTGCGGCACGCCCAGCGTGACCACCCGTATCGGCAGCGAAGGCATGCACGGCGAGTTGCCCTGGCCGGGGCACGTGAGCGACGACGCCCAGGCCTTTGCCGATGCGGCCGTGCGGCTTCATGAATACTCGGCGACGTGGTCGCAAGCGCGTAGCCACATCGCGCCGTTGCTGGACCAGCGCTTCGATCGCCCGCGGCTTGGCGCCGAACTGCTCGCGCGGCTGGAACATCTCCTGGAGACGCGCGAACAGCATCGCCAGCTGAACTTCGTCGGCGCCATGCTGCGTCACCACCAGCACAAGAGCACCCAGTACATGTCCCAATGGATCGCCGCCAAGAACGCACGCGGCGGCTGACCTGACGCAAGCTGGCATTTTGCCGCAGCTAGGACGGCTGTCACATATATGGCGCCAGCATTGCAGTAGACTTCGCCTACAATCCTAAACGGTACCCGCGGGCGCTACTGCCAACCGGCGTCCGACCGTAAAAACAGTCGACAAGAATAAGGTCATCCACATGCTGAAAAAGATCGCTGTCGCGGCCGTCTGTGCCCTGACGCTCACCTCCTACGCCGCCGTCGCTCAGGAAAGCACGCTGGTGATCAAACTTTCCCATGTGGTGGCGGACGACACGCCCAAGGGCCAGGGCGCCCTGATGTTCCAGCGTCTGGTCGACCAGCGCCTGGAAGGCAAGGTGCGGGTCGAGGTCTACCCCAATTCGTCGCTGTATGGCGATGCCAACGAGCTCGAGGCGCTGCGCAACAACGAGGTGCAGATGCTCGCGCCGTCGCTGGCCAAGTTCGACCAGTACACCAAGCAGTTGCAGGTGTTCGACCTGCCATTCATGTTCGATGACCTGGAGGCCGTCAATCGCTTCCAGAAGCGCGCCAAGGGTCGTCAGCTGCTGCGTTCGATGGAAGATCAGAACATCGTCGGCCTGGCCTATTGGCACAACGGCATGAAGCAGATGTCGGCGACCAAGGCCCTGCGCCTGCCAGGGGACGCCGCCGGCCTGAACTTCCGCATCCAGAATTCCAAGGTGCTCGATGCCCAGTTCGCCCAGTTGGGTGCGACCGCGGTGAAGATGCCCTTCGCCGAGGTCTACAAGGGCCTGCAGAGCGGTCAGGTGCAGGGCGCTGAAAACCCCTGGTCGAACATCTACAGCCAGCGCCTGCACGAAGTCCAGCCGTTCATCACCGAAACCAACCACGGCGTACTCGATTACATGCTGATCAGCAACGCACGCTTCTGGTACGGCATCCCGCACCAGATCCGTACCGAGCTGGAAGCGATCATCGACGAGGTCACCTACGCGGTGAACCGCCAGGCCGAAGAAGCCAACCAGGCCGATCGCCGCCGCATCGAAGCCTCCGGCAAGAGCCAGATCATCAGCCTCACCCCGGAACAGCGCCAGGCCTGGCGCGACGCGATGCAGCCGGTGTGGCAGCAGTTCGAGGCCGAGATCGGCAGCGACGTGATCAAGGCGGCTCAGGTAGTGAACCGCAAGCGCCACGATTGATCGTTCCAGAAACGAAAGAGGCCCGCGTTATGCGGGCCTCTTCGTTTTTGCTCCCAGGCTCAGGCGTGCTGCGCCCCTTCGAACCAGGCCAGCTTCTCGCGTAAGAGCACCACTTCCCCGACGATCACCAGGGTTGGCGCATGCACTTCATGCTGCGCTACCAGATCCGGCAGGTTGGCCAGGGTGCCGGTGAATACCCGCTGATTCTCCGTGGTGCCCTGCTGGATCAGCGCCGCTGGCGTGCTGGCGGCGCGGCCGTGGGCGACCAGTTGCTGGCAGATGGTCGGCAGGCCGACCAGGCCCATGTAGAACACCAGGGTCTGGCTGGAAGCCACCAGCTCCTGCCAGGGCAGATCGGCGCTGCCATCCTTCAGGTGACCGGTGACGAAGCGTACCGACTGGGCATGGTCGCGGTGCGTCAGCGGAATCCCAGCGTAGGCCGAACAGCCACTGGCCGCGGTGATGCCCGGCACCACCTGGAACGGAATGCCGTGGGCCGCCAGTTGCTCGATCTCCTCGCCACCACGGCCGAAGATGAACGGATCGCCGCCCTTGAGGCGCAACACGCGCTTGCCGGCCTTGGCCAGGTCGATCAGGCGCTGGTTGATCTGCTCCTGGGGCACGGCGTGATCGGCGCGGCGCTTGCCCACGTAGATGCGCTCGGCATCACGGCGGCACAACTCGACGATGGCCGGGGCCACCAGACGGTCATAGAGCACCACGTCGGCCTGCTGCATCAGGCGCAGCGCGCGGAAGGTCAACAGGTCGGGATCGCCGGGGCCGGCGCCGACCAGGTACACCTCGCCCAGCGCCTGGGGCGCCGCGCCGTTGATCTTGTCTTCGAGCAGGCGGCGGGCTTCACCGAGCTTGCCGGCGAATGCGCTCTCGGCCACCGGGCCCTGGAATACGTCTTCCCAGAAGACGCGGCGATGCTGCACGTCCGGGAACAGGCTCTTGACCTGGGCACGGAAGATTTTCGCCAACCCGGCCAACTGGCCATAGGTGGCCGGGATCCAGGTTTCGATCTTGGCGCGAATCAGGCGAGCCAGCACCGGGGCATCGCCACCGCTGCTGACCGCGACGATCAGCGGCGAGCGGTCGACGATGGCCGGGAAGATCACGCTGCACAGTGCTGGCGCATCGACCACGTTGACGGGAATGCCGAGGGCCTGGGCCTGCTCGGAAATCTGCGCATTGAGCGGCACGTCGTCGGTCGCCGCGATGACCAGCGACACGCCTTGCAGGTCGCCGGCCTCATAGCCACGCAGCAGCAGCTCCCCTGCCCCTTGCTCGACGAGTTCACGCAATTCGCTGACCACGTCGGGCGACACCACCCGCAACGTGCCGCCGGCATCGGCCAGCAGCCGCGCCTTGCGCAAGGCGATTTCGCCACCGCCGACCACCAGCACGCGGCGGTTCTGCAATTTGTGGAACAGGGGAAGGAAGTCCATAGCGAGTCCCGCTTCAGTCGCTCACGGCAGCGACATTGAAAATGGCGACCCCGAGACGAAGCTCGGGGCCTGATTCGTAAGGTGGGCCGGGGGCGCGTAGCGACGCTCTATTGGCCCACCGCTGCAACGGCCGGGCGCCTAGGAGCGCCCAAGCCTTCTCGCAGACCCGCTTCAGATGACCTCGATGCCACCCATGTAAGGCTTCAGCACGTCCGGTACGCGGATGGTGCCGTCGGCCTGCTGGTAGTTCTCCAGCACGGCCACCAGGGTGCGGCCCACCGCCAGGCCGGAGCCGTTGAGGGTGTGCAGCAGCTCGGGCTTGCCGGTTTCCGGGTTGCGATAACGGGCCTGCATGCGGCGTGCCTGGAAGTCGCCACAGTTGGAGCACGAGGAGATCTCGCGGTATTTGTCCTGGCTCGGCACCCAGACTTCCAGGTCGTAGGTCTTGGTGGCGCTGAAACCCATGTCGCCGGTGCACAGCGCGAGGACGCGGTATGGTAGCTCGAGCAGCTGCAGCACTTTCTCG
Source organism: uncultured Pseudomonas sp. (assembly GCA_966186235.1). Lineage (GTDB taxonomy): Bacteria > Pseudomonadota > Gammaproteobacteria > Pseudomonadales > Pseudomonadaceae > Aquipseudomonas. The sequence continues at coordinate 17,805 of CBIFVM010000041.1, forward strand.
GCGTGGCCGGTCAGCTCTTCCAGGGCGTCGAAGGACTTGCCCGGCTCGACCACGTGAACCATCTCGACCTTGTCGAACTGGTGCTGGCGAATCATCCCGCGGGTGTCACGGCCCGATGCACCGGCCTCGCTGCGGAAGCACGGCGTGTGGGCGACGAACTTCAACGGCAGTTGTTTGGCCTCGACGATCTCGCCGGCAACGATGTTGGTCAGCGACACTTCGGCGGTCGGGATCAGGTAGAAGTCGGCTTCGCCTTCGCGGCTGATCTTGAACAGGTCTTCCTCGAATTTCGGCAGTTGGCCGGTGCCCTGCAGCGCAGGGGCCTGCACCAGGTACGGCGTATAGGCTTCTTCGTAACCGTGCTCGGCGGTGTGCAGGTTGATCATGAACTGCGCCAGGGCGCGGTGCAGGCGGGCGATCGGGCCACGCAGCAGGGCGAAGCGCGCGCCGGACAGCTTGGCGGCGGTTTCGAAATCCAGCCAGCCGTGCTGCTCGCCAAGGCTGACGTGATCCTGCACGGCGAAATCGAAGGTACGCGGCGTACCCCAGCGACGCACCTCGACGTTGTCGTCTTCATCGGCACCCACCGGCACCGACTCGTGCGGCAGGTTGGGGATGCTGAGCAGCAGGTCGTCGAGCTCGACCTGGATGGCGTCCAGTTCGCGCTTGCCCTCTTCCAGCTCGTTGCCCATGCGGTCGACATCGGCCAGCAGCGGCGCGATGTCTTCGCCGCGCTGCTTGGCCTGGCCGATGGACTTGGATCGACTGTTGCGCTCGGCCTGCAGTTGCTCGGTGCGGGTCTGAACGGACTTGCGCTGCGCCTCGAGGGCTTCGACGCGGGTCACGTCCAGTTCATAGCCACGGGTGGCCAGACGCTGGGCAATATCGTGCAGTTGGCTGCGCACCAGTTTGGAATCGAGCATTTCAGGTTCTCGTCGATCAGAGTTTGGTTAACGAAAGGCCTGCCCAGGTGGCGAGCAGGCCGCCCAGGACACTCACTGCCACATAGGCCAGGGCCAGTGGCGCCTGGCTGCCTTCCAGCAGGCGCAGGGTGTCCAGGGAAAACGAAGAAAATGTGGTGAAACCGCCCAGCACGCCGACGATCAGCCCTGCCCGAACGGGCAGCGGCACCTCGGGGCGCATCAGGAACAGGCCGTAGAGTACCCCGATCAGCAGGCAGCCGACGAGGTTGACGATCAAGGTGGCGCCATAAAAATGCTGTGGCCAGTTGGCATTCACCCAGTTTCCGGTGAAAAACCGCGCCAAGGTGCCCAGGGCACCGCCAACGGCAACCGCGACGATGGTAGTGATCATGGCTTTCTCCGCCGCCGGGGGCTGTTGGCGTCCTGGTTGGCCAGATGGGCCAGCTTGTCGCGAATTTTCAGTTCCAGGCCGCGTGGCACCGGTTCGTAATAGCGCCGCGGCTCGAGGTCTTCCGGGAAATAGTCTTCGCCGGCCGCGTAGGCGTCGGGCTCGTCGTGGGCATAGCGGTATTCGTCGCCGTAACCGAGTTCCTTCATCAGCTTGGTCGGTGCGTTGCGCAGGTGCAGCGGCACTTCCCGTGAGCCATTCTCGGCGATATCGCGCTTGGCGGCCTTGAAGGCCATGTACACGGCGTTGCTCTTCGGCGCGCAGGCCAGGTAGACGATGGCCTGGGCCACGGCCAGCTCGCCTTCGGGGCTGCCCAGGCGTTCCTGTACGTCCCAGGCGTTCAGGCACAGGGTCAGGGCGCGCGGGTCGGCGTTGCCGATATCCTCGCTGGCCATGCGCACCACGCGACGGGCGATGTACAGCGGATCGCAGCCGCCGTCGAGCATGCGTGCGAACCAGTAAAGCGCTCCGTCCGGGCTGGAGCCGCGAATCGATTTGTGCAGCGCGGAGATCTGGTCGTAGAACGCCTCGCCGCCCTTGTCGAAACGCCGCCGCGTGTCGCCGAGCAGGTCGAGCAGCAGCTCGGTGCTGATCTCGCCGCCGTCATCGGCCAGGTCCGCCGCGTTCTCGAGGAAATTGAGAAACCGCCGGCCGTCACCGTCTGCCGCGCTCTTGAGAATCTCGAAGCTCTCTTCCGGCAGCGTCAGGCGACGCTCGCCAAGCCCTTTGGGCTCGTTCAGGGCGCGGTTTACCAGCTTGCGCAGCGCAGCGTCGTCGAGGCTCTTGAGCACATAGACGCGGGCGCGGGACAGCAAGGCGTTGTTGAGCTCGAAGGACGGGTTTTCGGTGGTCGCACCGATGAAGATCAGCGTGCCGTCCTCAACGTACGGCAGGAAGGCGTCCTGCTGGGACTTGTTGAAACGATGCACTTCGTCGACGAACAGGATGGTGCGCCGACCATACTGGGCCGCATGCTGCTGGGCGACCTCGACGGCCTGGCGGATTTCCTTGACCCCGGACAATACCGCGGAAATGGTCTCGAAATGCGCGTCGGTGACCTGGGCCAGCAGGCGCGCCAGGGTGGTCTTGCCGACCCCGGGCGGGCCCCAGAAGATCATCGAATGCAGGGCGCCCTGCTCCAAGGCTTCGCGCAGCGGTTTGCCGCGGGCCAGCAAATGCTCCTGGCCGACGTATTCGTCCAGCGTGGTGGCCCGCAAACGGGCGGCCAGGGGCTGGGCGACGGGCGCGCTGCGAAACAGATCCACGACGACCTACTCTTGGATGACGTCCGCACCCTCGGGGATTTCGAAGCTGAACTGCTTGTCATCCAGAGGCTGGTTCATCTTCACGCTCATGAACAGGATGTTGGTGCGCTGGCCGATGCTGTCGATCAGTTGCATGTCGTTGAGCACGCCGTTGCGGAAGGACAGGCGCAGGCTGTCGAACAGGGTGTCCTTGGATTTCGGCTTGAGGATGAAGTCCACCACGTTGCCACCTTCCTTGAAGGTGATCTCGAAGTTCTCGCGAATCTGCGACACGTCACCGGACAGCAGCAGCGCCGGCGTGTGGGTCAGACGCTGGTCGAGAGACTGAATGGTGACCTGCTCCAGGTCCGGGTCGTACAGCCAGACCTGCTTGCCATCGGAAACCAGCAGCTGCTCCATCGGCTCATCGGTGTGCCAGCGGAACAGCCCCGGGCGCTTGAGTGCCAGCTCGCCGGCGGTTTCCTGAAGCTGGGTGCCGCTGCCATCGAGCGACAGCTGGGAAAAGCGTGCGGTGATGGTCTGCGCCTGGTTGAGCAGTTCGGTCAGGCGTTTGACCGCCGCCTCGTCGTCGGCGTGGGCGAACAGGCTGGCCGTGGTGAGAACGGCGAGCAGCATCAGGCGAATCAGGCGCATGTGAATCCTCTGTCGGAGTTAATCGCGGTTCTGCCCGGGTGCGATGACCTCGCGCGAGCCGTTGGTGTTCATCGGGGTGACGACGCCGGCCATTTCCATGGCTTCGATCATGCGAGCAGCGCGGTTGTAGCCGATCTTCAGCTTGCGCTGCACCGAAGAGATCGAGGCGCGACGGCTCTCCAGTACGAAGTTGACCGCTTCGTCGTACAAAGGATCACTCTCGCTGTCTTCACCGCCCTCGCCGCCGCTGCCGCCGTCGAAGCCACCGCCGCCGCCTTCTTCGGCGCCGGCGAGAATGTCTTCGTTGTAATCCGGTGCGCCGCGCAGTTTCCAGGCCTCCACCACGCGGTGCACTTCGTCATCGGACACGAAAGCGCCATGCACGCGGATCGGCAGGCTGGTGCCCGGCGGCATGTAGAGCATGTCGCCGTGGCCGAGCAGCTGTTCGGCGCCGCCCTGGTCGATGATGGTACGCGAGTCGATCTTGCTCGATACCTGGAACGCCATACGGGTCGGGATGTTGGCCTTGATCAGGCCGGTGATCACGTCCACCGAGGGGCGCTGGGTGGCGAGAATCAGGTGGATGCCGGCGGCACGTGCCTTCTGGGCGATACGGGCGATCAGCTCTTCGACCTTCTTGCCGACGATCATCATCATGTCGGCGAATTCGTCGACCACTACCACGATGGTCGGCAGCGGCTTGAGCAGCGGTGCTTCGTCTTCCATGCTCTCGCGGCGATACAGCGGGTCGGCCAGCGGCTCGCCGGCCTCGATGGCGTCCTTGACCTTGCGGTTGAAGCCGGCCAGGTTGCGCACGCCCATCTTCGACATCAACTTGTAGCGGCGCTCCATCTCGGCAACGCTCCAACGCAGTGCGTTGGCCGCCTCCTTCATGTCGGTGACCACCGGGCACAGCAGGTGTGGAATGCCTTCGTAGATCGACAGTTCGAGCATCTTCGGGTCGATCATGATCAGGCGCGCGTCTTCCGGGCTCGACTTGAACAGGATCGACAGGATCATCGCGTTGACGCCCACCGACTTACCGGAACCGGTGGTACCCGCCACCAGCAGGTGCGGCATCTTCGCCAGGTCGGTGATCACCGGCTTGCCGCCGATGTCGTGGCCCAGGGCCAGGGCCACCGGCGACTTGGCGTCGTCGTATTCTGGGGTGGACAGCACTTCGGAGAAGCGCACGATCTGGCGGTTCTCGTTGGGAATCTCGATACCCACGGTGGTCTTGCCGGGAATCACTTCCACGACGCGCACGCTGGTCACCGCCAGCGAACGTGCCAGGTCCTTGGCCAGGTTGGCGATGCGGCTGACCTTGACGCCGGCCGCCGGCTGGATTTCGTAGCGGGTGATCACCGGGCCCGGATGGATCGAATCCACCGTGACCTCGACGCCGAACTCCTTGAGCTTGATTTCCAGCAGGTGGCCGACGCCAGCCAGGGATTCGGGCGAGTACTCGACCTTCTTGGCCTCGGCCGGGTCGAGCAGGGAAATGGGCGGCAAGGTGCCTTCCACGGCGCTGTCGACGAACAACGGCACCTGCTTTTCCTTCTGTACGCGCTTGCTCGGCTCCGGCGCCTTGGGCGCTATCGGTGCGGAAATGACTGGCGCCGGGCGGCTTTCGCGCTCGCTCATGTGCTTGTTGAGCGACTCTTCACGCTCGATCAGGCGTTCCTTGACCTTGGCCTGCTCGCGGCGGTCCTTGACCACCGGGGCGGCGACGTCATGCACGCGCTCGTCCACTTCGCGCAGCTGGGCGACGAGTTGCTTGCGATCCTGGCGCGAGCTCCACCAGCGGTTGACCACGCTCTGCACCAGTTCCAGCAGGTCGAGGGTGATCTTGCCGGTCAGGTCCATGACCTTGAACCAGGACAGGTCGGTGAACACGGTCAGGCCGAACAGGAACAGGGCGATGAACAGCAGCGTGCTGCCCTGCACGTTGAGCGCGGCGACGGTCAGTTGCCCGAGGCTTTCGCCCAGCGCGCCGCCGGCCGAGGCCGGCATGTTGGCGCCGCTCTGGAAATGAATGTAGGCCAGCGCCGCGCCGGACAGCACCAGGAACACCAGACCGATCAGCCGCCAGGAGAACAGCCAGCCGCTCCAGTGCCACGGCTCGTGGCGCGCACGGAACACCTGCAGGGCCTTGATGCCCAGCAGCAGCGGAAACAGGTAGGCGAAATAACCCAGGGCCATGAACAGCACATCGGCGAACCAGGCGCCGGCGCGTCCTGCGGCGTTGTGCACCTGCTCGACGTTGCTGGTGTGCGTCCAGCCCGGATCGGCCGGGTCGTAGGTGAGCAGCGCCATCCACACGTAGAGACACAGCGCACCGAGAGCGATCAGGGCGCCCTCTTTGAGGCGATATGGCAATTGCTGACGCCAGGCCGGCGCCGGTGCTGTAGAGCTAGAGTTCTTCAAAACGCATCTGTTCCTGCGCTGCTAGCGCGCCGAATGATCGGTGGAGGACGAAACGCCGCCATTGTACGGCATGCCGCCGGTGCATTGGGGAACCGATCGCCCGGCTGGCTCCCGCTCGTCCCGTGCTTCGGTGTAGCATAGCGGCCACTATTCGTCCGTGCGGCTCAATTTGAGCATGCATTCTCTTTTGTGACAAAGGCTTATGAGGTGTTTTTATGAGCGAAGTCAAGCATTCCCGCCTGATTATCCTGGGCTCCGGGCCGGCCGGTTACAGCGCCGCCGTATACGCCGCTCGCGCCAATCTGAAGCCTGTCATCATCACCGGTATTCAGCCTGGCGGTCAGCTGACCACCACCACCGAAGTCGACAACTGGCCGGGTGACGTGGAAGGGCTGACGGGACCGGGGCTGATGGAGCGCATGCAGAAACACGCGGAGCGCTTCGAAACCGAGATCATCTACGACCACATCCACACCGCCGAGTTGCAGAGCCGTCCGTTCACCCTCAAGGGTGACAGCGGCACCTACACCTGCGATGCGCTGATCATCGCCACCGGCGCTTCGGCGCAGTACCTGGGCCTGCCCTCCGAAGAAGCGTTCGCCGGCAAGGGCGTGTCCGCCTGCGCGACCTGCGACGGTTTCTTCTACCGCAACCAGGTGGTCGCGGTCATCGGCGGCGGCAACACCGCCGTGGAAGAAGCGCTGTACCTGTCCAACATCGCCAAGGAAGTGCACCTGGTGCATCGCCGCGACAAGCTGCGCTCGGAGAAGATCCTGCAGGACAAGATCTTCGACAAGGCGGCCAACGGCAATATCAAGCTGCACTGGAACCATACCCTGGAAGAAGTGCTGGGCGACGCCACTGGCGTGACCGGCGCGCGCCTGCGCAGCACCCAGGACGGCACCACCAGCGACCTGCCATTGGCCGGCGTGTTCATCGCCATCGGCCACAAGCCGAACACCGACCTGTTCCAGGGCCAACTGGAAATGCGTGACGGCTACCTGCTGGTCAAGGGCGGCAGCGAAGGCAACGCCACGGCCACCAGCATCGAGGGCGTGTTCGCCGCCGGCGACGTGGCCGATCATGTCTACCGCCAGGCCATCACCTCGGCCGGCGCGGGCTGCATGGCCGCCCTGGATGTCGAGAAGTTCCTCGACGACAACTGAGGCTCCGGGCGGGCTGACTCCCGCCCTCCCCCGCTGCGGTCTCGCCAATGCTTACCTGGTTGCAACGCGACTCCCTGACCTTTCCGCCGCTCGACAAGGCGCTGCGCGAACCCAACGGCCTGCTGGCTGCTGGCGGCGACCTGCGCGCCGAGCGGCTGATCGCCGCCTATCGGCACGGCTGCTTTCCCTGGTACCAGGATGGCCAGCCACTGCTGTGGTGGTCGCCCGACCCGCGTACCGTGCTGTTTCCCAGCGAACTGCATGTGTCGCGCAGTCTGCGCAAGGTCATCCGCCAGGGTCATTTTCAGGTGACCTTCGACCAGGCGTTCACCGATGTCATACGCGCCTGCGCGGCGCCTCGCGACTACGCGGACGGCACCTGGATCACCACACCCATGCAACAGGCCTATATCGACCTGCATGAGCGCGGCGTGGCGCACAGCGTCGAGGTCTGGCAGGACCAGCAATTGGTCGGCGGGCTTTACGGGCTGGCCATGGGCAGGCTGTTCTTCGGCGAGTCGATGTTCAGCCGGGCCGACAATGCCTCCAAGGTCGGCTTCGCCAGCCTGGTCGAGCAACTCCAGGCCTGGCAGTTCGAACTGATCGACTGCCAGATGCCGACCCAGCACCTGCACAGCCTCGGCGCCCGCGCGATCAGTCGCCAGGCGTTCGCCGGCTACTTAGAGCGTTTTCTGGATCAGCCCAGCCTGGCCGACTGGCACGGCGCTGGCGACCGGTGACGAGCACCGTTCTGGCTCGCAGCCCGGCACTGGCATACACTGATTCCAGGCCATTCCCGGGAGTCGATCATGACTGAGCTGGCTCGCCTGAAGTTCTACGCCACGCAACCCCATCCCTGCAGCTACCTGCTCGAGGAACAGGCCATCACGCTGTTTCTCGACCCCAGCCAGCCGATGGACGCGGACATGTATGCCGAGCTCTCCGAGCTGGGTTTCCGGCGTAGCGGCGATCATCTCTATCGCCCGCATTGTCAGCGCTGCACGGCCTGCGTGCCGGCGCGGATTCCGGCTGCCCGTTTTGCCCCCAATCGGCAGCAGCGGCGTATCCTCAAGCGTAATGAGTCGCTTGAGGTTCGTGCGGCAAAGCCTTGTTTCAACGAAGAATATTATCAGCTTTACGCGCGTTACATCGAGCAGCGTCATGCCGACGGCGACATGTATCCACCCAGCCGCGAGCAGTTCTCCACGTTCCTGGTGCGCGACCTGTCGTTCTCCTGTTTCTTCGAGTTTCGCGAACAGGGCCGGCTGCTCGCCATCGCCGTGACCGACGTATTGCCCAATGGCCTGTCGGCGGTCTACACCTTCTACGACCCGGACGAAGAACGCCGCAGCCTAGGGCGCTACGCCATTCTCTGGCAAATCGGCGAAGCGCTGCGCCTGGATCTGCAGGCCGTATATCTTGGCTACTGGATCAAGAACTGCAGGAAGATGAACTACAAGACCCAGTACCGCCCCATCGAGCTTTTCGTCAATCAGCGCTGGGTCGCCCTGACCTGAAATCGACGATTTTCCTGGCCTTTCGCTGCTGAAACAGAGGCAGCCCCTTGGCGTCAACCCTTGTTTTCAGGCACAATACTTGCCGCTTTTGCCTGGGGCCAGTTGCGCCGGGCCATTCTCTGGATACCGAGGGCTTTACTGCATGTCGAAAGAAGACAGCTTCGAAATGGAAGGCACTGTCGTCGACACCCTGCCCAACACCATGTTTCGCGTGGAGTTGGAAAACGGGCACGTCGTTACCGCGCACATCTCCGGAAAGATGCGCAAGAATTACATCCGCATTCTGACTGGTGACAAGGTTCGCGTAGAGCTGACCCCGTACGACCTTAGCAAAGGTCGCATCACCTATCGCGCTCGCTAACAGGGCAAGAGCACGATCCACTGCTCTGCTCCAGCGACCAATAAAAAGCCCGGCATCTCTGCCGGGCTTTTTATTGGTCGCTTGCTTTGTAAAGCGGGGCGCGATGAACGCCCCGCCAACCCTCAGGCCATTTCCGCAGTGGTCTCGAAATCGAACGTCAGTTCGCCGTTTTCGAGATTCACGTGCACCGTGCCGCCATGCTCGGAAAGCTCCCCGAAGAGGATCTCCTCGGCCAGCGGACGCTTGATGCGATCCTGAATCAGGCGAGCCATCGGGCGTGCACCCATCTGCACGTCGTAACCCTGCTCGGCCAGCCAGTCACGCGCCGCATCGCTGACCTCGAGCATGACGCGCTTGTCCTCGAGCTGCGCCTGCAGCTCGATGAGGAACTTGTCGACGATGCTCTTGATCGTGTCATGGCTGAGACGGCCGAACTGGATGATGGTGTCCAGGCGGTTGCGGAACTCCGGCGTGAAGCTCTTCTTGATCACTTCCATGGCGTCGGACGAGTGATCCTGATAGCTGAAACCGATCGACGCACGGGAAGCGGTTTCCGCGCCGGCGTTGGTGGTCATGATCAGGATCACGTTGCGGAAGTCCGCCTTGCGCCCGTTGTTGTCGGTCAGCGTGCCATGATCCATGACCTGCAGCAGCAGGTTAAAGACTTCCGGGTGCGCCTTCTCGATTTCATCGAGCAGCAGTACGCAATGGGGCTGCTTGGTGATCGCCTCGGTCAGCAGGCCGCCCTGGTCGAAACCGACGTAGCCGGGCGGCGCGCCGATCAGGCGCGACACGGTGTGCCGCTCCATGTACTCGGACATGTCGAAGCGCACCAGCTCCACGCCCAGCGCCTTGGACAGCTGGCGAGCCGCCTCGGTCTTGCCGACGCCGGTGGGGCCGGCGAACAGGAACGAGCCGACCGGCTTGTCCGGCGCTTTGAGGCCAGCCCGCGACAGCTTGATGGCGGTGGCCAGCGAATCGATGGCGGCGTCCTGGCCGAACACGGTCAGCTTGAGGTCGCGCTCCAGATTGCGCAGCAACTCCTTGTCGGAGCTCGAGACGTGCTTCGGCGGAATGCGCGCGATCTTGGCCACGATGTCCTCGACCTGCGGCACATCGATGCGCTTGACGCGCTTCTCCTGCGGCTGCAGGCGCTGGAAGGCCCCTGCTTCGTCGATCACGTCGATGGCCTTGTCGGGCATGTGGCGATCATTGATGTAGCGCGAGGCCAGCTCCGCAGCTGCGCGCAGTGCTTCGTCGCTGTACTCGATGTCGTGATGCTGCTCGAAGCGCCCCTTGAGGCCCTTGAGGATGCCGATGGTGTCCTCCACCGAGGGCTCGACCACGTCGACCTTCTGGAAGCGCCGCGCCAGGGCGCGATCCTTCTCGAAGATGCCACGAAATTCCTGGAAGGTCGTCGAGCCGATGCAGCGGATCTCGCCGGACGAAAGCGCCGGCTTGAGCAGGTTCGAGGCATCCATCACGCCACCCGACGCCGCACCGGCACCGATGATGGTGTGAATCTCGTCGATGAACAGGATGGCCTGCGGGCGTTTGCGCAGCTCGGTGAGCAACGCCTTGAGGCGCTTCTCGAAATCACCGCGGTACTTGGTGCCGGCCAAGAGCGCGCCGAGATCCAGGGAGTAGACCACGCTGTCAGCCAGCAGGTCGGGCACCTGATTGTCGACGATGCGCTTGGCCAGGCCTTCGGCGATGGCGGTCTTGCCGACACCGGCCTCGCCGACCAGCAGCGGGTTGTTCTTGCGGCGGCGTGCGAGAATCTGCGCAACGCGCTCGACTTCATGCTCGCGACCGACCAGTGGGTCGATGCGGCCCTGGCGAGCCAGCTCGTTGAGGTTGCTGGCGTAGGCGTCCAGCGGATTGCCCGAGGAAGACGACTCGCCGCCCTCTTCATCCTGCATTTCCGGGTCGGCTTCGGGCGACGCGCCCTGGCCAGGCACCTTGGAGATGCCGTGGGCGATGAAATTGACCACGTCGATACGGGCCACGCTCTGCTGCTTGAGCAAGAACACGGCCTGGCTCTCCTGCTCGCTGAAGATCGCGACCAGCACGTTGGCGCCGGTGACTTCGCGCTTGCCGGAGCTCTGCACGTGGAATACCGCGCGCTGCAGCACGCGCTGGAAGCCCAGCGTCGGCTGGGTTTCGCGCTCTTCGTCGTGCTGGGGGATCAGCGGCGTGGTGGAGTCGATGAATTCCTGCAGGTCACTGCGCAGCTTGTCCAGGCTGGCCCCGCAGGCGCGCAGCACGCTGGCTGCAGCTTCGTTGTCCAGAAGAGCCAGCAGGAGGTGCTCCACGGTCATGAATTCATGACGTTTCGCGCGGGCCTCCTTGAAGGCCAGGTTGAGGGTGACTTCGAGCTCTCGATTTAACATAGCTTCACCTCATGCCAAGCGGCCGGCGTTAACCGTCCTTCTCGATTTCACAGAGTAATGGGTGCTGGCTTTCACGCGCGTACTGATTGACCTGCGCGGCCTTGGTCTCGGCGATGTCGCGGGTATAGAGCCCGCAAACCGCGCGACCTTCGGTGTGCACGGTCAACATGATCCTGGTTGCCACCTCGCGATTGAGGTTGAAGAAGGTCTCGAGTATCTCGACCACGAAATCCATGGGGGTGTAGTCATCATTGAACAAGACCACCTTGTAGAGCGGAGGCGCCTGCAATGCCGGCTTGGACTCCTCGACGGCCAGGCCTGATGAGTCGTCCTCATGCGGTGCGGGTCGATCCTGATTGAATGTTAGTCGAATCTGGCTACTTGCATGCATGCTGGATAAAAGGTTCGTGGGGGTGAATGGAGCGGGCCGCAAAAAATCAGACCCGTTTATCGTCGTTTCGTGCGATGCCTTGACTATCGGCAAAAGGGTGTTACAACCAAAGGATACCCCTACGGGGCGAAAGGGCTTGCGTTCGCTGGGCGATCCCCGTGAACGCTGGATCTAATGTGGATGATACTCCAGCAGTGGGGTTCCTTGCAGAGGGATATCAGCATGCTAAGTGGTAAGGTCAAGTGGTTCAACAACGCCAAGGGCTATGGATTCATCCTGGCCGACGGCCGAGATGAGGACCTGTTCGCCCATTACTCGGCCATTCAGATGGATGGGTACAAAACGCTGAAGGCCGGCCAGGCCGTCAGCTTCGATATCATTCAAGGCCCCAAGGGTCTCCACGCCGTGAACATCAGCGCCGCCCAGGCCGTGCAGGACGCATCCACTGCCGCAGTCAGCAAGGCGCGCGCCACACCCATCGAAGCCTGACCTTTCACCTCCATGAACGACCGGCCCCAGTGGCCGGTTTTTTATGGCCGCGGCCAGGCCTCGCCGCCGCGGGCGAGGCTCTAACAGCGATACCAAGCCGGCGAACGCTTATCTTCGCTACCGGTGCGAGCAACTTGGCACGTCGGTTTGATATACTCGGGCGCTGACTGAGTAGTCATAAGGGCGCCTTTGCCTGGAGTACGGCTTCCAGCACCCGTCGCGCCGGTCCTGTCAGGCGATCCGATTACCGCCATCAGGCAGCTGCGACACCCAACATCATCGGGATGGAACTTCGAATTCACCTCATTGATGCCGCGCTGTGGCCAGAAGCCACCTCATCCGGATCAGTGCCGTGCAAGTTCAGTAAAGAGAGAGTTAAATCAAATATGACCACACGCTCGAAGATCATTTACACCCTCACCGACGAAGCCCCAGCGCTCGCGACCTACTCCCTGCTCCCCATCGTCAAAGCCTTCACCGCCTCCTCCGATATCGCCGTCGAGACCCGCGACATTTCGCTGGCCGGCCGTATCCTGGCGCTGTTCCCCGAGTTTCTGACCGATGCTCAGAAACAGGGTGATCACCTCGCCGAGCTGGGCGCTCTGGCCACCACGCCAGAAGCCAACATCATCAAGCTGCCGAACATCAGCGCCTCGGTGCCGCAGCTCAAGGCCGCCATCAAGGAACTGCAGAGCCAGGGTTACGCCCTGCCCGACTACCCGGACGCCGACGACAGCGAGCAGGCGCGCGACATCCGCAGCCGCTATGACAAGGTCAAGGGCAGCGCCGTGAACCCGGTTCTGCGTGAAGGCAACTCCGACCGCCGCGCACCGCTGTCGGTCAAGAACTATGCCCGCAAGCACCCGCACAAGATGGGAGCCTGGACTGCCGACTCCAAATCCCATGTCGCGCACATGGAAAGCGGCGACTTCTACGGCAGCGAGAAAGCGACCCTGATCGACGCCAAAGGTAGCGTGAAGATCGAACTGGTCGGCGCTGACGGCAGCACCACCGTGCTGAAAGAAAAAACCAGCGTGCTGGCTGACGAAGTCTTGGATTGCTCGGTGCTGAGCAAGAAGGCCCTGCGCAGCTTCATCGCCGCACAGATCGAAGACGCCAAGAAGCAAGGCGTGCTGTTCTCGGTGCACCTGAAAGCCACCATGATGAAGGTCTCCGATCCGATCATCTTCGGCCAGATCGTCGCCGAGTTCTACAAATCGGCCCTGGAGAAGCACGCTGCTGCCCTGCAGGAAGCCGGCTTCAACCTGAACAATGGCATCGGCGACCTGTACGCCAGCATCAAGAAGCTGCCGGCCGACAAGCAGGCCGAGATCGAAGCCGACATCAACGCCGTCTACGCCGATCGTCCGGCACTGGCGATGGTCAACTCCGACAAGGGCATCACCAACCTGCACGTGCCGAGCGACGTGATCGTCGACGCCTCGATGCCGGCGATGATTCGCGACTCGGGCCGTATGTGGAACACCGCGGGTGAGCTGCAGGATGCCAAGGCCGTGATCCCGGATCGCTGCTACGCCGGTATCTACCAGGCCGTGATCGAAGACTGCAAGGCCAATGGCGCCTTCAACCCGACCACCATGGGCAGCGTGCCGAACGTTGGCCTGATGGCGCAGAAAGCCGAAGAGTACGGTTCCCACGACAAGACCTTCCAGATCCAGGCCGCCGGCGTGGTTCGCGTCAGCGATGCCAGCGGCAAGGTACTGATGGAGCAGAAGGTCGAGGAAGGCGACATCTTCCGCATGTGCCAGACCAAGGATGCGCCGATCCAGGACTGGGTCAAGCTGGCCGTCAACCGCGCCCGCCTGAGCAACACCCCGGCGGTGTTCTGGCTGGACCCGGCTCGCGCCCACGACGCCGAAATGATCAAGAAGGTCGAGAAGTACCTGAAGGATCACGACACCAGCGACCTGGACATCCGCATCCTCGCACCGGTCGAAGCCATCAAGTTCTCCCTGGCCCGTATCCGCGAAGGCAAGGACACCATCTCGGTGACCGGCAACGTGCTGCGCGACTACCTGACCGACCTGTTCCCGATCATGGAGCTGGGCACCAGCGCCAAGATGCTGTCGATCGTGCCGCTGATG
>CBIFVM010000042.1:0-31440 GCA_966186235.1 uncultured Pseudomonas sp.
GCACTTCGGGTAGCACCGGCGCGTTTAGCGACAAGAATGCTGGCCAGGACAAGTCGGTCACCGGTTCGGGCATCGCTCTGACTGGCGAAGAGGCCAACAACTACGCCTTCGACACCGACGCCGAAATCGGCAAAGCGGACGTCGACCGCAAGGTGCTGACCGCAAACGTCGATATCGCCAATAAACCCTATGACGGCCATAACACGGCAGTTATCCGCGACATCGCGCTCGATGGTGTTATCGACGGCGATAGCGTGGGGGTAACGGGCAATGCCACGTTCGATACGCCAGCTGCCGGGCAGGGCAAGACAGTCAGCGTCACGGACCTGCAATTGTTGGGTGATGACGCGGGCAACTATCAGTTGGCTGATCAGCCTGTGATCGGTATGGCCAGCATCCAGCAGCCGCTCCTCCCGCCGGCTGGCCTTATCAATTCGCCGGAAGGGGCCAACGGTACTGGCGATGCGGTCAAGCGTCCTGACAATCAGGTGGTTGTGCTCGAACCCGCCTCGGTTCAGCCGTTGCCGTCCACGGCGCTGTTCAGCGATACGCCAAGCCTGGCGACCAGTCCTGTGGGAATGACCTCGGGCGATGCTTTGGTTCTGCAGGATGCGGTGCTCTCGGGTAATGGCCGGATGAGCCTGGCGCTGGCTGACGGGCGCTCCGAGCCAGCCGTGCGCAAAAGCCTGAATATATATCGCACCCGTACAGGAGAGTCGCTACGTGGCGAGGGACAGTACGCTGCCACTGATCTGGGCAACAGTATTACGCTGGAGCTAGCCGATGCAGGTAATCGACAAGCTCCCGAACTGCAGCATGCGGGGGCTAGGTCTGCGCGGGGTTCGGTGGCGCTCGCCAACGGGCAACGTTTGGAGCTACAAGTGACGGTGATGAGCAATGGCGTGTTGCTGGTTCAGGTACCGCAGCAAGCCAGTGATCTTGGCAGCGACGAATTGGCCGCTTACGGGCTTGCCATGGCCAAGAAACGCTTGGGAACCAGCGTGAACAACCTGGACGCTGTCGTGGTTGAACATGCACTCAGGCAGGCACGATCCGCTACTAATCCGCTCGTCGAGGTAGCTATCCGATAAAGCAGTCCCCGGCGAGTTGCCGGGGCGTTGCGAGGCTGTAGAGCGCTGCTACAGCCTCTGCTTGGATAGTTTGCAGGCAACATCGAATCCGCAAGTCTTTTCGGATCGTTCAACTCATCCGTCTCTCCAGCAAATCACAGGCAATAAAAAGCCGGCTTATGGCCGGCTTTCGTAAGGCAGGTTGTGCTTACTTTTGATAAGCAGCAGCCGCCTTGGTGATCTCGGCGCGGGCCGCGTCAGCGTTGCCCCAGCCTTCGACCTTGACCCATTTGCCCTTCTCGAGATCCTTGTAGTTCTCGAAGAAGTGTTTGATCTGCTCGATCAGCAGCGGAGGCAGGTCGGTGTATTCCTGAACGTCTTTGTAGATGGTGGTCAGCTTGTCGTGCGGTACGGCGATCAGCTTGGCGTCGCCACCGGCTTCGTCGGTCATGTGCAGTACGCCGACCGGGCGGGCGCGGATCACCGAGCCTGGAGCGACCGGGTACGGGGTCACGACCAGCACGTCGAGGGGGTCGCCGTCGTCGGCCAGGGTGTGCGGGATGAAACCGTAGTTGGCCGGGTAGAACATCGGGGTGGCCATGAAACGGTCGACGAACAGGCAGTCGGTGTCGTGATCGATTTCGTATTTGATCGGCGCGTGGTTGGCCGGGATTTCGATAGCGACGTAGATGTCGTTCGGCAGGTCTTTACCGGCCGGAACCTTGCTGTAGCTCATGGGTGACTCCCTGATGTGCGCCAAAAAAAGTGGCGCGATTATAGGTGGATTCCCGCGTCGTTGCCATTACAGCCAATGGTCGTATCGGCAGCCGCGGGCGTGGGTTCCTGATAGTCCGGGTGTTCGACCTGCAGGCGGCGCAAACGTGCCAATGGGTCTTGCCGATAGAACAGGCGCAATTGTTCGTAGACCGCGGGAAAGGCCTCGTCGAGCAGATCCGGCGCGTTGAAGAAGTATTCGCTGGTCACCGCGAAGAACTCGGCGGGGTTTTCCGCGGCGTAGGGGTCGATGGCGGTTTGCGCGTCTTCGTCGGCATCCAGCTCGGCATTGAGGCTGTCGAAGGCCGTTTGCATGGCGCTGGCCCACTGCTTCACGTCCATGTTGCTGTGCAGCGGCGGCAGGCCGTTGGCATCGCCGCCGAGCATGTCCAGCTTGTGGGCCAGTTCGTGGATCACCAGGTTGTAGCCTTCCCAGCCGCCACTGGCCTGCACGCCCGGCCAGGCGAGAATCACCGGGCCCTGCTGCCAGGCTTCACCGCTGTGTTCGCCGTCCCATTCGTGTTCGATCCCGCCGGAGTCGCGGTGGCGCTGCGGGCTGACGAAGTCGTCCGGGTAGAGGATCACCTCGTGGAAGCCCTGGTACCAGTTCAGGTCGGCCAGGCCCAGCAGCGGCAGTTCGGCGAGCGTCGCCAGGGCCAGGCGGTCTTCGGCGTCCAGGTCGAGGCCGGGCAGGGTGGTCAGGTGCTTGGCGTGCAGAAACAGCACGGCGCTCTCGCGCAGCAGCAGCTCTTCTTCTGCACTGAGGCCGTCGAGTATCGGCAGGCGCTGGCGCACCGTGGCCCAGCTGCTGGCGCTGACGGGGTGACGGGAGAGAAGGCGACGACGGCGCCAGGCGCTAAACGACCACATGGAAACGGCTCGGTGGGAGAGTGGCCGTCACCATAACAGGCCGCCCGCCGACCGCAAGCGCCCGGGCGTTACTCGCTGTTGATGGGGAGTACGTAGTTCTTGAACTGCTCATCCTCGATGAAGCCGATCGACTCGTAGACCTTCTGCGCCACCTCGTTATCGCGGCTGGTGGCCACGCGCATGCGCACGGCCTGGGTCTGCTTGGCCATCTTCTTGGCGGTCTGCAGCAGGCGATCGGCGACCAGTTGGCGGCGCGCGTCCTCGGCGACGAAGATGTCGTTGAGGATCCACACGCGCTTGAGCGATAGCGACGAATAGCTCGGGTACAGCTGGCAGAAGCCCAAGAGCTTGTCATCGTCGTCGGCCAGGGCCAGGTAGATCACCGATTCGTCGCGCTTGAGGCGGGTTTCCAGAAACTTGCGCGAGGAGTCGGGGAACGGCCTTTCGCCATAGAACTCGCGGTAGCGAACGAACAACGGGGTGAGTAGATCCAAGTGCTCCAGGGTGGCTTGCACGATGCGCATGGGCGAGGGCCTCGTTTGGCTGTCGGGTGGAGACGGCAGGCGTTTCGATTAAAGTGCAGTTTTCGCCCTAAAGCCAGCGAGACAGAGCCTTTACCCTGCGGCGGGATGCCATTCGCAGCGCTGGTTTCGCCCTACCGGGCAGGCACGGCGAAAGGCGCCGCTGTGCTAATCTGCGGCCATGTTTTAACGCGGCTCGCCGCCTCCAGGCGCGCCTGTTCTCGAGGTTTTCATGCATATCCACATTCTCGGCATCTGCGGCACCTTCATGGGCTCGCTCGCGGTGCTGGCCAAGGAGCTTGGCCATCGCGTCACCGGCTCCGATGCCAACGTCTACCCGCCGATGAGCACCCAGCTCGAAGCCCAGGGCATCGAGCTGATGCAGGGTTATGACCCGGCGCACCTGCAGCCGGCGCCCGATCTGGTGGTGGTCGGCAACGCCATGAGCCGTGGCAATCCGGCGGTGGAATACGTGCTCAACAAGGGCCTGCCCTATGTGTCCGGCCCGCAGTGGCTGGCCGACCACGTGCTGCAGGGCCGCTGGGTGATGGCGGTGGCGGGCACCCATGGCAAGACCAGCAGCTCGAGCATGCTGGCCTGGGTGCTGGAGCACGCCGGCATGGCGCCGGGCTTCCTGATCGGCGGCGTACCGCAGAACTTCGGGATTTCCGCACGCCTGGGCGACACGCCGTTCTTCGTGGTCGAGGCCGACGAGTACGACAGCGCCTTCTTCGACAAGCGCAGCAAGTTCGTCCACTACCGTCCGCGCACCGCGATCCTCAACAATCTGGAGTTCGACCACGCGGACATCTTCCCGGATCTCGCCGCCATCGAACGGCAGTTCCACCACCTGGTGCGCATCATCCCCAGCGAAGGCCTGGTCATCCATCCTGCCAGCGAAACCGCCCTGGCGCGGGTGATCCAGATGGGCTGCTGGACGCCCGTGCAGACCACCGGTGAAGGCGGGCAATGGCAGGCGCGCCTGCTCAGCGCCGATGGCTCGCGCTTCGAGGTGAGCTTCGACGGCAAGGTCGAAGGCGTGGTGGACTGGCAACTGACCGGCCAGCACAACGTCGCCAACGCCCTGGCCGTGCTGGCGGCAGCGCGCCATGTCGGCGTGGTGCCGGCATTGGGTATCGAGGCGCTGGGCAAATTCATCAACGCCAAGCGGCGCATGGAGAAGGTCGCCGAAGTGAAGGGCGTGACCGTCTATGACGACTTCGCCCACCACCCGACCGCCATAGCCACCACCCTCGACGGCCTGCGCAAGCGGGTTGGCGATGAACAGGTCATCGCGATCATCGAGCCGCGTTCCAACTCCATGAAGCTCGGCGCCCACCGCGATGGCCTGGCCGAGTCGGCGGTGCAGGCCGATGCGGTGTTCTGGTACGCGCCGCCGAACCTGGGCTGGGACCTGGCGGCCACCGTTGCCGGTGCCACCAACCCCACCCAGGTGTGCGATTCCCTGGAAGCCATCATCGATGGCGTGAAGGCGCGGGTACGCCCCGGCACCCAGGTGGTGATCATGAGCAACGGTGGTTTTGGCGGTTTGCATGGCAAGCTGGCTACCGCGTTGGCAAGTGATAAGGCCTCGTCGGATCAAGAGCAGTCGGGGAGTCTGAGTAGTGACAATGTGATTCCTGGCCCATGGGGGGCTGGAGGTTAAATGAACGGTCCCGAGAGAATCACCCTCGCCATGACCGGCGCTTCGGGCGCCCAGTACGGCCTGCGCCTGCTCGATTGCCTGGTGCGCGAGGATCGGGAAGTGCACTTCCTGATCTCCAAGGCCGCGCAACTGGTGATGGCCACCGAGACGGACGTCAGCCTGCCGGCCAAGCCCCAGGCCATGCAGGCCTTTCTGACCGAGTACACCGGCGCCACCAACGGGCAGATTCGCGTGTACGGCAAAGAGGACTGGATGGCGCCGGTGGCTTCCGGCTCCGGCGCGCCGTCGGCCATGGTAGTGGTGCCGTGCAGCACCGGCACCCTGTCGGCGATCGCCACCGGTGCCTGCAACAACCTGATCGAGCGCGCCGCGGACGTGGCCCTCAAGGAGCGCCGCCAGCTGATTCTGGTGCCGCGTGAGGCGCCGTATTCGAGCATCCACCTGGAGAACATGCTCAAACTCTCCAACCTGGGCGCGACCATCCTGCCGGCCTCGCCGGGCTTCTACCACCAGCCGCAGACCCTGGATGACCTGATCGACTTCGTCGTCGCACGCATCCTCAATTGCCTGAACATCCCCCAGGACATGCTGCCGCGCTGGGGCGAGCATCACCTCAACAGCGGCGATGACTAGAACCTCCGGCTGGCTCCTGCTGCTTGCCTGCCTGCAACTCGGCGGCTGCGCCACCGCGCGTACCCTGGACGCCAACCAGCCCGGCGCACCCGTGGTGTACGCCGGCACGCGGCTGGACTGGTACGCGCTGCAGGGCGGTTGCTGCCCGGTCGAGCGCTTCGGTGCCGAGGCGCCGCGCTACGCTGCCGTCGACCTGCCAGCCAGCGCCTTGCTCGATACCCTGCTGTTGCCGCTGTCGCTGGCCAAGGCACTGGGCATCGGCTTGCAGGTCAGGGGCGGCGGCTGAGGCAAGAGATACCGTTCACGATCTTTCGGCTCGATTTCAGCACCTGGCTGCAAAGTGGCGGGAGCGGTCGTTACCCGATCCACTGTGGGAGTCGCGACCTCGCGACGATTCGCTTAGGCACCGCCGATAGGCAGTCAGGCTGCGATCGTTTCGCCCCGAGGTCGGGGCTCCCACAGGTTGGTTTGGGTGGCTGCTTTTGCCTTTAAACCGTCTCTTTGCGTCGCCCGAATCTCAGATCGGCGTCAGCAGTCGCTCACCGCGGAAATGCCGGCCGATGTTGTCGAGAAACTGGCTCAGCGACTGCTCCAGCGCCTGGGGCGAGTTGCCGCCGACGTGCGGGGTGATGGTCAGGTTGTCGAGGTCGAGCAGCTCGGTAGGCGGCAGCGGTTCGCTCTCGTACACGTCCAGTGCCGCGGCGCGGATGCGCTTCTCGCGCAGTGCGCTGCCCAGCGCGGCGGTATCCACCACGCTGCCGCGTGCCACGTTGACCAGATAACCCTGGGGCCCCAGTGCATCGAGCACTTCGGCGCCGATCAGGTGATGGGTCGTGGCGCCGCCGGGAATGGCGATCACCAGGCAGTCGCACCACTGCGCCAGATCCAGCACGCTGGCGAAATAACGGTGAGGGCTGTCCGCTTTCGGCGAGCGGTTGTGGTAGCCCACCGGCATGTCGAAGGCCGCGGCGCGGCGGGCCAGCTGCTCGCCGATGGCGCCGAGGCCGAGGATGCCCAGGCGCTTGCCGTTGACGCCATCGGTCATCGGCAGGGCGTCGCGCCAGATGCCGGCGCGGCAGGCGTTATCCAGCCGGCGTATGTCGCGGATCGCCGCCAGCAGCAGGGCCATGGCGTGATCGGCGACGCAGCTGGCGTTGCTCCCCGCACCGTTGCTCAGGGCGATGCCGCGGGCGCGGGCGGCGTCGAGGTCGACCTTCTCGTAGCCCACGCCCAGGGTGCCGACAAAGCCGAGCTGGGGCAGGCGGGCAATCTCCTCGCCGGTCAGGCCGATGGTGCCGATGGTCAGCACCGCCTGCACGCTGTCGCCGTGCTCGGCGATGGCCGCCTTGCGGGCTTCTGCGCCGGGCGCGTGGGTTACCCGGTAGTGCTCGGCAATGCGTGCCAGGCTGCTTTCGTTTAGCGGGTTGAGAATCAGCAGGTGCGGCTTCATAGGTGCTCCATGGCAGGTGGGCGGCTGATGGCGGTCACTCGACGATACGCAGGGTGCTGCGCCCGCGGCTGATATCGGCGAGCAGGCGTTGCAGGGCGTCGATCTGGGGCTGCGGGACGGCAATGTGCAGCTCGGCGCCCTCGGCGTCGAAGTGCTCCTGTTCCAACACGGCGTCGAATTCGGCCAGGCGCGACTTGAATAGGGCCAGCTCGGCGAAACCGCAATGGCAGGCGCAGGCGGTGCGCGGCACCTGTTCCTGGCGCTCGGCGTTCTGCAGACATTTGTTGGCGCTGCCGCCGTAGGCGCGGGCCAGGCCGCCGGTGCCGAGCTGGATGCCGCCGTACCAGCGCGTCACCACCACGGCCACGCCGTCGAAACCCTGGCCCTCGATGGCGGCGAGAATCGGCCGGCCGGCGGTGCCGCCGGGCTCGCCATCGTCGCTGAAGCGGTACTGCTGGCCAATCTTCCAGGCCCAGCAGTTGTGCGAGGCGCTCGGGTCGCTGACCTGCTCGATGAACGCCTGGGCATCCGCCGCGCTGCTGACGGCGCGGGCCTGGGCTAGAAAGCGGCTCTTGCGGATTTCCTCGCGGTAGTCGCAAGGCGCGAGTAGCAGGTAAGGCATCAAAGGCTCGGCTTCAGCCCACAACCCTTGAGGATGATGCGTACCATGTTGTCCGCCGCGGCCTGGTAATCGGGTTTGGTCAGGCGCGAGCGGCCAGTGACCCGGCAGATTTCCGAGGCGAAGTCGGCGTGGTACTGAGTGCTGCTCCAGATCAGCAGGATCAGGTTCATGGGGTCGACCGGATCCATCTTGCCGGCCGCGATCCACTGTTCGAAGATCGCCGCGCGCTCGCGAAACCAGGTCTGGTGATCCTTGCCGAAGTGCTGGGACAGAAAGGCGCCGCCGCTGATCACTTCCATGGCGAAGATGCGCGACGCCTTGGGGTAGCGGCGCGAGTACTCCATCTTGGCGCGAATGTAGCGCTCCAGCGCCTCGGCCGGGTCGTCGTCGACGCCGAGGTTGTCGAAGGCGCTGTCCCACAAGGCGAGGATGTTGCTCAGCACGGCCAGGTACAGGCCCTGCTTGCTGCTGAAGTAATAGTGCAGGTTGGCCTTGGGCAGGCCCACCGCCTGGGCGATGGTGTTCATGCTGGTGCCCTTGAAGCCGTGCCGGGCGAACTCTTCCTCGGCGGCCGCGATGATCGCTTCTTCGTTCTTCTGCCGGATACGGCCGGTCGGTTTGCCGGATGTGGCGGCGGGGGCGAGTGCGTCAAGGGACATCGAGGGCTTCCGTGGTGATCGAGGAGTTCAGCGCATGCAGAAATACTCCACCCCAGCGGGCGTGACAAGCGCCGGGGGAGCCCGGTGCATGTCCGCCGGCCCCCTGAAGATCAACTGAACGCCTGGACGATACGCTCGCGCAGCTCGGCATTCGGCAGGCGGCCCTGGCCGGCGCGCAGATTGTCGACCACGTAACGCGGGTTGGAGGTAGCCGGAATCACAGCGGTCACGGCCTCGTCGGCGAGGATGAACTTGAGCAGCAGCTGCGCCCAGGACGTGGCGTCGATCTCGTTGGCCCACTCCGGCAGCGACTTGCCCTTGACCCGGCCGAGCAGCTGCGCGCGCTGGAACGGCCGGTTGATCAGCGTGGCGATGCCATTGTCGCGGCAGTAGGGCAGCAGGCGTTTCTCGGCATTGCGCTCGCCCACCGAATAGTTGAGCTGCACGAAATCCACCTTTTCCTTGGCGAGCACCGCCAGCAGGTCGTCATGGGCCGACTCGATGTAGTGGGTGATGCCGATGTATCGCACCTTGCCTTGTTCGCGCAGCTCGCGGGCCAGGGCCAGTTGGGTGGTGGTGTCCTGCAGGTTGTGCACCTGCAGCAGGTCCATCTTGTCGGCATGCAGAGCCTCGAGGCTGGCCTCGAACTGCGCCAGGCCGCGCTCGCGGCCGGTGCTCGACAGCTTGGAGGCAAGAAATGCCTTGCCCTGGGTCCTGGTGCGCTTGAGCAGCTCGCCGGTCACCGCTTCGGCCCGGCCATAGCTGGGCGCAGTATCGATCAGCGTGCCGCCACCATTGATGAACGCGCGCATCACCTCGTCGAGGTCTTCCAGGCTGGCGTTGTCGAGGCTCACGTTAAAGGTCTGCGAGGTACCCAGGCCGATCACCGGCAAGCTCTCGCCGCTGGACGGGATCTTGCGCTGCAGCAGCGCGGCGGGATTGGCGGCGAAGGCGAAACCAGGCAGCAGCTGGCTGCTGGCCGCGAGCGTCATCAGGGCAGCGCTGCCCTGCAGGAAATGGCGACGGCTGGGCATGGCGGGCTCCGTTATCGAGAGGGGTAAACAGGTGAGACTAGTTGGCCACCCCTGCTGATCGATCATATCGGCGTCATGACTTGTTACCTGGTGTGTCCACCGTGCGGCGCTCCGTTTGTCCGTCGCTGGCAACGGTGTTCGTGCTGGCGCGGTCATCTACCAGGACAGCCAACCGCGAGGATGCCCCATGAGCAGTACCGCGAAGAAGACCGATCCAGCGTTGTGGAACAAGGTTAAAAAACGCGTCACCCGAGGCGACAAGGGCGGCAAGCCCGGCCAGTGGTCGGCGCGCAAGGCGCAGCTCGCCGTGCAGCTTTATCAGCAGGAGGGCGGCGGCTACGAAGGCGAGAAGCGCCAGGACAACGGCCTGCACCAGTGGACCGAGCAGGACTGGGACACCAAGTCCGGCAAGCCCTCTGGCGAAACCGGCGAACGCTACCTGCCCAGGAACGCCCGCGAAGAACTGAGCGACAAGGACTACGCACGCAGCACCCGCAAGAAACGCGCGGACAGCCGCGCCGGGCGCCAGCACTCCAGGCAGCCAGAGGACGTCGCCAAGAAGGCCGCCAACCATCGCACGCCGGCCCTCAGCGGGCTGAACAAGGCGCAACTGATGAAGCGCGCCGCGAGCAAGAACATTCGAGGCCGCTCGCGGATGAAGAAGGATGAGCTGGTTGCCGCGCTGGAAAAGGAGGGCGGCAAATGAGCGAGTTGAACGAGGCGCAGAAGAAGGCCATTCGCAGTGATTTCAAGGCCGCGGTGAACATGCCGCCAGCACGCCTGCGTCGCTGGTTGCAAGCCGCCGACAGCAAGCGTGTGGGCATGACCAAGGACGGGCGCAAGGTCGAGTCCGCCGGCGATGGCAAGTCGGTCGGCCACCAGATGGGCGAGCGCATTCTGGAGATCAAGGGTAAACGCGTCGCCCAACTGGAGGCGGACGACTACCAGGCGATGCGCAAGGTGATCGGCTACGTGCACCGCCATCTCAAACAGCGCCCAGCCGATGACCTGGAAGACAGCCGCTGGCGCCAGTCGCTGATGAACTGGGGCCACGACCCGCTCAAGGCCTGAAGCAACATCCCGGGTTGCGATCGGGCGTCAGGCGCTGGCCGCCAATTCCTGCAGGAAACTCTCCAGCACCAGATGCGGCCGGCGGCCCTTGCGGGTCACCGAGGCCAGGCTGATGTCGTAGAAGCGCGAGTCGGCCTTCAGCGCACGCAGGCGGCCTTCCTTGACCCACGCCTCGGCGTAGTGGTCGGGCAGGTAGCCGATGTAGCGCCCGGTGAGAATCAGAAACGCCATGCCTTCGCGATCCGACGCACTGGCCGTGCAATTGAGCACGCCGTAGTGGTTCTGGATATCCGGCGGCAGGCGGAAGGTCGGTGCGATGGCGTCCTGGGCGTTGAGGCGCTCGTCTGGCAACTCGCGATCATCGACGTAGAACAGCGGGTGGCCGACCGCGCAATAAAGCAGCGAACGCTCGTCGTACAGCGGCTGGTAATCCAGGCCGGACAGGCCGCCGACCACCGGCACCACGCCGACATGCAGGCGCCCGTCGAGCACGCCTTGCTCGACCTCGCTGGGCGGCGTCATGCGGATGTTCACCCGCACGTCCGGCCCCAGCGCCTTGAGGCGGGCAAGGGCGCCGGTGATGCGCATGTGCGGCACCGTCACCAGGTTGTCGGTCAGGCCGATGTTCAGCTCACCGCGCAAGTGCTGGTGCAGGCCGTTGACCTCGGTGCGGAAGCTCTCCAGCGCCGCCAGCAATTGCTGGGTCGACTGGTACACCTCGCGGCCTTCTTCGGTCAGCGCGAAGCCGGCGCGGCCACGCTGGCACAGGCGCAGGCCGAGGCGCTGTTCCAGGTCGCTCATCTGCTGGCTGATTGCCGAACGACCGATGCCCAGCACGCTTTCCGCGGCAGAAAAGCCGCCGCATTCGACCACGCTGCGAAACAGCTTGAGCAGGCGGATATCGAAGTCGCTGACCTGGGCGAGGGGCTCGGGGCGTCGGGCGCTCATTGTTTAGTCACCAGTGAACTGAGGATTCGAAGAGTCAGGTTTGAGTGACTTTATGCCTGTGGCACCTTGGCTGACAACCGACCTATACCTGTGGGAGCGGCTTTAGCCGCGATTGCTGCTGATTCTCGCGGCTAAAGCCGCTCCCACGTTGTCCCTGATCACGCCGCCAATGCCGAGGCCATCGCCATGAACATGCCGCAGACCGCTACGCCGCCCCTGGCCAGCCAGTTGAAGCTGGACGCCCACTGGATGCCGTTTTCCGCCAACCGCAGCTTCCAGCGCGACCCGCGGATCATCGTCGCTGGCGAAGGCGCCTGGCTGACCGACGATTCCGGTCGCAAGGTCTACGACAGCCTGTCCGGCCTGTGGACCTGCGGCGCCGGCCATTGCCGCAAGGAGATCCAGGACGCGCTCGCCAAGCAGCTTGGCACCCTCGACTATTCGCCGGGCTTCCAGTACGCCCACCCGCTGTCGTTCAAGCTGGCCGAGCAGATGGCCGACCTGATGCCGGGCAAGCTCAACCATGTGTTCTTCACCGGTTCGGGCTCCGAATGCGCCGACACCGCGGTGAAGATGGCCAAGGCCTACTGGCGCCTCAAGGGCCAGGCCAGCAAGACCAAGTTCATCGGCCGCGCCCGTGGTTACCACGGCGTGAACATCGCCGGCACCAGCCTCGGCGGCATCAGTGGCAACCGCAAGATGTACGGCCAGTTGATGGACGTCGACCACCTGCCGCACACCCTGCAGCCGGGCATGGCGTTCACCCGGGGCGCAGCCGAGACCGGCGGCGTCGAGCTGGCCAACGAGCTGCTCAAGCTGATCGAACTGCACGATGCCTCGAACATCGCCGCGGTGATCGTCGAGCCGATGTCCGGCTCGGCCGGCGTCATCGTGCCGCCGGCAGGCTACCTGCAGCGCCTGCGCGAGATCTGCACCCAACACAACATCCTGCTGATCTTCGACGAAGTGATCACCGCCTTCGGGCGCATGGGCAAGTGGACCGGCGCCGAGTATTTCGGCGTGACGCCGGACATCCTCAACGTCGCCAAGCAGATCACCAACGGCGCCATCCCCCTGGGTGCGGTGATCGCCAGCCACGAGATCTACCAGACCTTCATGGGCCAGCCGACGCCCGAGCACATGATCGAATTCACCCACGGCTACACCTATTCCGCCCACCCGGTGGCCTGCGCCGCCGGCCTGGCTTCGCTGGAGCTGCTCAAGCGCGAGAACCTGATTCAGCAGGCCGCGGAGCTGGCGCCCAAGTTCGAGAACGCCATCCATGGGCTCAAGGGCGCCAAGCACGTGGTCGACATCCGCAACTGCGGCCTGGCCGGCGCGATCCAGCTGGCGCCCCGTGACGGCGACCCGACCATCCGCCCGTACGAGGCCGGCATCGCCCTGTGGAAGGCCGGTTTCTACGTCCGCTTCGGCGGCGATGGCCTGCAGTTCGGGCCGATGTTCAACGCCAGGATCGAAGACCTCGACCGCGTGTTCAGCGCTGTCGGCGACGCCCTGCAGGGCATCGATTGATGGCCGGCCGACAACACGCGGTGGCCACCGTGCAGGAGGACAACGACGAGGTGATCGTCACCGAGTGGCGCTTCGCACCGGGCGCCGAAACCGGCCGCCACCGCCATGGTTACGACTACTTGGTGGTGCCGATGACCGACGGCACCCTGCTGCTGGAAACCGCGGGCGGTGACAAGCACGCGACGCTGATCGCCGGGCAGAGCTACTTCCGCAAGGCGGGCGTCGAGCACAACGTGGTCAACGCCAGCGACCACGAAGTGGTCTTCGTCGAAACCGAACTCAAGTGATTACCCCTTTTCCTGCGGCAGCAGCCTGCATCGCTGCCGCCCAAGCGAACAGCATTCGGAGGACTCAATGACCACCATCCAGCACCTGATCCATGGCCAACTCACCGACGGCCAGGGCGGCCGCAGCGCCGACGTGTTCAACCCGGCCACCGGCGAGGCGATTCGCCGCGTCGCCCTGGCCGACGTAGCCACCGTGCAGCAGGCCATCGACTCGGCCAAAGAGGCCTTTCCGGCCTGGCGCAACACGCCACCGGCCAAGCGCGCCCAGGTGATGTTCCGCTTCAAGCAGTTGCTCGAGCAGCACGAAGACACCATCGCAAAGCTGATCGCCGAAGAACACGGCAAGACCCTCGAAGACGCTGCCGGCGAACTCAAGCGCGGCATCGAGAACGTCGAATACGCCTGCTCGGCGCCGGAAATCCTCAAGGGTGAATACACCCGCAATGTCGGCCCCAACATCGACGCCTGGAGCGACTTCCAGCCGGTCGGCGTGGTCGCCGGCATCACCCCGTTCAACTTCCCGGCCATGGTGCCGCTGTGGATGTACCCGCTGGCCATCGTCTGCGGCAACTGCTTCATCCTCAAACCGTCCGAACGCGACCCGAGCTCCACCCTGTACATCGCCCAGCTGCTCCACGAAGCCGGCCTGCCCAATGGCGTGCTCAACGTGGTGCACGGCGACAAGAGCGCCGTGGATGCGCTGATTCAGGCGCCGGAAGTCAAGGCCCTGAGCTTCGTCGGCTCCACGCCGATCGCCGAATACATCTACGCCGAAGGCAGCAAGCACGGCAAGCGCGTGCAGGCCCTGGGCGGCGCCAAGAACCACGCGGTGCTGATGCCCGACGCCGACCTGGACAACGCCGTCAGCGCATTGATGGGCGCTGCCTACGGCTCCTGCGGCGAGCGCTGCATGGCCATCTCGGTGGCCGTGTGCGTGGGCGACCAGATCGCCGACGCCCTGGTCGAGCGCATCGTGCCGCAGATCAAGGCCCTGAAGATCGGCGCCGGCACCCAGTGCGGCCTGGACATGGGCCCGCTGGTTACCGCGGCGGCGAAGGACAAGGTCACCGGCTACATCGACGCCGGCGTCGCCGCTGGCGCCCAACTGGTGGTCGACGGCCGCGGCTTGAGCGTGTCCGGCAATGAAAGCGGCTTCTTCCTCGGCGGCAGCTTGTTCGACCGGGTGACCGCGGACATGAGCATCTACACCGACGAGATCTTCGGCCCGGTGCTGTGCATCGTCCGCGTGGACAGCCTTGAAACCGCCATGAAGCTGATCAACGACCACGAGTACGGCAACGGCACCTGCATCTTCACCCGTGACGGCGAAGCGGCGCGGCTGTTCTGCGACGAGATCGAAGTGGGCATGGTCGGCGTCAACGTGCCGCTGCCGGTGCCGGTGGCCTACCACAGCTTCGGCGGCTGGAAGCGCTCGCTGTTCGGTGACCTGCACGCCTACGGCCCGGACGGCGTGCGCTTCTACACCCGCCGCAAGTCGATCACCCAGCGCTGGCCCCAGCGCAAGACTCACGAGGCGGCGCAGTTTGCGTTTCCCAGCAATAGTTGAAGTGGGGTGAGGGAGTGAAAAGGCCGATCGGTTGATCGGCCTTTTTATTGGGGTTCAGGAGGTCGGCGTGCACCCGTCTCTATGTAGAGCCGCAACCTGTGGGAGCGGGCCATGCCCGCGAATCGCTATCGGCAGCGACACATGGTTTGCAGTTGGGTACCGTACTCCGGCGCCGCTTCTCTATCGCCAGACAAACCGGTTTCGCCCTTACGGCGACTCACTTTTTTCAAACGCCAAAAAAGTAAGCAAAAACGCTGTGCCCCATCATCCGGGTCTCGCTACGCTCGACTTCCCTCACTCCATCATTGCTCCGAGGGCCCGCCGCGAAGGGCCATCCCTGGCCCATCGCGGCTCTCGCGGCATCCATGCCGCTCAACCCTCTACACAACGATTCCGTTCGGCCTCCTGAAGGGGCGATTGGTGTATGTCTGATCTAATGCATTAGACCCAAGCCGTACAAGCTGCGCGTAGTTCACCCTGCAAACTAGGCCGCTAACGTGTTAAGCAGACAGGATTGAGCTTATTAAAGGCTCAGGGTAGCAAGTCTCCCCGTTTTCTATTTTTCTTATCCAGGCCTCTGACAAGGCCGATATTATTTGTTTCTCGTCTAGTGTGCTGAATATATTCGCGTCTCGCTCTGGTTGATTATCTAGACCATTTGTTGCGCATTGAGCTAAGCAGGCGGCAAAGATTCTTTGGTACAAGACAATTGCAGTATGGCCTCGACATATTAGTCGGCAATCATCAATATTCGATAAGGCAATTGCAGGAGAGATTTTTTCTAGTTCATCCATTAGTGCTTTGCTTCTGGGGTTGTTGATTTTTTTATGTTCTATCGATATGGAGTTTTTAGTGAAGATTTTCAAGGTCTTCCACTGAATTAGGCCGCACGGTAATGATGCCGAGTTGAGATTTTGAGCTGCTAAAGTTAGGCAAGCAATAAGTCGCGTGGAAGATTCATATAGGTCGCTAAAAAGTGAGATTGCTTGCTGTTTGTATGCAGAGCTTGTCAGGTATCGGAAGCCTTCGCATATTAGCTCGTTGCTGAGGAAGTAGTTCTCTATTGAGTGACCAAGTGTCCAGGATAGAGAACCATCCACATGGTGGCCATTAATTAGGTTTTGCAAGCGCTCACTTAGTTCAAAACCTCGTGTTTCTCTGTCGCAGAGGAAAAATATCTTCTTGTAATGAGTGTTGCCATTACATAGCTGGTGTAATTTTTCTACCTTGGCCCTATTGTTTTTCGCTGTAACAGGGCAGTCGCCTTTGATCTCGGCAGCGGTGTCAATTTTTATTTTTTTGTCGGTGCACAGTTTGGGTAATATGTTTAGCAAGTGAGATTGATCATCTAGGCCCTCAACCAGTACCCGTATTTTGGCGCTCATTTTCACAGATGTTAAATAAGTATCGATATCATACCTGAGCTCCATCAAATAAGCTCCTCGTCATCATCTGAGCTGTTGGCTTCGGAGGCAGTTGAAACGAGCTCGAAGTCTGGCGTGATTTCGATCATGTAGTCGCCATATCCGGCGGCTACTGATGGAGAGTGAGTACAAACAATAATTTGTCGATTCTCAAGCTGGCTCATCATTTTTTCTAAGAGGTCTTCTTGCCAGTCTATATGTAGTGAGATTTCTGGCTCATCAATAAGTACTAATGAGTCCTCGTTCATTTTAGTCACCGCATAAAGCATTGTGAGAAGCTGTCGTTCTCCCGATGACATGACTTTTATGCTGCTCCATGAATTGTCGGGGAATTTTAATCCAACCCTGGGTAGGCGTCTGTTTGGGTCTATGTTGTATTTAAGTTCTTTTTTATCGAGGAAGGCGTTTACCGCCTCAAAGTATTTGTTGATTTCAAGGAAGATTCTCTCTTGGAACGCTTTTCGCTCCCTTAGTGCATTTCTATATACGATAAGTGCACCAACAGCTGAGCTTGTTAATTGCTGTTGTTGTCCGCCAGAGTTGATGAGTGACTTTAATTGGTGGTATGCGCCTTGTGTCGGGCCTTCTAGATCTAAAACAGAATCTCCCGGTGAGCCGCTAGCCAAATCTGATATTTCTTGAAGGACGCGCTCAGCATCCTCGGCATCGCTTTTGTTTGGGCTCAACAGGGCTGAAAATACTTTCACAAACGAATCTGTAAAGACTGTGCTGTCATAGCGTCCAATTTTTAATTGCGCTTCTCTTATCTCCATTCGCAAGCTTTCTTCGATATCTAGAGGAGATGGGAAATTGATTACAGGAAGAAATTTCCCAAAGATATTCCTTGAGAAGGATGTTACTCGTCGTGTTACATAGTTGTTTCTGCTTCTCGATGGCATGTGGCGCTCATCATCTATCTGTGCAGACCATGCTTCCAACATTGTTCTGAAGGCAGGGAAATATGAAGTTTTGGCAATTCTGAGGCCATTTTTTTCGCTAAATTCTCGTTGTTTTTGAATGAGGTCTGGAGTGTGTTCTATCCTAACGCGATCATCCTCATTCATTCTTAGTGTTTCTATTGCTTGTGCATGTGTGAATCGAAACGAGTCCCCAGAAGCACAATCAACGATGTACTCTTCTGGAGAATGGGTGATGTTGACCCAGTTTCCATTGGAGTACACTATTCCTATTCTTGAAAAGCTTAAATATGCAAACCTTAAAAAGTCACAATTTGCCATGTTTGCGATGGCATGTAGCAGAGTAGTTTTTCCTGTACCATTTTGTCCATGTAGGATGTTTAATGACTGGAAAAAATTGACTTGGAGTTTGTAGCGATTGTGGACGCCTTCAAGTATTATGCTGCTGATGAAGTTGGAGTCCTTTGTATTGTTATTGCTTAATTCAAATTCCATTTTTCACCTGTGTGTATTGGTTCTTTTAGTTTTGTCGTTAAAAGAGAGTGGTGCCTATTTTATTTGTTAAGCTTTATATATATGTTCGCTGGTGATTTATTCCCATTGAATCAAGTCAAGGTTAATTAAGTAGATTTATGCTCGAGGCTTTGTTCTTTCTGGCCACTGCGTAGAAAGAGCGGTTTTTCAGGTGGGCGGCAGGCGCGTTCTTGCTGGCCATGGTTCTTCCTTGAGAGGCGATGGCCGACCTTACTGCGAAATGCTGGCGGTGCGCCACCAGGTGCGGATGGCTTTTAGTCGCATCGGCGAGCTCGCCGCCAGAACAGAGCAGCTATTTGCTTCAAAGCACGCAACAAACCATTGCACGTTAGGCCGTATTTCGAACCTATCTGTCTCTCTATGATGGCTCGCACTTTCCCTTGCGAGGCCATGCCATGAAAGCTCTCCGTCTGTTGCGCCCTTTGTTGTTAGGCAGTGCCGTGCTGGCTGTGGCCGGTCAGGTGATGGCGGCTGAGCCGTTGCAGCTGGAGGTTTACAACCCTGGCGCGAAGTCGATTTTTCCGGTGTCGGCGCAGATCGTCTCCGGGCCTACCGAGGCGGTGCTGATCGATGCGCAGTTCCAGCGTGACGATGCCCAGGCGCTGGTCGAGAAGGTGCGCGCTACCGGCAAGAAGCTGACCACTGTGTATATCAGCCACAGCGACCCGGACTATTACTTCGGGCTGGATGTGATCCATCGCGCCTTCCCGGACGCGAAGATCGTCGCCACTGCCGAGACAGTGGCTGCCATCGAGGCGAGCAAGGACGGCAAGCTGGCCCACTGGGGGCCGATCATGGAGGGCAATGCACCGGCAGCGCTGGTGGTGCCCGAAGCGCTTAAGGCGCCGAAACTGACCGTGGATGGCCAGGTGCTGGAGATTCGCGGGCCGGAGCCGGCGCGTACTTTCGTGTGGATTCCGTCTTTGAAAACCGTGGTCGGAGGCATCCCGGTGTCGGCGAATATCCATGTGTGGATGGCCGATACCCAGACCGTGCAATCGCGCCGCGACTGGCTGGCGACCCTGGCGGCCATCGACGCGCTGAAGCCGAGCCGCGTGGTGCCCGGTCATTACCTGGCCAACGCCGATGGCAGCCTGCCGGATTCGCCGCAGACCGTCGCCGCAACCCGCGAGTACCTGCAGGCGTTCGAGGAGGAGGCCGGCAAGGCCAAGGATTCGGCGCAGCTGATCGCCGCCATGCGCAAGCGCTACCCGAACCTGGCCGACGAATCGTCGCTTGAGTTGAGTGCCCAGGTGATCAAGGGCGAGGTGAAGTGGCCGCAATAAGGCGGTAAAAGGCTCCGTGCTGGCATCGCTGGTGCCAGCACGATGTTGTTACCGGTTACAACGCGACCGGGTCTTCTCTTATAACCACTGGAGCGGACTACCAACCGCTCTGGCATAAGCCTCGGCAGGCAGAATCGGCGTTTTTCGCGAGCGCTCGGAGGGCCTGTCCAAGGTTGTGCAGTGTTTCCCACGGTTGCACCAGCATGGACGACGCCTTGCCCGGCTACGGTGCGCAACAGGCGGCGGTTTGTGGTGAACGTGGCGCCTTTTCAATCGAAAGTGACGCATTGCCTCCAGACATGTGAGGTTAAATCGACGTCAACCGCGACTTTCGTCTAGAAGTTTCAAACGGACGTGCGAATGGCATAGCGCTTGCTCCAGCAGGCGGGCCAATCCAAATACTCCTCAGGAGCACGTCCATGCCTCACACGTCTTTCAAGAAAGGTTTCTTGGCGCTCGCGATCACTGGCGCACTGGGTTTTTCCTCGCTGACTCACGCGGACATCACCATCGGTGTCGGTGCGCCGATGACCGGCGGCAACGCGGCGTTCGGTGACCAGCTGTGGCGCGGTGCTGAGCAGGCTGCGGCGGATATCAACGCAGCGGGCGGTATCAATGGCGAGAAGATCAAGCTGGTGAAGGGCGACGATGCCTGCGAGCCGAAGCAGGCGGTGTCGGTGGCCAACCGCATGGTCGATGCGGACAAGGTGGTGGCGGTGATCGGGCATTTCTGCTCGTCGTCGACCATGCCGGCGTCCGAGGTGTATGACGAGGCGGGCATTCTGGCGGTAACGCCGGCGTCCACCAACCCGCAGGTGACCGAGCGCGGCCTGACCGCGATGTTCCGCATGTGCGGCCGTGACGACCAGCAGGGCATCGTGGCCGGCGATTACATCGTCGATGTGCTCAAGGCCAAG
The DNA here is from genome assembly GCA_966186235.1 of uncultured Pseudomonas sp. GTDB lineage: Bacteria > Pseudomonadota > Gammaproteobacteria > Pseudomonadales > Pseudomonadaceae > Aquipseudomonas. The sequence continues at coordinate 19,784 of CBIFVM010000042.1, forward strand.
AAGGTCGCCGTGGTGCACGACAAGGACACCTATGGCCAGGGCCTGGCCGATGCCACCCGTGCGCAGCTCAACAAGCGCGGCGTGAAGGAAGTGATGTACGAAGGCCTGACCCGTGGCGAGAAGGACTTCAACGCGCTGGTCACCAAGATCCGCGCCAGCGGCGCCGAGGTGGTCTATTTCGGCGGCCTGCATGCCGAGGCCGGCCCGCTGGTACGGCAGATGCGCGAGCAGGGCGTGACCGCCAAGTTCATCTCCGGCGACGGCATCGTCACCGACGAGATGGTCGGCACCGCCGGCGGCCCGCAGTACGTCGACGGCGTGCTGATGACCTTTGGCGCCGACCCGCGCCTGATCGCCGATGGCAAGGCGGTGATCGAGAAATTCCGCGCCAACGGCTACGAGCCGGAAGGCTACACCCTGTACTCCTACGCCTCGATGCAGGTGGTCGCTGCCGCGTTCGCCGGCATCAAGGGCACCGATGGCGCCGAAGCCGCCGCCTGGCTGAAGGCCAACCCGGTGCAGACGGTGATGGGCAAGAAGGAGTTCGACGAGAAGGGCGACCTGAAAGTCTCCGACTACGTGATGTACCAGTGGGGCGCTGACGGCAAGTACAAGCAGCTTTAAGAGAAGGGTTTTCAAAGGGGCAGGGCGCGCGTGGGAGTGGCTTTAGCCACGAGTGGTTAAAAGCTCGGGGCTAAAGCCCCTCCCACAAGTGATTGCTTCGTCTCCATTGCCCTGCACCTCGTGAACGAACCTCCAAACCCGGCGGGCCATGACCTGCCGGGGCTGCTGCGGTCGCCTGGCGACCTCGCGCTTCTTTCCGTCACGGACTCAGAGATTTTTCAATGGACGGCATCTTCCTGCAGCAACTGGTCAACGGCCTGACCCTCGGCTCGGTCTATGGCCTGATCGCCATCGGCTACACCATGGTTTACGGCATCATCGGCATGATCAACTTCGCCCACGGCGAGGTGTACATGGTCTCGGCCTACCTCGCCGCCATCGCCATCGCCGTACTGGCCTTCTTCGGCGTGCATTCCTTTCCGCTGGTGATTCTCGGCACGCTGGTGTTCACCATCGTGGTCACCGGGGTGTACGGCTTCGCCATCGAGCGCATCGCCTACAAGCCGCTGCGCAACTCCACGCGCCTGGCGCCGCTGATCAGTGCGATCGGCATGTCGCTGATCCTGCAGAACTACGTGCAGCTCAGCCAGGGTGCGCGGCAGCAGGGCATCCCGACCATGCTCGAAGGCGCGCTGCGCCTGCATGTGGGCGATGGCTACGTGATGATCACCTATACCAAGCTGTTCATCATCGCCGCGGCCATCATCGGCATGCTGGCGCTGACCTTCATCATCCAGAAGACCCGTCTGGGGCGCATGTGCCGCGCCACCCAGCAGGACCGCAAGATGGCGCAGATCCTCGGCATCAATACCGACCGGGTGATCTCCTACGTGTTCGTCATCGGTGCCTCCATGGGCGCCCTGGCCGGGGTGCTGATCACCCTCAACTACGGCACCTTCGATTTCTATGCCGGCTTCATCATCGGCATCAAGGCCTTCACCGCGGCGGTGCTCGGCGGCATCGGTTCGCTGCCCGGCGCGATGCTCGGCGGGCTGATCCTCGGCGTGGCCGAGGCGCAGTTCTCCGGGATGGTCAATTCCGACTACAAGGACGTGTTCAGTTTCTCGCTGCTGGTGCTGATCCTGATCTTCCGTCCCCAGGGCCTGCTGGGCCGTCCTCAGGTAACCAAGGTGTGATGCCGTGAGTACGACTTCTATCGATGTGAAAAAGAGCCTGGTCGATGCGCTGATGGCCGGGTTGATCGCCCTGATCGTGTTCGGCCCGGTGGTGGGCGTGGTGCTCAAGGGTTACGACTTCACCCCGCAATTCGACCGCGTGGCCTGGATGGTCGGCGTGGTGATGGTGGGCCGCTTCGTGCTCAGCCTGCTCCTGCAAACCGCGAAAGGCCGTATGGTGCTGGAGGGCTTCGAGCGCTCCGGCGGCGGCGTTGGCGTGCAGCCGCCGGGCTACGTGTCGCGCATGCGCTGGATCATTCCGGGGCTGATTCTGCTGGCGCTGATCTTCCCGTTCTTCGCCAACAAGTACCTGCTGACGGTGATCATCCTCGGCCTGATCTACGTGCTGCTCGGCCTCGGCCTGAACATCGTGGTCGGCCTGGCCGGTTTGCTCGACCTGGGTTTCGTGGGCTTCTACGCCATCGGCGCCTACGGCCTGACCATGGGTTACGAATATCTGGGCCTGGGCTTCTGGAGCCTGCTGCCGCTGGCCGCGATCATGGCGGCCTTCGCCGGGATGATCCTGGGCTTTCCGGTACTGAGGATGCACGGCGACTACCTGGCCATCGTCACCCTGGGTTTCGGCGAGATCATCCGCCTGGTGCTGACCAACTGGCTGGAAGTTACCGGCGGCCCCAACGGCATGAGCGCGCCGTCGCCGACCTTCTTCGGCCTGGAATTCGCCCGCCGTGCCAAGGACGGCGGCGTGCCGTACCACGAGTTCTTCGGCGTGGCCTACAACCCCAACATGAAGTTCCTGTTCATCTACGCCGTGCTGGTGCTGGTGGTGCTGCTGGTGCTCTACGTCAAGCATCGGCTGACCCGCATGCCGGTCGGCCGCGCCTGGGAAGCGCTGCGCGAAGATGAAATCGCCTGCCGCTCCATGGGCCTGAACCACGTGCTGGTCAAGCTCTCGGCCTTCATGCTCGGCGCCTCGACTGCAGGCATCGCCGGGGTGTTCTTCGCCACCTACCAGGGCTTCGTCAACCCGACCTCGTTCACCTTCTTCGAGTCGGCGCTGATCCTCGCCATCGTGGTGCTCGGCGGCATGGGCTCGACCGTGGGCGTGGTGATCGCCGCGTTCGTGCTGACCATCGCCCCGGAGCTGCTGCGCAGCTTCGCCGACTACCGTGTGCTGCTGTTCGGCATGCTCATGGTGCTGATGATGATCTGGCGACCGCGCGGGCTGATTCGCATCAACCGCATCGGTATCGCCCCGCGTAAAGGAGTCGCGCCATGAGTGACAACATCCTCTCGGTCGACGGCCTGATGATGCACTTCGGCGGCATCAAGGCGCTGAGCGACGTCAATTTCTCGATCAAACGCCACTCTATCTCGGCGCTGATTGGCCCCAACGGCGCCGGCAAGACCACGGTGTTCAACTGCCTGACCGGCTTCTACTCGGCCACCGGCGGCAAGATCATGCTCAACGCCCAAGGCCGGCAAACCGACGTCATCCAGATTCTCGGCGAGCCGTTCCAGGCCGATGACTTTATCAAACCCGCGCAATTCGGCTCGCGGCTCTGGTACAAGATGTTCGGCGGCACCCACCTGGTGAACCGTGCAGGCCTGGCGCGCACCTTCCAGAACATTCGCCTGTTCAAGGAAATGACCGTGCTGGAAAACCTCCTGGTGGCCCAGCACATGCTCGCCGAGCGCAGCCTGATCAAGGGCATTCTCAACACGCCCGGCTACCGGCGCGCCGAGAACAAGCTGCTGGACACCGCCTTCTACTGGCTGGAAGTGGTCGATCTGGTGGAGCAGGCCAACCACCTGGCCGGCGAGCTTTCCTATGGCCAGCAGCGCCGCCTGGAAATCGCCCGCGCCATGTGCACCGGCCCGGAGCTGATCTGCCTGGACGAACCCGCCGCCGGCCTCAACCCGTCGGAAACCCACGCGCTGAGCAAGATCATCCGCCTGTTGCGCGACGAGCACGGCCTCACGGTGCTGCTGATCGAGCACGACATGGGCATGGTGATGAGCATCAGTGACCACATCATCGTCCTCGACCATGGGCTGGTGATCGCCCAGGGCGGCCCGGACGCCATCAAGAACGACCCGAAAGTGATCGCCGCCTACCTCGGCGCGGACGAGGAGGAAGTGGCATGAGCGATGTGAATACGGCACCGCTGCTGGCGTTCAAGGACGTCGACGTGCATTACGGGCAGATTCAGGCGCTGAAGAAGGTCAACCTGCACATCAATCCTGGCGAAACGGTGAGCCTGATCGGCGCCAACGGCGCGGGCAAGTCCACGCTGCTGATGTCGATCTTCGGCCAGCCACGGGCCAGCGGCGGGCAGATTCTCTACCGCGGCGAAGACATTACCCGCAAGAGCACCCACTTCGTGGCGTCCAACGGTATCGCCCAGTCCCCGGAAGGGCGCCGGGTGTTCCCAGACATGAGCGTGGAAGAGAACCTGCTGATGGGCACCATCCCGATCGGCGCCCAACACGCCGACGAGGACATGCAGCGCATGTTCGAGCTGTTCCCGCGGCTCAAGGAACGCCGCAATCAGCGAGCGATGACCATGTCCGGCGGTGAGCAGCAGATGCTGGCCATCGCCCGGGCGTTGATGAGCAGGCCCAAGCTGCTGCTGCTCGACGAGCCGTCGCTGGGCCTGGCGCCCATCGTAGTCAAGCAGATCTTCGCCACCTTGCGCGAGTTGGCGCAGACCGGCATGACCATTTTCCTGGTCGAGCAGAACGCCAACCACGCGCTGCGCCTGAGCGATCGTGCCTACGTGATGGTCACCGGGGAAATCCGCATGACCGGCACCGGGCAGGAACTGCTCGGCAATCAGGATGTGCGCAACGCTTACCTGGGTGGGCACTGAGGCCGCAGGCGATCCGGCATCGTTCGCGCCGGGTCGGCGCTCCTGCACGATTGGCGTGATGGTTACGCCCGCGTATGAGCCCGCCCCGGGGCGAATGGTGGCCGTGTCGCGATAATGCATGAAGGCCGCCATCGCTTCCCGCCGGGGGCAGCGCTCTACGCGTTACTCTGTGCTGGAACAACCGCTGGCAGCCTGTGCATAAGCGGCGAACCAGTGCTGCAGACTTTCAATGATGGTCATGGTCCTGCTCCTCCCGTTCATGGGCGTAGCCTAAGCCTCGTCTCATCGTTGGGCTGCTTGCTTATCTGGATCGTTTCGATAGTTTTTCTGGATGGCCGATATGGATGGCCAGTCTGGATGGCCTGCGGTCTGTTGCCTCAGGTCATGGGAAATGCCCGGCCGATAGGGCACCCTGCAGGCTGTGAACGTTTTCACTGCCAAGGAGACTCCCATGATTCGCAAGTTTGTCGTCGCCTCCGTGCTGGCCCTGGTCAGCGCGCCGTTGTTGGCTACCGAGTGCTCGGTGGAGGTGCATTCCACCGACCAGATGACCTTCGATACCAAGGAGATCAAGGTCAGCAAGAGCTGCAAGACCTTCACGATCGAACTCAAGCACGTCGGCAACCTGCCCAAGAACGTGATGGGCCACAACCTGGTGGTGGCCAAGACCGCCGATGTGCAGGCGATCAGCGCCGACGGCATCGCTGCCGGGGTCGACAAGGATTACCTGAAGCCCGACGACGCACGGGTGATCGCCCACACCAAGTTGATCGGCGGTGGCGAGTCCGACTCGGTGACCTTCGACGTGAGCAAGCTGGACGCTGCTGACGCTTACCAGTTCTTCTGCTCTTTCCCAGGCCATGCCGCGCTGATGAGGGGCGCGCTGACCCTGGTCGACTGATCCCGGTGTCATCCCCAGGCCGCTGCTCGTCAGCGGCCTTTTTGTTTTTGCATGAAAATCAGCTGCTTGCCCTGGTTACCCACAGACCCTGTTGATAAGCCTGTATCGATCATGTGCAAAAGGCGGGGCAGTGCCCGCACCGCTTGGCATGCGGAGCATCGCGCTATTTTTGAGCAGTGCTGGAAAAGCTTTCGGAACAAAGTGTTAGGCGCGAAAGAATGCGGGTCATGGACTTTTCCACGGCTACTGTGCGTAGTGCTGTGGATAAGGTGAGGGTGCTCGGCTGGAGGCCTCTGAAGACTAAGGATGGAGGTGGTTGGTCAAGTTTTGACCAGCTTGGCTGGCTGCGAAAGTACGCCATGAAGTCAACCATTACTTCAATGAATTCAGTGTGTTGAAGAGACTGGCCGAGAGGGTTGTCCACGGAAGGTGTGGAGCACGTTGTGGATAACGTGCGCGTACCGATGCCCGAGCCACGAACCATGGGCGTTGCGCGGAGCTGATCGTTTTTTGCTCAGCGCCGTTCAGCCCTTGTCGCTGCTCAGGCCGCGCCAGCGCTTGGCGCCGATCAGAATAAAGCGCAACTGCTCGATCATCTTGGTTTCCGGCCGGCGGTGGGCGGGCAGGGTGGTGGCCTGTGGGTCGATCAGCTCGGGCAGGGTGGCGAACACGGTCTTCACCACCAGGTCGGCCAGCATGCTGCGCGCTGCCTCGTCGAGGTGCTGCAGCTTGGGCATCAGGCTCAGGTCGCTGGTCAGGTCGGCAGCGATGTCATCGCGAAAGGTCGCCAGGGCCTGGCGTACCGGTAGCGAGCCGCCGTACTGCTCGCGGGCGAGAAACAGGAACTGGGCGCGGTGCTGTTCCACGGCATGCAGGAAGATCTGCACCGAGGCGTCGATGATGCCGCCCAGCTCGAACTCGTTGCGGCGCACCTGGCGCAGGGTGGTGCGAAAGGTTTCGCCGACCTCGGCCACCAGGGCCAGGCCCAGGGCATCCATGTCCTTGAAGTGGCGGTAGAAACCGGTGGGCACGATGCCGGCGGCGCGCGCCACTTCGCGCAGGCTCAGGCTGCTGAAGGCCCGGCCGCTGTCCAGCAGCTCACGGGCGGCGTCCATCAGCGCCTGGCGGGTGGGGTGGTGGGACTGGCGTGCTGGCATGGAATCACGTCCTTGTCTGGCTCGGTGCAAGCATCGTAAAACAAAACCCCGCCATGGGGCGGGGTTCGGAAGTACTGCAGTCGCCGCGCTCAGTAGCGGTTCTTCAGGCCGTAGCCCTCGTCGAGCATGCCCGGGACGTCGCCGGTCTTGGGCGCGTAGTCCTTGGGAATCTCCATGTCGCGCGGCGGCGTCAGGCGCTCGCGCTTGTCGGCGCTCGGCTCGGCGTGCAGGGTGGCGAGCAGGCGCTGGCGGGTCACTTCGTCGAGTGCCAGGCGATCGGCACCGTGGGACAGGTGCTCCTGAACGTCGTGATAGCTCTGGGTCAGTTTCTTGACCAGATTGGCGGTGGTGTTGAAGTGGGTGACCACTTCGTTCTGGTAGGCCTCGAAACGTTCCTGCATCTCGTCCAGCTGGCGCTGGGTGCGGCTGGGGGCAGCATTGGGCGCGAGACGGGCGATCAGGAAACCGATGGCGATGCCAGCGACCAGGGTAAGTGCCGGTAGCAACCAGGCGGTGAGCGTCTGTTCCACGAGTCCTTCCTCTCTAAACGGCTTTGCTTTACGTTAACGGCTGGAACCTGCGCTGTACACCGCTAAGTGCGTGTAGGCGAAGGTGTTTTGAGGTGTCTACCCGGCAACGCGCGGAGGCGGTGCGGGTACATCGTTCGACGAGTCGACCCGATTGAAGGTCACGGAGTTCACTGTTGCTGATCCGCGAAACCCCCACGATGATCGACGGCCCGAGCGGCCAGCTGGAAGCCCTTTGCCTGGAAGTCGCCGAGGCGCGCGGCGTCGCGCTGATCTGCCATCCGAACCCGGTACAGGGCGGCACCATGCTCAACAAGGTGGTGTCGACCCTGCAGCGCACCGCCCGCGACGCCGGCTACCACACCCTGCGTTTCAACTACCGCGGCGTGGGCGCCAGTGCCGGCAGCCACGACATGGGCAACGGTGAAGTGGATGACGCCGAGGCGGTCGCCACCTGGCTGCGCGAGCGCTACCCGGACCTGCCGATCACCCTGATGGGCTTTTCCTTTGGTGGCTTCGTGGCTGCCGCCCTGGGTGGCCGCCTGGAGCAGCAGGGCGTCGAGCCGGCGAAGCTGTTCATGATCGCGCCGGCGGTGATGCGCCTGGGCGGCGACAACCCGCCGGCCGAGCATTGCCCGCTGGTGGTGATCCAGCCGGACGCCGACGAAGTGGTCGAGCCGCAGCGCGTCTACGACTGGTCCGCTAACCTCGGGCGTGCCCACGAACTGCTGAAAGTGGCAGAATGCGGCCACTTTTTCCACGGCAAGCTGACCGATCTCAAGGATCTGCTGCTGCCTCGCCTGTGATCTGCCGCGTGCCTGCCTGGCACGCCGGATCCCCAAGATGGTCCACGTAAAGCGAACCCGAACATGACCACGCGTATCCTTACCGGCATCACCACCACCGGCACGCCGCACCTGGGCAACTATGCCGGCGCGATTCGCCCGGCCATCGTCGCCAGCCGCCGCGCCGACATGGATTCCTTCTACTTCCTGGCCGACTACCACGCGCTGATCAAGTGCGATGACCCGGCGCGCATCCAGCGCTCGCGCCTGGAGATCGCCGCGACCTGGCTGGCGTTGGGCCTGGACACCGACAAGGCGACCTTCTATCGCCAGTCCGACATCCCGGAAATCCCCGAGCTGTGCTGGCTGCTGACCTGCGTGGCCGGCAAGGGCCTGCTCAACCGCGCCCACGCCTACAAGGCCTCGGTGGACAAGAACGTCGAAGCCGGTGAAGACCCGGACGCCGGCGTGACCATGGGCCTGTTCAGCTACCCGGTGCTGATGGCCGCGGACATCCTGATGTTCAACGCCCAGAAGGTGCCGGTCGGTCGTGACCAGATCCAGCACGTGGAAATGGCCCGCGACATTGGCCAGCGCTTCAATCACCTGTTCGGCCAGGGCAGGGACCTGTTCAAGCTGCCCGAGGTGGTGATCGAGGAAGACGTCGCCACCTTGCCGGGGCTCGATGGTCGCAAGATGTCGAAGAGTTACGACAACACCATCCCGCTGTTCGGCAGCGCCAAGCAGCTCAAGGACGCCGTGGCGCGCATCGTCACCGACTCCCGCCAGCCCGGCGAGGCGAAGGATCCGGACAACTCGCACCTGTTCACCATCTACCAGGCCTTTGCCGCACCGACCCAGCAGGCGGATTTCCGCGCCGCGCTGCTCGGCGGGCTGGCCTGGGGCGAAGCCAAGCAGGCGCTCTATGAGCTGCTGGAAGCCGAACTGGGCGAGGCGCGCGAGCGCTACCACGCCCTGATCGCCCGCCCGGCGGATCTGGAAGACATCCTGCTGGCCGGCGCCGCCAAGGCGCGCAAGATCGCCACCCCGTTCCTCGGCGAGCTGCGTGAAGCGGTGGGCCTGCGCTCGTTCCGCGAGCAGGTGCAGGTGGCCGCGGGCAGCAAGAAGAAGGCCGCCAAGCGCGCCCGCTTCGTCAGCTTCCGCGACGAGGACGGCAGCTTCCGCTTCCGCCTGCTGGATGCCGACGGCGAGCAACTGCTGCTGTCGCCGGCCTTCGCCGACGGCAAGGCGGCGGGCCAGGCCAGCAAGGGCCTGCAAAGCGGCGAGCCGCTGGACATCCGCGTGCAGGGCAATGCCTTCGGTGTGTGGCTGAGCGACCAGCTGGTCGGCGAAAGCCCGGCCTTCGCCGATGCCACGGCTCTTGAGGCGGCCATCGCCCGCCTGCGTGACGCCCTGGCGCCGGAAGAAGCCTGACACCAATGGCGCGCGCCGCGGTCTGAGCGGTGTAGGGTGGACGACGCTTTATCCGTCCACCAATGCGCAGTGGCAGTGGTGGACCGGTGAAGCGTGGGCTACGCCCCCCGATCCACCCTACGGCCTCTCGCAAGTCCTTTGCGCCCATAGGGCCTATTTGCCAATCCCCGGGGGCGTCGTTAAAGTGTCGCCCCCGCTTCATTTGCCCGGTTTTCGCACTATGACTCCGCTCGAACGCTACCAGGCCGACCTCAAACGTCCGGACTTCTTCCACGATGCCGCCCAGGAACAGGCCGTGCGCCACCTGCAGCGCCTGTACGACGAGCTGGTCGCCGACGAGCGCAGCAAGCCCGGCGTGCTCGGCAAGCTGTTCGGCAAGAAATCCGTCACCCCGGTCAAGGGCCTGTATTTCTGGGGCGGCGTCGGCCGTGGCAAGACCTATCTGGTCGACACCTTCTTCGATGCCCTGCCATTCAAGGAAAAGGAGCGCACGCACTTCCACCGCTTCATGAAGCGCGTGCACGAAGAGATGCGTTCGCTCAAGGACGTCAAGAACCCGCTGACGGTGATCGGCAAGCGCTTTTCCGAGCAGTTCCGGGTGATCTGCTTCGACGAGTTCTTCGTCTCCGACATCACCGACGCGATGATCCTGGCGACCCTGCTCGAGGAGCTGTTCAAGAACGGCGTGACCCTGGTGGCCACCTCCAACATCGTGCCGGACGGTCTCTACAAGGACGGCCTGCAGCGCGCGCGCTTCCTGCCGGCGATCGAGCTTTTGAAGGTGCACACCGAGATCGTCAATGTCGACAGCGGCATCGACTATCGCCTGCGTGCCCTGGAGCAGGCCGAGCTGTTCCATTTCCCGCTGGGCGAAGCAGCCGAGCAGAGCCTGGAAAAGAGCTTCAAGAGCCTGCTGCACGAGAACACCGGCGTGCAGGAAAACGAATCGCTGATGATCGAGAACCGCGCCATCGTCGCGCGCAAGGTCGGCGGCGACGTCGGCTGGTTCGATTTCCGCGAGCTGTGCGACGGCCCGCGCAGCCAGAACGACTACATCGAACTGGGCAAGATCTTCCACTCGGTGATTCTCTCCAACGTCGAGCAGATGAGCGTGGCCAAGGAAGACATGGCGCGGCGCTTCATCAACCTGGTGGACGAGTTCTACGACCGTAACGTCAAGCTGATCATCTCCGCCGAAGTGGAGCTCAAGGATCTGTATACCGGAGGGCGCCTGAGCTTCGAGTTCCAGCGTACCTTGAGCCGCCTGCTGGAAATGCAGTCCCACGAGTTCCTGTCGCGCCCGCACAAGCCCTGATCGGCTGAGCGCAACGGCAAAGGCCGCATGCTCGCTTCCTGATCGGAAGTTGGGCAGGCGGCCTTTTTCGTTTCAGCTGCCAGATGGCTGTGCCTGCTGTTGGAACTGCTGGCGGTAGTGGTTGGGCGACAGCCCGGTGTGCTGGCGGAACAGGCGGGCAAAGAAGCTGGCGTCGTCGTAGCCGATCTCGTAGCTGACCGCCTTGATGCTCTTCGGCGAGGACGACAGCAGCCCCTTGGCGGTTTCGATGCGCAGGCGCTGCAGGTAGTACAGCGGCTTGTCGCCGGTGGCGGCGTGAAAGCGGCGCATGAAGTTGCGGATGCTCATGCCGTGGTCACGGGCCACGTCCTCGAAGCGGAAACGCTCGGCGAAGTGTTCCTCGAGCCACTGCTGGATCTGCAGGATCTTGGTGTCCTGGTGCTGCTTCTGGCCGCCGAAACCGATGCGCCCCGGGGTGTAGCTGCGGCGCACTTCGTAGAGGATGTCGCGGGCCACGCTCTGCGCCACGCTGGTGCCGCAGAAGCGCTCGATCAGGTAAATGTACAGATCGCAGGCCGAGGTCGGGCCGGCCACGCAGTAGAGGTTGTCGGCGTCGGTCAGGTGTTTGTCCTGATTCAGCGCCACGGCGGGAAAACGCGTGGCGAACTCGCCGAAGAAACGCCAGCAGGTGGTCGCCTCCTTGCCGTCCAGCAGGCCGCTGGCGGCCATCCAGAACGCCCCGTTGGCTTCGCCGCACAGGCTGGCGCCAGCGGCGTGGCGGGCGCGCAGCCAGTCGAACACCTGCGGGTAGCGGCTGCACAGGGCATCGTAGTCGTCCCAGAAGGCCGGCAGGATGATCAGCTGGGCTTCACTGTCGAGCGCGCCGTCGACCGGTAGCTGCACGCCGCTGAAACTGGTGACGGGCA
>CBIFVM010000043.1:0-30839 GCA_966186235.1 uncultured Pseudomonas sp.
ACTCCGGCCGAGTGTTTTAATCAGCACGTTGCGTCGACCGGTTGAGTCCGCCGCCAAAAGAAGCCCTAGGCCATTAGCAATTGACTAAGAGTGCACAGTTCTTCAGCGGCTGCTACTAACCTGAGTTACTAGCTATGCCGTAACACCTCAAGAGCTCGATTTCTCGGGGTTGCCATATCGTAGCCTCCTGACCGTTTCAAGCAATTTGTCTATTTTCATAGGTTTGCCTAAATGGCATGTGAAGCCAGAGTCTCTGGTTTTTTGAATGTCGTCCCCAGCCCCATAGCCGGTCAGCGCAATGCTTGGTACGTCCGCGCAATTAGGTAGTTTGCGTAGCGCCCGCATCAGTTCATGGCCGTTCATCCCTGGCATACCGATATCGGAAATGATGACATCGTAGACGCCGTCTCTAGCCGCCTTGAGGGCATGCTCTGGGGAGTCAAACGCATGAATCTCTGCGAACTCCATCTCTAGGAGCGTTTTCAGTGTTTCTAGAACTTCAGGAGAGTCTTCGACCAGCAGCACCCTGACGCCCTCTAGAAGGCCCTCGGGTGCCTGGTTTTCATTATTGCTGAGCATGGGGGGGCTGCCACCACGCGCGGAAACCTCACTGTAAACGTGCAGCCTTTACCTACACCTGCTGAACGTACCTCAACATTACCCCCGTGTGCTTCAACCAACTGACGCACCAGCGACAGACCGATGCCCAGCCCCTCACGCTGGTGAGACGTATGGTGATACTCGGCCTGGCTGAACAGATCGAACACCTTGGCAAGGTGTTCGGGAGCGATACCGGCACCACTGTCAGCAACGTCCAAAATCACTTCGTCGCCTGACGCCACCCCCTTTATGTGGATTGCGCCGTGTTCAGGGGTGAATTTGATGGCGTTATTTACCAAATTCCAAGCGATTTGTTCGAGTCGGGTCGGATCTCCATCGACGATAAGCTGACCGCCTGATTCCGGGAGTGACAAATCAATCGTTCGTGACGGATTGTAAGACACGACAACCTTGTGAATTTCGGTGAGCAATTTGCCGAGATCAATCGGTACCCGTTTCAGCTTGAGCTTGCCTGTCCTGACGCGTGCGACGTCGAGCAGGTCATCTATGATCCGTGCTTGGCTGCTTACCGCATCCAGAATGCTTTCAACAGCATCGCTGGCTGCAGCAGTTGCCCTTACAGCCGGCATGCGCCTGAGTATTTCGCTTTTGAGCTGGATCAGGTTGAGCGGATGTTTGAGTTCATGGCTCATGACCGCAAAGAATTCATCTTTCAAATGGCTGCTGTTTTCGGTCTCATTGAGACGTTTGAGCTGCAGTTCCTGCTGTTTCTTCTGCCCGGTGAGGTCGCGAGCCAGCTTCACGAACCCTTCGATGTTCTGGCCTTTGAGCACTGACACTTTTCCGCTGCAAAAGAAGTGCTCACCATCCTTGCGCACCATCCACCGTTCGTCATCGGCGCTACCCGTACGCTGAGCCTCCTTGAGCTCCCATTCTGGAATGCCAGCGGCACGGTCTTCGGCTGAAAACAGGAAATCAAAATAACGCCCTTCGACCTCCTGTTTGGTATACCCAAAGATCATTTCGGCACCCTTGTTCCAGCTGGTGATCACACCCGATTGATCTTGAACGATGATGGCGAAATCCAGTGCGCTTTCGGCCACCAGCCCCATTGTCTCTTCGCTCAGACGCAGCTCTTCTTCGGTTGCTCGCCGCTTGGTGATGTCAATGAAAGTCAGCACGGTGCCGTCGATGTGATCTTCATTCGAGCGGTAGGGCAGGAGTCTGGCAATGAACCAGCGTCCATCCGCGCTGGATACTTCGCGCTCGATGACCGTTAACGACTCGAAGACCGCACTGGCATCCAGCGCCAGGTCTTCATAATGCAGACGGTGAGTGATATCGAGCAACGAGCGGCCCGTGTCCACCGGTAGCATGCTGAATATCTCAGTCGCTGTCGGCGTAAACCATTTGATCCGCAGGCTGCGGTCAACGAAGACCGTGGCGATATCCGTGGAAGCGATCAAGTTGGTCAGGTAGTCATTGACTTTATCGGTCTCATCTACCTTGGTTTTAAGTTCGTGGTTAACCGTCATCAACTCTTCATTGATCGACTGAAGCTCTTCTTTGCTGGTCTCCAGTTCTTCGGTGGCCGAACGTAACTCCTCGTTGACTGCCTGCATCTCTTCGTTGGCAGCCTTGAGTTCCTCTTCGGAAATTTCGGAGTGCTCGATGGTTTCCTGAAGCTGCAACTTAGTGCGATGCAGTTCTCCCTCCAGGTTGACGAGCACCTGATTCTCGGTTGAGTCCGCTAAACGCGCCACGCCCTGTGTGGCGTTTGCCTCGCTTTCCAGAAACAGAACCAGAAAGACTTCCTCACCGGAGTCTTCATCGTCATAGGGGCGTATTTCGAGGCGGTATTGTGCGCTCTGGTTTCCTTGAGAGACGTTGATCAGCCCTGACTTGACGACTTTCCCACTTTGGATCGCTTGGAACAACGCAGTGCGTGCTTCCAGGCGCAGCGAGGGATCGATCAGCGAAACCAAGCTATGGGATACCTCACCACTTACGTAGCGCAGAAAGCGAACGGCATGATCAGTGGTGTGCAGGATGTCGCCTTGCCGGTCGACAACGATGCTAGGCGGGGCGGAATGCGCGATGGCGCGCAAATGAACATCGGCAAACGCTTTTCTCTTCGATCGTACAGGCGTCAGCACGCGTGTCTCCTGCGTCGTTCGAGAAGCGGTCAGGCGAGAAACCGTTGGGGTGCGCCTCGGGGCAGTGGCACCAGATAATGCTCTGTAGATGCGATTTTTCTTGTCTATGGGGGCGAATAACTCGCTGCAAATATCGGCCGATTCCGAGGTGCCCAAAAACAGAAATCCGCCCGGGCGCAAAGCGAAGTGGAACATCTCGAGAATTTCGCGTTGCACTTCTCGGTCCAGATAAATCAGCAGATTTCGGCAGACAATCAGGTCTATTTTCGAAAACGGCGGATCCGCAAGCAGGCTGTGCTGAGCGAAGAGCACACGTTCGCGCAGCTCTTTGCGGATTCGGTACTGCTGGTTTTCTTTGATGAAGTATTGGCGAAGTCGCTGTGGGGGCACGTCGGTGACGATTGCCTCCGGGTAGCACGCCGAGCGCCCAGCGGCAATAGCGCGCTCGTCTATGTCGGTCGCGAATACCTGCATCTTGGCACCGCTATTTTCCAAATGGAGTTGGTCATTCAACAGCATGGCCAGGGTGTAGGCCTCTTCGCCTGTAGAGCAGCCTGCAGACCAGATACGGATCTCATTCAACTCCAGCGAGGAGGAATCGGACCTGACCAGTTGAGGAAGAATGTCCCTCTCCAGCGCCTCAAACGCCTCTCTATCGCGAAAGAAATTGGTTACGCCAATTAGCATATCCCCCAGTAGTAATTTGTTTTCCTTGGGGTGTGTCTGCAAAAACTCTGAATATTCAATAAGCGTGCTCTGTGCGGTGACCTGCATGCGGCGCTCTATCCGACGGAGCACCGTAGCGCGCTTGTAATGTTTGAAGTCGTAGCCGGTGCCGGTGCGCAATTGGGTCAAGATCGTATTCAGGTACCGCTCAGCATCGAGAGCCTCCTGCTCGGAGGAAGGCGCAACGGCGTGTATTTCGGGATCGCTGTCTATCGGCAGCCGGATCTGCCGAGAGTTGTTCCAAAGCTCCAGCAGTTTTTGCGGCATCTCAGCCACAGGCATCACCAGATCAACGAGACCGGTCGCGATTGCCGCTTTAGGCATGCTGTCGTACTCGGCATCGTCAGGAGATTGGGCGAAAGTCACCCCACCTTGCTCCTTGATTCGGGACACACCCACTGCGCCATCTGACCCCGATCCGGAAAGTACGATACAAAAAGCTCGCTCCTTGTGCACATCAGCCAGATCACGAAAAAACAGGTCGATGGCGACGTGCCCGCCGCGGCGTGGTTCCGGCGCCGAGACTCTCAGATAACCATCGTTCATTTGCAACATGTGTGCAGGGGATATGACGTACACCTTGTTGCGCTCGATCGGGACAGGCTTAGTCACCTGCAATACCGGCATTTTGGTGGACTCTTGGATGATCTTGTCAGCGATGCTTTGATGTTCTGGTGATAGGTGGAGAACTATTACGAAAGCCATGCCATTGTTCTTGGGCATATGCTGAAAAAACATTTTAATCGCCTGAAAACCACCAGCCGACGCGCCAATGCCTACTACCGGAAATGCTAGCTCACTAGGCGAAACATCGGAGCGTTGGGACATTTGGCGAGCGCTTAGCAGGAGGCATTATATTTCCTTGTACACAATAGCTCACCGTACAACATTCGAGCCAGTAGTTACGAGATTAACAATTTCCGCATCTCAATTTAATTAAAACTAGCCCAGCAGTCAGTCTTTTTAAATGATAACGGAGTGCCAGCTGACCACCGTCGCTTATCTTGAGTTTTCATTGGCAACTACCATCATGCGTACACTATTTGCGTTGAGTAGATTATCACTATTCTCGAATGTAATTTTGGCGGGGCTATCGTTGGGCTGACGATAAATGTCGGTTCTCGGCCAGTTGCAGTCGGTGACGACGGGAAACTATCGGCCAGACTGAGCCTGTCAATGTGTCTAACGAAACCAAGGGCGATTCAATCCGCTAGCCAAAGCTCATTTTCCGCTTAACCCCTTACGGCAAACGCTTCTGGCGGCTGCTGGGTTGCCATTTAATTAGATTGAGGACTGCGGTGTTTTTTGCTCCGGCATGGTATGCAGATTCACATCGACCTCTTTATAGGGCACCGAGATGCCTGCGTCTTGTAGCGCGGCCAAAAGGCGGGTAAGCATCTCTCCACGCAGCTTCGTCCAGGTACTGATATCGTGCGTCCAGGCACTGGTGGTGAAAGTCAGGGTGCGGTCACCATAGCCGGTCAGCACGACCACAGGCGCAGGCTGCTCAGCCACACCTGGCGTTTCACGCAAGACCTTGCTCAACACGGACATGACCGTTGCAGGATCCGATCCGTAGGCAACGCCTACCGGAATTTCAATACGCCGGCTTCTATCAAACATGGTCCAGTTGGTCAGATTGCCGCTAAGCAACAGGCCGTTGGGCACGACCACATCAGCGCCATCCGAGGTACGAATAGTGGTCGCACGCAAGCTGATTTCGCGAACCGTACCAGATGTCCCGGCCGCATCGACCAGGTCACCTGGCTGAATGGGACGCTCGAACATAAGCACCAGGCCAGAAACGAAATTGTTCACCACGTTCTGCAGCCCGAATCCTATTCCTACACCCAGCGCACCAAATATCAGCGCCAACTGACTGAGACTTTGAAGCCAGCCGCCGATAGCGCTACCAACAAACCGAGTAACAGGACGCCGTAGTAACTGAGCGATGCGATGCTGTTGCCCACACCTCGCGGCAACCTGACGTGGTTTGGCAGTTCCGCACGAAGCAACCGCCGCACGCTGCGAGCCGCCCACAAAGCAAGCCAGGCCGACAGAATGAATACCAGCAGATCGCCGAGGTTCACGGAGACCTCACCAACATCGATGCCGAACTCCATCACCGTGCTACTCAAGCTGTAAAGCGGTCGTAGAATGCGGAATCGATCCATGCTGTAAAGGAGCCAGCCGAGCACGGCGCCGAACACCAACAGCCGAGTGAACCCGGCTTGCAAAACCATTTCCTGATGCAGGACGAAATGACGATTGGCAATCTCCGGTTGCCCTAACAGTGCTCGAAAAAGCCCTACGCAGGTAGAGACGCCGGCATAGAGCAACAGCGCCATGTAACCACTGTCGATAACACCACTGGTCAGCGTCTCGGCCAGCGAAGTATTGCCGACGATGTTGGCGCAGAGTGCTACGGTCAGCAAGACTGTCGCTACCCAGCCGGTAGGCCGCATGATTCTCTGCAAGCGACTGTCACGCTTCTGGACGGCTGGCATTGCGCTACGCAGCAACCAAAGGGTAAGTACCAGCGCCAGGCCATTTATGAAAAGAAGATAGATATGATAAACACCACTATCGCCCGCGACCACGATGCCCAGACGATCGAGCCCATACATCGCGATGGCGATGTATGGCCACATGCCAAGCGCGCGCAGCACCCCACTAGGCAGCAAACGTAGTACCGGTACCAACGCTATCAGCAGCGTAACTTCCTGGGCTAATAGCGGAGCATCCGGTTCGAACACCAGTACAGCGAGCATGCACAGCATCAACCAACTAGAGAAAGGGCGACGCAATGCCCGTGTCAGTTTTTCCGGCTCGTCCTTATCACGTCGTAGGCACCGGCTACGGACTACCAGCCACAGAATCAGCGGCAGCAGCAGAATTTGTACTAACGTAAGCGCCTGCTGATTACGTGTGCCAGCCGCATGGTAGTCACGCGCGAACTGCTCCTCGATCTCCAGGCCGCGCCACATGGCAGCCCAGGTGCTGGACTGTTCCGTGTTCGCATCCAGGCCTTGCCAAAGCGGTGCCGCATCGACCCGCAGCAACCGGCGATCCAAATCATCAAGAGCTGCAGTGACCTCTTTGCTGCCCGCTTCTATGAGCGCTTTTAGCTCGCCCGCCCGTTGCATGAGCGCGAACTGTCGGGAAAGCTCCACGCTTAGATCTGACTCGGCATCATCGATCTGTATCAGCATGCTTTCGATACGAGCAGAAAGAACCGGTGGTAGTCCGTCCAACACTCCAGCGGCTCGGGTCGATGCCCAAACGGCGCGGCGCTGAGCCAACTGCAGGGCGCTGTTATTGTATGGGCCAAACGCTCGATGCGCTTGCATCTCCCAGCGTTCCAGTCGACGGGCATCGAACTCCCAATGCCGCGCCAGGCTCTCGATCCGCATGACCGGCAACTCGCCAAACATTACGCTGTGAGAGGTGCGCTGTTTGATGTGAATCGGACGAGCGATATCATCGAGCAAGTCATTCAGGTGCTCGACCGGATCCTGCGAGCTAAGCAGTCGTTTTGCCCACTCCACACGTTGCTGGTCTTCGTCGGCACGGTCGAGAATATTAGTCAGCGCGATTGGCATGGCTTTGGAGGCTGCGTCTGGTGTCGGCGCGCTATCGGACAGCTCATCGGCATTTGCCAATGCCGCAGTGCACAGAAATACTGCAGCCAGCCAGCGCCAAACAACGTGAGGCAAGTCTAAGTTTTGCGTCACGAGCATTGATTAGGTCATCCGTACGGAAACAAATTGGTTGGCTGCTTGATCATCAAGCGTGATGAGCACTAACAGTGCTAAACCTTAGCCTAACAACCAATAAACACCCGCTCGGTTGAGCTACTGCAGCGCAGCATAGCGGCCGTGCCGGGCAGAGAGAGGTGCCAAGCGTTCAGCCTTTTCTTCATACTGCAGCCTTGAACTGAATCTCCCTTTGGTTTCGTAGATATTCAACGGTCGCTTCTGGCCGAAAGCAGCCAACAGCAACAGGCTGCTACGGCAAAATAACAGTCCCATAAGCTTCGAATATTAGGTGCTTTTTGCCGTGGCCCGACCTGCCCCCCGGTTGCCCGACAGCTGCACCAGCGCAACGCCCGCCAAAATAATCGCGATGGCGAACCAGGCGCTCGCCGTTACCGGTTCGCCAAGCCAGAAGCCGATCAGCAGGGCGACCACTGGCGGAATGTAGGTCACGGCAGATGCCGCCAATGCGCCCACGGCATCGACGATGAAGTAGTAGGCAAGATAGGCCGCTCCGGTTCCCAGCAGGCCGAGCCCGAAGACCAGTCCTACCCAGGCGCGGGTGTCATCGAACACAGCGCCAATGCCGTGCAGGGGCGTGACGATCGTCAGCAAGCCAAGCGCGATGCCGATCTGGTAGGTGACGAGCGCAACGGGTGGCAGCCCCAGAGGGCTGATGAAACGCTTGGCGTAGACGAATGAGCAACCCACGCTCAACGAGCCGAGAATCATGTAGATGACGCCCTTAGGATCGATACCGCCCTGTGCCGACCAGGGCTTGGCGACCACGATGATGCCCAGAAAACCAAGGCCGATGCCGAGTGTCTTCAGCCGGGTCAGCCGTTCACTGCTGAGAAAGAGCCAGGCGCAGAGGAAGGTGAACAGGGGAATCGCACCACCCAGCATGCCGGCGATGCTGCTATCGAGTAAGGCCGTTCCCTCGGCGAAGGCGAAGTAATAGAGCGCGGTGGCCAGCAATGACATGACCAGAAAGTGGTGGGCGTGCTTCCAGTGTTCACGCCGCATCGCGCCGGTGCTGACGGCGTAGATCAGCACCGGGATGAACCCGAACAGCACGCGCAGCAAGGTGATCTGCAACGGCGAAATGAACGCCGCAGCCATTTTGACGAAAATGAAATTGCTGCCCCAGATCACGCCCAGGAAGGCGCACACGGCGATGGCAGACTTGTTCATGACAGCTCCGACTGTGGAGATGGATTTACTACTGGCGGCGGCTTCCCATTGCCAGCCGGCAGGCGTAGCCTCGGCTCTACAAGCTGCAAAGTCTAACAAGCCCATGGGCTCTGCAGAGAGACAGAGAAGCTTTTCCAAGCCAATAGAAAATCCATCACCATGCAGACAGGCTTTCCCGGCTTGCCATCGCTCAACGCGTTGCGCGTATTCGAAGTGGTGGCGCGTCACCTGAACTTCCGTATAGCCGCCGAAGAGCTGGGCGTGACCCAGGCCGCGGTCGCGCAGCAGATCCGTGGGCTGGAGGCGAGCCTGGAGATTCGCTTGTTCGAGCGGTTACCCCGCGGCCTGGGGCTGACCGATGCTGGCAGGAGCTACAGCGAGAGCGTGCGCAGAGCGTTGACGATGATCGACGAGGCGACACGCCTGTTGCGCCCCGAGTCGTCGCAACTCACGGTGAGCGTTACACCCACGTTCGCTTCCAAATGGCTGATACCGAGGCTCGGCAACTTTGCCGAGAGCAACCCGGAAATCGATCTGCGGTTGTTGGCCACCGAGCGCCTTTCCCACTTCCAGACCGATGGCGTCGATATCGCCGTGCGTTACGGCCAGCCACCGTTTGGTCCGGGGCTGAATGCCGAGCTGTTGATGGAGCAGCAGATCGTGGCGGTGGCGAGCCCAAGGCTGCTCGATGACAAGGGCCACCCGGATTCCTTCGAAGCCTTGCAGGGCTTTGTCGCACTGCATGACGCGCATAACTTCTGGCCAGAGTTCACGGCCATGGTTTTTCAGGAACACCCGTTGCCGTCGGCTAGAAACCTGCACTTCAACCAGACCTCACTGGCTATCGAGGCGGCCATAGGCGGGCAAGGCATAACCCTCGCCACCTACGCATTCGTGAAGGATGACATCGCCGCAGGCAGGCTGGTGCAGGTGTTCGCGCAGCGGCTGTGCCTCAACAAGGCGTTCTATCTCGTGTGGCCACGCAAGTCACCGGAGGCAGCGCACTTGCGTGTCGTCAAAGAGTGGCTCAAGCGCCAGGCGACCGATAGCAAATCTACTGACTAGGCGAAGCCAGGCTGCCTCCCTCGCGAGCCGGGCGGCTGCTAGTGTGGGGTTATCTGCACTACCGCAGTTTCATCCCTGGGAGGCAGCATGCCTGAAGAAAAAGTTGCGATCATCACTGCCGCTGGCAGTGGCATGGGCGCCGCCGTCGCAAAGCGTCTGGCGGCGGACGGGTTCAAGGTCGGTATTCTTTCGTCGTCCGGTAAAGGCGAAGCCCTGGCCAACGCGTTGGGCGGTATCGGGGTGACGGGGAGCAACCAGTCGGTCGCGGATCTTCAGCGCCTGGTCGATGCCGTGGTCGCCAAATGGGGCCGCATCGATGTGCTGGTGAGCAGTGCAGGCCACGGCCCGCGCAAGCCCATCCTGGAGCTTACCGATGAAGACTGGCAGCAAGGCATGGAGACCTACTTTCTGAATGCCGTGCGCCCGGCGCGCCTGGTCACGCCGATCATGCAGAAACAGCAGGACGGAGTGATCATCAACATTTCCTCCGCATGGACGTTCGAGCCCAGCGACCTGTTCCCGACTTCGGCTGTGTTCCGTGCAGGCCTCGCCTCGTTCAGCAAGGTATTCGCCGACACCTATGCCAAGGACAACATTCGCATCAACAACGTGTTGCCCGGCTGGATCGACAGCCTTCCAGCAACCGAAGAGCGGCGCCAGGGTGTGCCGCTGCAACGCTATGGCACCAGCGATGAGGTAGCGGCCACCGTCGCGTTTCTGGCAAGCACCGGCGCGGCTTACATCACGGGCCAGAACATCAGGGTCGATGGTGGGGTCACGCGCAGCGTCTGAGCCTGGCAGGCTGCCTGCTCCGACAACGCGCCAAGCTGGAGCGGGTCAAGGCTCCATGTCGTTCCAACAGCCATGAAAAAGCCCCCGATCGGCACTGCCGTTGGGGGCTCTTTCTATCCGACAAGCCGAGGCTTACAGGCCCAGCTCGGTCAGGCCTGGGTGATCATCCGGGCGGCGACCCAGCGGCCAGTGGAACTTGCGTTCGCTTTCCTTGATGGGCATGTCGTTGATGCAGGCGAAGCGGCGGTGCATCAGGCCATCGGCTTCGAACTCCCAGTTTTCGTTGCCGTAGGAGCGGAACCAGTTACCCGAATCGTCATGCCATTCGTAGGCGTAGCGCACAGCGATGCGGTTGTCGGTGAAGGCCCAGAGCTCCTTGATCAGGCGATAGTCCAGCTCCTTCTTCCATTTGCGGGTGAGAAAGCCCTTGGCTTCTTCGCGGTTGGTCGCGAACTCGGCGCGGTTACGCCACTTGGTGTCCAGCGTGTAGGCGAGCGAGACCTTTTCGGCATCGCGGCTGTTCCAGCCATCTTCGGCGAGTCGTACTTTTTCGATCGCGGTTTCGCGGGTGAACGGAGGAAGTGGCGGGCGAGTTTGGGCATCGGACATGGTAGTGCCTCCAGGCAACGTGGATAGATCGGTCGGGGTAGCGTCTTTGAAGCTCAGGCCGTCAGGGCGAGGCCTGTTTTAACAACAGCTGCGCAACGTCCCTTGCGCTGTCGGCGGCGCTGTAATCACCCATCACACGTGCCATGGTGATTGCGCCCTCGATCAATACCAGCAACTGCCTGGCCAACGCCTGCGGCTGCTCGATATCCAGTTGCTCGGTCAACTCGAGCGTGTAATCCAGCAACTTCTGTTTGTGCAGCTTGGCGAGCTGGCGGATGGGGTCATCGGGGTCGCCGACCTCCCCCGCCGTGTTGATGAACGCACACCCGCAGAAACCCTCGGATTCGAACCAGCCCTTGAGCACGGTGAACATGCTCAGGATGCGAGCCTGGGGCGTATCCGCCTTGTCGCACTCGGTTCTGAACCAGTACATCCAGCGGATATCGCGCGCTTTCAGCGCGGCTTCGGCCACTTCGTCCTTGGTCACGAAGTAGCGGTAAATACTTTTCCGGGCGACGCCTGACGTTCTCACCAGAAGGTCCATGCCGGTGGCATGAATGCCGTTCTGATAGATGAGCTGCTCGGCGGTGGCCAGAATCTTTTCGCGGGTATCGGTCGTCTTGTTCATGGCTCTAAGGTAGAACGATCATTCTCCCTCGTCAAGCACAAGTCTGAAAAGTTTGCGATTCGCTGGCTGACGCGCAGCACCGATTCGCCCAGCGGTACGAATAAACATGGTTTGCCGGCGCCGCTGCCCTGCCCGACCAGTGAATGGGTAAGCGGTCATGCCCAGTTGCCTGCGCTGGGCGCAGAGGCGTCGCTATCGCCAGGCAACGCCGGCAAGTAAAGGGATCATCTGCCGATTCTGTCGAGGCGCCAGTGCGCTCAGGGCACCACGGCCTCAGACGCCTGGCTCCAGCTTTCGCCCCGCAGCTGGGCCAGGCTGGCCGCGAGTTCGCTCTTGCGAAACGGCTTGGTCAGCCGCGGCAGCTCAGGATCCAGGCCCTCGCGCTCGGCATAACCGGACACCAGCAGAATAGCGATGCCTGGCCTGGAGGTACGCACCATCCTGGCCAGGTCGGTGCCGTTGATGCCAGGCATCAGGTGGTCGGTAACCATCAGGTCGAAGGGCTCGCCGCCGGCCACCCGTTGCATGGCCTCCTCGCCACAGGCGGCCTCGATTACCCGATAGCCAAGCTCGGTGAGCATGTACGAGGTGCTGGCACGGACCAATTCCTCGTCATCGACCAGCAACGCGGTGCCGCGGGTCAGACGCGGCTCCGCAGCCTCGACAATGCGCAGTGGCGCTGCCGGCTCGGCGGCGCTGCGCGGCAACCACAGCTCGACGCTGGTGCCCAGGCCAGGCGAGCTCTGGATCGTCAGCGCGCCGTTCAACTGCGATGCCAGTCCATGCACCATCGACAAGCCAAGGCCCGTGCCCTTGCCCACGCCCTTGGTGGAGAAGAACGGCTCCACCGCGCGGGCTAGCGTCGCCGCGTCCATGCCGGTCCCCGTATCGGCGACGCACAGGCACAGATAGTGGTCAGCCGGAAGTTTGGAGCGGTGGCCCTCTTCGACCGCCTCCAGGCTGACCGAGATACGGATCGTGCCACCCTCGAGCATGGCGTCCCGGGCGTTCACCGAGAGGTTGAGCAGCGCCATCTCGAGCTGGTTCTGGTCGGCGATGGCAGCGGGTAGATGCTCCGGCGCATCGACGATCACCCTGATCTGCGGCCCGGTCGTGCTGGCCAGCAGGTCGCCCATGTCGGTGATCAGCTTGGCCACGTCGACCGGCACCATCTGCAGCGGCTGGCGGCGCGCGAAGGCCAGCAACCGCTGTACCAGGGTTCTGGCACGCTCGGCTGACTGCATGGCGCCGCCGATCAGGCGTTGCTCTCGCTCACCGCCGACACCTCGCCGCTGCAGCAAGTCGAGGGTGGCGACGATGGGCGTGAGCAGGTTGTTGAAGTCATGGGCCACGCCGCCAGTCAGTTGCCCCATGGCCTCCATCTTCTGGCTCTGGCGCAGCGCGCTCTGTACTACTTCGCGCTCGGCGATGGCCTCGGCGATGCGCCTTTCGAGGGTGTCGTTGAGTTCGCGCAGCTCATTCTCTGCCGCCTTGCGGGCGGTAATTTCAATTGCCGTACCGGTCACGCGCAAGCAGATACCGGCACTGTCGAATACGCCGCGACCCTTGGCCGCGATCCAGCGAACGATACCGTCTTCGCGGCCAACGGTGCGGTAGTCGACTTCGTAGAGGGCGCGCCGCTCGGGGTCGGCGGCGGCCACGAAGGCATTGATCGTCGCTTCCCGGTCATCGGGGTGCAGACCGTCGTAGAAGTCCTGCAGGGTGACCTGCACGTCAGCCGAGATGCCGAACATCGCCTTGGTCTGAGACGGCCAGACCAGCATGTTGCGCACGAAATCCACATCCCAGAAGCCCACATCGGCGTGATCGACCGCCAGGCGCAAGCGGGCCTCGCTGATGCGAATTGCCGAATCCGCGCGGGTGCGGTGCACGAGCAGCCCCACGGTGTGCACCACGAAGTCGATGATCTCGATGTCCGCCGGCAGTGGCGCGCGGCGCTCCGGGTGATACAGCACGAAAGCACCGAGCAGCGCGGCCTGTGCCGAGTGGATCGGGATCGAGCAGCAGATGTGCAAATGCTGCTGGGCAGCCAGCTCGTGCAGCGCGGACCAGCCTGCATCGTTTTCGAGATCGACCGCTGCCATGAAGATGCCCGGGGCGATGGCGAGACCTTCGGCGGCGTCCTTGTAGGCGCTGGGCAGGCCTGGCCCCGCACAATGCTCAAGATGCTCACCACTCTCGCCAAGAAGCAGGATAGCGCCGAGAAATCCTGACACCGACAGCGCATCGACCTCACGGACGATGGACTCCAGCGTAACGCTCAGCGGCATCTCCTCCACCGCCAGCTCGAGAATGCGCTTTTGTGCCGCGCCGATGGCCACCTCACGGTTGCGCGCCTGGGTCAGTCGCGCGTTCTCGATGGCGATGGTCCCCAGACGCGCCAGGCTTTCCAGGCGCTTGATCGTATCGGGGTGGTGATCGCGAACATCGGCCCAGTAGGCGCCAAGCGCCGCAATCGGCGTCGGCCGGCCAATAGGCACCATCACCAGGCTGCGCACGAAGGTCGCGGCGTAGGCCTCTTGGGGAATGCGCGGATCGAGCCGCACATCGGCGATGGCCACCGTCTCGCGGTGGCGCATCGACCAACCGGAAATGCACGCTTCGACCAAGAAGTTCTGGCCCTGCCAAAGCGGCGCAACCGCATCTTCGGCGACGTAGAAACAACGCCCCTGATGCTCGATGACCACCGCAATGCCCTCGGCGCCCACCGCGGCACGCGCAGTGTCTCGCAATATGGCAACCACCTCGTCCAGCGAGGCGGCCATCGCCAGCCGTTCGCTGGCATTGAACACATGAGATAGGCGATCATCGGCCGCGAGATCCATCGGAACGGTAAGCAAATGGATCTCCCAACGGCTACGGATCGTTGCCCGCAGTCTGGTTCATATGAGGGTGAATATTGGAGGTCAAGTGATGCGACCTGCTCAGTATGGTCGGCTTTGAGTTTCTCAGGAAGGTGATTGCTCGGCTTCGACGCGGAAGATCTGTGGGATGGGCAATAAACGGCAAGAACCTGTCGCTCTGACCCCTGCGCTTAACACATCAGGTAGCGGGCAGCTTACTTATATGTGAACATCCGCATATTCGTTTATACGTATGTAGCCATTAGCATGCTGACGCCCCATGAAGCCTTCAAATGCCTGGCAGACGAGACCCGCGCTCGTGCCACCCTTCTCATCGCCGAGCAGGGAGAACTCTGTGTCTGCGAACTGATGTGCGCCTTGCAAGACAATCAATCCAAGATCAGCCGCCACTTGGCGCAGCTACGCACCGCCGGCCTGTTGCTTGATCGCCGACAGGGACAGTGGGTGTACTACCGGCTCAATCCAGACCTCCCGGCGTGGTTCAAGGAGGTGCTTCGCGTGACGTCAGAAGGCAGCGCCACCTGGCTGAGCGAAAACACGACCCGCCTGAACAAGATGGTTGAGCGCCCCAGGCGTGACGCCCGCTGCTGCTGATTCTTACCGAGAGCCTTTGAAATGGTCGTCGCCGCTGCTGTATTTGCCTTCACCCTTGTTTTGGTCATCTGGCAGCCCCGTGGCCTGGGTGTGGGCTGGAGCGCAACTATTGGCGCCGCCCTGGCCTTGCTGGTCGGCGCGGTATCGTTTCAGGACATACCAACGGTTTGGGCCGTGGTGTGGAACGCGACCGCCACATTCATTGCGATCATCATCATCAGCCTGTTGCTGGATGAGGCCGGCTTCTTCGAGTGGGCGGCCTTGCACGTAGCCCGCTGGGCGAATGGCAATGGTCGGCGCCTGTTCGCATTCACCGTGTTGCTGGGAGCTGCCGTTTCGGCACTGTTCGCCAATGACGGTGCCGCGCTGATCCTCACGCCTATCGTCATTTCGCTTTTGGTGGCACTGCGTTTCTCAGCCGGCGCCACGCTGGCCTTTGTCATGGCGGCGGGCTTTATTGCAGACACCGCGAGCCTGCCCCTTGTAGTTTCCAATTTGGTCAATATCGTTTCTGCCGACTTCTTCGGCCTGGGCTTCGCCGAATATGCCTCCGTCATGGTGCCAGTGACCGTGGCCAGCGTGGCCTCGACGCTGCTGGTGTTGTTTCTCTACTTTCGCCGTGACGTGCCGGCCGCCTATTCGTTGGCCGATCTGAAAGCACCTCGCTGCGCAGTGCGAGACCGCAGTACCTTTGTCTGTGGTTGGTGGGTGCTCGGGTTGCTGCTGGCCGGTCTGTTCGTGCTGGAGCCCATGGGCGTGCCGATCAGCGCAGTCGCCGCCGTTTGTGCAGCCGTGCTTTTCGCGGTCGCAGCCAGAGGGCATGTGATCTCGACTCGCCGGGTGCTGCACGAGGCGCCCTGGCAAATCGTGGTCTTCTCGCTGGGCATGTACCTGGTTGTCTACGGGTTGAGCAACGCAGGTCTCACCAGCCATCTCACAGCCGTGCTCAACCGGCTTGGCGAACACGGGGTCTGGGCGGCTGCGCTCGGCACCGGGCTGCTGTCGGCCCTGCTGTCGTCGGTCATGAACAATATGCCCAGCGTACTGATCGGCGCGCTGTCCATCGAAGCGAGTACCAGCTCCGGCCTGGTGCGCGAGGCAATGATCTACGCCAACGTCATTGGCTGTGACCTTGGCCCGAAGATCACACCCATCGGCAGCCTGGCGACCTTGTTGTGGCTGCATGTGCTTCAGAACAAGGGCATCCGCATCACTTGGGGTTACTACTTCAAGGTTGGTGCGCTGCTCACCCTCCCCGTTCTGCTCATCACCCTTTCTGCGCTTGCCTTGCGGTTGAGCCTTTGAAGCCGCCAGTGGCGGTAGGAGTTAGCATGCGAGTTCTGTTCATGTGCACGGCCAACAGTTGCCGCAGCATTCTTTGCGAGGCGCTGTTCAACCACATCGCGCCTCAGGGATTCGAGGCCGTGAGTGCCGGCAGCTTCCCCAAGGGAAAAGTGCTGCCGCGCAGCCTGCAAACGCTGAAGGAGGCGGGCATCTCGACCGCTGGCTTGAGCAGCAAGGGTAACGAAGTCTTCGAGGTTAACCCGCCCGATATCGTCATTACCGTCTGCGACAAGGCCGCTGGTGAAGCATGCCCGGTGTACTTCGGCCCGGCGCTCAAAGCGCACTGGGGCCTGGAGGATCCTTCCGATGTGCAGGGCGACGAGACGGAGATTTCCGCGGCCTTCAAGACGACGCTCGCGCGGATCGAACTACGTTGCCGCACCTTTCTAGCGCTGCCTTTCGGCGACTTGAGCCGCGACGAACTCAAGCGCGAACTGGATCGCATTGGCCAGCTCTGAGAGGTCTATCCATGACCGTTTAACTCCCTGCCTCAGGCCTCTGGTAGCCGCGCGCGGCCTGAACGTCGGGAGGCTGAATGCGAAGCCTCACTCTGCTGAGCAGAGGTGCCTTGCGCAGCGGGAGGCCTGTCGAGGTCATCCAGGTCAACCGCCTTCGTTTGTAGCGGCGCGGTCGCGCGGTTGACATGCGTCTTGGCGCCGAAGAAGGCCACACTGAGCACGTGCAGCGCGCTGATCCGCTCCAGCAGCACCTTCAACGCCACCGGCAGCAACAACCCCAGCAGCATGCTGACGGTGAACACCACCCAGGCCTCGTGCACCTGCAGCCTGTTCAGCACAATGCGCGCACCGGCGGTGCCGAAAACGTGGAACAGGTAGATCTCGAAGGCGAAGTAACCCAGCCAGGCCAGCGGCCTGAAGAAGAAGCGCCGAGCGATCAACAAGCTGCAGCCGGCCAGCCCCAAGGCGGTACCGACCACCGCCAGGCCAGTCTCGTCGAGATCGAACAGTGCGAGCAGATAAGCCTGGTCGATGCCCACCAGAATCGCCAGGGCCACGGCCAGGGTAACGACGTTGCAGCGGGTGATGAGCTGCTCGCTGAACCGGTACAGCCCCAGGCCCAGCAAGAAGAAGGGGAACAGCTCAACCGCCCTATCCAGGCTGAACACGTCTGGCAAGCTCTCCGACGCGAAGGACGCCGCCAGCGCCGCGGCGAATACCAGGCCGTAGGAGCGCAAGGTCAGCAACAGGCCGGCCTTCTCCAGCAGCGAGACCACCACGAAGATGCAGAAGATCGACTGCAGAAACCAGAAGTGCGCGTAGCTGAAGAAGTAGATGCTGAAAATCTCGCCCAGCTGAGGCTTGTCGTTGGTGTTCGGCACAAGCATCTGCAAGGCGAAGAACAGCGTCGAAACCACCAACAGCGGTATGCCGATGCGCTTGAACTTACCCAGATAGAAGCGCGAAAGATCACTACCGGTATTCACCGGGCGCAGTGCGTAAACGTAGCCGGAGATGGCGGTAAACAGCGGCATACGGATGTAAACCAGCGAATCGTAGAGGTAGCGCAACACCGAGTCGTCCGGCACCTTCATGCCCAGGTCGGACGAACTGCCGATGACGTGGCCCGCTACCATTAAAAACAGCGCCAGGCCGCGAATGGTCTCTATTCGCAGATCCTTTTCAGGCGTGGTAATGCTCATGCTGAGTCCTCTGTACAAGGGTCTGTTGACGTTTCACGCACGGCCGCGCCGGAGCCTGTTTTGCCGCGAGGCAAGGCACGAGCCGCGAAGTTTGGCTGGCCAAATGAGCCGGCGAGAAACGCAGCATCGCGGCAAAACGGGCCCGGCCCTTCGGGTTGCGCGGGAAATCTCGCCATGCGTCGTTGAAGGACTTGGCAAGGGAACAACCATTCCCTACGTCCTCCGCCTAGCCTGGCGAGATTTCTCGCGGCAACGCGGCTCGCGTGGAAACGTCAACAGACCCTAGCTAAGCGAGACAGCGTTTCCGCGCAGATGGGCTGCGGATGCCGGCGGATCAGACCATCTGAGCCCGGTGAGCCTGGCGAGTTCATTAACCGAAGGCGTTCGCCCTCCGGAGCGCGAAAGCGGTTTTATCTTCAAACCATCCTCCGCCTGGAACACCTGCGACCTTTGCAAGGGTGTACCTGTGTGACGTCGACAAGATGCTGATGAATGAAGGCCGCACGCTGTTCACTCCCCCCTCCCCCCTCTGGACCGAAGGTAAATCCGTCCTTGGTTTTGAGTGGGGCTGGGCGAGTTCGATGAGCGGAGGGTTATCGGGATGGTAGTCAGCAAGATGCAGGATCTGATGAAGTTCGAGAATCAGATTAGGGGACGCTGAAGAGCGAAAAAGCCTTTTTATGGTGCTTTCAGCGGGGCCTGGACGCGCCACCCAGATGTTCGAACAGGCTGCGCATCGGCATCGACAACTCGCTCCAGCGCCTGAAGCACAGGCATAGCTCGCGCCGGGCCCAGGCGTCGCTCAGGGCGATCACCCTGAGGCCATGGCGGCGCCTGTGCAGCCGGGCGATGCCTAGCGGCAGGATGCCGAGGCCGATGCCATGGGCGACCATCTGGCAAAGCGCCTCGAAGCTGTTCATGCGAATGCGCACATCCAGTGGCCGACCGGCCACCCGCGCGTGCTCGTTGATGTGATCCTGCAACGCACTGCCCTGGGCCAATCCCACGAATGCTTCGCCGAGCACCTCGGCGAACGCCAGGCTGCGGCGGTCGGCCAGCGGGTGATCGGGCGCGGCGACCAGTACCAGATGGTCCCTGGCCACCGGCTGCAGTTGCAGGCCTTCGGCACTGACGGCGCTGGACACGATGCCCGCCTCGGCCAGGCCGCTGGCCACGTTGCGCACGATATCCACACTGGTGCGCTCCTTGAGTTCGATGCGCAAGCGCGGCCGCTCGGCCAGCCACGGCGCGAGCCTGTTGGGCAGGAACACCGTCAGCGCGGCGGTATTGGCGTACAGGTGCAGGGTGCCTCGGGCGCCGGCTGCGTAGTCCTGCAGCTCACCCTTCAAGGTGTCCTGCTGGCGCAGTATCAGCCGTGCATGATGGGCCAGCGCCTCACCGGCCTCGGTGGTGGTCACGCCGCGAGCGCGACGTTCCAGCAGGGCCACGCCGACGGCACTTTCCATCTTGCGCAGCCGTTCGCTGGCGGAGGCCAGCGCGAGGTTCGCCCGCTGCGCACCCGCGGTAATGCTGCCGGCATCGGCGATGCACAGAAACAGCTGCAAATCTGCCAGGTCGAGTCGCATCGGGGCCTCTTTGCCTCTGGTTTTACCGAAGGCTGCACTGAGTTTTCCGCATTGTGCCGAGTCCCCTGAGCGGCTTCAATTGCCCAGGTCACTCAATCGAGCCTTGCCCATGCACGACGCCACCTTCTACCTGCTGTTTCTGCTCGGCACCTTTCTCGCCGCCGGGCTGGTCAAGGGCGTGACAGGCATGGGCCTGCCGACCGTGGCCATGGGGTTGCTGGGTACGGTGATGGCGCCTGCGGCAGCGGCGGCGATTCTGGTCGTGCCGTCTTTCGTGACCAATCTCTGGCAGCTGTTCAGCGGCCCTGCACTGGCGCCACTGCTGCGCCGGCTGTGGCCGATGATGCTGTGCATCGTGCTCGGCACGCTCGCCGCTTCGACCTTGCTGGTGGTGGCCGATCCGCTCTGGTCGGGGTTCTGGCTGGGCATCGCGCTGATCGTCTACGCGCTCTACGCTCTGCTCGCACCGGCCTTGCGCGTGGCGGCGCGGCTGGAGCGCTGGTTATCGCCAGTGGTGGGATTGGCGACGGGTGTGGTGACCGGCGCAACCGGCGTATTCGTGATGCCGGCGGTGCCCTACCTGGGCTCGCTGAACCTGAGCCGCGACGAGCTGGTGCAGGCGCTGGGCCTGTCCTTCAGCGTGTCCACCCTGGCGCTGGCCATCGGGCTCTACTGGCATGGTGCGTTTCAGGTCAGCCAGCTCGGCACGTCAACCGCGGCCATCGTCCCGGCGTTGCTCGGCATGTGGCTGGGCCAGCGGCTGCGCGCACGGATCAGCCCCGCGCGCTTTCGGCAGTGCTTCATGGCGTTCCTGATCCTGCTAGGCCTGGAACTGGCGACGCGGCCGTTGTTCTGAAGCGCCAGCCGCGCTCACTGAATCCGGTAGCTGAAAGTGTTCTTCACATTGGCCACGGCTACCGCCTGGCCGTTGACCACTCGGGGCTGGTAGCGAAAGGTCTTGGCAGCCGCCAGCGAGGGTTTGACGAACATGGGGTGACAACTGCCCACCACTTGCGGGTCTTCCACCCGGCCAGCGGCAGTGACCGTGTAGGCGACGGTGCATTCACCTTCGATCTTGCGCTCCAGGGCGCGAGCGGGATAATCCGGCGCCTGCTTGGCGATGGGCAGATACTGGCGGCTGGCAGCCTCGGCCTCGGCACGTGCAGCCGCGGCTGCCACATTCGCCGAGGCCTGGCGCTCGGCTGCAGCCAGGCGCTCGGCCTCGGCCTGGCGGGCCTGGGCCAGTTGCCGTTCCTTCAGCGCCTGCTGCTGTTGCTGCTCATGGGCGAGACGTTCCTCGCGCAGTGCCTGCTCACGCTGCTGACGTTCTCGCTGCACCTGGCGGGTTTTTTCCCGGCGCTCCTGCTCCACCCGCTTGAAGGCGAGATCGGCCTGCTCGACAACCGGCGCACGGACTACCGGTTCAGGTTCCGGGGCAGGCGCTGGAGCAGGTGCCGGTGGCTCGGCAAGCACTGGCGCTGGCGGTGCTACGACGGGCGCCGGCAAGGTGATCAACTGGGTGGTAAGCACCGCGGAGACCGGGGCAGGCAGCGGCGCCTGATGGGCCAGGTTGAGCAACACGTAGGCCAGCCCGGCATGCAGCGCAAGTGCCACGCCAAGGGCTAAGCCGTGTTCACGCCAGGCCGGCCAGACGAAACGGGGCGTGGGCATTTCCAGGGTCAGACCGTTCATATCAGGGCGCCTCGGTGATCAGACCCAGGCGGCTGACACCGCCCCGCTGCAGTTCGGCGATGCCGGTCACCACCGACGCATAGTCGGCGTTCTGGTCGGCGCGTACGTACACCTGGGTGTCCGGGCTGGCGGCGACTAGGGCGGCGATCTTCTCGCGCATTTCGTTCTTGTCCACCGCGCTGTCGGTCTGCGCCTCGACGTTCACTTCGCTGCCCAGGTTCCAGTAGAAGCTGCCGTCCTCCTTCACCGACAGGGTGACGATGCGCTGCTCCCCCGGCGTCGGCAGCGCCTCGGCGGCCACCTTGGGCAGCTCGATCTGTACGCCCTGAACCAGCATCGGCGCGGTGACCATGAAAATCACCAGCAGCACCAGCATCACGTCGATGTAGGGCACCACATTCATCTCGGCCTTCAGGCCGTGCTTGTGCTTCGGTCGAACCAGCATCGTGCTCTCCTCCTCAGGCTGCTGCGGCCATGCTTGGCACCGCGCCGTTCAGGCGACGGTGCAGGCGCCCCTGCAGCTCGTTGCCAAAGGCGTAGTAGCGGGCGATCAACGTCTGGCTGCGCGCCGAGAAACGGTTGTAGGCCATCACCGCAGGAATCGCCGCGAACAGGCCGATGGCCGTGGCGATCAGCGCTTCGGCAATACCGGGTGCGACGGTGGACAGCGTGGCCTGCTGCACTTGGGACAGGCCCAGGAAGGAGTTCATGATCCCCCACACAGTGCCGAACAGACCGATGTAGGGGCTTACCGAACCCACCGTGGCGAGAAATGGCAGGCCTTTCTCCAGGCGTTCTTCCTGCTCGGCGATGGCCACCGCCAGGCTGCGCTCAACGCCGTCGAGCAAGGCTTCCGGGCTGTTGCCGGCATGGGGCTGAAGCTGGCTGAAGCTCTGGTAGCCGGCCAGGAAGATGCGTTGCAGGGCAGCGTCGGCCGGCAGGTCCTGCTGGCTGCCTTCGCGGTACAGGCCACCGATCTCGTCGGTACGAAAGCGCTTGAGAAAGGCCTTGGCCAACTGCTCGCTGCGCCGCAGCACGGAGCCGCGCTGGACGATCAGGTACCAGCTGACCAGCGAGGCCAGCACCAGGCAAAGCATCACCGCCTGCACGACGATGCTGGCGTCGGTGATCAGGCCCCAGACGGTCATGTGTTCGAGGTGGGCTTGGTTTTGCATCACGGATTTCCTTCAATTGCTCGAGCCCGAGGGCTCACATTGGAAGACCAGCACGTTGCGCACTGATGACAGGCGCAACGCCGTTCGTCTCACTCCAGGCCTAGCGCGGCGGCGACCGCCGCCCAGGGCACGTATTTGTAGTTCTGGTTGCCTTCGGGCATGCGCTTGCGACCGTCCTGCACCACCAGCAGGCCGGCGCTCCAGGGCCCGCCGAGGTTGGCCGAGGTGACGTCCAGGCCGTCGGTCTCCGAGGCGCCGTCGATGCCCCGCGCGGCGTTCAGGCCGATGCGAAAACTGCCGCGCAGCCGGTACGGCGCCTGCGCCTCGACCACTACATAGCTGTCGTTGCCCTGACTGGAGATCACCAGGTAGTCGCGCTGCTCACCGTGGTAGAGCCCCAGCCCTTCAATGTCGTCCTTGACCGGACCACCGACGGCGGTCACCTGATCGAAGGTGGTCGGCGCCTCGGCGCGCGCATCCAGCGCCCACACCGCGACGTCTTCCTCGCCGATGTACAGGCGCTCGTTACGGTCATCGGCCACACAGCCCTCGGGTTGGGTGTCGGTCTTGAAGCGGCGCACCAGTTGGCCGCTGGCCTTGCCGTTCACACTGCCCAGGCGGTACTGCAGAAAGCTGCCGTCCTTGTCGTTGGCGATGGCATGGATGGCGCCCTGACGATCCTTGAACAGACACAGGCCGTAGATTTCCTTGAGCGGCGTGGCGATCTGGCCGATGTCGGCGAGCACGCCGCTGAGCGGATCGATGGCGAACAGATGCAGGCTGTTGTGATCTCGGTTGCTGGCCACGGCCAGATCGACCTGGCGCTCGCCCAGCGGGAAGCCTTGCCGCACGTCGACATTGTTCAGGCGGCCGACGCGCAGGTTCTGCACCTGCCTGCCGGAGAGATCGTAGGCGAGCAGGCCGCCCTTCTTGTCGGTGCCCAGCACACGGCTGCGCTCGGGGTGCGCGCGGTCGATCCAGATCGCCGGGTCGTCCGCCGCATCGCCAAGGCTGGGCACGCCATCGGTCTGCACCAGAGGCGCGAGTACCGGGATGCTCGGCTGTGGTTCGCTGCGCCGAGGCGTCCAGTTCAACGAGGCACTGCGCGCGCCAGTGTCGTCGACCAGCAGCAGGTCGAGCCCCTGGGAAGTGGCGCGGGCGCTGACCTGCTCCGGCTCATCGAGGCCCGCCAGGCTGACCACACCGGCGCGCTGCCACTGCGAGGCGCTGCGCTGATACAGGTGCAGGTTGCCAGCACCGGCATCGAGCAACAGCAATGCATCAGGCGATACCGCCATGCCGGCGGCGTTCTGGCGCAGCGCACCGAAAGGCGCGACCAGCTCTACCGGCTCACGCACCAGCGGCGCTTCGGCGCCGGCGTCATAGCGCCACAGCCCGACGTTTTCTTCGTTCACATAAAGGTTGTCGCTGCGGTCATCGACCTGGCAGAAACCGCTCTGCGGCGGCAGGCTCAGAGTGCGCACCCGGCTCGGTGCGGCCAGCGGGCGACCCTTTTCGGCCACCAGCCATTGCTCGCCGATGCCCTCTTCGCCAACCAGGAACAGAAAGTCGTTGCGCGCACTGTCGCGGTACAGGCACAGGCCTTCGATGGCGAAACGGGTTTTCGGCAGATAACGCGGCGCGCTCCACTGCTGCGCGGAGTCGAAACGCGTCAGCAGCGTCTGCTGGCGCTTGCGATCGAGGCTGGCGACCAGCACGCCATGGGCATCGGCACGGTGATCGAGGGTTTCGAAGCGGCCCGGCAGCTCGTTGAGAACCTGGCCGTCGCGACCGATCATCTGCAGGCCTTTGTCTGCGATTTGCAGACGTTCGGCGCTGCTCAAAAACGGTAGCGGCGTCAGCCACTGGATGCTTTCGCTGGCGATAAGCGTGTTGCTGAGGGTCAGCACCGGTGTCGCAGAAACAGCCTGCTGCGCTTGTTTGCCCTGGCAAGCGGCCAGGGCCACGCAGAGGCCCAGCAGGGACAGATTGAGGATACGCATGAATGAACAATGTCCTGAAAAATAAAGATGCGGCTCTCGGTTCACGGGCATGGCCCGCTCCTGCGGGCGGATGGCGCCGCCGTCAGAAGTGCGTGAGGGTCAGGCCGACCTTGTAGGTCGGGCCGTACTCCTCGTACTGGGCGTTGTAGGCGTGGCGCCCGGTGTACACGTAGTAGGACTCGTCGGTGATGTTCTGCGCCTCGAAGGTCAGCTGCAGTTCCGGGGTGATGAAGTAGCCGGCCTTGAAATCGACGAACAGCTGGTCGTCGACGTACAGGTCGTTGCGCTTGTCCTCGACCGAACCGATCTCGTACAGGTAGCTGGACTTGTAGTTGGCCGCCACGCGCAGGTTGAAGCGATCGTTCTCCCAGCCGACCATGAGGTTGCCGACGGTGTCGGACTGGTTCGGCAGATCGATGGTGCGCTTGGCGCCCTGCCCTTCGATGCTGGCGTCGGATTTGCTCAGGGTCAGGTTGGCGCCCAGCAGCACGCCGTTCCACGGCGCCGGCAGCCAGTCGAATTTCTGCGAGTAGGCCAGTTCGACGCCATAGAGCTTGGCGCCGCTGCCATTCTCGAAGCTCAGCGCTTCGTCGAAATCTACCCAGGCACCGCTGCCGGCCAGGTCGG
Organism: uncultured Pseudomonas sp.; assembly: GCA_966186235.1. Classification (GTDB taxonomy): domain Bacteria; phylum Pseudomonadota; class Gammaproteobacteria; order Pseudomonadales; family Pseudomonadaceae; genus Aquipseudomonas. The sequence goes on from CBIFVM010000043.1 coordinate 25,053, forward strand.
TGTTGTAGATGAAGTTGTCGATGTCCTTGTAGAACAGGAAGCCCGAGACCACACCGGCACGGCCCATGTAGTGCTCGATGCCGAGGTCGAAATTCATCGACTCCAGCGGCTTGAGATCGGGATTGCCGAACGACGCATCGCCGCCGTCGATGGCGAAGCCCGGCGCCAACTGGCCGAACGTCGGGCGCACCACGGTGTTGGTCCAGGCGGCTCGCACGGCGGTGGAAGGCGACAACTGATAGCGGGCATGCAGCCCCGGCAGCCAGTGGTCATAGCGGTTGTTGCTGTGGCTGCTCTCGTAGACGCCATCACGCAGGCCAGTACCCTTGGCCTCGAACTCGGTGCCCTCGTAACGCAGGCCGGCGATGAAGCGCCAGTCGTCTACGTCCAGGGTGTTCATCAGGTAGGCGGCGTTGATGTCCTCGCGCATGTCGAAGTCGTTGATGCGCGAGTTCTCCTCGTCGTAGAACTGGCTGCGATCCAGGCCACCGATGAGGTCCTTGATGGCGCCGGCGCTGATGCCGTTGCCGAAGTTGCCCAGGGAATAGTCGACGCTGCCGCTCTGCAGGCCGCCCAGGTCGATGCCGCTGAAGTCGTCGTAGACCCACACCTCGGTGTCGCTGGTCTTGTCGCGGCGGCTGAGCTTGCCGCCGAATTTGACCTGGGCGGCATTGCCGGCCAGGTCGTAGTCGCGGGCCAGGTCCAGGCGGATGTTCTTTTCCTGATCCTTGCCGCTGACCTTCTCCCATTCCACTTCGTCGAGTTCGAAGGCCGCCGGGTCATAGAATCCGCTGCCCACGCTCAGGTGCGGTTTGCGCGTGCCGTCGAAGCCGACATCGGTGAAGTCACCGACGAACTTCGCGCCGGCGATGCCGCCCGGGTCCTTCTCGGTGGCCTGGCTGTAGCCGGCCTGGCCGCTGATCGTCCACAGGTCGATCATGCGTTCGCCGCCGAATACGTAGGACTGGATCTCCTGGGTGTCCTGGCGCGATTTCAGGTCGCGCCAGCCTTCGGCGTCACCGCGCTCGCCCGAGGCCTGGGCATCGGCGAACTCGACACCGGCGGCGTTGCGCGTCTCGGTATCCTTGAACTTGCTGTACAGGGTGCGCAGGTAGTAGTTGGAGTAATCGTCGGGCTGGTAATCGAAGTTCAGGCCGAAGCCGGTACGCTCACGGGTGATCTCGTAGTCACGCTGCTCGACTTCTTCCAGCCGCGCGCCATCGTCGAAATCCCAGGCGCCGCCGGTCTCGACGTTTTCCGAGCCGAATTTGCGCTTCTGCCAGCTGAACGCCGCGGCCACGCCGAAGTTGTCGGTGCCGTCGCCAAGGCTGAAACGGTCGCTGATCGCGCCGGAGAATTTCGGGCTGTTCTTGCTGACGTTGGTGTCGTGGCTGCCTTCACCGGACAGGGTGTAGAACAGGCCGTCATGATCGAAGGCCGACAGGCTCTCCACCTCGATGGTGCCGCCCAGGGAGTTGGCGTCCATGTCCGGGGTCAGGCTCTTGACCACCGACAGCGACTGCACCAGTTCGGCGGGCAGCACGTCCAGCGCCACGGCACGGCGATCGCCTTCCGGCGCCGGCACCAGAGTGCCGTTGATGGTCACGCTGTTCAGGTCCGGGGCGATACCGCGCACGCTGACGAAGCGGCCCTCGCCCTGATCACGTTCTACCGACAGGCCGGGAATACGCTGCAGGGCTTCGGCGGCGTTGTCGTCCGGCAACTGGCCGACGCCGTCGGCGTGCACCACGCTCTTGATGCTGTCGGCGCTCTTCTGCTCGCGCAGCGCCTTGTCGATGCTGGCGGCCTGGCCGATCACCTCGACGCGCTCGATCGCTTCTTCTGCCCAGGCCGGTGCGGCGCTGATGGCGATGGTCAGCAGGCTGACGCGAAAACCGGCATTGCGGCTATGACGAAATGGCTTTGCCACCTTGATTCCCTCGTTCGATGACCCTGGCGACACCAGGCAATGGCAGCGAAAGCTAGAAATCCTTTGTGGCACTTGCGTGACAGACTCGGCGAGCCAGGCGTAGAAAGCACGGTTTTACGGCCGTAGACCGGGTGAATTGAGCTGAATTGACCTCCCCTGCCCCCGGGATGAGAGTCGCCAGCCCGATTTCAGCAAGCGACGGAAACGCGCGTTTGCGGCTGCGGGCGCTGCTGCCAACGCGCCATGCGCCTGGCCATGGAGGCTCTGGAGAGGCTGACGCGAAACGCACCTACGCTTAAATCAGCCTGAAAATTTGTCCTTTCTCGCAGCGATAACCTGAGCCGAATCGACCCCCTGGCTGGTAACCGAACCGTCATACGCCTTTGTTTCCTTGGCGCCCCAACGCTCCTCAGCCTTACCCAAGGAAACCGCCCATGCATCGCCCCCTGCTGCTGGCCACGTTACTGGCCACCACCCTGACCTGCTCCCCATCCTTTGCCCAACAGTCCGTGCCGCACTCGCCCGGCCAGCCCTACGCCGCTGGTAACCTGGCCGACCGCATCGTGCTGACGCCGGGCGCAGACGCCGCTACACAACTGGCCATCAGCTTTCGTACCGATGTGCAGCAAGGCACTGCCCAGATGGAGTTCGGCCCAGCGCTGGCCGGGCCGCAGTTGACCGCCAAGGCGCAGCCACGCAGTGGTCAGACCCGCCGACTGGACGCCGAGAACGGCCCCTCCAACTACCACCAGGTGCGCCTGGAACAGCTGACCCCCGATACCGCCTACGTGTATCGGGTCAAGGGCAGCGCCGGCTGGAGCGAGTGGCATCAGTTCCGCACCGCCAGGCAGACCTTCGCGCCGTTCACGTTCCTGTACCTGGGCGATACCCAGAACGACATCCTCGCCGTGGCCTCGCGCACCATCCGCCAGGCGCTGCGCAGCGTCGCCCGCCCCGCGCTGGTGGTGCACGCCGGTGATCTGGTCGCCTCGCGCGACGAGCTGGCCCATGACGACGAATGGGGCGAGTGGAACCAGGCCGGTGGCTGGGCCTATGCCGCTATCCCGCAACTGGTGGCCGCTGGCAACCACGAGTACATCGACACCCTGCTGGCCGACGGCAGCGAGAGCCGCACCCTGAGCGAGCACTTCCCCGCCCAGTTCGCCCTGCCGCGCAACGGCGCCGAGGGCGTGGCCGATACCAGCTACGTCAGCGACTACCAGGGCGTGCGTTTCGTGGTGCTGGACGGCACCTCGGCGCTCGACCTCGGCACCCTCGAGAACCAGACCCGCTGGCTGGAAAACGCCCTGAAGACCAGCCAAGCGACCTGGAACGTGGTGGTCATGCACCAGCCGATCTACACCTGCGCGCGCCCCGAGGACACCGAAGAACTGAAGGCCGCCTGGCAACCGCTGCTCGAACGCTACAAGGTCGACCTGGTGCTGCAGGGCCACGATCATTGCTACAGCCGCCTGACCCACGCCGCCGGTCGCGATGCCACGCGCCAGGCACAACAGGCCAACCAGCCCATCGGCCCGGTGTATCTGGTGTCGGTCACCGGCTCGAAGATGTACGGCCTCAACGACCGCGCCCACACCCAGCCTGACCGCAGCGCCGAGGACACCCAGCTGTTCCAGACCATCGCGGTGGAACAGAACCGCCTCAGCGTGCGCACCTACACCGCCGACGACCGCCTGTACGACGCCTTCGACATCCAGCGCGACGCCAAGGGCAACAAATACCTGCATGAACCGAAGCTTGAGAAACAGGCCGAGCGCTTCTGCAACGCCGAGCGCGGCCCCGATGGCCTGCCCTGCAGCGCGCGGGACAAATGACCGTCATCGTTCTGAGACATTGCCCCGGCATGCTCGGCAGCGCCCACCGGCGGCGCTGCAAGGAGAACCCCATGAAGTCGTTGTTGAAACTGCACGTCATGACCCTGATCGGGCTGGTGCTGGCTGCCAACGCCGGCCTGCTGATCTACCTGGCAGCCGGCGACATCAAGCGCTGGGCCGAGATCAACTGGATGGACGTGGCCGGCGAAGGCGGCACCTGCCTGATCCTCTGCGGCTGGCTGATCATGCTGCTGCGCGGCCGCCCGGCCGGGCGCGTCACCCGCCTGCTGTCGCTGGGGCTGTGCTTCACCGCGTTCTCGATGTGGATGGATTGCCTGGACGAATTCATCCGCCTGCCTCCCGAGGCGATCTGGGACAACTGGCTGGAAACCGCGCCCATGCCCGTGGGCATGCTGTTGCTGACCTTGGGCATGTATCACCTGCAGCAGGAGCAGCGCGCCATCAGCGAGCAGATGCGCAAGCGCGAGCAACGGCTGCGCGACCACCGCCTGTTCGACAAACTCACCCCGCTATCGGGCGCCCAATACCTGCGCCAGCACCTGCAACAGGCCTTGGTGCAGGCACGAACCGAGCAGCAGCCGCTGTCGGTGGTAGCCATCGACCTGGACGACTTCAGCCTGATCAACCAGCGCTACGGTCAGGACGAAGGCGATCAGGTGCTGCAGGCCGTCGCCCAGTTGCTCCTGCTCAACCTGCGCCAGCAAGACATGCTCTGCCGCCTGGCAGGTGATCGCTTCGTCGCCGTGCTGCCCAACACCGGCGAGCATCAGGCGCTGAGCATGGCGAGCGAATTGCATCAGAGCATCGCCAACCTCGCCCATCGCAGTCAGCACCACGGCGAGCGCCTGCAACTGCGCGCCACGGTGGCCGCCGTCATGGCCCTGGATGAGGACGAGGCGCAACTACTCAAGCGCCTCAACCTGGCCCTGGCCTGTGCCAAACCACGCCTGGCGCGCAGCGCATGAGCGCCACCGGTTACGAGTGCGACAGCCGCTTCATCGCCGCTCACCATCTGCCAGCCATATTGATCGATCTGGCGCGCTCGCGCGGTATCGACACCCACCACCTACTACGGGGTTGCGAGCTGTTCTATGACGACATCGTCACCGGCCAGGCACGCATCAGCCCCGGCCAGTTTCTGCGCCTCATCGCCAACGCCGAGAAGCTGTTGAGTGCGGCGGATACCAGCTTTCTGTTCGGCCAACGTCTGTGGCCCGGTCATTACGGCGCGGGTAGCCATCTGCTGGAACAGGCCGATAATCTGCTGCAGGCGCTGGAGGATCTCGTCACCTACCGCGCCCTGCTGTCGCCGCTGCTGACGCCCGTGTTGCACCTGGACGATCATTACCTGCACCTGTACTGGCGCGACAGCTGCGGCGCCGCCGAGCGACTGCCCTTTCTGCTCGAAGCGAGCATGACCGCGGTGGTCGCCCTGGCTCGCCGTCAGCAGAACGAGCGTCTGCCGTGGCGCTTCCAGTTCGCCTATGCCGAACCGAACCATGTCGAGCAATACTGGGTGCACCTGGGCGATACATTGAGCTTCGACCGTCCATCGACGGTCATGAGCCTGCCCCGTGAACACCTGCTGCGCCCCTGGCCGAATGGCGGCGCCACGGGCGCGCGGGTCGCCCGCCAGGCCTGCACCGAGCAGCTGCAACGCTGGGGCTGGCAGCACAGCCTGCTCGACGAACTGCATGCTCACCTCAGCGCCCATATCCGTCAGCCGCTGAGCCTGGAGCGCGTCGCCGGCGCCTTCGCCACCAGTCCGGCCACGCTCAAGCGCAAGCTTGGCAAACACGGCACCCACTTCCAGGAGCAGCTCGACCTGGCGCGTCGCGATCTGGCGCTTTACCTCTATCAGGTCAAGGGCTACAACAACGACGAAGTGGCGCAGCGCCTGGGCTTCAACGACACCACCAACTTTCGCCGCTCGTTCAAACGCTGGACGGGCCGCGTGCCCAGCGACCTGGCCGCCTTCGCACTGCATGGCAAGGCTTGACC
>CBIFVM010000044.1:0-29769 GCA_966186235.1 uncultured Pseudomonas sp.
ACGCTGCCCCACCCTCGCCTGTCAGCCTTCCAGTTCAGCCCAACGCTCGACCAGGCGATCCAGTTCTTCCTGTTGAGCCTGCAGTTGCGCCAGCACCGCGGCGGTCTGCTCGGCGGGCTGCTGATAGAAGGCCGGATCGGCGATCCTGGCTTCCAGCGCGGCAATCGCCTGCTCGGCGGTATCGATCATTTCCGGCATGGCGTCCAGCTCACGCTGGTGCTTGTAGCTGAGCTTCTTCTTGGCTGCCGGTGCAGCGGCGGCAGTCTCGGCGACCGGCGCCTCGACCACGGGTGTTTCGACGATGGCCGAGCCCAGTTCGGCCTTGCCCGATTTGCTCTCGCCCACGCCGAGCAGGCGCGGCGAGCCACCCTGGCGCAGCCAGTCCTGATAACCGCCGACGTATTCACGGACTCGCCCTTCGCCCTCGAAGACCAGGGTGCTGGTCACCACGTTATCGAGGAAGGCCCGGTCGTGGCTGACCATCAGCACGGTGCCCTTGAAGTTGGAAAGCACCTCTTCGAGCAGCTCCAGGGTTTCCACGTCGAGGTCGTTGGTCGGTTCGTCGAGCACCAGCAGGTTGGCCGGCTTGCTGAACAGCTTGGCCAGCAGCAGGCGCGCGCGCTCGCCACCGGACAGCGCCTTGACCGGCGTGCGCGCACGCTGCGGGCTGAACAGGAAGTCGCCCAGGTAGCTCAGCACGTGACGGTTCTGGCCATCGATCTCGATGAAGTCGCGACCCTCGGAAATATTGTCGATCACGGTCTTTTCGATATCCAGCTGATGGCGCAGCTGATCGAAATAGGCCACTTCGATCTTGGTGCCCTGCTCCACCTTGCCGGCGGTCGGCTGCAGACCGTCGAGCATCAGCTTGAGCAGCGTGGTCTTGCCGGTGCCGTTGGCGCCGAGCAGGCCGATGCGATCACCGCGTTGCAGCACCATGGAAAAGTCCCTGATCAGCAGCGGGCCGCCCGGATGGGCGAAGCTGACGTTCTCCAGCACCATCACCTGCTTGCCGGACTTGTCCGCCACATCCAGCTGGATATTGGCCTTGCCGGTGCGCTCGCGACGCTCGCTGCGCTCCACGCGCAAGGCTTTCAGGGCACGCACGCGGCCTTCGTTGCGGGTACGACGGGCCTTGATGCCCTGGCGGATCCACACCTCTTCCTGGGCCAGCTTCTTGTCGAACAGCGCATTGGCGGTTTCTTCGGCGGCCAGCGCGGCCTCCTTGTGCACCAGGAAACTGGCGTAATCGCCGTTCCAATCGATCAACCCGCCGCGATCCAGTTCCAGAATACGTGTGGCCAGGCTCTGCAGGAAGGCCCGGTCGTGGGTGATGAACAGCACGGCGCCCTGGAAATCCTTGATGGCCTCTTCGAGCCAGGCGATGGCGCCGATGTCCAGATGGTTGGTCGGTTCGTCGAGCAACAGCAGATCCGGCTCGCTGACCAGCGCCTGGGCCAGCAGCACACGACGACGCCAGCCGCCGGAAAGCTCGGCCAGGGTCTTGTCGGCCGGCAACTGCAGGCGGCTCAGGGTGCTGTCGACCAGTTGCTGCAGGCGCCAGCCATCCTTCGCTTCCAGCTCCTGCTGCACATGCATCAGCTTGTTGAGGTCTTCCTCGGTCACGCAGTTCTGCGCCAGGTGATGGTACTGGGCGAGCAGATCACCCACGCCGTCGAGGCCCTGGGCGACCACGTCGAACACCGTACGGCCATCGGCGACCGGCAACTCCTGGGGCAACTCGCCGATCTTCAGGCCCGGTGCCCGCCAGATCGTGCCGTCATCGGGCTTTTGCTGGTCGTTGACCAGCTTGAGCATGCTCGACTTGCCGGTACCGTTGCGGCCGATGATGCACACCCGCTCGCCGCGGGCGATCTGCCAAGACACCTTGTCCAACAGCGGCATGGCGCCAAAGGCCAGGGAAACATCGGTGAACTTGAGCAGGGTCATCAGGGTTGCCTCGACAATACGCGGGAGTGGTGGACGAAAACCTGGGGCGCGACCAGGGCCTCGTTGCTGCCGACCACGAAACTGATCTGGCCGACGCGCACGCCAGCCAAAAACGGGCGCGTATTCTAACCGAGATGGCCGGCGGCGTCTGTGAGCCCGCATTGATGTGACATAAACGGACATGCGCCATGTACCGGCGGCCCTTTCGCGGCACGCAGGCAAAAGGCTAAGCTAGCGACCATTGCCGCCGCCGCGCCTGACGATGCACGTTTCGCCGCGGCGCACACCGGTAACCGCCCCAAGGGCACATCAGGCGACCGGCACCAGCCAGGTCGCGCCCGATCACGAGATGACCCCGGAAGTGCCATGCGCTGTCGTTTGCCCAGTCTGCTGTCCTGCCTGATTCTTTGCGCCGCCACATCCACGCTGAGCCAGGCCGCGAGCCTGCAGCAGCAACGCCAGTACTACGACGAGGCCAAGGCTGCGCTCGCCAAGGGCGACAAGGGGCCTTACGAGCGCTACGCCAGCGCGCTGCGCGACTACCCGCTGACGCCGTATCTGACCTACGACGAGCTGACCGCACGGCTGAAATGGGCCAGCAATCAGGAAATCGAAGCCTTTCTCGCCGCCCATGGCGACCTGCCCCAGGCCAACTGGATGAAGTTGCGCTGGCTGCGCTGGCTCGCCGAACGCGGCGAATGGCAAACCTTCGCCAAGTACTACGACCCGGGGCTCAACTTCACCGAACTGGACTGCCTGAACGGCCAGCGCCAGCTTGCCCAGGGCCAGACCGCCGAAGGCTATGCCAGCGCCGAGAAGCTCTGGCTGGTGGGCAAATCCCAGCCCGAAGCCTGTGACCGCCTGTTCGATCGCTGGGCCGCCGAAGGCCAACTGACCGAGCAGCGCCGCTGGCAGCGCGCCAAGCTGGCCGCCGAAGCACGCAACTACAGCCTGGCAACCTTCCTGAGCAAGGACCTGCCGACCCTGAGCAACCACGGCAAGCTCCTCGTGGAAGTCGCTCAGAAACCGCAGATTCTCACCCAGACCGCCCGCTTCACGCTGGCCGACGACGCCATGGGTGACGTGATCAGCCTCGGCCTGCGTCGCCTCGCGCGCCAGGATCCGGAACAGGCCCTGAGCCTGCTCGAGGGTTACTCCCAGCGCATGCGCTTTTCCGATCAGGAAAAGGTCGCCATCGCCAACGAGATCGGCCTGACCCTGGCGCGCCGCTTCGACCCGCGCGCCCTCGACATCATGGCCAAGTACGACCCCAACCTGCGTGACGACACCGTCAGCGAGTGGCGCGCCCGCCTGCTGCTGCGCCTGGGCCGCTGGGACGAAGCCCACAAGCTGATCAGCCGCATGCCCGAGTCCCTGGCCAGCACCAACCGCTGGCGCTACTGGCAGGCGCGCAGCCTGCAACTGGCCCAGCCCAACAGCAAGGCCGCCCAGCCGCTGTTCCATGACCTGGCCAAGGAGCGCGACTTCTATGGCTTCATGGCTGCCGACCAGGTCAAGGAACCGTACTTCCTGAAGAACGCACCGCTGCAGCTCAGCCCTGCCGTGATCAAGAAAGTACGCAACGCGCCCGGCATCCGACGTGCCATGGAATTCCATGACCGCGGCCAGGTCGTCGAAGGCCGCCGCGAGTGGTACCACGCCAGCCGCCATTTCGACCGTGACGAGCTGGTCGCCCAGGCGCGCCTGGCCTACGACATGCAGTGGTACTTCCCGGCGATCCGCACCATCAGCCAGGCCAAGTACTGGGACGACCTGGACATCCGCTTCCCCATGGCCCATCGCGAGCCGCTGACCGCGGAAGCCAAGAAGCGCGGCCTGCATTCGAGCTGGGTATTCGCCATCACCCGCCAGGAAAGCGGCTTCATGGCCGATGCCAAGTCCCACGCCGGGGCTCTCGGCCTGATGCAGGTGATGCCGGCCACTGCCAAGGAGACCGCGCGCAAGTTCGGAATCCCCCTGAGCAACCCGAACAACGCGCTGCTGCCCAGCGTCAACATCCAGCTGGGCGCCGCCTACCTGAGCCAGATCTACGGCCAGTTCAACGGCAACCGCGTGCTGGCCTCGGCCGCCTACAACGCAGGGCCAGGTCGCGTGCGCCAGTGGCTGCGCGGCGCCGATCACCTCGCCTACGACGTGTGGGTGGAGAACATTCCGTTCAACGAGACCCGCCAGTACGTGCAGAACGTGCTGTCCTACGCGGTGATCTACGGCGACAAGCTCAACGCTCCACAGCCGCTGGTAGGCTGGCACGAGCGTTACTTCGATCAGTAGTCCTGCGGCATGCGTAAAGCACCCGGTGCTATCGCCCCGGGTGGCGCGTCAATAGCCCGGGCTACACCGGGGCGACGATTACGCCAGCACCTCGACCGCCATGCCGACCTGCAGCTCGCCGCTGCCGTGGTTGATCAGGTTCTGTCCGAACAGGATGCCGTCTTCGCCCTGGCGATAGCTGCGCAAGGTGGTCAGCGGCTCACGGTCGGCGCTGCGCTCCCCGGTCCCGGGGTCGATGGTGGTGATCACGCAGCGCGAGCAGCGTTTGGCGAGGGTGAACTCGACGTCACCGATACGAATGCGCTTCCAGCCGTCCTCGGCGTAGGGTTCGCTGCCCTGCACTACCAGGTTGGGACGAAAGCGCAGCATCTCCAGCGGCCTGCCGACCCGGGCCACCAGATCATCCAGTGAAGCCTGACCGATCAGCAGCAACGGGAAGCCATCGGCGAAGCCGACCTTCTCGTCGCCATCGACGTTGCCTTCGATGAACCGCGCTCGCTCTGCCGGCACATGTACCAGCCGGCAGCTCTTGCCCATGAACTCGCTGCCCCAGGCGGCGGCCTCGTCACCGGCATCCGGTACCCGCAGGGTGTCGCGCCAGATGATCACACCTCGCAGCGCCTGGTCGGGATCCGGCAACGCCACCTGCAACACCGGCATGCCAGGCGCTTGCAGGGTAAGGCCACCATCGGCATTCCAGCGCGCCTGCAACTGGCTCATATGGGGAAAGGTGCGCTGCGTCATGAACCGCCCGGTTTGCGCATCCGCGAACATCCAGCGGCGATCACCGGCCACGCCCAGGCCATCGAGCTGCAGGCTAGGCAGGGATTCACCCATAGCGGATTTGAGAGGGAAACGGTATAGCGCGGAGAGGTGCATGGCTCGGCGTCCTGACTTGAGCGAAACGGCGGTTATACGCAAACCGCCGCCAGGGCTCAAGCCAGCAGAGCGCTACTTTTCGTCGAGCGCCAGACGCTGGCGAATCACATCCACCAGTTTGTCCGGCTGGAACTTGGACAGGAAGTTGTCGCAACCGACCTTCTTGACCATCGCATCGTTGAAGCTGCCGGACAGCGAGGTATGCAGCACCACGTACAGGTCACGCAAGCGCGGATCCTGACGAACCTCGGTGGTCAGGCGATAGCCGTCCATTTCCGGCATTTCGGCATCGGTGAACATCATCAGCAGCTTGTCGGTGATGACTTCACCGGCATCGGCCCAGGCCTTGAGCATCTGCAGGCCCTTGAGGCCATCGGTGGCGACGTGCAGCTTGATGCCCAGTTGCGTGAGCGTATCGCGCAGTTGCGCCAGGGCCACGCTGGAGTCATCGACCAGCAGCACTTCGCGGCCACGGGCTTTTTCCAGCAGCGGATCGGCCAGGCGGTCACCGGAGATACGCGTGTCGTACGGCACGATCTCGGCCAGCACCTTTTCCACGTCGATGATTTCCACCAGTTGGTCGTCGACCTTGGTGATGGCCGTCAGGTAATGCTGGCGCCCTGCACCACCGGGCGGCGGCAGGATGGATTCCCAGTTGAGGTTGAGAATGCGGTCGACGCCGCCGACCAGGAACGCCTGGATCGAGCGGTTGTACTCGGTGACGATGATGGTGCTGCGCTCATCCGGCACGATCGGGCGCATGCCGATGGCCTGGGACAGGTCGATCACCGGCAGCGTCTGGCCACGCAGGTGGATCACCCCGCAAACAAAGCGATGACGGTGCGGCATCAGCGTCAGCTTGGGCATGTGCAGCACTTCCTGCACCTTGAACACGTTGATGGCGAACAGTTGCCGGCCCGCCAGACGGAACATCAGGATTTCCAGGCGGTTCTCGCCTACCAACTGCGTCCGTTGATCAACGGTGTCGAGAATACCGGCCATTATTCGCTCCTGTGAGGCGTGGTGTTCGTATGAAGCTATCGGCCAGTCGTGCAATTACTGTAGGCGGCATGGCGCAACGCCATCTTGCACCAGCGCGCGGCGCGGCACCAGTACCCGCCGGTCAGTCACGCAGCAACGGCGACTGTGCCGGCAGATGCAGGCGCAATGCCTGAGGCCTTGCAGCGAAGCGTAGCCGATGCCCGCCACGGGGCTCGCCATCCAGGTTCAAATCCAGCCCTTCGGGCGCGTCGATTTCCAGCCACGGCAGGCGCGCGCTGATCGAGACGCCTTCGATGCCTTTCAGGCCACCGGACAGCAGTGTGCCCAGCGTACCGACCACATCGGAAGCGGCCGGCACGATACACACGTCCAGCAGGCCGTCATTCACCCGAGCATGGGGGCACAGCACATGCCCGCCACCGGCCTGGCGGCCATTGCCGATGCCAAGGGCGAGAAACTCGCCCTCCCAGGCGAAATCCGGGCCCTTGAAGCGACCAAAGGCCGAACGCACTTCGGCAAAGCGAGTCAGGCCGGTGAGCATGTAGGCCGCACCGCCCAGGAAGCGTTTGAGATCCTCGGAAGTATTGGCCGTGATGTTGGAGCCGAAGCCACCCGTGGCCATATTGAGGAACAGCTCGCCGTCGACCTCGCCCAGGTCGATCGGCTGGGCAGGCGTGTCGAGCAGCGCCAGGGCCTCGCCAGGCGTCAGCGGAATGCCCGCGGCATGGGCGAAATCGTTGGCGGTACCCAGCGGTAGCAACACCAGGCTGGCATCGGTTTCGGCCTTGGCCATGGCCTCGGCGACATCCCGCAATGTGCCGTCCCCGCCACCGGCGATCACGGTCGGATAACCCGCCTGCAAGGCCTCGGCGACCAGGCGCTGGGCATCGCCAGCCTCCCAGGTCAGCCGCACGGCGAGTTCCCAGCCGTTCTCGCGCTGGCTGCTTACCGCCGCCCGCACCTCTTCGTTGAGGGACTGCTTACCATGAAGGATCAACAGCGCTTTACGCTCTTGCATAACGGCTCCGAAAACGGGAATTGAACACTGTGCTGCCTAATGCAGACAGCGTGCGGGGCAAATAATCACGCCCACCGCACGCTCGTGCCGCTTGCCGGTGTCAGCCGAGCAGTTCGCTCATCGGGATGAAGTGCACGGCATCGCCTTCGGCAACGGTGCTGCCCTCCAGTACCTGAGCCAGCCCCTCGGCCCAGGCGGCGCTGCGCAACACCCCCGAGCTCTGGTTCGAGTACGGCACCACGCGCCCGTTTTCCAAGCGTGCGCGCAGGAACTCTCGCCGCTTGCCCGGCTTGGGCCAGGTGAAACCCGCCGGCACGCTGAAGCCCAGGGGCTCGACCTTCTGCACGCCGAGGCGACGCAGCAGATACGGGCGCGCCAGCAGGCCGAAGGTCACCAGGGTCGAGGCCGGGTTGCCAGGCAGGCCGATCACCGGGCGGCCGCGAAACTCGCCGACGGTCAGCGGTTTACCGGGTTTGATCGCCAGTTTCCATAGGGCCAGCTCGCCGGCTTCGCGCAGGGCGATGCCGAGAAAATCCGCCTCGCCCACCGACACTCCGCCGGTGGACAGGATCAGGTCGACATCATCGAGCTCACCCAGCGCCTGGCGCGTGCGGTCAAGATCATCCGGCAGGATGCCGCCATCGACGACCTCGCACCCCATACGCTTCAGCCAAGCGACCAGCAGGTATCGGTTGCTGTTATAGATTTGCCCGGCGCCCAGCGCGTTGCCGGGCTCGACCAGTTCGTCACCGGTGGACAGCACCGCCACCCGCGGCCGGCGCCGTACCGGCAGTTGTGCCAGGCCGATGGAGGCGGCCAGCCCCAGCTCGATGGGCCCCAGCCGCGTGCCGGCAGCCAACAGTGTTTCGCCCTTGCGGTTTTCCTGGCCCTGGGGGCGGATGTTCTGCGCGACCTTCAGGGCCTGGTTGAAATGCAAGCGGCCGTCGTCACCGACACTGACGTTCTCCTGCATTTCCACCGTATCGGCGCCCTCGGGAACCGGCGCGCCGGTAAAGATGCGCGCGCAGGTGCCGGGCCGCAACGCCTCGGGTGCCATACCGGCGAGAATGCGCTGGCTGACCGGCAGCGGCTCGCCCTGCCAGTCGGCCAGGCGCAATGCGTAGCCATCCATGGCGCTGTTCGGCCAGGGCGGCAGGTCCAGACCGGCGACCATGGGCTCGGCCAGCACACGACCATCGGCTTCGGCCAGGTCGATCCGCTCGTGCTCGACGATCGGCGTCGCCTCGGCCAGTTCCAGCAGCCGGGCCAGGGCCTGTTCCACCGGCATCAGCGGGGAATGCGCCTCGCTCATCCGCGGCTCTCGCAAGGCGCGGCGAGCTTCAGGTGAGGCACGAAATTGCACGGGCGATGGCGCGCATCGAGCTGCTCGGCGAGGATGCCGTCCCAGCCGGTGCGGCAGGCGTTGGTAGAGCCCGGCAGGCAGCACACCAGGGTGCCGTTGGCCAGGCCAGCCAGCGCGCGAGACTGGATGGTCGAGGTGCCGATGTCGGCGGTGGAAATCTGCCGGAACAGCTCACCAAAACCGTCGACCTGCTTGTCCAGCAGGCAGGCCACCGCTTCCGGCGTGCTGTCGCGGCCGGTAAAGCCGGTGCCGCCGGTGATCAGCACCACCTGCACCACGTCCTCGGCGATCCAGGTGGCGACCTGGGCGCGGATCTTGTACAGGTCGTCCTTGAGCAGCACGCGCTCGGCAAGGTTGTGGCCTGCCGCCTTGAGGCGGTCGACGAAGAGTTGCCCGGAGGTATCGGTTTCCAGCGTGCGGGTATCGCTGACCGTCAGCACGGCGATATTCAGGGGCACGAATGGCGCATCGGCCTTGTGGCTCATGGCAGGCTTCCAGTTGTCGTGAACAAAGGCCGGTGTTATACCACAGCGCCACCTCCGGAGACCCTGCCATGCCCGCCACCGCAACGCCCCAGCCCTTTTCGGTGGTTCTGCTCGCAGGCGGCCGGGGCCAGCGCATGGGCGGCCTGGACAAAGGCCTGGTGCACTGGCAAGCGCGACCGATGATCGCATGGCTGCATGAAGTGGTTCGCCCGCTCACCGATGACCTGATCATCTCCTGCAATCGCAACCAGCCGGCCTATGCCGCTTACGCCGACCGCCTGGTCGGCGACGACAGCGCCGACTATCCGGGCCCCCTGGCCGGCATCCGCGCGGCCCTACAGGTCGCCCGCCATCCGTTGCTGCTGGTGCTGCCGTGCGATGCCCCGAGGGTCGACCGCGCGCTGATCGAGGACCTGCTGGCCCTGGCGGACGGGCGCCCGGTGATGGCGCAGCGCGACGGCTACTGGGAGCCGCTGTTCGCGGTCATCCCACGCTGCCTGCTGCCTTCGCTGGAAGAGGCCTGGCACGCGGGCGAGCGCAGCACCCAGCGCTGGCTGCGTGCTCATGACCCCACCGCACTGCGTTGCGAGACTGAAGATCCGCGCCTGAGCAACCTCAATTCCCCCGATCTGCTCGGCTGAAAGCTTGCGGCATGGGGCCGCAGGTGGATAAATAGGGTGGAACTTGGGCTCGGCCCATCCGTCTGAGCCAAGGTAATCACTCTGCCTCGACTTAAGGAGACACGTCATGAAGCAACGGACGACCGCTGCGTTTCTACTCGCCCTCGGCCTGGTGACCCTGGCTGGCTGCTCCACGCCATCGGTGATCACCCTCAATGATGGCCGTGAAATCCAGACTGTCGATCGCCCTGATTTCGACGACGACACCGGCTTCTACGAGTTCGAACAGCTGGATGGCAAGCGCACCAAGGTCAACAAGGATCAGGTTCGTACTGTCAAGGAGCTGTAAGCGCCCTACGGCTCGTGGGCGCACGCCAGGTGCGGCGCCCCGATTAAAAATTTTTGCTAACCCCTTGTGTTGCAAAAGTTTTTGAGTAGAATTTGGCGAATTCGGAGTGTAGCGCAGCTTGGTAGCGCGTCTCGTTCGGGACGAGAAGGTCGCAGGTTCGAATCCTGTCTCTCCGACCACCTTCTTGTTTTGCCATATCTTGCCATGTGTCAAAACCCCAGAAAAACCGGCCCTTGAGCCGGTTTTTTTGTTTCCGCATGCCTTCTATTGTCTTCCCATATATCTATCCGGCGTGTATCCCTGCGTGTATCCTTGACAGAAATTCGAACTCAAGGGATACAAGCCCGTGAAAAGAGCCGAGATCAAGCGCCGCCCCCTCTCTGACACCACCCTTCTCAACCTCGAGTCAGAGGCGACCGAATACCGCGAGCTTGACGGTCAAGGCCTCTATTTTCGGGTGAAGCCTGATGGTCAAAAATCTTGGCAACTGCGCTACAAGAAGCCGGACGGCAAATGGTCATGGCTCGGCCTGGGTGGTTACCCTGAGGTGAGCGGCGCATTCGCTCGACAAAAAGCAGCAGAGCTACGCCTTGATGCCGCAGCAGGCAAAAACCCAATTGCCTCAAAGCGTGCTCGCAAAGCTGCCGATGAAGCTGCTGCCAACAACAAGTTTGAGCCTTTAGCCCGCGAGTGGTTCGAAGGTCGCCGAGCACGGTGGGAACCAGGTACCGCGAAGCGGATCATCGGCGCACTGGAGCTTCACGTCTTCCCGGTATTCGGAAAGCGGATTTATACCGAGATCCTTCCGCTGGAGTGGATGGACTTTCTCCGCGATATGGAGAAGAAAGGCATTCTCGATCAGATGGCCAATGTTCGCAGGTACTGCAAGGAAATCTACGACCTAGCCAAAGTCACGGGCCGCGCGCTCTACAATCCACTGGAGGGTCTGCATAAATTCCTGCAGACCAAAGAGGTGGAAAACTACGCGCATGTCACGGCTACCGAGCTGCCCACCCTCCTCCGAGCGATAAGCGCTTATCCGCATGCCGAAGACATACGGATAGGGCTTCGCCTACTGATGCTAACGGCCGTGCGCCCCAGCGAACTAAGAGAAGCCCCATGGGCAGAGTTTGACCTTGATCAGGCGGTGTGGGTGATACCGGCCGCGCGCATGAAGAAACGTCGCGAGCACGTAGTGCCACTCTCGAAGCAAGCAGTTGAGGCGCTGCGCGAACTATGGACGCTGACCGGCTCTTATCCCTTGCTGTTCCCCGGCAGAAATGACAGGACGAAACCCCGCAGCAACATGAGTTTCAATATGGCCTTGCGCCGTATGGGGTACCAAGGCCAACAAACTGGTCACGGTTTTCGACATATCGCCTCCACCATCCTGCGCGAAAAGGGCTTTCTGAAGGACTACGTTGAGGCGCAGCTATCGCACCAAGAAGAAGGCGTGGCCGGCGTTTACAACAAAGCGGTTTACCTTGAGCAGCGCCACGAAATGATGCAGTGGTATGCAGACCACCTTGATGCCCTGGCGCAAGGAAATGTGGTGCAAGGCCGCTTCGGCAAGTCAGCGTGACCCTGCCCAGGGTCAAGCACTGACAGCACGACCTGGCTCCCAAAGTAGCGTCACGCCGATCAAGCTATGGCCCTACTTTGGCGAATCTATATCGCGGCACACCAGGAGCCCAGGACAGGTAGCCATCCAGCCTGTACTCCCAGACCTCTGTCACCTGCAGTTCTCGCCTGTTGGTGTTCAGTGGCAGCCCAGATACCGGCTCACGCTCTCGATGCACCTCAAACCGGATCATGTCTTGAGGCTCGATCATTGGATAATCCAGATCCATTTCTGGCAGGCGGTCGACGCTATCGCTGATGCGGATCTTCATGCTGGTGACTCCAGTAAACGCCCTTGTTGGCGCGTCAATGAAGCTATCCCAGGGTACCGGCCTGATGGAAACCCTACAGGGTGTCTGAATGCCAGCGGCGCTGGCTCTTCACTCAAGCCATTGGCTGAAGTGACGAGCCATGCCCGTGACTTTCACTGCCTCCATTTGAAACGGAAGCAGTGAGGTTCTTCCGTTTGAGACGGAAGAACTGCAAGCGCAGGCTGTCGAGATATGTGGGACCTGGGTCAAACCGGATCGGTTTCACCCACCCTGAAGCTGCCCAGCGAGGGAGTTGAGGCACGCGACAGAAATACTGAGTGTCCCCAAAACTGGGGACACCTTGAGTAAACCAGCTGTCAGCGGCATGCGCAGACTGCGGCTGCCTCAGATTGGGGTAGCCTTTGGCTGAGTTCATACCCTGTCGCGTTCAGGCAGATAGTAATGTGTGATTTTCCCACAATACTTTTGCTGTCATTCCAGCACGCGTGCGAAGGCAAGGGCATCTAAATACCCCGAAAAAGGGGGATTTGAGTCATCTCCGCGTGCGCGCGGGCAAGGAGTAGCGTTTCACGCCCCCCTTGCAGTGATGTCATCACAGCGCGCGGGGAAGCAGAGGCTTTTCCTGCATTGCAGGTATTGCAATCATGCGTTCGATAGAAACCGGCGTGCTGGCCGGGTTTCGTATTGGGTGCTGCTTTAAACTCGGGAGACCCATGCCGAAAGTGGCACAAGGGTATCAATCAGAAAGTGCCGTGCTTCTCTCACCCTATTGCAACAGGGATTGCTCTCCGATCACGAACAAGCAACGGCTGCGGTGGCAGCTCGTAGCTATCCAGAAGCGCACGCGCAGTCTCCCTAGTGAAATACTTGAGTTTCGCCACCTTCAACACCTCATGCGTTGTTGACCACGTCCGCTGCAGCAGAAGCCCGAAAGCTTCCTTCCTGAGCTCCTCAGGCGCTATGTCACCATGCTCAATTGACAGGTATGCCTTAGCCATATTTTCCCAGATCATAATCTCTGAGTTAGGCCGCTCGTCTCGCATAAAACCATCAGTGAACTGGCTCTGCGAGAGAGGGCTGATGCACTCGAGCAACTGAAAAACGATGCTCACCCGGTCTTGCTCTGCAGCGGTCAGTTCTCTGCGGACGGGGGATGGTTTTAATTTGCCAGGGTCAACCAACTTCAGATCGCTATCGCGGTACCAAGATTTGTCTTTCTGAATCGCGCGCTCACTGGCAGGAAACAGAGTTCTTTCAGGGGCATCCATACCCAAGGCGCTATTAACGGCGGCACAGCACTCTAAGACGACCTGCTCAGCAACCCTCATCGGCGATCTGAAAAATTCACGTTTCTTATTGACTCGGTATGCATTGAGCCTGGCATGAATCATCTTCTCGGCTTTTTGGCAGTCTGCAACGGTGTAGGCGACAGCGACTGTAAAAGGCTGAGGAACACCTGTTGCGCCTTGGTATATCTCTCTTGCTCGAACATCCGGCGCCCTAGTTGTAAGGCCGATCTTTACAACATTCGCCTGAAAGCTGTTGTTCTTCAAAACATACACATAACCTGGTTCGCTCATACCGGCCTCCTTGGCTTGAGGCCGCATGGTATCAGGCTGCCTCGGCGGTGCGCCTTTCCTTCCCCAGCACCACCGCCAACGGCCGCAACGCCTGCGCATCCAGCCGACTGACCACGCGGAACAGATCCTGAATCACCCTACCCCACTCGCGGGACCAGTTGCGGCGCTCCAGGCGCACACCGTGACGCTCCAGCAGTCAGCCCCGGATCAGCGTTGGCCGCAAACGTAGCTGTTGAAATTACCGCCATTGGTGGGATTTCGACAATAGGTCAGCATCAGATCAGAACGGGGAAGATTCCCGCTTTTCCGGGTATGTAAAAGTGTTGGGCTAAACTGGCACGATTTCACCTCTATGGCCTTTCGAGGCGTTGAAGCAATACCTTGCCCTGCCCCTGGTGGGGGAAGTGAGTTCACACGCTGCGATTCAAGCCAGTGGGGTAACGAAACGTTACCCCGTTTCAGCGTTGTATTCTCGGGGGTATCAATGACCACTGGGTATGCTCAAAACTGAGCACACCCATGCCGGCGGCAAGCTACACGTCGCCGAACAACCGCCGTAGGCGCTCTTCATACGTTGCCTCATGCTCTTGCTCATCGAGGCTCCAGGCCTGGCGCTCCAAGGCCACCAGTACCTTCAGCGTGTCGGCAAGCTCTCGCATGATCTTGGTACGGTTCGGCAGCGCAATGATCTTGTGGTACAGCTCATTCAGCCGGTCATACCCGAAGGCATCCGGATTGCGCATCATCTCGCCAAGCGACTCAGCCAGGTCACGGTGGTCGGTAAGCGCCTCGAGTTCTTCCAGCAGTTTGTTGGTCAATCGGCGGGAACGGCGAATATCAGAGCGGTGCGCCAGCCGAACGCTTGCGATCGCTTCGGCATTGGCCTCGATGATCTGCTGCTCGGTTTCCACCGGCGATGCAGTGGAAACTGTGGAAACCTGGCTGGAAACCTCCCGCTTGGAAACCAGCACATCAGCCTTCGCCCGGATCTTGGCTTTCAGGTCACGCGCCCACCCTTCGGCAGTGGCGCGCTTGCCGATCGCCGTGTGGCTGCAGCCATAGCGCCCAGCAATCTCTCGAATGGAGAGCGAGCCAGCGCGGTAGTCACGCTCGATCGCTTCCCAGTCGACAACAGGCTTACTGCCCATCCTTGCCCTCCGTTTTGGCGCCGGGGCGCTGATCAGCGAGCGCAGCCATCGCCGCATAGGCCTTGAGTAGCCGGGAGCTGTCATCCACCCCAAGCAGTCGGCGCTCCAGGCCGATCAGTTCACGCAGCGCCACCGACAGATCCCGTAGAGCAGCCGCACGCCTGGGCAGCGCCAGCGCCTGCTGCTGCCGAAGCTCTTCGCCAGAAAGGGTATTCGCCTCCGACTCAACCTCTATGGCCAGTTGATTCATCGCGCTGCGCACCAAGGCCAGCGCCTCACGGGTCTCCCCAAGCCTGGGGACACCCTCGCCCAATACCACCATTCTCATATCCACCATCAGCGCAGCCCTGCGTCATTGAACGGCGTGCGGCGCAACTTCGGGTTGAGTGCATCACTCCACGACCAGCCGCGATACCGGCGCTTGCGCACTGTTTCCCACTTCAAGCCGAACTCTTCGGCCCATTGCTTGGCCGTTTTGGTCACCGGCATCGTCAGCGGAAGATCTTGATGGCAAAAATGGTCTTCAATAGCTGGCTTCATTTCTGTCTTCTCCTACTGGGCTTTCAACTGAATGCGCCACTCACGGTCGCCAGTCTTGGCCACCATGTAGTCGCTGGAGTTGTTCAAGCCACGCAGCGCCTTGTTGGCGCCGGGCACGCTCTTATAGGTCGCGGCCGTGGCCTGCTGATCGCGCCTGGCCATGGCAATTGCCATTTTCGCCGCTGCACGAGTGGCACCGGTCTCACGCGCCAGCTCATCGGCATCGAGTGGGTAATCAGCACGCATCCGCTCACGAATGGCAGGCATCAGGGATTGCACGGTTGGCCGTGCCTCACGATCCGTTGTGCCCTGTATGGCGCCAGCACTTGCGCCACCAGTGATAAGCATTGAGGGCGCGGCAGTGCTGGATGCCTGGGCAGCACGCGATTGAACGCCGGCAAGTCCCTCAGGGCTGGTAAGCGCATCTGCCACGGATTGGTCAGAGCGCGATCGCAGCTTGTCGCGCAAACCGCGGCCGGCCTTGTTGATGAACTGCGAGAAAAGGCTCCCTACAGGCGTTCCAGCAAGGGCGCTCAGTACCAGGTCGCCGCCGAGGCTGTCGGCATCCGCCATCTCAGCGGCACGGCGCGCGGTTGCGCTGTTACCAAGGCTGCGGCCGGCCGTTGCTGATGCACTTACCTCGAAGTCCAGCATCTCGCCCCAGCGCTGGCGGGCGGCATCATCTGGCAGCATGGCCGCAACCTTGCCGCGCATCTCTTTCGAGCGCAGGTATTTGGTCATATCGGCCATCTTCGATGGGTCGTTGTGCATCTTGTTGGAAATCGCAGACAGGGCGCCGATTCGAAAACCATCGAGCTCCGAGGCGTTCAAGCGCCCCAGGTTGGAAGCCAGCTCCTCGGCACTGATATTGCGGCTCAAGATGGTTCGCCCATCATTCAAAGCATCAATGAACTGCGATGGACCTGCCCATGCAGCCCGTGCCTCTCGATAAGTCGGACTGGCAGCATCCATCATTTCGAGCAGCTTGGTGCGAATACCCTTGATGACACGCGCCTCGCCGTAGTCTCCAGCGCGCTCCAAGGTGCCGACTTTGCTATCCAGCGATTTCTTGATCAGATCCAGGTCACCGGTCGACGGGACATCCTTCATCGTGAAGGAACCATCGTCCTTCAGATCGATGAATTTCCCCTGAAAGGTCCTCCCTTCGTTCGCCGCACGCCGGGCCGCTAGCCTGTAGCCATCCTGCATAGCCGGACGCTCGAATAGCTTCTCCAGCTCATGCGACCAAGGCACTGGCTCCTGATAAGCCTTCTCGTACAGTGGCTGCGCGTCACGAGCACGCTGCGCCATCGCCTCCTCAGTGGCCTGGTGAGCGCCGCGCTTATTGCCAGTGGCCCGCCCCAGGTCATCCGCGGCACGGTTGAAGCTGTCGCGCTCGCTTTTGGTCAATTCCTGCAGGGTGCTGGTAATGCGCTGAGGCTGGCCCTGCTGCCGCTCGGTCAAAGCAGGGATCACCTGCGATCGGCCTGCGCCTGGCGTTTGCGACACGCGCTCGAGCAATCCCTTGACGTTTTCGCCACCGGCATCGGCCGGCATAGCGGCGCCTGGATAGCGCTGCTGCAGGTCATCCGCCTGACGGCGGAACTGGTCGACCGTCATGCCGTCCCGCTCCAGCGCACGCTCCACCTGGTGCGCCGCTGCACGGTCAGGCGAGCGGGCAGCGCTGTAAAGCGATCGACCGCCCATCAGCGCGACAGGAATACCCGCACCGATGGCAGCGCCAACGGTCATGCCATCGACGGCGCCTGGCAAGCGCTCCATCAAGTCGCCTTCAGCCGAGCCAAGCCCGTAAGCAGCACCATATGCACCACCGACAGCCGCCCCCTCGCCGGCAGCTCGCAGCATCCCCGGCGTGGCCTGGGTTGCAGATACCTGAGCCGCAACACGGGAGATAGGTCCAGCAGTGGACCGGGCAGCAGACGGCAGCAAAGAGGCGCCACCAGTTGCAATCATCGGCAGCAGACCGCCAGCGATACCCCCAGCAGCGCTGGCCATGGGGTTGTTCTGTCTCGCCTGACGATCCAGGGCGCGTTCACCCTCGACGTTCTTGCTGTAGCGCTCGCCCCAGGTATCACCGTCGTTGCCGGTACCTGCCAGCGGGTTGAGGGTCGCCGATGCGGCGCTGCTGATCTCATCAGCAAAACCAAATGTCAGGGCATCATTGGCCCCCCGCAGGAGCGATCGAGCAGCGCCAATTCCGCCAAGCTGCTCGCTTTCCGGCTGCGCAGCAGGCTGCTCGACTGGGGCGCTCGCCCAGGCCGGCTGCTGCTCGCTCTCAGCGCCCACCACAGGCGCATCTTTCCAACTGGCCATTATGGTTTCCTCCGGGTAGAGCCATCGGGCGATGAACTGCGCCCCCGATGGCAGGGCGTCGTAATCACTGTCGGTTTCAATCGTTACTGGACGGCCTGAAGCCGCCGGGCGCGGCTGACTGGATCGCGGGGCTTGATTCCCCAGCACTGAATCGACGTCCAGAGGCGTTGCACCTTGGCCGGCGCGGCGGTTGTTGATAATCCCGGTGCGAATACCGATCGCCCGCTCATTCAAAGCGCTGATCTCTGCCAGACGCTGCCTGACCAATTCCGGGCTCTTCAGGTTGGTGAGCAGCTCATTCCAGGCTCGCTGGGCGTCGCCCTCGGTCTGCACGCCAGTGTTTAGCCGAAGGCTTTCATTGCGCAGCTTTTCCAACGTGGAGTTGAGCGAGGCATAGTTGCGCGCATTCTGGTCGCCAATGCCCATGGAGTTGAGTGCACTGCTCTTTGCATTGGCCAGCAGCCCCAAGTTGAGCTGCCCCGTCGAGATCTGGTTATCAATCCGCGCCAGCTCACTATTCATCGTGCCGGCCGATCCGATGGCTGCCAGGTCTTCATCTTCGAGACGCTGAATGGGAGCAGAGAGAGGGTTGGCACCTGCCTTGGCAGTCAACGATGCGAAGGCGCTCGGCGCAGCCTGCAGCAGATAACTGCGTTCTGCTTGAGTGCGAGCACTGCCCTGCAGCTTCGGATCGTCGAGCCCAGCAAGAATGCCGCTCAGCGCTTGCTGACGCTTCCCCTCCTGCTCCCCCGCCTGGATCTGCTGCCCCAGCAACTGACGCTGTAGCTGCCCGGTCAATCGCTCATCCATACCCGACAGAATGCTTTGCTGGGTTTGCTGCTTAGCTGCTGCCGTGCTGGCCTGTCGGGCATCACGCCGATCGTTCAATGTGTCGCGAATACTTGGCGATCGAGAACTGTCATGCACGATGGTCAAGCGCCCGCCGCCTTCACCAATCTGGCCGCGCCGGCTTTCTCGAACCGTCTCGCGACGGATTTCGTTGGCGCGCTCGAAGCTCTGATAAGAACGGGCAGCATCACCTGGCTCGCTTTGTGAGAAGGTACCTATACCATCACCCAAGCGTCCAAACTCACCCGCCTGCATTGGGCGGGCAGTTGCAACAGAGCCTGGCGTCGCCGCATTGTTGGTGAACTCCATCAGGCCACCTGCACCACGCCGGCCGACGATCTCCCCGCCGGATCGCCCTGCACCGATACCAGTGCGCGCCCATGCATCAAGAGACTGCCCCAGCTCAGGCAGGCCCTGGGTAATGGCTTGGTTTCCTAGGGAGACAGGCCTTTCAATCCCTGCCGCACTGGATTGAGTCAGTCCGGGAGTAATACCAGCTTGGCGCTGAGCCGATGGAGTGTTGGTGATATCGAATGAGTTATGCCGAGGCTGGCCAGCGGTATCACTGATGCCAGCAATACCCTGCCCGATCAGCGGCAACCCCTTGGTAACGGGCTGATCGTACTGCGCCTGCATGCGCGCCGCCCGGGCAGCGTCACCTGGAATGGGCTGCGCCAGCCCCTTCCGGGCCGGCGGGTAATTGGTGATGTCGAAACTCGTCTGCTTGCGCACCTGGCCTGGGAGCTCCAGACCATCGGTAATAGCCGCCATATTGTGGCCCTCGATCCGTGAATTGAGGGCTCTTGAGTTATGTCACTGGACGGAAAGCGCAAGCCCGGTGAAATCGGGCGGGAAATTCACTATGTCACAGTACCGGACATAAAACGCCCCGCGAACAGATGTCGAATTTGAGACATAAAAAGTCCCAAATCAGAACATCTGAAGCTATGTCAGTCAGGCCAGTGACATAGCGTTGCACCGCAAATCACGCGGAGGCATCACAATGCATACAAGTACATACCCAACAATTTCCCCAAAGCAGATGCTCACTTTCTCCGAGGTCTGCTCGCTGCTCCGCAGGTCTCGGGCTGGCGTCTACAGAACAATGGCGCAAGACCCTACCTTCCCTCGCAGTATTAAGCATGGCGAGGGACGAGCTTCGCGCGCTTTTTTTGTAGCTGACGAAATCGCAGCCTGGCAGAAATCAAAGCTGGATGAGCGGGAGGCTAAAGCATGACCCTGGCCATCCATCACCACGAACAGCACACCATTGCCCTCAACGGGGCCGGCATGCTTAACGCCAGCCTGCTGGCCAGGCGCTTCTGCCGCTCGATCGATGAATACTTGCTACTGGAAGATACTCAGGCCGAACTGGCAGCAATCTCTGAAAGCAATGGCAAGCCGCTGCCAGCAAAATGGCAAGACGCGCAAACCCGCATCCGCTATCAGCCCGACTTCATGCGCGCCCTCGCTACCGCCGGCATCGTGCGTGGCACCTCAGGAACAGTGGGCGGCCACGTTGCTGCTGCGCCCGGCATCGCCGGCAACGGCCTGCGCGACCACACTGCTGGCCTTTGGGTGCATCAAGCCCTCGCCAGTCGCTTGGCACGCTGGCTCGAATGCCGCGCCGAAAGCTGGAAGCCGAGCCCGCTGGCTGACGCTGTGGAGCAGGCCCTGCAGCAGCAGGGAGTTATAAAACCGGCAGCCAAGCGAGGCGCCGCGCAAAGTGCGGCCAACACCTTCGCCGGCCTAGTCACCGCCGAAGTCCTGGGCAACCTGCGCAAGATGGATCAGATCCTGATCAACGGCGGCCACTCGTTCGCCGATCGTCGGCAAACGCTGCAGGCTCGCCTCGAGCAGCAGGCAACGCAGGAGGCATGATGAAAGCAAAAAAGGCCAACCAACAGGCCAGCCCCAAGAAAACGCACCTGGATGACACCAGCGGCGGCGCACAACGCGCCCGCCTCCTGGCTCACCTGCGCCAGCATGGCTCAATCAACACCTTCGAGGCCATCCGCCAACTGAACATCGTTCGCCCCGGAGCGCGTATCGCTGAACTGCGTGCCCAAGGGCACAACATTCGTACCCATCTCAGCACACTGAAGGATGACCACGGCCGGGAGCATCCGAACGTGGCCACCTACTACGCCAGCAACTCGGAGGTGCCAGCATGAGCGCTCGCATCGTTCCGCTAGACTTCAATGGCCAGGCCGTAACGTTCAACTCAGAAGGCTGGATCAACGCAACCGAGGCGGCTGCTCGCTTCGGCAAGCGCCCAGTCGATTGGCTGCGTCTGGATGAAACCGGAACCTACATTGAGGCCATGGCCAGCGCTCTTGGGCTGGAAAGCAAAGTGAGCCAAAAGCACTTTGGTCTAGTGCACACCAGCCGCGGCGGGAAGTCGCCCGGTACCTGGCTACATGCACGGCTGGCAGTGCGTTTCGCCCAGTGGCTTGATGTCCGCTTTTCGGTGTGGTGCGACCTGCGCATCGAGGAGTTACTACGCGGCAATGGCCAGAACTGGGCCAGCACCAGGCGTGAGGCTGCCATCGGCTATCGCGCCGTGTGCGATGCCGTACATCTCAATTGCGAAGCCCTTGGCAAGACACCGCAGCGCCATCACTTCATCGTTGAAGCCAAGCTGATCAACGCCATCCTCGCAGGCGCCTTTGCCGGGCGCGATCGCGACCAGCTCAGCACCCAAGAGCTGGAAGTAATCACGCTGGTGGAGCTGCGCGACTCGATGCTGATCGCACGCGGCATGCCCTATGCCGAGCGCAAAACCAACCTGCAGCAGTACGTACCGGGGCTACTGCCCAAGCAGATCGGACGAGGTGCGGCGTGAACCTCTATGACCAACACAAACTGGAGGACCACACCAGCTTCCTGATGGATGACCTGGTGCCGGCCATAGTCGGCTATGCCGATCACAAGGGCGTGCCAGTTGAGATTGTGGCATTCGCCGTTTTCATGGCTGCGGCTGCAATGATCACCTCGGCCGGCGTTTCTCGAGAAACGATCATCAAGGCAGTGAACGCAATGAAGGTCCAAGTATATGACACCCCGGAGGGCCTGCAATGAACCTGGTCAGCCAGCCCCAGACAAAGGTATGCCCTGCCACACATTGGCGGGCATTCCCTTCCCAATCTGCGGAGCAAACAACCATGGATCACCAATCACCAGTCGATCTGCCCGAGGATTACACGCTTATCCGGCTGCCAGAAGTGCTACGAATCACCAGCCTATCCAGAGCAACGCTCTACCGCAAGCGAGATGCAGGCGAGTTTCCCAGGCCCGTGACTCTGGCAGACCATGGCAACAGGAATGCCCCCATTGCCTTCGTGCTGAGCGAAGTAAAGAGCTGGGTCAGGGAGCGTATCAATATGCGCGACCAGCGCGAGGATTAGCCCATCCTATTGATAAACCCGGCGGCTGTCGCTATGGTTCGCACGTCGCTGCAAATTCAGCGACCGGGCGTAGGAACCCGTTCAAATCAAGGCGCGCAGGCGCCCCATTTCGATTGCAGGCGCTTTTTTTGTGCCTGCAATCCAGCGTTATGGCGGCCGTGTGTGGGCAGGCTTCGGCCTGGCCGGTTTCCTTGATTACCGGTATTCCTACCCCACGCACGGCTGCCACCCAATCCCGTAGGAAGGATCGTGGCAGCTTCTCAAATCAAGGAGCCACACCTATGCACGCCGTCAATCCGTCCAAAATCCGCGCCGCCGCCCATCGCGCAATGGCCCTGGCCGCACTCCGCGCTAATTCATCCCTAGCCTCCCGCCTGGCTCGCTATCGCCGGCATATAGAGATCGCTCGCAGCCTCGAAGCTCAGGAGGTGGCCAGTGTCTGACTTCCTGAAGATGGTCGACGAGACCAGCAATGAGCTGAGCATGGCAGGCGCCGGCATGGTGGCCATCGCCGATCTACTGATTCGAGACGGTATCGATCACGACCTGAGCGAGGGCACCATCAGCGGCCTGCACCGCGCCATGGTAGCCCTCGGTTACTTGGTGAAAGCAGCAGGCGGAGACCTCTGCGAGGCCTGCGAAGCCGAGGCAGATGATGGCCGGGAAAACCAGGCTGCGCGGGAGGTGAACCATGGCTAGCCTGGGAACCGACCTGCAAGGCCTGCTTATCGACGCCGCCGATGTGCGTGGCGTTGCCTCCTGCGAACTGCGCAAGCTACGCCAGCACCTCATGGCCATGACCGCTGCCTGCCAAAGTATGGAGCTGGCAAAACTGCTCCTCGCAGCTCAGAGCCAGACTGCCGCTGCCGAGGAATGTATCGCCGGCCAGACCGATGTGCTCATTCAGGACATCCAGCGGCTTGCCTGCAGCGTTGCGCCGGGGGTGCATCATGCGTGACCAGCAACCCGCCGGCGGGGTCGTCTATTCATACGTCCAGCGCCCAAGCAGCCGACGCTTTCCCTATGGTGCCCTGGGGCCATTCATGAGCCACGCCGAGGCGAGCAATGCACTGGAGGTTCTGCAGGCCCAAGAGCCCGACAGCTGCTTCACCATCGAGCACGGCACGCTGAACATCGAGCAAGCTGGCATGCTAGTTGGCGACTGCGCCCTCGCGAAGAGCCAGCTTGTGGCGCTGCAGAGCATCCGGCAGGCACGACTATCAGCGCCTATCACATAGCGGAGTAACCCAGTGACTTCAAAAAACGGCGCACTTGCGCCGACGGGATCGGCTTGCCTGCGGGAAGGATCGAGGATCTGTCGTGGCGAGAAGCCTTAGAAAGTCCAAGAACCGCAACCCGTCCGGAACATTCGCAGCCCTGCCCCATACGGTCATGGATAGCGAAGACTTCCGGGCGCTTTCCGGTGGCGCGTTGAAAGTGCTGCTGGGGTTGATGCGTCAGTACCGAGGTTTCAATAACGGCGACCTCTCGGCGACTTTCGCCCAGGCGGAAGTCTGGGGGATCGGCAGCAAGGCAACCCTGGCCAAGGCATTGAGAGAGCTGCAGGAGCGAAACCTGGCGATCTGTACACGCGAGGGACGATTCATCAAGCCAGGTGGATGTTGTGCGCTCTACGCGCTGACGTGGCAACCAATCGACGAGTGCGGGGGCAAATTGGAGGTCGCAATGACGACAACGCCGCCTCGGAAATTCAGCCTCGAAAGATCAAATCACCCGGTACAGAAAGTGTACTGACAGGGTACAGAAACTGTACCCACAGAGGTCTAAACGACCATTAAAAATAGGCCGATGGGTACAGAAAGCGTACCGATGGTGGGGGTTCATTCGGTACAGAAACTGTACTCCTTTTTATATATACCAGGCGCAGCCTGGTTATCTACCCATCTTCTAGCCTGTGAAACAGGCTTAGGGGTGTGGGCGGCCTAGAGCGCAGCTAGCCCACCCATCGAACGTAATTCCCAGAAATAGCACCAACAAGGAACGAGAGACATGTCCGAACAACAGAACGCCATGACCAACGAGCAATGCCGCTACCCTGCCCTGCCGGCAGATCTTGTCGAGGTCTTCAAGCATCGGCCGCTTACAGCGAAGGAGGTAACCCAATGGCTGACAGACTGCATCAGGCAAGCAGAAAGCGCGGAGCAGCTACAGGATATGGGCGAACATGCCACCGGTATCCTGAGAGCCATGTGCTTATGCTGGGTAATCAGCACTGCTGAGCATGAGGTAACGACGGCTGAGCTGAACGTCATCTACGGCGATCGGTACCGGGAGCTGGCCGGCGTCGCGCTTCACTGATGAGGAAGAAAAGAAGCCCTGGCAGTATCTCCGCGGGATACCCCCCATTGCTAGGGAACACGCCACATCGGCCTATACCAGAGCTTCAAGGCTGGGCAAAGGGCACCCATGCAACCAGCCTCAATGGCGTTTTACGCTTCACCTTTGGCGTAGTCAATCTGGCTGTGGCGCCGCTGACTTCCTCAATTTGAGGGAGTCAGGCCTTTGAGTGGATACACAGATCAGGTGGCTTCGATGGCCGTACTCATTACTGAAAACCACCTGGATGGGCAGGCGGCAAACATAGGGTTCGAACAGGGTAGCAGCAGCCACCTTGTATCCCTATCTGTATCCCTTTAAAAAACAATAACACCGAAACCCATCAAAAACGGTACTAAACAACAAAAGTTCGAATCCTGTCTCTCGACCAAATCCCAGAAAAACCGGCCCTCGTGGTCGGTTTTTTCGTTTTGACGCCCTGGTATCCATCTCCCATCGACGCCAGCGCCACTCCCCTGTCACATGCATCGTCCTACAAGGCATGAAAAAGCCCGCTCATGGCGGGCTTTGGGCTGGCATCGCCGGGCTGAACATCGCGGCCCGGCTCCAGGCGGTTCAGCCCTCGCCTCCGCCACCGCAGGCAATCAACTCGATCAGCCCCATCTGATACCACTTGTTCTGGCAGCTCCAGCCATGCTCGAACGTCCAGGCACTGGCGGTGCCGCTGAATGCGATACCGGCCAGCAATGCTGCTGCCAGCCCCAAACGGCGTGAACCCATCTTTTTCATGTTTTTCATGGAAACCTCTCCATCGTTCCAGGATTGATGGGCAGCGCATCGCAACCATCCAGCTGATGACACGCCACCCGCCCGGAAATGCTCCTGCAGGATCGGGTCTGGCTCAATAGAACAGGTGGCCTAGAGGCAAGGTGCCAGCTCGCCAGTTTTTGACCGCCCATAAAAAAGCCCGCCACGAGGGCGGGCCAGTGGCCCTCCCTATCGGGAGAGCCGACGACATTGGTATCAGGACACTTTGCCAGCGCTTTCGGCAGGTACGCTCACCACCTCTGGACGACCACCGGAAGCCAGCTCGCGCTGCAGGGTGTCTTCGTCCAGCTCCTTGCACCACTTGGCGACCACGATGGTGGCGACGCCGTTACCGACCAGGTTGGTCAGCGCGCGGGCTTCGGACATGAAGCGGTCGATACCCAGGATCAGCGCCAAGCCGGCAACCGGCAGATGGCCGACGGCAGACAGGGTGGCAGCCAGCACGATGAAGCCACTACCGGTCACGCCCGCAGCGCCCTTGGAAGCCACCAGCAGCACCAGCAACAGAGTGATCTGATGGGTGATGTCCATTGGGGTATCGGTGGCCTGGGCGATGAACACCGCGGCCATGGTCAGGTAGATCGAGGTACCGTCGAGGTTGAAGGAGTAACCGGTTGGGATCACCAGGCCGACGACCGACTTGTTGGCACCGAGTTTTTCCATCTTGGTCAGCATGCGCGGCAGGGCCGACTCGGACGACGACGTACCCAGCACGATCATCAGCTCTTCGCGGATGTAGCGGATCAGACGCAGAACGCTGAAGCCGTGGGCGCGGCAGATGCCGCCCAGCACGATGAGCACGAAGAAGAAGCAGGTAATGTAGAAGCACAGCATCAGCTGACCCAGCTGCACCAGCGAGCCGACGCCGTACTGGCCGATGGTGAAGGCCATGGCACCGAAGGCACCGATGGGCGCCAGCTTCATGATCATGTTGATGATGCCAAACATCACGTGGGCGATACGATCGATGAACTCGAGCACCGGGCGACCGAACTCACCCATACGCTGCAGTGCGAAGGCGAAGATCACCGAGAAGAACAGCACCTGGAGGATGTCGCCGTTGGCGAACGCGCCGACCACGGTGGACGGGATCACGTTGAGCAGGAAGCCAATGGTGCTCTGCGCTTCACCGGCCTGGGCATAGGCAGCGATCTTGCTGGCATCCAGGGTGCTCGGATCGACGTGCATGCCGACACCCGGCTGCACCACGTTGACCACGACCAGACCGATGATCAGGGCGATGGTGGAGACGATCTCGAAATACAGCAGCGCGTAACCGCCGGTCTTGCCGACGGCCTTCATGTCCTGCATACCGGCGATGCCGCTGACCACGGTACAGAAGATGATGGGTGCGATGACCATCTTGATCAGCTTGACGAAGCCGTCGCCGAGGGGTTTGAGGGCAACGCCGGTTTCAGGATAGAAGTGACCGAGAATGATGCCGATGGTGATGGCAGCCAGCACCTGGACATAGAGCATCTTGTAGAACGGTTGACGGACAACGTCATTCGTTGTGGCAGTCATGGTGAATCCTCATGGGTGCGGCAATGACATCCAGCGACGTCCGCACCACTTTTCTTGTTTAGGCGCAAACCCTCCTGACCTGGAGGGATTTGTTATCGGCACGCGTCGAGCGGGCTTGCGACGGAAATAGCAAGCCTCATGCCATACAAGAAAAAGCAGGCTAAACCATTGTTTAACATGACTTTAAAGTAGAAAAAGCGATACCGCACAAGGGCCAATGGCGGTTTTCCGCACGGCGCCTGCAAGACGCGTGGCGGATTCCCACCAGAAGCGAGCCCGCCTAGAGACGCACGCGAAACGCCGCGCCACCGAGTTCGGAATTTTCGAGAAACAGCTCACCGCCGTAGCTCTCGATGATGTCCTTGACCACCGCGGTACCGATGCCCTGCCCCGGATGCTGAGCGTCCAGGCGCTCGCCGCGGCGCAGGATGCGCTCGCGCTGATCCACCGGTACGCCTGGCCCGTCATCCTCGACGCAGATATGGCAGGCACCGTCGGCGATGGTGGCGCTGATGCGCACCTGCCCCAGACACAGGCGGTAGGCGTTTTCCAATAGATTGCCCAGCAACTCCAGCAACGCGGCGCGCTCCATGGGGATTTCCAGCCAGGCATCGAAGCGCCGCTGCACATTGACCTGCTTGTCCCGGTAGACCTTGTCGAGGGCGTCGCAGAGGTTGTCCAGCACCTTGCTCAACGAGACCCGGTGACGAACCAGCCCGCTCTTGCGCAGGCTGGCGCGTTGCAGCTGATAACCGATCTGCTGGCTCATGCGTTCGATCTGCCCCTGCAGAATCTGCGACTGCTCACGGTTCTCCGGCTTGGCGGCGATCACTTCCGCGGCGCCCTGCAGCACCGACAGCGGCGTTTTCAGGCTGTGTGCCAGGTCGTCCAGGGAGTGCCGGTAGCGCTCGCGCTGCTGGCGTTCGCTGTCGAGCAAGCGGTTCAGCGAGCCGGTCAGACGCAATAACTCGAGCGGGTGTTCTTCGCTCAGCCGCTCGCGGGCCCCGCTCTCCACGTCGTCCAGCTCCTGACGCAACCCGCGTAGGCTGCGAAACCCCCAGGTCAACCCGAACCACAATAGCCCCAGGAGCAGCAGCAAGGCGCAACCGAGCCACAGGTAGAGCTGCTTCATGAAATCGGCGTACAGCGCCTGGGTCTCGCTGGCCGGCTGCATGGTGACAATGCTGAACGCCGCATCCTGGCCGCGCAGCAGCTTGATTTCCACGTCGTAGATGTAGAACTCGCGGCCCTGGCGATCGGTGGCGCGCAACAACACATCGCCGCGCCCGTCGTAACGTGGCATGTAGGAAACCGACATGTCCCGCGTGGAAGGCGACTGCCATACCAGCAGCCCTTCGCGGTCGTAGATGAAGCCCAGTAACTGGGCATCAGGCAGGTTGAATTCCTCGTCGGGCAGCTTGCTGGGCATGCGCAACTTGCCGTCATCGGTACGGGCGGCGGAAATCAGCGCACCAGTATCAGCGGCCAGACGCTTCTCGACAGATTTTTCCAGTGCAATCAAAAAGGCGCCCCGCAAGGCAGGCAATAGCGCCAGCATGAACAGCACGGCAATAACGGTGCTGCCGAGCATCAGGCGCAAGCGCAGGGAGGAAAACCAGCGCGCCTTCAACCGTGCGAGGCTTGAGGTCACCGGCAGCGCTCGGTGAACAGATAGCCCTGGCCGCGCACCGTTTCGATGGGCTTGAAGCCGTTGCAGCTCTCCAGCTTGCGGCGCAGACGGCCGACCAGCACTTCGATGACGTTGGGGTCGCGCTCCTCGTCATCGGGGTACAGCTGTTCGATCAGCCGTTCCTTGGGCACCACCTGCTGATGATGGCGCATCAGGTATTCGAGGATGCGATATTCGTAAGCGGTCAAGCCCATGCCGGAACCATCAATCAGCGCCTGCTTACGGTTCATGTCCAGCAACAAGGGGCCGGCTTCGATGGTCGACTGGATAAAGCCCGAGGAGCGGCGCAGCAGCGCATTGAGGCGCGCTTCGAGCTCTTCGAACTGAAAGGGTTTGACCACATAATCGTCGGCACCGCAGGCCAGGCCTTCGACCTTGTCCTGCCAATTGCCGCGCGCGGTGAGAATCAGGATGGGAAAGGTCTTGCCGCGGCTGCGCAGTTGGCGAATCAGATCCAGCCCGCTGATGCCGGGTAGACCGAGGTCGATCACCGCCAGGTCATGGTGGTATTCATCGACGCGATACAGCGCCTCCTCGGCATTGGCGACCGCGTCTACCACGTGGCCCTGTTCGCCGAGTCGGGTAAACAGATGGTGGCGCAACAGCGCCTCATCCTCCACGACCAGCAATTTCATCGTTGCATGCCCTCTTCATCATGAGTGAAGCCGGGCCACCCGTTTGGGCAACCCGGATCCTCTACCACAAGACTTAGAACTTGTAGTTAGCGCCCAAGTACCACTGACCGCTGCTATGCAGGTCGAGCGAGCCGACCTTGCCCTCGCCGTGCGGGGCGAATTCGGTGCTGGCGTTGGTACGCAGGTAACGGTAGCCGCCCTCGATGGAGGCGTTCTCGTTGACTTCCTGCAGCAGGCCCGCCTGCAGGCCGGCAGCATACCCGACATTGGTGTCACGCGAGACACCCGGGCTGTTCTGCTCCAGCTTGACCAGGCCCAGGGTACCGCCGCCGAACAGCTTGGTGCCATTTTCGTTCAACGGCAGGAAGGCGTCGTAGCTGCCGAGCAGGTTCTGCTGGCGCAGCTTGAGGCCATCGTTGCTGCCGGAGATATATTCATAGGTCGCGTAGTAACGACCAACGTCGTTCTGCTGGCCGGCACGAATACCCCAGGTGCTTTCGTTGTTGATGACGCTGTCGAAATTCGGGTTGCCCAGGTTGGCATTCAATGCCGAGGACTTCTGGATGTTGTTGCTGGTCTGGCCCCAGGTGAAACCAGCGAAGTTGTTGTCGGCGTTGGCAGTGGCCGCCGCGCCGAATACCAGAGAAGTTGCCAGAGCCAGTTTGCTCAGAGTCGCTTTCATGGAGATGCCTCTCGATTGGCAGTGGGTTAATGAAGAACTCGAGAACATCCTGCCTTGGGTCGACTGAACCCCTCCTGAACCCTCGCTGAACCTCGCCTGAACGACCGGCCAGCAGGCTTTTCGCCGCCTGCCACGGCGTAATGGGCCGGACATTGACCAGGGTCAATACCCCGCTGGCCAGTGCGACTAAGGTCGGGCTTAACGACCAGAGACCGTCAGGTGCCAACGCCAGAAGCGTGGTACCAATCCATGACGGCACATGCACACGCCTGACCGATGAAGACCTGCCCATGCCCAGCCCATCCGAAGACACCGGGGGCAAACGCCGCGAACGCCGGCTGTTTCTATTCCTGGTGATATTCCTCTTCCCGCTGCTTTCCGTGGCCCTCGTCGGCGCCTACGGC
>CBIFVM010000045.1:0-29053 GCA_966186235.1 uncultured Pseudomonas sp.
CTGCCGGCCGCGCGCTGTACGACCAGTTGCTGAATGAGGCCCGCGAGGATCTGGGCGAATTCCCCAACGAGGCCAATGCCCAGCGCTATGCAGACTTGCTGGAGCAACGCTTCGAAGCCTTCCCCGACAGCTACACGGCCATGCGACGCGAAGGCCTGGCCTACTTCCGCTACTTCGTCACCGAGGCGGGCAAGGCTGCGCGCCGAGACGAAACCGCACCGCGCAGCCTGGACGCCCTGATCGAGGCCGGCCATGTGCATTTCGAGCCGCTGGTCTACGAGGATTTCCTGCCGGTGAGCGCGGCCGGCATCTTCCAGTCCAACCTCGGTGACGACGCCCAGGTCAGCTACGACGCCACTTCCAACCAGCAGGCCTTCCACGCCGCCCTCGGCGCCACGGTGCGCGATGAGTTGGCGCTGTACGCCGAAACCCAGCGCCGCTCGCTGGCCGAGTGCGCGAAGGCATTGGGGCTCGAATCGCTGGGCTGATCAATGCGGCTTGGCGCGTTACCGCTTCTGACCAGGCGCGTTGCGCGGATCCTGGTCAGCGGTCGCCAGCCCCAGCTCGCTATCGACGCTGATGCGCTGTTCACTGACCACTGCCCGCACGGTGGTGGTCAGGGTGTAGTACATCTCCGGGCTGATCACCTGGCGGCCGTCGGCATAGGTCACGCTGAAGGTGATACCGCCCTCGCCAGGCACCCTGAACACCTCGGTCTGCCCAGGCCGAATGGCGCCCAGGTCGCGGCTCTGGTTGCGCCACCTGGCCACCACCTGCACGGCAGCGGCCGACTCGTTTCGCACCTCGGCGGTCGGCACGGCCCAGTAGGCAATGGCGACGAACAGCGCACCCAGCGCTGCCATAACGACGGCCAATGCGATCGCCAGTTGTTTGAGGCTGTGCTTCATGGAATTTCTCTTTCCAGTTGGTGGCTTCGGTTGGTGCCTTTTGCTGGCAGTGATGGCCGTCGGTACGGCATTGTAGGTCTGCTGGCGGGTTGCTCAATGTGAAGCGCCTGGCTGATCTGAATTTCAATCTGGAGGAATCGGAAGACCCATGGATATCCGCGCCACCCAAAAGGAAGACTGGTCGCTACTGAAACGGATCCGCCTGGCCGCCTTGCAGGACACGCCTACCGCGTTCGGGGTGAGTTACCAGGCGGCAGCGGCCGACAGCGATGCCCGGTGGCAGGTGCGGGCGGCGGGGGAGAGGACGCGGTTCTGGCTGGCACTCGATGAGGGCAGGCCGGTCGGCCTGGTGGGCGCCGGTTTTCGAGATTCCGCCCGCTATGAGCTGATCGCCATGTGGGTCGAGCCGGCGGCTCGCGGTTCAGGCGCGGCGGACGGGCTGGTGGCGGCCGTGAAGGCATCTGCGATAGAGCTGGGCGTCGATGCGCTGTTTCTCGAAGTCGCCCCGGAGAATGTCAGGGCCGTGCAGTTCTACCGCCGGCACGGTTTCGAATTCCTCGATGAGTGGGAACCGATCGACAGCCACCCGCATATCCTCGCGCAGAGCATGCGCTGGAGCTGCAAGTAACGAGACGAGGCACCCGGAACGGGTGCCTCGTGGTTCGATCAGCCGAAGATCAGCGTCGAGACGTAGAACAGGCCGGCGGCCAGGGCCATGGAGGTGGGCAGGGTGAGCACCCAGGCCAGCAGGATGTTGCTGATGGTGCTGCCCTGCAGGCCGCTGCGGTTGGCGACCATGGTGCCGGCCACGCCCGAGGACAACACGTGGGTGGTCGACACCGGCAGGCTGTAGACGTTGGCCAGGCCGATGGCGCAGGCCGCGGTGATCTGCGCGCTCATGCCCTGGGCGTAGGTCATGCCCTGCTTGCCGATCTTCTCGCCGACGGTTTTCACCACGCGCTTCCAGCCGACCATGGTGCCGATACCCAGGGCCAGGGCCACGGCGAGGATCACCCAGAACGGCGCGTATTCGGTGGTGGCGGTCAGGTCCTTGCGCAGCTTGTCGAGGTCGGCCTTCTCGCGTGCCGGCAGGTCCGGCAGCTTGCCGACCTTCTTCGCCGAGTCGTCGAGGCACAGCAGGTAGCGACGGATGTCGATGCGCGCTTCTTCGCTGAGGTCGCGGTAGTCGTTGACGCCATCGAGGGTGCGCAGCAGGCCGTTGATGGTCGGCTCGGTGAGCTTGGGGTCGCAACGGAACTGCTTGGGCAGCTCGGTGTTGGCGGCCTGGCCCAGGGCCAGGTATTCGCTCAGGGTCGGCGCGTTGCGCTGGTAGAACTCACCCAGGTGAATGGCCGCATCGCGAGTCCGGGAAATCTGGTAGGTGGTGCTGTTCAGGTCGAGCACGAACTTGGCTGGCACGATACCGATCAGCACCAGCATGATCAGGCCGATACCTTTCTGGCCGTCGTTGGAACCGTGCACGAAGCTCACTGCCATGGCCGAGACGATCAGCACCAGGCGGTTCCAGAAGGGCGGCTTGTTCTTGCCCTTGGTTTCCTTGCGCACCACCGGCGTGCTGTGCACCTTGGGCGTCGGCATCCAGTACTTGAGCGCCAGGAACAGCAGGGCGGCGACCACGAAGCCGGCAATTGGCGAGAACACCAGCGACAGGCCGATATCGATCGCCTTCTGCCAGTTCACGCCGTCACCCAGGGGAATATCGGTGAGCAGCGCGTTGGCCAGGCCGACGCCGAGGATCGAGCCGATCAGGGTGTGCGAGCTGGACGCCGGGATGCCGAAATACCAGGTGCCCAGGTTCCAGGTGATGGCCGCAGCCAGCAGCGAGAACACCATGATCAGGCCGCGACTGGTGTTGACGTTGATCAGCAGCTCCACCGGCAGCAGGTGGACGATGGCATAGGCCACGCCGACGCCGCCGAGCAGCACGCCGAGGAAGTTGAAGATGCCGGACATGATCACCGCCAGGTTTGGCGGCATGGCCTTGGTGTAGATGACCGTGGCCACGGCGTTGGCCGTGTCGTGGAAACCGTTGATGAATTCGAAGGTGAGGACGAAGAGCAGGGCGAGTGCGAGGCTCAGCGCCAACCAGGCATCAAGCCCGCTGAATAGTTCGAACATGGAAGGTTACGTCTGGCTCGTGAGAGAGGTGGGTTGTTCCAGGCAACGCGTGGTTTTGTTGATCGATGCGTTGCCTGGCAGCCGCCGGCCCCGATGAGGAGCCGGACAGCCTGCGTTGCGCTCGGCAGTCGTTGGGTGAGCGCTGAAGCGGTTTGCCATGCCTGCGATGCTCTCTACCCGTGGAATGCCAAGGCACGCCGCCAGGCAATGCCCGGCAGCGTGCAGTCGGTTCGTGGGTGGCGTCTGCGAGGGCACGAAAACGGGTGCCAGGGACGGGCCGAATCTGCCCATGACCAAGGTTTTTCCGCTGTATGCCCAGGCGCGAATCACGCCACCTGAAATATCTGGACGCGATTTACCTCGAAAATCGCTCCGGACACAACTAGTGGCGCATAAAGAATCCGTATTTTTTGATCTGCGCCGGGGGCGTCAGGCGGTCATTGGACGGCTGCGCGGCGTCTAGAGCATGCGTTTGAGCACGTTGTCGCGGCGCGCGAAATGGTGCCAGAGCGCAGCGACGATATGCAGGGCAATCACGTAGTAGAAGGCGGTGCCGACCAGCACGTGCAGCTCCTCGATGTTATGGGCCAGTGCTCTGTCGGGCGCGAAGGGCGAGGGCACCATCAGGCCGCCCAGAGGGATGCCGCCGCGTTCGAGCAGAACCACCAGCACGCCCATCAGCGGCTGGAGCAGCAGGAAGGCGTAGAGCGCTACGTGGGTCAGCTTGGAGAACAGGTTGATCATCGGGCTCAGGGGTGGCTCGATCGCCGGTGTCGGTTTGGCGAAACGTGCCAGCAGGCGCGGCAACACCAGTGCCAGAACCAGCAGGCCTACCCAGAAGTGGCCTTGGACGAACAGGGTACGCAGGGCGCTGCCCTTTTCGAACCAGCCACGACCGTTGATCAGGAGGTAGGCGAGTATCACCAGCGCGGCCATCAACCAGTGCAGGTGGCGACTGGCTGCGCTGTAGGTGGCGTGGCCAGGTGCCGGTTGTCGGGGCGATGAGCTGTTGGGGTGGTTCATGTCGACCTCTGCGATTTTCCGACCGGACAACCTTGTCCGGCCTAGTGGAAACAGTCTCGATCAATTGTCTTAAGGAAGTCTGAAGAAGCACCTTGATAGGCGTTCAGGTCGCCTCGGGCTGGCGCGTGAAGGTCAAGGTCGCCTGCAGGCCGCCGTCCGGGTGATTGCTCAGGGCGATGCTGCCGCCCAGGTGGCTGGCGATCATCTCCACGATGGACAGGCCAAGGCCCGCGCCGCCAGGGTTGTCGCGGCTGTAGAAGCGCTCGAACAGGCGCTCGATCTTCTGTTCGTCGATGCCCGGCCCGTGGTCACGCACGCTGAGGCAGACCTGCTGTCGCTCGTCGGTCTCCAGCCTCACCTCCACCTCGGCGCCTGCGGGCGAGAAGTTGGCGGCGTTGGTGACCAGGTTCTGCAGGGCGATTTCGACCAGTTGCGCATCGCCGTGGATCAGGTGGCGGCCGGGCTTCACCTCCAGGGCCAGCTCCAGGCCCTTGCCGAGCATCCAGGGCGTCAGCTCTACCAGGGCCTCGCGCACGGTCATTTCCAGGTCGACGGGGTGCCAGGCCTGGCGAGCGACCTGCGGCTCGACCCTGGCCAGGGTCAGCAGCTGGTTGACCACCCGGGTCAGTCGGTCGACGCCGCCAACCAGATGATTCAGGGCTTTGTCGCGTGGCTCGGCTTGCGTGGCCTGCAGGGCGTTCTGGGCATGGATGCGCAGGGTCGCCAGAGGTGTGCGCATTTCGTGGGCAGCGTCGCCGATGAAGCGTCGCTCGCGTTGCAGCAACTGCTCGATCTGCGACAACAGGCGATTGAGCGCTGCCTGCATCGGTTCCAGCTCTCGGGGCAATGGGGTGAGCTCCAAGGGTTCCAGCGAGCCGCCGTGACGCTTGCGGATGATCTGCGCCATATTCTGCAAGGGCCGCAGGCCCCAGCCGATGGCCAGCCAGATCAGCGCCGACAGCACGACGATGCCGATCAGGTTGGGAATCAGCGTGTGGCGCACGATGCGATTGACCAGGTCCTGGCGCACGTCCTCGCGCTCGCCCACCCAGATCAGCAGGCCGTGGCGGTCATCGGGCAGCAGGAAGCCGTGCCAGTTGACGTCGTACAGGGTCTGGTCGGAGAAACCGGGCGTGGTCGGCGGCCGCTCGAAGATCGGCGCGCTGGAGGAACGGATCAGACTGTGGCCCTCCTTGTCCCACACCTGAAAGGCCATCTTGCCCTCGTAGGGGTGGCCGATGCGGTGGCTGCCGGCCTGGCTCAATGCGGCGTTGAAGGCGCGGTAGAGCGCCTGGCGCTGCTCGTCCGGCAGCTTCGCCTGGATGGCACCCTGCAGCAGCCGGGCGCTCTGGGCCAACTGGGCGTCGTAGATCTCGCCGATTTCGTGGCGGCTGTCGTGAAAGTTGTAGACGCTGATGGTCAGGGTGCCGAGCAGCAACAGGCCCAGCACCAGCACCAGGGTGCGGCGACGCAACGAGGTCATCTCAGGTCTCCACCAGATAGCCGATGCCGCGCACGGTTCTGATCAGCTCGCTGAACAGTTTCTTGCGCAAGTGGGAGATGTGCACTTCCAGGGTGTTGCTTTCCGCTTCTTCGTCCCAGCCGTAGAGCAGCTGCACCAGGCGCTCGCGGGTGAACACCTTGCCCGGATGGGCGAGCAGTTCGTGGAGCAGCAGGTATTCCTTGGGCGTCAGGGGCACCGGGTTGCCGGCGTAATGCACCTGCTGGTTGGTCGGGTCGAGGGTGATGCCGGCGTG
Source organism: uncultured Pseudomonas sp. (assembly GCA_966186235.1). Lineage (GTDB taxonomy): Bacteria > Pseudomonadota > Gammaproteobacteria > Pseudomonadales > Pseudomonadaceae > Aquipseudomonas. Next base: position 5,828 of record CBIFVM010000045.1, read on the forward strand.
TTCGATCAACGCCCGTCCACGACCGGCGCTGCGGCGCAGCAGGGCACGGATACGCGCCTTGAGTTCGTTGAGGTCGAACGGCTTGGCCAGATAGTCGTCGGCACCGGCATCCAGGCCGGCGACGCGGTCGCGGGTTTCGTCCCGCGCGGTAAGAATCAGCACCGGCAGGTGCGAGCCGCTCTTGCGCAGTTGCTGCAGCACGCCGATGCCGCTCAGGCGCGGCAGGCCCAGGTCGAGCACCAGCAGGTCGAAGGTTTCGCTGAGCAGGGCGTGCACCGCGCTGACGCCGTCGTGTAGCCAGTCGACGGTGTACCCCTCGGCTTGCAGGCCCGCGCGCAGGCCTTCGCCGAGCGGCAGGTCGTCCTCCACCAGAAGCAGTCGCATGGGTGTCCTCGGTCAGGTGGTGGCGATCAGTCGAGCTTGTGCTCGACTTCCTTCAGTAAAGCAGCGATTTCGCCCTGGCGACCCTTGTCGGCGAGCTCGCGACCGGGGCGTGGCGCTGCCTGCCGGGCTTTGAGCAGCGCTGCCTTGGCGTCGGCGTACTTGCCCTCGCGAGCCAGATGATCGCCCCAGAAATACAGGCTGTCGATGCCGTCCGGGTTGATCAGCAGTGCCTGCCTGAGCAGCTCGTCGGCCTTCTGCGCATCGCCGAAGCCGATGGGCCAGCCCGGCACCCGATCATAGAGTGCCGCCAGGCTGGTGTAGGCCGAGCCCTGCAGGGCGTCGGGGTCGAGCTGCAGGGCCTTTTCCAGGTCGCTGCGCGATTGCTTGGCCTTGCCCAGCGCACCCAGGCCGCCCTGGGCACCGGCCCAACTGCTGGTGACGATGCCTTTCCAGATCCACGCCTCGGCGGCTGTCGGCTGGGCCTGGGTGAAGGCCTCGGCTTGCCCGGCCAGCTTCTCGAATTCAGCCACCTTGTGGTCGTCCGCAGTGGCGTACTGAATCTGCGCCCAGCGCTGCTGGATGGCCTGCAGCTGTTCGGTGCCAGCGGCGTCCAGCGCCCAGGCGCCGGTCTGCATGCCCACGGCGGCGAGGGCCAGGGCGAGGTGAGTCAGGGTCTTTTTCATCGGGGAGGCGTTCATCGGGGTGGCATCTCGGTGGCGTGAATGAAGCGGCGGATGACCGGCAGTTGCTTGCGGATCGCCCGGTCGACGAGGCCGGGCAGCAGGCCGTTGAGACGGACCAGGAGTTTTTCCGGCCAGCCCAGGTACAGCTCGGCCAGGTTGCGTTCGATGGCGCGGGTTACCTGCCAGGCCACGCGCTGGGGCTCGTCGACGCGGCTGTTGAGGGCCTCGTTGAGGGCCATGGCGGCGCTGCTGTTCATGCCGGTACGGGTCGCCCGCGGGGCCACGTACAGCACGTCCACCGCGGTGTCGGCCAGCTCGCGGCGCAGCGCCTCGGAGAAGCCGCGCAAGGCGAACTTGCTGGCGCAGTACACGGCGTAGCCCGGGTAGCCGATGGAGCCGTAGGTGGAGCCGACGTTGGCGATCAGCGCGTGGGGCTGGTTGCGCAGGGTCGGCAGCAGGGCGCGGGTCAGCTGCAGGGTGGCGAGCAGGTTGACGGCCAGGAGGTCGTCGATCTGCTCGTCATTGACCTGCTCGAACAAGGCGAAGCGGTTGACTCCGGCGGCGTTGAGCAGCAGGTTGACGCCGCCAAGACGCCGCGCCGCGTCGAGTACGGCGTGGCGGCCGGCGGCATCACGCAGGTCGGCTTCCACCGGGTGGATACGCTGCGGATAGAGGCGCAGCAGCGGCTCGAGCGCCTGGGGCTGGCGCGTCACGGCGATCACCTGAGCGCCCTCGGCGCACAGCTGTTCAGCCAGGGCCCGGCCGATACCGCCGCTGGCGCCCGTGAGCACTACCCGGCAGTCAGACAGCCGCATGGCGGGTCTCCCGCTGAGCCGGCTCGAGGCGCGGCAGGCCACGGAACATATCGGCGTAGAGCTGATAGACCACCTTGCTGGTGTGGATCACCGCGAGCTGGTCGGCGCGGTCGTCGAGGCGGTCCATCAGGCCGCGGTAGGTATCCATGTGGCCGACATCCAGCGAACCGTGGGATGCCAGGTAGCTGAATGCGGTGGGCGGCAGTTGCAGGCCTTCGCGGATGGCCTCGGAAGCCTGGGTGGCCAGGGCGATGCTGGTGCCTTCGAGCACGTTGACCATGCCGAACAGACCCACTGGATTGCCGCGGGCGATCAGGTCGTAGAGAAAACTCACCATCAGCTCGATGGGCAACGACGGCTGGCCGTCGCGCACGCTGTCGGCATCGCCGCCGCAGGCGCGGATGTCGTTGAGGATCCACTGTTCGTGGCCGTATTCCTCCTCGATGTATTCGCACACCGCGCCGCGCAGCCATTCCAGCCGTGCCGGCAGGCGCGCGCCACAGGCCATCATCAGCGGCACGGTGTGGCGCACGTGGTAGTAGGCCTGGGTCAGGAAGGCGCGATAAGCCTCCAGGCTGACCTGGCCGGCCAGCGCATCGCGGATCACCGGCGTGGCGAACAGCGCCTGGCGTTCACGGGCGGTGGCTTGTTGCAATTCGTCGAAGAAACTCATGGCTGCTCCTTGGGGGCAACGGGGGTTGAAAAGCGATGGGCATAGCGGGCCAGGATGGCCTCGCGGCGCAGGCGACCGTTGCTGGTCAGCAGGCCGTTGGCCGGGGTGAAGGGTTCGGGCAGGCGTTGCCACTGGTGCACCCGGGCGTAGTCGGGCAGTTCGATGTTGGCCCAGGCAACGCTGTGCTCCAGGGCCTCGTCGCTGCACTCGGGGTCGACCGGCCAGAGCAGGGCGATGTTGTGATCCATGGCCTCGCCGTGCACGAAGGCCTGGGCGATCACCCCGCGCTGGGTGAGTTCGGCCTCGACCCAGTCGGGGTTGACGTTGCGGCCGAAGCTGGTGGTGAACTGGTGTTTCTTGCGGCCCTTGAGAAACAGATAACCGTCGGCGTCGAGCAGGCCGATATCACCGGTGGCCAGCCAGTCGCCGGCGAATGGCGCCTCGCCCAGGTAACCGAGCAGCGCCGAGCCGCGTACCCACACTTCACCGTCTTCGGCGATGCGCACCTGCACGTGGGGCAGGGGGCGACCGACGCTGCCAGGGCGGTTGTACGCCGGGGTATTGAGGCACACCACCGAAGCACACTCGGACAGCCCATAGCCCTGATACACCGGCAGGTTGAGCTGCGCGGCACGTTCGAGCAGCTCGTCGCTGACCAGCGCGCCGCCTACGGCGACGAAATGAAATTGCCTGGCGTCCAGCTGGCCGTGCTCCAGGGCAGTGATCAGACCGAGCAGCAACTGCGGCACCAGGATCACACTCTGCGCCTGCTGGCGCACCAGTTGGCCGAGCAGGCGCGGCCAGTCGACCCGGGTGGCACCTTCGATGCCCAGGCTCGGCTGGGGTAGCAGGGTGACGCTGGCGCCGGCCAGCAGGGCGGCGTAAGTGCCGAGGTTTTCCAGCAGTACCGCCAGTGGCAGCAGCGCCAGATAATTGCGCGGCGCGGTGGGACGGCTGGCAGCGTGCAGCTCCCTGGCCACGCGCAGCAGGGCCTCGGCACTCAGGCACACGCCTTTGGGCGCGCCGGTGGTGCCCGAGGTGTAGGTGACCTTGGCGGTGCCGGTTGGCAACGGCTCGCCCGCCGAGGGCTCGCGCATCCAGAAACCACCGGCCTGGCGAAAGCCCGCTGCGCCCAGTCGTTCGGCCAGGGGCGCGTCGGTCAGCAGCAGGTCGACGCCGCTCTGTTCCAGGCAATGGGCGGTTTGCGCCCAGGTGAAGAACGGCGGCAGGGTCACGCAGGGAATGCCGGCGAACAGCGCGGCCAGGTCCCAGAGCAGCATCTGCGGGCCGTTGTCCATGATCAGTGCGAAGGTTCTGCCGGGCTGGGCGAGCAACAGCGCCTTGCGTGTTTCGATCTCGCTCCACAGTTGCCCGTAGTCGATGCTTTCGGTCTCGTCGCGCAGCGCCGGTCGGGATGGTTGGCGATGGGCATGGAGCAGCAACAGTGCCTTGAAATCATTCAGCTCAGGCAGCATGGCTGTGCTCCAGGAAGTCCGGAAGGCCCAGGCGCGCGGCCATGCCACTGACCTGCAGGTGGGCCAGGCCGGCGCGGATGCTGCCGGCGAACACCTGCGGGCGCCCAGCGTAGTAGCGGCCCCAGCTGTGTTGCTCGTCGCCCAGGCGCTGTGGGTCGGCATCGCCGAGCAGCAGCGGGTTGAGCCCCAGGCGCTGGAAGCTGTTGATCAGCGAGGCGGCACCGGTGAACACCACCCAGTCGAGCTTGCGATGGGCCAGCAGCCAGGTCATCACCACGATGATCAGCCGCGCGCTGCCGCCACTGCGCGCGGCCAGGTTGCCGACCTCGACGATCTGCCGGCGCTCCACCGGGCTGCCGGCGAGCCGGGACACTATGCGCTCGACCGGCTGTTGCAGGTATTGCTCGAGAAACAGCGCGCCGCTGTCGGCGGTGCGCACACCGGCGGCAGCGCAAAACGCGCCGTGCGGGTCGCGCAGGGCCAGCAGGGTGGGCATGAAATGGCGGATATCGGCCTGGTGGACGTTGGCGAAACACTCGCGAACGAACCACTCCAGGGGCTCACGATCGGCGTGTTGTTGCGGCACCAGCGCCAGCGACAGATCACGCCCGGCGTGGGGGCCGATAGGCAGCGGAAAGGCAAGGTTCCATTCGGTATCGATCATCGGTGGTGCTCCAGCGACTAGGCGGTGGAGACACTATCGAGGCCGAACCTTAATGAAGTCTGAAGGCCATCACGGCAACGCGCTCGACTCCTCGGCCTGAAACAGGCGCTAAACAAGCCTGCCAGCAGCAGCTTAGGGGGATCGGTATCCTTGCGGTTTTGTCCGAAAAGGGAGCGTGCAGATGGCGATGAAAACGGAGCAGGGCATTCTACGCGGCTCGATTGCCATGACCCTGCTGGTGGGCGGCTTGGGGATCGTCATCGGCCTGGCGTCCGGGTCCTTCTCCATCGTTTTCGATGGCGTCTATTCCCTGGCCGACGCCAGCATGAGCGGCCTGGCCCTGATGGTGTCCACGCTGATTCTCCGGCACACCACGCAGAACGAGGCCAGCCGCCGCCTGGCCGAGCGTTTCAACATGGGGTTCTGGCACCTGGAACCCATGGTGCTGGCGCTCAACGGTACGTTGCTGTGCGGGGTGGCGGCCTACGCGCTGATCAACGCCGTGGCCAACCTGCTGTCCGGCGGCACGCCGCTGGAGTTCGGCCTGGCCTCGCTGTATGCCGGGGTCGCCACGCTGATCTGCTTCGCGTTCGCCAGCTACGAGTTCCGCGCCAACCGGCGCATCCGCTCGGATTTTCTCGCCCTAGACGCCAAGGGCTGGGTGATGTCCGGGTGCATTTCCCTGGCCCTTCTGATCGCCTTCGCCATTGGCTACCTGACCGAGCAGACCCGCTACGCCTGGCTCGGCCCGTACATCGACCCGGCGGTGCTGGCGTTGATCTGCCTGGTGATCCTGCCGATGCCGCTGGCGACCATTCGCCAGGCACTGTCGGACATCCTGCTGGCCACCCCGGCGGATCTCAAACAGCATGTCGACGCCGTGGCCCAGGGCATCGTCGAGCAGTACGGCTTCATCAGCTACCAGGCTTATGTGGCGCGGATCGGTCGCGCCCGGCAGATCGAGCTGTACTTCATCGTGCCGGTCGACTGGCCGGCGCAAACCCTCGACGAATGGGACGCCGTGCGCGACGTCATCGGCCAGGCCATCGGCGACGAAGGCCCCAACCGCTGGCTGACCATCGCCTTCACCACGGACCCGCAGTGGTCGCGGTGAGCGAGCCCAATTAGCTGCAGGACGCTTGCAGAGCGGGCTTTTTTACGCCTGACGGTTTACCGTGTCGCCTGCCTGGCAGCGGCACGGAGGACGACATGGGCAAATCGACAAGCCGCAGCGACTGGTTGCTGCGCAGCCCTGATCAGGGGCGGGTGGAGCGCATCGAGGCGTATTTCAGCGGCCACGGCTACGATCCCCATCGCCATGACGCTTACGCCATCGGCTGCACGCTGTCCGGTGTGCAGAGTTTTCGTTACCGGCGCGCCATGCGTCACAGCCTGCCCGGCGGCACCCTGGTGCTGCACCCGGATGAGCTGCACGACGGCATGGCCGGCACCGAGGCCGGCTTTCATTACCGCATGCTGTACATCGACCCGGTGCTGATCCAGCAGGTACTGGGCGGTCAGCCGCTGCCGTTCATCCAGGGTGGTTTGAGCGATGACGTGCGCCTGCGCCGGGCGACGCAGCGCTTCCTGCAGGCGATGGACGACCCGCTGGAATCCTTGCAGGAAGAGGATGCGATCTACGACCTGGCCCATGCCCTGCAGGCGGTTGCCGGCAAGCCCCGTGGCCGCCGCGCCTTCGATTATCCCGCCACGCAGCGGGCGCGCGAGTACATCCACAGCCGCAACGGCGCGAGCATCACCCTGGACGAGCTGGAGCGCGTCAGCGGACGGGATCGCTGGAGCCTGTCGCGGGATTTTCGTGCCCTGTTCGGCACCAGCCCCTATCGCTACATGACCATGCGCCGCCTGGCGCGCTGCCGTGAACTGGCCCTGTCGGGTGTCGGTCTGGCCGATGCGGCACTCATTGCCGGGTTCTTCGACCAGAGCCACATGACCCGGCATTTCGTGGCCAGCTTCGGTCTGTCCCCGGCGCGCTGGCTGGCCATGCAGAAGTTGCAGGATCGTACAAGATAGCGCCTGGGGTGCCTCGCTAGAGTGGTGAAAACCAACCGAGGAACGCTCCATGAACCCGCCAGTTTCGTCTGCCAAGCAATCCATCAACCTGAGCCGCAAGCTCGACCTGATCGCCGAGCAATGGTCACCGCGGGTGGTCGCGGAAATGAACGACTACCAGTTCAAGGTGGTGCGCCTGCAGGGTGATTTCATCTGGCATGCCCATGCCGAAACCGACGAAGCCTTTCTGGTGCTCGACGGCCAGCTGCGCCTGGATTTTCGTGACGGTTCGGTAACCCTGGGCAGCGGCGAGCTGTACGTGGTGCCCAAGGGCGTGGAGCACAAACCCTATGCCGAGGATGAGGTGAAGTTGCTGCTGATCGAGCCGCGCGGCGTGCTGAACACCGGGGCGGAGGGTGGGGAGCGTACGGCGATCAACGATCTGTGGATCTGACGGTCGGGTTGGCGCTCCTGCGAGCGCCAACCCTTGGCAAGCGTTTCAGGTGCCGCTTTTCACCTTGGTCCAGATCCGTGTGCGGATGCGGTCGATGTTCAACGGCATGGCTTCCAGGGCATAGAGCTTTTCCATCACGTCAGCGGGCGGGTAGACGGTGGGGTCGGCCTTGAGCGCCGGGTCGACCAGCGCGTCGGCCTGGCTGTTGCCGTTGGCGTAGTGCACGTAATCGCTGATACCGGCGATCACCTCTGGCTCGAGCAGGTAGTTCATGAAGGCATAGGCTGCCTTTTCGTTGGGCGCGTCCTTGGGCATGGCGACCATGTCGAACCACATTGGCGCGCCTTCCTTGGGGATCACGTAGGCGATGTCGACGCCATTGCCGGCCTCCTTGGCGCGGGCGCTGGCCTGCATGATGTCGCCGGAGAAGCCCACCGCCATGCACACGTCGCCGTTGGCCAGCTCACCGACGTACTTGGAGGAGTGGAAGTAGGCGACGTTCTTGCGCATCTCCATCAGCAGCGCTTCGGCTTTCTTGTAGTCCTCGGGCTTCTGGCTGTGGTGCGGCAGGCCCAGGTAGTGCAGGGCGATGGGTAGCATTTCCGGGCCGTTGTCGAGAATCGCGACGCCGCATTTGCTCAGCTTGGCCATCAGCTCGGGCTTGAAGATCAGGTCCCAGGAGTCCAGCGGCACGTCGTCGCCGAGCACGGCCTTGACCTTCTCGACGTTGTAGCCGATGCCGGTGCTCCCCCACAGGTACGGGAAACCGTGCTTGTTGCCTGGGTCGTTGCCTTCCAGGGCCTTGAGCAGCGTCGGATTGAGGTTCTTCCAGTTGGGCAGCTGACTCTTGTCCAGCTCCTTGAGCGCGCCGCCCTGGATCTGCCGGGCCATGAAGTGGTTGGAGGGAAACACCACATCATAGCCAGAGCGCCCGGCCATCAGCTTGGCGTCGAGGGTTTCGTTGCTGTCGTAAACGTCGTAGTGGGGCGTCACGCCGCTGGCCTGCTGGAAGTTCTTCAGCGTGTCGGGGGCGATGTAGTCGGTCCAGTTGTAGATGCGCACGTCCTGCGCCGCCTGGCTGACCGAGGCGACGAGCATCAGCGGGATAAGCGTTTTCAGCATGGGAAACCTCAACCGTTGTTGTCGATGTTGTGGAGGCAGCAGTCAGAAAATCAGTACGTAGGTCTTGCGCAGCGTTTCTTGTATGTCCCACACGCCTGTGGTGTTGGCCGGCAACATCAGTGCGTCGCCCGCTTTGATTTCGATGGGCTCGCCCACGTCGGGAATGAAGGTGCAGCGCCCGGCGATGAAGTGGCAGAACTCCTGCTGCACGATCTGTCGGCGCCAGCGGCCGGGGGTGCATTCCCAGATGCCGGTTTCCACGCCGTCGTCGCGCTCCACGCAGGTCACCGAGGTGATGGCGGCGGGTTCGCTGAGCGGTACGGCGACCGGGTTGTGTTCGTCGAGGGAGGCGCTGGCGGTGTCGCGGAAGTGGGTGATGGTCATGACTTCAAACCTTAAATAATGTGGGAGAGGGCGTTCACTTCATGAATCCTTCCATCAGGCTGGCGATGCGCTGCGCCATGTAGCGCTGCCAGGGCCGGCTGGATGGGTCGGCCAGCAGCCGGTCTTCGCGCACGAAGCTGCGGATGATCGCGTTGTAACCCAGCCAGCGGCACGGCTCCGGCTCCCAGCGCGGCAGGTCCTGCACGCGGGTTTCGTGGCGTACCCAGGGCTGGCGGGTGAGCGCGGTGCTGTGGCCGAGAATCAGGTCGGCCAGGGTGCGCCCGCCGAGGTTGCTGGCGCCCACGCCTTCGCCGCCGTAACCCCCGGACAGGGCGATGCCGGCGCTGCGGTCGCAGAGCATGTGCGGGTGGAAGCGCCGCGCCATGCCCAGGTTGCCGCCCCAGGCGTGGGTGATGCGCACGTTGCGCAACTGCGGAAACAGTTCACTGAACAGGTAGCGGCGCAGGCCACGTTCCTCGTCATTGAGGTTGAAGTCGCTGCGCAGCTTGCTGCCGAATCGATAGCCACCGCGGGCGCCGAAAATCAGTCGGTCGTCGCGGCTGCGCTGGCCGTAGGTGACCTGGCGGCTGGCTTCGCAAAACGCCTGGCCGCGCTCCAGGCCGATTTCCGCCCAGGTCGAGGCCGGCAGCGGTTCGGTGGCGACGATCAGGCTCTGCACCGGAATCTGATGGCGGCCCAGTGGCGGCAACTTGGGTGAGTAGCCCTCGACGGCCGGCACCACCCAGTCGGCGCGCACCTCACCGGCCTCGCAGCGCACGCTGCCGGCCTGCCAGCTCAGGGCTGGAGTGCCTTCATAGATGCTCACGCCCATGGCTTCGACGCAACGCGCCAGGCCACGCACCAGGCGGGCCGGCTGGATGGTCGCGCAATGGGGTGAGTGGATCGCCCCGTAGGCACCGGGAATGCGCAGTTGCTGGGCCAACTCCTCGGCGGGTAGCCAGCGGTAATCGTCCTCGTTCAGCCCCTCTTCGCGGTAGCCGCGCAGGTACTCGCGCAGGCGCAACTCCTGCTCCGGGTAGCGGGCTGCGCAATACAGTACGCCGCCCTTGCGGTAGTCGCAGTCGATGCCTTCGCGCTCCAGCACCTGGCCGACCTCGTCGGGAATGCCGTGCAGCAGGTCGTAGGATTCCCGTCGTGCCTGCGGGCTGAGGCCGGCGAGCAGGCGATCCTCGCCGAGCAGGTTGCCCATCAGCCAGCCGCCGTTGCGACCGGAAGCACCGAAACCGGCGATCTTCGCCTCGAGGATGGCGATGTGCAGATTGGGCGCCTGGCGCTTGAGGTAGTAGGCCGTCCACAGGCCGGTGTAGCCCGCGCCGATGATGGCCACGTCGACCTGCAGACCGCCGCGCAGCGACGGGCGCGGCGTCAGCGGCTCATCGAGTTGATCCATCCACAGGCTGATGTTGCGCCAGTCGTTCATGTACCGCTTCCACACAAGATGTATGGGGCAAGACTAGTGGCCGACTCAGGCCTTGTCTTGCGTGCGTGCCCGCGCGTACAGGTCTTTCAGGTAGGCCTTGGGCGTCATTCCGGTATGTCGGCGGAAGGTGCTGTAGAAGGCGGTCAGGGAGTTGAAGCCGGCCTCGAAGGCCAGCTCGTCCATGCGCCGCAGGTCGTTGCCGGCCTGCAGGCGTTCGAGCAGGTGCTGCAGGCGCGCCTGGTTGACGTAGCGGTAGAAGCTCTGGCCGAGCACCTGGTTGAGCAGGTAGGAAATCTGGTTGCGGCTGTAGCCGGTGGCGCTGGCCACCTGCTGCAGGCTCAGGGCCGGGTCGAGAAAGGGCTGGCGCTGCTGGAAGTAATCCTGCAGGTCCTGGGCCATGAAGCCGAGCTGGCGGGTCGACAGGCCCAGCTTGCTGATCGCCGCGCTGCTCTGGATCGGCGCATGTGCATCGGGGCCTTCGTGCACCAGCGAAGCGTATTCGTTGACCCGCCAGATCAGCCCATCGCGCACGGTGATGGCCTCGGCGGTACGAAACGACACCAGCCCCTCGCCGCCATGCAGCGTGGTGCGGTACTGGATGAACGCGGTATGGCCGTCGATGCGGATGCGGTCAGTGTGTTCCAGCGCCTCGTCCGGGTGGCGCGGCATGGTGCTGAGTACGTAGTCGCGCAGCTCGGCCAGGCCCATGGCGCGGTTGAGAAAGAAGTCGTGGTACTCGATTTCGGGGTGATAGAGCGCCATCACCGCGTCGAGGTCGCGGTATTTCCAGCTGTAGTGATAGCGCAGTACGGTTTCGCGGGTGCGCTCGGTCTGGGCGGGGTCGTCGGGAAGCTCAGGCATGCCGGTCGTGTCCACAGGGCTGCAGCCAGCTTGCCCGAACTGCACCGTTCACCTCAAGCCGCTGAGCGAGGCGCATGAGCCGTATCGATGAAACATGAGGGAAACTTGTTTTTAACGTTAGTACGTTGAGTTTGTTTCACCTGGGCCGAGTCTCGACAATGCACGCCATCATTTATGCATTGGAGAGATCGCCATGGCCCTGGCCCACAGCCTCGGATTCCCCCGAATCGGACGTGACCGTGAACTGAAGAAAGCCCAGGAGGCGTTCTGGAAAGGTGAACTGGACGAAGCCGGCCTGCGCGCCGTGGGCCGCGAGCTGCGTGCTCGCCACTGGCAGGTGCAGAAGGATGCCGGCATCGAACTGCTACCGGTCGGCGATTTCGCCTGGTACGACGGGGTGCTGGCGCACTCGCTGGCCTTCGGCGTGATACCCGAGCGCTTCCGCCCGGCCAGCGGCAAGCCGACCCTAGAGACGCTGTTCGCCATGGCCCGTGGCGTCAGTGGCGATGCCTGTTGCGGCGGTGCCCATGCGCAGCCCCTTCATGCACTGGAGCTAACGAAGTGGTTCGATACCAACTACCACTACCTGGTGCCCGAATTCACCGCCGACCAGCAGTTCGCCCTCGGTTGGGAGCAACTGTTCGAGGAAGTGGCCGAAGCCCATGCCCTTGGCCATCGCGTCAAGCCGGTGGTGATCGGCCCGCTCACCTACCTGTGGCTGGGCAAGCTCAAGGGCGATGCCCAGGGTTTCGACAAACTGGAGCTGCTCGAACGCCTGCTGCCGCTTTATGGGCAGATCTTCCAGCGCCTGGCCGAGCAGGGCGTGGAGTGGGTGCAGATCGACGAGCCGATTCTGGTGCTCGATTTGCCCCAGGACTGGAAGAACGCCTTCGAGCGTGCCTACAACAGCCTGCAGCGCGAGCCGCTGAAGAAGCTGATCGCCACCTACTTCGGTGGCCTGGAGGACAATCTCGGCCTGGCCGCCAACCTGCCGGTGGACGGCCTGCACATCGACCTGGTGCGCGCGCCGCAGCAGTACCCGACCATTCTCGACCGCCTGCCGGCCTACAAGGTGCTGTCCCTTGGCGTGGTCAATGGCCGTAACGTATGGCGCTGCGACCTGGAAAAGGCCCTGGCGGTGATCGGCCATGCCCATAGCCGGCTCGGCGAACGTCTGTGGATCGCGCCGTCCTGCTCGCTGCTGCACAGCCCGGTCGACCTGGCCCGTGAAGAAGGCCTGGATGCGGAACTGAAAAGCTGGCTGGCCTTCGCCACCCAGAAGTGCGCCGAAGTGGCGGTGCTGGCCCGGTCCGTCAACCAGCCCGATGCCCCCGAGGTACACAAGGCGCTGGCCGAAAGCCGCGCCGTGCAGGCCAGCCGGGCGGCGTCGCCACGCATTCACAAACCCCAAGTGCAGGCGCGTCTCTCCGCGGTTAAAACGGGCGACAGCCAGCGCCGTTCGCCTTTCGCCCAGCGTATCGCCAAGCAGCGCATTGGCCTGGCCCTGCCGCCATTCCCCACCACCACCATCGGCTCCTTTCCGCAGACCTCGGCGATTCGTCTGGCCCGCCAGGCGTTCAAGCAGGGCAAGCTGTCGCTGGGCGATTACACCGATGCGATGCACAGCGAGATTCGCCATGCGGTGGAGATTCAGGAACGCCTGGGCCTGGACGTACTGGTACACGGCGAGGCCGAGCGCAACGACATGGTCGAGTACTTCGCCGAGCAACTCGACGGCTACCTGTTCACCCGCTTCGGCTGGGTGCAGAGCTACGGCTCACGCTGCGTCAAACCGGCGATCATCTACGGCGACCTGAGCCGCCCGAAAGCCATGACCGTGGAGTGGATCCGCTATGCCCAGAGCCTCACCGGCAAGGTGATGAAGGGCATGCTGACCGGCCCGGTGACCATGCTGATGTGGTCGTTCCCCCGCGAGGACGTCAGCCGCGAAGTGCAGGCTCGTCAGCTGGCCCTGGCATTGCGTGACGAGGTGGTGGATCTGGAGGCGGCCGGTATCAAGGTCATCCAGATCGACGAGGCCGCGTTCCGGGAAGGCCTGCCACTGCGCCAGGTGGACTGGCAGGCGTATCTGGACTGGGCGACCGAGGCGTTTCGCCTATGCGCCAGCGGCGTGCGCGACGAAACCCAGATCCACACCCACATGTGCTACAGCGAGTTCAACGACGTGATCGAGTCCATCGCCGCCATGGATGCCGACGTGATCACCATCGAGACTTCGCGCTCGGACATGGAGCTGCTGGACGCCTTCGAGGCCTTCGAATACCCCAACGAAATCGGCCCGGGCGTCTACGACATCCATTCGCCGCGCGTGCCGGACACTGCCGAGATGGTCAAGCTGATGCGCAAGGCGGTGCGGCGCATCCCCGCCGAACGCCTGTGGGTCAACCCGGATTGCGGCCTGAAGACCCGCGGTTGGCCGGAGACCGAGGCGGCGTTGGTGAATATGGTCGCGGCGGCGCGACAGTTGCGCAAGGAGCTGGCGTGAGGCGCGGGTAACCCGGTGTCGAGCGCAGCAATACCCGGGAGCGATTGCCCTGGGTATCGCTGCGCTCGCCCGCAGGCTACGGAGTTGCGGAGTTATCAATGAGTGTGATGTCGCGCGCAGGGCGCGCTCCCACAAATGCCAGCAGACGTCAGCCCGCCAGATACTGCTCGGTCGATACCACCGTCGCATAGGCGAATGCCAGGGCGGCCATATAGGCCGCCTGTACCTGTGTTGCGGGAACCTGCTTGCCTTCGAACTCCTGATCACGGGTCGCACAGGCATCGTGCACCACCGTGGTGGCGTAACCGAAATCGGCGCTGGCACGAGCGGCGGCGTCGATGCACATATGGCTCATGGCGCCGACCAGGGTGACTTCCTGCACGCCAGCCTTGTCCAGCAGCGTCTTCAGGTCGGTACCGAGAAAGGCGTTGACCTTGTGCTTGAGCACCACGCTTTCGCCGGCCCGCGATTCGACCTGATCATGGATGTGCGCGCCGCTGGAACCGGGCGTGAAGAAGGGCGCGTCCATGCTCTCGAATTCATGGCGCACGTGTACCACCGTGTCACCCGCAGCGCGGGCGGCGGCCAGCACGCGAGCCGCATTGGCAGCGGCGGCGTCCATTTCATGCAGCGACCACTTGCCGCCAGGGAAGTAGTCGTTCTGGATGTCGATCAGAATCAGGGCGCGCTTGCTCATGGTGTTCTCCGGGGTATGGATGCCCACACCTTAACCTGCGCACCAGCAAAGCGGGAGAAACGCGGGGCGAGAGAGTCAGAGATCCCGAGTGTCGCTGCCTCGACCCAGGCTACGGTCGGTCGTTGATTTCAGACTGAATCTTCGGCCGCCTTGCCTGCCGGATTGTCGCGGGTCGGCATGGCGAGGATTTCCGGCAGCACTTCACGGGCGAACACGGCGTGCAGGCGCCACAGTTCGGCGACCGGGTCGCGGTGATGGTCGACGCGGATATCCCACAGCGGGTATTCCTCGCGGTCGACGATATAGATGACTGCCGAGGATTCGCCTTCACGGTCACCACCGCGGTCATCGCCGGCTTCCAGGGCATCGATCAGGCGCTCGACCAGCGGGCGGTCCTCACCGCGGCGAAAGGCATCGGCGACGGCATCGAGCACCTGCGGGCCGGCCAGCCGATTGCCCTGCACGGAGAACTGTTCGCCGGACAGCGAGCCTGCCCAGGGGATGCACTCGCTGCCCGTCCAGCACACGCTGTCGCCGTTGCTGTCGATCAGCGCCAGCTGGCGCAGTTGCATGCACGGGTCGGTGTCCATCAGCCGCTTCAGGGCGGCTGGCGCCGAATGTCCTGCGCGCAGCAGCGCCAGGCCGTCGAGCCCCAGGTACGGATTGACCTGGGCCTGGGTCGCCACCGCGCCGGCACCGGCCGCTGCATGGCTGAGCAATTTGCCCACGGCGGGCATGGCGGTGGCGGCGGCAACCCCGAACTGGCCGGTTCGCGGGCAGTGGGCAACGATGGAAAAGGTCATGGCGGCTCCTTTTGGCGCGTCTGGCTTAGGCCACGGGCCGCGGGTGATCGTTCCGCTCGTCGTATGGCTATCGGTATTTGTTGATAAGCATTATCATTCGCTGCCTTGCCGTCTCGCTTCTGTCCGCATCGCCACGAGCAGCCCATTTACATGGTCGATCTCCCGTCCTCGCCCGAACCTCGCCAGCCCGACCCGTCCGTGACGGAGCCGGTGCAACGTGACGCGTTCCTGCACACCTTTCTCGCCCGTCGCGAGCAGATGGAAGCGGTATTGCGTCGGCGCGTCGGCTGTCGGGCGACGGCGGCGGACCTGGTACAGGAGTTGTTTCTGCGCTTCTGGCGACGGCCCAGCGCGCCACTCGAAGACATGGGCAGTTACCTGATTCGCAGTGCCCACAACCTGGCCATCGACCACTTGCGCAGCGAGGGCGCTCGCTCGCGCAACGAGGCGGGTCTGGTGCCCGAGCAGCGCGGCGATTCGAGCGTTTCGCTGGATGCAGCGCTGGAGGCGGGCAGTGACCTGCGCCGTGTCGAGGCGGCCTTGCGGGCCTTGCCAGAGCGCACCCGGCACATCTTTCTGCTCAACCGCATCCATGGCCAGACCTACGGGCAGATCGCCCGCAGCATGGCGCTTTCCCAGAGCGCGGTGGAAAAACATATGATGCGCGCCCTGGAAGCTTGCAAGGCCAGCGTCATCGATACGCCGGCCAGCCATTCACACGGAAGCGCTGCGCCATGAGCCTCGAGTCATCCCCACCGCTGTCGCTTATCGAGCAGGACGCCTGGCTATGGCTCGGCCGCCTGCAGGGCCAGCCCGACGATGGCGTGCAGATGGCGTTCGAGCAATGGCTGGCCGCTGCGCCCGAGCATGTCGATACCTTCGTGCGCATGCAGTCGCTCTGGCATCTCAGTCGCCCGGCTGCCCAGCAACTGGCCGATGAGGAGCATGCCGCCCTGCAGCAGTACCTGCGTGCGCCGCAGCGCCGGCGCCGGTACTGGGCGCCGACCCTGGCGATGGCCGCCTGCCTGCTGCTGGTGGTGTGGGCCGGCGGTTGGCAGCCGCTGCGTTGGGTCGATGACCTGGGCGCGGACATGGTCTCGGCGCCGGGTAAGGTGCGCACGGTGACGCTAAGCGACGGATCGAGCGTGGTGCTGGACGCCGACAGCGCCATCGCCGTGAGCTACAGCGCGGGTGAGCGGCACGTCGAGCTACGCCGTGGTGCGGCTTACTTCAGCGTGGTGCCGGGTGAGATTCCCTTTACCGTCGCCGCGGCCGGTGGCGAGGCGCGGGTGCTCGGCACGCGTTTCGAGGTGCGGCGCCTGGGCGAGGGCGCGCGGGTTTCGGTGCAGCAGGGGCGGGTGGCGGTGCGCGGCGGGCCACTGGAGGCGCCGCGGGTACTGACTGCCGATCAGCAGGTCAGTTACCGGGATGGCGTCAGCGGCAATCCCCTGACCGTCGACACCGCTGCGCTGACCGCCTGGCGCGATGGCCGCCTGAGTTTCTATCGCGCCCCGCTGGGCGAGGTGCTCGACGAGCTGCGTCGTTATCACCCGGGGCGCATCGTGCTGCTCGACGATGCGCTGCGCGGCAAACGGGTCAGCGGCAGCTTCGCCAGCCAGGATCCCGAAGCGATTCTCGATGCCCTGCAGGGCGTGGTGGGCTTCGAGCAGCACAAGGTGCTTGGCCGGCTGATCATCCTGCGCTGAAAAATATTTTCGCCAGCAGGTGAGGTAGATCCGCGCGGCATTCGTGTAGTGCTTTGAATGCGACTTTTTCGCACTGACAGCCCGCCTCTGGATGAACACCACCATGAACCACCGCACCATGCGCCGGCAGGATGCCTCCTTGAAACGCATCGGTCTGGCCACCTGCCTGCTGGGCTCGGCCATCCTGCCCCTGGCGCAGCCGGCCCAGGCCCAGGCCAGCGCCGATCAGGCCGCGACCTACGACTTCGCCATCGCTGCGCAGCCGCTGCCACGGGCGCTCGACGCCTTCAGCCGCGTCACCGGCCTCAATGTGGTGTACACCGACGAAGCGCCCTACGCGTTACAGGCGCCAGCACTCGAGGGGCGCATGAGCGCCGAGCAGGCGCTGGCCCGGTTGCTGGCCGGGTCCGGCTTCACCTTCGCCCGGGCGGGTGCCGGTACCGTTACCCTGCAGGCGCTGCCCAGCGACGGCGCCCTGAACCTTGGTGCGGTGAACATCCAGTCGCAACGCACGCCGAGCACCAGCTACCAGCCGCCGGAAACCACCTCGCTGACGCGCACCGACACGCCGCTGCTGGAAATCCCCCAGGCCGTCGCGGTGGTGCCGACCCAGGTGCTGCAGGATCAACAGCCGCAGACGCTCGACGAGGCGCTGGTCAACGTCAGCGGCATCACCCAGTCCAACACCTTGGGCAGCACCCTGGATGCGGTGATGAAGCGCGGTTTCGGCGATAACCGCGACGGCTCCATCCTGCGTGACGGCATGCGCACCATCCAGGGCCGCAACTTCACCGCCACCGCCGAGCGCGTCGAAGTGCTCAAGGGGCCGTCGTCGATGCTCTACGGCATTCTCGATCCGGGCGGCGTGATCAACGTGGTCAGCAAGAAGCCGCAGCTGGAGAGCTACCGCGCCATCACAGGCCGTGCCTCGACCTACGGCCACGGCAAGAACGGCAGCGGCGGCACCCTGGATATCACCGGCCCGCTGGGCGAAACCGGCCTGGCCTACCGCCTGGTCGCCGATTATGACGACGCCGACTACTGGCGCAGCTTCGGCACCAACCGCGACAAGACCTTCGCGCCCTCGCTGGCCTGGTACGGCGAAGACACCACGGTGACCCTCAGCCACGAGTACCGCGAGTATTCGGTGCCGTTCGATCGCGGCACAGTTTTCCGTAACGGCAAGCCGCTGGACATTCCCGCCGAGCGTCGACTGGACGAGGCCTACAACATCACCGATGGCCGCTCGCACCTGACCCTCTTCGACCTGTCGCACCAGCTCAACGAAGACTGGAAGGCGCACTTCGCCTACAGCTACAACCGTGACCGCTACGATGATTATCAGGCGCGGATCTTCCGTGAGCCCGCCTCGCAAACCAGCAACGACTACGTTCGCCGCCTGGATGGCACCCGCGGAGCCGTCAGCACCTCGCATTTCGCCACCTTCGATCTGGATGGCAAGGTGCAGCTCGGCGGCATGCAACACGACCTGTTGATGGGCGTGGACCATGAGTACCGCAAGTTCTACCGTGAAGATCTGCTGCGCCAGAACACCGCCATCCGTTTCGACCCGTTCAACCCGGTCTACGGCAATGTGCCGGTGCCCACCACCGTGGCTGCATCGGATAGCGACCAGACCGATCGCGTGGTGACCCAATCCGCCTTCTTCCAGGATTCGGTGCACCTGAACGAACAGTGGATCTTCGTGGCTGGAGCGCGCTATCAGCTTTATGACCAGCTTGCCGGGCGCGGCCGGCCGTTCAAGAAAAACACCGATATCGATGGCCAGGTCTGGGTACCGCGGGTCGGCCTGGTGTACAAGCTCAACGAGGAGCTGTCGCTGTACGGCGGCTACACTGAGTCATTCAAACCCAACTCGACCATCGCGCCGCTGACGGGTGATGCTCCCATCAACGGTGTGCCGCCGGAGGAGGGCAAGAGCTGGGAGATCGGCGCCAAGCTGGATATGCCCGGGCGCATCACCGGCACCCTGGCGCTGTTTGATATCGTCAAAGAGAACGTGCTGGTGACCCAGACCGTAGAGGTTAATGGCCTTGCCGAAACGGTCGCCACTGGCGCAGGTGAAGTGCGCTCCCGCGGCGTCGAGCTGGACGTGACCGGGCAGCTGACCGACGACCTCAGCCTGATCGGCACCTACGCCTTTACCGATGCCGAGGTGACCAAGGATCCGGAACTCAAGGGCAATGGCCTGCAGAACGTGGCCCGGCACACCGCGTCGTTGTACGGCGTGTATGACTTCGGCCAGGTATTCGGTGCCGACCGTGTGCGCGCCGGTGTGGGCGCTCGCTATGTGGGTGACCGGGAAGGCGATGCGGCCAATAACTTCACCCTGCCGTCCTACACCGTGGCCGACGCCTTCACCAGCTACGACACGCGCCTGGGCGACAACAAGCTCAAGCTGCAGCTCAACGTGAAGAACCTGTTCGACAAGACCTACTACAGCTCGTCGGTGAACAACCTTGCCGTTTCCGTCGGCGAGCCGCGCCAGGTGCAGCTCTCCAGCACCCTGGAGTTCTGACCGCTGTCGTGGCCCGGATCAAGGTAGCCGGACCTGGGTATCGCTTCGCTCAACCACAGGCTACGTTGATCGCCTGTAGCCCGGTGTTGAGCGAAGCGATACCCGGGGGCGGTTGACGCTCGAAACCCCAGAAACGCAAAAGCCCGGCACTAGGCCGGGCTTCTGTTTAGCGCAGGGCGATGCTTACTGCACTTCCACCGCCAGGCTTTCGGCGATCTTCTTGTTCCAGATCGCAGGGCCTGTGATGTGCACCGACTCGCCGTTGCTGTCGACGGCGACGGTGACCGGCATGTCCTTGACCTCGAACTCGTAGATCGCTTCCATGCCCAGCTCGGCGAACGCCAGCACCTTGGACTTCTTGATCGCCTGGGCGACCAGGTAGGCGGCGCCGCCGACGGCCATCAGGTACACGGCCTTGTTGTCCTTGATCGCGTCGATGGCGGTCGGGCCGCGCTCGGATTTGCCGATCATGCCCAGCAGGCCGGTCTGCTCGAGGATCTGCCGGGTGAACTTGTCCATCCGCGTGGCGGTGGTCGGGCCGGCTGGGCCTACCACTTCGTCGCCGATCGGGTCGACCGGGCCCACGTAATAGATGAAGCGGCCTTTCAGGTCGACGGGCAGTTCTTCACCCTTGTTGAGCATCTCGACCATGCGCTTGTGCGCAGCGTCGCGGCCGGTGAGCATCTTGCCGTTGAGCAGGATGGTCTCGCCCGGTTTCCAGCTCTGCACGTCTTCCGGGGTCAGGGTGTCGAGGTCGACACGACGCGCCGACGGGCCTGCTTCCCAGACGATTTCCGGGTAGGCGTCCAGGGAAGGCGCTTCCAGCTCGGCCGGGCCGCTGCCATCGAGCACGAAGTGGGCGTGGCGGGTGGCGGCGCAGTTGGGGATCATGCACACCGGCAGCGAAGCGGCGTGGGTCGGGTAATCCATGATCTTCACGTCGAGTACGGTGGTCAGGCCGCCCAGGCCCTGGGCGCCGATGCCCAGCTGGTTGACCTTCTCGAACAGCTCCAGACGCAGCTCTTCGATCTTGTTCTGCGCGCCACGGGCCTGCAGCTCATGGATGTCGATGTGCTCCATGAGCACTTCCTTGGCCATCACTGCGGCCTTCTCGGCGGTACCGCCAATGCCGATGCCGAGCATGCCGGGCGGGCACCAGCCGGCGCCCATGGTCGGCACGGTCTTCAGTACCCAGTCGACGATCGAGTCGGACGGATTGAGCATGGCCATCTTCGACTTGTTCTCGGAGCCGCCGCCCTTGGCCGCGACGTCCACTTCCACCTTGTCGCCAGGGACGATGGAGTAGTGGATCACCGCCGGGGTGTTGTCCTTGGTGTTCTTGCGGGCACCGGCCGGGTCGGCCAGGATCGAGGCACGCAGCACGTTCTCGGGCAGGTTGTAGGCGCGGCGTACGCCTTCGTTGATCATGTCGTCGACGCTCATGGTGGCGCCGTCCCAGCGCACGTCCATGCCGACCTTGATGAAGACGGTGACGATGCCGGTGTCCTGGCAGATCGGGCGGTGGCCGGTGGCACACATGCGCGAGTTGATCAGGATCTGCGCCATGGAGTCGCGGGCAGCCGGCGATTCTTCCTTCAGGTAGGCTTCGTGCATCGCCTGGATGAAATCGACGGGGTGGTAGTAGGAGATGAACTGCAGGGCGTCGGCGACGCTCTGGATCAGGTCGTCTTGCTTGATCACGGTCATGTGGGGCGCTCCCTTGTAGGGCAGGAACTTCAAATGCCGGAACATGGCCGGCTGGTTCAAAAAGGCGCCGCAGTATACCGCGCGGGCAGAGCCCGGGACACCCGTTGGGCAGCCGCGATAACTCCACATATTCACTAGGCTTTTTATGGGCGCCCGGTTAGAGTGAAGGCCAGTTGCCAGTATGGGAAGGAGCCCATGATCTCCAGTGATAATCGCCTAGGCAAAAAGACCTTGCAGCGCTTGATGATCAAGCGTTTCGGTATGGCCGTGGCCACTTATCTGACCAATTCGATCCTGGTGCTGGTGGCCTATTTCTGCGATCTGTTCAGCGCCCCCGGCAGTTCTATCGCGCTGCTGTTGGCCGCCACCGTGGTCAGCCAGCTAGTGTTCCTCGGCTTGTTTTTCAGTGGCCGCAATATGGGATTCAGTGACCCGAGCCTGACCGAGGCGCAATTGCTGGTTGCCCTTGGCCTGACCACCGCGTTGGTCGCCATGCTCGATCACGGGCGGGGCACCTTGCTGGTGCTTTACCCGATGTCGATGCTGTTCGGGCTGTTCCAGCTGCGCACCTGGGTGTTCTTTCGCTGTGCGTGCCTGGCCTTGGCCAGTTTTGTGGCCGTCAACCTCTACGAGTTCCTGGCCGGCACCACCCATGCTGCTGGTCTTGCGATTCTGCAGGTCTGTGTACTGGCGGTGTCGCTGGCCTGGCTGAACATGTTCGCCTGGTACATGCAGCAGATGCGCCTGCGCATGCGCAAACGCCGATTCGCCCTGCAGGCGCACCAGGAAACCCTGCGCGGCATGATGCGCCAACTCGAGGACATGGTGGCCACCGACGAACTCACCGGGCTGTGCAACCGTCGGCATTTCCTGCGCATGGCCACCCAGGCGCTGGAGAGCCTGACGCCGCTGCGCCAGCACGGTTTGGCGCTGATCGACCTCGATCATTTCAAGAGCATCAACGACCGCTATGGGCACGCTGCCGGTGACCGCGTACTGCAGGCCTTCGCCGGCGTGGCCAGCGCCTGCCTGCGTGAGGGAGACCTGATTGCCCGTTACGGCGGCGAGGAGTTCGTGCTGCTGATTCCCGATACCGATGCCGATTCGTTCATGGCCTGTTGCGAGCGCCTGCGTGTGGCATTCAGTGAGTGCGAGCCGGTTAATGTTAAGGTGACCAACCTCAGCCTTTCCGTGGGAATGACCCTGGTGACCCTGCACGACGATCTTGATGAGGCCCTGCACCGGGCTGACCAGGCGCTTTATGAGGCCAAGCGCAGCGGTCGCAACCGCAGTGCCTCTACCTGGGAACTGACCGATGCCCCAGCTGCGGCTGAATGACCGCTGCTGGGACGTTGCCCCGGCCTGCAACCTGCTCGATGCGCTACTCGCCGCCGCAGTGCCGGTGCCCTATAGTTGCCGCGCCGGCAGTTGCCAGGCCTGCATGGTTCGCTGCGTGGCGGGCGAGCCACGCGACGCCAAACCCGATGCTCTTGATTCCGCACGCCGCGAGCAGGGCTGGCGGCTGGCTTGCCAGTGCAGCGTGGTCCAGCCCTTGCAGGTGGAAGTATTCGACCCGACCCGCGATGGGCTGCCGGCACAGGTACAGGCCCTGGATTGGCTCAGCGAGCGGGTAATGCGCCTGCGCCTGCAGCCGCAGCACCCCCTGCGCTATCGGGCGGGCCAGCACCTGCTGTTATGGACGGCCGAGGGTATCGCCCGACCATACTCGCTCGCCTGTCTGCCTGGGGAAGACGCCAGCCTGGAATTTCACATCGATTGCGGCCGGCCTGGCGCTTTCTGCGATGCCGCCCGGCAGCTTCAGGCGGGCGACAGTCTCCGCCTCGGAGCACTGAGTGGCGGCGCGCTGCACTACGACGCTGACTGGCAGGAACGGCCGCTTTGGCTGCTCGCCGCCGGAACCGGCCTGGCGCCCTTGTGGGCCGTATTGCGCGAGGCGCTGCGTCAGGAACACCGGGGGCCGATCCGCGTCGTGCATCTGGCCAGTACGGGTGACGAGCATTACCTGGCGCAGGCGTTGCGGGAAGTCGCCGAGCATAATCCGCAGGTGCAGGTCGAGCTGATCGAGGCGGCGCAGTTGCCCGCTTTCCTGTCGACCCTGCGCCTCGCGTCCCGGCAGACGGTGGCCTTGCTCTGCGGCGGTTCCGAGGCCGTGGAAGCGTTCTCACGGCTCCTGTACCTGGCCGGCCTGCCGCGCAGCCAGCTACTGAGCGACCTGTTTCTGCCCCACGCCTGATTATCCGGCACACATGAAAAGGCCCGCATCGATGCGGGCCTTTTC
>CBIFVM010000046.1:0-28083 GCA_966186235.1 uncultured Pseudomonas sp.
CTGAACTGGAAGGCTGACCGGCGAGGGTGGGGCAGCGTCGGAAGGGGCGGGTGGGACGCCACCGGGCGGGTGCCCGGCGGCGTTCGCCAGGGCTGATCAGGCCGCTGGTTTCTTCAGGCTGACCGCCAGTACGTCGCACGGCGCGCCATGCAGCACGTCGTTGGCGGTGGAACCGAGCAGCAGGGCCAGACCATGACGGCCATGGCTGCCGACGATGATCAGGTCGCAGTGCTGTTCGGCGGCCAGACGGTGGATTTCCTGACG
Source organism: uncultured Pseudomonas sp. (assembly GCA_966186235.1). Classification (GTDB taxonomy): domain Bacteria; phylum Pseudomonadota; class Gammaproteobacteria; order Pseudomonadales; family Pseudomonadaceae; genus Aquipseudomonas. The sequence goes on from CBIFVM010000046.1 coordinate 265, forward strand.
CGGCTGGCCGTAGGCCAGGTGACGGTTCTCGGCGGTGAGCTGCGGGTGTTTGATGGCGAAGGCGTCGAGACGCTCCTTGGCCTGTTCGAACTGCTGCTGTTGCAGCATCGACAGGTCCATCGGCACGTCGCCGCCGAAAGCCATGGCCATGGGTTCGACGATATGCACCACGGAAAGCTTGGCCTGGGTGCTGCTCGCCAGAGCCTGGGCGCGCTTCATTACCGGGTCGCACTCCTCGGTCAGATCGACGGCGACCAGAATGTGCTGGTAGGACATGGGGTTGTCTCCTTACAAGGGTGACCAGTGATTTCAAGTATGGCTGGTTTGAGCATTTACCACAGGTTGCGCAGTCGAGATAGAAATTATGACGGGATGGATCGTTCTCGCCCTACTGGTTTTCGCACTCAGCCCGCTGGTCTGGCTGGTGCCGTCGCGTCGCCAGCGCGGGCAGATGGACGTGCGCCTGCAGGCCCGGCGTCTGGGTTTGGCGATGCAGCTGGCCCGCGAGGAGTGGCCGTACTGGCTGAGTAAAACGCCGCCCAACCCCTGCCCGCAGTACCACAGCCCGCGCCCTCGGGGCCGTCAGGACAGCTGGTGTTACTGGCAGAGCGAGCCGGGCAAGTGGCTGAACAAGTGGCAGGAGCCCTGCACGGATGCGTCGCTGAGCGAGCAACTCGCCACGTTGCCGGCCGACGTCTACAAGGCCGAGGCCACGCCGCAGATGATCGCCCTGTTCTGGGGCGAGCGGGCGCAGCCGGAATCCCTGCCGGCGATTGCCGCCTTTCTCAAGGGCCGCGCCTGAGTCGCAGGCCGGTTCATGGCAACGGATCACGACTGGCGGCCTGACGCCGCGTAGATGGCGTCGACATCCGCCAGGCTGCGGATGATGCTGTCCGAATACTTGTTGACCAGAAACGGCACGCTCTTTTCGTTGTAGTTGCGCAACGAACCCTCGATATAACGCCATTTGGTCGCCACGCCGTCGAGCGTGGTGTTGACCGCCACGCTGTTGCCGGGCTGCTTGCGCAGCGCGGTCAGGCGCGCGGAAAAGTCGGCTACCAGCTCCTCGATGGGGCGTTCGCTGCTATCCCCCGAGAAACTCGCGCCCACCGAGGCGCTACGCGCGGCGTAGTTCACCGCGATGCCTTGCATCAGCACGCTGAGCTCGCGTGTGGCCGCCATTTGTGCGCTGATGGCGCTGCCGTCCATGCGTTGCAGCGCTTCGTAAAGCGCCTGTGCGGTGGCCAGAAGCTGGCGGTTGCGTGCGGCCAGGTCTGCGACCGGCTGCAGGTCCGTGTAGCCCTGTTTCTGCAGCGCGGCCATCAGGCTCGTCAGCTCCCCGTCGTACAACTGCCATTGCTGTTGCAGTTGGGTCTGCAGGCGCGCGGCGCCGACATCGGCCAGGTTCGCCAATTTGTTCAGCCCGTCGCGCGCCTGTTGGCGTGAAGCGTCGATCATCCGCGCGTAGCGCTGATCGCCTTCCATGGCGTTGTACATGTAGAAGTCGCCCAGGCTTTTCTGGGTGGCGAGATGGAAGGTCTGCAGATGCTGGAAGTCGCTGGTAGTGCTGGCGTGCCCGGCGGCGCTCGATAGCAGCAGGGCGGTCAGCAGGAGGGTACGCAGAGAGAAGGCACGCAAGTAGGCTGGCATGCTGGCACCTCGGGTCATCGCTCGTTCTTGTTGTTTTTTTGTATTCGGTGGCAGCCGAATGGCCGCGACTCTACCCGCGGTCGGGCGTTTTGGCTAGCGCCTGCAAAGGGGTTATCTGCGCCGCCCGAATGATGCGTTATCGACACCGATGATCGACTTTTCGCCCAGACTGAAAGTGACTGTATGGTCTGCGTAGTGCCCGCTCCACTCGGCTACATAACGCCAATTGACAATCGCAGGCTTTTCCGAGAAGGTGTGCTCACCCAAATCAAACGGGCGTATGAATTGAGCGTTTGCCTCGCTGGCAGTGCCCAATCCAGTCCGACTATCGCATCGGCGGGTAGCCCTTTTTCGTCTACGTTGTTCGTAGCGTGAATTGGCCGGTTGACTCCGGTGTGTACTGTTCAGATTCCCTTAGCGTGGAGATCAGTTGATGATTTACGAAGGTAAAGCCATCACGGTTAAGGCTCTTGAAAGCGGCATCGTCGAACTCAAGTTCGACCTCAAGGGTGAGTCCGTCAACAAGTTCAATCGTCTGACCCTGAGCGAGCTGCGCCAGAGCGTCGATGCGATCAAGGCCGACGCCTCGATCACGGGCGTGATCGTCAGCAGCGGCAAGGACGTGTTCATCGTCGGTGCCGACATCACCGAGTTCGTCGACAACTTCAAGCTGCCCGAAGAGCAACTGGTTTCCAGCGGCCTGGAAGCCAACCGGATCTTCAGCGATTTCGAAGACCTGAACGTGCCCACCGTGGTTGCCATCAACGGCATCGCCCTGGGTGGCGGCCTGGAAATGTGCCTGGCCGCCGATTACCGGATCATGGCCGAAGGCGCCAAGATCGGTCTGCCCGAAGTCAAACTGGGCATCTACCCGGGCTTCGGTGGCACCGTGCGCCTGCCGCGTCTGATCGGTACCGACAACGCCGTCGAGTGGATCGCATCCGGCAAGGAAAACCGTGCCGAGGAAGCCCTCAAGGTCGGCGCGGTCGATGCCGTGGTTGCCGCCGACAAGCTGCAGGCCGGTGCCCTGGACCTGATCAAGCGTGCCATCTCCGGTGAGCTCGACTACAAGGCCAAGCGTCAGCCCAAGCTCGAGAAGCTCAAGCTCAACGCCATCGAACAGATGATGGCCTTCGAAACCGCCAAGGGTTTCGTGGCCGGCCAGGCTGGCCCGAACTACCCGGCGCCGGTCGAAGCGATCAAGACCATCCAGAAGGCCGCCAACTTCGGCCGTGACAAGGCCCTAGAAGTGGAGGCCGCCGGCTTCGCCAAGCTGGCCAAGACCTCGGTGGCGCAAAGCCTGATCGGCCTGTTCCTCAATGACCAGGAACTGAAGAAGAAGGCCAAGGCCCATGACGCCATCGCCCAGGACGTGAAACTGGCTGCCGTGCTCGGTGCCGGCATCATGGGCGGCGGCATCGCCTACCAGTCGGCCTCCAAGGGCACGCCGATCCTGATGAAGGATATCCGCGAGGAAGGCATCAAGATGGGCCTGAACGAGGCCTCCAAGCTGCTCGGCAAGCGCGTCGAGAAAGGCCGCATGACCACCGCGCAGATGGCCGAATCGCTGAGCGCCATTCGCCCGACCATGTCCTATGGCGACTTCGGCCATGTCGACATCGTCGTCGAAGCCGTGGTCGAGAACCCCAAGGTCAAGCAGGCCGTGCTGGCCGAGGTCGAGGCGGCGGTCAAGGAGGGCACCATCCTGGCCTCCAACACCTCGACCATTTCCATCAGCCTGCTGGCCAAGGCCCTCAAGCGCCCGGAAAACTTCGTCGGCATGCACTTCTTCAACCCGGTGCACATGATGCCGCTGGTCGAAGTCATCCGCGGCGAGAAATCCAGTGACGAGGCGGTGGCCACCACCGTGGCGTACGCCAAGAAGATGGGCAAGAACCCGATCGTGGTCAACGACTGCCCGGGCTTCCTGGTCAACCGCGTGCTGTTCCCGTATTTCGGCGGCTTCTCCAAGCTGCTGAGCTTCGGTGTCGACTTCGCCCGTATCGACAAGGTCATGGAGAAGTTCGGCTGGCCCATGGGCCCGGCCTACCTGTCCGACGTGGTCGGCATCGACACCGGCCACCATGGCCGTGACGTGATGGCCGAAGGTTTTCCGGACCGCATGGCCGTGGAAGGCCGTACCGCGGTCGACGTGATGTACGAAGCCAACCGCCTGGGCCAGAAGAACGGCAAGGGCTTCTACGCCTACGAGACCGACAAGCGCGGCAAGCCGAAAAAGGTCAGCGACCCCGAGGCCTACGAGTTGCTCAAGTCGATCGTGGCCGAGCAGCGTGAGCTGAGCGACGAGGACATCGTCAACATCATGATGATCCCGCTGTGCCTGGAAACCGTGCGCTGCCTGGAGGACGGCATCGTCGAGACCGCCGCCGAGGCCGACATGGGCCTGATCTACGGCATCGGTTTCCCACCCTTCCGGGGGGGTGCGCTGCGTTACATCGACAGCGTCGGGGTTGCCGAATTCGTGGCCCTGGCCGACAAGTACGCCGATCTGGGCGCGCTGTATCAGCCGACCGAGAAACTGCGTGAAATGGCCAAAAACGGCCAGACCTTCTTTGGTTAATCGCGCAACGATTGGAGCGAGAGTGAATTTATGAGCCTGAATCCAAGAGATGCAGTCATCGTCGACTTCGGCCGGACCCCGATGGGTCGTTCCAAGGGCGGCATGCACCGTAACACCCGTGCCGAAACGATGTCGGCGCAGCTGATCAGCAAACTGCTGGAGCGCAACGCCAAGGTCGACCCCAAGGAAGTCGAGGACGTCATCTGGGGTTGCGTCAACCAGACCCTGGAGCAGGGCTGGAACATCGCCCGCATGGCCTCGCTGATGACCCAGATCCCGCACACCAGTGCCGGGCAGACCGTCAGCCGCCTGTGCGGCTCGTCGATGAGCGCGTTGCACACCGCCGTGCAGGCGATCCAGACCGGCAATGGCGATGTCTTCGTGGTCGGCGGCGTCGAGCACATGGGCCACGTCGGCATGATGCATGGCGTCGACCCGAACCCGCACCTGTCGCTGTACGCCGCCAAGGCGTCCGGCATGATGGGCCTGACCGCCGAGATGCTGGGCAAGATGCACAACATCAGCCGCGAAGCCCAGGACAAGTTCGGCGTGCGTTCGCACCAGCTGGCCCACAAGGCCACGGTCGAAGGCAAGTTCAAGGACGAGATCATCCCGATGCAGGGCTTTGATGAGAACGGCTTCCTCAAGGTCTTCGACTACGACGAGACCATTCGTCCGGAAACCACCCTGGAAAGCCTGGCCAACCTCAAGCCGGCATTCAACCCCAAGGGCGGCACCGTCACTGCGGGTACGTCGTCGCAGATCACCGATGGTGCTTCCTGCATGATCGTCATGAGCGCCCAGCGTGCCCAGGATCTGGGCATCCAGCCGATGGCCGTGGTGCGCGCCATGGCCGTGGCCGGTGTCGACCCGGCGATCATGGGCTACGGCCCGGTGCCGTCCACCCAGAAGGCGCTCAAGCGCGCCGGCCTGACCATCGATGACATCGACTTCGTCGAGCTCAACGAAGCCTTCGCGGCCCAGGCGCTGCCTGTGCTCAAGGACCTCAAGCTGCTCGACAAGATGGAAGAGAAGGTCAACCTGCACGGCGGCGCCATTGCGCTGGGTCATCCGTTCGGTTGTTCCGGGGCGCGTATCTCCGGTACCCTGCTGAACGTGATGAAGCAGAACGACGGCACCTTCGGCGTGGCCACCATGTGCGTCGGCCTCGGCCAGGGCATCACCACGGTGTTCGAGCGCATCTGAGGGTTCGCCTGTACTGCTGCGTTATATAAAGGTGGCGCAGCGGTTCTTTCCAATCCGCTGTACAGGTTGCACAACCGGGGCTTCAGCCCCGGTTTTTGTTTTCTGGCGCTCCGGCAAGTGGGGAGGCCAGCGGGGCGGATCGTCGGACACTTGCCGAGGTCGTTCCTTCGTATCGGACGAAAAACTTTCCAGGAAATTGAATGATGTCGCTGCAACCCGGTCTCTACCGTCATTACAAAGGTCCCGAGTACCGTGTGCTGGGCGTTGCCAGGCACTCGGAGAGCGAAGAGGAGGTGGTCGTCTACCAGGCGCTGTATGGCGAATTCGGCCTCTGGGTGCGACCGCTGGCAATGTTCACCGGCGAGGTGGAACTGGACGGCGAGCGGGTTCCACGCTTTGCTTTGGTCGAGGCCGAAGCGAGCGTTTTCAGTCGCCCCTGAGGGCACCTCAGGAAGCGGTCGCCCTTGACCTTGCCTTGACCGCCACTATATATAGCGGGGCCAAAGCTGAACGCAGGGCAATCGCAGGTGTGCAAAAGCACCTCTCTGGTCCGCGGCAGCACCACGCTTCTCGCGTTCGCTCCATCGAGCGGGCGCCTTCATCGTCGATGCGTTACGCGTCGACTCGATACGCCCAACAGTGTTTTCAGGCGCCTGTCGCCGTTCACCTACCGAATTTCAGGAATTTTCCAATCCATGGGTAAATCGCTGGTCATCGTGGAATCCCCGGCCAAGGCCAAGACCATCAACAAGTACCTGGGCAGCCAGTACGTGGTGAAGTCGAGCATCGGCCATATCCGCGACCTGCCCACCAGCGGCGGGGCGGCTACCAAGGAACCTGCCAAGCGCGGCAAGGCAGCGGCAGGCGAGGCGCCGGCGCTGTCGCCGAAGGAAAAGGCCAAGCGCCAGCTGTTCGCGCGCATGGGCGTCGACCCGGAGCACGGCTGGAAAGCCAAGTACGAAATCCTGCCCGGCAAGGAGAAGGTGGTCGAGGAACTGCGCCGCCTGGCCAAGGAAGCCGACACCATCTATCTCGCGACCGACTTGGATAGAGAGGGGGAAGCCATCGCCTGGCACCTGCGCGAATCCATCGGTGGCGATGACAGCCGCTACAAGCGCGTGGTGTTCAACGAGATCACCAAGAAGGCCATCCAGGAAGCGTTCTCCGCCCCGGGCGAGCTGGACATCAACCGCGTCAACGCCCAGCAGGCGCGCCGCTTCCTGGATCGCGTGGTGGGCTACATGGTCTCGCCGCTGCTGTGGGCGAAGATCGCCCGTGGCCTGTCGGCCGGCCGCGTGCAGTCGGTGGCCGTGAAGCTGGTGGTCGAACGCGAGAAGGAAATCCGCGCCTTCGTGCCCGAAGAATATTGGGAAGTGCACGCCGACCTCGGTACTGCCAAGGACGCCCAGGTGCGCTTCGAAGTGGTGCGCGAGAACGGCGCCGCCTTCAAACCGCTGAACGAAGCCCAGGCCACGGCCGCGCTGGCGACTCTCAAGGCGTCGAGCTACAGCGTCGCCAAGCGCGAGGACAAACCGACCAGCAGCAAGCCGACCGCGCCGTTCATCACCTCCACCCTGCAGCAGGCGGCCAGCACGCGCCTGGGCTTCGGGGTGAAGAAGACCATGATGATGGCCCAGCGTCTCTACGAGGCCGGCTACATCACCTACATGCGTACCGACTCGACCAACCTGTCGGCCGATGCCATCGAGATGGTGCGCGGCTTCATCGACAGCGAGTACGGCAGCAAATACCTGCCGCAGAAGCCCAACTACTACTCGAGCAAGGAGGGCGCCCAGGAGGCGCACGAGGCGATCCGACCTTCGGACGTCAACCTGCGGCCGACTCAGCTGTACGGCATGGAGCGCGACGCCGAGCGCCTGTACGAGCTGATCTGGCGCCAGTTCGTGGCCTGCCAGATGCCGCCGGCCGAATACCTGTCGACCACCGTGACCGTCACCGCCGCGCAGTTCGAGTTGCGCGCCAAGGGCCGTATCCTCAAGTTCGATGGTTATACCCGTGCCCAGCCGCAGATGAGCAAGCCGGGCGACGACGCCGTGCTGCCGGAAATGAAGGAGCGCGAGTCGCTCAAGCTGATCAAGCTCGACCCCAGCCAGCACTTCACCAAGCCGCCGGCGCGCTACTCGGAAGCCAGCCTGGTCAAGGAAATGGAAAAGCGCGGTATCGGCCGTCCGTCGACCTATGCAGCGATCATTTCCACCATCCAGGATCGCGGCTACGTCGCCCTGCACAATCGCCGCTTCTATTCCGAGAAGATGGGCGACATCGTCACCGAACGCCTCAGCGAGAGCTTCGCCGACCTGATGGACTATGGCTTCACCGCCGGCATGGAAGAGAATCTCGATGACGTCGCCCAGGGCGAGCGCGAGTGGAAGCACCTGCTCGACGAGTTCTACGGCGACTTCAAGAAGAAGCTCGAAGTGGCCGCCGACGGCGACAACGGCATGCGCGCCAACACGCCGACCCTGACCGATATCCCGTGCCGCGAATGTGGCCGGCCGATGATGATCCGTACCGCCTCCACCGGCGTGTTCCTCGGTTGCTCGGGCTACGCCCTGCCGCCGAAAGAGCGCTGCAAGGCCACCATCAACCTGGTGCCGGGCGACGAGATCGCCGCCGATGACGAGGGCGAGTCGGAATCGCGGGTGCTGCTGGGCAAGCATCGCTGCCCGATCTGCGCCACGGCGATGGACGCCTACCTGCTGGACGAGACCCGCAAACTGCATATCTGCGGCAACAACCCGGATTGCGCAGGCTATGAAATCGAGCAGGGCCAGTTCCGCATCAAGGGCTATGAGGGCCCGAGCCTGGAATGCGACAAGTGCGGCAGCCAGATGCAGCTCAAGACCGGCCGTTTCGGCAAGTTCTTCGGCTGTACCAACAGCGAATGCAAGAACACCCGCAAGTTGCTGCGCAACGGCGAGCCGGCGCCACCCAAGATGGATGCGGTGAAGATGCCGGAGCTCAAGTGCGAGAAGGTCGACGACACCTACGTGCTGCGCGATGGCGCGTCGGGGCTGTTCCTGGCTGCCAGCCAGTTCCCGAAGAACCGCGAAACCCGGGCACCCCTGGTACTCGAGCTGTTGCCGCACAAGGACGAGATCGATCCGAAGTACCACTTCCTGTTCGATGCGCCGGCGCGCGATCCGGAAGGCCGTGCGGCGGTGATCCGCTACAGCCGCAAGACCAAGGAGCAATACGTACAGACCGAGGTGGACGGCAAGCCCACTGGCTGGAAGGCGTTCTTCGACGGCGGCAAGTGGAAGGTCGAAGACAAGCGTTGATCCGTGCTCGGTGCGCGTCATGCGCGCACCCGAGGCTATCTGGAGAGTGCATATGGCTGGCGAACTGTATACCCGGACCAATCAGAAGATCTTCTACGCCGGCCTCTCCCTGGAGTCCTGGCGAAAGGCCGAAGAGGGGCGGGCAATGAATGCCCAGGCGCTGGTACAGGCCGAACGCGAAGCCACGCTGTTTCATCTGTACGGTGCGTTGCTCGGGCTGTGCCATGAGATCGCCGGCTTCTACCGTCTGCCCAACAGCAGCGCTGCCCGTGCCGAAGTGCTGCTGGATCGCCAGAGCCTGAGCGGGGCGCCAAGCCCGGAGCTGGCGGAACTGGTCGAGCTGGCCGAAAACCGGCAGACCTGGCTGGGGCAGCTGCTGGCCGCCCATGCCGAGCTATTCAAGCCGCCACGTCAGCCGCGAGAGCCAAAGGGCGATCCCAGCACCTCCGCGCTGATCGAGGCGGTGAGTCTGGGCGACGAGCCGCCGCTGCTCGAACGCGAAACCCTGGAAGGTTGGCGGCAGGCTCTCAAGGCGCTGGCCCAGCGTTTTCGTGAGGGCCTCAGCGAGTGGTAATCGCGCCGCTTGCCCTTGATTGAACGCCCGTTCGGCAATTGGCGGCTTTTTCGCCAAGCGATCAACCAGGCTCGCTGTTACACTGGGCGGCCTTTCGTGGAGAATCCGAGTCATGCCTACGTCTTTCCTTGAAATCGTCGAACTGCCCGATGGGCGCATCGCCCTGCGTCGCGCCGACGATGAGGAAGCACTGGTGGTGCTGGACTTCTCCGAAGATGCCAAGGCGTTCCTGCAGGGCCAGCATGTGGAGGTCGCCAAGGCGATGCTCAATGTCGGCGTGCAGATGGCGGGCAGAATGGCAGAAGGCGATTTCGAGCACGAAGAAGACGAGCAGCCGCGCGTGCTTCACTGACAGGCAGTGGCCTGAGCGTACCCAGATAAACAAAAGGCCAGCAGATTCGCTGGCCTTTTGCTTTCTATGGATTCTTGCTCGCCGCCGATACCTCAACCCAGGCTGATATTCAGGCTTTGCGCCTTGCCGGTGTGCGCCGCTGCTTCGAGCTGCTGGCGTGCCTGCTGGGGCAGGGGGTGCAGCCAACTGACCACGGTGTGGCTGCGGCCAAGCTTCAGGGCTTCCTGAGCCAGTTGCAGCGGGCTCTGGTTGCGGCGCGGCTGCAGCAGCAGGATGCGCTCACGGTTGAGGCCAGCGTCACGCAGCCAGCTCTGGGTCAGGCTGGCGGGCGGGGCGATCAGGGTCAGCCAGCGCTCGTCATCTTTCTCACTCAGTTCCCGCAGCATGGGCGCCAGTAACGTCAGGCAATGCCCCGCGGCACCCCGTAGCGACACCTCGCTGAAGGTGGCTTCGTGGCTGGCTGGTTCCTCGACGGCTGCGATGGTCGATGCCAGGAAGGCATCGAACAGGGGCAGCTGGTTACGGCTCAACGACTGGGGAAACTGCATGACGCCTCCAATTAGCGGCGGATGACGCCGACACTCAAACCTTCGATGACCAGGTCCTGCTCTTCCAGATTCACTTCGATCGGGGCGAACTCCGGGTTTTCCGCCAGCAGCCACACGGTATTGCCTTCACGCTTGAAGCGCTTGACCGTCACCTCATCGTCGATGCGCGCCACGACGACCTGGCCGTTGCGCGCCTCACTGGTGGTGTGGACCGCCAGCAGATCACCGTCGATGATGCCGATATCCCTCATGCTCATGCCGCGCACGCGCAGCAGGTAGTCGGCCTTGGGGCGGAAGAAGTCCGGGTTGATCCGGCAGGCTTCCTCTATGTGCTGCTGTGCCAGGATGGGGGCGCCGGCGGCGACCCGGCCGATCACCGGTAGGCCATCTTCCTCTTCCTGATTGGGTTCGAAATCCGGAATACGGATACCGCGAGAAGCGCCCGGGGTCATCTCGATGGCGCCTTTGCGCGCCAAGGCCTTGAGGTGCTCCTCGGCGGCATTCGGCGACTTGAAACCGAGCGCCTGAGCGATCTCCGCGCGGGTCGGCGGGTAGCCGTTGTCTTCCAGGCACTGCTTGATGAAGGCGAGAATTTCGCCTTGGCGGGGCGTCAGCTTGATCATGTGAGGCGCTCTGGCTTTTTATACAGTGACTGGGATTATATACAGTAAGGCGTGCTTGGCAATCGGTTGATTGCGGTGGCATGCATACAACAGCCGGGTAGCGGATGACCGGTAGCCTCCGACACGCTGGATGGCAGCCGTTGCGTGCGACGCTATCGCCAAATGATGACTGAGCATCCAGAATACGCCGTGCGCGACTTGACAGTGGCACGCGCTGAAACGTATGTTTCAAACACTTGTTTGTCTGGTGGATGTCATGGCGCAATCTGAAACCGTTGAACGCATTCTCGACGCTGCGGAGCAGTTGTTCGCGGAGAAGGGCTTTGCCGAAACGTCGCTGCGCCTGATCACCAGCAAGGCCGGGGTGAACCTGGCTGCCGTCAATTATCACTTCGGCTCCAAGAAGGCCCTGATTCAGGCGGTGTTCTCGCGCTTTCTCGGGCCATTCTGCACCAGCCTGGAGCGTGAACTGGACAAGCGCCAGAGCAAGCCCGGGGTCACCTTCAGCCTCGAGGAGCTGCTCGAGCTCCTGGTCGAGCAGGCCCTGGCGGTCAAGCCGCGCAGTGGCAACGATCTGTCGATCTTCATGCGCCTGTTGGGCCTGGCATTCAGCCAGAGCCAGGGCCACCTGCGCAAATACCTCGAAGAGGTCTACGGCAAGGTGTTCCGCCGCTACATGTTCCTGGTGCATGAGGCTGCACCGGGTATTCCGCCCCTCGAGCTGTTCTGGCGCGTGCACTTCATGCTCGGTGCGGCGGCGTTCAGCATGTCCGGCATCAAGGCGCTGCGCGCCATGGCCGAAAGCGACTTTGGCGTGGACACCTCCATCGAGCAGGTGATGCGCCTGATGGTGCCTTTCCTGGCGGCCGGCATGCGCTCGGAGAGTGGCGTGACCGATCCGCGCCTTGCCGCTGCGCAGCTCATTCCTCGCCACAAAAGCCCGCCCATCATCAAGCCTTGAGTCGGGGGCATCCCTTGCCCGCGGCTCCTGGCTGCCCCTAAGCTAGCGTCCTTCGAGATAACCGCCCACGGCCCGGAACTCTGGCCTGCACCAATGTCCCATGGGCGTGAAGCTTCTATTCAAGGAATACGCGTTGTGACGACTCCCCTGTATGGCTCCCTGATGGTGGACATCGCCGGTACCTGGCTGACCGCCGAAGACCGCCAGTTGCTGCGCCAGCCCGAAGTGGGCGGCCTGATCATCTTTGCCCGCAATATCGAGAACCCGCGCCAGGTGCGTGAGCTGTGCGAGTCCATTCGCGCGGTGCGTCCCGATCTGCTGCTGGCGGTGGACCAGGAAGGCGGTCGCGTGCAGCGCTTGCGTCAGGGCTTCGTGAAGCTGCCGGCCATGCGGGCGATTGCCGGTTGCTCCGACGCCGAGCAACTGGCCCGCCAGTGCGGCTGGTTGATGGCCACCGAAGTGTTGGCGGTGGGGCTCGATCTGAGCTTTGCCCCGGTACTGGATCTGGACCACGCGCGCAGCGCGGTGGTCGGTCATCGCGCCTTCGAGGGCGACCCCGAGCGCGCCACCCAGCTGGCCGGGGCCTTTATCCGCGGCATGGCAGAGGCGGGCATGGCCGCTACAGGCAAGCATTTCCCTGGCCATGGCTGGGCCGAGGCCGACTCCCACGTGGCGATTCCTACCGATGAGCGCAGCCTGGAGGAAATCCGCCAGAACGATTTGCGACCTTTCGCGGCGCTGAGTCGTGATCTGGCCGCCGTGATGCCGGCCCACGTCATCTACCCGCAGGTGGACAGTCAGCCGGCCGGCTTCTCGCGTCGCTGGCTGCAGGACATCCTGCGCGGTGAGCTGGGCTTCGAGGGCGTGATCTTCAGCGACGACCTGTCGATGGCCGGCGCCCATGTGGTCGGCGATGCGGCCAGCCGTATCGAGGCCGCGCTGACTGCCGGCTGCGACATGGGCCTGGTGTGCAATGACCGGGCGGCGGCGGAGCTGGCGCTGTCGGCGGCGCAGCGCCTCAAGGTCGTTGAACCGAAAGGGCTGGGGCGTATGCGTCGGCGGGCTTTTCCGGGCGTCGACTACCGCCAGGATCCGCGCTGGGCGCAGGCGCTCTCGGCGTTGCGGGCCGCGCAGTTGGTGGAGTGAGGCGAACTTCCGCTTAATGGCGGGAGCGGCCGGTCGTGTAACTCGTGGGAGAGGCTTTAGCCTCGAGCTCTTTGTTTGCCTTGATAAAAAGCTCGGGGCTAAAGCCCCTCCTACACTCGATGTCCGCTTCTGCCTTACAACAGTCGCTTAAGCGACGTCTTCAATCACCCATGCCACAAACCATCAGGGCCGCATAAGCGGCCCTGATGGTTTTCAGCTTTTCACCGTCGCCAGCAGCCGCTCCAGCAGCGCTTCCAGGGTATTGAAACGTTCCTCGGGGCGTTCCATCGGCACCGAGAAGCGGAACAGCGTGGCGCCTTCGAACTTGTAGCGGTTCGGCGCACTCTGGATCAGCTTGATCAGCGTCAGCGGATCGACCGGCGTTTCCGCGGCGAACTCGATGCGTCCGCCCTGCGGCCCGGCATCGATCTTCTTGATGCCCAGCCGTTCGGCCTGCAGCTTCATCAGCGTCAGGCGCACCAGGTGCTTGGTCGGCTCGGGCAGCAGGCCGAAGCGGTCGATCATCTCCACCTGCAGTTCCTTGAGACCGTCCTCGTCGCTGGCATTCGCGATGCGCTTGTAGAGGATCAGACGGGCGTGCACGTCCGGCAGGTAGTCCTCGGGGATCAGCGCCGGCACCCGCAGGTTGATTTCCGGCCCGCCGCCCAGGGGCTGGTCGAGGTTGGGCTGCTCGCCCTTGCGGATCGACTTGACCGCCCGTTCGAGCATTTCCATGTACAGGGTGAAGCCGACCGCCTGGATCTGTCCGCTCTGGCCGTCGCCGAGCAGTTCGCCAGCACCGCGGATTTCCAGATCATGGGTGGCCAGCACGAAGCCGGCGCCGAGGTCCTGGGCATTGGCGATGGCTTCGAGGCGCTTCTGGGCATCATCGGTCATCTGCTTGCGCGGCGGGGTCAGCAGGTAGGCGTAGGCCTGGTGGTGGCTACGGCCGACCCGGCCGCGCAGCTGGTGCAACTGGGCCAGGCCGAACTTGTCGGCGCGCTCGATGATGATGGTGTTGGCGCTCGGCACGTCGATGCCGGTTTCGATGATGGTCGAGGCGATCAGCACGTTGAAGCGCTTGTGGTAGAAGTCGCCCATCACCTGTTCCAGCTCACGCTCGTTCATCTGCCCGTGGCCGATGCCGATGCGTGCTTCGGGCACCAGCTCGGCCAGATCCGCCGCGCATTTCTCGATGGTCTTCACGTCGTTGTGCAGGTAATACACCTGGCCGCCACGCAGCAGCTCGCGCAGCAAGGCTTCCTTGATGGTCGGCTTGTTCTGCTCCATGACGAAGGTGCGCACCGACAGGCGCCGCGCCGGCGGCGTGGCGATGATCGACAGGTCGCGCATGCCCGACACGGCCATATTCAGGGTACGCGGGATCGGCGTGGCGGTCAGGGTGAGAATGTCCACCTCGCTGCGCAAGGCCTTGAGGGCTTCCTTCTGGCGTACGCCGAAGCGGTGTTCCTCATCGATGATCACCAGGCCGAGGTTCTTGATCTTGACGTCGTCCTGCAAGAGCTTGTGGGTGCCGATGATGATGTCGATCTTGCCTTCGGCGAGCTGCTCAATGGCGGCGCTGACTTCCTTGGCGCTCTTGAAGCGGCTCATCACCTCGACGGTTACCGGCCAGTCGGCGAAGCGGTCGCGGAAGCTGTTGTAGTGCTGCTGGGCGAGCAGGGTGGTGGGCACCAGAATCGCCACCTGGCGGCCGCCGTGCACGGCGATGAATGCCGCGCGCATGGCCACTTCGGTCTTGCCGAAGCCGACGTCGCCGCAGACCAGGCGATCCATCGGTTTGGCGGCGAGCATGTCTTCGCGCACCGCCTCGATGGCGCTCTGCTGGTCCGGCGTCTCCTCGAACGGGAAGCCGGCGCTGAAGGTTTCGTAATCGGCCTTCGGATCGCGGAACGCGTAGCCTTCACGGGCGGCACGGCGTGCGTAGATGTCGAGCAGCTCGGCGGCGACGTCGCGTACCTGCTCGGCAGCCTTGCGCTTGGCCTTCTGCCAGGTTTCCGAGCCCAGCCGGTGCAATGGCGCCAGGGCGTCGTCGCTGCCGGTGTAGCGGGCGATCAGGTGCAGGCTGGCCACCGGCACGTAGAGTTTGGCTTCCTCGGCGTACATCAGTGCAAGGAATTCGGCGGCCTGACCGTCGAATTCCATGGTCACCAGGCCCAGGTAACGGCCCACGCCGTGATCGATGTGCACCACCGGTGCGCCTTCGCGCAGCTCGGTGAGGTTCTTGATCACGTTGTCGCCGGCATCGCGGGTCTTCTCGCGGCGGCGGCGCTGCATGATGCGCTGGCCGAACAGTGGGCTCTCGGCGATCAATGCGATGTCGGCGAGCTGCAGGCCTTCATCGAGCGGCGCGATGGTGATGCCCAGGCGCTCCTTGCTCGCGCAGAACTGCGGCCAGCCCTCGACTTCCCTGGGCTTGAGCTTGAGGCGGGCGAGCAGTTCGAGCAGCACCTCGCGGCGTCCGGCGGACTCGGCGCAGAACAGCACACGGCCAGGGTATTCCTCGATAAAACGGCGCAGGGCGGCCAGCGGCTCGCTGGTCTTGGCCTGGATCGCCAGGTCGGGCAGCGCATTGGCCTCGAAACGCGTGCGGCCGACGCCGGGCTCGACGTCTTCCGGGCTAATCACCACCCGCGGCCAGTCCTTCAGGCGAGCGAAGCAGTCCTCGACCGGCAGGAAGATATCGGCCGGCGGCAGCAGCGGGCGCTCAGGGTCGACGCGGCGCTCGTCGTAGCGGTTGCGTCCGTCGAGCCAGAACTGCTCGGCGGCCTTTTCGATGCCGGGCAGCGAGAACACCTGGGTGTCCTGGGGCAGGTAGTCGAAGAGGGTAGCGGTTTCCTCGAAGAACAGCGGCAGGTAGTACTCGATGCCCGCCGGGGTGATGCCGGTGGACAGGTCCTGATAGATCGGGCAACGGCGGAAGTCGACATCGAAGCGCTCGCGGAAGCGCCCGCGGAAGTCGGTGACGGCTTTCTTCTCCAGCGGAAATTCGCGGGCTGGCAGCAGCTTGATCGATTCGACCTTGTCGATCGAGCGCTGGGTTTCCGGGTCGAAGGTGCGCAGGGTTTCGATCTCGTCATCGAACAGATCGATACGGAACGGCTGCTTGCTGCCCATGGGAAACAGGTCGATCAGCGCGCCGCGTACGGCGAACTCGCCATGTTCGTAGACGGTATCGACATAGCGATAACCGGCCGCCTCCAGGCGCGCGCGCATGTCGTCGACATTTATGCGCTGGCCCACGTCCAGCACCAGGCTGCTGCCCAGCAGGAAACGCTTCGGCGGCAGGCGGTGCAGGGCGGTGGTGATCGGCACCACCAGCACGCCATGGCTCAGCGACGGCAGGCGATAGAGCGCCGAGATGCGCTGAGAAATGATGTCCTGGTGCGGCGAGAACAGGTCGTAGGGCAGCGTTTCCCAGTCCGGGAAATGCAGCACGGGCAATTCCGGCGCGAAGAAGCTCAGTTCCTGCTCCAGGCGCTCGGCGCTCTGGCTGTCGGCGGTAAGCAGCAGGGTGAAGCGTTTGGCGGAGCTGGCCGCCTCGGCGATGGCCAGACTCAGCGCGGCACCGGGCAGGTTGCCCCAGTGTTGTTTACCGGCGGTGGCCGGCAAGGACGGCAGACGCAGTACAGGCACGGGTGGCTCGCGATTGGTAACGATTTGGCCCCCGATTGTAACTATCCGCGAGGATGGCTGTCAGTGTTTCGACCGCTGCAGATTGCCGACCCACAGCTGGGTCGTCATAATGTAGCCCCTTTTTTCAGCCCCTACATGTGGAAGGTATTGCCGTGACTCAGAAGCCCGACCAGTGTCTTGGTGAATGGATTGACCGTGAAGCCCTCGCCGAGGCGATGATTCCGCTGATTGGTCAGCTGTACCGCAACAACAACGTGGTGCTGTCGATCCATGGCCGCAGCCTGATCAACCGCTCGGTCATCGAGATTCTCAAGGCGCATCGCTTCGCCCGTCACCGTCAGGCTGATCAGAGCGGCCTGGCCGTTCACGATTCCTACGCCGTGCTCAAGGCCATGAGCGAGCTCAAGCTGGGCGCTGCGTCCGTCGACCTGGGCAAGATGGTCGGCAAGTTCAAGGCCGAAGGTAATGGCCGCAGCATCGAGCAGTTCGTCAAGGACGAGCTGGCCGACGTCGCCAACCAGCAGAACGCTTCGCCGCGCAAGGGCACCGACGTGGTGCTGTACGGTTTCGGCCGTATTGGTCGTCTGCTGGCACGCATCCTGATCGAACACACCGGTGGTGGCGACGGCCTGCGTCTGCGTGCCATCGTGGTGCGCAAGGGCGCCGAGAACGACCTGGTCAAGCGCGCCAGCCTGCTGCGCCGCGACTCGGTACACGGCAAGTTCGATGGCACCATCACCATCGACGAAGAGAACAGCACCCTGACCGCCAACGGCAACCTGATCCAGGTGATCTATGCCAAGGACCCGTCGGCCATCGATTACACCCAGTACGGCATCAAGGATGCGCTGCTGGTCGACAACACCGGCGTATGGCGTGACGCCGAGGGCCTGGGCCAGCACCTCAAGTGCCCGGGTATCGACCGCGTGATCCTCACCGCACCGGGCAAGGGCGCGCTGAAGAACATCGTGCATGGCATCAACCATGGCGAGATCACCGCTGATGACAAGATCATTTCGGCCGCTTCCTGCACCACCAACGCCATCGTGCCGGTGCTCAAGGCCGTCAATGACCAGTACGGCATCGTCAATGGTCACGTCGAGACCGTTCACTCGTACACCAACGACCAGAACCTGATCGACAACTTCCACAAGGGCAGCCGCCGTGGTCGTAGCGCCGCGCTGAACATGGTCATCACCGAGACCGGTGCGGCCACCGCCGCTGCCAAGGCACTGCCAGTGCTCAAGGGCAAGCTGACCGGCAACGCGATCCGCGTACCGACGCCGAACGTGTCCATGGCCATTCTCAACCTGAACCTGGAGAAGGCCACCAGCCGCGAAGAGATCAACGAGTACCTGCGCCAGATGGCCATGCACTCCGACCTGCAGAAGCAGATCGATTTCGTCAGCTCCCAGGAAGTGGTTTCCACCGACTTCGTCGGCTCGCGCCACGCCGGTGTGGTCGATGCTGAAGCCACCATCGCCAACGACAACCGCGTCGTGCTGTACGTGTGGTACGACAACGAGTTCGGCTACAGCTGCCAGGTGATCCGCGTCATGGAAGACATGGCCGGGGTTAACCCGCCTGCTTTCCCGCGCTGATAGCGTCCGGTTCGCGGCCGATCCAATCGGTCGCTGATCGCGCAGCCTGATCGAAGCCCTCGTCCTCGTACGGGGGCTTCTTCGTTTTATAAGGCGATTTTTGTTGGCAGGGTGCATTCGTCGGTCAGGACGGCGCCAGGCTCGCGCTGCCTTTCATGCTGCGATAGCCGTTCTTGAGCGTCGCAACGACCACCCCGCTGTCGCGTCCTGTAACGGAAATGGCAAAAAAGACAAGCGCTTGGGTGGCGTCGAGTTGACGCACGTCTTTATAATCCCGGCGATTTGTTACCTACGTTCGACATATTCATGTGCCAAATGCGACGCCTTTGGTACACGGGCTGCATTTGCTTCATGTTCGAACGTACTTCTAAAAAGCTCTAAAACCAGTGGTTAGGCAAACCTATGATCAAAATAAAACATGGGCTCGACTTGCCGATAACAGGCGCACCGGTGCAGCAAATCGAAGCGGCCAGGCCAGTGCGCAGCGTTGCCGTCATAGGCTTCGATTATCAGGGCATGAAGCCCACCATGTCGGTACAGGTGGGTGACCGGGTCAAGTTGGGGCAGGTTCTTTTTGTCGACAAGAAGAACGAGGGCGTGAACTACACCGCGCCGGGTGCGGGTGTGGTCAGCGCCATTCACCGTGGCGAGAAGCGCGTACTGCAATCGGTGGTCATCGAACTCGATGGCGACGAGCAGGAAACCTTTGCCCAGTACGCGCCCGAGCAGCTCGCCGGCCTGGACGCCGCTCTGGTACGCGAGAACCTGCAGCGTTCTGGCCTTTGGACTGCACTGCGTACCCGTCCGTTCAGCAAGGTGCCGGCCATCGATGCCGTGCCCAGCTCGATCTTCGTCAGCGCGATCGATACCCATCCGCTGGCTGCCGACCCTGCCGTGATCATTGCCGAGCAGGCCACTGATTTCGAAAACGGCCTCAAGGTGCTGGCTCGCCTGGCTCCTGTGTTTCTGTGCAAGGCCCCGGGCGTCAGCCTGGCGGGTGAGGGCGTTGCCGGTGTGACCAGCGAAGCCTTCGCCGGTCCGCACCCCGCTGGCCTGCCAGGCACGCACATCCACTTTCTCGACCCGGTCAGCGCCAGCAAGGCAGTGTGGACCATCAACTATCAGGACGTGATCGCCGCCGGCAAGCTGTTCGTCAGTGGCCAGCTGTCTGTCGAACGTGTGGTTGCCCTGGGTGGCCCGGTGGTCGAGCGCCCGCGTCTGCTGCGCACCCGTCTGGGCGCCAACCTCAGCGAATTGACCGCGGGCGAACTGGCTCCGGGCAACAATCGCGTGGTTTCCGGCTCGCTGCTTGGCGGCCGTGTCGCCCGCGGCGCCTGCGACTACCTGGGCCGCTACCATCTGCAGGTGTCCTGCCTGTTGGAAGGCAACGATCGTGAGGTGATGCACTACCTGCGTGCCGGTGTGAACAAGCATTCGGTGATGAACGTCTTCGTCTCCAAGCTTAATGCCGCCAAGCGCTTCGCTTTTTCCACCTCCACCAACGGCAGCCCGCGCGCCATGGTGCCGGTTGGCAACTACGAGGCGGTAATGCCGCTGGACATCCTGCCCACTCAGTTGCTGCGCTACCTGATCGTCGGCGACACGGAGATGGCCCAGAAGCTCGGCTGCCTCGAACTCGACGAGGAAGACCTGGCGCTGTGCACCTACGTGTGCGCCGGCAAATATGAATATGGTCCGATCCTGCGGGACAACCTCAGCCGTATCGAGAAGGAGGGTTAACTCGTGGGTATTCGTGCATTCCTCGACAAGATCGAGCACAACTTCGAGAAGGGCGGCAAGTACGAGAAGTGGTACGCGCTCTACGAAGCCGTGGACACCTTCTTTTACCGTCCCAGCAGCGTGACCAAGACCACCGCCCATGTGCGCGACGGTATCGACCTCAAGCGCATCATGATCACCGTGTGGGCCTGTACCTTCCCGGCGATGTTCTTCGGCATGTGGAACACTGGCTACCAGGCCAACCTGATCTTCGCCCAAAACCCTGAGCTGCTGGCAGCGCAGGATGGCTGGCGCTTCGGGCTGATCGGCTCGCTGGCGGGCTTCGATCCCAACAGTCTGTGGGACAACTTCATTCAGGGGGCGGCCTACTTCCTGCCCGTGTATGCGGTGACCTTCATCGTCGGCGGCTTCTGGGAGGTGCTGTTCGCTTCCATCCGTCGTCACGAAGTCAACGAAGGCTTCTTCGTCACCTCCGTGCTGTTCGCACTCATTCTGCCGCCGAGCATTCCGCTCTGGCAGGTGGCCCTGGGCATCAGCTTCGGCGTGGTGATCGGCAAGGAAGTGTTCGGCGGTACCGGCAAGAACTTCCTCAACCCGGCGCTGACCGGCCGGGCCTTCCTGTTCTTCGCCTATCCGGCGCAGATGTCCGGTGATGCGGTGTGGACCGCGGTCGACGGCTTCGCCGGTGCGACCTCGCTGAGCCTGGCCTCTTCCGGCGGCATCGACAACATCATCAACAACGGCGTGACCTGGATGGATGCCTTCATCGGCACTATGCATGGCTCGATCGGTGAAACCAGCACCCTGGCCATCCTGATCGGCGGCGCGGTGCTGCTGTTCACCAAGATCGCCTCCTGGCGCATCGTCAGCGGCGTGATGATCGGTATGATCGGCCTGAGTACGCTGTTCAACGTCATCGGTTCCGAGAGCAACGCCATGTTCGCCATGCCGTGGTATTGGCACCTGGTGGTTGGCGGTTTCGCCTTCGGCATGATCTTCATGGCCACCGATCCGGTTTCGGCGTCGATGACCAATACCGGCAAATGGATCTTCGGCATCCTCATCGGCGTGATGGTGGTGCTGATTCGTGTCGTCAACCCGGCGTTCCCCGAGGGCATGATGCTGGCGATCCTGTTCGCCAATCTGTTCGCACCGCTGATCGACCACTTCGTCGTACAGGCCAACATCAAGCGGAGGCTGGCACGCAATGTCTAGTCAAAAAGAATCCACTGCCCGCACGCTGCTCGTGGCGCTGCTGGTCTGTCTGGTTTGTTCGGTATTTGTGGCCGGTGCCGCGGTAGCGCTCAAACCCACCCAGCTGGAAAACCGCCTGCTGGACAAACAGCGCAGTATCCTGGCGATTGCCGGGCTGGGTAATCCGAACATGCCGGGCTCTGAGGTTCGCGCCATGTTCGAGACCACTATCCAGGCGCGCCTGGTCGATCTGGAAACCGGCAAGTTCTCCGACAAGTTCGATCCGGTGACCTTCGAGCCCCTGGCCGCTGCCAAGGACCCGGCGCTGTCGCGCGCGCTGTCTGCCAGCGAGGACATCGCCTCGATTCGTCGTCTGGAGCGCTACACCACCGTGTACGTGGTGGAGAAGGACGGCCAGCTCGATACCCTGATCCTGCCGGTTCGTGGTTACGGGCTGTGGTCGACCCTGCACGGCTTCATCGCCCTCAAGGGCGATCTCAACACCGTGGTTGGCATGGGCTTCTATCAGCACGGCGAAACCCCGGGTCTGGGTGGCGAGGTCGACAATCCCAAGTGGACCGGCCAGTGGCCCGGCAAGAAGATCTTCGACGAGAACGGCGAACTCAAGGTGCAAGTCGTCAAGGGCGGCGTGAACCCGCAGAGCCCGGACGCCATTCACCAGGTCGATGGCCTGGCGGGCGCCACACTTACCGGCAACGGCGTGGACCATCTACTCAAGTTCTGGCTTGGCCAGAACGGTCTTGGTCCGTTCATCGCTAACCTGCGCGCAGGGGAGGCTTGATATGGCACAGCCAACTATCAAAGACGTATTGCTCAATCCGATTTTCAACAACAACCCTATCGGCCTGCAGATCCTCGGGATCTGTTCGGCGCTGGCGGTCACTTCGAACCTGAACACCGCGCTGGTGATGTCGGTGGCGCTGACCCTGGTGACAGGGTTCTCCAACCTGTTCATTTCCATGATTCGCAGCCAGATCCCGGGCTCGATCCGCATGATCGTGCAGATGGTGATCATCGCCTCGCTGGTGATTCTGGTCGACCAGTTGCTCAAGGCCTTCGCCTTCAGCCTCTCCAAGCAGCTGTCGGTGTTCGTCGGCCTGATTATCACCAACTGTATCGTGATGGGCCGTGCCGAAGCCTTCGCCATGCAGAACCCGCCGGTTCTGTCGTTCTTCGACGGTATCGGTAACGGCCTGGGCTACAGCGCCATGCTGGTCGCCCTCGGTATCATTCGCGAGCTGTTCGGTGCCGGCAAACTGATGGGCTATACCATAATTCCGGTGGTCAACGATGGCGGCTGGTACCAGCCCAACGGCCTGTTGCTGCTGCCACCTTCGGCATTCTTCCTGATCGGCCTGTTCATCTGGGGCATTCGTGTGTGGAAGACCGACCAGATCGAGAAGGAAGACTTCAAGATGGCGCCTCAGGTTTCCAATAAGGAGGCCTACTGATGGAACATTACATCAGCCTGTTCGTGCGGGCAGTGTTCGTCGAGAACATGGCCCTGGCGTTCTTCCTGGGCATGTGTACCTTCATCGCCATTTCCAAGAAGGTGGAAACCGCCATTGGTCTGGGTGTGGCCGTTATCGTGGTGCTCGGCATCACCATGCCGGTCAACAACCTGATCTACGCCAACCTGCTCAAAGATGGTGCGCTGGCCTGGGCCGGCCTGCCGGACGTGGATCTGAGCTTCCTGGGGCTGTTGACCTTCATCGGTGTGATCGCGGCTATCGTGCAGATCCTGGAAATGACCCTGGACAAGTACGTGCCGTCGCTCTACAACGCGCTGGGTGTGTTCCTGCCGCTGATCACCGTGAACTGCGCCATCATGGGTGGCTCGCTGTTCATGGTCGAGCGCGACTACAACCTGGCCGAGAGCACGGTCTACGGTGTCGGTGCCGGTGTTTCCTGGGCGTTGGCCATCGCCGCGCTGGCCGGTATTCGTGAAAAACTCAAGTACAGTGACGTACCGGCAGGTCTGCAAGGGCTGGGCATCACATTTATCACCATCGGTCTCATGTCGCTGGGCTTCATGTCCTTCTCCGGCGTGCAGCTTTAAGGGTGGGATGAACGGATGAATTACGAAGTATTTATCGCGATCGGCATGTTCACCGGCATCGTGCTGGCGCTGGTGCTGATCATCATGGCTGCACGCGCCAAGCTGGTTTCCAGCGGTGACGTGAACATCGAAATCAACGGCGAAAAGACCATCACTGTTCCGGCGGGCGGCAAGCTGCTGCAGACGCTGGCGGCCAACAACATCTTCCTCTCGTCCGCCTGCGGCGGTGGCGGCACCTGTGCGCAGTGCAAGTGCATCATCGAAGAGGGCGGTGGCGAGATGCTGTCCACCGAGGAGTCGCACTTCACCAAGCGCGAGGCCCGCGAGGGTTGGCGTCTGTCCTGCCAGGCTGCGGTCAAGCAGGATATGAAGATCGAAGTGCCTGAAGAAGTGTTCGGCGTCAAGAAGTGGGAGTGCACCGTCGAGTCCAACCCCAACGTGGCGACCTTCATCAAGGAACTCACGCTGCGTCTGCCGGAAGGCGAGAACGTCGACTTCCGTGCCGGTGGCTACGTGCAGCTGGAATGCCCGCCGCATGAAGTGCACTACAAGGACTTCGATATCCAGGAGGAATATCGCGGTGACTGGGACAAGTTCAACCAGTGGAAGTACGTCTCCAAGGTCGACGAGAGCGTGATCCGCGCTTACTCCATGGCCAACTACCCGGAAGAGCGCGGGCTGGTGAAGTTCAACATCCGTATCGCATCGCCACCACCGGGCAAGGATCACCTGCCGCCTGGCCAGATGTCCTCCTACGTGTTCAGCCTCAAACCGGGCGACAAGATCACTGTGTACGGACCCTTCGGTGAGTTCTTTGCCAAGGACACCGACGCCGAGATGGTATTCATCGGCGGTGGTGCCGGGATGGCGCCGATGCGTTCACACATCTTCGACCAGCTCAAGCGCCTGAAGTCGACGCGCAAGATCAGCTTCTGGTATGGCGCGCGCTCCATGCGTGAATCCTTCTACAACGAGGAATACGACCAGCTGCAGGCTGAGAACCCGAACTTCCAGTGGCACCTGGCGCTGTCCGACCCGCAGCCGGAAGACAACTGGACCGGCCTGACCGGCTTCATCCACAACGTGCTCTACGAGAACTACCTCAAGGACCACCCGGCACCAGAAGATTGCGAGTTCTACATGTGTGGTCCACCCATGATGAACGCTGCCGTGATCAAGATGCTCACCGACCTGGGTGTGGAGTCCGAAAACATCCTGCTCGACGACTTCGGCGGTTAAGCATGAGGTTAGCTGTACTACAGCCCGTTATCGCTGTCGCCCTGGCGGCAGCCCTAACGGGCTGCTTGCATTCAGACAAGATCGAAAGCTTCGGCGGCCCGACCATGGGCAGCACCTACACGGTCAAATATGTGCAGGCCGACGGGGTCGCCCCCAAGGCCGAACTGAAGGCGGCGACCGAGGCGATTCTTGCCGAGGTTGACGCACAGATGTCCACGTACCGGGCCGACTCGGCGATCGAGATCTTCAACCGGGCCCCAGCAGGGACCTGCCAAGACATGCCCGACGGCGTGCTGGAACTGGTCACTGCCGGCAACCGCCTGCACGAGGAAAGTGGCGGCGCCTTCGACCTGACCCTTGAGCCGCTGCTCGACCTCTGGGGCTTCGGCCCGAAGGGCGAGGGCGAAGCGGTACCCAGCGATGAGCAGTTGGCCCAGGTTCGCCAGCGCGTGGGGCAGGGGCACCTGCGTATTGACGGCCAGCGCCTGTGCAAGGACGCCGATGTTGAGGTCGATTTCAACAGCATCGCGGCAGGCTATGCGGTCGACAAGATCATCGCCCGGCTGGGTGAGCTGGGTGTGCGCAGCTACATGGTCGAGGCCACCGGCGAACTCAAGGCCGCAGGGCGCAAGCCCGACGGCAGCCACTGGCGCATTGGCCTGGAAGAGCCCCGCGACGATCAGCGCGTGGCCCAGCGCATCCTGCAACTCGACGGTTACGGTATCTCTACTTCTGGCGATTATCGCAACTACTTCGAGGAAAACGGTCAGCGCTATTCCCACACTCTGGATCCGAGTAGCGGGCGGCCGGTCAATCACAAGCTGGCAGCGGTTACCGTGGCAGATCCATCGACCCTTCGCGCCGATGGCTTGTCTACCCTGTTGATGGTGCTCGGTCCCGAGGCTGGTAAGGCGTTCGCCGAGCGTTACCGTATAGCGGCGTTTTTCGTGACCCGCGAAGGTGAGGGTTTCGTCTCAGAAAGTACGCCCGAATTCGAGCAGCTGTTCGCTGCGGGAGAAAAGCAATGACAATGACATTTCTGATCGTGTTCGTGGTCATGGCGCTGGTAGTGGCCATGATGGCCGTCGGCGTGATGGCTGGCCGCAAGCCCATCGCTGGTTCCTGTGGTGGCATCGCCAATTTGGGGATCGAAAAGGAATGCTCGATCTGCGGTGGTGATCGCCAGAAGTGCGAGGAAGTCAGCCGTGACCCTCAGGACGCCAGCGACGCCGGTGTGCAGAGCTTCGACCCGAGCAAGCGCTGATCGCCAGCAGGCGCCTGGAGCGTTACCCTAGGCACCTTTGCAATAAGTTGTGTGCCAGGCCGCCTTGCGGCCTGGTTCTGCCGATAACGCGTGATAAGCGTTGCGGCGTGATCTGAGGAGTGAACATGGCGGTCTACAACTACGATGTCGTGGTATTGGGTTCCGGTCCGGCGGGTGAAGGGGCGGCGATGAACGCGGCCAAGGCGGGGCGTAAGGTGGCGGTGGTCGATGATCGCCGTGAAGTGGGCGGCAACTGCACCCACCTGGGCACCATCCCGTCCAAGGCGCTGCGCCACTCGGTGCGGCAGATCATGCAGTTCAATACCAACCCCATGTTTCGCCAGATTGGCGAGCCGCGCTGGTTCTCGTTCCCCGACGTGCTGAAAAGCGCCGAGCGGGTGATCGCCAAGCAGGTCACCTCGCGCACCGGTTACTACGCGCGCAATCGCATCGATGTGTTCTTCGGCACCGGCAGCTTCGCCGACGAGCAGACCATCGAAGTGGTCTGCCCCAACGGCGTTGTGGAAACCCTGTCGGCCAAGCAGGTGATCATCGCCACCGGCTCGCGCCCATACCGCCCGGCCGACGTCGACTTCAACCACCCGCGCGTCTACGACAGCGACACCATCCTGACCCTCAGCCACACCCCGCGCCGCCTGATCATCTATGGAGCCGGCGTGATCGGCAGCGAGTACGCGTCGATCTTCAGCGGCCTGGGCGTGCTGGTCGACCTGATCGACAACCGCGATCAACTGCTGAGCTTCCTCGATTCGGAAATCTCTGACGCCCTGAGCTATCACCTGCGCACCAACAACGTGCTGATTCGTCACAACGAGGAGTACGAGCGCATCGAGGGCCTGGACAACGGCGTGATCCTGCATCTGAAGTCCGGCAAGAAGATCAAGGCCGATGCGCTGCTGTGGTGTAACGGTCGTACCGGCAACACCGACAAGCTGGGCCTGGAAAACATCGGCATCAACGTCAACAGCCGTGGCCAGGTGCAGGTCGATGAGCATTACCGCACCGAAGTCCCGAACATCTATGCCGCCGGCGACGTCATCGGCTGGCCGAGCCTGGCCAGCGCCGCCGCCGACCAGGGCCGTTCGGCCGCCGGCAGCATCGTCGACAACGGTAGCTGGCGGATCGTCGACGACATCCCGACTGGTATCTACACCATTCCCGAGATCAGCTCGATCGGCAAGAACGAGCATGAGTTGACCAAGGCCAAGATTCCGTACGAAGTCGGCAAGGCGTTCTTCAAAAGCATGGCGCGGGCGCAGATTTCCCACGAGCCAGTGGGTATGCTGAAGATCCTCTTCCATCGTGAAACCCTGGAAGTGCTCGGCGTGCATTGCTTCGGTTACCAGGCTTCAGAAATCGTGCACATCGGCCAGGCGATCATGAACCAGAAGGGTGAGGCGAATACCCTCAAGTATTTCGTCAACACCACCTTCAATTACCCGACCATGGCCGAGGCTTATCGGGTGGCGGCGTTCGACGGGCTCAACCGGCTTTTTTGAGCGGCTCCGGCCGGCGGCCTGAGCCGGTCGGGGATCCGTTCGCCGACTCCCGCGACTGGCGCTGGCCAAACCGCGAGAGCGTCTGAGCAGGCCAGAAGACCGATCCCCAGTGGGTCGGTTTTTTTATGGTCTCTGAGAAGTGGGAGCGCGCCATGCGCGCGAAATCACGGGCACGGCCCGTTCCACATCAGCAGCCGGATCGCTCAACCGCGCAGCGTACTGACGGCGATACCAGGAAAGTCGGTGATGATGCTGTCGGCGCCGAAGTCGGCGAGGCGGCGCATCAAGGCGGGTTCGTTGACCGTCCATACCGATACGTGCAAGCCGGCTTTCTGCGCCTTGAGCAGGCGTTCCGGGGTGCACAGTGTCCAGTTTAGGGCCAGCAGGTCACAGCCGTAGTTGCGCGCCACCTTGATCGGGTCCAGCCAGGCGTATTCGGCGACCAGGCCGCGGCCTAAGTGCGGCGTCAGGCGTTGCGCGGCGCCGAGCACTTCGCGGGAGCTGGAGGTGATGGTGATCTTGTCGTCCAGGCCAAAACGGCGGCTGAGCAGGGCAATGGCTTCCACGGTGCGGGCAGCGCG
>CBIFVM010000047.1:0-24063 GCA_966186235.1 uncultured Pseudomonas sp.
ACTCCGGCCGAGTGTTTTAATCAGCACGTTGCGTCGACCGGTTGAGTCCGCCCCACTTAGCTGCCAAAATAGACGAACCTGGGCTGAAAGATCATAAAACGGGTGTGAATCAGGCAGGATCGTCGCGCAGCTCAGCCAGCACCTTGCCGTAAAGCCCCTGCAGGCGCTGCCGCTGCTCGGGCTCCAGGGTTTCGCTGGCCAGGCGCTGCTCGAACACCTGCTCGGGCGTCAGTTCGTCGAGCGTGCCCTGCTCGCCCTGCAGGTTGGCGACCGCGTTGCCACGGGCGCGTCGAATGCGCAGTACCTCCACCGGCAGGCCTTCGCACAGCGCGGCGATGCGCACCGGCAAATCGCTCAGGTAATCGTCCAGCTCGACCTGCACTTCCAGCCATACCGGGCGCCCGGCGCTGCCTTCGCGCGCCGCCTCGGCCAGCGCCGCCGGCAGCGTCTTCAACGAGCCACGCAGCGACTGCAGGGCCTGCAGGCGCGGCACCGGCAAGGCGCGCACCTCACGCAGGCCTGCCTCGTCCAGGTCGACCAGCAGCACTTCCTTCTGCTGGCGGGCTTCGTCGAAGCTCAGCGGGATCGGCGAGCCGCTGTAGCGGATGTGCTCCAGGCCGCCGACCTTTTGCGGCCGGTGGATATGCCCCAGGGCGATGTAGTCGACGGCCGGAAAGGACGAAGTCGGAAAGGCTTCCAGCGCGCCGACGTAGATCTCGCGCACCGACTCGCTGGCGCTGGCGCCCACGGTGGTCAGGTGCCCGGTGGCGATGATCGGCAGCGCCGCACCGAGTTCGCTGCGGCGCGCCAGGGCCAGCTCGTACAGCGCCTGATAATGGGCGTGAATGGCTTGCTGCAGCGACAGTTGCTTGTCCGCCGCACTCTGCCCCGCTTCGCTGCGCAGCACATCGCGCGGGCGGATGAACGGGATGGCGCAGAGCAGCGCCGCCGGCGCGCCATCGGCGCCGTCGAGCACCAGCAACTGTTCGTGCAGGTGGGCGCCGACGCCGGGAATCACCCGGGTGCCGAGCTGCGCCAGCAGGGTGCGGCTCTCGCCGAGCATGGCCACCGAATCATGGTTGCCGCCGAGCACCACCAGCTGGCAGCCGGTTTCGCGCAGCGCCACCACGAAGTGGTTGTACTGCTCACGGGCGTAGCTGGGCGGCGAGCCGGTGTCGAAGATATCCCCGGCGACCAGCACTGCCTGCACCCCGTGCTCGCGCACCTGCTCGATCAGCCAGGCGCAGAACGCCTGGTGCTCGGCCTGGCGCGTCTTGCCCATGAAGTGCTGGCCCAGGTGCCAGTCGGAGGTGTGCAGAAGGCGCATGCGCAGCTCGATCCCGTGGCTGAAAAATGCCGCCACCATGCCTTCTCGGCGCGACCAAGGCAATGGTTTCACATGAGGTAACACACCCGGCAGGCGCCGTACCCGTTGGGCTGCGGGGCGATTTTCCGGCGGCCGGCCGGCAGGCCGGGTTCCACAGGTCGAACCCTGGCGCTTAGGCTCCGGTCGGAAAATCGTTCCCTTCCCCTGCCGACTCCGCTGAGAGGTATCCGCCGATGACAACCGCAGCCGTTCGCCCCCTTTCCCTGTGCGCCTCTGCCCTGGCCCTGTTCGGCCTGCTGCAGTCCGCCGCCCAGGCCCAGACCATCGCCCTCGACGTACCCTACGTACCGACACCGGAACCGGTGGTGGCGCGCATGCTGGAGATGGCCGATGTCGGCCCCGACGACTACGTGATAGACCTGGGCTCCGGCGATGGCCGCATCGCCATCGCGGCGGTCAAGGATCGCGGCGCCAAGGCCGCCTACGGCATCGACCTGAACCCGCTGCGCATCGAGGAAGCCGAGGCCAACGCCGAGCGGGCCGGCGTCGCCGACAAGGTGGTGTTCGAGCAGGGCGACCTGTTCAAGAAGGACATCGCCGATGCCGACGTGCTGACCATGTACCTGCTCAATACCGTCAACATGCGCCTGCGCCCGGTGATCCTCGACACCCTGCGACCCGGCACCCGGGTGGTGTCCCACGCCTTCAGCATGGAGGACTGGGAACCGGATCGCAGCGATATCGTCGAGGGCGCGCGCATCTACCTGTGGATCGTACCGGCCAGGATCGCCGGCAACTGGACGGTCGAGCGCGAGGGCGAAACCTTCACCGTCGACCTCGAGCAGCGCTTCCAGGAAATCAGCGGCACCACCGGGCATCAGGAGCGCCTGCGCGGGCGCCTGAACGGCACCGAAGTGCGCTTCGAGGTTGACGGCCAGCTGTACGTCGGCCAGGTCGAGGGTGATCGCATCGAACCGATTTCCGCCGAAGGCGCGGTAACCGGTTGGCGCGCACGGCGGAGCTAAGCCATGAGTGCACGCGCAGCGGCACGACAACCCGGCCTGTCGGTGCTCGACGGCGTCGCCATGCTGGTCGGCGTGGTGATCGGCGTCGGCATCTTCGGCTTCCCGCCCCTGGTGGCCCAGCACGCCGACAACGCCTTCGTGTATATCGGCCTGTGGCTGGCCGGCGGCCTGGTGATGCTGGTCGGCGCGCTGTGCTACGCCGAACTGGGCGCCAGCTACCCGGATCGCGGCGGCGAGTACCATTACCTCAACCTGGCCTGGGGCCGGCAGGTCAGCCTGCTGTTCGCCTGGGCCAGGGGCACGGTGATCCAGACCGGGGCGATCGCCGTGGTGGCCTTCATCTACGGCGACTATGCCCAGCGCCTGTTGCCGCTCGGCGAATACGGCAGCGCCTGGCACGCCACCCTGGTGGTGCTGGCGCTGACCGCCCTGAATATCCTCGGCACCCATGAATCCAAGCGCCTGCAGGTGCTGTTCACCGGCATCACCCTGCTGGCGCTGCTCACGGTGGTGGTCGCCGGCCTGCTGCTGGCCGAACCGCTAACCGAGGTAGCGCCGGCGGCGGTCGACGGCGGCGGTAACCTGGCCGGCATGCTCGGCATGGGCATGGTGTTCGTGCTGCTCACCTACGGCGGCTGGAACGAGGCCGCGTACCTGTCCGGCGAGCTGCGCAACCCGGGCCGCAACATGAGTCGCGTGCTGCTGTTCGGCACCCTGGTGGTGACCGGCGTGTACCTGCTGGCCAACCTGGTGTTCCTCGACATCTTCGGCCTCGAGGGCCTGCGCCAGTCCAGCGCCATCGGCGCCGACCTGATGACCATCGTCGCCGGCCCCTGGGGCGGCGTGCTGCTCAGCGCGCTGATCTGCATCACCGCGATCAGCACCCTCAACGCCACCATCCTCACCGGCTCGCGGGTCTATTACGCCCTGGGCCGCGACGTGCCGCAGCTGGCGATGCTCGGCGCCTGGAACGACCGCGCCGCCACGCCGGTGCGGGCGCTGCTGGTGCAGTGCCTGATCACCCTGCCACTGTTGTTGTTCGGCGCGTTGAGCGAAAACGGCGTGCAGAGCATGGTCGCCTACACCGCGCCGGTGTTCTGGCTGTTCATGTGCCTGACCGCCCTGTCGCTGCTGCGTCTGCGCCGCCTGCAGCCCACCCGCGGCCGACCGTTCAGCGTGCCGCTTTACCCACTGCTGCCGCTGTTGTTCGCCGCCAGCTGCCTGGGGCTGTTCTGGTCGAGCACCCTGTATGCAGGGATCGGCGCCTTGCTGGGCCTGGCGATCCTGGCCGCCGGCTTGCCCCTGTTGCTGCTGCAACGGCCGGCCGAAGCCGTGGCGAGCGGTTCGAACTGAACGGGTTTCTGTGTTACACAGGCCCTCCCGCTTTTACAGGAGACAGCCTGCCATGCCGCCGAAACCGCCCATCGAACTGCTGATCTGCGACTGCGACGGCGTACTGATCGACAGCGAGATCATCGCCGAGCACCACCTGCACTCGGCGCTGGCCGAGCACTATCCAGCCCATGAGCTGGACGTGGTGCTGGCCGGCACCTTCGGCCTGCAGACCCGCGACATCATGGCCCGGGCCGAAGCGCATTTCGGCAAGCCGCTGCCCGAGGGGTTTCTGGAAAAGAACCGCGCCATCACCAAGGCGCTGATCCGCGAGCAGGTCAAGCCGATCCCCGGTGTGCGCGAAGCGCTGATGCAGATCGACCTGCCGCTCGCCGTGGCCTCCAACAGCCACGCCGATGCCGTGGCCTTCGCCCTGCAGCGCTGCGAGCTGGTCGAGCGCGTCAACGTCGGGGCCTTCAGTGCCGACCAGGTAGAAAGACCAAAACCAGCGCCGGATCTCTACCTGCTGGCCGCCGAACGCGCGGGCGTCGACCCGAGCCGCTGCCTGGTGGTCGAGGACAGCGCCACCGGCGCCACCGCAGCGCTGACCGCCGGCATGCAGGTGATCGGTTTTCTCGGCGCCAGCCACATCCCGCCCGAGCATGGCGAGACCCTGCGCCAGTTGGGCGTGCACCACCTGATCGGGCGCATGAGCGAACTGCCGGCGCTGGTGGAGCGCTTGCGTCACGGCAGCGACTGAGGGATGAGCGCGCCCAGGTTCAGGCTTGGGCGCCGTTACGCCGCAACCATTCGTCCACCACATCACCCATGGTGCGCGGCGCACCGCTGCGAATCCAGGCCATGAACGGCCGATCGAAACGAAAGCTGGCGCCGCACTGCTCCGTCATGAAGCGCCGCACCTTCTGAGTGTTGCGGTAATCGCTGCCTACCGGGGTGTCGCGGGTGATGGTGCCGCCGTGCCAGTCGAATGCCATGCTGCTTTCCTTGCCGATGGAGTGGGCCGTTACAGTACAAGCCAGCCGATGAGTGCGCCAGTTACGACGACTAGCCAGGGCGGCAGCTTGCCGGCCATCAGCGCCAACAGTGCGAGCAGCACCAGGGCGAAGTCCAGCAGATTGCCGACGGCGGACGTGCCCACCGGGTGGTAGAGCGTGGCCAGCAGCAGGCCGACCACCCCGGCATTCACCCCCGCCATCGCCGCCTGCAATCGCGGCCGGATACGCAGCCGCGCCCAGAAGGGCAGCACGCCGACCAGCAGCAGAAATGACGGCGCGAAGATCGCCACCAGGCATAACAGGCCGACCAACCAGCCGGCCATGGCCGTGCCGAGAAAGGCAGCGAAGGTGAACAGCGGCCCCGGCACCGCCTGGGTCGCGCCGTAACCAGCCAGGAACAGGTCGTTGCTCAACCAGCCATCCGGCACCAGCTCGGCCTGCAACAGCGGCAGCATCACGTGGCCACCGCCGAATACCAGGGCACCGGTTCGGTAGAACACCTCGAACAGGCTGAGTAGCGGGCTGTCGGCGACGTGGGCGAGCAGCGGCAAGCCAACCAGCAGCGACGCGAAGAGCGCCAGCCACAGCGCCCCGGCGCGTTGGCTGATGGCAATCGGCAGCGCATCGGCCAGCGTTCGCACCTTCGCATCGAGCAGGGTGACGCCCAGCAGACCGGCGCCAATGATCACCGCCAACTGCCCGGCGGCGCCCGGAACCAGCAGTGCGACGACCGCAGCCACCAGCATCAATACGCGCCGTGGCGTATCCGGGCACAACGACCGCGCCATGCCCCACACCGCCTGGGCGACGATGGCGGCGGCGACGATCTTCAGGCCATGCAAGGCGCCGGAGGCCAGACTGTCGCCCTGCCCCACCAGGCCCAGAGCGAACGCCATCAACAGCCCTGCCGAGGGCAGCGTGAAACCGAGCCAGGCGGCCAGTGCGCCGCGGTAACCGGCTTGCGAAAGGCCGATGGCCATCCCGACCTTGCTGCTGGCAGCCCCCGGCATGAATTGGGCGATAGCGATCAGCTCGGCGTAGGCCGTCTCGCTCAACCAGCCGCGGCGGCTGACGAATTCCTGGCGGAAATAGCCGAGATGAGCGACCGGCCCGCCGAAAGAGGTGAGCCCCAGGCGCAGAAAGATCAGGAAGATCGACCAGGGGCTGCGCTCGGCGCTCGGCGTGGCGGGCATGGGGGTTCTCGGCGGTCGGGCCCGCCAATGTGCCCTGTCGCCATGACTTTTTAAAGTCGCTGCGGCACGCGGCTAGCTGCGTTTCAGGGAGCGGCTCATGGCCTTGGCCATGTCCTGGTCGACCTGGTGCTGCCAGTCGCGATCACGGTCGCTGTCGGGCTGCAGGCGCCGCTCGATACCGGCATTCGCACTGGCCTGACATTGGCGGAAGCCGTCGTCCCAGCCGTTGGCGTACTGATTGTCGGCCAGGTACTGCGGCACGTTCTTGCGAAACGCACCAAGCGCCTTGGCGGCGCTGTCGCCGCTGGCGCAACCATCGGCGTAGCCGGAGGCGAAGGCCGGCGGGTAGCCCTGGGCCAGCAGATAATCACGCGTGCTCTGGCAGCCGCCCAGCAGCGGTAACAGGGCGATGGCCAGGAAAACCAGACGTCTGTTCATGATCGTCACCTCACCACTCGTTGAGTGCCTCGAGCACCTTGTCGCGCCATGCGCAGTAGGCCCAGGGGCTGGTGCTGCAGGCGCCACTGGCCAGAGCCTGGTGCAAGCGCGACAGATCGACCTCGCGCACGTAGCGCTCGGCATCCTCGAACCGCTCCTGCCCGCCGAAGCCGCCGCCGCGCATCTCGGCGATCGCCTGCTGCTTGCTCCAGCCCTGGTAGACGATGCGGTACATGGCGGCGATCAGGCCGGTACGGTTCTGGCCGTGCTTGCAGTGGATCAGCACCGGGCCGCTGGCCTGCGCCTGGCGAATGCTGCGCAGGGCCTGCAGCACGTCGGCATCGTCGACGCGGTCGGCGTGCAGCGGCTGGTGGATCAGGCGGATACGCGGATCGCTCAGCCATTCGGCATCGCTGCGCTGGTAGAAGTTGATCACCGTGGCGATCTTCAGGCGCTGCAGCTCGCCTTGCTGATCGGCCCCGGGCAGCGCGCTGCGATACAGATCGGGCTGCATGCGGTAGAGGTTGAAGGCTTTGTTCACCGGCGCGGCCCATTGCGCGTCCATGGCAGCACTTTGCACCGCGCTCCAGGCCGGCGCGCCGGGTATGCAGAACAGAACTGCCAGCAGCAGTTGACGCAGGTTGACGACGCTCATCCGCGCAGCTCCCGAGCAAGGGTGGGCGTCGGCGCCGGTTGCGGCGCCTGACGGTACAGCAGCACGCGGTAGCCGACGGCTGCGATCAGCCAGTCGAGCAGCAGCGTCCACAGGTTGTGGGAGAGAAAGTGCGCGCCTTGCAGCATGCGCCCCAGCGACAGCACGCAACCCAACGTCAGGGCGAACCCCAACGCCCAGCGAGCCAGACGTGGGCGGCGATCACGCAGGGCGAAATACAGGGCCAGCAGGGAAAAGCCGGTGGAAGCATGCCCGCCCGGCCAGCAGCGCCCGGGCTTGTCGGTAACCGGCTGCTCGCCGATCAGCGGGCTGAAGGCTTCGTGTCCGCCGAACTGGGTGAGGCTCCACGGGCATTGCACGGCGGTCAGGGTCTTGAGCGGCGGCACGATGCTGGTCGACAGCCCCAATGCCAGCACCAGATAGCCCAGTTCGCGGCGCCAGCTGCGCAACCGCAGCGGCAACAGGCTGACCAGAAAGGCGACGATGCAGGCCACGCCCAGGCAGATCACCATGATCTTGACCTGGTCGTGCAGCACGTTTTCCAGCCAGGA
The DNA here is from genome assembly GCA_966186235.1 of uncultured Pseudomonas sp. Lineage (GTDB taxonomy): Bacteria > Pseudomonadota > Gammaproteobacteria > Pseudomonadales > Pseudomonadaceae > Aquipseudomonas. Next base: position 7,556 of record CBIFVM010000047.1, read on the forward strand.
ACTGCGCCCGCCGATAAAACCGCGGACCGGGTCGTAGAAGCGCTCGGCCAGGGCAAAATCCAGCGGTTTGGGGTCGAGCGCCAGCAGCAGCGCCATCAGGCCCAGGGGCATGCCCAGCCAGAGGCGGAAGTCGAAACGCCGCGACGGCGTCGCAGAAGCAGGCAACGACATGGCGTGATCTCTGATCATGGGTGCACCGCCACGGCGGCCGATTGGGTCGGCTGCCAGCCCAGCAGGCCCTGGGTGAAGTCATAGCTGGCGCCCTGGTAATAGGCGATATCGCGCGCCACCAGCGGATCGTGCTTGGTCGCCGTCTGCTCATGGCTGATGCCCAGGGCATCGTCGTGCCGGCGCATGGCGCGCTTGGGGCTGAGAATCGCCAGGTTCTGGCCGTCGAACAGGCCCAGGTGCTGGTAGTTGCCGATCAGCGCGCGACCGGCCGGGGCGTTGTCGCGCAGCACGTTGTGGCCGAAGAAGGTCGAGCTGTAGTCGAAGCCCAGCAGCCCGAGCAACGTCGGCGCGACGTCGATCTGGCTGGTCAGCCGCGTTACCTCGGCAGGCGTGATGATGCCTGGGCCGTAAATGAACATCGGGATGTGGTAGTTGGCTACCGGCAGGTCTTCCTTGCCGGCGCTGCCCGCGGTGTGGTCGGCGACGAACACGAACAGGGTGTTGGCGAACCAGGGCTTACCCTTCGCCTCGGCCAGAAAGCGGCCGATGGCGTAGTCGGTGTACTTCAGTGCGCCTTCGCGACCACTGCCGGAGGGAATGTCGATTCGCCCGTCCGGGTAGGTGTACGGCCGGTGGTTGGAGGTGGTCATCAATTGCAGGAAGAACGGCTTGCCGGCGGCGTGATCGGCATCGGCCACGCGCAGGGTCTGCGCGTAGAGGTCTTCGTCGCTCATGCCCCAGGCGTTCTGGAAGGTCATTTCGCTGCTGGCGACGCTGCTCTGGTCGACGATCCGGTAGCCGTTGCCGCCGAAGAAGGCATTCATGTTGTCGAAGTAGCCGCGGCCACCGTAGATGAACACGCTGTCGTAGCCCTTGTCCCGGAACTGCTGGCCGAGGCTGGCGTAACCGGATTCGCGGCCAATGCGCTTGACGATCGAGCGACCTGGCGTGGGCGGCACCGACAGGGTGATCGCCTCCAGGCCGCGATCGGTACGGGTGCCGGTGGCGTACAGGTTGCTGAAGAACAGGCTCTGCTTGGCCAGCGCATCGAGATTGGGCGTCAGGCCACGGGGATCGCCGAAGGCACCCAGGTAGCGCGCGCTGAGGCTTTCGACGGTGACCAGCACCACGTTGTGACGCTGCTCGGGGCCGGGGTTGTCGATCACCCGGCGGATATCCTCGGGGTCGTCATTGACGAACCGCGCGTTGTCTTCGGCAACCTCCTGGCGCAGCAGCGAGCCGACCTGCTCATCGGGCAGGGTGGCGTAGAACTTCATGTAGTCCAGCTCGTTGTTGCGAAAGGCGGCGAAGAACTGGAACGGGCCGTTGCTGGCCAGCTCGTTCTGGTAGGCATTGCCGCCCAGCCCGCGCGGAAAGTTCTGGTTGACCGCCAGGGTCGCCAGCAGCGCGCCGGCGAGCACCAGGGCCCAGGCGCCCAGGGCTGCCTTGTGGGGCATCAACGGCGCACTCAGCGCCCGGCTGACCGGCTTCTTGAGAGCCACGGCCAGAAAAACCGCCACCAGCGCCAGAGCCGCGATCAGCGGATACACGGGGTACGACTCGAGGATGTTGTTGATCACCTCCTCCGAGTACACCAGGTAATCCACGGCGATGAAGTTGAAACGCACGCCGAATTCGTCCCAGAACAGCCATTCGGCCGTGGCGGTGAACAGCATCACGAACAGGCTGACGCCCAGCAGAAGGTGCAGCAACACCCGATGGCCGCGGTGCTGCCACAGCCGGTGCGGGCACAGCAGCAGGTAGAGCGCCAGCGGCAGCGCGGCGTACAGCAGGAAGGTCGCGTCGTAGACCAGGCCCACCATGAAGATGCGCAGGATTTGCGCGACGCCGGCGCCGGCATCGCTCCAGTGGGCCAGCAGCAACGCGCCGCGGGTGAGCACGAAGATGCTCGCCCAGGCAAACAGGACGATCGACAGGTAACGTAGTTGGGCGTATCGAAGCTGTGGCATCGTATGATCCTGGCTGGATGAACGCGCTCAGTTTCTCGACGCCCCCGTGAGGGCTTCGTCATGGCCGTGTGAAAAAAACGTCAATCCCCGTGAAGAGAACGTTGCATGCGCATTCTGGTGATCGAAGACAACCGCGACATCCTGGCCAATATCCTCGATTACCTGCAGCTCAAGGGGTACACGGCCGATTGCGCCCAGGACGGTTTGAGCGGCCTGCACCTGGCCACCCAGGGGCATTACGACCTGATCGTGCTGGACATCATGCTGCCCGGCCTGGACGGCTACCAGCTGTGCCGGCGCCTGCGTGAAGAGGCGCGCAGCAGCATCCCGATCCTCATGCTCACCGCCCGCGATGCCCTGGAAGACCGCCTGCAGGGCCTGAGCGCCGGGGCCGACGACTACCTGATCAAGCCCTTCGCGCTGTCCGAGCTGGTGGCGCGCATCGAAGCCATCCTGCGCCGTTCCCAGGGCAATCGCCGACGTTTACTGGAAGTCGCCGACCTCGCCTACGACCTGGACATGCTCAGCGTGACCCGCGCCGGCATGCCGATCAAACTCAACCCCCTGGGCATGAAACTGCTGGCCATCCTGATGCAGCGCTCGCCCGCCGTGGTCCGCCGCGAAGCGCTGGAGGAAGCCCTGTGGGGCGACGACTGCCCGGACAGCGACAGCCTGCGCAGCCACATCCATCAATTGCGCCAGGCCATCGACAAACCCTTCGCCACGGCCCTGCTGCACACCGTGCACGGCGTGGGCTACCGGCTGGCAGCGAACCCCGATGCAAAGTAAGCAGCCGTTTCGCCGGCGCATCCTGATCGCCTTCGCGACCATGACCATTCTGGTCAGCGGGGTGTTTTCCCTGAGCATCGTGGCCATCGTGCACCTGATCGAAGAGCATCTGGTTTCCGAGGAGCTGGCCCTGGAGCTGGGCGTGGTGGTGCATCAGGACCTCAAGAGCGGCCAGGAGCCGCGTCTGGATTCACGCACCCGCTTCTTCGCCTCGAACTACCCGCAGTACGCCATTCCACAGCGCTACGTCAATCTGCCGGAAGGCTTCAGCGAGCAGCTGGAAGGCGAGCGCGCGTTCTACATCTTCACCCAGTTGATCAACGGCGACCGCTACCTGCTGGTGCAGGAGCAGAGCGAGTTCGAAAAGCGCGAGCAGGTGCTGTTCAACGTGGTGCTGGCGGGTTTTCTGCTGTCGGTGCTCGGCGCCCTGGTGCTGGGCTGGTTCATGTCCGAGCGGGTGATGCGCCCGGTCAGCAAGCTGGCCAACCAGGTGCGTCACCGCGACCAGTTGCTGCCGCTGGCGCCGGCATTGGCACCGGAATACCCGGACGACGAAGTGGGCCAGCTCGCCGCTGCCTTCGACAGCACCCTGGGCCGCCTGCGCCAGTCCCTGGAGCGCGAGCGGCTGTTCACCAGTGACGTCAGCCACGAGCTGCGTACGCCGCTGATGGTCATCGCCAGCTCCTGCGAATTGCTCTCCCAGGTCGACCTGGAGCCGATGCAACGCAAGCAAGTAGAGCGCATCGAACGCGCCAGCGCGGAAATGCAGGACCTGGTGCAGACCTTCCTGCAACTGGCCCGGGTCAAGGGCAACGAGAGCCTGTTCGCCGGCAGCGCCAGCCTGGGACAGATCGCCGACGAGCAGGTGGACACCTGGGCACCGCTGATGCGCGAAAAGGGCCTGGATTTCCAGATCGACGCCCAGGCGCAGCCCGAGGGCGTGTACAACCCGACCCTGTTGCGCACGGTGATGGCCAACCTGCTGCGCAACGCCCTGCACTACACCGAAAGCGGTTTCGTGAAACTGACCCTGCTCGCCGACGGCTTTCGCGTCGAGGACAGCGGCGTAGGCATTCCCGAACAGCACCATGAACAGATTTTCGATCCTTTCGTGCGTGGCGAGCAGGCGCGCGGTGAAGGCCTCGGCCTGGGCCTGTCGCTGGTCAAGCGCATCTGCGCCCATCAGGGCTGGCAGATCACCGTGCACAGCCTGCCGGTGGCCGGCAGTTGCTTTCAGGTGATACTGCAACCCGGCAACTGACACTTTTTTCACCTTTGCTTGACGGGTTCATCAGAACTGCCCGCTTAGCATCGAGGCACTCTCCTAGAGGTGCCTCGTCATGTCCAAACCCCGCTCCATCGAACTGGCCTTCTCCGGCAAATACGACCAGCAACACGCCCAGAGCTACCTGCACAAGCACCAGGACGGCCTGGCCAGGCGGCTGTCGCACTGGCGCGACGTACAGGTCGGCCGCAGCGCCCTGCGCCTGGCCGGCGACCCCAACCTGGTACTCGACCTGCCCTGCGGCGCTGGGCGTTTCTGGCCGATGCTCGCCGAACACCCGAACCGGGTGATCCTGGCTGCGGACAACTCCGCCGACATGCTCGCCACCGCCCTCGCCGCCCAGCCGCCGGCAGTGGTCGACCGGGTCAAGACCTTCAAGACTTCGGCCTTCGATATCGCCCTGGGCGACAACTCGGTGGATTGCGTGTTCTGCATTCGCCTGCTGCATCACATCCAATCAACGGAACACCGCTTGGCGGCATTACGCGAGTTTCACCGGGTGACCCGTGATACGGTGATCGTTTCGCTGTGGGTCGATGGCAACTACAAGGCCTGGCGGCGTAATCGCCTGGAGAAACGCCGCGGCGCGGGCGAGAACCGCTTCGTGGTGCGCCGCGAGCAGATCGAATCCGAGCTTCTGGAAGCGGGCTTCCAGATTCTCGGCCATCGCGACTTTCTGCCCAGCTATGCCATGTGGCGCACCTATGTACTGCGCAAGCGCGAGGTGCAGTGATGGCCACGGTCGTCGTTCAGCATCCGGCAACTCGAACCAGCGCCTTCGAGCGCTGGTGGCAATGCCAGGGCACCTGGGTGGAACCCCTCAACCAGCGCCGCGACGGGGAAAGTGGCGTGCAACGGCTGCTGCCCCGTAACCCCTCCCATCCGCTGCTCTACAGCAAACGCCAGACCGGGCACCTGTACCGCAGCCTGCGCTACCCCCTGGGCCGCCCGACCATCCTGCGCGAACTCAACGCCTATCAGGCATTCGCACGTCTGGGCATCAGGGTACCCAAACTGATTTACGGCTCGACTCGAAAGCATGAGGACCAGTGGCAGGCGCTGTTGATCACCCAGGCGCTGACGGGGTTCATCAGCCTGGAGCAGTGGTACCAGCAGCCGCAGGGCGCAGAACGTACCCGCTGCATGCTGGCGGAACTGGGCAACACCCTGGCCCGCCTGCACCAGGGCCGCTGGCAGCACGGCTGCTGCTACGCCAAACATGTCTTCATCAGGATCGAGGACGATGAAACCGCTTCGCCCCGTACCGAAATCGCCCTGCTCGACCTGGAAAAAAGCCGCCGCCGCTGGCGCACCGCCGACGCCTCGCGCCATGACATGCGCCAGCTGAAGCGTCATTGCGGGGCCATGCCCGAGGAGGATTGGCAGTTGCTGATGTGGGCTTACAAGACAGCGCTCGATGACTAACCGGCGGACGGGGAAGCGGCTTGGACCGCAAGCTCTCGCCTGGCCGGCTGCGCCTCGTGCAGATAGCGCGTGAAGGTATCCCTCGGCCGTTCGAGCCCATGAATCGCTAAGGTTCGCGACGCCATGCCGCGGTGGTTGCTGCCATGGGTCAACAGGTGCAGCAGCACCTCCTCGACCGACAACTGGCCGAGATCACCATCGGTGAAGCGAAAGGCGATAATCCGTTGCAGCTCTTCGGCTGTGGCGCGCTGGGCGAAGTCGACGAGCCAGGCATCGTTCTCGGTAATGCGCGCCCTGAGCTCGGCGAACGTCGGCGTCTCGCGGGTGTTGTCAGCGCCGTAATGCTCCGCGCCCCCGGACAAACGGCTGATGAACAGGCTGTCGACCACCGTGGTGTGGTTGAGGATACGTACGAAGAACTCGGCATCGTTATCCGGCAACTGATGCAGCTGGCGTTCGCCCAGGGCGAGCAGCTCTTCATTTGCCCATTTCTTGTATTCGAATGCGTCGGCGAACAGCATTTCTTGATCCTCTTCGGCAGTGCTGGACGTATTCAATCACAGCTGGTCGGCAAACGCTTCGATGGCAGCAGCAGCCTCGCCAGGAGCAGCTTGTAGCAGGCAATGCGGGGCAATAACTGATACCACGCGAGTGCCGGGAACCTCTCTTTGTATGAGCCCAGCAGCTGAGCCAGGCACAAGCCGATCCTCCTGCGCCTGCAAATACAGGATGGGCACCGAAACGAATTCCAGCTTCGGCAGCACGTTTACGGTATGAATGGCCCTTACCCTGGCAGAAAAAACGGCCGACGATAGCGGGCGAATGGCTGCGCTCAAGGCTGAGCGAAGCGCTTGGCTGGAAAACCTGCCAAGCAGCAGGTACTCAAGAGCTGCAGTGGGAGCCAGCCTAGGGGGAAAAGCCGTGGCCAGTGCCCAAAGCGCGGTGACCGCCGGCCGCGGGCTTACCGCGAAGGTGCTGCAGAGAACCAAACCAATCAGACCAGGCGGCCGTGCGGCTGAGATCGAGATGGCGAGAGGGCCGGAGAACGACTCTCCAAGCAGGATATAGGGCTCGCCTCGGGGTAGCGATGAGAGAACCATGCGTTCCAATGCTTCGTAACCCAACGCTTCCTCAGTAGGATAGCTGATGACCCGAACATCAAAGCCGTTGCCGAGCTGATCAATAAGCGGTCTGAAAAGCGAGCCTGTGCCGTCCATGCCGGGCAGCAAAACCAAGGTTATCGGATATTCGAGCATGTCCGGCCCACCCTCACATCACCCAATCCTTCACCACCATATGGGGCTTGATCTTGAACACGCCCGGCAGGTTTTCGATCTCCCCGCGTACTTCCGCCAGCCGTTCCATGGAGGCCGCTTCAAGGTAGATCAGCATGTCCGTTTCGCCGCTGATGCCCGAGCAGCGACGCACTTCCGGGAAGCGCGCATGCGCTCGACGTACTGCTCGCAGCGTCCGCCCTTGTAGAACAGTTCCAGATAGGCCTTGACCACTACCGTCGTCGGCTCGGCGATGCGCGCGTGATAGCCCTGGATGACCCCGGACGCCTCCAGTTGGCGGATGCGCTCGCTCACCGCGGAGCGTGACAGGTTGACCTGGCGGGCCACCTCGGTGACGGTCAGGCGCGCGTCGGCGCACAGCAAGGCGATGATGCGTTGATCGAACTTGTCCACTGAAGCTCTCTGCAAACAGGATGACGGCCATTGCCGCCGTTTCGTCGGTGATCGGCGACGCTTCGCCAGCAGCCGCGCAAGCGAAGCGGCCTTACCATGGCGATACGGCCGGCAGGCGCTCTGCCAGGGGCCGCGTCAGGAGCGAGAGCATACAACATGAGCCGATTGAACAAGGAACTGGGGCTGCTGCAGGGCGTGGGTCTGCTGTGCACGTCTCTGCTGGGCACCGGGGTTTTCGTGATTCCCGCGCTGGCCGCCACGGCTGCTGGCGAGATCTCGCTGTGGGCCTGGCTGCTGTTGATCGTGCTGATTCTGCCGATGGCTTTCACCTTCGCCCAGCTCGGCCGCCATTACCCGCACGCGGGCGGCGCCCCGCACCTGATCGGTCGCGCGTTCGGAGCGCCCATGGAGCGCACCAGCGCCTGGCTGTTTCTCGCGGTGATTCCGGTGGGCCTGCCGGCGGCATTGAACATCGCCAGCGGCTTCTGGCACGCCTTGTTCACCCTCAGCGACCTGGCGGTCCTGGCCATCCAGCTCGCCACCTTGGGCATCATCCTGCTGCTCGGCCAGCGCCCGGCCCGTACCTCCGGCGGCGTGCAGATCGTCATCGCCCTGGCCATCGTCGCCACCATCGCGCTGATCTGGTTCAAAGGCGATCTGCCCCGAGCCGAGCAACCGCTGCTGCCGCCTCTGGCCGGTAACTGGCAGCTGTTGCCGGTGGCGTTGGGCGTGATGTTCTGGTGCTTCGTCGGCATCGAGGCCTTTACCCACCTGGGCGAGGAGTTCAAGAACCCGCAGCGCGACTTCCCCCTCGCCCTGCTGCTCGGCGTGCTGCTCGCCGGCCTGGTGTACTGGGCCTGTTCGGTGGCGGTGCTGAGCTTTAATGCCTACGGCGATGCCCGCACCGATGCGGCGTCGCTGCCGCTGATGCTCGACGTGCTGCTTGGCGACCAGGCCCGCTGGCTCAGCGCGAGCATCGGCTACCTGGCCTGTTTCGCCTCGATGAACGTGTATATCCAGGGTTTCTCGCGGCTGATCTGGAGCCTGGCAGACGAAGGCAAGCTGCCTCGCGCGCTGGCGATTCGTAATGGCAATGGCGTACCGGCCAGGGCGTTGCTGCTGGTGGTGCTCAGCTGCGCACTGAGCGCCACGGTGATCTGGAGCCTGTCGCTGTCGCTCGACCAACTGATCCGCTACGCCAACGGCAACTTCATCGTAATCTACCTGCTCAGCATGGCCGCCGGCTGGCTGCTGCTCCGCGGCCTTTGGCGCTGGCTGGCCGGCCTCAGCACGCTGTTGTGCGCAGGCATCCTGCTGATGCTGGGGCTCGATGCGCTTTACGCCATCGGCCTGTTGGCCGGCTTGCTGGTGCTCGATCGCTGGCGGGCGAGTCGCCGCACGGCAATCGCCCTGGGCTGACTCGGCGGCGGGCGACCAAGGCTGCGACAGTCGGGTAAACTCTGCGCAACCCTGGCCGCTCCGACGCGGCCCCTTTGCGTCACGCCTGAAGAGATAGCCCATGCCGATCCGTCACTGCATCGTCCACCTGATCGACAAGAAGCCCGACGGCAGCCCTGCCGTGTTGCACGCCCGCGACAGCGAACTGGGCGCCTCCCAGGCCATCGAGAACATGCTGGCCGACCTCAACGACAGCTACAACGCCAAGCAGGGCAAGGCCTGGGGTTTCTTCCACGAGGAGTCCGGTGCCTACCCGTTCAGCGGCTGGCTGAAAACCTACCTGGAAGACGGCGAAGATTTCACCGCCTTCAGCCGCCAGGCCGTCGAGCACCTGCAGAAGCTGATGGAAGAATCCAACCTGTCCACCGGCGGCCACGTGCTGTTCGCCCACTACCAGCAAGGCATGACCGACTACCTGGCCATCGCCCTGCTGCACCACAGCGAAGGCGTGGCAGTGAACGACGCGCTGGACGTGACCCCGGCCAAGCACCTGGACCTCGGCCAGCTGCACCTAGCGGCGCGCATCAACATCAGCGAGTGGCGCAACAACAAGCAGTCCAAGCAGTACATCTCGTTCATCAAGGGCAAGAACGGCAAGAAGGTCTCGGAGTACTTCCGTGACTTCATCGGCTGCCAGGAAGGCGTCGATTCGCCCAGCGAAACCCGCACCCTGCTCAAGGCCTTCAGCGACTTCGTCGAGAGCGAGGACCTGCCCGAAGAGCAGGCCCGGGCGAAGACCGACACCCTGGTCGACTACGCCACCAGCCAGGCCAAGATGGGCGAGCCGATGACCCTGGAAGAACTCTCCGGGCTGATCGACGAGGAGCGCCCCAAGGCCTTCTACGACCATATCCGCAACAAGGATTACGGCCTGTCGCCGGAGATCCCCGCCGACAAGCGCACCCTGAGCCAGTTCCGCCGCTTCACCGGCCGCGCCGAGGGCTTGTCGATCAGCTTCGAAGCCCACCTGCTGGGCTCAAAGATCGAATACGACGAAGCGTCCGACACCCTGACCATCCGCAACCTGCCGACCCAACTGACCGACCAGTTGAAGCGTCGTAAAGACTGATCGACCTGAGCAGAGGACTGCAGCATGAAACGGATTTTGCTGATTCTCGCGGCACTCGCCGCCTGGCAACACTGGGATCGCATAGAGCCGATGCTGTTCGACAAACCGCCGCAGGTGGCCGGCCAGGGTGAAGTCATCCTCTACGCCACCAGCTGGTGCGGCTACTGCGCCAAGACCCGCGAGTTTCTCGGCGAACGCGGCATTGCCTACACCGAGCTGGACATCGAAAAATCCCCCGAAGCGCGCCGCGCCTACGACGCCCTGGGCGGCCGCGGCGTGCCGGTGCTCAAGGTCAACGGTACGGTGATCCACGGCTACAACCCGCAGGGGATCTTGGCGGCTTATTGAGCCACGCGGGCAGCTTTCGCAGCCGGCGATCCGGCCCCAGGCGGTTGCCGCGACGTGCTGCGCCGCCCACCTGAACGTCATGCCCTGCCCCGCAGTCATAACAGGCACCTAGGCCCTGCCTCCCAAGGTGCACGATGCGTTTGATACCCGAACTGGACAATGATGCGCGCGTACTCATAGCCGGCGCCAGCCGAGGTATCGGCCTGGCCCTGTGCACCGCGTTACTGGCTCGCGATGATGTGACCGAGCTATGGGCCGTGGCCCGGCAGGCCAGCACCTCTGCAGAGCTGGCCATACTGGCCGAGCAATACGGCAAACGCCTGAAGCGGGTGGATTGCGACGCGCGCGATGAGCAATCCCTCGAGGCACTGGCAAGTAAGGTGCGTGGAGAATGCGACCATCTGCACCTCGTCATCAGCACCCTGGGCATCCTTCACCAGGACGGCGCCAAAGCCGAAAAAGCCCTGTCGCAGCTGAGCCTGGCGAGCCTGCAGGCGACCTTTGCGACCAACACCTTCGCGCCGATCCTGTTGCTCAAGCACCTGCACCCCTTGATGCGCAAGCAACCCACCACCTTCGCGGCACTCTCCGCCAGAGTCGGCTCCATCGGCGACAACCGCCTGGGTGGCTGGTACAGCTACCGGGCCAGCAAAGCAGCGCTCAACCAACTGCTGCACACGGCCAGCATCGAACTGAACCGTTTGAACCCGGCCTCCACCGTTCTGGCGATCCATCCCGGCACCACCGACACGCAGTTGTCCGAACCCTTCCAGGCGAACGTGCCGGAAGGACAATTGTTCGAGCCAAGGTTCTCGGCCGAGCGCATTCTGGAAGTGGTAGGCGGCCGTGGGCCGGGCGATAGCGGGACGTTTTGGGCTTGGGATAACAAGCCGATTGTATGGTGATCGGGTTTGTTCGGCAGATAGAGATAACTATTGCGCGCGTCTGGGAGGCAGCTACGGTACAGCGGTTCTTCCAGTCATCAACTTGATCTAGATATTGCCTCTTTGCTAATCACTGTCTGCGCCCGCGCATAGTGTCCTGGCGTAACACCCGTTATCCGACGAAACATGGCAATGAAAGCACTAACATTTTCGTAGCCAAGCTCAATCGCCGTTGTCGTCACCGACATCCCCTCGACCAATAGTTGAATAGCGCGCAACGTGCGTGCACGTTGTCGCCATTCAGAAAAACTAAAACCGGTTTCAGCGACCAGACGCCGGGCAAGTGTTCTAGGTGCCATACCTGACCAGGCAGCCCAATCCTCAAGTGATCTATTGTCGTCAAGCCGAGCCAGTATCGCATCGGTGATACGCCTCAAGCGCGGGTCATTAGGGTGCGTCAGACCGATGGGTTCAGCGAGTGAGGTAGCGATTTCATCCACGATGACTGCTGCAACCCGCGCTTCCATTTCATTGCGGGGCGGTTGTCCCCACGATGCAGCGCGGCTTACCGCTTCGCGCAGCAAACTGCTGACCCTGAATGTGCAGGGCATTTGATGCAAGGCCCCGCACTCTTGCTCCGCGATATAGACCATCGCTCCTGCAAAAGCGCCATGTGACGTCATCGCGTGTGCGACACGCGGAGGTATCCAAATGGCATGGGTAGCCGGCACTACCCACGAGCCGTCATTAGTGCTGACGGAAAGCAGGCCGGCAAGGCTTGCGATTAGTTGGCCTGTCGTATGAGTGTGGGGCGCCGTTTCGCGGATCGCCCGGTCGCGTTGCTCTAGCGCCAACAGTGGCATAAGCGCACGGTTCATGGCTGGTTTGCGTTATCCAATGTCATATCCGAGGTAGCCATATCCTGAATGCCCAATGGAGAATAAGACCGGTCATAGGAGGCTTCAATACCTACAAACCGCATCGATTGCTTCTCTTGGACTGGCCTGATCATGCGTGCCTCTTACGCATCTACTTTCGGTATTTTGGCCGTGACAGCGGGATGCGCAAGCTCACCTCCCTATTTGGCCCGTCAACCCTTAAAGGATGATTTGATGAGTTCTAACCACATGGTGCATGCCGTCGATCATATTGGCTTCGCAGTCAGCTCATTGGAAGAAGCCATTCGCTTCTGGACAACTGGACTTGGGTTCACGCTTGAGCGTCAGTCGGAAATGGGCGGAGCATTTATTTTTCAAGTCACCGGTACCGCTGATCCGGCCGTGCGAACGGCGATTGTGAAAGGTCCGGATGGCAGCCGAGTAGAGTTGCTGGAGTATTCGCAGGGCGACCACCACGGTATCACCCCACCTACGGCATCAGCGATTGGTTCAGCCCACTTGGCATTGAGAGTGCAAGACATATACGCCGTACTCGAACGCATTGAGCAAGCAGGCTGGAAAGCAAGAGGCAAGCCTCAAGCGATTCCCGCAGGCCCACGCAAGGGAACGCTGGTTGTATATGTGACCGGGCCAGACAATATCACCCTGGAACTGATGCAGGCTGATGAGTAGCGTCCTGCTAAAGGCGCCAAGCTTATTTCCTAAAGCAAATACCTAAAGTGCTCTCCGGCGCGCATGACGTCTTAGGCCAAACATAAAGATCATCACCATCAAGTACACAGCTGGCGTAATCATGCACTCCGGCGGCCAAATGAAATTTGGATTTTCTTTCTGGCACCGCACTGCGCAGATTAAAAAACCAAAGCTCTCTCAGTACGCTAGAGCGCAGAGCATTAAGGCGTACGGCGAAAGCCTTGAACTTCCGCCATATAGGAATGGAGCACTCGCAGTTGGCAATATAAACCAGACCAGGTAAATATCTAACAATGACTGCTTTTGTCGAAAGCAACCAAAAACAAAACTCGCCCTAAAAAACAAACGCCAGACGAAGCAGCCAGATCGACTGGCTCCTTCAATGCCGACGCCCACCCACCCCGTCACTCTCATGCCGCCACTGCCGCGGGCTGACGCCGAACCAGCGGCGGAAGGCGCGGGAGAAGGCGCTGACTTCGGAGTAGCCGAGCAGCGGCGCCAGGTTGGAGATGGGCAGTTGGTGCTGGCGCAGGTAGTGGGTAGCGAGCTCGCAGCGCACCTTGTCGACTATGGTAGTGAAGGTCAGGCCCTGGTCGCGCAGACGGCGCTGAAGCGACCAACTGCTCATGCCCAGTTGCTCGGCGGCCAGCTCCAGCACGGGCTCGCCCATCAGCAGTTGCTGGCGGATCTGCTCACGCACGTCATCGGCCAGGTCCCGTTCGCCTCGTCCGCTCAGGGCACTGAGCTGGCTGAGCGAGTCCTGCATCACCAACAGCAGCACCGGGTCGCCCTGCGGCATGGCGCGGTCGAGACCGCGTTTGGGGATGACCAGCGAATTGAACGGCTGCTCGAAATACACCGGCGCGTCGAAGACTTTGCAGTGCTCGTGCCAGTGCTCGGGCCGCGGATGCTCGAAGTGCACCGCGCGCGGCGCCCACTGTGGGCCGAGCACGTGGCGCACCAGGTTCAGCGCCATGCCCAGGGTCAACTCGGCGTCCTGGCGGCGACAGAGAATCGCGCCGTGGCGCACCTGGTAGTCGAAGCGGTAGCACTCGCCTTCGTCCACCAGGCGGATCAGGCTGTTGCGCTGATGCAGCGGGAAGGCGCGGGCGAAGTTGATCAGCGCCTGCTCGACGGTCGCCGAGCACAAGCCGATGTAGCCAAGCAGCCCCAACGCCTGGGGCTTGAACTGCTGACCGTAGTACAGCCCGAAGTTGTCGCACCCGGACTGGCGCGACGCCTCTTCCAGCACCTGGCAGTAATTGGGCAGGGCCAGGCTCAGGGTGGGATGGCGCAGGGATTCAGGGTCGATGCCGGATACGCCGAGGATACGATCCGGATCACCGCCGTGTTTTTCGATGAAGCCGCACAAGCCACTGGCCGCTGCAGCCAGAACGCCGGTATTGGAAGGACTGCCGGACAGCAGCGGCAGGCCGGCAGAAAGGTCGGGCTGGACGAGAACGGAGCTCATGGCGCCTCCTTGGTGACAATTTGTTTCTGAAAGCAAGAAATACGCCGGTTATTGAATACGCCGTCAATAACCGCGCCCTGCCGGGCCACTCGCGGCACACCCTTCCTACGGCCTGCTTGAAAAGCCCTAAAACGGGTCATTCGGAAACACCCGCACCGAAATTGAGCGCTCCCAGTTGACCCAGCGCGACACGCCACACGCCACCGTCGAAATTTGACTTTGCAGAACAGCCAGCCTCGCCTAGCGTCAAGTCGGCCACATGAATTCGTCTCATAGTTCATCGCGAGCCCCGGTCGTGCTCGCGACCCGCCCCTGAAAACTACAAGAATTCGTAATGGGAGAACGTCAATGATCTATGCCAAACCCGGTACCGCAGGCGCCGTCGTCACCCTGAAATCGCGCTACGGCAACTACATCGGCGGCGAGTTCGTCGCGCCGGTGGGCGGTCAGTACTTCACCAATACCAGCCCGGTGGATGCCTCGGCCATCGGCGAATTCCCGCGCTCGGACGCCAAGGACATCGACAAGGCCCTGGACGCCGCCCATGCCGCCGCCGATGCCTGGGGCAAGACGTCAGTGCAGGATCGCGCGCTGATCCTGCTGAAGATCGCCGACCGCATCGAAGCCAACCTCGAACTGCTGGCCGTGGCCGAAACCTGGGACAACGGCAAGGCCGTACGCGAAACCCTGAACGCCGACGTGCCGTTGGCCGCCGATCACTTCCGCTACTTCGCCGGCTGCATCCGCGCCCAGGAAGGCACTTCGGCGGAGATCAACGAGCACACCGCGTCCTACCACTTCCATGAGCCGCTGGGCGTGGTCGGGCAGATCATCCCCTGGAACTTCCCGCTGCTGATGGCCGCCTGGAAACTCGCTCCAGCCCTGGCCGCTGGCAACTGTGTGGTATTGAAACCCGCCGAGCAGACGCCGCTGTCGATCACCCTGCTGGCCGAGATCATCGGCGATCTGCTGCCGCCTGGCGTGCTCAACATCGTCCAGGGCTTCGGCCGTGAAGCCGGCGAGGCGCTGGCCACCAGCACGCGCATCGCCAAGATCGCCTTTACCGGCTCCACCCCAGTCGGCTCGCACATCATGAAATGCGCCGCTGCCAACATCATTCCCAGCACCGTGGAACTGGGCGGCAAGAGCCCGAACGTGTTCTTCGAAGACATCATGCAGGCCGAGCCGGCGTTCATCGAGAAGGCGGCCGAAGGCCTGGTGCTGGCGTTCTTCAACCAGGGCGAGGTGTGCACCTGCCCGTCGCGGGCGCTGGTGCAAGAGTCGATCTTCGAGCCGTTCATGAACGAGGTGATGAAGAAGATCAAATCGATCAAGCGCGGCAACCCGCTGGACACCGATACCATGGTCGGCGCCCAGGCCTCGCAGCAGCAGTACGACAAGATCCTCAGCTATCTGGAAATCGCCCAGCAGGAAGGCGCCGAGCTGCTCACCGGCGGCGCGACCGAGAAGCTAGAGGGCGACCTGGCCGGCGGTTATTACATCCAGCCGACCCTGCTCAAGGGCACCAACAAGATGCGCGTGTTCCAGGAAGAAATCTTCGGCCCGGTGGTGGGCGTAACCACCTTCAAGGACGAAGCCGAAGCCCTGGCCATCGCCAACGACACCGAGTTCGGCCTGGGCGCCGGCGTGTGGACGCGCGACATCAATCGCGCCTACCGCATGGGCCGCGGCATCAAGGCCGGACGCGTCTGGACCAACTGCTACCACCTGTACCCGGCGCACGCTGCCTTTGGCGGCTACAAAAAGTCCGGGGTCGGGCGCGAAACCCACAAGATGATGCTCGACCACTATCAGCAGACCAAGAACCTGCTGATCAGCTACGACATCAACCCGCTGGGCTTCTTCTGAAACTGCCGAATGCCATCGAACGCAGCCAACTAACGCGACGCCCCGCCTTCTGACGGCGGGGCGTGCAGGAGTCCCAAAAATGTCCAAAGAGACAATCGCCACACCCTCGCAAGGCGGTGTGGAAACCGAAGCGGTCAGCGCCGACTACTTCGCCAACCGGCAATTGAAACAAGGCGCCGCCGGCTGGATCCTGTTGATCGGCCTTGGCGTGGCCTACGTGATTTCCGGCGACTACGCCGGCTGGAACTTCGGCCTGGCCCAGGGTGGCTGGGGCGGCATGTTCATCGCCACGCTGCTGATGGCGACCATGTATCTGTGCATGTGCTTCTCGCTGGCCGAACTGTCGTCGATGATCCCCACCGCCGGCGGCGGCTACGGTTTCACCCGCACCGCCTTCGGGCCCTGGGGTGGCTTTTTGACCGGCACGGCGATCCTCATCGAATACGCCATCGCGCCAGCAGCCATCGCTTGCTTTATCGGTGCCTACTG
>CBIFVM010000048.1:0-23850 GCA_966186235.1 uncultured Pseudomonas sp.
TCCTCCTGTTTACACAGGAATTATGGTGTTGCGTTGACCAATTGAATCCGCCGCCGATAGCAGCCTGTCCCACGTGGCCGTGTAAGTTACCACTAGGCAGAGATTGATTGACCACATTGAAGACTCGTCAAGGTCAACCTGATCAAGCGGCATAGCGCTGCTTGTTGCCAGCACCAGTGGGCGTCTCCCGGTACTGCCAAGGCTCGTCGGAGACGTTTCCGTTCAGCGCAATCGCCTGCGGCCGCCTGCGGCGGTACGCTGATCGCATTGGTGTGCTCCTGAGCCGGGAGCGAACGGCCGAGACTTGGTAACTGATGTAGGCCACCCGACGGACTATGGGTGCTCACCGATAGAGTAGGGTGGCCGAGTCAAGCCTCACTATGCGGTGCGATGTGGCCGGTAGCTTGGTGCATGGGCCGTCGTGTCGCAGGTTTATTGGACGCTCTGCTCTGGCGGGGTACGTTGATGGGTTTCCTCCCGCAGGCCCTCGGCCATCTGCAGGTGGTGTTTGAGCTTGGGCAGCATTTTCTTTGCCCAGGCACTGATTTCGGCGTCATCCGATGCTGCGGCTTTTTCATACAGCTCGATTGCCTGCTCGTGAGCGACGACCTGGTTATTGGCGTAGGCCTCGTCGAAGCTTTCGCCCTCACGCACCTGCAGAATCATGGCCTTTGCCTTGTTTACAAGGTCAGCGTCACTGGACAGCTCCAACTGCTTTTTCTCAGCCAATGCCTTGAGTTCTTCATTGGCGCGGGTATGGTCGTCGATCATGGTCTGGGCGAATTTCTTCAGCTCGTCGCGGGTGCCTTTTTGCAGCGCAAGCTTGCTGGTTTCGATTTCGGCAATGCCTTTGGCCGATGCCTCTTCAGCGAAGTCGGCGGCGTCTACCTTATCGGCAGCATATGTCACTTGGGCAAAACCTAAGAGCAGGGCCAGGGTAGCAGTGAGTCGTGCAGCGGAGCGGTTCATAGCGGTACCTCAAACTGAGCAATGGGTTTTATTTTCGAAACGGCATCTGCCTGTAGATGTAACCGGGCTGGCAGGTAAAACTTCGAGACGCCTCTAATAGCTAATGTTCGAGTAGAATAAACCCTCGCCGATAAGCGGTGGTTTGATACTGGACTGCAACTATGTTGTACAGAAATTAGCTGTTAATTAATCGTTGTATAGCTTTTGATCAAGAATTGGGTGCGTCGTCTTATCTCTAGAGGTCAATAATCTCGATCAAACGAAGTTACTCAGATCAATCCCGCAGATTGAAATGCAGCTGCAATGGTGTGAGGATTTTCGATGAGGCCGGGATATAGCAATTAGCTCCATTAACCGCTGATTCTTCAGTACAGTAGCTCGTCGCGACGCCCAGGACCTATTTACTGTATTAGCTGCGCGGACATTGAGCATTCGCGAAATTCCTCCGCTGATCCCGCTTTCCTAACGTTGAGGATTTTGGCTGAATGTATTCTTGTAATTAGGCAGGTATTTCGGTGCTTCCGGTTCTGGCCTATGGCAGCATGTGAAGGCAGAGCGCTATCAGCCATAATGCTTAATTGTGCATGCGGCCAGTCTTATGATTGGCGGATAAGTCTAAAGCGCTTCAAGTGAGGGCCAAATTCTGAAAAGTCTTACCCGAGAGGAGCTCGAGTTCGAAAATGAGCGCCTGCGAGCTGCCCTAAGACGAGCAGGGCTAGAGTCTGAAGCTATGCCTACTTACTATCGCGCAGGCCAAAGCGTCTCTGCTGATGACGCAGCACGTCAGAAAGCGGTATTTGACAGCTCTGTCGACTTCGCGATTATTTTGACCGACACAGCCGGCACGGTTACCGGCTGGAACTCTGCCGCTGTTCGTGTAATGGGATGGAGCACGGAGGAAATGTTCGGCCAGAGTGTGGCGCGGATCTATACCGCTCAAGACCAATATAATGGCCGGGTTGAGTCCGAACTGCACCGCGCGTTCGAATTAGGGTATGCCTCGAATGAGCGCTGGCATTTGCGCAAAGACGGTCAGTCAATCTGGGTCTCCGGCGAGACGATGCCGCTTTACTCGGAACACCAGGTACATCTGGGATTCATGATGATTCTGCGTGACCGCACTCAGGAACACCTCGATATCCGTGCCATGGAAGAAACCAAGGAGCGTTATCGACTGGCCGCCAAGGCGACCAACGACTCCATCTGGGACTGGGATCTGACGGCCAACCAAGTTCTTTGGAATGATGCGCTCAAGGATGCATATGGCCACTCGCTGGCGACATCGGAGTCCACAGGCGATTGGTGGCTGCAGCACATACATCCGGATGACAGAGATCGCATCTACAACTCTATCCATGCTGTCATCGATGGCGACGGCAGTGCCTGGAGTGATGAGTATCGCTTTCAGCGCAGTGACGGTTCCTACGCTGAAGTGCTGGACCGCGGCCATGCCATTCGCGGTGCTGATGGCAAGGCGTTGCGCATGATCGGAGCGATGCTCGACCTGACATCAAGGCGCAAGTCAGAAACGGCGCTACGCAAGAGCGAAGAGCGATTCAGAACGATCGTCGAGACGATCGAGACTGCGTTTGCGATCGTCGAGGTAAAATTCGACGCTCAGGATCATCCCGTCGATTACCGGTTTATCGAGGTCAATCCGGCTTTTGAGCGTGAGTCGGGTGTCGACTTGCGCGGAAAATGGGTGACCGAGTATGCGCCTGAATTGGAACAGTTCTGGTTTGACACCTACGGACATGTCGCCAAAACACGAAAGCCGCTAGCCTTTGAAAGCTATGCCAATACGTTCGAGCGGTGGTTTGACGTCCGGGCAGTCCCGGTGGGCGACCCCGCGGAGAGGCAGATCGGCGTCTTCTTCAATGATGTGACCGCTAGGCGCAATGCTCAGGAACGTCTACAGGCCAGCGAGGCGCTTGCGCACGAGAATATCGAGCGAGTTCAGCTTGCCTTGGCGGCAGGGGCGATCATTGGTACCTGGAACTGGCATGTACCCACTGACCGTTTTACGGTGGACAAAGCATTTGCTGAAGCCTTTGGACTCGATCCTGCACTCGGATTCCAGGGGCTCAGCCTAGAGCAAATTATTGCCACGGTTCACCCCGATGACCGAGCGGGCGTAATCGAATCCATTGACAATGTACTTGCCCGTGGCGGCGCGTTCTCCCACCAGTACCGTGTGAAGCGTTCAGATGGAAGGTATTACTGGATCGAGGCCAACGGGCGTGTCGAACAGGCCCCTGATGGCAGCGCCGAAAATTTCCCAGGCGTGCTGATTGATGTTGAGGAACGTCGGACGCTCATGGATGAGAGAGACCGCGCAACGGCGGCGTTGCGAGCGCTCAACGATACCCTGGAACAGCGCGTTGCGGAACGCACTGCAGACCTGATGCAGGCTGAGGAAAAACTGCGCCAGTCACAGAAAATGGAGGCGGTTGGTCAGCTCACCGGTGGCCTAGCTCACGACTTCAATAACCTGCTGGCAGGTATTTCCGGGTCGTTGGAAATGATGGCCGTACGCATCGCCCAAGGCCGATTAAGTGAGCTGGAAAAGTACATTCTGACGGCCCAGGGTGCCTCCAGGCGTGCAGCTGCGCTGACACACCGACTCCTGGCATTCTCGCGCAGGCAAACGCTCGACCCGCGCCCCACTGATGTGAATGCGCTTTTGCTTGGCATGAGCGAACTTATACAGCGTACGGTAGGCCCTAGTATCACGCTGGAAACTGTAGGAACGGCTGATATCTGGCCGGTGAAGGTCGACGGCAGCCAGCTTGAGAACGCGCTCCTCAACCTGTGTATCAACGCACGCGATGCGATGCCCAGCGGGGGGCGGATAATCATCAAAACTGCCAACTGCTGGGTGGACCGCGAAGTCGCTCGAACGCATGATCTCACTGAGGGCCAATACCTTGCCCTGAGTGTCACTGACACTGGCTTCGGCATGGCGCCAGACGTTATTGCCAAAGCCTTCGATCCTTTCTTCACGACGAAGCCGATAGGGCAGGGCACCGGCCTTGGGCTGTCGATGATCTATGGGTTCGCGAAACAGTCAGGTGGTCAGGCACGCATCCACTCCGAGGTGGGCGTCGGAACGACCCTGACCCTTTTCCTCCCAAGGTACTTCGGCAGCGTGGATGCGGAGCGCGAAGAGCTCTACGCCAATGCGGTAGAGCTGTCAGAGCTCGGGGAAACGATACTAATCGTCGATGATGAGCCAACGATTCGCATGCTGTTGGTTGAGGTATTGAGCGAGCGTGGCTATTCCGTGATCGAGGCAGCCGATAGCGTTGCCGGTCTCAAAGTGCTGCGCTCGGATGTCCATATCGATCTGCTGATCAGCGACGTGGGACTTCCCGGCGGTATGAATGGACGGCAGATGGCAGATGCCGGCAGAGAACTTCGCCCTGGCCTCAAGACCCTTTTCATCACAGGGTATGCCGCAAATGCTGCCGTCGACGATGGACATCTGCAGCCGGGAATGCAGGTGATCACCAAGCCATTTTCTGTGGATTCACTCACTGAACGAGTTCAGGAGTTGATAGCTGCTGAGTAGGTCCAGCATGAGGTGTAATCAGTTATCTGCCGGCCTATCAATGTCACTGAGCGTAGTTTTTACCCGCATCCAGGCTCATCCCGCTGGGAGCCGTTATCCCCCGAGTCGACGGCAGTTTTAGGTCGGTTTCTTTCATCCGGGGGAGGTCAGCCTTTGGTCAATAGCTACTGATCCCCAAAAACCTTTTCGACCCATCGAGGTTGGTAGCTTAAGGAAATAAATGCCCGCAAGCAGGCGTTATTGCCACCGTTCTCAGGAAAATGCAGCTTCTACAAATGCCTCTAACGGTTTTTCTTCAAGAATTTCGATAGAGAAGTGCCCAAAGCGCTTAGGCAACCAGATGATGCGTATCCCGGCTGGGGACTGTAGGTTCGCGCGGGTCAATGGCTTTCCGTTTTCGTCTTCTGGCTGAACGCCGGTGGCCATCAAGGCGTCGTAGGCCTTCTCGATGTCCGGCGTCGAATAGCAGTGGCGATAAATCATCCCTTCTCCAGAAGAGTCTCGTAGCTCCCTCAGGTATCCCGCCAATGGTTGCACCAACATGAAACGCTCTCGACCGATCAGCGCGATCGCGTAGCGCACGTGCAGAGCCCCTCGTTCCCAGACAAAAGTTTTGGAGATCTTGGCATTGAGTATCTGCGCGTAGTAAGCACAAGCTTCTTCGAGATTATTGACCAATATATTTACGTGACTGAACTTCAGATCCATTGCAGCCTCCTGTTAAACCGAAGTCCATGTTAAGCCCGGCATGCTCACAATTCGATTGATTTTCTGAAGCTATATTCTGACGCTAACGCGCGCTAATCTGACGATAAACCAGCGTTTAAGCACAGGTAATCGAGAGATTGTCCATTGATGGCGGTGAGTCAAAGTGCCTGTCCGCTTCTGGCCGATTGTTGCCGTTCGCCGAAGGGCGGAGGGCGTCCTTATGCCACCTGGCTAGTTCCTTGAACGACCTGCATCAAACCGAATCCTGGCTGCGCGAAAGTCCTCCGCGTTTTCAATCAGCCAGGTCTAGAGCGGCACCATCTTCGCCAGAAAGCTTTTACCGATTGGAGTGAGGCAATACTCGACCCTGGGTGGCACCTCGTTGTAGTCAAACCGCGCGATCAGGCCATCACGCTCCAGCTGCCTGAGGCTGCGCGTCAGCATGCGTTGCGTGACACCCGCCAGACGGCGCGCTATCTCGGCGTGGCGCAAGGTTCCCGCGCTGCCCAACACATGCACGATCCCCAACGACCATCGATTGCCAGCGTGCGTCAGTACTTCTCGCTTGAGATTGTCATCCTCAGCGCTGAGCGCGTCGCACGCGGCTTGAGAGTGCCGGATTACCTCTTCTTCGGTCATGCCTTCATGCAGTATCACGCGTGTGCCTTCTTCTGGAAGTGGGGCGAGAGTGACAGGATAAACGTCATGTTCACTCCCTTATGGAGATCTCGATGCAATCGCTCAACCTGGCTGAAGCTCGGAAGGTATTGGTACTCGGCACTGGCGAGCTTGGCAAATCGGTACTCGAATCGCTCGGCGCTCTCAATGCCATGAATGTCTCGGTAATGCTAAGGCCGGCTTATGAGGGCAGCCATGATACGGACAAGGTCGAGCTCGTCGAATGGCTCGAAAAGCTGGGCATCGAAATCATTTACGGCGATGCCGCTGACGATTCAACCGAAGCCCTTGCAAGCCAATTCAGCCAGTTCGATACGTTGGTCAGTTGCCTCGGTTTCGCTGCAGGGCCAGGCATTCAGGTAAAACTCACGGAAGCCGCATTGCGCTCGGAAATCGGGCGCTACATTCCCTGGCAGTTTGGTGTGGACTATGACGCGATCGGCTACGGAAGCCCACAGCCGCTTTTCGATGAGCAGTTGGACGTACGTCGGATGCTTCGCGCCCAGACCCGGTTGCAATGGCAGATCATCTCCACCGGCATGTTCACGAGTTTTCTCTTCGAGCCTGCCTTGGGCGTAGTCGATATCGAGAACAGCACCGTACGCGCGCTCGGTGACTGGGATACGGCTGTCACGGTGACCATGCCTGAAGACATCGGACGGCTGACCGCGCGTATCGTGGCCGAGCCGGTGGGCGACTCGATTATTTTCTGTGCAGGCGATACCGTTACCTATGGGCAACTCGCCGACATTGTCGAAAGTCTGGTGGGACGTACGATGCGGCGCGAGCAGTGGTCGGTGCCTTATTTAAGAGCTGAACTGGCCAGCAACCCCGGTGATGCGATGCGCAAGTACCGAGCCGTATTCGCGGAGGGCAGGGGCGTGGCTTGGGAAAAGGCGCATACCTACAACGCGGCTCATGGCATTCAAACAGCCACGATAGTGCAGTGGGCTGAGCAGCATCTTCAGGCATGCCGCACACAGTGCTAAGCCTATTTTAGCGAAATCGACCGGCCGCACTTGGCCGATAGCAGCCGCCTCTACCATCAGCCAAGCTTGCCAAACTCACCTGTAAAAACTCGAAGGCGCCACGCCGAACTGCCGGCGGAACGCGGCGGCGAACGCGCTCTGGCTTTCATAGCCGTGCTGCAGGGCCACTTGCAGCACGGGTTGGCCTTCGGCCAGGGCTTCCAGCGAGAGCAGCAGGCGCGCCTGTTGGCGCCAGCGGCCGAAGGTGATGCCGGTGCTGCTCAGGAAGCGCCGGTGAAAGGTCTTCGGGCTCATGGCCAGGTGGTCTGCCCAATGCTCGGCGCCATCGGCCTGTGCCGGGTTTTGCGTCAGGGCCTGGCAGACCCGGGCGATGCGTTCGTCCTGCGGCCAGGGTAGGTGAAAGGGCAATACCGGCAGGCTGCGCAGTTCATCGAGGAGAAAACGCATCAGGCGGCCGTCCCGGCTGTCGGCGCTGTACTGGGCGGGCACCTGCGTGGCCGCGAGGATGAGTTCGCGCAGCAGGGGCGACACATCGATCACGCAGTTGTCGGTCGGCAGCCCGTCGACGGCATCGGGGTTGACGAACAGGCTGCGCATGCAGGCTTTGCCGCGGATGCGCAGGGCGTGCTCGACGCCTGCCTGCACCCACACGCCGCGGGTTGGCGGTATGACCCAGCGGCCTGCCGCGGTCTCGACCAACAGGACCCCGGAGATGGCATAGATCAGCTGGGCGCGCGGGTGGCTGTGGGCGGGTACCTGATGGCCATTAGCATAGTCGACCGAAACGCCGGTAACCGGCATCGCCAGGGATTCATGGGGCAGGTGGCTGTGGTCGACCATGGGCGCGTCCAGGCTGTGCGGCCCGCCAGCTTAGCGGCAGTAATGACCATTTGGCGATAACGACGGACCATTTGTCGTGGGTGGTCAGCCGCCCGGCTGCCTATGCTGGGCACCTGCCTGACCGGAACCGCGCCATGAACCTTCTGCTGCCCTCGCTAACGCTACTAGCCCTGAGCTTCGGCCGGGGTCTGTCGCCGCGTGTGCGGCGCCGACTTGCGATCTCCCCCAGATCCCGGCCTTGAACAGCCCGCCATGGCGGGCAGGGGAGGTCGGTAACGTCCGTCTCCCGTTCGAGGTTCGCCCCATGCTGCGCAATCCACAAACCAAGTACCGTGCCTTTCCCTCTATCGACCTGCCCAATCGCCGCTGGCCGTCGCGCCGTATCAGCCAGGCCCCGCTGTGGCTGTCCACCGACCTGCGCGATGGCAACCAGGCGCTGTTCGAGCCGATGAATCGGCAGCGCAAGCTGCAACTGTTCGGCGAGCTGGTGCGCCTCGGCTTCAAGGAGATCGAGATGGGCTTTCCAGCCGCCTCGCGCACCGATTTCGAGATCATCCGCCAGCTCATCGACGAAAGCGGCATTCCCGACGACGTCACGCCCATGGTCATGACCCAACTGCGCGAAGACCTGATCGACGAGACCGTGCGCGCCGTGGCTGGCACGCGGCGGGTGATCGTGCACCTGTACAACGCCATCGCACCGGTCTGGCGGCGGGTGGTGTTCGGCCTGTCAGTGGACGAGGTGGAGCAACTGGTGGTGCACCACGTGCAATTGCTCAAGGAAAAGGTGGCGGCGCACCCCGAGACCGAATGGGTGCTGCAGTACTCCCCGGAAACCTTCTGCATGGCCGAACTGGAGGTGTCGCTGCGCATGTGCAACGCCGCCATCCGCACCTGGGACGCCGGCCCCGGTCGGCAGATCATCATCAACCTGCCGACCACGGTGGAAGTGGCGACGCCCAATGTGTTCGCCGACCAGATCGAATGGATGCACGACCGCCTGGAACGCCGTGAGCATGTGGTGCTCTCGGTGCACCCGCACAACGACCGCGGCACCGGCGTGGCCTGCGCCGAGCAGGCGTTGCTGGCTGGCGCCCAGCGGGTGGAGGGCTGCCTGTTCGGCAATGGTGAGCGTAGCGGCAACCTCGACCTGGTCACCCTGGCGCTGAATCTCTATACCCAGGGCGTCGACCCGCATCTGGATTTTTCCGATATCGCCGGCGTGGCGCGAGTCGCCGAAACCTGCACCGGCCTGCCGATCCACCCGCGTCATCCCTATGTTGGCGATCTGGTGTTCACCGCCTTCTCCGGCTCGCACCAGGATGCCATTGCCAAAGGCTTTGCCGCGCAGGATCCGAATGGCACCTGGGAAGTGCCGTACCTGCCGATCGACCCCAAGGATCTGGGGCGCACCTACGACAGCATCGTGCGGGTCAACAGCCAGTCGGGCAAAGGCGGCATCGCCTATCTCTTGCAGCGCGACCATGGCGTGTCGATGCCGCGGCGCATGCAGGTCGAGTTCAGCGCCATCGTCCAGAAGCTGGCCGACAGCAGCGAAACGGAGCTGGCCAGCGCCGAGCTCTGGGCCTTGTTCCAACGCCACTATCTGGCCCCGGCACGTGCCGGTGGCGAACTGGCCTATCTCGGCCACCAGTTGTTCGAAGACGAAGCGGGCCAGGGCGTGACGCTGGAGATCCTGCTGCCGGACGGGCGCCGGCAGACGCTGCGGGGTGTCGGCACCGGGCCTATCGACGCTGCCGTTGCAGCGCTGGGCCTGCCGATCCGCGTCGACAGCTACGAAGAGCGCAGCCTGGGTGGCGGTGCTGCCGCCGATGCCCTGGCGCTGGTCGAGGTGGCCTGGCCAGGCGTGGCCGGCTCGCGCTTCGGTGCCGGCAGCCACGCGAACATCGTTGTCGCCTCGATTCAGGCATTGCTGGTGGCGGTGTCACGTTTCGACAGTGGCCCGGCGCAGGTGGCCAAAGGTTGAGCTGGCGTAATTGCTGACAGCCTAGGCGGGCACTGCGAAGTGCTCGCCGTCTGGCCGGTCACAGGCCCGCCCTGATCGGCCCTCGATCACGCGGCCATCCGCGCCTGCTGCCACGCCAGTGGCGTCATGCCTTCCGCTTTCGCGAACACCCGGCAAAAGTGCGATTGGTCATAGAAGCCACACTCCACGGCAATCTCCGCCAGCAGCATTCTCGAGGCGGCCAGCAGGTCCTTGCTTCTGTGCACGCGCTGTTGGCGTAGCCATTCCTGGGGAGCCAGGCCGATGCTCTGTTTGAACTTGCGCGTGAAATGACTGCGTGACAGGGCGCATGCATCGGCGAGCACGGATACCGAAATGCCGGTGTCGAGGTTGTCCAGCATCATCTGTTTGGCGAGCTTTTCCTGCCAGGGTCTCAATGGGCCGGCCGAAATGCAGGCGATAGTGGGCAGCACAGTGCACTTATCACTGTTCATGGCGATACCTGTTGGAGGTGCGAATGCGGGAAAGGGCGTGCTGCAGAACGAGCTATCGAGAGCATCGTTCGCGGTGGCAGCGGCCTGAAGTCAGGAGAGAAGTTAACCGAAACCTGGTGAATGGATTGGCGCAAGATTGCGCTTTTAATGGCGCAAAAATGCGCCATCAAAATCAGCCTTTCGCTGCTAGCCTTTGCCCTCCAACGACTCGGGTGGTCGCGTTCAGGTGGCCCCTTTCATGTGCAAGGAGACTGCAATGGCAGCTGTACAACCGTTCAACGACAAGACCGCATACTGGGGCGTGCCATGGGAGCAAAGCTATGGCTACCCTCAGGCGAGAAGGGTGGGCAACGAGATCTACATCTCCGGCCAGTTCAATCACGATGAAGACGGCAACCTGGTCGCCCCCGCGCCACTGGACAGCGACGGCAAACCCAGTGATTTCTCGTCGATGGGCGAGCAGATGCGCACCGCCTACGACAACATCGCCAAGCTGCTCGCGCTCTACGGCGCCACGCTCGAAGACGTCGTCGAGGAAACCCTCTACGTGCTGGACATGGACGCTGCATTCGCGGTCGTGGGTAGCGTGCGCAAGGCGGCTTTTGGCGTCGAGCGACCGCAGTGCGCGAGCAACATCATCGGCGTGTCGCGGCTGGCGCAGCGCGCACAGCTGATCGAGATCGTCTGCAAGGCAGTGATCGGCGCGCGGAATGGGTGAGTTGAGTGATACGCCCGCTCGCGCTACTCGCTCAGCAGCGGGCGTTGCCCTTCGACCAGGGGTTTGAGCTCCGCGACGGCAGCGGCGCAAAAGGTCATGAACGCTTTCACCCGCCACGACCTGCGAATGTCCTGGTGGGTGAGTAGCCACAGCTCATCCTGAAGCTCGGGTACCACCGGGCCGACACGTACCAGGCCGGGCGTGATGTCGCCCAGCATGCACGGCAGGAAACCGAACCCGAGCCCGGCGGCAATCGCCGCGCTGGCCGCAGCGACCGAGTCGGTACGGTAGGCGATGCAATGCGCGGCCACTCGGCTTTCCACGTAGCCTGTCGCCTTCAAGCCACTCAAACCGCCGGAGTAGGACACCCAGGCGTGATCGTCAGCGAAGGGATCGGACGTCGGTGCACTTCTGGTGCTGCCGTATGATGCCCAGGCAATGCTGGCCAGCTTGCGCCCCACCAGGCTTTCCGCCGGTTTTCGGGTCGCGCGTACCGCGATATCCGACTCGTCACGGGCCAGGCTCAACGTCTGGTTGCCGACCAGTACCTCGATCGCGATGCCTTCGTTGAGGGCCTTGAAGTCGGCGATGATGGGCGTCAGGAAATACAGTAGCAACGAATCGCTGGTGGTGATGCGCAGCTTGCCCAGCGGCCCTTCGCCTGCGCGCGATACCCGCCTGGCAACGCTGACGATATCCAGCTCGACGCGCTCGCCGAGGGCACGCAACTCTTCGCCCTCGGCGGTGAGCATGTATCCCGAACGACGATGGTCGAACAGCGCGACCCCAAGGGTCTTCTCGACCTGGGCCACCCGACGCGACACGGTGGACACGTTGATGCCGAGTTTCTTGGCCGTGTCGTTGCGATTGCCGCACTGGCTGAGCGTCTTGATGATGCGCAGGTCATCCCACGACAACTGATTCACCGCACTGCTCAAATCCCACGTGGCGCCGGCCTGCGCAGCCGGGCTTGATGAAGCACCTTTGGGTAACGATTTCACGCCGGCAGATTCCAGTCATCGGGGGCGTGGATCATACGAAAAGCCTGCCGGTGCACCAAGGAGATGTGTGCATGGGCGCAGGACCGCGGCAGTGCGCGCGTCGCTATCGGTGAAGCGCCAGCCCGCAGGAAGCTTTCAGTGAGGCAGTTCCTGCCGAGCTCGCGCAGCGGTCGTCAGTGGAAAAAGCCGAGCAGCAGCGTAGCCAGGATGACCGTCGAAGCACCGCCGATACGGGTGGATATCTGCGCGAACGGCATCAGCCCCATGCGGTTGGAGGCGGAGAGAATGGCGACGTCGCCGGTGCCGCCCAGGCCGCTGTGGCAGCAGGTGACGATGGCGGACTCGATGGGGAACATCTTTAGCAGATTGCCGATCAGGAAACCGGCCAGGGTCATGGCCACGACCACCGACGCACAGACCACCACATAGCCGACGGAAAATACGTTGACCACGCTATCGAGCGGCACGTAGAGCATGCCCAGGCCGATCATCACCGGCCAGATGAAGGCCACGGACACCAGCTTGTAGAACGATTTGCTGCCTTGCTCGAGAAGCGGCGGGATCACGCGCAGGTATTTGAACAGCACGGCGATCAGAATCATCATCACCGGGCCGGGGATGTGCACGACTTTCTCCAAAAGGCCGCCGAGGATGAAGAACGAGCAGATCAGAAGCACGCCGGCGCCCATGTAGCGGAAATCGATGCTTTGGGCTGAGTCTTCCTTTTCGCGGAACAGATCGTTTTCCGCCTTGGCACGGATCAGCATGCCATCGCCGTTCCAGGCCGGGCGCTTGAGTGCGATGCGCGCCAGCACCCCAGCGCAGATGATGGCGATGATGTTGCCCACTACCGCGGCGGGGACCAGTTGGGCGACATACTGATCCGGCGTGCCGCCGAGAATGGCCGAGTAGGCCAGCGACAAGGGCAGAATGCCTTCGCCGATGCCGCCGCCAATGATCGGTACGATGATGAAGAAGAACGTGTGGTAGGCGCTGTAGCCGAACAGCATGCCCACGGCCATGCCGGCGGCCACCGCAGCCACGGTGCCGGCGACCAGGGGCACGAACATGCGGATCATGCCCTGCACGAGGATGAAACGATCCATGCCCAGGATGCTGCCTACCACCAGGCTGGCAATCACGAAATAAAGGAAGTTGGCATCCTTCATCAGCATCTTGGTGGCATCGATGGTGGTCGGCCCGAAGAAGCCGTAGAACACCAGCACGGACGGCAACAACAGGCACAGGATCGCGCCGCCACCGATTTCCTTGAGAATGGGCAGGCGCTGGCCCAACTGACCGAAGAACACGCCCATGGTCATGATCACCGCCAGGCCGCCGATCATGTTCTTGGGCAGCAGGCCGAAATGGGCGGAGAGAAACACGATCAGTGCGATGGCGAGAAAGTAGGGCAGGGGGATCACGCCGATTTCGTAGCTCAGGAAGGTGCGATACAGGCGCGTCGGCAGCGGCACTGCGTCGGCCGTTGCCAATTCGGATTTGAAGCTCATGGCTAATCCTCTGTTTGTTTTTGTGTGGGAGGAATGTCGGCGTCTGCAGCTTGCTTTCATCGCCGTGGGACGATGCTATCCTTCGCATAAAGTGGAATAAACAGAGCAATCATGACGCCTACGAATACACTTCGTGTTGAATCGCCGTTACCCGAAGACCTGCGCGTATTCCTGACCGTGGTCCGCAAATCCAGCTTCGCAGGCGCCGCCGACGAGTTGGGGCTGTCGCCAGCCTTCGTCAGCAAACGCATCCGCATACTGGAAGAAAGCTTGCAGACGCGGCTGCTGCACCGCACCACGAGGCGTATCGCCTTGACCGAGGCGGGGGAGAAGGCCCATCGCTGGGCGACCCGCTTTCTCGATGACATGGATGATTTCGTCAGCGAACTGACCGCCATCCGCCAGGCGCCTCGTGGGCTCTTGCACCTGTGCAGCAGTTTCGGTTTTGGCCGCAATCACGTGGCGCCGGCCATTGCCGAGATGGCATCGATCTACCCCGAGCTCGAGGTTCGTCTGGATGTATTCGACCGGGTGATCGACATCATCGCCGAGGGCTTCGACCTGGAGATTCGCGTTGGTGACGACCTGCCGGGGCATCACATCAGTCGCAAGCTGGTCAGCAACCAGCGGGTGCTGTGTGCCACTCCCGAGTATCTGGAACGGCGTGGCACGCCGATGAGTCTCAAGGATCTGGCCCAGCACGACTGCCTGGTGATCAAGGAGCGCAACAACCCGTTCGGCGTGTGGCACCTCGACCACGCAGGCGGCCATGAGGTCGTGCGCGTCAGCAGCAGGTTGTCGTCGAACAACGGCGAAATCGTGCTGCAGTGGGCGCTGAGCGGGCGCGGCATCATCCTGCGTTCACTGTGGGACGTTCAGGCACTGCTGGATCAGGGCAAGCTGGTGAGGGTGCTGCCGGCGTACACCCAGAGCGCGAATGTCTGGGCGGTATATCCGACCCGATTGTCGGACTCGGCCAAGCTGCGTGTGTGCGTGGAGTTTCTCGAGGATCGACTCAAGAAGCTGGTGCTCAAGGGCTAGCTGCCAACCCTTCACCTTTCGCATTGCAACGGGCCGGTGTCGCACCGGCCCTGTAGCACGGGGTGTCAGGCGAGCCAGGGGTTGGCCTGGTGATGGCGGGCTTCGAAGTCGCTGATCTGCGCCGTGCGCTGCAGCGTGCTTCCAATGGCATCGAGCCCCTGAAGCAGGGCCTCCTTGCGCAGCGGGTCGATCTCGAAGCTGATCACGGTGTCGTCGCTGAGGCGGATCTCCTGGCGAGTCAGGTCGATGGTGATCTGCGCCTGTCGCGCCACGCCGGCCTGGCGTGCCACCTCGCGCAATTGGGCTTCGCTCAGTTGAATGAGCAACACGCCGTTGCGCTGGCAGTTGTCGTAGAAGATGCCCGCGTAACTGGTGCCGATCAGCGCGCGGATACCCAGTTGCTTCAGGCCCCATACAGCATGCTCGCGGCTCGAGCCGCAACCGAAGTTGGGGCCCACGACGAGAAAGCTGGATTGATCCCAGGGTGCCTGGTTGAGCACGAATTCCGGGTTCGGGCTGCCGTCCTGCAGAAAGCGCAGATCGAAGAACACGCCCCGATCCAGGCCATTGCGGTCGATGCCCTTGAGAAACTGCTTGGGCATGATCACATCGGTGTCGACGTTGGCGGCAAGAAACGGCGCCGCCATACCTTGAACAGTCGTGAATGGTTGCATGTCAGGCCTCCAGTGCCAGCGAACGAACGTCGATCAGGTGGCCGCTGACCGCGGCCGCAGCGACCATCGCCGGGCTCATCAGGTGCGTGCGCGCCCCGGCGCCCTGGCGGCCTTCGAAGTTACGGTTGGTGCTCGATGCACAGCGATCGCCCGGCGCCAGCACGTCGTCGTTCATGGCCAGGCACATGGAGCAGCCGGACTGGCGCCATTCGAAGCCGGCGTCCTGGAAAATCTTTGCCAGGCCTTCCGCCTCGGCCTGATCCCGAACCAGCGTGGAGCCGGGCACGATCATCGCCCGTACGTTGCTGGCGACCTTGCGCCCGCGCACCACTCGCGCGGCGTCGCGCAGATCTTCGATCCGTGCATTGGTGCACGAACCGATGAAGGCATGGCTGATGGCAACCTCCGAGAGTTTGGCGCCGGCTTCCAGCCCCATGTAGCGCAGGGCGCGCTGCAGATCCTGGCGGCGGATCAGGTCGCTTTCCTGGGTCGGGTCGGGTACCCGTTCGCCAATCGGCGCGGCCTGATCGGGGCTGGTGCCCCAGGTGACCATGGGGGCCAGCTCACTGGCGTCGAGCTGCACTTCCTTGTCGAAGTGCGCACCTTCGTCGGTATACAGCTCCCGCCACTTCGCCACAGCCTGTTCCCATAGCTCGCCCTTGGGAACGCGCGGCTTGTCTTTCAGGTAGGCGTAGACCTTTTCGTCTGGCGCCATGAAGGCACCACGAGCGCCAGCTTCTACCGCCATGTTGCAGATGGTCATGCGGGCCTCGACGCTCAAGGATTCGATGGTACTGCCAGCGAACTCGATGGCGTAGCCCGTGGCGCCGGAGGCCCCGATGCGCTGGATCAGCGCCATGATGATGTCCTTCGACGTCACGCCCGGGCCCATCTGGCCCTTTACGCTGACGCGCATGGTCTTCAGGCGCTTGTAGACCAGGGTCTGGGTGGCCAGCAGGTGCTCGATTTCCGATGTGCCGATGCCAAAGCCGAAAGCACCCAGGGCACCGTAAGTGGTGGTGTGGCTGTCACCGGCTGCGACCACCATGCCGGGCAGGATGAAACCCTGCTCGGGCGCGACCACGTGCTCGATGCCCTGGCGCTTGTCCAGCACGTCGAACAGTTCGATGCCGAAGTCCCGACAGTTTTTCTCGAAATAGGACACCTGCAACGCTCCGCCGGCATCCGGCATGGCCGCCACGCGCTCGGGCGCGGTCGGGTTGACGTGGTCTACCACGCAGAGCGTCGAGGCCGGGCGCCAGACTTTCCGGTTGGCCTCGCGCAAGCCGCTGAAGGCTTGGGGGCTGGTGTATTCGTTGGCGACCTGGCGGTCGATGTAGAGCAGCACATGGCCATGGTCGTCCAGTGTGCAGACGGTGTGCGAGTCGATGTGTTTCTCGTAGAGCGTTCTCAGGCGTTGCATGGCAGTTCTCGCGAGTGATTGTTATGCGAGTCGGATGACGTCACGGAGCTGCAAACATCAGGCAGTCGTGCCAAGCATATTGAATCGTGAGATGGCATCAATCGCCAATATTGGTTTGCGTAATTCACATATCGTGTTTAATCGGGCGTGACGCGTACCGTCCGTCAGTGCCATTGACGTGTGTGGCTGTGGCGATTCAGTCGGCTGACGTCGCTCTGCGCCATGCTGCGCTGGCTAGCCAATACGGTGGGTTACAGGGAGAAAGTCGTTCTGCTGCCCGCTCTGGAGCCGTTCACGCGTATTTTTTGCGGGGGCCGGGCAGCGCTTCGGTCAATTGGCCAGGTGAGCGGCAGGCTGCTCGACCGGCTGGCTTTCCGGCACGAAGCGCGCGATGTCGATGACGTCGATCTGGTCGGGGTGCAGGTGGCGCTGGGCGTAGCGCATCGGCAGTTCGCTGCGCAGGAACAGGGCGAACAGGTCGGCGTCGATATGCCCTTTGTCGCGCAGCGTGGCGAGGATGGCGATGGACTCCGAGAGGGTCTTGGCCTGCTTGTAGGGGCGGTCCGAAGCCGTCAGCGCTTCGAAGATGTCGGCGATGGCCATGATGCGCGCCGGGATGGACAGCTGGCTCTTGTTCAGCTTGCGCGGGTAGCCGGTGCCGAGCAGGGTTTCGTGGTGGGTGCCGGCGTATTCCGGTACGCGCTTGAGGTTGGAGGGCAGCGGCAGGTTTTCCAGCATGACGATTGTCTGGATGATGTGCTCGTTGATCTTGAAGCGCTCTTCGGCGGTCAGGGTGCCCTTGCTGATGCTCAGGTTGTAGAGCTCGCCATGGTTGTAGAGGTGCTCCGGCACGCTGACCTGGAAGCCGTACTTGGGGTCGAAGTCCTTGGTTTCGGGGCGCGGGAAGATGTGCTGCGGCTTGTCGGCCAGCAGCCGTTCGAGGGCCGGTAGCGGCTCCACGGGCAGCTCGGCGACGCGCGCGAGCTCCGCGGTGGAAAGCCCCAGGCGATCATCGAAATGCCTGAGCCAGGTGCGCTCGCCTGCTTTGTGCAGCGTGCCGACGTGCTCGGGGTTCATCAGTTCGCCGCCGATGTTGCAGCCGGCGATGAAGGCGAATTCGTCGTGCAGGGCCTGGGCGGTGGCGTGGTAGTGCGCGTCCGCCTGCGCCGGATCCTGCCCGGCTTGCAGCTGTTGCAGCCGCTCGATCTGCGCGTCGCGCAGGACCACCTCGAAGCGCATGCGCACTTCGTGGATGCGGTTGTAGATGGTTTCCAGCTTGGTGGCCTTGTCGACCACGTGCTCGGGCGTGGTGATCTTGCCGCAGTCGTGCAGCCAGGCGCCGATACGAAACTCGCGCCATTCGTCTGCGGTGGTGAAGCGAAAGCCCGCCAGCGGCCCTTTGTTCACTTCACTGGCGGCCTCGGCGAGCATCATCGCCAGTTCCGGCACACGCTCGCAGTGGGCACCGGTGTACGGGCTCTTGGCGTCGATGGCGCCGGCGAGAATCTCGATCATGCCGTCGATCAGCGCCCGCTGCGAATCGATCAGGTTGTGGTTTTCCAGCGCCACGGCGGCCTGGGAGGCGAGGGCGCCGATGAAGGCGACCACCGGCGGCGAGAAGGCGATGACCTCCTCGGTCTCGACGTCCAGGGCATTCATGAACTGCAGCACGCCGATCACTTCGCCGCCGCGGGGCGCCAGGGGCACGGTGAGCATGGAGACGGTGTGGAAGCCCGAGTCGCTGTCGAAGCGGCGTGTCCCGCTGAGGTCGAAGCGGCTTTCGGCGTACACGTCGTCGATCACCACGGTTTCGTTGTGCAGCGCCGCGTAGGTCGACACGTGCCGTTCGTTGGGCGCGCCGCTGTGCGGATCGTGCAGGGGAATCTCGACCGTCGGCAGCTCGTCGTCCATCGAGCGCAGGGCGAAGCGCAGCGTGCCCTGCTCGGTCTTCAGGTACATGGTGGCGGCCTGGGCGTTACAGGTGCGCTTGCCCTGCATCAGGATATGGCGCAGCAAGGCGTCGCGGTCGCGCTCGGAGGACAGCAGCAGGCCGTTTTCCACCAGGCTGGCGAGCTTGAGCTGTGAGGCCTGCAGCGCCTGGGTCTGGCTTTGCAGGGCGGCCTTCATGTCGATGTGGTTGCGGTTGAGGGTTTCGATCTCGGCGAACAGCGACGCCGGCGGCAATTCGCCGGAGAAATCCATCTGGCGGATTCTTTGCGTGTCCTGCACCAACAGATCGATGGTGCGATCTATGCTCTGCATACCGCCCAGCACCAGCGGCATCGTGCACAACAGGATGCCCACGGACAGGCCCAGCACCAGCAACGGCGGGGCCCCCAGCGTCAGGGCGAGCAGCGGCGCCAGCTGCAGCAGCAGGAACAGGGTGACGACCAGGCTCCTGCTCCTGAAGCGGAGTCTGAATCGCTGCTTGATTTGCCCTGATGACATACTGCAACCTGCGCTACGGTCCCATCGTGTACTTCACGTACCATCCGACCAGGCAACGGTGCTGCGGCTGGATGTGCAACGCTCAGTTCGACTCAGGGAATGAGAATGAAGAAGGAGAGTACTGTGTTTGCACCTTTCAGGATATGGCCACTAGCTGGCGTATTGCTAGTAAGTTCGGTTTTTGCTGCCGAACCCAGTTCGTCGATCGGTTACGTGATGAAGGTTCAGGGTGAGGCTAGCGTCACTCAGGACGGCGCGACCCAGGCCGCGACGATCGGCACGCCGCTTTACGTCGGCAGCACGGTGAAGACCGGTCCGGCGGGCTCCATGGGCGTGACGCTCAAGGACAACACGGTGATGTCCTTCGGCCCCAACAGCGAGCTGACCCTCGACGAGTTCGTCTTCGACCCGGCCCAGGACGATCTGAAGCTGAGCGCCAAGATCACCCACGGCACGCTCGACTACATTTCCGGCACCATTGCCAAGCTCAAGCCGGAGGCCGTCGAGATCAACACCCCGACCGGCACCATCGGCGTGCGTGGCACGCATTTTCTCGTCAAGGTTGATTGAGGCCGACACGGCATGTTTTCCAATCCGCTACGCGCCGCTGCGCTCCTTTTCTGCGCGCTGCTGAGCACTGGCTGCGCCTCCAAATCCTACGTGGTGCTGATGGAGAGCCCCGATGGCAGCACCGGCGCCATCGAGGTGCGCACCGACAAGGGCCTGGCCCGGGTCGACCAGAAGGGCTACGGGGTCAATCTCGATGGCCGCAGCGCCACGCCGTATCAGGTCGAGCAGCCGCGCATCGACAAGGATTTCTCCGCCGCGCGGGCCGCGCAGCCGGCGCTGCCCAAGAGCTACCTGCTGTATTTCCGGACTGGCGGCGCCAAGCTGACGGCGAAATCCCAGGCGGAAATTCCCGAAGTGCTGCAAACCGTGCGCGAGCGCGGGCCCTCGGCGGTATCGGTGATCGGCCATACCGACACCGTCGGCAGCAAGCTGGACAACGAAGACCTCGGCCTGCTGCGCGCCCGGGCCATCGCCCGCCAGTTGCAGGACAACGGCCTGCAGGCACTGGAACTGGTGGTGACCTCCCACGGCGAGGGCAACCTGCTGGTGAAAACCCCGGACAACACGCCGGAGCCTGCCAACCGCCGGGTGGAAATCACCATCCGCTGAGCCCGCGTTACTTGCTGGCCATCACCAGCCGGCTGCCATGCTCGCCATGGCGCAGCCGTTGCAGGTGATAGGCCACCAGCCCGTCCCGGGGGCGCTGCTCGGCGAGGGTTTCGAACGCGGCCAAGGCATCGCTGGCGCCGCTCGCCAGCAGCCTGTAAGCCGCTTCGTAGGCCTCATCGCGCTCAGTCAGTGGCACGGCCATGGCCTCCAGGGGCTCGAACACCTGCACCGCCTCGACCTTACCCTTGAGCACCACCTCGCCGACCGGACGCATCGGCACCTGTGGGCAGTGCTCGCGGATCGCGCCAGAGACGCAGAGCAGGGTGCCGACCTGCCCGTTCAGGCTTTCCAGCCGCGAGGTGGTGTTCACCGGATCGCCCAGGGCGCGGTAATCGAAGATCACCGACCCGCCGAAGTTGCCCACCACCACGTCACCGCTGTGAACGGCGATGCGCGTCTGGCCGAAGGTGATGCCGCGCTCGCCCAGGGTGGCGACGTACCCCTGGGCGAAACGGTTGATCTCCAGGGCGCAGGCCAGGGCGCGCTGCTGATGGTCGGCCTGGGGGATCGGCGCCGAGAACATGATCGCCACCGCATCGCCGACGATGCGATCCAGCGTGCCCTCGTGGCGAAAGGCGATGCCGATCACCTGTTCCAGGTAATCGTTGAGCAGGCTGACCGCCGCCTCGGGCGCCTGGCGCTCCATCATCGCGGTGAAACCGGTGATGTCGGTGAACACGAAGCTGCAGCTCTGCCGCTGCCCGCCGAGGGTCAGTTGCTCCGGGTGGGCGACCAGATGATTGACCAGGTTGGGCGACACGTAGCGTGAGAAGGCCGCCTGGATCCAGCGCTGCTCGCGCTCGGCAGCCATGTGGCGAACGATGCTGGCGACGCCGTAGACCAGCATCAGGCCGAGCGACGGCGTGAACAGGTCGAGCAGCATGCGGTGCGTCACGAAGCCATACCAGGCCGCTGCGTTCAGCGCGGCTACCAGCACCAGCATCGATACGGCCGACACCAGGGCCGGCGCGTAAAGCGCCAGTACGCCGAGCAGCAGGCCGCCGAGCAGCAGGGCCAGGGCCTCCACGGCCAATGCCCAGCCGGGGCGCAACAGCAGCGTGTCGGTCAGCACCTGCTCCAGGGCCTGGGCGTGCACCTCGACGCCGGGAATGATCCCGCCCAGAGGGCTGAAGCGCAGATCCTGCAGGCCCTGTGCCGAGGTGCCGACCAGGATGATGCTGCCGTCGACCGGCGGCGCCGAGCCGTCCATCACCTGCCACGCAGGGATGCTGCGGCTCGCCTGTGGCCGGGAGAAATACACCCACAGCTCGCCGCTGGCCGCGGTGGGAATCTGCACGCGGCCGATATCGACACGCTGCACGCCGGCCTCGCTGCTGACGATCCGGTAGCGCCCCGTGCGCTGCGCCACGCGTAGCGCCTCGGCCACCAGCGAGGGGCGCAATTCGCCGTTCAGCGATACGAACAGCGGCACCCGGCGCACCACGCCGTCGGCGTCGGGCCTGAAGGTCATGGCGCCAATACCACGGGCGGCCTGCTCCAACAGCGGCAGCGGGCGCGCGGCGCCCTGGAAGGCGGGCACGAAAGCGAGCGGTGAGGGGCCTTGCTGCACCAGGCCGAAGCGGCTCAGCGGTGGCCCGCCATCGTGGGGGCTCTGCTCGGCGGCGAAGCCGAGCACGACATTGCTGCGCTTCAGTATCTCGGCGAACTGCCCGTCATGGGCCGGCAGGGCGGCCAGCTGCGTGGCCAAGGCCGGCGGTAGCAGGTTGCCGCGCAGGAGTTGTTCCGGTGAGGTGCGATCGGGTTCGGCGAACAACACGTCGAATACCACCGCTGCCGCGCCGGCTTGTTCGAGCCGTTCCACCAGGGCCGCCACCTGAGTGCGCGGCCAGGGCCATTGGCCGATGCGCGCGAGGCTCTGTTCATCCAGGTCGACGACGCGCACCGGCGCGTCCTGATAAGGCCTCGGCTGCAAGCTTTGGTACTGATCGAACACCGCATGGCGGGCCTTCTGCACCGGCACCGGGTCGAGCAGAAACACCATGAGCAGGCCCGCCAATACGGCCAGGCAGAGGCCACCGCCTGCGCTGAACAAACGGGACCTAGGCATGCGCGCGAGCTCGGCGGAAAGTGAACGGCAGTTGGATCATGGAGAGTTACCTGAAAGGCTGGGCGGGCTGGAGTCACCCAGGCAAGGCGGCGGCAAGTAGCCGAGTGCGCCATTGGGTAGCGACTTTGCCACATAAACCAGGTCAGAGCGCTCCTCATGGCGCTTTTGTCTGCAGTGCCGACTACTACTGCCTTGGCCGACGCCGAGCGTGGTTAGAAAATAGTCTGAAGGCGAGAGCGTTTTTGAAAGAATCAATCTGATTTGCAGGCCTTGATCGAGTAATCTGCCAGCCTGCCATTCGAGCAGCTACGCCAGTGGAACAATCATGAGCCCACCCCCGAGCTTCGACGGATTACCCGAGTTCCTGGCCGTGGCCAAGCGCCTGAGCGTGAGCAAGGCGGCGCTCGATCTGAACCGCACGGCTGGTTCGATCAGCCAGGCGCTGCAACGCCTCGAGCAGCGTTTGGGGCTGCCGCTGTTTCATCGCACCACTCGCAGGATGTCCCTGACCGAGGCAGGCCAGGCCTTGCTGGAAAAGGTCGGCCCGGCAGCCCAGGCCATCGCCAGCGGCCTCGAGGATGCAGCGCAGTCGGCCCAGGCGCCTTCGGGCACCCTGCGACTGATCGTCGAGCGCCTGGCGTTGCCCCATGTCATCGAGCCCGTGCTGCCGGTCTTTCGGCAGGCTTGGCCGAACCTCGCCGTGGAAATCACGGTCAGCAATCGGCATGAGCAGTTCGCCTCCGAGGGCTATGACGCGGGCATCCAGATCGGTTCGTACATCGCCCAGGACATGATCGCCGTACGGCTGTGCAAGCCCTATCAGTGGGCGGTCTTCGGCTCGCCCGAGTACTTCAGAACCCACGGTAAACCGCAGGTGACCGGCGATCTGGCAGGGCATCAGTGCATCCGCTTTCGGCGGCCGGAAAAAGGCGACATCTACCGCTGGGAGTTTCTGGAAAATGGCATGACCGTGCGCATCGACCCGGTAGGCGCCATCACGGTCAACGACGGCGAGCTGATGCGCAGCTTGGCCGTCAAAGGCGCGGGGCTGATCTACTCGTCCACCTTCCATACCTCGCGCGAGCTGGCAGCCGGAACCCTGGAACCGGCGCTGCTGGACTGCTCACCCGGCAGCGATGGGCTGTTTCTGTACTTCTCGAAAACCGCCAGGCATCAACCCAAGCTGCGAGCATTCATCGAGGTGTGCAACCGCGTTCTGAAGCTCTAGGGTCTGTTGCCGTTTCAACGCGAGCCGCGTTGCCGCGAGAAATCTCGCCAGGCCGGGCGGCGATCCGCTAGGCGGAGGACGCAGGGAATGATTGTTCCCTTGCCAAGTCCTCCAACGACGCGTGGCGAGATTTCTCGCGCAACCTAGGCGGCCCCACCCGAAGGGCCGGGCCCGTTTTGCCGCGACGCTGCGTTTCTCGCCGACTCATTTAGCCAGCTAAACTTCGCGGCTGTGTGACCCACATGGATGTGGGAAATGCCGCAAGCCCGCCGGGAGCGGGCGCG
>CBIFVM010000049.1:0-23526 GCA_966186235.1 uncultured Pseudomonas sp.
GAAGGCATTCCCAACTACCCGGACGTGACCCGCGTGTCGAAGATCATCGACAAGCACAAGGTCAACATCCTCTACACCGCCCCAACCGCCATCCGCGCCATGATGGCCCAGGGCGAGGCAGCCGTGGCCGGTGCCGATGGCTCCAGCCTGCGCCTGCTGGGTTCGGTCGGCGAGCCGATCAACCCGGAAGCCTGGAACTGGTATTACGAGAAGGTCGGCCAGTCGCGTTGCCCGATCGTCGATACCTGGTGGCAGACCGAGACCGGCGGTTTCATGATCACCCCGCTGCCGGGCGCCACCGCGCTCAAGCCGGGCTCGGCGACCCGTCCGTTCTTCGGCGTGGTGCCGGCGCTGGTCGACAACCTGGGCAACCTGATCGAAGGCGCCGCCGAGGGCAACCTGGTGATTCTCGATTCCTGGCCGGGCCAGTCGCGCAGCCTGTACGGCGACCATGACCGTTTCGTCGACACCTACTTCAAGACCTTCAAGGGCATGTACTTCACCGGCGACGGTGCACGTCGCGATGAAGACGGCTATTGGTGGATCACCGGTCGCGTCGACGATGTGCTCAACGTCTCCGGCCACCGCATGGGTACCGCCGAAGTGGAAAGCGCCATGGTCGCCCACTCTAAGGTCGCCGAGGCAGCAGTGGTTGGCGTGCCGCACGACATCAAGGGGCAGGGCATCTACGTCTACGTCACCCTGAACCAGGGGCAGGAGCCGTCCGAGCAGCTGCGCCAGGAACTCAAGGCCTGGGTGCGTAAGGAAATCGGCCCGATCGCCACACCGGACGTGATCCAGTGGGCGCCAGGGCTGCCGAAGACCCGTTCGGGCAAGATCATGCGCCGCATCCTGCGCAAGATCGCCACAGCCGAGTACGACAGCCTCGGCGACATCTCCACCCTGGCCGACCCGGGTGTGGTGCAACACCTGATCGACACCCACAAGTCGATGCAGGCCGCCTGCGCCTGATCCGAGGCGCGCTCTGATACGACGCCCCACACCGGTCAGCCGGGGTGGGGCGTTCGTCTTTGTCGCGCGTGGACGACTCGGGCGATTGAACCGACTGGTCAGGATTGGCTGTTTTTTGTTCTGTCAAGATGTGCGGATGGTAGCTCCCTGGGTTCTGTAATTAGTTGTCGCATCTGGGAAATATCGCCTGCCGCGCTATCGCTAGAATGCCGCACTTCCGTGCGCCGCCCGCAGCCCTGCGCTACGCTGGCGACGTCACCCTTCCATGGCCCGGCTTACCCGCCTTGCGGCCAGTGAAACCCCATCCCTGTCAGGAGTTTCCCCATGAAGAAGATCGCACTGCTCGGCGCGCTGGCACTATCCCTGCTGTCGCCGCTGACCATGGC
This sequence comes from uncultured Pseudomonas sp., assembly GCA_966186235.1. Taxonomy (GTDB): domain Bacteria; phylum Pseudomonadota; class Gammaproteobacteria; order Pseudomonadales; family Pseudomonadaceae; genus Aquipseudomonas. The sequence continues at coordinate 1,359 of CBIFVM010000049.1, forward strand.
CCAGGAGGCCAAGGCGCTGCGCATCGGTATCGAAGCGGCTTACCCGCCATTCGCCTACAAGACTCCCGACGGCAACATCACCGGCTTCGACTACGACATAGGCGTGGCCCTGTGTGAAGAGATGAAGGTCGAGTGCAAGTGGATCGAGCAGGAGTTCGACGGCCTGATCCCGGCGCTGAAAGTGCGCAAGTTCGACGCCGTGCTGTCGTCGATGTCGATCACCGAAGAGCGCAAGCGCGCCGTGGATTTCACCGGCAAGTACTACGCCACGCCTGCCAAGCTGGCGATGAAGAGCGGCGCGGTGATGAACGACGTGGCCACCGACCTCAAGGGCAAGAAGATCGGCGTGCAGCGCTCTTCCGTGTATGACCGCTACGCCACCGACGTCTTCGCGCCGGCCGGTGCCGAGATCGTGCGCTACAGCTCGCAGAACGAAGTGTTTCTGGACCTGAGCGCCGGCCGCCTGGACGGCACCATCGCCGACTCGGTGAACATCGAAGACGGCTTCCTGAAAACCGACGCCGGCAAGGGCTTCGCCTTCGTGGGCCCGGACTTCACCGAAGAGAAGTACTTCGGCGAAGGCCAGGGCATCGCCGTGCGCAAGGGCGACAAGGCGCTGGCCGAGAAGATCAGCGCCGCGATCCTGGCGATCCGCGCCAACGGCAAGTACAAGGCCATTCAGGACAAGTACTTCAGCTTCGACGTCTACGGCAAGTAAGGCGTTCTTCACCACAAGTGGCACACGCTGACGCTCGGCGTGTGCCACTTTTGCGTTGCATTTCCGGCGCCTGCGGGCGTACGCATGAGGTAAGCGGATGCTCAACGGCTACGGCTCGTCCATTATCGAGGGCGCCTGGCTCACCCTGATTCTGGCCTTGACCTCGATGGCGGTGGCGATCGTGCTCGGCCTGATCGGCGCGGCGTTTCGGCTGTCGCCGGTGCGCTGGCTGGCGGTGCTGGGGGAGACCTATTCGACGGTGATCCGCGGCATTCCCGACCTGGTACTGATCCTGCTGATCTTCTACGGCGGCCAGGACATGGTGAACCGGGTCGCGCCGATGCTCGGCTATGACGACTACATCGACATCAACCCCTTCATCGCCGGCGTGTTCACCATGGGCTTCATCTTCGGGGCCTATCTGTCCGAGACCTTTCGTGGTGCCTTCATAGCCATCCCCAAGGGCCAGGCGGAGGCGGGCGCAGCGTACGGCATGAGCGGCTTTCAGGTGTTCATGCGCATTCTGGTGCCGCAGATGATCCGCTTCGCCATTCCGGGCTTCACCAACAACTGGCTGGTGCTCACCAAGGCCACCGCGCTGATTTCGGTGGTCGGCCTGCAGGACATGATGTTCAAGGCCAAGAGTGCCGCTGACGCCACTCGCGAGCCCTTCACCTTCTACCTGGCGGTGGCCGGTCTGTACCTGCTGATCACCAGTGTCTCGCTGCTGGCCCTGCGTTATCTGGAAAAACGCTACTCAGTCGGCACCAAGGCTGCCGAACTGTGAGGGGCGCACGATGATCTTCGATTACACCGTCATCTGGGACAGCCTGCCGCTGTATTTCGGCGGCGTGCTGGTGACCCTCAAGCTGCTGGCCATCGCGCTGTTCTTCGGCCTTCTACTGGCCATTCCGCTGGCGCTGATGCGCACCTCGCGCTCGCCGTGGGTCAACGGGCCGGCCTGGTTGTATACCTACGTGATTCGTGGCACGCCGATGCTGGTGCAGGTGTTTCTGGTCTATTACGGCCTGGCCCAGTTCGAGGCGGTGCGCGAGAGCGTGCTGTGGCCGTACCTGTCCAACGCCACCTTCTGCGCCTGCGTGGCGTTCGCCATCAATACCAGCGCCTACAGCGCCGAGATTCTCGCCGGCAGCCTGAAAGCCACGCCTCATGGCGAGATCGAGGCGGCCAAGGCAATGGGCATGTCGCGGGCCAAGTTGTACCGCCGCATCCTCCTGCCGTCGGCGTTGCGCCGCGCACTGCCGCAATACAGCAACGAAGTGATCATGATGCTGCACACCACCAGCCTGGCGTCGATCGTCACCCTGATCGACATCACCGGCGCGGCGCGCACCGTCAGCTCCCAGTACTACCTGCCGTTCGAGGCGTTCATCACCGCTGGCCTGTTCTATCTGTGCCTGACCTTCATCCTGGTGCGCTTGTTCAAGCTGGCCGAGCGTCGCTGGCTGGCCTACCTGGCGCCTCGGCGCTCTTGAACCCTCGGACTTCTGAAAGAGTGAAAAGCATGTACAAGCTCGAAGTGACGGACCTACACAAGCGCTATGGCAGCCACGAGGTGCTCAAGGGCGTGTCGCTGGCGGCCAAGGCCGGTGACGTGATCAGCATCATCGGCTCCAGTGGTTCGGGCAAGAGCACCTTCCTGCGCTGCATCAACCTGCTCGAGCAGCCCCACGCCGGGCAGATCCTGCTCAATGGCGAGGCGCTCAAACTGGTGCCCGGCAAGGACGGCGCCCTGCGCGCCGCCGACGACAAACAGCTGCAGCGCCTGCGCTCGCGGCTGTCCATGGTGTTCCAGCACTTCAACCTGTGGTCGCACATGAACGTGCTGGAAAACGTCATGGAAGCGCCGGTGTACGTGTTGGGCATGGGCAAGGCCGACGCCCGCGACAAGGCCGAGCACTACCTGCAGAAGGTCGGCGTGGCCCATCGCAAGACCGCCTATCCCGCCCACATGAGTGGCGGCGAGCAGCAGCGCGTGGCGATCGCCCGGGCCCTGGCTATGGAGCCGGAAGTGATGCTGTTCGACGAGCCGACGTCGGCGCTGGACCCCGAGCTGGTCGGCGACGTGCTCAAGGTAATGCGCGACCTGGCCGATGAAGGGCGTACCATGGTGGTGGTCACCCACGAGATGGGCTTTGCCCGCGAAGTGTCCAATCAGCTGCTGTTCCTGCATCAGGGTCTGGTGGAGGAGCGTGGCGATCCGCGCGAGGTGCTAGCCAATCCGCAGTCTCAACGGCTGCAACAGTTCCTCAGCGGCAGCCTCAAGTAGTTGGCGTTATCATCCCCGACCTATCACTGCCTTCAGAGCCCAACCTGCCCATCATGACTGCCCCCCGAATCGGCTTCCTGCTTTGGCCCTCCACCAAGCCCCTGACCCTGGCGCTGGCGGAAGAGGCCCTGAGCGTCGCCCAGCGCGTCCATCCGGAGGTGGTCTACGAGGTGTCGTTCCTGCAGGCCGAGGAGCCCGCCGAAGGCGCCTGGCGCCTGCCGGGCAGCTCCTGGACGGCAGGCCTGGAAGGCTATCGCAAGCTGTTCCTGCTTGCCGACGAGCCGCCGGCTACCGTGGCGCCGGCGCTGGCCACTGCACTCAAGCAGGTGGCGCGCAACGGTTGTTGCCTCGGCGCGGTGGCGGCAGGTGTCTACCCGCTGGCGCAACTGGGCCTGCTCGATGGCTATCGGGCATCCGTGCACTGGCGCTGGCAGGACGACTTCGCCGAGCGTTTTCCCAAGGTGATCGCCACCAGCCACCTGTTCGACTGGGACCGTGACCGCCTCACCGCCTGTGGCGGCATGGCGGTGATGGACATGCTGCTGGCCCTGCTGGCCCGTGACCACGGCGCCGAGCTGGCCGGCGCGGTGTCCGAGGAGCTGGTGGTCGAGCGCATCCGCGAGGGTGGCGAGCGCCAGCGCATTCCTCTGCAGAATCGTCTCGGCTCCAGCCATCCCAAGCTGACCCAGGCGGTACTGCTGATGGAAGCCAACATTGAGGAGCCGCTGACCACCGACGAGATCGCCCAGCACGTGTGCGTCTCGCGCCGCCAGCTGGAGCGCATCTTCAAGCAGTACCTGAACCGCGTGCCCAGCCAGTATTACCTGGAGCTGCGCCTTAACAAGGCTCGCCAGTTGCTGATGCAGACCAGCAAGTCGATCATCCAGATCGGCCTGTCCTGCGGTTTCTCCTCGGGTCCGCATTTCTCCAGCGCCTACCGCAACTTCTTCGGCGCCACGCCGCGGGAAGACCGCAATCAGCGGCGCAGCAACAGCCCCTTCGAGCTGACCTCGGCGCCGGCAGAGCGAGGTTAGGGGTCCCGCTCGCTCCCACGGCGGCCACCGCTGCCGACGACTGCTCGCCGGCCCGGCTCAGTGGCTCCAGATAATGCCGATCAGCAGGTAGCAGAGCGTCGTCACCAGAATCACGCAGAACGCGTTGATCATCACCCCGTTCTTGATCATCGATTGGATGCGCATCAACCCGGTACCGAACACCAGGGCGTTCGGCGGCGTGGCCACCGGCATCATGAAGGCGCAGCTGGCGGCAATGGTGGCGGGAATCGCCAACAGCTCTGGCGGCAGGCCCTGGGAAACCGCCAGGGCGGCCACCAATGGCAGGAAGGCGGCGGCGGTGGCGGTGTTGGAGGTGATTTCGGTGAGCAGGTTGATGGTCAGCACCACCACGCCGATGATCAGAATCAGCGGCAGGGTGCCGATGTTCTTCAGGCCTTCGCCGATCCACGCGGCCAGGCCTGTGGAGGTGATCACCGCCGCCAGCGACAGGCCGCCGCCGAACAGCAGAAGAATGCCCCACGGCACCTTGTTGGCGGTGTCCCAGTCCATCAGGAACACGCGCTTTTCACCGTCACGCCCGGCAGGCACCAGAAACAGCGCCATGGCGCCGACCATGGCGATCAGGGTGTCGTCGATGGCCGCGACATACTGCGACAGCAGAGGTTGGATCACCCAGGCGACGGCCGTGCAGGCGAACACCAGCGCCACGCGTTTTTCACCGGCGGACCAGCTGCCAAGCTCGTCAAGCTCCTGGCGCAGCATGGTGCGGCTGTCGCCTTCGAGCTTGAAGCCGCCGCGTGTCAGCCACCACCAGGTAAACAGCAGCACGCAGGCGGCCACCGGCAGGCCCAGCAGCATCCACTGGCCGAAGCCGATATGCACTTCGTGGTTGTCGCGCAGGAAGGCGGCGAGCAGCGCGTTGGGTGGCGTGCCGATCAGGGTGGCGATGCCGCCGATGCTGGCAGCGTAAGCGATGCCCAGCAGCAGGGCGGTGGCGAAACGCTCATGTTCACGCTCATCGCCTTGCTGGGTGAGCATGGCGATCACCGACATGCCGATCGGCAGCATCATGATTGCCGTGGCGGTGTTGCTCACCCACATGGCCACCAGACCGGTGGCCAGCATGAAGCCGCCGATCTGCCGAGCCGGCTGGTTGCCGACGGTCAGCAGGGTGCGCAGGGCCAGGCGTTTATGCAGGTTCCAGCGCTGCATGCCGAGGCCGAGCAGAAAGCCGCCGAGAAACAGAAAAATGGTTGGGTTGGCGTAGGGCGAGGTAGCGTCCTGCACGCTGCCGATGCCCAGCAGCGGGATCATCGGAATCGGCAGCAGGGCGGTGGCCGGGATGGGAATCGCCTCGGTGGCCCACCAGGTGGCCATCAGACCGATCAGCCCGGCGGTCATCCAGGCTTCACGGCTCAGATCTGCCGGTGCTTCGCTGAACAGGCAGGCCAGCAACAGCAGCGGGCCTAAAAACAAGCCGATACGTGCCGCGATCAGTGCGCCGTGGGTTTGTTTGCTTTCGCTCATTGTTCTGTCTCGTTCCATCTACACGGTGTTGGGCTTCGAGGCGCCGCTGGCGCGAAAGGTCAGCGCCAGCTGTTTCAGCAGGTTTCCTGGCTGTGCCGGGCGCGTGCTTGCGGGCTGTCAGGCACAGGGCGGCAGCGCGAGGATCGGCAGGGCGATGAACACCACGGCGATGGCAGAAATCAGGTGGCCGGCGGCCGAAACGCTGGCCACGAAGCGTTCGCGCTCGCTCAGGTTGGGTCGCCCGGTGGCGCGGTGGAACAGGTACGCCAGTCCCAGCAGAATTCCCGCGGCCAGCAGCGACAGCAGCCCCAGGGCGAGATTCAGCCAGGTCCAGGGGCCGTCTTCGAGCGGTGGTGGCGCCACCGAGCAGCCAACGCCCTGACCGCCATACAGGGCTACGAACCACAGGCTCCAGATGCTCAGGCCGGTGACCAAATGAGCGGGGTTATAGAACGAGCGCAGGCTTTGCATCACGCGCCTCCGAAAGCAGGTGGGAACAGGGCGATGGCGAAGTAACTGATCCACAGCACGGCCAGGTTGTAATTCCACAGTTGGGCCACCACCAACGGCTCATAAGGCGCTTCGGCGCCGACATAGCCGATGCGCACGCGCAGTGCCTGCAACGCACTGAGGGTGCCGGCGAGCAGGGCGTGGCCGAGGCTGTAGGCAAGCATCACGAAGATCACCGCGTCATGGGCGCGCGCGGTCGGCTCGAGGGCCTCGCTGCGCAGCGCCACCAGCAGCAGTACGACCTGAATCAGGCCGATCACTGCCAGCCCGATCTGGCAGGCGAACAAACCGCGGTCATCGCGCAGACGCAGGCGCGCCAATACCCGGCGATGCCAGGGCGTCGCCACGCTCAGCAGGGCAGCACTGGCGAGCATCAGCCAGTGGTTGAACACCGGTGCCTCCGGCACCTGCCAGTTCGGCGACACCGTCCACAGGTAGAACCAGCCGAACAGCAGCGACAGGTACAGTGCGCCGTTGGACAGCAGCGTCACGCCCATGCCCCACAGGCCCGGGCCGTCGCAGGTGCGTGAATGCAGCGGTGGCTCATGGGGTTGGGTGCGGGCGTCCGGAGCGGCCTTGGGGTGAGCGCCGTTTTCCCAGCTCCAGCGCAGCAGCGCCACGCTGGCGGAGAAGCAGGCGAACAGCGCCAGCAGGTAGGTCTTGGTCAGCAGGCTCAGGCACAGCATGGCGATGAAGCAGGCGGCGATGAACGGCAGCCAGCTGTTGCCGGGCAGGTGGACGATTTCCCTGACCTTGCCGGTCAGCGGGTCGACGCCCCAGGTTTCCCGGCGACCATGATCGATCACCGTCAGCGCATGTTCGCCGCGGGCGATGCTTTCGCCCAGGTCCGGGGCGCGCCATAGCGGATGGCGGTCGGTCACCTTGGGCAGGCTGACGAAGTTGTATGGATTGGGCGGCAGGCTGGTGGCCCACTCCAGGGTATCGGCCTGCCAGGGGTTGTTGCCGGCCCGTTTGCCGTAACGGTAGTGCAGGATCAGGTCCAGCAGCAGGGTGGCTATACCGATCACCATGATGAAGCTGCCGATCGACGAGATCAGATTGGGCATGTCCCAGCCCAGGCCGCTCTCGTAGGTGTACACGCGCCGCGGCATGCCCAGCAGACCGGTCCAGTGCATGATCAGGAAGGTCATGTTGAAGCCGATGAACACCAGCCAGAAACCCCACTTGCCCAGGCGTTCGGAGGCCATGCGCCCCGAGAAGTGCGGCAGCCAGTAATACAGCCCGGCGATCAGCGGAAACAGCATGCCGCCGATCAGCACGTAGTGAAAATGCGCGACCACGAACTGGGTGTCGTGAACCTGCCAGTCGAACGGCACCAGGGCGAGCATCACCCCGGTCAGCCCGCCGCACACGAAGATGATCAGAAAGCCCACCAGCCAAAGCATCGGCACGTTATAGCGCGGCTTGCCGAGCCACAGCGTGGCAATCCAAGAGAACACCTGAATCGCCGTGGGAATCGCCACCAGCATGCTCGCCGCCGAGAAGAACGCCTGGGCCAGTTGCGGAATGCCCACGGTGAACATGTGGTGTACCCACAGACCGAAGCTGATGAATCCGGTACTGATCACGCCCAGCACCACGGCGCGGTAGCCCACCAGCGGGCGACCGCAGAACACCGGCAGCAGGGTGGAGACGATGCCGGCCGCCGGCAGGAAGATGATATACACCTCCGGGTGGCCGAACAGCCAGAAAAGGTGCTGCCATAGCAGCGGATCGCCGCCACGCGCCACCTCGAAGAACGGTAGACCCGCCGCTCGCTCCAGCTCCAGCAGGATGCTGCCCAGGATCAGCGGTGGAAAGCCGATGACGATCATCAGTGCCATGGTCAGGATGTACCAAGCGTAGATGGGCATCTTGTTCAGTGCCATGCCCTCGGCCCGGGTGCGCAGGATCGACACCACCAGCTCGACGCCGGCCGACACTGCGGAAATCTCCACGAAAGTGATGCCCAGCAGCCAGAAGTCGGCGTTGACGCCCGGCGAATGCGCGGCGCTGGACAGCGGCGTGTACATGAACCAGCCGGCATTGGGCGCCACGCCCAGCAGCAGGCTGGAACAGATGATCAGCCCGCCGAATAGGTAGCACCAGTAGCCCAGTGCCGACAGTCGCGGGAACACCAGGTCGCGGGCGCCGAGCATCTTGGGGATCAGGTAGACGGCCAGGCCTTCCATCATCGGCACGGCGAACAGGAACATCATCACCGTGCCGTGCATGGTGAACACCTGGTTGAACACTTCAGGGCCCATGAAGGCGTTGCCCGGCAGTGCCAGCTGGGTGCGGATCAGCATCGCCAGCAGCAAACCGAAGACGAAGAAGCACAGCCCGGTGACCATGAAGCGCAGGCCTAGGGTGGTGTGATTGACGATGGTCAGCGCCCGCCAGCCGCGCGGGTTGCCCCATACGTCATCGAACTGGTCGTGCAGGGCGTCGGCGTCCGCCGTTTCGCGGCACTGGTTTTCGCGTGTGTCGCTCATGGTTCGAGGCCCTCCAGCCAGGTGGCGATGGCCTGCAGCTGCTCGGCATCGAGGTCGTCAGTCAGCGGCATGCCGGTACCCGGTTTCAGGCGGCCATGCTCGCGTATCCAGGTCAGGGTGGCGCCAGGTTCGTTGGGCAATAGACCGCCGCCCAGATTGCGGCGGCTGGCCAGGTCGGTGAGGTCCGGTGCGCGATTGCCTTCGGTTACGCCGGCCACGCGGTGGCAGGTGCCGCAGTGCACGGCGAAGGTTTCGCCGGCTGCACCCTGCAGCGCCTCGACCCGCGGCTCGCGCCGGGCGTCTATCCAGGCGGCGAAGTCCTCGTCGCTGTGGGCCTGCACGTCGAGCACCATGTGGCTGTGTTGGGTGCCGCAGAATTCGGTGCACTGGCCGCGAAAGGTGCCGGGCTTGTCGGCCTGCAGGCGGATGCGGTTTTCACGGCCGGGGATCATGTCGATCTTGCCGCCCAGGCGCGGTACCCAGAAGGAGTGGATCACGTCGGCGCTGCTGACGGTGATGTCGACCGGGCGCCCGGCCGGCAGGTGTAGCTGGTTGGCGGTCACCACGCCGCTGTCCGGGTAGCGTACCTCCCACCACCACTGGTGGCCGATCACTTCGATCTGCAGCGGCCGCTCGCCGAGAATCGGCAGCTGCATCATGCGCTGGCCCACTGGAATGCCGAACGCCAGCAGCAGGACGATGGTGATAGACGGCAGCAGGATGCCGCCACCGATCAGCCAGCGCCGCTGGATACGCCGCGCTTGATCGGCAGAATATTCGCGTGGCTTGCGCCAGATGGCGTAGATCCACAGCGCGCTGACCACCACCAGCACCAGGGTGAAGAAGCCGCACATCGCCCACCAGAGCAGGGCGATGTCGCGCGCCACCGGGCCGGCCGGGGCCAGAATTGATTGGTCACCACTGCAGGCCGAGATAATCGGAACTGCTGCGGCGAGTGCGGTCAACTTGATTAGGGTCGGCCACGCTCGGCCTTTTCTCGAATCGACAGGGAGGCCGCCATGGCTGAGCAACAAGAATCCATCGTCAGTCGCGCGGCCATCGCCGGGCACCCACTGCATCCGATGATGATCCACTTCCCGGTCGCCGCCCTGCTGGGGCTGGTGGCCACCGATTTCGCCTACTTCTGGACCACCGACCCGTTCTGGGTGCGAGCGAGTTTGTGGTTGGCCGGCGTCGGTGCGGTGGGTGGCTGGATTGCCAGCATCGCCGGCTTGATCGACCTGCTGACCGTCAAGCGTATCCGCCAGAAGATCAGCGCCTGGTGTCACGCCATCATCGCCGTGATGATGCTGTCTTTGGCGTCGCTGAATTGGATGCTGCGCTACCGCCACGGCGAGGAGGGGTTCGAGATCTGGGCGTTCTACCTGTCGCTGTTCACCGCCGGCCTGATCGCCATCGCCGCGTACCTGGGCGGGCGTCTGGTCTATGAGCATGCCGTGGGTGTCGACGTCGATTAGATCCGGCTTTGGCCCGCCTGCATTCATGGGTGGGGAGCTCCTGGTTCAGTAAGGTTTGGCGAGCACCAGCCACAAAGTGGCGGCGATCATGCCCAGCGTGATGCCGCCCAGGGCGGCGCAGGCGATGGTCAGGGCAGGGCGGGGCTGGCGTTCGCATTGCAGGATCAGCAGGCCGCACAGCGCATGGCAGATGACCATGACCGCCACCGCGGTTAGTTTGGCGACGAGCCACACACCGAAGGTGCCGTCACGCAGGAACAGCGCGGTGCCGCTGCCGATGGCGACGAGGGCCGCCGGTGTGGCCACCAGGGTGAAAATGTGCCGATTGAGTTCCGGATGCCCCGGGCGCTCGGCGGGTTGCGAAGCGCGGCAACTGGCGGCGATCAGTGCAGGCAGATAGAGCAGGGTGCCGCACCAGGCGAACAGTGCGGTGAAGTGCAGCAGTTTCAGCAGGGGCATCGACGCTCTCCATGGCCAGTCGTCCTGAGGTCTGCCTGTGTGACCCCGCCCTGAGAAACGCGGTTCGACCTTTCCGCCGGGCGTACCTGGCTCCGGCCGAAGCTCTTTTTTGGTTCGCTCCAGGCCGCGTGATTGCTGGCTCGCCGTCGTTACCGCCGTTGGCCGGACGGGCCATCAAAACCCCTGAAGGGTCAGCCGGTTGTGTCACTGAATGTGTGGCCATTGTTGTCCGACCCGACAGGGTGTGACCCCATGACCGGCGCGGCGCCACGGCGGCGTGGTAAACTCTGCGTCACTTTCCGCAGCCAATCGGGCTGCTCACTGTCGCACTGCGACAGCCACTTCCAACTGGCCGCGAGGCCGGGAGATCGGAACGATGCACACGACGCAGTTGGTCGATCCCTTTGGCCGACGCATTACCTACCTGCGACTCTCGGTGACCGATCGCTGCGACTTCCGCTGCACCTACTGCATGAGCGAAGACATGGTGTTCGCGCCGCGCTCGCAGATCCTCAGCCTCGAAGAGCTGTACAACGTCGCCGACGCGTTCATCGGGCTGGGCGTCAAACGCATCCGCATCACCGGCGGCGAGCCGCTGGTTCGCAAGAATTTGCTGAGCCTGCTGCGTCGCCTGGGCGAGCGCCCAGAGCTCGAGGATCTTTCGATCACCACCAACGGCTCGCAGCTTTCGCACATGGCCAACGACCTGCGCGCCGCGGGCGTCACCCGCTTGAATGTCAGCCTCGATTCGCTGCAGCGCGAGCGCTTTGCCGCCTTCACCCGTCGCGACATGCTTGACCAGGTGCTGGCAGGTATCGATGCCGCGGCTGCAGCGGGCTTCAAGCGCATCAAGCTCAACAGCGTGGTGCAGACCGGGCGCAACGACGACGAGGTGCTTGGCCTGGTCGAGTACGCCATGGCCCGAGGCCTGGACATCAGCTTCATCGAAGAGATGCCACTGGGCAGCGTGGTCAGCCATCAGCGCGAGCAGACCTTCTGCTCCAGCGAAGTGGTGCGCGAGCGCATCGAAACACGTCACGCGCTGGTGCGCAGCAGCCATGTCACCGGTGGGCCATCGCGTTACTGGCAGGTCAGCGGCAGCGACACCCGCGTGGGTTTCATCTCGCCGCACAGCAACAACTTCTGCGGCGACTGCAACCGCGTGCGCGTCACCGCCGAAGGCAAGCTGGTACTCTGCCTGGGCCACGACAACGCCCTGGATCTGCGCAGCCTGATGCGCACTCATCCTGGCGACAGCGAGCGCCTGCGCGAGGCCCTGGTCGGTGCGCTGCAGCTCAAGCCCGAGCGCCACTACTTCGAAACCGATGAGCAGGTGCAGGTTGTACGCTTCATGAGCATGACCGGCGGCTGAAAATCTGCTCAACGCCAGCTGCGCGTCGGCCCTGCTTCGTTGAAACCAGACTCGGCCTGCTCATTTACAAACTCGTAAACTGCGCGGCCTCGTCTGGTTTCGCCTTGCAGCGCTCTAGCTCGCAAGACGTTGAACAGATTTTGCGCTTTTTGGCATCCAGACGAGCGGTTCGCGCCCAGACGGCGCGGGCCTTTGCCCAAGGCTGATTGAGCGCCGCCTGACCAGGCCGTCAGAAATTGCCCTGAACCTCCGCAACAGGTGCTCACTCCACTTAAGGGAGCAGCCCACACGGGCTTTTTTCTGAAGCGACGAGGAGATTCAAAGTGGATAACAAAGACGTTATTTCGGTACTGAATGACCTGATCGAAACCAGCAAAGATGGCGAGAAAGGCTTCAGCGAGTGTGCCGAGGACGTGAAAGAGCCGCGTCTCAAGAGCTTCTTCACCCAACGTTCGCAGGACTGCGGCAGCGCCGCTGCCGAGCTGCAGCAGCTGGTACGCGGCCTGGGCGGCGACCCGGAAACCAGCTCCAGCGTCTCCGGCGCACTGCACCGCGGCTGGGTGGACCTCAAGTCGCTGCTGACCGGCAAGAGCGAAGAGGCCATCCTCAACGAGTGCGAGCGTGGCGAAGACGTAGCCCTGAAGGCCTACCGCGATGCGCTGCAGAAAGACCTGCCGGCCAACGTGCGCGTGGTGCTCGAGAAGCAGATGCAGGGCGTGCAGCGCAACCACGATCAGGTCAAGGCACTGCGCGATTCCGCGCGCGCCAGCTGATCAGCGCTGCCAACGAAAAGGATGCCTACGGGCATCCTTTTTTGTATCTGGAATTTGGGGTGCAGGCGCTTGAATGGCCGGCGCTGGCCCCAGCTGAACCAACCCTTGAAACCAACTGATGCAGAGCGTACGCAAGAGAGCGCAGGCTTTATCAGACTCATCTAACGCGCCGTTACGCCATCTTGTTACGCACGGTTGGCTGGCGGCGAACCCTTCGCTCAGCCCTTGGAGCGCACGATCCGACCTGCCTTTATCTCGCCGGCGTACTTGTTGAGCCGGTCCTCATCGTTGGTAAGCACACCGACCATGCGCAAAATCGCCCAGGCCTCGGCTTCGTTTTCTGTACCGCGCAGCCGCTCTGCGATCTTCAGCAAATCGACAGAGACCCACCGCAAATCTTCAGCGACGGCTTTCAGGTCTTGCTTCAGTATCTGGGTTTGGCGCTGGCCCATAGATCCTCTTCGTTTGGCTGATGGATTATCGCCCGATTTGCCGTTGCCACATACTGACAGGCGCCGGGCGTAATAATCGACCCATTATCGCGCTTTATACTCTCCATAGGATCGTCTTTCTCATGAGCGTGCTGCATCGCCCGCACAGCCTAACTACGACTCGCAATATCAAATGGCTATAATCGCCAGGCTGCTAGCGCATAGGAGCTCCAGGGATCGCGCTTTGCTGCATCGCCTTATCTGGCTCCCCAGCAACTCACCTGCGCGAAACCCATGATCACCACTGTCATCCTCGGCATGCTCTGCGTATACCTGCTGTGTTTCAGCGTGATGTTCCTGCTGATCAGCACTCGGCTCGCCGACAAGAAAATGGGCATGGACGTGTTCGCGCTTGGCAATCTGCTGCTGGGCCTTGCCTATATCATGCAGCTGATCGACGGCCCGCCGGACTTTGGATTGATGAGTGTCGTCAATCACATCCTGACGCTCAGTGCCCCGATTACCTATCTGCTGGGCGCTCTGCGCTTTTTTGGCCACCCCACACCAATCGTGCGCCCGCTACTTGCATTGGCAGCGATATACGCTGCCCTGCAACTGCTGGTGCAAGCATTGCTCGGCGACGAAGCGCGCCATGCGTTGCTGGCAGGCGCCTGCGTACTGCTGTTTCTGGGCATGATCATCGCGCTGCTGGTGGGCAGCCGAACCTTCGCCAAGGATCTGCGTGTCGAAATGCTCGTGTTCGCCGTGTTGATCAGCGGCATCTGCGCGTTGAACGCCGCCAAGTTCGTGATGATCATCAGCGGCGGCATGGCGGCGCTGGACATGAGCAGCGGCTTCCAGAGGATCTTCTACCTGTACATGTCGTTCCTGGCGACCGTGCTGCCACCGTGCGCAGTGTGGCTGGTGCTGCGCCGCCTGACCGACGAACTGCGCAGCCTCGCCGCTCACGACCCACTTACACGCCTGCTCAACCGCCGCGGGCTCATGGATGCACTGGCGGCGCACTTTCGCTCGCGCACGGCAGCGCCCGCCTATCTGCTGGTGGTCGACATCGACCACTTTAAATCCATCAACGACACCCATGGCCACCAAGCCGGCGACCAGGTGCTATGCCACGTCGCCAACACCCTCAAAGCCAGCGCCCGCCAGGGCGATCTGATCTGCCGGCTCGGTGGTGAAGAGTTCCTGGTAGTCGCCCTTGGTTCCGACAGCGCCGGCGTGCTGCACCTGGCAGAGCGCATGCGCGCGGCAATCGAAGACCTTGAGGTGCCGGATGCCAGTCGAGGTCAGACAATTCGTTGCACCGCGACCCTGGGTGTTTCAGGCCCATTTAACGGCGTGCAGGTGTTCGATGAGGTGCTTCAGCAGGCGGATGCGGCGCTGTATCAGGGGAAAGCGGCCGGGCGTAATCGGGTTCAGTGGTCTTCTGTACATCAGGTTTAGTTCGGTGATTCTCCCAGGTCTCGAATGAATATTGCGTCTGGCGCTGGCCAATCTGTCTCGTCATTCGACTTCTTGCCTCTGAAACCTCGCTGACGTGTGGGGACATTGGCGGCGTGGCCGCCTGCTAGGATTTGATAATTACCTGACGCTGGCACCTTCCCCATGGCGCGCTCCGCTACCGGTATGGGAACACCCGGCGACGTCTGCTCAGTTTTTTAAACAGATAAAAGCAAGCCAGTACTCGCGTACCGGCTTGCTTGATCCTGGACGTTTTACTTATCGCGCAGGAAGTTCAACAGGTCCTGGTTCAGCTGGTCCTTGTGGGTGTCCGCCAGACCGTGAGGGGCACCTTTGTAGACGATCAGCTTGGCGCCCTTGATCAGCGCTGCCGAGGCTTTGCCCGAGGTTTCGATGGGCACGATCTGGTCGTCGTCACCGTGGATCACCAGCGTCGGGATGTCGAACTTGGCGAGGTCCTGGCGGAAGTCGGTGGCTGAGAAGGCGGCGATGGAGTCGTAGGTGTTTTTCGCGCCGGCGGTCATGCCCTGTCTCCAGAAGGACTGGATGCGACCCTGGGACGGTTTGGCACCGGGGCGGTTGTAGCCGAAGAACGGGCCGGAGGCGATATCCAGGTACAGCTGCGAGCGGTCTTCCTTCGAGGCCTTGCGCAGACCATCGAATACCGAGAGCGGCAGGCCGTTCGGGTTGCTGTCGGACTTGAGCATGATCGGCGGTACGGCGCTGATCAGCGCAGCCTTTTTCACCAGCCCGGTGCCATGCCGGCCGATGTAGCGGGCCACTTCGCCGCCGCCGGTGGAAAAGCCCACCAGGGTCACGTCCTTGACGTGCAGGGCGGCGATCACGGCGGCCAGGTCGTCGGCGTAGTGGTCCATGTCGTTGCCGTCCCAGGGCTGGCTGGAGCGGCCGTGGCCGCGTCGGTCGTGGGCGATCACGCGGTAGCCTTTCTCGGCGAGAAACTCCATTTGCGATTCCCAGCTGTCCGAGTTCAGCGGCCAGCCGTGACTGAACATCACGACCTGGCCATTTTTCGGCCCCCAGTCCTTGTAGTACAGCTCGACGCCGTCCTGGGTGGTGACGGTACTGGCGGTGTGCGGGATCTCGGCCAGGGAGTCGCCAGCCATGGAGATGACGGGCAGGGCGGCAGTGGCGAGGGCTGCAAGAGCGTTACGGATGGATTTGTTCATGATCTGTTCCTCTAGCGTTCGAGATGGATGGTTCGCTGTGTTGACGAGGGACAGTATCTAGGGCTTTATGATACGAAATATCACTAATCGTCCATAATTCTTAACGGATCGTATTTTTATGGTTGATCGCCTCGAGGGTTTGCTGGGCCATTTCTCGGTCAGCGCCCGCACGTTCCAGGCCGGCCCGCTGTGCGGCATCAATACGCTGGATGGCAGCCTGCCGTATGGCCAGCTGCATCTGCTGCGCCAGGGCGAGGCTGAGGTGTGGCATGGCAGCACGCGTGCACATCGGCTCGCCGGGCCGACCTTGTTGTTCTATCCGCGGCCCCTCGCGCACCGTTTCGTGACCGATCAGGCGCAGGGCGCCGAGTTCGTATGCGCACACATCGTGTTCGAGGGCCATGCGGCTAACCCGCTCGCCAGTGCGCTACCCAGCTGCGTGTGCCTGCCGCTTGCCAACTTGCCCGATTGCGTGCCGATACTGACGCTGCTGTTCGCCGAAGCACAGGCGACCAACTGCGGACGGCAGGCAATGCTGGATCGCCTGTTCGAAGTGTTGCTCATCCAGCTGTTGCGCCACCTGATGGAACTCGGCAGCACCCAGGCCGGGCTGATCACGGGCTTGGCACATCCGCAATTGCGCCACGCCCTTGCGGCGATCCACCAGACACCCGCGCAGCCCTGGTCGGTGGAGTCCTTGGCCAGCCTGGCGGGCATGTCGCGCAGTGTTTTCGCCAACCAGTTTCGTGAGGTTGTGGGGGAAACGCCGGCCGGTTATCTGCAGCGCTGGCGTATCGGGCTGGCTCAGAAATGGCTGAAGAATGGCCAGCCGCTGCGGCTGATCGCCGAGGAGGCGGGCTACAGCAGCGAGCCCGCGTTGTCGCGTGCGTTCAAGTCCCAGTGCGGCTTGTCGCCAAAGGCCTGGCTTGCTCAGGAGCAGCAGCGCTCGCCCGACGCGCGACGCTAGCCCCGGTCAGCGTTTGTTCAGTCGCTGCGCCAGCCTGTCGCCACCGAACTGGATGAAGCTGACCATCACCACCAAGACGACGATCACCGTCAGCATCACCTGGGTATCGAAGCGCTGATAGCCGTAGCGGTAGGCCAGGTCACCCAGGCCGCCTGCACCGATGGCACCGGCCATGGCAGAGGAGTTGATCATGGTGACCAGGGTGATGGTGAAGCCGCCGACGATACCGGGCAGGGCTTCGGGTAGTAGCACGTGCCACACGATATGCCGGCGGCGGCAGCCCATGGCCTGGGCGGCTTCGATCAGGCCGTGATCCACTTCGCGCAGACTGACTTCGGCGATGCGCGCGAAGAACGGCGTGGCGGCGATGGTCAGCGGCACCACGGCGGCCCAGACGCCATAGGTGGTGCCGACCACCAGGCGGGTGAAAGGGATCAGCGCGACCATCAGGATCAGGAACGGGATGGAGCGGAACAGGTTGACGATGGCGCCGAGCACGCGGTTCAGCCGCGGCGCCTCGAAGATGCCGCCGCGGCTGCTGGTGACCAGAAATACCGCCAGCGGAATACCCGCCAGTAGAGCGAGCAGGGATGACACACCAACCATAAGCAGGGTGTCGAGTAGGCCTTGCCAGAGGCGTTCAAACAGCAGCGACATAACCCAGTACCTCCACATGGTCGGCCAGCGTGCGGGCGTTCTCGATCAGCGCTGCATGGCCGAGGGCTGACGGGCCGACGGAGAGGATCAGGTGGCCCACGGCGTGCCCCTGGATCTGTTCCAGGCTGGCGTCGAGCAGGGTGGCGCGGCCACCCAGGGCAGCGCCCAGTGCCGGCAAATCCGGCTCGAGGCCCGTGCCGGCAAAGTGCAGGCGCAGCACCAGGTCGTCGCGCTCGCCGGGCGAGTCGTGCAGGCGCTGCTGCAGGCTCGCCGGCAGGGCATGTTGCAGCGGCGCGAGCAGGGTGCGGGTGACTTCATGGCGTGGCGTGCCGAACACCTGCCACACCGGGCCTTGTTCGACCACTTCACCGCGCTCCAGCACCACCACGCGGTCGCAGATCTCGCGGATCACCGCCATCTCGTGGGTGATCAGCACCACGGTCAGGCCCAGGCGCCGGTTGATCTCGCGCAGCAGGCCGAGGATCGCCTGGGTGGTCTCCGGATCCAGTGCGCTGGTGGCTTCGTCGCAGAGCAGAACCTGTGGGTCGTGCACCAGGGAGCGGGCGATGCCCACCCGCTGTTTCTGCCCGCCGGAGAGCTGCGCCGGGTAGGCGCCGTGCTTGTCCTCGAGGCCGACCAGTTCGAGCAGTTCGCGCACCTTGCCCTGGCGGGTTTCGCGCGGCACGCCAGCGACCTTGAGCGGCAGCTCGACGTTCTGCCACACGGTCTTGGCGGACATCAGGTTGAAGTGCTGGAAGATCATGCCGATGCGCCTGCGCAGCGCCACCAGGGCGTCATCGTCATAGCCGGCGATGTCGCTGCCGTCGATCAGCACGCGGCCGCTACTGGGCCGCTCCAGCCGGTTGATGGTGCGCAGCAGCGAGGATTTGCCCGCGCCGCTGCGGCCGATGATGCCGAACACTTCGCCGCGTTCGATCGACAACTCGATGTCGTGCAGCGCCCGCACCGGGCCCTGGGCGCCCTCGTAGGTCTTGCCCAGGCGCTCGAAGCGCAGGTGCGCCTGGGCGATGCGGCTGGCTGCGGCGGCTTGCTGCAGGTGGGGATCGAAGCCGCTCATGTCAGCTCTCCCAGCCGGCCTGGTAGAGGTTGCCGTGAGCCTTGTCGAGGGCGGCGCGCACCGCCGGCGAGTGCTGGTAGATGTCGATGAACTTGAGCAGGCGCGCGTCCTGCGCTTTCGCCGGTTGGCTGACGAACTGGATGATGTACTCGGGATGGTCGACGCCATCGAACAGCAGGGCCGAGGCTGGATCGAAGGTCTTGGCCAGGCGGATGTAGGCCGGATAGCCCTGCACCAGATCGACCTCGTCATAGGCGCGCACCAGCTGCACGGCTTCCAGTTCGATGATGCGGATGTTTTTCGGGTTGGCGGTGATGTCCTGCTGGGTCGCCTTGTAGCCGACGCCGGGCTTGAGTTCGATCAGCCCGGCCTTTTGCAGCAGTTGCAGGCCGCGCCCGCCATTGACCGGGTCGTTGGCGATGGCCACTTTGGCACCATCCGGGAGGCTGGCGAAATCCTTGTGCGTCTTGGAGTAGAGGCCGACGTTGTTGATCACCCCGCGCGCCACCGGCACCAGGTCGTAACCACCCTCGGCCTTGGCATTCTCCAGAAAGGGAATGTGCTGGAAGTAGTTCACGTCGATGTCGCCATTGGCGAGGCTGACGTTGGGCGCGATCCAGTCGGTGAACTCGACCAGTTCCACGTCCAGCCCCTGCTTTTTGGCTTCGGCCACGGCCACTTCCAGCGGTGGGGCGAAGGCTGCGGTGGTGCCCAGCTTGAGGGCGGAGTCGGCCTGGGCCAGGGTACTGGCGCTGAACAGGGCGGCGAGAGTCAGGGTTTTCAACGGTTTGAGCATGGCGGCGTCCTTGTGGGGTCAGAGCAGGTTCAGCGCATTGGCGCTGAGGTTTCGCAGTTCATGGGGGATGGCGTTGGTGTGTTGCAGGCGGGCAGGGTCGCGCCAGGCGGCAGCTGGATGATCCGCCGGCAGCCTGGGGCCCTGGCCGAACAGCTTGTGGCGCAGGGCGCCGTCTGCGTAGGCGGTCTTGTAGCGGCCGCGCTGTTGCAGCTCGGGAACCACCAGGTCGATGAAGTCGGCGTAGCTTTGCGGAGTGACGATGCGCGTGAGGTTGAAGCCGTCCAGGCCGGTGGCGTCGATCCACTCGATCAGCTGATCGGCCACCTGGTCTGGCGAGCCGATTAGCACCGGATAGCGACCGCCCAGGGCGTGCTGTTCGAGCAGGCGACGCTTGGTCCAGCCGGTGAAGGTCTTGACCACCGATTCGATGGCGTTGGTCTTGCGCGCCAGGATCGGTTCGTCGAGACCAAAGGCCGCCAGGTCGATACCGGTGGAGCTGGAGAAGTGGGCGATGCCGGCTTCCGGGCTGGCGTAGCGCAGGTACTCGGCGTGCTTGTCACGGGCCTCGGCTTCGGTGGGCGCGACGATCACAGCGATGCCCATGAACACCTTGATCGCGTTGCCCTTGCGCCCGGCCGCCACGGCGCTGGCCCGCACCTGCTCGACCTGGGCGCGCACCGCCTCGACGCCATTACCGCCAATGAACACGCATTCGGCGTGCTGGCCGGCGAAGCGCGAGCCGCGTGCAGAGGAGCCGGCCTGGAACAGCAGCGGCGTACGCTGTGGCGACGGCTGGCTGAGGTGGTAACCCTCGACCTGATAGAACTCGCCGTGGTGGCGCACCTTGTGCACCTTGCCGGGCTGGGCGTAGACGCGCTGCTGGCGGTCGGCGAGCACGGCGTCGTCCTGCCAGCTGCCTTCGAGCAGCTTGTAGAGCACTTCCAGGTATTCGTCGGCTTGGTCGTAGCGGCGGTCGTGCTCGACCTGCTGGCTCAGGCCCATGGCCTTGGCCGCGCTTTCCAGGTAGCCGGTGACGATGTTCCAGCCGATGCGGCCATTGCTCAGATGATCGAGGGTGGAGAGCCTGCGGGCGAAGGTGTACGGCGCCTCGTAGCTGAGGTTGGCGGTAACCCCGAAGCCCAGGTGCCGGGTGACGCCGGCCATGGCGGAGACCAGCAGCAGCGGGTCGTTGACCGGCAGCTGGACGGCTTCCTGCAGCGGCAGGTCGATGCCGTTCTGGTACACGTCGTAAACGCCGAGGATGTCGGCGATGAACAGCCCGTCGAACAGCCCGCGCTCGATCAATTGGGCCAGGTCGGTCCAGTAGCTCAATTGGTTGAAGTTCACCGACTGATCATCGGGGTGGGTCCACAGGCCGTGGTGGATATGCCCGATGCAGTTCATGTTGAAGGCATTGAGAAGGATCTGTTTGCCCATCAGATGGTCCCCCGGCGCGGCGGCAGGCGATCGTTGAGGTAGAAGTCGCCGATGGCGTGGTACTTCCAGCGCACGGGGTCGTGCAGGGTGTGGGTGCGGGCGTTGCGCCAGTGGCGGTCGAGGCCGTGTTCGGCCAGCGTGGCGCGGCTGCCGGCCAGCTCGAGCAGCTTGCTGCCGAGCAGCAGCGAGGTTTCCGTGCTGATGGCCCGGGCCTCGGCTACGGCAATCGACGCGGCGGCCACGCTGTCGGCGTCAGGCTCGGCCTGGGCGCGGTCGACGAATTCGCCAGCGCGCTCCAGCAGCGCTTCGGTAGCGGCCAGGCGCACGCGCAGCTTGCCGATTTCCTGCTGGGTCAGTGGGTCTTCACTGGCCTTTTCGATGCCAGCGTCGATCCACGGCCGCGACTTGTGCCGCACGAACTGCAGCAGGTCCTCGTAGGCGCCACGGGCGATGCCGGTGTCGATGGCGGCGTGCAGCAGTTGGGCGAAGGGGCCGACCGTGGTCGGGCGCTCGAAGGCACTCTGGAATGGCAGCACGTCCTCGGCGTCCACCGCCACGCCGTCGAACACCACGCTGCCACTGCCGGTGGTGCGCTGGCCGAAGCCGCTCCAGTCGTCGATCACCTGCAGGCCGCTGGCGTTACGCGGCACGAAGGCGAGAAAGCCGACGCCGTTTTCGTCGATCGCCAGGGTTGGGATGCGTTGGGCGAACAGGGCGCCGGTGCAGTAGAACTTGCGCCCGTCGATGCGGTAGCCGTCGGCGGTGCGGGTCAGGCGGGTGGTGCGATCCAGCGCCGTCTTGGTACCCAGCTCGGCCAGGGCATTGCCGAAGCGCTGGCCGGCCAGCACCTCGGCATACAGGCGGCGCTGCTGCGCCTGGTTGCCGTTTACCCGTAGCACCTCCAGGGCGTAGAAATGGTTTTGCGGAATCTGCCCGAGCGAGCCATCGGCCTGGGCGATGCGTGCGATGACCCTGGCGACGGTGACGCTGGCCAGGCCCGGCCCGCCAAAGGCAGTGGGCACGCTGATGCCCCACAGGCCGGAGTGAGAGAACTGCGCCAGTTCGGCGTGGGGCAATTGCCGCTCGCGGTCACGTTCGGCAGCGCCGGCGGCGAAGCGTTCGGCCAGGCGTTCGGCGGCGGCAAGGGCTTGGGCGTCGTCGCGCAGCAGCGGCACGCCAGGTTGGGTGTGGGCGTTCATGGGCTCAGATCCAGGAATGGCGGTTGGGGCGGGTGCCGTTGAGGTGCCAGGCGCCGATGGCGTGGTATTTCCAGCGCACCGGATCGTGCAGGGTGTGGGTGCGGGCATTGCGCCAATGGCGGTCGAGGCCGAACTCGGCCAGGGTGGCGCGGCTGCCGGCCAGCTCCAGCAGCTTTTCGCTGGCCTGCAGGCTGAGCTCGGTACTCAGCGCCTTGGCTTCGGCTACCGCAATCGAGGCTCGCGCCGCGCCGTCGGCATCGATGGGCGCGGCGGCCACTTCATCGAGCACCCGGCCG
>CBIFVM010000050.1:0-22741 GCA_966186235.1 uncultured Pseudomonas sp.
CGCGACCCCGACCTTGGCAAGGTCGTGCTCTACCAACTGAGCTATTCCCGCTTGTCTTGTCGACGGGCGCCATTCTATATCTTCACGACGCCCAGTCAAGCCCTTGATTCAAAAAAGTTATTTCTTTTCTGCGGTGACGCTCAGATGCGGCCAGGCAGCGAGCAGATACTGCACCATCGACCACAGCGTGAGCGCGGCCGCCACGATCAGCAGCACATAGCCGATCAGCACCCAGAAACCGAACAGAGGTGGATTGCCGAGCAGGATCACCAGCGCCACCATCTGCGCAGCGGTCTTCCATTTACCCAGATTGGAAACTGCAACATGCGCCCTGGCGCCCAGCTCCGCCATCCATTCACGCAGTGCCGATACGACGATCTCGCGGCCAATGATGATGGTGGCCGGCAGCGTCAGCCACAGGTTGGCGTGCTCGGCCACCAGCAGCACCAATGCGGTGGCCACCATCAGTTTGTCGGCGACCGGATCGAGAAACGCACCGAACGGCGTGCTCTGCTCCCAACGGCGCGCCAGGTAACCATCCAGCCAGTCGGTTAGCGCAGCGAAGGCGAACACCGCGCTGGCAGCCCAATAGCTCCAGGAAAATGGCATGTAGAACAACAGGATGAAGATCGGGATCAGCAGAACGCGGAGCACCGTGAGGAGGTTGGGGATATTCATCGGCTCGACTGGACGGTTAGGTGAGGCGGCATTCTACTCGCTGTGCAGTGCCGCATAAATCAAACCGGCGAGCTTTTTACTGATGCCGGGCGCTTTGGCGATTTCTTCCGTGCTGGCACGTGACAACTCTTGCAGACCGCCAAAATGGTTGAGCAGTTCACGACGACGTTTCGGCCCGACGCCAGCCACCTCCTCCAGGCTCGAGGTGCGCCGCGCCTTGCCGCGCCGTGCCCGATGGCCGGTGATGGCGAAACGGTGCGATTCGTCGCGAATCTGCTGGATCAGATGCAGGGCTGGCGAGTTGCCCGGCAAGGTGAATTCATGGGCGGCATCGTTCAGGTACAGGGTTTCCAGGCCAGGCTTGCGAGTGTTGCCCTTGGCCACGCCGAGCAGGATCAGCGGCGGCACTTCGAGCTCGGTCAGCACCTCGCGGGCCATCGCCAGTTGCCCCTTGCCCCCGTCGACCAGCAGGATGTCCGGCAACTTGCCTTCGTTCTGCTTGGCCTTGCTGAAGCGCCGGGTCAGCGCCTGGTGCATGGCCGCGTAGTCGTCGCCGCCCGTCACGCCTTCGATGTTGTAGCGTCGGTAATCCGATTTGATCGGGCCTTCGGGGCCGAATACCACGCAGGAGGCCACCGTCGCCTCGCCACTGGAATGACTGATGTCGAAGCATTCCAGGCGCTGGGGCACCTCATCCATTTCCAGCGCTTCGGCCAGCGAGTCGAAACGCCCCGCCATATGCTCGCGATTGGCCAACCGTACGCCCAGCGCCTGCTCGGCATTGGTGACTGCCAGCGCCTGCCAGCGCGCGCGGGTGCCACGAACCCGATAGCTGATGGCCAGTTCACGACCGCGCAGCTCCTGAATCGCCGCGATCAGCACGGGATAGTCTTCGTGAGGCGCGTTGACGATCAGTTCGCTTGGCAGGTCCCGCTCGTGACTGCCGAGGTAATACTGGCCAAGAAAGGCGACCAGCACGTCCTGCGCCTCCTCTTCGATCGCCACCTGAGGGAAGAAATTCTTGCTACCCAGCACCCGCCCGCCACGTACGCTGACCAGGTGCACGCAGGCGCCGCCAGGGTTGACCATCGCCGCGATGATGTCGACGTCGCCGCTACCGCCCTCCATACTCTGCTGGTCCTGAACGCGGCGCAGCAAAGCCATCTGATCACGCAGTTCGGCGGCCTTCTCGAAGTCCAGCGCGGCGGACGCCTGCTGCATGCTGGCGGAAAGCTCGGCATTCAGGGCATTGCTGCGCCCCTCCAGAAACATCACCGAGTGACGTACGTCCTCGGCATACTCGGCCGGCTCGACCAGCCCCACGCACGGCGCCTTGCAGCGCTTGATCTGATACTGCAGGCATGGCCGTGTGCGATTGCGGTAGTAGCTGTCCTCACACTGGCGAACCAGAAAGGTCTTCTGCAATAACGCCAGGCTTTCACGGATCGCGCCAGCACTGGGATAGGGGCCGAAATAGCGACCTTTGCGGTTCTTCGCGCCACGGTGAATGTCCAGGCGCGGGTAATCACCGTCAGACAGAAACACGTACGGGTAGGATTTATCGTCACGCAGCAGAATGTTGTACGGCGGGCGCCACTCCTTGATCAGCGTCTGCTCGAGCAATAGCGCTTCGGTTTCGTTGCCGGTGATAGTGGTTTCCACCTGAGCGATCTTGCCCACCAGCGCCATGGTCTTGGTCGCTAACCCGGTTTTGCGAAAATAGCTGGCGAGCCGCTTCTTGAGGTTCTTCGCCTTGCCGACGTAGAGAAGATTGCCGCTCGCGTCGAACATGCGATAGACGCCCGGGCGCCCACTGCAGGTGGCAAGAAAGGCACTGGAATCGAACACTGGGGTCACTTCAGCTGGTGGCATCGACCATGCCATGACGGACGGCGAGCAGCGCCAGCTCCACATCACTGGTGATCGCAAGCTTCTCGAAAATCCGGTAGCGGTAGGTATTGACCGTCTTGGGCGACAGGCACAGCTTGTCGGAAATGCTCTGCACCTTCTGGCAGCCGGCAATCATCAGCGCGATCTGGATTTCACGCTCGGACAGCAGGTCGAATGGCGAATTGCTGCTTTGCGGCTGAAAGGATTTCAGCGCCAACTGCTGGGCGATCTGCGGGCTGATGAAACGCTGCCCGGCAAACACCATGCGGATGGCCTGCACCATTTCTTCAAGCCCGGCGCCCTTGGTCAGGTAACCAGCGGCGCCAGCTTGCAGCAGGCGGGTCGGAAACGGGTCTTCCTCGCACACGGTAACCGCCACGACCTTGAGATCGGGATGGCTGCGCATGAGTTTGCGGGTCGCCTCGAGCCCGCCAATGCCAGGCATCTTCACGTCCATTAAGACGACGTCGGGCTTGAGCTCACGAACCTTCTTCAGCGCTTCTTCACCGGAACTCGCCTCGCCGATGACCTGCAAACCGTCGATATCGGCCAGCATGCGCGAGATACCCGTGCGAACGAGGTCGTGATCATCAACAACCAATACCTTAATCAAACGAACACCTCGTACCTGCGCGAGCGCCGCACGGCGACTACCTGAGAGAACCGCACCATAACAAAAAACCTGATAGGTGAGTTAGCGTCAAACGTCAACTTACAAGCGCCAAAACCATGAGTAGGCCGGCAGAGGTCCATTCTCGCAAGTCCGCCACATCGCCCTCGTCGTCATTGCGACATGTGCCGATCCGAGACCGCAGCCTGCCGACACCAGCGCGCACCAATGGCGTGTCTGAATACAGCCAGGCGAATAATTTATTCGGAACGCGCTTGCCGGCGCATAGCTCTGAATTAACAGACCGTGAACCATACCGAGGGATTTTCCATGGACATGCTCATCAAGCAGCTGAAAACCGTAACTGCCGGCCGCTATCACATCATCACGGAAACTTCTGCCGAGGGTTTGCAGGTCGACTGCCTCGATATGCAATGCAACCTAGTGGCGACACGTCGCCTGACCGCTGCCCAGCTGCAAAACAAGATTCTGATGACCGCGGTGTATGCCGACTTGAAAGGCACTCTGGGCTATTGATCGAAGCTGCTGAATCGGCGTAGATCATCGCCGTATCACGGCGCGGCCTCTACACGCCAGAGCCGCGCTGAAAGCTTTTACTTTCATGCAATGCCCCCTACTGCCCCGCTCCCTCGTTGGACGTCGCGTCCGCCTTGCAAAGGCCGGCCAGCCATACGCCTTTTAAGCGATTGGCAGCCCGCAAATCTGGGTATCCATCAGTCGCACAAAACATGACCGATCGGTCGCACAAATTTCCTGAACGAACCGGCAAAGCGCTCATTCTATTTCGATCATGCTCCTACCCGCGCAGATGGCCAGCGAGCATTTCGTAATTAGCTAATAGAAGAGAATAACCATGGTCTGGATAGCACTCGGCGTCGCCCTGTCACTCGCCTCGCTTCTGGGCGCAGGCATCTATTCGCTGCTGCAGATCCTCGGGGAGTTCAGCCAGAGCTGAACCTCGCAGGTTATCAGGCCAGATCAACCGCGCATGGCCGCATACAGACTTGCCTGGGCACGGCACAGCGCACTTACGCCTTTTCGAACGCAATGAGCGAATGACGCTGTGAACTCGCGGCAAAACCAAGCCATTCGAGGATTGCGCAGAGGCAGGACAGGAATGAAAAAGCCCGGCGATTGTCGGGCTTTTCTTGTATATGGTGGAGGGCCAGGGATTCGAACCCTGGGAACGCTATTAACGTTCGCCGGTTTTCAAGACCGGTGCATTCAACCGCTCTGCCAACCCTCCAGGTCGACACGAAATGCGTCGGTTCGCCGAAACATTCCTTTGCAACCTTGCAGGCTGCGGGCGGCATCTTACCGGAACGCAACACACTGTCAAACACTCTGACTTGGCAGTACCCAAGGCTCTGTTAAGATGCTTCTCGACCTTGGTCACGGACCAACAGCATTTACTAGGAGTGTCGCCATGCGCGAACAAGATTACGCACATAGCCCTTCACGGGTTGAACAAACCGCAGTCAGCAGCGTTCTGCGCAACACATACGGTTTGCTGGCTCTCACCCTGGCATTCAGCGGCATCGTAGCTTTCATGGCGCAGCGCGCCAACGTTCCCTACCCGAACATCTTCGTAGTGCTGATCGGCTTCTACGGTCTGTTCTTCCTGACCGCCAAGCTGCGTGACTCCGGCTGGGGCCTGCTGTCGACCTTCGCCCTCACCGGTTTCATGGGTTACACCCTGGGCCCGATTCTCAATCGTTACCTGGGCATGGCCAACGGTGCCGAAGTCGTCAGCTCCGCATTCATGATGACGGCCGTTGTGTTCTGCGGCCTGTCGGCCTACGTGCTGACCACCCGCAAGGACATGAGCTTTCTGAGCGGCTTCATCACTGCAGGCTTCTTCGTTCTACTGGGCGCGATCCTGGCCAGCTTCTTCTTCCAGATCAGCGGCCTGCAACTGGCGATCAGCGCTGGCTTCGTGCTGTTCTCGTCGGCCTGTATCCTGTTCCAGACCAGCGCGATCATCCATGGCGGTGAGCGCAACTACATCATGGCAACCATCAGCCTGTACGTTTCCATCTACAACCTGTTCGTAAGCCTGTTGCAGATCTTCGGCATCATGGGCGGCGACGACTGATCGTTACCCGCAAACAAAAACCCGCCTAAATGGCGGGTTTTTTATGGCCTGGAAAATTACTGCTGAGCCTTTTCGCGCATGCCCTTGAGCGTATTGAAGGGCGCCTCGACCACGAATTTGTTGGACAGCCACGAGGGCACGCTGCCACCTGGGTCGGTGTGCGCTTCGTATACCACCTCGACCATGCCGTCGGGCTTGGGTGTCATCATCCAGTGGCCTTCGACACTGGCCACGCGTACGTAGCCCTTTTCCTCGGGGCGGTAATCAGGCACGCCATGCAGGGTGCGAGTCACGCTGCCATCGGCGCCCTGCTCGGTGGTGACCTCGATGATCGAATCCCGAGGCGTCACCGGCCATGGCGTGTTGAAGCGGGTGTAAGTCCAGCTCTTGTCGCCCTCGTGCTTGAGCAACCGCTGCTCCTGGCACTCATGAATCCAGGCACAGGAAGCCACCACGTCCTCCTGCAACGCCCTGAGCTTGGCCACGTCGGTCTTGATCAGGGTTACGCCGCGGTAAGCCTTGTATGGAGAGCCGGCCACCTCGCTGAGGTAGACCTTGATGCCCTCTTCGTCCTTGGCCAGGCGCCAGTCCTCGGCATGGGCGGCTGAGGCGATGCATAGCGCCGTACTTGCTAGCAACAAACGGGTCAACGACATTTTATTCTCCGGAGTTTGCTTGTAGAGCGTCAGACAGCCGTTGCCGTGGCACCTTCCAGCCAGGCCAGCAGGCGGATGGCTTCTTCACGGCTATTACCGCAGACAGCGAAATCCGCTGAAAATGCGGCGCAGACGGCCGGTCGATCCTCGCGCCCGAAGATCGAACAACGGTTGTCCTCGGCCAGATTTACACAGCGCTCGCCGGCAGCCTTGCCATTAGGCATGCCGGGAATGAAGGAGCTGATCGACGGAGAAATACAGCAGGCGCCACAACCAGGACGGCATTGCATGGAACGGACCTCGAACAAGAAGCATGCAGCAAACGGCGGCGATTCTAGCCTGCCGTTCCATTGGCAGGCAGCCCCCTCGGTCAGTTCAGATCGAAGCGAATGCAGAAGCGCGATCCTTCTCCCGGCGTGCTGTCGACCTCCAGCTCGGCGCCGAGTACATCCACCGCCAACTGGTGGGTAATATGCAAGCCGAGGCCGGTACCGCCCTGGCCGCGCCGGGTGGTGAAGAACGGGTCGAATATCTTGCCCAGCAGTTCCTCGTCCATGCCCCGACCGTCGTCGATGACCTCGATGACGCACTGTCCTCGCGCTTCATCGACCTGGCCGCGCAGGGTGACCAAGCCTTTCACGCCAGGGTCGAAAGCATGAACCAGCGCATTGTCGACAAGGTTCTGCACGACTTGCCCGAGAGGTCCCGGGTAGCTGTCCAGTACGATATCCGGGTCAATTTCCACCACGATTCGATGGTCGTTCTGGCGCAGTTTCGGTTGCAGCAGCAGCACCACCTCGTCCACCAGTTCGCGCAGGTCGAAGCGACGCCGCTCCGTGCTGGCACGGTCAGTAGCCAGTTGCTTGAAGGCGCGGGTCAGCTGCGACATGCGCTCCAGGCTGATCAGAATGATGCTCAGGCCATCGTCGGTACGCTGCACGAAACGCTCCAGTGTGGTGCGCTTCAGACCTTCGCGCATCGCCACCTGAAACTCCTGGCTGGCTCGCTCCAGAGTCGAGGCCGCCACGCTGGCGGCACCGATTGGCGTATTCAACTCGTGGGCCACGCCAGCGACCATGGTACCGAGAGACGACAGCTTTTCAGCCTGCAACAAGGCGCGGCGCGTGCGCTGCAATTGTTCGACGGTATGCTGTAGCTGCTCGTTGCTGGCTGCCAGCGCCCTGCTGCTCACATGCAACCCGTGCTCGGCCCGCAAGCGTTCAGCTTCATCGATGGCACGCCTTACACTGATCAAAAGCCCGACGCCTTGCAGTACGCTGAAGAACAGTAGAACGCGCCACAAGACATCCCAACGCAACTCGCCGAGGTTCCGAGCAGGCAGGTGCGAAAGCAACAGCCAATGATCCGCAGCGTTTGAGGTTGCCGAAGCGGCATCGCTCGGCCGGAAATGGCTGTAGGCCCAGAAGCCCGCCGCATCGATGAACGAGCCGCGCTGTTCGTTCTGCAAGCGCCGCCAGCTCGAGGGTTGATGGCTGGCCAGGGTCAGATCGGGCTTGCCGAGCAAGAAGCCCCAGGCGTGCTCCGGGCTCTCGCCCAGCATCCAGTAGCCTTCGTGATCGAGCAGTTGCAGCGAACCGCCATAAGCCACGGACGTTTCGCGCAAACGCTCCAGCATTCGTTCAGCGCGATACTCGAGGATCAGGATACCGCGCCGCTCACCGCGCTCGCTGAACACCGGCACCGCCGCGCGCAGGATCGGCACCAGAGACTCGACGGAACCATCAGGCCGGTAATGACGCTCCAGGTCGAAACGCGACAGGTACGACTCGCCCTTGTAGAGGTGCATGGTTTCCACGAAGTAATAGGCGGCCGAGTCATTCTGCAAATCCGGCTCGGCAACCCGCCGTGCTGCGCCCCCAACGCTGTCGATACGGACCCGCTCCATACCGCTCTCATCGAGCCAGCGAATGTGCTGATAGGTCGCACGGCTATCGGAAAACTCGGCGAACAGTTCGCTCAGCGCGACATCGCTGTCCTCGGCGTCCTGCCTGATGGCACGTTTGAGCAAGGGCTGCTGGCTGAGAAACTGCAAGTCGCCACGCAAGCTCGACAGATGCCTCTCCAGAACCGCCACGCCCTCGTTCAGGCTGTCGGTCTGCGCCTCGAGCAACGGTTCCAGCCGATCATTGAGCATGCGGTCGTAGAGCAACAGGCTGAGTACGACGATCAGCAGGGACCACGGCAGGAACAGCACCAGCAGGTTACGCGGCAGCGGCCTGGACAATACCGTGCGCCAGCCGGCGATGCGGCGGCCCATCACCGTTGCGAACGCTCGCCCAGCCAACCCAACAGCCGCTCCAGCGGCATTGGCCTGGCGTAAAGATAGCCCTGGGCCTCCAGGCAATCATGGCGTTGTAGCCATTCGGCCTGATGCTGGTTTTCTACCCCTTCGGCAATCACCGTCATGCCGACCCTTCGGGCAATCTGGATGATCGCTTCAGCGATCGCCTGCCCATCATCCTCGGCACGCAGTTCCTCGACGAAACTGCGGTCGATCTTCAGGCGATCCGCCGGCAATTGACGCAGGTAGCTGAGCGACGAAAAGCCGGTGCCGAAGTCGTCGATGGCGACCTTGACGCCCATGGCACGCAGTGCCAGCAGTTGCTCGCAAACCTGCTCGAACGAGCGCATGGCCACCGACTCGGTGATTTCCAGTTCTACCTGGGCCGAACTCACGCCAGCGGCCTCCAGATGCAGGGTGAACCGCTCGATGAAATCGCGCTGCAGCAATTGAGTCGCCGATACGTTGATCGCCACACGGATGTCGCGGTAGCCGGCTTCGGCCAGGCGTCGCGCTGCCTGCAAAGCCAAACGCATGAGCAGGTCACCCAACGGCAGGATGTAGCCGGTGGCTTCGGCCAGTGGAATGAACTCGAGCGGCGGGATGGCTTTGCCGTCGGCCTGGTACCAACGGGCCAGGGCTTCTACGCCAGTGACCACGCCAGTGCGCAGATCAACCTGGGGTTGTAACTCGATGCTGATCAGGTCACTGGCCACCGCGTCACGCAGCGCCAACAGTAGCCGAAACGACTCGGCATGGGCGCTCTGCAACTGGCGGTCGTGCACCACATGCTGGTCGTGCCCGAGCTGCTTGGCCTGCTTGAGGGTCAGCCGCGCATCCTGCAGGGCCACGCTGGCGGTGTCTTCGAAATCACGCAAATACAGGGTGACGCTGCTGAGGCTGTGCACCTGGCCCAGCTCGTAAGGCCGGTTGGGGCGTCGGAACAAGGCCACGATGTCCTCGGCACGCACCTGATCCTCCGGGCCCAGCACGGCGAACAGGTCATCGCGGACGCGGGCGATCAGCACATTGCCGTCGAACGCATCACGCAGGCGATTGGCCACCAAACCAAGGATGAAATCCCCATAGCCGGTACCGAAAGCGGTGTTGGCACCGGAGAAGTTGTCGATATCGAGCAGCACCAGCACCCGCTCGTTCTTGTTCGGGCTGCTCAGGGTCATGTCGAGCATGCGGATCAGCGCGTTGCGGTTGGGAATCTTCAGCAGATCGTCCTGATAGGCCATTTCCTCGAGACGGCTGAACAGCGCCACGTTGTAGAGCCCTCGGCTGATACTGGCGCTGAACACCTCGAGCAATTCCAGCTCGGTGTCGTCCAGCGTACGCTCGGTCGCCACGTAGCAGGCGTAGTCCGCCCCCGCCTGAAAGCGCGGGAAGAACAGCACCGTGCAATCATCGAAACGCAGCGTGGCCTGTTTTTGCAGGGAGCAGCGCAGCGCGCTGGCCACCGCCTCGTCGCCAAGGCCACTGAGGTTGCCGTCGATGGAGCCGTAGAAACGGCCACTGGCACTGATCACATAGGCGTCGGGCAGCTCGCCAGGGCTGGCGTCATGAGCCTTTACGCAGACGATGCCTTCAGCCTGCAGATCGAGCAGCGAGGCGATTTCGGAAAGAATCTTGGCCGACAGCTCACGGGTGTTCTTCGAGCAGAACAGCGCATTGCTGGACTCGACGATCATCTGCAGACCGCGGCGGGCCCGCGCGGTGGCCTTGAGCTGCGAGTAGCTGCGCAGCCCGGCGGTGAGGACGGTGCGCAGGCGTTCGGCGCTGAGTTCGCTCTTGGACCAGTAGTCGTTGATGTCGTAGTCGCGCATCACGCTCTGCACCGGCGCCATGCCCGGTTCGCCGGTCAGCAGCACGATGCGGATCTCGGCGTTACCGATGACTTCGCGCAGGGTCTTGACCAGACGCAGACCGGCGTCTTCGGTTTCCATCACCACATCGAGCAGCACCAGGGCGAAATCCTGCTGTTCGGCCAACAACATGGCTGCCTCGCGATTGCTGAAAGCCTGCTGAACCTCCACGCGGCGGCCGAGAATATCCATCTCGCTGATCGCAAAGGCGGTTGCGCGCTGGAAGTCAGGATCATCGTCAACGGTCAGGATGCGCCACGCCGGATGGCTACTGTCACCAACCGGCTCGTCATCTGAAAACACCACGGAATCATCCATGAACACAATCACCTATCACGCGGAAATAGAGAACCACGATCTTGCGTACGCAAGTATAGCCAGCGGCGCAAAGACACAATGTCCATGATGGCATTTCGTATATGGCACGAATCGCACCACTCGTCGGTCTGAGCACTGAGCGACCCTGGACCGGGCTACGGCAGACAAGGAGAGGCAATGGGGTATTGGCTGGTCATCGACCTGGAAGCCACCACCGAAGAAGGCGGCTGGCCGGTGGAGCATATGGAGGTCATCGAAATCGGTGCCAGCCTGGTCAACGCCAGCGGCCACGAGATCGATCATTTCCAGCGCTTCGTGCGGCCCATGCGCCGCCCCCTGCTCACCCGCTTCTGCAGGCAGCTCACCCACATCAGCCAGGCGGAGGTGGATGGCGCCGCCACCTTGCCGGTGCTGTGGCCGCAATTCGAGCGCTGGCTGCAACCCCATCATCCGCGCCTGCAGGGCTGGTGCAGTTGGGGCGACTATGATCGCCAGCAGCTCGAACAGGACTGGCAGCGCCATTGCCTCGCCAGCCACCTGCAGGCGCTGCCCCACCTCAACCTCAAGCGCCGCTTCGCCGAGGAACGGCAACTACCCCGCCCCGTTGGCCTGAACGCCGCGCTGCAACTGGCCGGTTTCAACTTCAGCGGCCAGCAACACCGCGCCCTGAACGATGCACGCAACACCGCCCGCCTGCTACCCCTGGTGATGACCGAGCGAAGCGGCACGCGCAATACGTGACGCCGTCGAACGCCTTGGGCATACTTGCCAGCCCTTTATTCTGCCGCTCATGAGGATGCACATGTTCAAGGTCAACGATTATTTCGATGGCACCGTCAAATCCATCGCGTTCGGCATGGCAGAAGGCCCGGCCACCATTGGCGTGATGGCGGCAGGCGAATACGAATTCGGCACCGGCCAGCTGGAGATCATGCACGTGATCGCCGGCGCCCTGACCGTCAAGCTGCCGGGCAGCGACAACTGGGAAACCTTCACCGCCGGCAGCCGTTTCACCGTGCCAGCCGACAGCAAGTTCCAGCTCAAGGTCGAACAGGACACCGCGTACCTGTGCGAATACCGCTGAGAAATCCTGCAGCAAGAAGAAGCCCGGCCAAGTGCCGGGCTTCTTGCATTAATGAGGCCTACTCGCGTCCCGTCAGACGCGCAGCTCCATGCCTTCCTTGAGAAAGCGTGGTGCGATGTAGCGCTCGAAGTGCGCCTCGGAAAGCAGGAAGAACTCGCGATCGATGGCGTCACGCAGATCGGGCAGTTCCCAATCGCGAAATTCGGGTAGCAACACGATGCCGTATGCCTCGAGCTGGGAAATCACCCGCGCACCGCGTGCCAATAGCTGATAGGCCCAGCAATACGCCGACTGCTGGGGAACGAAGCGAATCTGCCGCTGTTGCAACTGTTTGAGCAGCAGCGCCTCGTCGAACACCTCCAGCTTGGC
This sequence comes from uncultured Pseudomonas sp., assembly GCA_966186235.1. Taxonomy (GTDB): domain Bacteria; phylum Pseudomonadota; class Gammaproteobacteria; order Pseudomonadales; family Pseudomonadaceae; genus Aquipseudomonas. The sequence continues at coordinate 11,895 of CBIFVM010000050.1, forward strand.
GGTCATCACCTGCACCAGCAGCATCTCCAGACGCAGCCACACCGACTGTTTTTCCTCGTCGCTGTAGCCGTTCCAGTTGATCACCTCGTGGTGGAAGCGCTTGCAGCCCCGGCATACGGAATCCCCGAAAACCGTGGAACACAGGCCTATGCAAGGCGTCTTGATACGTTGATTGGGCATGCGCTGAATCGATACACAGGTCAATAAAGGGTGCATCTTAGCCCTTTGTCTAATAGGGATCACCCCAGAGGCCGATGGGTCTTTTACTTAACTTCGCGCGAAGATTCGGCTAGAATCAGCGCGCCTTGCGAAAGGCGCCAATGTCCGTTGGAAGCTGTTTTCAAAGCGTCACGAGCACAGTCGATCCTGCAGCACGATAGTTGGCGTGGTCACCCTCAGGCCATGCCAGCCCTCATCAGACCCCGTTCTGCAGGCGTAAAACTTTGAAAGCAGCTTCCGGATGGAAGTATCGAAACCATCGTGCTCAGCCCATGAAGCTGCGTGACGGATGTGTTTGATGCATTCCTGCATGCGTCCCGGACTTCCCATTTGGGACCACTGATGAGGGTAATAACTGTGCTTGAAGCCTACCGCAAACACGTAGCAGAGCGTGCCGCCCAGGGTATCGTGCCCCAGCCGCTAAACGCCGAACAAACCGCCGGTCTCGTCGACCTGCTGAAGAACCCGCCGGCCGGCGAAGAAGAATTCCTCCTCGATCTGATCACCAATCGCGTGCCGCCAGGCGTCGACGAAGCGGCCTACGTGAAGGCTGGCTTCCTGTCCGCCATCGCCAAGGGCGAAGCCACTTCCCCACTGCTCGACAAGAAGCGCGCCACCGAACTGCTCGGCACCATGCAGGGCGGCTACAACATCGCCACCCTGGTCGAGCTGCTCGATAGCGCCGATCTGGGCACCGTTGCCGCCGAGCAGCTCAAGCACACTCTGCTGATGTTCGACGCTTTCCACGATGTTGCTGAAAAGGCCAAGGCCGGCAACGCCAACGCCAAGGCCGTGCTGGAGTCCTGGGCGGCCGGTGAGTGGTTCACCAAGCGTCCGGCGATTGCCGAGAAGTACAGCCTGACCGTTTTCAAGGTGCCGGGCGAAACCAACACCGACGACCTGTCGCCGGCTCCGGACGCCTGGTCGCGCCCGGACATCCCGCTGCACGCCCTGGCCATGCTGAAAATGGCCCGTGACGGCATCGTTCCCGAGCAGCCCGGCTCCATCGGCCCGCTGAAGCAGATCGAAGAAGTACGTGCCAAGGGCTTCCCGGTTGCCTACGTCGGTGACGTGGTCGGTACCGGTTCCTCGCGTAAGTCCGCCACCAACTCGGTGCTGTGGTTCTTCGGCGACGACATTCCCTATGTTCCGAACAAGCGCGCTGGCGGCTTCTGCTTCGGTTCCAAGATCGCCCCGATCTTCTACAACACCATGGAAGACGCCGGCGCCCTGCCGATCGAGTTCGACGTGTCGAACCTGGAAATGGGCGACGTGATCGACGTCTACCCGCACGCTGGCAAAGTCTGCAAGCACGGCACCGACGAGGTCATCACCACCTTCGAACTGAAGACCCCGGTTCTGCTCGACGAAGTTCGCGCTGGCGGCCGTATCCCGCTGATCGTTGGCCGTGGCCTGACCGACAAGGCGCGGGCTGAGCTGGGCATGGGTCCGACCGACCTGTTCGCACTGCCGGAAGCGCCGGTCGACACTGGCAAGGGCTACACCCTGGCGCAGAAGATGGTCGGCAAGGCCTGCGGCCTGCCGGAAGGCAAAGGCGTTCGCCCGGGCACCTACTGCGAACCGAAGATGACCACCGTCGGCTCCCAGGACACCACTGGCCCGATGACCCGCGACGAGCTGAAAGACCTGGCGTGCCTGGGCTTTTCTGCTGACCTGGTCATGCAGTCGTTCTGCCACACCGCGGCCTATCCGAAGCCGATCGACGTCACCACCCACCACACCCTGCCGGATTTCATCCGCACCCGTGGCGGCGTGTCCCTGCGTCCTGGCGACGGCATCATCCACAGCTGGTTGAACCGCATGCTGCTGCCCGACACCGTCGGCACCGGCGGCGACTCGCACACCCGCTTCCCGATTGGCATCAGCTTCCCGGCCGGCTCCGGCCTGGTGGCCTTCGCCGCCGCCACCGGCGTAATGCCGCTGGACATGCCGGAATCCGTTCTGGTGCGTTTCAAGGGCAAACTGCAACCGGGCATCACCCTGCGTGACCTGGTTCATGCCATCCCTTACTACGCCATCCAGAAGGGCCTGCTAACCGTCGAGAAGAAAGGCAAGAAGAACGCCTTCTCCGGCCGCATCCTGGAAATCGAAGGCCTGGACGAGCTGACCGTCGAGCAGGCGTTCGAACTCTCCGACGCCTCGGCCGAGCGCTCCGCTGCCGGTTGCACCATCAAGCTGCCGGAAAAGGCCATCGCCGAGTACCTGAAGTCGAACATCACCCTGCTGCGCTGGATGATCAGCGAAGGCTACGGTGATGCACGCACCATGGAGCGTCGCGCGCAGGCCATGGAAGCCTGGCTGGCCAACCCGGAACTGCTGTCCGCCGACGCCGATGCCGAATACGCCGAAATCATCGAAATCGACCTGGCCGACGTCAAGGAGCCTGTGCTCTGCGCGCCGAACGACCCGGACGACGCGCGTCTGCTGTCGACCGTTCAGGGCGAGAAGATCGACGAAGTGTTCATCGGTTCCTGCATGACCAACATCGGTCACTTCCGCGCTGCCGGCAAGCTGCTCGACAAGGTCAAGGGTTCCATCCCGACCCGTCTGTGGCTGTCGCCGCCGACCAAGATGGATGCTCACCAGCTGACCGAAGAAGGCTACTACGGCATCTACGGCAAGGCCGGTGCCCGCATGGAAATGCCGGGTTGCTCGCTGTGCATGGGTAACCAGGCACGTGTGGCGGCGAACTCCACCGTGGTATCGACCTCGACGCGTAACTTCCCGAACCGTCTGGGCGATGGCGCCAACGTGTACCTGGCATCGGCCGAACTGGCCGCTGTCGCTTCGATCATCGGCAAGCTGCCGACCGTCGAGGAATACATGGAGTACGCGAAGAACATCGACAGCATGGCTGCCGACGTTTACCGCTACCTGAGCTTCGACCAGATCGCCGAGTTCCGCGAAGCCGCGGCCAGCGCGAACATCCCGGTCGTTCAAGCCTAAGGCGTCACCCGCGTCCAAAGGAGCCCCGCCCAGTGCGGGGTTTTTTTATGCTTCTTCGCACGCCGAACTACATAGGAGCGGCTTCAGCCGCGAGCCCTTCACAGGCTGTCGCAGATCCCCGGCACGCTCCCCACCGAGACACCGTTCGCCCGAGAATTGCCGCGAACTGTACCGGATACAGCTGTGCTGGCCGCTTCGCTGTAGGGGACAAGCAGCCGTGGGCTGTATCTGACAGGCCGCCACGACCCTCGGTTAGGGTTGCACATCGCCGCCAACTGCCGAGACCCACCCCATGCGCACTGCCGAACACGCCCTGCTGACCGACGCCGACCGCCGCGCCATCGCCTATAACGACTCGCTCGAACAGCGCCGGGTCTATCCCGTTGAGAGCGCCATCGCCGCCCTGGATGCCTTCGACCAGCCCCTGCCAACCACGGGGCAGGATGCCGGGCAGGTGCTGCACGCACTCGATGAACTTGGCTCCCCTGCCACCGTCACCAGCAACGGGCCGCGCTATTTCGGTTTCGTGATCGGCGCCACCCTGCCTGCCGCCGCAGCCGCCGAACGGATGGTGCTGGCCTGGGATCAATGCGCGTCATCCGCGGACGGCTCGCCCATCGCCGACAAACTGGAAAAGGTCGCCGCCCGCTGGGTCTGCGAGGCACTCGGCCTCCCAGGTCAAAGTGCCGTCGGCTTCGGCACCAGCGCCACCGCCTGCACCCTCGCCTGCCTGGCAGCCGCACGTCGCACGTTGCTGGCCAGGCAGGGTTGGGATTTCGATCAGGACGGTTTGATCGGCGCCCCGGAAATTCGTGTGGTGATTTCCGAAACCGCCCATATCACCGTGAAGAAGGCGCTGCGCGTGCTGGGTTTCGGCATACGCCGGCTGCTTCTGGCTCCGGTGGATCAGCACGGCCGCATCGATCCGGCCCGGCTCCCCGAACTGGACGAACGCACCGTGCTGATTCTGCAGGCTGGCGAGGTCAATACCGGCGAGTTCGACCGCTTCGCCGAACTGATCCCCAGGGCCAAGGCCGCTGGCGCCTGGGTGCACGTCGATGGCGCCTTTGGGCTGTGGGCACGGGCGTCGTTCTCGGCCGGGCTGGCCGACGGCGTGGAGCTGGCGGACAGCTGGACCACCGATGGGCACAAGTGGCTGAACACCCCCTACGACAGCGCCATGGCCATCTGCCGTGACGGTGACGCCCTGGCCGCCGCGATGAACAGCGACGCCGCCTACGCCATGGCCTCGAAGGACTCGCAAAAGAACCTGACCCTGGAGTTCTCGCGCCGCGCGAGGGGCGTGGCGATCTGGGCAGCGCTGGCCAACCTGGGCCGCGATGGGCTGGCCGAGATGATCGACCGGCACATCCGCCAGGCCGGGCACCTCGCCGAGGCGCTTCGTGCCGGTGGATACCAGGTGCTCAACCGGGTGAGCCTCAATCAGGTACTGGTACGCGCCGACTCGGACGAACAGACCGCCGCGATTCTCAAGGCCGCCCAGGCGTCTGGCGAAGCCTGGTTCGGGTCAACCGTCTGGCAGGGGCAGCCGGCCTTTCGCCTGAGCGTCAGTTCCTGGCGCACCACGGACGCCGATATCGACGCCTTGATCGCCCTGCTCCTGCGCCTGAAAAACACCTGAGCCTCAACGGTCAGCTTTCAAGACCTGCTGCAGCAGCTTGAAGGACGCATCGACCCGAGCCTCGAGCGGCACGTTACGGTTGGCCAGCAGCACCACGCCGATGCGCTCGTCCGGCACGAAGGCGGCGTAACCGCCAAAGCCGTTGGTCGAACCGGTCTTGCCGAACAGCACGCTCTGCTCGCTGGTTTCAGGCTCAGGCAGACGGGTAGCCGGTTGCGCCTCGAGCGCCATCGACGGCGCGTTGCCCGCCAGCAGTTGCTCGCGGGAAACGGGCCAGGGGTAGCGCTCCCACACCATCGCCTGGGTGAAGCGCTCGGTGCGGGTCACGCCCTGGTGCGTCGTCTTGATCGCGGCAGCCAGTGGCGCCGGTACCCGGGTTTCGCCCAGGTTGATATCGACGAAACGCAACATGTCGTCGATGTTGGACTTCAGGCCATAAGCCTCGGCATCCAGCACGCCAGGGCTGACACGAATGGCCTTGTTGTCCTGCCGCGCGTAGCCGTAGGCGTAATTCGGCATCTGCGCCGCTGGCACCTGAACATGGGTATGGTTGAGCGCCAGCGGAGCGAGCACCTGATCATGCAGCGCCTTGGCATAGGGCTCGCCGAACGCCTGGGCGGACACCCGCCCGAGCAGGCCGATGCTGACATTGGAATAGGAGCGCTCGTGACCGGCGCCCGTGGTTGGTTTCCATTGCCGCAGCCAGTTCAGCAGGCCGTTGTCATCCTTTACCTGATCCGGCACCTGCAAGGGCATCCCGCTGCTCTGGTGGGTGGCCAGATCCATCAGGCTCAGCTCACCTGCGGGGCTTCCCTGCAGCGACGGCATGCGGGCAGCGAGCGGGTCATCGAGCGACAGCAGCGAGCGCTGCTGAGCCAGCGCCGCCAGGGTGACGTTGAAGGTCTTGCTCAGCGAACCCAGCTCGAACAGCGTCTCGCGGGAAACCGCCCTGGTCGCCTCACGGTTCGCCAGACCCTTGGTGAACACGTAGTGCTTGCCTTGCCAGGTCACGCCCACCGCGAGGCCTGGGATGTCGTACTCGGCCATCAATGGCGTGAAGAGCGTGTCGGCCTCGGCTCGAAACTGCTGCTCGGTCATGGCCGCGGCTGGCAGCGTCACGGCGAGGCCGGCGGCCAGCAGGCCCAGGGCGATAGTGCGGTGAGTCATCAGATAGGTTCTCTGTCTTGTTGTAGGGTGGCAGCGGAGCGGCCGCTGCCTGGACGATGGGTCAGGATTCGAGTCGCGGCCAAGCATATCGTTCGAGGCGGCCAGCAGGCACTGCGGGAAAAGCGCTTGCAGGCACTCGACAAAGCCCGCGCCGGGCCTTATTGTCCGGCCAGGCCACCCCATGTGGCCAACGTCGCTCGGACGGTTCCGGGCGCTTACGTCTCTCGAGGAAAGCATGGCTGACCAGGCTTCGCGCCGCTTTGCGCGCATCGATCGTCTCCCCCCTTACGTTTTCAACATCACCGCTGAACTGAAGATGGCCGCCCGCCGCCGTGGCGAGGACATCATCGACCTGAGCATGGGCAACCCCGATGGCGCCACCCCGCCGCACATCGTGGAAAAGCTGGTGCAGGTCGCCCAGCGAGAAGACACCCACGGTTACTCCACTTCACGCGGTATTCCGCGCCTGCGCCGGGCCATTTCGCACTGGTACAAGGATCGCTACGAGGTCGACATCGACCCGGAAAGCGAAGCCATCGTCACCATCGGCTCCAAGGAAGGCCTGGCGCACCTGATGCTGGCCACCCTGGATCATGGCGATACCGTGCTGGTGCCCAACCCCAGCTATCCGATCCACATCTACGGCGCAGTGATCGCCGGCGCCCAGGTGCGTTCGGTGCCGCTGGTGCCGGGCGTGGATTTTTTCATCGAGTTGGAGCGGGCGATCCGCGAGAGCATTCCCAAGCCGAAGATGATGATCCTCGGCTTTCCGTCCAACCCGACCGCGCAGTGCGTGGAGCTGGACTTCTTCGAGCGCGTGGTGGCCCTGGCCAAGCAATACAACGTGCTGGTGATCCACGACCTGGCCTACGCCGACATCGTCTATGACGGCTGGAAGGCCCCGTCGATCATGCAGGTGCCGGGCGCCAAGGACATCGCCGTGGAGTTCTTCACCCTGTCCAAGAGCTACAACATGGCCGGCTGGCGAATCGGCTTCATGGTCGGCAACCCGGAGCTGGTCGGCGCCCTGGCGCGGATCAAGAGCTACCACGACTACGGCACCTTCACCCCGCTGCAGGTCGCGGCCATCGCCGCCCTGGAAGGCGACCAGCAATGCGTACTGGATATCGCCGAGCAGTATCGCCAGCGCCGCAATGTGCTGGTCAAGGGTCTGCACGAGCTGGGCTGGATGGTCGAGAACCCCAAGGCCTCGATGTACGTGTGGGCGAAGATTCCCGACGCCTATGCCCATCTCGGCTCCCTGGAATTCGCCAAGAAGCTGCTGGCCGAGGCCAAGGTCTGCGTGTCGCCGGGTATCGGCTTCGGTGACTATGGTGACGATCACGTGCGCTTCGCGCTGATCGAGAACCAGGATCGCATCCGCCAGGCGGTGCGCGGCATCAAGGCGATGTTCCGCGCCGACGGGCTGATCGACGCGCCTGCCGCGAAAACACCGCGCAAGGCCAGCGAAGCAGGCTGACTGCCACGGCGCGGCACCGCAAGGGTGCCGCGCCGCGTTATGATCGCCGCTCACCCCGCAGACGAGCGCGCCATGCAGGACCTCGGCAACTACCCTCACATTCGCCAGTCGGCCATCCGTTCGCTGTTCGAGATCTTCGAGCAATCCAGCGAAGGCACCATCATCGTCGACCGCGACGCCCATATCGTCTGGATGAACGAGCGCTACGCCCAGCGCTTCGGCCTGCAAAGCGCCAGCGAAGCCATCGGCCGCCCATGCGAAAGCGTGATCCCCGGCAGCCTGTTGCGCGATGTGGTGAACAGCGGCCGGCCTATCCTGCTGGATATGATGGACACGCCCCGCGAACCGCTGGTGGTCATGCGCCTGCCCATCCATGACGACGCCGGCCAGGTGATCGGCGCCATCGGCTTCGCCCTGTTCGACGAACTGCAATCGCTGTCACCGCTGCTGGCCCGCTATCAGCGCATGCAGCAGGAGCTGGCCTCGACCCGCTCGCAGCTCAAGTCGCGCCAGGCGAAATACAGCTTCGCCCAGTTCATCGGTACCAGCGCCCGCAGTCTGGAGGTCAAGCGCCTGGCGCGGCGCAGCGCGACCAGCGACTCGGCGGTGTTGCTGCTGGGCGAGACGGGTACCGGCAAGGAGCTGCTGGCCCACGCCATTCACAATGCCTCGCCGCGGGCCAGCAAGCCCTTCGTCAGCCTGAACACGGCGGCGATCCCGGAAACCCTGCTGGAAGCCGAGTTCTTCGGCACCGCGCCGGGCGCCTTCACCGGTGCCGACCGCAAGGGCCGCGCCGGCAAGCTGCAGATCGCCCATGGCGGCACGCTGTTTCTCGACGAGATCGGCGACATGCCGCTGCCCTTGCAGAGCAAACTCTTGCGGGTGCTGCAGGAAAAGGAGTTCGAGCCGGTAGGCTCCAACGAGGTGCTGCGCAGCGACGTTCGGCTGATTGCCGCCACCTCCATCGACCTGGAAGCGGCGGTGCGCAAGGGCACCTTTCGCGCCGACCTGTATTACCGGCTCAACGTGCTGACCCTCGCCGTGCCGCCGTTGCGCGAGCGCCTGGAGGATTTGCCGGCGCTGTGCGAGGCGATCTTCGATGCGCTACAGGGCCGCCACGAACTGCACCCCGAAGCCATGGCCCTGCTCGGACGCCACGCCTGGCCGGGCAACGTGCGTGAGCTGCACAACGTGCTGGAACGGGCCTGCCTGCTCAGCGACGACAGCGTGCTCGACTATAAAGCGGTCGCCACCGCGATCGGCACCGTGCATCCTTTGCCCGAGACCCAGGACATCGTTGCGCAAACCGATGAAGTCGAAGATTTCCATCAGGCCCGCGCCAACTTCGAGCGCGAGCTGATCCGCAAGGCGCTGGCCGCCACCGCGGGCGATGTGCCACACGCCGCGCAGCGCCTGGGCTTGGGGCGCTCAACGCTGTACCGAAAGATGCTCGAGCTGGGCCTTTCGTCCTGATTCCGGGACGCATCCCACTTTCGGGATTAGCGCACAGGCCATGCTGGAAGGGTCAATCCTCCATCATCGTCCCAAATTTGGGACGAGCGCCACGGCGCGAGGCCAGGAATAAAATAAAACCCTTTAGATTCAATCGCTTAAAAATATGGCACAGAACTCGCTATAGCCAGGCTGCGGGCTCACCCGCCGCCGACAACAAAAACAAAAGCGCCCACAGCGCCTGAGCGAGTTACTCGAAGGCTAACGGCAGCCTCTCGATTCGCTGCGTTGCAGGGTCAGGAGATCGTCGATGAGTGTCATCATCGCCCTCGCTGCACTGGCTTTACTGATGCTGGCTGCTTATCGTGGCTACAGCGTCATCCTCTTCGCTCCCATCGCTGCGCTCGGCGCGGTACTGCTCACCGATCCCAGCGCCGTGGCGCCCGCGTTCACCGGGGTGTTCATGGAGAAGATGGTCGGTTTCATCAAGCTCTACTTCCCGGTATTCCTGCTCGGCGCCGTGTTCGGCAAGTTGATCGAGCTGTCCGGCTTCTCCCGCTCGATCGTCGCCGCCGCCATTCGCCTCCTGGGCACCGGCCAGGCGATGCTGGTGATCGTGCTGGTGTGCGCCCTGCTCACCTACGGCGGCGTATCGCTGTTCGTCGTGGTGTTCGCGGTCTACCCGTTCGCCGCCGAGATGTTTCGCCAGAGCAACATTCCCAAGCGGCTGATTCCGGCGACCATCGCCCTTGGCGCGTTCAGCTTCACCATGGACGCCCTGCCCGGCACCCCGCAGATCCAGAACATCATCCCCACCACCTTCTTCAACACCACCGCCTGGGCCGCGCCCTGGCTGGGCCTGATCGGCAGCCTGTTCGTGCTCGGTATGGGCATGCTCTATCTGCGCCGCCAGTTGAACAAGGCGGTGCGCGCTGGCGAAGGCTACGGCACCGAGCTGCGCAACGAGCCGGAAACCCCGGACGACATCAAACTGCCCAGCCCATGGCTGGCCATCGCGCCGCTGATCCTGGTGGGCGTGGCCAACCTGCTGTTCACCCACTGGATTCCCCAGGTCTACGGGCCGACTCACAGCTTGCAACTGGCCGGCATGGCCGCGCCACTGCAAACCGACGTCAGCAAGCTCACCGCGATCTGGGCCGTACAGGCCGCGCTGCTGCTGGGCATCCTGATGGTGCTGGTCAGCGCCTTCGGGGTGATCCGCGACAAGCTCGCCGAAGGCACCAAGAGCGCTGTCGGCGGCTCGCTGCTGGCGGCGATGAACACCGCATCGGAATACGGTTTTGGTGCGGTGATCGCCTCGCTGCCGGGCTTCCTGATCCTCGCCGATGCGCTCAAGGGCATCCCCGATCCGCTGGTCAACGAGGCGGTGACGGTCACCTTGCTGGCCGGCATCACCGGCTCGGCCTCGGGCGGCATGAGCATCGCCCTGGCGGCCATGTCCGACACCTTCATCGCGGCGGCCAATGCCGCCAACATTCCGCTGGAAGTCATGCACCGCGTCGCCTCCATGGCCAGCGGCGGCATGGACACCCTGCCCCACAACGGCGCGGTGATCACTCTGCTGGCGGTCACCGGGCTGACCCACCGCGAAGCCTACAAGGACATCTTCGGCATCACGATCATCAAGACCCTGGCGGTGTTTTTCGTGATCGGCGTCTTCTACACCACCGGCATCGTTTAGTTTTCGTGAGAAGCGCGCCTCGCTGCGCGCTTAAGGAGTTGTTATGAACCTCAAAAACAAGACCGCACTGGTCACCGGCTCCACCAGCGGCATCGGCTTGGGTATCGCCCAAGTGCTGGCCGAGGCCGGCGCCGATCTGCTGCTCAACGGTTTCGGCGACGCCCAGGCGGCCATCGACAGCGTGGCCGCATCTGGCGGCAAGGTGCTTCACCACCCCG
>CBIFVM010000051.1:0-22197 GCA_966186235.1 uncultured Pseudomonas sp.
CAGGTGGGCTGACCCGGGTGCCGCTTTTCGGCTGGGGGCTCGGTGCTCGCGCGGAGCAGAGCATGGGGCGAAGGGCGGCACTTTTCTCTGGGCAATAAAAAACCGGCCCTGAGGCCGGTTTTCATGAAGCGGTACGCTTAGGCAGCAGCTTGGCTGAGTGCCTTGACGTGACCGTTCAGGCGGCTCTTGTGACGAGCGGCCTTGTTCTTGTGGATGATGCCCTTGTCGGCCATACGGTCGATAACAGGCACAGCCAGGGTGTAGGCAGCTTGTGCTTTCTCGTGGTCTTTGGCGTCGATAGCCTTGACTACGTTCTTGATGTAGGTACGAACCATGGAGCGCAGGCTGGCGTTATGGCTACGACGCTTCTCAGCCTGTTTTGCGCGTTTTTTGGCAGAAGGTGTATTGGCCACCGTCAAGCTCCTCGAAAACTATGGGGTTACTGACAAATAAGGCCGCGAATCATGAAGGCGAGCGCGGCACTTGTCAAGGTCGATACTGCGTCAGTCGTCGCGGGGCGGATAACACGAAGGATGCTTTATCGCGCCGGCGATTCTACACTCCCGGCCGCACCGGCGCCGTCGCACCTTCACGGGCTGGCGCGGTCTGTTGCTGGCGCGTGTCGCGCGCGCCGAAATCGATCCAGTAAACGCCGATTGAGCATCCCTGCCGAATGAATCTTCTCAAGTCGCTGGCTGCGGTCAGTTCCATCACCATGTTGTCGCGGGTTCTGGGTTTCGTGCGCGACACCATCATGGCCCGGATCTTCGGTGCGGGTATCGCCTCGGACGCCTTCGTGGTGGCCTTCAAGCTGCCCAACCTGCTGCGCCGCATCTTCGCCGAGGGGGCGTTCTCCCAGGCCTTCGTGCCGATCCTGGCGGAGTACAAGACGCAGAAGGGCGAAGAGGCGACGCGTACCTTCGTCGCCTACGTGGCCGGGCAGCTGACGCTGATCCTGGCGCTGGTGACCCTGCTCGGCGTGCTGGCTGCACCCTGGATCGTCTGGGCCTCGGCGCCGGGCTTCAGCGACAACCCCGAGCGCTTCGAACTGACCAGCGATCTGCTGCGGGTGACCTTTCCTTATATTCTGCTGATCTCCCTGTCGTCCTTCGCCAGTGCGCTGCTCAATACGTGGAACCGTTTCGCCGTGCCGGCCTTCGTGCCGACCCTGCTCAACGTCAGCATGATCATCTTCGCGCTGTTCCTGACCCCGTATTTCGACCCGCCGATCATGGCCATGGGCTGGGCGGTGCTGGTCGGCGGCCTGTTGCAACTGCTCTATCAACTGCCGCACCTGCGCAAGATCGGCCTTCTGGTGCTGCCGCGCCTGAACCTGCGCGACAGCGGCGTGTGGCGTGTGCTGCGGCAGATGGGCCCGGCGATCCTCGGTGTGTCGGTGGCGCAGATCTCGCTGATCATCAACACCATCTTCGCCTCCTTTCTGGTCGCCGGCTCCGTGTCTTGGATGTACTACGCCGACCGCCTGATGGAACTGCCGTCCGGCGTTCTGGGCGTCGCCCTGGGCACCATCCTGCTGCCATCGCTGGCCAAGACCCACGCCGCCGAGGATCCGGCCGCCTACTCGAAGCTGCTCGACTGGGGGCTGCGCCTGTGCATCCTGCTGGCGCTGCCCTGCGCCCTGGCGCTGGCGCTGCTCTCCGAGCCGCTGGTGGTGTCGCTTTTCCAGTACGGCAACTTCACCGCGCATGACGCCGACATGACCCAGCGCGCCTTGCTGGCTTATTCGCTGGGCCTGTTGGGCATGCTGCTGGTCAAGGTGCTGGCGCCTGCCTTCTATGCGCGCCAGGACATTCGCACGCCAGTGCGCATCGCCATGTTCACCCTGCTGATGACTCAGGTGATGAACGTGCTGTTCATCTTCGTCATTCCTCTGGCCCATGCCGGCCTGGCCCTGGCCATCGGCCTGGCCGCCTGCCTGAACGCCGGCCTGCTGTTCTGGAAGTTACGTGCTCGCGGCTTCTACCAGCCGCAGCCAGGCTGGGGGATGTTCGCCAGCAAGCTGCTGGCGGCGGTGCTGGTGATGGTCGTGGTGCTGGTCGGTATGCTCTGGCTGATGCCGGCGTGGAGCGACGGCAACATGCTGGCTCGTCTGCTGCGCCTGGGTGCGTTGGTGGCCGCTGGTGCGCTGAGCTATTTCGCGGTACTGGGCATCCTGGGTTTCCGCCTGCGCGACTTCTCCCGGCGCTCGGTGGCCTGAGCCGCCAGCGTGTCGATGAGCGGCGCCGGTAACGGAGCGCCGTATCCGCTACCCGGCGCCAGCCGCTGTGCGTATAATTGGCCACTTTGTGAGCAAGAAGCGCGTTATGCAGCTGGTTCGAGGCCTTCATAATCTGCGGCCCCAGCATCGGGGCTGTGTCGCCACCATCGGTAATTTCGACGGCGTTCACCGTGGCCACCAGGCGATTCTGGCGCGTTTGCGTGAGCGTGCGGCAGAGCTGGGCGTGCCGAGCTGCGTGGTGCTGTTCGAGCCGCAGCCGCGTGAATACTTCGACCCCGAAGGCGCGCCGGCACGTCTCAGCCGCCTGCGTGACAAGCTCGCCCTGCTGGCCGCCGAAGGCGTCGACCGGGTGCTGTGCCTGACCTTCAACCCGCGTCTGCGTGAACTGAGCGCCGCTGAGTTCGTGCAGCACGTGCTGGTCGACGGGCTCGGCGTGCTGCATCTGGAGGTGGGCGACGATTTCCGCTTCGGCTGCGACCGCGCCGGTGACTTCGCCTTTCTGGCCGAGGCCGCGCAGCGTGAAGGTTTCAGCGTCGAAGCGGCCAAGACCGTAGTGATCGACGGGCAACGGGTGAGCAGCACGCGGGTGCGCGAGGCCCTGGCCAGCGGCGATTTCACCGTCGCCGAACGCATGCTCGGCCGGCCCTTTCGCATCGTCGGACGGGTGCTGCATGGCCAGAAACTGGGCCGCCAGCTCAATGCGCCGACCGCCAACGTGCAGCTCAAGCGCAAACGTGTACCGCTGACCGGGGTGTATCTGGTCAGCGTCGAGATAGACGGCCAGCCATGGCCGGGCGTCGCCAACATTGGCGTGCGCCCCAGCGTGGCCGGTGACGGGAGCGCCCACCTCGAGGTGCACCTGCTGGATTTTGCCGGTGACCTGTATGGCCGGCGTTTGACGGTGGCTTTCCACCACAAGCTGCGCGATGAGCAGCGTTTCGCCTCGCTCGAGGCATTGAAGACGGCCATTGCGGCCGACATTGCCGCTGCCCGCGACCATTGGCAGCGCCAACCGCTGATGAAGAGCCCGACATGACCGATTACAAAGCCACGCTGAACCTGCCCGATACTCCCTTCCCGATGAAGGCTGGCCTGCCGCAACGCGAGCCGCAGACCCTGCAGCGCTGGATTGATATTGGTCTGTACGAAAAGCTGCGCAAGGCCGGCGAAGGCCGCCCGAAATTCGTGCTGCACGACGGCCCGCCCTATGCCAACGGCAGCATCCACATCGGTCACGCGCTGAACAAGATCCTCAAGGACATCATCACCCGTTCCAAGACCCTGGCCGGCTATGACGCGCCGTACGTGCCGGGTTGGGATTGCCACGGCCTGCCGATCGAGCACAAGGTCGAGACCACCTTCGGCAAGAACCAGCCGGCGGATCTGACCCGCGAGCGCTGCCGCACCTACGCCGCCGAGCAGGTTGAAGAGCAAAAGGCCAACTTCATCCGCCTCGGTGTGCTGGGTGACTGGAACAACCCCTACCTGACGATGAACTTCGCCAACGAGGCCGGCGAGATCCGCGCCCTGGCGGAAATGGTCAAGAACGGCTTCGTGTTCAAGGGCCTCAAACCGGTCAACTTCTGCTTCGACTGCGGCTCGGCGCTGGCCGAGGCCGAGGTCGAGTACCAGGACAAGAAATCCGAAGCCATCGACGTGGCCTTCCCGGTCGAGGATGCCGACAAGCTGGCCGCCGCCTTCGGCCTGGCCAGCCTGAGCAAACCGACCGCCATCGTCATCTGGACCACCACTCCCTGGACCATCCCGGCCAACCAGGCGCTGAACGTGCACCCGGAATTCACCTACGCGCTGGTGGACGTGGGCGACCGCCTGCTGCTGCTCGCCGAGGAAATGGTCGAGAGCTGCCTGCAGCGCTTCGGCCTCGAAGGCCAGGTCGTCGCCACCGCCCAGGGGGCGGCGTTGGAACTGATCAACTTCCGTCACCCGTTCTATGACCGCCTGTCGCCGTTGTACCTGGCCGAGTACGTCGAGCTGGGTGCCGGTACCGGTGTCGTCCACTCCGCGCCCGCCTACGGCGAGGACGACTTCCAGAGCTGCAAGCGCTACGGCATGAGCAACGACGAAATCCTCAACCCGGTGCAGAGCAACGGTGTGTACGTCGACTCGCTGCCGTTCTTTGGCGGCCAGTTCATCTGGAAGGCCACGCCGGCCATCGTCGCCAAGCTCGAGGAAGTGGGCGCGCTGCTCAAGCACGCCACCATCAGCCACAGCTACATGCACTGCTGGCGCCACAAGACGCCGCTGATCTACCGCGCCACCGCGCAGTGGTTCGTCGGCATGGACACCAAGCCCAAGGAGGGCGACACCCTGCGTGAACGCTCCCTGGCGGCCATCGAAGACACCCGGTTCGTTCCGGCCTGGGGCCAGGCGCGCCTGCACAGCATGATCGCCGGGCGCCCGGACTGGTGCATCTCGCGTCAGCGCAACTGGGGCGTGCCGATCCCGTTCTTCACCCACAAGGAGAGCGGCGAGCTGCACCCGCGCACCGTCGAGCTGATGGAAGAAGTCGCCAAGCGCGTCGAGCAGCAAGGCATCGAAGCCTGGTTCAAGCTGGATGCCGCCGAGCTGCTCGGTGCCGAAGCCGACCAGTACGACAAGAGCCGCGACACCCTGGACGTGTGGTTCGATTCCGGTACCACCCACTGGCACGTGCTGCGCGGCTCCCACGCCGACCTGGCGCACACCAGCGGCCCGGTTGCCGATCTGTACCTGGAAGGCTCCGACCAGCACCGCGGTTGGTTCCACTCGTCCCTGCTGACCGGCTGCGCCATCGATGGCCACGCGCCGTACAAGGAACTGCTGACCCACGGTTTCACCGTCGACGAGCAGGGCCGCAAGCAGTCCAAGTCCCTCGGTAACGTGGTTGCGCCGCAGAAGGTGATCGACAGCATGGGCGCCGACATTCTGCGCCTGTGGGTGGCTTCCACCGACTACTCCGGCGAGATGGCGGTTTCCGACCAGATCCTGCAGCGCAGCGCCGACGCCTACCGGCGCATCCGCAACACCGCGCGCTTCATGCTGGCCAACCTCAATGGCTTCAACCCGGCTACCGACCTGCTGCCGGCCGAGCAGATGCTCGATCTCGACCGCTGGGCCGTCGACGCCACCGCGCGTCTGCAGGACGAGCTGACCGAGGCCTACGGCGAGTACCGCTTCTGGAACGTGTATTCCAAGGTGCACAACTTCTGCGTGCAGGAGCTGGGCGGCTTCTACCTGGACATCATCAAGGACCGCCAGTACACCACCGCGCCGGACAGCGTTGCCCGCCGTTCCTGCCAGAGTGCGCTGTTTCATATCTGCGAAGCGCTGGTGCGCTGGGTCGCGCCGATCCTGTCGTTCACTGCCGAGGAAATCTGGCAGTTCCTGCCGGGCGAGCGCGCCGAGTCGGTGATGCTGGCCACCTGGTACGAGAACCTGACCCGTCTGCCGGAAGGCTTCGAACTGGACAACGCCTATTGGGAGCGCGTCATGGCGGTCAAGGGCGCGGTCAACAAGGAACTGGAAAACCTGCGCGCGAGCAAGGCCATCGGCGCCAGCCTGCAAGCCGAAGTGACTCTGTTCGGTGACGACGCCCTGCGTGATGACCTGGCCAAGCTCGGCGACGAACTGCGTTTCGCGCTGATCACCTCCGCTGCCGCCACCGCACCGCTGAGCGATGCACCGGCCGATGCGGTGGTCACCGAGGTCGAAGGTCTGAAGCTGAAGATCGTCAAGTCCGCCCACGCCAAGTGCGGCCGTTGCTGGCACCTGCGCGCCGATGTCGGTACTCATGCAGAGCATCCGGAGCTGTGCGGCCGTTGCGTCAGCAACATCGAAGGTTCGGGCGAGGTGCGCCACCATGCGTAAGGCTTTCGTCCGCTGCCTGGAGATGCAGCCATGAGCGCGCGTTTCGGCAAACTCGGCTGGGTGTGGCTCAGCGTCGTGGTGTTCGTGGTCGATCAGATCACCAAGTACTGGTTCGACAACAACCTGCAGATGTACGAGCGCATCACCGTCATTCCCGACTACTTCAGCTGGACGCTGGCCTACAACACCGGCGCGGCCTTCAGCTTCCTGGCCGGTGCGTCCGGTTGGCAGCGCTGGCTGTTCACCCTGATCGCCGTGGTGGTCAGCGTGATCCTGGTAGTGTGGATGAAGCGCCTGAAGTCCGACGAAACCTGGCTGGCCGTCGGCCTGGCCCTGGTGCTCGGCGGCGCCCTCGGCAACCTGGTGGATCGCGTGGTGTTCGGCCACGTGGTCGACTTCATCCTGGTGCACTGGGAGAACCGCTGGTACTTCCCGGCCTTCAACCTGGCCGACAGCGCGATCACCGTCGGTGCCGTGTTGCTGGCGCTGGACATGTTCAAGAGCAAGAAGCCCGAAGAAGAGGTGGCACGTGACTGATGTACGTATCGGCCCGGATCGGCAGGTGACCCTGCATTTCGCGCTGAAGCTGGATAACGGCGATGTGGTCGACAGCACCTTCGACAAGCAGCCGGCCACCTTCAAGGTCGGCGACGGCAACCTGCTGCCGGGCTTCGAAGCCGCGCTCTACGGTTTCAAGGCCGGCGACAAGCGCAGCCTGACCGTCGAGCCCGAGCAGGGCTTCGGCCAGCACAACCCGCAGAACGTGCAGGTGATGCCGCGCTCTCAGTTCCAGGACATGGAGCTGTCCGAAGGGCTGCTGGTGATCTTCAACGACGCCGCCAACACCGAGCTGCCGGGCGTGGTGAAAGAATTCGACGACGCCCTGGTGACCATCGACTTCAACCACCCGCTGGCCGGCAAGACGCTGACCTTCGACGTCGAGATCATTGACGTCCAGGCGATCTGACCGGGCGTCAGTCGCAGGCGGACATTACTCGTGAACGCGCTGTCTATCCCATGAGCCCATCGTGGCTCGTGGGATAGACTCTCCACTCAAGCTTTCCGTGCCGAGCGTGCCATGCAAATCAAACTCGCCAATCCCCGCGGTTTCTGCGCCGGTGTCGACCGCGCTATCGAGATCGTCAACCGCGCCCTCGAGGTGTTCGGCCCGCCGATCTACGTGCGCCATGAAGTGGTGCACAACAAGTTCGTGGTCGAGGACCTGCGCAACCGTGGCGCGGTGTTCGTCGAAGAGCTGGACCAGGTGCCCGATGACGTGATCGTCATCTTCAGCGCCCACGGCGTGTCCCAGGCGGTGCGCAACGAAGCCGCCAATCGCGGCCTGAAAGTGTTCGACGCCACCTGCCCGCTGGTCACCAAGGTGCACCTGGAAGTGGTGCGCTACAGCCGCGATGGCCGCGAGTGCATCCTCATCGGCCATGAAGGCCACCCGGAAGTCGAAGGCACCATGGGCCAATACGACGCCAGCAATGGCGGCGCGATCTACCTGGTCGAGGACGAGGACGACGTCGCCACGCTGCAGGTACGCGATCCCGACAACCTGGCCTTCGTCACCCAGACCACCTTGTCGATGGACGACACCAGCAAGGTCATCGACGCCCTGCGCGCGCGCTTCCCCAATATCGGCGGGCCGCGCAAGGACGACATCTGCTACGCCACCCAGAACCGCCAGGATGCGGTCAAGCAACTGGCCGACGAGTGCGACGTCCTGCTGGTGGTCGGCAGCCCGAACAGCTCCAACTCCAATCGCCTGCGTGAACTGGCCGAGCGCATGGGCACTCCAGCCTACCTGATCGACGGCGCCGAAGACCTCAAGCGCGAGTGGTTCGAGGGGGCCAAGGGCATCGGTATCACCGCCGGTGCATCGGCTCCGGAAGTGCTGGTGCGCGGGGTGATCGACAAACTTGGCGAATGGGGCGCCAGCAACGTTCAGGAATTGGACGGCCGCCCGGAGAACGTGACGTTCTCCATGCCCAAGGAGCTGCGGCTCAAGGCGGTATGAAGCAAATGTTGCAGAAGAGCCAGGGCCGATGCCCTGGCTTTTTTGTGGGCGCTGCAGAAAGCTTTCGAGCTCCAGCAGTGTGCGGGCACTCGATGGCCAATCTGTTGACCAATATCTAGTCACACCGCCAGCGCCCAGTGCTGGCGACAAGCATCCAACCGGAGGATCTCCATGGCTCACGAGCAAATCGTCATCACCACGCCAGACGGCCAATGCCCGGCCCACGTGTTCACGCCCGCTGACGGGCAGGGCGGCCCGGCGGTCATCTTCTACATGGATGCCGGCGGCATTCGCCCTGCGGTGCTGGCCATGGCCCAGCGGCTGGCCGATGCCGGCTACGTGGTGCTGCTGCCAGATACCTACTACCGCTACGGCGCTTACGGGCCCTTCGATCCCAAGGAAGTGTTCAAGGGCGATTTCCGCGCCATTCTCGGCCCGCTGATGGCCACCACCGGCAATGCCAAGGCCGCCGCCGACATCGATGCCTACATCGCCTACCTCGATGGGCGCAGCGACGTGCAGGGGCAGCGCATCGGCGCGGTGGGGTTCTGCATGGGCGGCGGCATGGCCATCGCCTGCGCGGGTGCGCGACCGGAGCGCTTCGCGGCCGTTGCCAGCTTCCATGGCGGCAACCTGGCCACCGACGCGGCCGACAGCCCCCACCTTGCAGCGTCTGCACTGCAGGCCGAGGTCTATATCGCCGCCGCCGAGAACGACGGCAGCTACCCACCGGAAATGGCCGAACGCTTCGAACAGGCGCTGCGAGAAGGCGGCGTGACCTTCAGCGCGGAAACCTACCCGGCCAAGCACGGCTGGATGAAGCCGGACTTCCCGGTTTATGACGAGCAAGCGGCCGAGCATGGTTGGAAGCAGATGCTGGCGTTCTTCGAACGCACCCTGACGCCCCGCTAAGCTTCAAGCGTCGACCGGCCGAAACGGCAGTCCGTTTTCAGCCGGCCGACGGCAGGCGCAGTACTCGGCAAAACCAGTCGGTGACGAGGTCGATCACCGCCGGCTGGAACCAGTAGATGTCGCCGTGGCCCGCCCCGTCGAGCAAATAGCAGTCGGCCTGGTTGCCGCGGCTCACCAGTTCGCTATAAAGCCGCTGCGACTGCACAGCGGGCACCAGCTCGTCCGCCGTGCCATGCATGATCAGAAAGGGCGGCTTGGCGCCCTCCAGGTGTCCCATCGGGCTACACGCGATGGCCAGTTGTGGGTCAGCCTGAACGCTCAACCCGGATCGCTCGCCGAACGCCTGCCCGTGAACCAGCAGCGCTTCGGGCGAGGCCGGCGAGGCATGGGCGGCCTGGCCCCGCTCGCCAAGACCTTCACCGATATCGAGCAGCGAGGAGATGCCATACAGGCTGGCCACTGCCTGTACCGCGGACGACTGCTCGGGGTAAGCGCCCTTCTCGAAGAAGGGATCGCCGCCGGTCAGCCCGAGCATCTGAGCCATGTAGCCGCCAGCCGAACTGCCAATCACGCCTATGCGCGAGCCATCAATGCCGTATTCCGCGGCGTGGGCACGCAGGTAGCGCACAGCTGCCTTGCAATCCTGCACGGGCGCCGGGTAGCGATCCGGCAGTACCCGGTACTCGGCAGCGGCAACCACGAAGCCCAGCTGCGCCAGGGCAAAGCGCAGCTCGAGAAAACGCTCGTGATGAGCGGACAGAAAGCCGCCACCGGGGAAAAAGATGATCGCCGGTTTGGGCGCGGTGTTGCGTGGAATCAGCAGGGACATCTCAAGTTGGCGCACCGTGCGTACATCGGCGATCTGCGCGTAGACGATGCCCGAAAGCTGGTCGATCTGATCACGAAGCGGCGCTCTCGGCAGCTCCAGCAGGTGGGGGCCTGAGGGCAATGTCCGTTTTCCGCTGGTCGCGTTGTGGTTCGGCATCTTGCTCTCGTGATGTTCGTTGGCGGAGCCGAGCCTTGCAGTACCCGGTCGGTACGGTGTTCCTGCGAGCCTTCCGGCGGGCTGATCAGCTCAGGCGTGGGGGCTGAACAAGGCATTCATAACTGCAGGATTGATCCTTTCGCAAGCCTAGCGAGGGGCAAATGCTCAAACTGGGTAATGGTGGGGATCTCCGTGCGGGTCGTCCCAATATTCGCAACCAGCGGTGCGTCAAGGAGCTAGCGACGTGTTGCCGGCTTCAAGGATTCCAGGCGCTTTATTTGCTTTGAGCTTAGAACGGAGGTGTTCTACTAGCGCTCGTGCAGCCGGTGTGATGCTGCGGTGCGGATTCAGCAGCGCATAAAGCATCAAGGGTTTCGGTCGCTCCCCTTGGCATGCGTTCAGGAGTTTGCGAGTCCCTAAGTCGGCGATGCAGCCATGTAGCGGAATGCAGGCGAGACCAAGGCCAGCACGAGCCCCATTGAGTACGGCTTGGTAGTCGGGTGCGCACAATGCGGCTACATGGAGCGATCTGTCACCGTCCATCAAAAGCCAGGGCCGAATGCCGGAAGGCGATTTGGTGGTGAGCAGATTGAGATCGGTTACATCCTCCAGTCGCTCGGGCTTGCCCAGACGCTCGACGATATGTGGTGCGCCCACTATCACCATCTCAAGCTGGGCCAGGGCCATCGAGACGATATCAGTACTGTTGCTGGCAACGTCGTAGAGGCTGAATGAGATATCCAAGTGCTCGCTCGCCAAATCCGTCTGGCCATCGGCCTCGAGTACGTGCAGCTCTACATCGGGATAGGTATCTCTGAACGTGCGAAGGCAGTCATACAGCCATTGGCCAAGAATGCCGGGTGCAGCCAGCTGCAATTTCCCTCGAGGCACGCCTGTCGCCTGCCTGGCGAGCGCCTCGATTGCCTCGGTGGCCGATAGCATCTCCAGTGCATGGTAATAGATGCGTGAGCCGACAGGCGTCAGGCGCAAGCCGCGTGGTTTGCGAATAAGCAGCTGTACGTCCAGACGTTTCTCGAGGTGGATAATGCGCCGGCTGAGGTTGGATTTAGCCATACCCGTGTATTGAGCCGCAGCGGAGAAGCTTCCTGCCTGAACGACTTGCACGAACCAATACAGATCTGTTGGGTTGGCTGCCGGCAACGATGTTTTTTGTGCTGGTTTTTGGGACGACATGTGGTCGTATGTGGGACGCTGCATGATGTCCATCTATGAGGCTTTGCGTTATCGTAGCGCCCTATTGACGGTGGGCCTTTTGCTACAGCGGACGACGCTTTTGCCTGAAAGGATATGTACGGCCTGTTAAAGGCCGTTTGCCGAGCCCATGTCGCAGATGGGACCTAGTCATGCAAAACAATTCCAAAAATGCTCCCCACATTCTGATCATTGACGATTCACCAGAAGAAATCCGCGCAATCGTGGGTTTATTGCGTCAGCAGCCCTGGCATCTTTCCATGGCCAGTGATCCGCGCCAGGGCTATCAGCGCGCCCTGGCACTAAAACCCGATCTGATTCTGCTTGATGTGCGTATGCCCGGGATGGATGGGTTCGCGCTATGTCGCTTGTTGCGTGAAGCTTCGGTCACTGCCCGCACACCCATCATATTTCTGACCTCCGCAGGTGCGGTGGAGGAGCGCTTGGAAGGGCTGACGCTGGGTAGCGTGGACTACGTGCTCAAAAGTTGTGACCCGCATGAGGTGCTGGCGCGTATTCGTATTCATCTGCAACTCTCATGGCGCTCGCCTGCAGAAGAGGTCGCCGACGATGCCAATGAGGCCACCAGTCAAGATCAAGTCTATTTGCGAGTAGCCATGCGTCTGATCGGCCAGGATCTCGCGCAGTTGCCATCGCTTGCTGAAATCGCCCGCAGGGCCGGAACGCACGAGAAGCGTTTGTCAGGCATTTTCCGTGAGCATCTTGGTACCACGGTGTTTGCCTACATTCGCGAGGCGCGCTTGAGGCGTGGCCAGGAGCTGTTAGCACAAAGCACAATGGATATTCAGGATATCGCCGATCAGGTCGGCTTTCGAAGCGCGTGCAACTTCACCACAGCCTTTCGCGAACGTGTTGGCATGACGCCCAGTCAGTATCGCCAGCAATCAAACGTTAAATATGACAATCAGCCGGCCGACGAACGCCAGGAATGACCCGTTGATGTCGTTATGTCTTGTCGGTTGGTTCCATCGGTATATCTGGTCGTTTTCAGTCAAAGCGGGCGTCCAGAGCCTCGTACTTCTGTTGGTGGCACTCAGCCCGACCGCATGGGCCGTTGATGTATGCCAGGCTTCTCGGGTGGATTTGGCACCTCAAGCATCCATCTTCGAGGATCCTTCCGGGGTGCTCGATGCCGAGCACGTGCTGGCTTTGCCTCCATCGCGATTCCAGGCCGCAACGCCTGAGCTGCTCGGGCAGGAGTACAGCCATTCGGCTTACTGGCTCAAGTTCGTTCTGTTCAATAGTCACCCGGAGGCCTGCAGGCGCTGGCTCACGGTTGGAGAGCCCCGCCTGCACGACATTCAGGTACATGTTTTCGATGGTAAAGCCTGGAGCCGTCAGGTAGCGGGAGCCGCTTACCCCGTGGAGCAATGGCCCGGTATCGAGCGCCAGCCCGTGTTTAAGTTGCTGACGCCGCCCGGAGAGCGTCTCGAGGTGTTGGTGCGCATCAGCACACCAACACTGCTGCTGTTGCAACCTGTGCTCTGGGATGAAACAGCGCTGTTGCAGGATCGACAGTGGGTCTCCCTGGCAGACGGCATTACGCTTGGGATCGTACTGTTGGTGGTGCCTTTCAGCCTGGTAATTGGATGGATCGCTCGCTCACGGCTGCTCGCAGTGCACGCCGCCACGGTATTTTCTTATGTATTGGTGACCGTTGTTGCCAGTGGTTACCTGATTTTATGGCCAGGCTTGATGGCATGGAGTCTGCCGCTTTGGTCAGTGCTCAGCATTCTGTCGTTCCTATGTTTTGTCCTCTACGCCCGTGAATTGCTGCAGGTTCGCCATCTTCCGGCGTTTTGGGGATGGCTCTATCACCTGGTGCTGCTGGCTTTTGCCGCAGCCTGTCTCTGGGGGCTTCTGGTCGATTCAGTGGAGGGACGACCATTTTCCGAGTGGTGCACCCGGGTAGCGGCCTACCTGCTGTTGCCGGCGACCCTGATCGCCGCTTGGCGTCGCGGTCTGGAGCTCAGTTGGATGGCGTGGGCCGTGCCGATCTTTATGCTGGTGCAGTTCGTCGTTCGTTATGTCCTGCAGCTCGATACGCTGCCCTGGCAGGCCCGTGCCAGCGTTCTGAGCTTGTCGTCGACCCTGCCCGGGGTGGCCATTCTGGTATGCACTCTGATCACAGAAGTTGTGCGCAGCCGTCGTCGCGAGCGTCATGCGCTGGCTGCGCTGGAAAATCAACAGCGTGAGGAGCAGGAGCGTTTGGAGAGCACCGTCGCAATCCGCACCGGGCAGTTACGAGACTCTCTGAGAGCGCGCAGTTCCTTGATGGCCCGGATAAGCCACGATCTGCGCTCGCCGTTGGTGAGCATCATCGACTACGCGCGTATGGCTCGGGTAGGCCGCGTGGACGACTTTCCCAGCAAAGTGGAGCGTAATGCTAGGCAGCAGTTGGACTTGATCGACGAGTTGCTGGAGTTTTCCAAGAGCGAATTGCAGCAGTTGGAGCTCACCTTGGCGCCAGGCTACCTATATGGCTTTCTTCAGGAGCTTGAAGAAGAGGCCGGGTTCCTGGCATCACGGCAAAACAATCGTTTCGGCTGCTGTTTCGCCGACGACCTGCCGCCACTGGTGCGTGCCGATTTTCGACGCTTGCGCCAGGTACTGCTCAATCTTCTCGGCAATGCAGCAAAGTTCACCCATGACGGCATGATCGTGTTCGAGGTGACCTGCCAGTACGTCTCGCCGGGAGAAGTGCTGCTGTACTTCAGCATCAGCGACAGTGGTATCGGCATTGATACTCACTCCCGAGAGCGGCTGCTCAAACCTTTCCAGCGAGGGCAGGGGGTCGAGGGCTACGACGGCAGTGGCCTGGGATTGTCGATTGTTACCCAGTTGCTGCAGGTCATGGGTAGCGAGCTGGAGCTGCAGCGGCTTGAGCCAAAGGGCAGTCGATTCAGTTTTCAACTCCCCCTGACCTGCGCGAGCGAGGATGAGCTCGACAGTAGCTTCGTTGAGAATCACGGTATCCAGGTCGACGGTGGTGGTCGGCGGATTCTGATCGTCGATGATCTGCCCCAGAATCGTGACTGGCTCAGCGATCTGCTGGCGGGCTACGGTTTCGAGGTACAGGCCGTGGCCTCTGCAAACGAGGTGCTTGAGCATCTGCAATCGGAACTCTTCGACCTACTGATTTCGGATATGCGTATGCCCGGTAAGGACGGCTGGGCGCTATTGACCGAGGTGCGTGATCGCTGCCCAGAGTTGCCTGTGTTGCTGTATTCGGCAGTTCCCGCGCTACGCCCCATGGGCTTTCCGGCCAGCCTGCGGTTCGATGACACGCTGCTCAAACCTGCTTCCAGCAAGGATTTGCTGACACGCGTCGATAATCTCTGTCGCTCCGGTTATGACACCAAGGCGGCCCTATGAGGCCAATTGTCAGGGCGTCGCTCTGGCTTGCGCTCGCCTTGCCTGACGCGGTGTTGGCCGAGGCAGCGGTTGTTGAGCTGGAGAATATAAATGTCGTCGGTGCAAATCATCGCGAAGAACCTGCTCAAAGGGTTGCTGGCAGTGTCTCTGCCTTCGACGGTGACCGACTGCGTGACGCCGGTGTGCAGGACTTCCATACCCTGGCCCAGCGTGTTCCCGGCGTCATGCTCAGTGCGCCGAATCCGCGTTACACCGCAATCGGCATTCGAGGTTTAGGCACCAGCTCGGCCAATGACGGCCTCGATGGTAGCGTGTCTGTTTACGTGGATGGCGTGTACCTGGGCCGCCAAGGTATGACACCGCAGGATTTCGACGATTTTGATCGGGTCGAGATTCTGCGCGGTCCGCAGGCCACGCTCTACGGCAAAAACGCCACTGCGGGTGCGATCAACCTGACGAGCCGGATGCCGAGTTTCGTCAACGAAGGGCAGGGTGATGTGCGGATTGGCCAGGATGGCCTGCGTCACTACCGCGCCAGCCTGTCCGGCCCGCTGGTCGACGAAGTGCTTGCGGCGCGTCTGAGCGTCTATGACGTGAGGCGCGACGGCGATATCGACAATCGCTTCAATGGCCGACAGCTTGGTGAACAGGATCGCCAAGGGCTGCGCGGGCAACTGCTATGGACGCCCAACGAGCGCTTCAGTGCCCGGCTGATCGGCGAGTACGCGGTGCAGGAGGAGAGCGCGGTGCTCACCGCCAGCCACTTGAGCGCGACGACGCGGCAGCGCGCCGCCTTCGCGGGCTACCAGCCATTGCCGGCCGCGCCCTTTGCCCGCCGCGTCGAGCAGAACGACGGCAACAGCCTGCATACCGTACAACGCGGCCTGACTCTGCACCTCGACCAATATCTGGACAACGAGCTCACCTTGACCAGCAGATCCGGTTATCGCGACTGGGCTTACGACAGTCGCCACGATGCCGACAGCATGGCGCTCTCGGTGGCGCACTCGGCGGTAGGGCTCGACCATCGTCAATTCAGCCAGGAGTTTCGGTTGGCGCAGTCGCTTGGCGAGCGCTTCGACTACCTGCTCGGTGCTTATTACCTTCAGCAGCGGCTAGAGCGTGATGTCGACGTGGCCTTCGGGCGTGACGCCGCGGCGTTCTTCCTCGGTGACCAGCAGCAAGTCATTGACCGTGGTATCACACCCGGCATAGTGCCGCCGTCGTTGTTGCAGGGCGCCCAGCAGCACTTTCGCGGCGGGCAGGACAGCGACACACAGGCCGTGTTCGGCCAGTTCACCTGGCGTCCCACAGAGCGCCTGGCCATCACTCCAGGGCTGCGTTATAGCCGCGAGCGCAAGCGTGGCGAGATCATCCGGCGAGTCGATGGCCTGGCGCCGCTTGGTATTGACCCGGTGTCGCAACTGGGCGGCCAACTGCTGCGTGATATCGCTCTGGGCGGCGCCTATGAGCGGCGCAACCGTATCACGGAGGACAACCTGTCCGGGCAATTAGCGCTCAGTTATCAGTTCAATGACGCGCTGATGGGCTATGCACGCTGGTCGAGGGGTTACAAGGCCGGCGGCATCAATCTGGAGGTCACTGGCGATGCCATTGCCCCGGTGTTCGATGCCGAGCGCGCGACGGCGCTGGAGGTCGGCATCAAGAGCCGCTGGTGGGATGAACGCCTCGCACTCGACGTGGCGCTGTACCAAACCGACGTGGACGACTACCAGGCGCTCAGCAACAGCGAGCCGGCCGATGAGCTGTCACCGCCACTGCGCGATAGCCTGATCAATGTGGGTAAGGTTCGCTTGCGCGGAATCGAGGCTGACAGCCGCGTGCAGTTGACGCGTGGCGTTGGCTGGTACCTGAGCCTGGCATTGAGCGATGCACGCTATCGCTCGTTCGACAGTGCCCCTTGTCCGCCCGAGAGTGGCACGCTGGCGTGCGATCTGTCGGGCAAGCAATTGTTCAATGCGCCACGCTGGAGCTTGGCTACCGGATTCGACTACCGCAGGCCGCTAGGGGCCGGGCTGGAGTTGTTCGCGGCGCTCGATTACAACTGGCGCAGTGGCTACTACGGTGTGCTGGAGCGCGGCACCGGCAGCTACCAGTCGGCTTATGGCCTGACCGACGTTCGTCTGGGCGTAGGCGAGGCCGATCAACGCTGGGCCGTCGAGCTGTGGGCGCGCAACCTTTTTGATCAGGATTACGCCAGTGCCTTCTATGCCACCCTGGGGTCGGGTGATTACGGGTTGCTTCCCGGCGCGCCTCGCAGCCTCGGTGTGTCGTTGCGCGCGCGCTATTGAGGCATCGTAAAATCCGAATGGGCGGTTGTGGTGCTCTCGACCAGGCTTTCGCCGCCTTTCCATAACGGCTGCACGCTGTCGTAGTGTGCCTTTCGTCGTCATTTCGCTTCGCGTCCGCTGCGGCAAAACCCCCGTCCGGCCATGCAAAATCCATTTCCTCGACGCGTCAGTAGACTCCGCGGGCTTTTCACTCCCGGCCACGGTCTGGTGAGTGGTTTCCCACTTTTCATGGAGTTGTACGATGCCAGTTCCTCACAAGGATTCCGTTCGTGCGGGTAAGCATCTGCTGCATTGCGCCATCGTGCTGGCCGGTACCGCTACCGCCCAGCTGGCGTTTGCGCAGGTGCTGCCGGACGCCGGTCAGTTGCTAAACGAGCATCAGCAGAAGCGACCTTCGGAACCGCGTTCCACCCAGCCACCAGCGGCCATCGAGTTGCCCTCCGGTACCAGCGGCCGGCCAACGGACTCCGGCCTGCGCGTGCAGCTCAAGGCCATTCGCTTCAGCGGTGATGCCGAACTGGCTGAGGCCGAGAACCTGAAGGAACTGACCAAGCCGGTACTGGGCAAAACCCTGGATCACGCCGGCCTGCAGCAACTGGTCGAAAGCCTGACCCGCTACCTGCGCGGTCGCGGTTACGTACTGGCGCGTGCCTACCTGCCACGTCAGGACCTCACCGATGGGGAACTGGAGATCGCCCTGATCAAGGGTCGCCTGCAATCCGGCACTTCGCGCATCGAAGTGCAGGGCGACACCCGCAGCGCTCCCGAACGCCTGCGCAAGATCGCCGCTGCCGCCTTGCCCGAGGGCAAGGTACTGCATGCCGAAGATCTGGAACGTGCGCTGCTGCTGATCAACGACCAGCCGGGTGTCAGCGCGCAGTCCGCGCTGGACGTGGGCACCGAGCCGGGCACCAGCCGCCTGCTGATCAACGCCAAGCGTGGCCCGCTGGTGACGGGCGGTGTGTCGGCCGACAACTATGGCAACCGCAGCACGGGCACCGCCCGCGCCAATGCCCAGGTCAGCCTGAATGACCCGCTGGGTATCGGTGATCAGTTCAGCATCGGCCTGAGCAAGAGCACCGGCACCGATATCGTCGGTGCCTCCTACAGTCTGCCGCTTAATGCCTCGGGCCTGCGCCTGAATGCCGCTGGCTCTTACCTGCGCTATGAAGTCGACCAAGAGCAGTTCCGCGTCCTGGACCTGCGCGGCAACGCTCGCAGCGGCTCGCTGGGCCTGAGCTACCCGCTGATCCGCTCGCGTCTGCAGAACCTCGACCTATCCGCCACCTATGAGCACAAGGCGCTCGAGGACGAGGCGCTGGGCACCAACCTGCGTGACCGCGAGCTGAACAACGTGGTCCTGGCCATGAGTGGCAACCGCTTCGACTCGCTGGCCGGCGGCGGTGTGACCGAGGCCATGCTGGCGCTGACTCTGGGCGAGCTCGATCTCTCGGGCAACCGCGACGATCAGTTCGCCGACCGCGTCGGTGCCGGCAGTGACGGCAGCTTCCACAAGCTCAATCTGCGCCTGTCACGCCTGCAGAGCCTGGGTGCTGGCAGCCCCTGGACGCTGTTCGGCGGCCTTTCCGCGCAATGGTCCGGTGACAACCTCGATTCGTCGGAGAAATTCCTGCTCGGTGGCCCGGCCGGGGTGCGTGCCTATCCGGTGGGCGAGGCCTCGGGTGATCAGGGCTGGCTGGCGACGCTGGAGCTGCGCCGCAACATCGATCTGAACCTGCCTGGCGTGGTGCTGCAGGGCCTGGGCTTCGTCGATAGCGGACGCATCTGGCTGCACCAGGATCCCTGGCCTGGCTCGATCAACAACGCCGGTGACACCAATCGCTACGACCTGCATGCCGTAGGCGTTGGCGCCAACCTGTGGGCCGGCAGCTTCAGCCTGCGTACCGCCGTCGCGCGCACCCTGGACAACAACCCGGGGCGCAGCCTTTCCGGTCTGGATGCCGACAGTCGCTCCAGTGATTGGCGCGCCTGGGTCCAGGCCTCGTACGCATTCTGATCCGGCCCGTTGCGGCCCTCTACGAATTTTAGGAGCACACCATGAAGCGCGCTTCGTTGAATCATCTTTACCGTCTTGTCTGGAGCGACGTCGACCAGGCGTTCGTTGCCGTTGCAGAACACTCCACCGCACGCGGCAAACGCGGCGGTGTGGTCGGCGTCCTCGCTGCCGTCAGCCTGCTCGGCAGCGGCGCCGTACTAGCGGCCGACCTGCCCACGGGCGGAACCATAGTCGATGGTAACGGCAGCATTTCGCAGAACGGCAGCCATATGGTGGTCGATCAGCACAGCGGCAAGCTGGTCACCAACTGGAACAGTTTCGATATCGGCGCCGATGCCAGCGTGACCTTCAATCAGCCCGGCGCCAACAGCATCGCGCTGAACCGAGTCATCGGCGGCGGCAACGCCAGCCAGATTCTCGGCCAGCTCGACGCCAACGGCCAGGTCTGGCTGCTCAACCCGAACGGCGTGGTGATCGGTAAGGGTGCGGAGGTCAATGTAGGCGGTCTGGTGGCTTCGTCGCTGCAGATCAGCGACCAAGATTTTCTCGCCGGCAAGACCACCCTCAGTGGCGGCGCCGGGGCTGGTGCGGTCATCAACCAGGGCAGCGTGAACACCGCGCCGGGTGGAATGGTGGCGCTGATCGGCCCGCAGGTCGGCAACAGCGGCAGCATCAATACCCCCGGTGGCAGCACCGTGCTCGCGGCAGGCGACAAGGTCAGTCTGGACTTCCAGGGCGACGGTCTGGTGGGCGTCAATGTCGAGCGTGGCGTTCTGGACGCCGCGGTGCGCAATGACGGGCAGATCAGCGCCGACGGTGGCCTGGTGTCGCTGAGCGCGCGCTCGGCCGATGCCCTGCTCAGCAGCGTTATCAACAACACCGGCGTCATCGAGGCCAAGGGCCTGGTGGAGCGCGGTGGCCGCATTCTGCTCGACGGCGATGCCGAGAGCGGCCTGACCCAGGTTGCCGGCACCCTTGACGTGTCTTCCGAACAGGGTAAGGGCGGCAGCATCGTGGTCACCGGCGAGCGCATCGCCGTGGCCGATGCCACGCTCGATGCCAGCGGCGCGACCAGCGGCGGCACGATCAAGGTCGGTGGTGGCTGGCAGGGCCAGGATGCCACGGTGGCCAATGCCGCGCAGGTGACGGTCGAGCGCAACGTCAAGGTCAAGGCCGATGCCACCCAGGCGGGCGACGGCGGCACGGTGGTGTTCTGGTCGGATGGCGACAACCGTTTTGCCGGCGATATCTCGATCCGTGGTGGCGAGCAGGCCGGCAACGGCGGCAAGGCCGAGGTCTCCGGCAAGCAGACCCTGCACTATGTCGGCAAGACCGATGCCCGCGCGAGCAAAGGGCGCACGGGTGATCTGCTGCTGGACCCGACCAATATCATCGTTTCCGGCGGCAATGGCACGGACGGCGATCTGAGTGCCAGCACCGGCAACGTAACGGTGTACGAAAAGAATCTGGAGGCACAAGCGGCTAACGTGCTGTTGCAGGCCACCGACAGCATTCATTTCGCCGATCTGAACCTCAATGGCGGTGATGGCACCATCAGCATGCAGGACGACGTCAGCTTCCGGGCCGAGGTGATCAACAGCGGCAATACCGCCACCTCCATCAGCTTCGCCAACAGCAGCAACACGCTGGAAGTTTCCGGCACCGGCAGCATCTACATGCAGGCCGGTGGCACCCGCACCGGTTCGATCGATGGCGTGTTCAACCTCGTGGCCAAGGGCGCGGGGGTGAACCCGGCGCTGGCTGACCTGCCGGATCACAACGTCAGCGTAATCGGCAGCGGTACGCCGGGTGCTGGCAGCATTACTCTACTTGGTGCCGATGGATTGACGATCGCCGGCTCACTGTCCACCGAGGGGGGATATATACGACTGTCCAGCGATTCTGACACCGGTGGTCGAGGCGATTTGAGTATCACCACTCCAATCACCACGCGTGGCGGCAACCTGTATCTATCGTTCGGGGACACTACGCGCGGTTCCACTACCTACAACAGTGTAGCTACGTTGAGTGGCGACATAACTCTTGGCACAGGCCGCCTGTATTTTGGTGATGCCATGGGGACCAAGGGGCTTGGTACCTCGACGGGTGAAAAGCAGCTAGCGGGTCTCCTGAGTTTGAGTGGCGACGTAAACTTCAGCACGCCCTTGACCATGAAGGGAGGCGCTTCCATTTTCACGGATGGCGCGATCAACTTCACCAGCACCGTTAATCTCGATACTGGTAATGACCTGCTGACGCTGCGCGCCAACAACGTCGACTTCACCCAGGCCTCGCTGCAGAACCTTTCCACGGCCAGCATTCGCCTTGAGCCGTACGACGCTACTACCAACATCTTGCTCAACAGCAGCAGTGGCAATCCCGGCGGCGGTATCTTTCTGGACACTAATGCACCTGCTACCGATATCAGCAAGCTGGTGGGCATCAAGAATCTCACCATTGGCCGCGCTGATGGCACCGGTACCACCACGGTCGACTCCTCCGGCTTCAGCTTCAATGCCAACAACAACCTGTCGCTGCTCAACGGCAACATCCAGGTCGATGGTGCGCTGAGCAACAGCAATGGCAGTGGGCATGTACTGGCCCAGGCGGGCGTGGGCGACGTGGTGATCGGCAGCGGCGGCACCGTGACCGCGCAAGGCAGCGGCGATGCCGTGGTGCTGGTGGCCGAGCGCAACTTCGTCAACCAGGCCGGTGCCACCGCGCTTTCCGCCAGCAATGGTCGCTGGCTGACCTATTCCAGCAGCCCGCTGGCCGACGTGCGCGGTGGCCTGGATGTGGCCTTCAAGCAGTACGCCGCGAACTATGGCGATACTGTGCTGGGCAGTGGCAACGGTCATCTGTACCGCTATGCGCCGAAGGTGACGGTGGAATTGCAGGGCGAGGTTCGCAAGACCTATGACGGCAATACCGCCGCCAGTGTCAGCGACGCCAATTTCGCCATGAGCGGCGCCATCGATGGCGACACCATCGACGTGCTGTCCTTTGGCGATGCCTACTACGCCGACAAGAATGCCGGTGCGGGCAAACAGGTTACGGTCGATGATGTCGAGGTCTCCGAGGCCACCAACGGCAACGTCAAGGTCTACGGCTATCAGGTCGACGCCTCCAGCGTCAGTGGCGACGTTGGCCAGATCGACCGCAAGGTTCTGACCGCCAATGCCGATGTGTCGAACAAGACCTACGACGGCACCACCACCGCGAACCTGAGCAACG
>CBIFVM010000052.1:0-20386 GCA_966186235.1 uncultured Pseudomonas sp.
CCACGCCTGATTATCCGGCACACATGAAAAGGCCCGCATCGATGCGGGCCTTTTCGTTGCTGCGCCAGTCTCAGACGAGTGCGTCACCGACGTGCAGGATCTTCATGCCGTTGGTGCCACCGATGGTGTGGTAGCTGTCGCCCTTGGTAAGGATGACCCAGTCGCCTTGCTCGACCAGACCACGCTTGAGCAGCTCGTCCACCGCTGCCTGGCTGACTTCGCCCGGGGGCAGGGCGGCCGGGTCGAACGGAATGGTGTACACGCCGCGGAACATGGCCGAGCGCGCTTGAGTGTCGCGGTGCGGGGAGAACGAGTAGATCGGCACCGAGGAGCGGATACGCGACATGATCAACGGGGTGTAGCCACTCTCGGTGAGCGCGATGATCGCCTTCACGCCCGGGAAGTGGTTGGCCGTGTACATGGCCGCCAGGGCGATGCTCTCGTCGCAACGCTCGAAGGTCTTGCCGATACGGTGGCTGGAGCTCTTGCCGGTCGGGTGACGCTCGGCGCCCAGGCAGATGCGCGCCATGGCCTGCACGGCTTCCAGCGGGTAGGCACCGGCGGCGCTCTCGGCCGACAGCATGACCGCGTCGGTGTAGTCGAGCACGGCGTTGGCTACGTCGGAGACCTCGGCACGGGTCGGCATCGGGTTCTGGATCATCGACTCCATCATCTGGGTCGCGACAATTACCGCCTTGTTGTGGCGACGTGCATGCAGAATGATCTTCTTCTGGATGCCCACCAGTTCGGCGTCGCCGATTTCCACGCCCAGGTCGCCACGGGCCACCATCACCACGTCGCTGGCCTTGATCAGGCCGTCGAGGGTCTCGTCGTCGGCGACCGCTTCGGCGCGCTCGATCTTGGCGACCAGCCAGGCCTTGCCGCCGGACTCGTCACGCAGCTGGCGGGCGTATTCCATGTCCGCCGCATCACGCGGGAAGGACACGGCCAGGTAATCCAGATCCATTTCGGCCGCGAGCTTGATGTCGGCCTTGTCCTTCTCGGTCAGGGCCGGGGCGGTGAGGCCACCGCCACGGCGGTTGATGCCCTTGTGGTCGGACAGCGGGCCGCCGATCAGCACGACGCATTCAAGGGTATCGGGGGTGGTGCTTTCAACGCGCATGACCACGCGCCCATCGTCGAGCAGCAACTCGTCGCCGACGCCGCAATCCTTGACCAGGTCCGGGTAGTCGATGCCGACCACCTGCTGGTTGCCCTCGGTCAGCGGATGGCTGGTGGAGAAGGTGAAGCGATCACCGACTTCCAGCTCGATACGCTTGTTGGCGAACTTGGCGATGCGGATCTTCGGGCCTTGCAGGTCGCCCAGCAGAGCCACGTGGCGGCCATGCTTGGCGGCGATGTCGCGTACCAGCTGGGCGCGTGCCTTGTGCTCGTCCGGCGAGCCGTGGGAGAAGTTCAGACGGGCGACATCCAGCCCAGCCAGGATCAGCTTTTCCAGCATTTGCGGCGAGTTGCTGGCTGGGCCGAGGGTGGCGACGATTTTGGTGCGGCGAACGGTCATGCGCGGACTCCTTGATTGAAGCAGACCGCGAGGCTACTACGCCGCCGCGCTGTAGTCATTGTTCCGCTGCACTACTTTTCGGCAGGCAACTTGACCACCAGCAGGTCGCAGTCCACCGATTCGAGCAGGCGCTCGGCGGTGTGGCCGATGAGGATGGTGTCCAGCCGGCCACGGGCGATGGCGCCCATCACCAGCAGGTCTGTTTCGTGCTTGCGCACGAAGCGCGGCAGCATGTTCTCCGGCGCACCTTCGAGCAGGTGAGCGGCGTCCGGCTCGATCCCGTGCTGGCGAATCAGGTCGTCGAAGGCCTTGTGATGCTGCTGCGCATCATCGTTGACGTACTGCTGATAGGTGGCCAGCAGCTCGGCGTTGTTGAGCAGGGTGCGCGGCAGGGGCGCGTGGCAATGCATGACGTCGGCATGCATGCCCAGGGCCTTGGCAAGCGCCTGGCTGGTGTCGATCAGGTGATGATCGAGGGTGGCCGGCTTGTCGTCCTTGTGCAGCGGATCGACGGCGGTGCACAGCTTGTGCCCGCGCCATTCGGCATGGTGCACCAGCCACAGCGGGAACGGGCAGTGGCGCATCAACTGCCAGCAGCTGTCGGTCAGCAGCAGGCGGCGCAGCAGATTATTGTGGGCGGCGGACTTGAGTACCAGATCCGGTTGCAGCTGTTCGGCGGCTTCGAGCACCGTTTCATGCAGGCGTTTGCCCCAGCGAACCTCCTGCTGCAGGGCCAGGCCGTCGCTCTGCAGCGGCGCCAGCAGTTCCTGCAGCCAGGTGTTGCGCGGCTCGAGCAGCGCTTCCCGGGCCCTGTTCTGCAGGCTGTTTTCCAGCATGCTGCCATCCAGGGCGGCGCTATACTCGACCAGCAGCACGTGCAGGCGCGCCTGGGAGCGGCGGGCCAGCCAGGCGGCACGTTCCAGGGCTGGGTGGCTGGGTTGGCTGGCGTCGATCACGACCAGCAGGTTTTCGAGTTTCATGGGGTCGACCTCGCGAAGTGATTGTCTGGCATTGCAGCCCATCCCTAGCGGGCATGCGTTGACCTGAATCAGCCTAGAAGACCGCTACCCATCGTTCGTCGCCCAAGCCAATGCAGCATGTTGCGACTGTTCAGTTTTCGCGGACCGCGCCGATACGCTGCTCATTGGAGGAGAAACCCATGCGTATTCTGTTGCTGCTGTGCTGTGTACTGGTCGTTGGCGGGTGCACCCGCATGTCGCTCGATCACCATCTGAACAAGGCGTACCAGGCTTACGACCGGGGCGATTGCGAAGACGCCTTGCTGTATCTGTCCCAGGCCGAACGTTCGAGCCGTTCGCGCAGCTATATTCAGCCGGAGATTTCCCTGCTGCGCGGGCAATGCCTGGAGCGGCAGAACCTCTACCTCGATGCGGCGCAGACCTACCAGTTCATCATTGGCCGCTACCCCACCAGCGAATACGCCTTCCGTGCCCGCGCGCGGCTGGAAACCCTGCGTCAGCTAGGCCATCATGGCGTGCCGGAGCCCGCCAAGATATCGCCTGCCGGAGCGCTCTGACGGCACAGGATTGCTCGCCGGGGGAAGGCCGCGATGCGCGCTTTGCTAAGTCTGTTGCTGCTACCTTGCCTGGCCTTCGGGCAGGTGTACCGCTGGGTCGATGAAAACGGCCAGGTGCATTTCGGCCAGCAGCCTCAAGGCGCCGAGGCGCGGGTGATCGAGGTACGCCCGCAGGTGGTCGAGCGCGACGCCGCCACCCAGGAGCGCGAGCAGCGTGCCGAACGCTACTTCCAGGCGCGCCGCGACGAACAGGCCCAGGCGGCGCAGGCTCGCCGCGAGCAGCAGGCACAACTCGCCAAGGAGTGCGCCCAGTTGCGTGCCCATCTCGCCTCGATGCCCGAAGGGCGTCGCTACTACCAGCCAGGCGCCAATGGCGAACGCCATTATTACAGCGATCAGGAGCTGGACGCCGCGAGGGCCCAGCTTGGCAGCCAGTTGTCAGGCCGCTGCCAATGAGCGCTGGTCAGTTCGCCAGGTAGGCGGCATACTCGGCCAACATTCATAGCGCTCTGCCATCATGAACGCCAATCGCCATATCGAGCGGCATCAACTGCCGTACTACCTGAACGTCTTCAATGCCTTTACCGACAAACCGATCGGTCATCTGGGCAATGTGTCGGCGGATGGCCTGATGCTGATCAGCCAATTGCCGGTACTGGTTGGCGGCTGCTTCGACCTGCGGTTGAAGATCCCGGGTTGTGACGGCTTTCGCTACATCGACTTCACGGCCACCTGCCTGTGGTGCCAGGAAGACGTGACGCCAGGCAGTTTCGATTCGGGGTTCGCACTCGAGGCGCCACCCGAGGACTATCTCGAGATGGTCGAGGCGCTACGTTACTACTTCAGCTTCCACCCGCTCGCGGCATCGGTATGACGGCCTGAAAGGACGGATCATGCATTGCGTCGCGTGTTCCGCTGCTTTTCTTCCTGCCTATGTAAGACATTGCTTACACGTACTGTAAGCAAAGATGACGATTTAGCGCTTGGAAACTGACTTGTTGAAAGTCTTTTTATTTAAATTATTGAATATAAAAGATTTATTTTATCTTGCGGTGCATCGCCTGACAGGCGCCGATCGCTGACAGGGCGTTGTGATAAATCCTTGAGTCGCTAATATCTGAACCGTGCTCAGGGACAAGCACAGGCTGTTAAGGAAAACGGCCAGGACATCGCGGGATGCGATTCATCAGGATGATGAGTTGGGAGTTTCAGGGAATAGGGACAAAAGAGTGGGCGGGTAAAACCGCCCCTTTTTTTTGCCTGCTGAAAAGTGCTCCTGCAGCTTCCCATTTGCCGCTGTGGATCGCCAGAGCGCGACCAGGCCAACTTTTCACACACCCATGAAAAATGCCGCACCCATTCGGGTAGCGGCATTTTCGTCGACGGCCGATGCCGCCTCGCTCAGCGCTCGAGGTGCTGCAGCTTGTCTTTCACACCATCCCACTCTTCGGCATCGGGCAGGGCATCTTTGCGCTCGGTGATGTTCGGCCAGACTTCCGCCAGCTCGGCGTTGAGCTCGATGTATTCCTGCATGCCATCGGGTATCTCGTCTTCGGAGAAGATGGCCTGTGCCGGGCACTCGGGCTCACAGAGCGCGCAGTCGATGCACTCATCCGGGTGGATCACCAGGAAGTTGGGGCCCTCGTAGAAGCAGTCCACCGGACAGACTTCCACGCAGTCGGTGTACTTGCACTTGATGCAGTTGTCGGTGACGACGAAGGTCATTTCTAGTTTTCTCCTCGGGCTACGGCAGCTAGCGGTTTCTTGAACGGCCGCTCTCAGGCTCTGGAATTGTGCTGGCAGGCCAGGCTAAAAGCCGCAGCGCTCCCGGAGCGCGCGGGATTCTATCAGCTAGTTGGCTCCGGCGTTAGACCCGCGCCTTCCATGCATATAACAGTTCGAGTGCCTTGCGTGGGCTAAGGTCATCCGGATTGACCAGTTGCAGCTCTTCCAGCACGGGGTGCGGCAGGCTGGCGAACAGGTCGCTTTGCATCGGCGCAACCGGCTGCCCTGCACCTTGCGGCGGCAGGTCGTGGGGCAGGCTGGTGGTTTCCAGGCGGGCCAGATGCTCGCGGGCACGCAGGATCACCGGGCCCGGTACCCCTGCCAATTGCGCCACGGCCAGGCCATAGCTCTGGCTGGCCGGGCCGGGCAGCACGTGGTGCAGGAAGACGATGCGCTCGTTGTGCTCGGTGGCATTGAGGTGCACGTTGGCCACCGCCGGCTGGCTTTCCGGCAGCACGGTGAGCTCGAAGTAATGGGTGGCGAACAGCGTGTAGGCGCGCAGGCTGGCCAATTGTTCGGCCGCTGCCCAAGCGAGCGACAGGCCGTCAAAGGTGCTGGTACCGCGGCCCACTTCGTCCATTAGCACCAGGCTGCGGTCGCTGGCGTTATGCAGGATGTTGGCGGTTTCGCTCATCTCCACCATGAAGGTCGACCGACCGCCGGCCAGGTCGTCGCTGGAGCCGATGCGGGTGAAGATGCGGTCGACCATCGACAGCTCGCAGCGCGCCGCCGGCACGAAGCTGCCGATATGGGCGAGCAGCACGATCAGCGCGGTCTGGCGCATGTAGGTGGACTTACCGCCCATGTTCGGGCCGGTGATGATCAGCATCCGCGTGGCGTCATCGAGCTTCAGGTCGTTGGCGACGAACGGCGTGGTCAGCACCTGCTCGACCACCGGGTGGCGGCCTTGCTCGATCAGCATGCACGGCTCGTCGACGAAGCGCGGGCGATTGAGATCCAGGTTCAGGGCGCGCTCAGCCAGGTTGCTCAGCACGTCCAGTTCGGCCAGCGCGGCGGCGCTGTCCTGCAGTGGGCCGAGGTGGCCGATCAGGCGCTCCAGCAGTTCTTCGTAGAGCTGCTTCTCACGGGCCAGCGCGCGGCTCTTGGCCGACAGCGCCTTGTCTTCGAACTCCTTGAGCTCGGGAGTGATGAAGCGCTCGGCACCCTTGAGCGTCTGGCGACGAATGTAGTCAGCCGGCGCCGACTCGGCCTGCTTGCTCGGCAGCTCGATGAAGTAACCATGCACGCGGTTGTAGCCGACCTTGAGGTTGGCCAGGCCGGTACGGGCCTTCTCGCGAGTTTCCAGATCCATCAGGTACTGGCCGGCGTTCTCGCTGAGCGACTGCAGCTCGTCGAGTTCGGCGTCATAGCCGGTTTTCAGCACGCCGCCATCGCGAATCACCGCCGGCGGGTTGTCGATGATCGCCGTCGCGAGCAGCTCGGCCAGTTCCGGGTAGGTGCCGATGGTGCCGGCGAGCGCGGTCAGGTGGGCGCAGTCAAGCTGGGCCATGGCCTGTTGCAGCTCGGGCAGGGCGCCAAGGGCATCGCGCAGGCGCGCCAGATCCCGCGGGCGCGCATTGCGCAGGCCGATACGGGCGAGAATACGCTCCAGGTCGCCGATTTCCTTGAGCTGCGGCTGCAGAGTTTCGAAACGGTAGCGGTCCAGCAGGCAGGCAATCGACTCCTGACGGGCTTCGAGCACTGCGCGATCGCGCAGCGGGCGGTTCAGCCAGCGGCCGAGCAGGCGGCTGCCCATGGCGGTCTGGCAACGGTCCACCACCGATTGCAGGGTGTTGTCGCGGCCGCCGGCGAGGTTGACGTCCAGCTCCAGATTGCGGCGGCTGGCGCCGTCGAGGATCACCGTGTCGTCGATGCGTTCATGGCGCAGGCTGCGCAGATGGGGCAGGGCGGTGCGCTGGGTTTCCTTGGCATAGGCCAGCAGGCAGCCGGCTGCGCCGATGGCCAGGGTCAGGGTTTCGCAGCCGAAGCCTTTGAGATCCTGGGTGCCGAACTGTTGGCACAGGCTCTTCTGGGCCGTGTCGCGCTCGAAGTCCCAGGGCGCGCGGCGACGCGAGCCACGGCGCTTCTCGGCCGGCAGTCCCTGGGGCCAGTCATCGGGAATCAGCAGCTCTGCCGGGTTGAGGCGCTCGAGTTCGGCCAGCAGGTTTTCCCAGCCTTTTATCTCCAGCACGCTGAAGCGGCCGCTGGTGATGTCCAGCACGGCAAGGCCGAACAGGCGCTCGTCACCCAGCACGGCAGCCAGCAGGTTGTCGCGGTGTTCGTCGAGCAGCGCTTCGTCGCTGATGGTGCCCGGGGTGATAATGCGCACCACCTGGCGTTCCACCGGGCCCTTGCTGGTGGCCGGGTCGCCGATCTGTTCGCAGATGACCACCGACTCGCCGAGCTTGACCAGCTTGGCCAGGTAGCCCTCGACCGAGTGAAACGGAATGCCGCACATCGGGATCGACTGGCCCGCCGACTGCCCGCGGGCGGTCAGGGTGATGTCCAGCAGTTTGGCGGCTTTCTTGGCGTCCTCGTAGAAGATCTCGTAGAAGTCACCCATGCGATAGAACATCAGCTGGTCCGGGTGCTGGTTCTTCAGCCGCCAGTACTGCTGCATCATCGGGGTATGAGAACTGAGGTCGCTTTGGCTCATCGTGTCGAGTGTCCGGCTGAATCGCAAAAGCGCGTAGTGTACGGTATCGACCCCTCCCGCTTTAACCCCGGAGCGCAGATGAATATCGATGAACGGTCCATCACCGGGCTCGCCGCCCGTCTCGGCCAGGCGCTACTGGCCAAGGGCGCCCAGGTCACCACTGCCGAGTCCTGCACCGGTGGCGGCATCGCCGAGGCCATTACCCGAGTAGCGGGCAGCTCGGCCTGGTTCGAGGCGGGCTTTGTGACCTATTCCAATACCCAGAAAACCCGCCAGCTGGGCGTGCCCGAAGCACACTTCGCTACGGTAGGCGCGGTCAGTCGCGAGGTGGTCGAGGCCATGGTGCGCGGCGCCCAAGCCCAGAGTGGCGCGCGCTACGCCACGGCAGTCAGCGGCGTCGCCGGGCCGGGCGGCGGTAGCCTGACGAAGCCGGTCGGCACCGTGTGGATCGCCTGGGGCAATGGCGACACCCTGTTCAGCCGGTGCTTCCAGTTCCCCGGGGACCGCGATGCCGTGCGTTTGCAAACCGTGGAAGCTGCGTTGCAGGGCCTGTTGCGACTACTGGTCGAAGAAAATCCTGCTGCGGGGTAGGCGAGTGCCGAACCCTGTGGAATAATACTGTCTACTTATACAGTTATTGGCCGTCAGGCCCTTCTGATCACGTGAGGAATACAATGGACGAGAACAAGAAGCGCGCGTTGGCGGCTGCCCTGGGCCAGATCGAGAAACAGTTCGGCAAGGGCGCGGTCATGCGCATGGGCGATCACGACCGTCAGGCCATTCCGGCCATTTCCACCGGCTCCCTGGGCCTGGACATCGCGCTGGGGATTGGCGGCTTGCCGAAAGGCCGGATCGTGGAAATCTACGGCCCGGAATCCTCGGGTAAGACCACGCTGACCCTGCAGGTAATCGCCGAAGCGCAGAAGGCAGGCGCCACCTGTGCCTTCGTCGACGCCGAGCACGCGCTGGACCCCGACTACGCCGGCAAGCTGGGCGTCAACGTCGACGACCTGCTGGTCTCGCAGCCGGACACCGGTGAGCAGGCCCTGGAAATCACCGACATGCTGGTGCGCTCCAACGCCATCGACGTGATCATCGTCGACTCCGTTGCTGCCCTGGTGCCGAAAGCGGAAATCGAAGGTGAAATGGGCGACATGCACGTCGGCCTGCAGGCTCGCCTGATGAGCCAGGCGCTGCGTAAAATCACCGGCAACATCAAGAACGCCAACTGCCTGGTAATCTTCATCAACCAGATCCGCATGAAGATCGGCGTGATGTTCGGTAGCCCGGAAACCACCACCGGTGGTAACGCCCTGAAGTTCTACGCCTCGGTTCGCCTCGACATTCGCCGCACCGGCGCGGTGAAAGAGGGCGACGAAGTGGTCGGCAGCGAAACGCGCGTCAAGGTCGTCAAGAACAAGGTATCCCCGCCATTCCGTCAGGCCGAGTTCCAGATTCTCTACGGCAAGGGCATCTACCGTAACGGCGAGATCATCGACCTTGGCGTACAGCAGGGTCTGGTCGAGAAATCCGGTGCCTGGTACAGCTACAAGGGCAACAAGATCGGTCAGGGCAAGGCCAACGCCGCCAAGTTCCTGGAAGATAACGTGGAAGTGGCCCGCGAGATCGAAGGTCAGATCCGTGACAAGCTGCTGGTGGTGTCCGGCCCTGCCAAGGCCAATGCGCCGGCCAATGACCTGGTGGATACCGAAGCGGACTTCTGATGCCCGCTGTTCTGGATAACGTCACGGCGGTGCGGCATGCCGCCATGGATCTGCTGGCGCGTCGCGAACACGGGCGCGTCGAGCTGGCGCGCAAGTTGCGCCAGCGCGGAGTCAGCGACGAGCACATCGAAACCGCCCTCGATCGCCTGAGCGAGGAAGGGCTGTTGTCCGAGGCGCGTTATCTGGAGAGTTTCATCAGTTACCGGGCGCGCTCGGGTTTCGGCCCGCAGCGCATCCGCGATGATCTCTCCCAGCGTGGCCTGGCGCGTGGGGATGTCGACCAGGCGCTGCGTGACAGCGGTATCGATTGGCGCGAAGGTTTGCGGGAAACCTGGCAACGCAAGTTTGCCGGTCAATTGCCTGGCGATGCTCGCGAGCGGGCCAAGCAGATGCGTTTTCTGGTCTATCGCGGCTACCCGATGGATCTGGTCGGTCAGCTGCTGCGCGGCGCGTTCGACGACTGATCCCTACCTTTTCAGGTCGAGCCGCTCAGTTCGCCATCCTTGACCCCCCGGCGTCCCTTTCCTTTTGACGCTGTGTTCAGCTCAGCCAATGATGCGGCTGGTTGATCACGTCGAGTAATTCCCGCAAACGTCCCGCATTACGGCCGCTAAAGGCGAACGTCAGCCTTGGCAGTTTATGCAACTCGGTGCCGTCGACGAGTTCGTCACCGGCTGGTTGCTGCTGGATGTCGCCGTGCTTGCACAGGTCGCTGAACTGCAGGTTCAGGTGCGCCAGCGCAGCTTCGCTCAGCGGATGGCGCATGCGTACCACGAACTGATCCTGCAGCCAGCGACTGGAATGGTAGTTGGCGTAGAAGCGATCAATCTCCTGGGCGGCCGACTCGGCGTCGTGTACCAGGCGCATCAAGTTCAGGTCGCTGGACAGGATGTAGCCGTTGCTGTCCAGGTTCTGCTGGATGTAATCGAGCAAGCCTTGCCAGAAGGTGCCATCCGGCTCGTCGAGCAGGATCACCGGTACCAGCGGGCTCTTGCCGGTCTGGATCAGGGTGATGACTTCCAGGGCTTCATCCAGGGTGCCGAAGCCTCCGGGGCAGAGCACCAGTGCGTCGGCTTCCTTGACGAAGAACAGCTTGCGCAAAAAGAAGAAATGGAAGGACAGCAGATTGTCGCTGCCCTTCATGACTGCATTGGCGGATTGCTCGAAGGGCAGGGTGATGTTGAAGCCCAGGCTGTTGTCACGGCCCGCGCCTTCGTGGGCGGCAGCCATGATGCCGCCACCGGCGCCGGTGATCACCATCAGGTCATGGCGGGCGAGTGTCTCGCCCAGTTCCCGCGCCAGGGCGTAGACCGGATGACCGGGTTGGGTGCGCGCCGAGCCGAACACGGTGACCTTGCAGCGATGGCGAAAACGATCGAGCATGGCGAACGCTCGCTCGAGTTCACGCAAGGTCTGCAGCATGATCTTGGCGTTCCAGCGATTGCGGTCGGCCTGGGCCATACGCGCCACGGTGGCGAGCATTTCCCGGTACAGGGCGGTGTTGGCGCTACCCGCCGGCGTTATCCGCGCCGCCAGGGTATCCAGTTCGGCTGCCAGCGTATCGCCGCTCGCCGGCAGGTTGCCATTCACGTGGTCGTCCATTGCGCTACTCCTTATGCGTCAATGCCCGAGTTCTAGCACATTCCCGTGACTTACAGGCGGCAGTCGGCCTTGCCGAATCGCTCGGTGGTGATGGGGCGGTTGCTCTGGATTTCGCTGAACTCATAGCGCAGCACCGCACCGCTGGCCAGCAACTTGCGGAAGCCCGGATTGCTACACACGCTGTTGGTCAGCTGGGCGCGGACGGTATCGGGGTTGCCGCGCATCTGCGAGGCGTGGGAGGGGCGAACGCTGAGGTGATTGATCAGCTCGTTGCCTTCGACGGTGTAACCACGGTCGAGAATGTCTTCGTTGATGGCGCGCGGCGTGCCGGCGCTGCTTTCCTTGGCCACCTTTTCCAGGGTTTTGGTGAGCTCGTAATCCTTGAGCGACGCAGCGTGAGCGGCTGGCAGGAGCAGGCTGGCGAG
Organism: uncultured Pseudomonas sp.; assembly: GCA_966186235.1. Classification (GTDB taxonomy): domain Bacteria; phylum Pseudomonadota; class Gammaproteobacteria; order Pseudomonadales; family Pseudomonadaceae; genus Aquipseudomonas. Next base: position 11,252 of record CBIFVM010000052.1, read on the forward strand.
GAGAACGGATAGGGCGATACGCTGCATGGGCAGACTCCTGAAGGCAGTGAGCGGTAATAGACCGGGCTCTTCTGGTTATGTTCGTTCTGGCGAATCAAGTCGGCAGCCGATGATTGATGTTACCAAGCTTGTCGCAAGTGCGGCGTGCGTATTGAGCGGCACCGTGCGGCCAGCACTTGGTAAACTAGGCGCCCCTCCTGCCAGCGATTCTGCCCGTCATGTATTCCCCTGCTTTTCATCGCGTGATCACCCGCGAACCGGGCGTTCGCCCATGAGCCACGCCGTCCACGCTTTACGCGCCGCGCGCCTGGCCCGTAGTGTCAAACCGTTCCTGGCCCGGGGCTCTCGTGCGGCTCGTTGTGCACGGTGCCGGCTGGCCAGCAGCCACTGCCTGTGCGCGTGGAAGCCGCAGGTTCCGGCGCGTGCGGGTGTGTGCCTGGTGATGCACGATGTCGAGGCGCTGAAGCCGAGCAATACGGGCTGGCTGATTGCCGACGTGGTGGCCGATACCTCGGCCTTCGGCTGGTCGCGAACCGAGGTCGACCCGGCGCTGCCGACCTTGCTCGATGATGAGCAGTGGCAGCCCTATCTGGTGTTTCCTGGCGAATACGCCGAGCCCGAGCGGGTGGTGACGTCGGTCGATACCACGGCCGGCAAGCGACCGCTGTTCGTGCTGCTCGATGCCACCTGGACGCAGGCGCGCAAGATGTTTCGCAAGAGCCCTTATCTGGACGGCCTGCCGGTCCTCAGCCTGCAGCCGGAGACGCTGTCGCGCTATCGGTTACGACGCTCCAAGCGTGACGATCACCTGTGCACCGCGGAGGTCGCGGCCATGTGCCTGGAGTTGGCCGGTGACGAGCGCGCTGCCGATGCCCTGAACGCCTACCTGGACGTATTCAGCGAGCATTACCTGGCCTCCAAGGCGCCCCGCGCCGTGAACCTGGACGACGGTCTGCACGCGCGCCTCAAGCCGTTTCTTTGATGCTTGCCGGCTTTGGCCACAACTGGGCGAGCAGCATGCCGGCGAACATCAGCGCGCAGCCGACGTAGCCGCGCGAGGAAAGCGACTCGCCCAGCAGCAATGCCCCGGCGATGGCTGCGAACACGGCCTCGAGGGACAGAATGATCGCCGCATGGGAGGCAATCGCATGCTTCTGGGCGATGACCTGCAGGGTAAAGCCCACTGCCACGCCGAAGATGCCGCCGTAGAAAATTGCAGGCAGCGCCTGGGCGATTTCAGCACCGGGCAGCCGTTCGAAGACCAGGGCCAGGGCGAGGCTGATCACCGCGCAGGTGACGAACTGCACCAGAGCCAGGACCAGCGCGTCATGGCGGGCTGCGAAAACCCCCACCAGCAGCACGTGGATGCCCCAGACGAAGGCGCCGGCCAGCTGCAGCAGGTCGCCTGAGGCGACATGGAAGCCCTCGCCGACGCTGAGCAGGAACATGCCGACCACTGCCAGCGAAGCGCCCAGCCAGATGCCCAGCCCGGTCTTGTGGCCCAGCAGCAGGCCGAGCAGGGGTACCACGATGACGTAGAGGCCGGTGATGAAGCCCGAGTTGGTGACGCTGGTGAACAGCAGGCCGACCTGCTGCAGGTTGATGCCCAGCGCCAGCACCGCCCCCATCAGGCTGCCGCCCAGCAGCACCGGGCGGCTGATGGGCGAGGCCGGTTGAGCGCTACGGCGACGCAGCAGCATGATCACCGGCAACAGCACCACCACTGCCAGGGCGAAACGCAGGCCGCTGTAAAGGAATGGCCCGATGGCATCCATTCCCAGCCGCTGGGCGACGAAAGACGAGCCCCAGATCATCGCGGTGACCAGCATCAGCAGGTCGGCGCGCAGCGCGTGGTTGGGCATGGTGGTGAGCTCCCTGCAAAAAAGGCGCAGACTTTGCCGCAAAGCGCTGCGCTTGACCACCCCGCTTGCGCTCGGCATGCTGGTGGGCGCCGTACGTCACGCTGTCAGGCAGATGGGGCCTGCAGCACGGTATGCCTATAAAAAGAACAGGATCTGCCATGGTCGCTTACGAAATCCTGATAGCTGATGATCATCCGCTGTTTCGCAGCGCGTTGCAGCAAGCCCTGACGATGGGCCTCGGCTCCGGCGTGCGCTTGGTGGAAGTCGCCAGCATCGCCGAGCTGGAAGCCCGGCTTGCCGAGAAGACCGACTGGGATCTGGTCCTGCTCGATCTCAATATGCCCGGTGCTTACGGGTTCTCCGGGCTGGTGTTGCTGCGCGGCCAGTATCCGCAGATTCCGGTGGTGATGATCTCCGCCCAGGAAGAAGCCGCGGTGGTGGTGCGCTCCCGTGAGTTCGGCGCCAGCGGTTTCATTCCCAAGTCCAGTTCGCTCGAAGTGCTGCAGCAGGCCGTGCGCCAGGTGCTGGAGGGCGAAGTCTGGTGGCCGCCGCAAAGCGAGGAGGCGGTCAGCCTGTCCTCCGAGGCGAAAGCGGCCAGCGCCGGCCTTGCCAGCCTCACACCGCAGCAGTTCCGGGTGCTGACCATGGTTTGCGAAGGTCTGCTGAACAAGCAGATCGCCTACGAGCTGAGCGTTTCCGAAGCGACGGTGAAGGCCCATGTGACGGCCATTTTCCGCAAGCTCGGGGTGCGCACCCGAACCCAGGCAGCGCTACTGTTGCAGCAATTGGAGTCGGTGCCGGCCGCCTGATGCGTTTTTGCCGCATTTCACGAGATTTTCACGGTGCGCTCGCGTACCCTGCGCGCCTTTCTCTACCATAGCTCATTGCCCATGTCGCCGTTCAAAGGACAAACCGGTCTCAAGCGTATTCTCAATGCCGCGGGCTACTCGCTCGATGGCCTGCGCGCGGCCTTCGCGGGCGAAGCGGCATTTCGCCAGTTGGTGCTGCTCAACGTGGTGCTGATTCCCGTTGCGCTGCTGCTCGACGTCAGCCGCGTCGAGCGCGCGCTGATGGTTGCCGTGTGCCTGCTGGCGCTGATCGTCGAACTGCTCAATTCGGCAGTCGAAGCGGCCATCGACCGCATTTCCCTGGACCTGCACCCACTGTCCAAGACCGCCAAGGACATGGGCAGCGCTGCGCAACTGGTGTCCCTGACGCTGATCGCCAGCGTATGGGCGTTGATCCTGCTCGGCTAACGCACCGCCGGCAGCACGATCTCGTCGCTGCGGCGGATGCCGGCCGTCAGCGCCCGGCACATGTCGAGAAATTCACGCATGGCGGCGGTCTGGTATTTCTGTCGATGCCAGATGAAATAGAACTGCCGGCGCAGATCCAGATCTGGCGTCTCTACGGGAACCAGGCTGCCACGGCGAAAGGCATCGCGCAGCGCCAGTCGTGAAATGCAGCTGATGCCCAGGCCGGACTCCACCGTGCGCTTGATCGCCTCGGTATGTTCCAGTTCGAGGCGTACGTTGAGCGCGTCGGAGTGGTGGCGCATGGCCTGATCGAAGGTCAGCCGGGTACCAGAGCCCTGTTCGCGCAGGATCCAGTCCTCGCCGCTCAATTCGCGGATGCCCGCATGCCCGCGTTTGGCCAGCGGATGCTGCGGCGCGCAGAACACCACCAGCTCATCCTCGACCCAGCTCTGTACCTCGATGTCCGGGTGATTGCAGTCGCCCTCGATTAGACCCAGGTCAATTTCATAATGAGCCACCTGCTGCACGATATGTGCGGTGTTCTGCACGTGTAGTTTCACCTGGCTCTCCGGGTGCACTTTCATGAAACCGCCGATCAGCAGGGTGGCCAGGTAGTTGCCAATGGTCAGCGTGGCGCCGACGGCCAGCGAGCCGAAACCTGATTTGCCGTTGAGCAGGTCTTCGATTTCCTTGGCCTGATCGAGGAGGGCGACGGCCTGGGGCAGCAACTGGCGGCCCAGGGCGTTGAGGCTCAGGCGTTTGCCGGCGCGGTCGAACAGCTGACAGCTAGATTGCCGTTCCAGCTCGCTGATCGAGGTGCTGGCCGCCGATTGTGACAGGGCCAGTTGCGAGGCGGCCTTGGAGACGCTCTCCTGCTGGGCGACGGCGACGAATACTTGGAGTTGACGTAGCGTAAATCGCATATCTATATAACCGATAACCCATATCTTGATAATTCATTTAACAGATATTCTGGCCGCGATTAGAATGCCGCGCAATTGCGCTTAAGAATCAGCGCGCCCGACGTTTTCAGGAGCCCCCGTACATGAGCAACATGAACCACGAACGCGTTCTGAGTGTTCACCACTGGAATGACACGCTGTTCAGCTTCAAGTGCACCCGCGATCCGGGTCTGCGCTTCGAGAATGGCCAGTTCGTGATGATCGGCCTGCAGCAGGAAAACGGCCGTCCGCTCATGCGCGCCTACTCCATCGCCAGCCCGAACTGGGAAGAGCACCTCGAGTTTTTCAGCATCAAGGTGCCCGATGGCCCGCTGACCTCCCAGCTGCAGCACCTCAAGGAAGGCGACGAAGTCATCATCAGCAAGAAGCCCACCGGCACGCTGGTGCTCGACGACCTCAATCCGGGCAAGCACCTGTACCTGCTCAGCACCGGTACCGGCTTGGCGCCGTTCATGAGCGTGATCCAGGATCCGGAAACCTACGAGCGTTTCGAGAAGGTGATCCTGGTTCACGGTGTGCGCTACGTCAACGAAGTGGCCTATCGCGAATTCATCACCGAGCACCTGCCGCAGAACGAGTTTTTCGGCGATGCGCTGAAGGAAAAGCTGATCTATTACCCCACCGTGACCCGCGAGCCGTTCGAGAACCAGGGTCGCCTGACCGACCTGATGCGCAGCGGCAAGCTGTTCGCGGACATCGGCCTGCCGCCGATCAACCCCCAGGACGACCGCGCGATGATCTGCGGCAGCCCGAGCATGCTCGACGAAACCAGCGAAGTGCTCGACAGCTTTGGCCTGAAGATTTCGCCGCGTATGCGCGAGCCGGGTGATTACCTGATCGAGCGCGCTTTCGTCGAGAAATGATCTGCTGAGCAGCTGCGCGTCGGCCCTGCTGCGTTGAAAGAAAGCTCAAATTGCTCATGTACAGCAGTACATTCCGCTTTTTCGCTTACTTTCGCCTTGCATGGCTCTAGCTCGCAAGCCCCCTGAGTCACTAGTACAAAGAACCGGAGTGCCCTTAAAGCACTCCGGTTTTTCTATGCCCAGAGCGCAGGCATAAAAAACGGGAGCCTTGGCTCCCGTCTTTCGTTGGCCGACGATTATTCGTCCATCTGCGACTGCAGATAATTTTGCAGACCAACAGCCTGGATCAGGCTCAGCTGGGTTTCCAGCCAGTCGATGTGCTCTTCCTCGGATTCGAGGATGTCCTCGAGCAGTTCACGGCTGGCGTAGTCGCCGACGCTTTCGCAGTAGGCGATGGCCTCTTTCAGGTCGATATGCGCCTTGTGTTCGATCTTCAGGTCGCACTCGAGCATTTCCTGGGTGTTTTCGCCGATCAGGATCTTGCCCAGGTCCTGCAGGTTCGGCAGGCCTTCCAGGAACAGGATGCGCTTGATGAGCTTGTCGGCGTGCTTCATCTCGTCGATGGATTCGTGGTACTCGTGCTTGCCGAGTTTGGTCAGGCCCCAGTCTTCGTACATGCGGGCATGCAGGAAGTACTGGTTGATCGCGACCAGCTCGTTGCCGAGGATCTTGTTCAAATGCTGGATGACTTTCTTGTCGCCTTTCATGCCCATGCCCACCGAAATTGAGTAACCGATGGCGAATTCTGGGCTTGCGAAATACGCCTGTCAAACGTAAGTTATTGAAATATAAGTGAAAATAAATATAAATGAGAGTGTTTAAGTTGTGCGTTTTGGCGCTAACTCATTGAATTTCAGGCATAAAAAAACCGGATACGAGATCCGGTTCTTCAAAAAAGTATGTTCAAGCCGCAACAAAATTTCCCGGGTAGGCCATTACAACCTGGCTTTGTTGCACTTCGCTCAGGGTTTCACGCACTACCTGCTTGGCCAGGCACGCACATTTGCCACACTGGCTGGCAACGCCCAGCGTTTCACGGACTTCACGGTAGCTGCAGCAACCTTCGTAGATTGCTTCGCGGATCTGACCGTCGGTGACACCTTCGCAAAGGCAGACGTACATAGGCTTGGCCCGTCGCTTGGCTGAGACTGATGGCGAAGGATACTAATGTTAATGAGAATGCGTGTCAAAGATAAAGCGGCTCTTGATTGGCACTAATCGGTAACTTTGGATAAGCGGTCGTGCGCGACGCCTCGCAGGTAATTTTACTCGGCCGGCGGGCCGATCTGCAGCCACAAAAAAACCGGCCTGAAGCCGGTTTTTTAGTGGGAGAGGGCAGTGATCAGGCGATCTGCGTGCACAGCCCTTCTTCAAGGCCAAGCATGATGTTCAGGTTCTGCACGGCAGCGCCCGAGGCACCCTTGCCGAGGTTGTCGAGCTTGGCCACCAGCAGCGCCTGCTGACCGCTGCCCGCACCGAATACCTGCAGTTCGGCGCGGTTGCTGCCGCTCAGGCCGTGAGGCGTGATGAACGGTGCGGTGTCGGCAGCAATCTCGTTGTACGGCTGCACCTGCACGAACTGCTCGCCCTGGTAGTAGGCGGCCAACGCCTGGTGCAGCTCTGCGCCGTTGCTGCCTTGCAGCGGGATCATCACCAGCATGCCCTGATCGTAACTGCCGACCGCCGGCTGGAAGATCGGGCGTGCGTTGAGGCCGCTCCAGTGCTGGATTTCCGGGATGTGCTTGTGATCGAAGCCTAGGCCGTAGGCGGCGTAGACCGGCGCGCCTTCGCCCTCGTAACGCTCGACCATCTTGGTGCCGCCGCCGGTGTAGCCGGATACCGCGTTGATGCACAGCTCGCGATTAGCGCCCAGCAGGCCGGCCTCGATCAGGGGGCGCAGCAGCAGAATGGCGCCGGTGGCGTAGCAACCGGGGTTGCTGACGGCGCGAGCATTGGCAATCGCTTCACGTTGACCCTTGGTCAGTTCGGCCATGCCGAATACCCAGTCGCTGGCGGTGCGGTGCGCGGAGCTGGCGTCCAGCACGCGGCAGCCGACTTCGCGGGCCTGGGCCGCGGTTTCTTTTGCGGCGTCGTCAGGCAGGCACAGCACGGTGACGTCGACCGAGCGCATCAGCGCGAGCTTGGCGTCGACGTCGCGGCGCTTGTCGTGGTCGATGGTGACCACCTCGATCTGCGGGTGATTGGCCAGGCGCTGGCGAATCTGCAGGCCCGTGGTGCCAGCCTGCCCATCGATGAAGATCTGGTATTTTTTCATGGCATTCACTCGTCGAAGTCTTCCCAGCCGCCCATTTCCTTCCAGCGATTGACGATGCCGCAGAACAGCTCGGCAGTCTTCTCGGTGTCATAGCGGGCGGAGTGAGCTTCGCGACCGTCGAACTCGATGCCGGCGGCCTGGCAGGCCTTGGCCAGCACGGTCTGCCCGTAGGCGAGGCCGGCGAGGCTGGCGGTGTCGAAGCTGGAGAAGGGGTGGAAAGGATTGCGCTTGAGGTCGCAGCGGGCGACGGCGGCGTTCAGGAAGCCGAGGTCGAAGCTGCTGTTGTGGCCGACCAGGATCGCGCGTTTGCAGCCATTGGCCTTCAGGGACTTGCGCAGGCCACGGAAGATCTCGGTCAGAGCATGCTCTTCGCTGACCGCCATGCGCAGCGGGTGGTCGAGCTTGATGCCGGTGAAATCCAGGGCCGCCTGTTCGATGTTGGCGCCCTCGAAGGGTTCGACCCGGAAGAAGTGAGTGTGGTCTGGATACAGGAAGCCGCCTTCGTCCATGCCGATAGTGGTGGCGGCAATTTCCAGCAGGGCATCGGTGGCGCTATTGAAACCACCGGTCTCGACGTCCACGACCACCGGCAGGTAGCCGCGAAAGCGCGCGGCCATCGGGTGGCGCGGGCCACTGCTGGTCGGCAGGTCCTGATCGTCTTCGTACAGTTCTTCACTCATTGGCCGGCCTCCAGTAGGCGCCAGCGCAGGGTTTCACCAGCGCGCAGGGGGATGACCGTCTGTTCGCCGAACGGCAGGCTGGCCGGGGCGGCCCAGGCTTCACGCACCAGGGTGATGGTGTCGGTATTGCGCGGCAGGCCGTAGAAGTCCGGGCCGAAGTGGCTGGCGAAGCCCTCCAGCTTGTCCAGCGCGCCGCGTTCCTCGAACGCTTCGGCGTACAGCTCGATGGCGGCGTAGGCTGTGTAGCAACCGGCACAACCGCAGGCGTTTTCCTTGGCGTGTTTGGCATGGGGCGCCGAGTCGGTGCCCAGGAAGAATTTCGGGCTGCCGCTGGTGGCTGCATCCAGCAGCGCCTGCTGGTGGGTGTTGCGCTTGAGGATCGGCAGGCAATAGAAGTGCGGGCGAATGCCGCCCACCAGCATGTGGTTGCGGTTGTACAACAGGTGCTGGGCGGTGATGGTCGCACCGACGTTGGCCGGCGCTTCCTTGACGAACTGCGCGGCATCAGCGGTGGTGATGTGCTCGAACACCACCTTGAGCGTCGGGAAGCGCTCGACGACGCGGCACAGGTGCTCGTCGATGAAGGCTTTCTCGCGGTCGAAGACGTCGATTTCCGAGCGGGTCACCTCGCCGTGCACCAACAGCGGCAAGCCGGTTTCCGCCAAGGCTTCCAGGGCGCCGCTGATGTTGTCCAGGCTGGTGACGCCGGAGTCGGAGTTGGTCGTCGCGCCCGCCGGGTACATCTTTGCCGCATACACGTAACCGCTGGCCTTGGCAGCGCGGATATCGTCGCCTGTGGTGCGGTCGGTGAGGTAAAGCACCATCAGCGGCTCGAACTGGCTGCCGGCTGGTCGTGCGGCGAGAATGCGCTGGCGATATTCGCCCGCCTCGATGGCGTTGCGCACCGGCGGAACCAGGTTGGGCATGATGATCGCGCGAGCGAAGGTGCGGGCCACATCGGCAACGGTGTGCGGCAGTACGGCGCCGTCGCGCAGGTGAATGTGCCAGTCGTCAGGACGCAGCAGGGTGATGCGGTCGGTCATTGAGGCTTCCAGGCGGGGCGAAAACATGCCCGGAATGCTACCGGAAAAGGGCGACGGGGGCACGCCGCGGATAGGTAGGGTCTGTTGCTGTTTCACGCACGGCCGCGCCGGAGCCCGTTTTGCCGCGAAGCAAGGCACGAGCCGCGAAGTTTAGCTGGCTAAATGAGTCGGCGAGAAACGCAGCGTCGCGGCAA
>CBIFVM010000053.1:0-18588 GCA_966186235.1 uncultured Pseudomonas sp.
GCGCGCGCCACGTCAGCCGGATCCAGCGGCTTGTTCAGTTCCGCGTGCAGCCAGCGCTGGGTTTCACTGTCGCTGGCCAACTTGCTGAACTCGCCTTCGATCAACTCGCGCTCACGCTCGTCGACATGCCCATCGGCCTTGGCCGCTGCCACCAGCGCCTTGAGGATGCTCTGGCTGTGCAGCTCCGCTTCGGGCGCCGGCAGACGATCGATTGTCTGTGGCTCGCCCTTGGGGGCGCCCGCCTGCTTGGCTTGCCAATTGCCGTAAGCCTTGTAGGCGATCACGCCGAGCGCGGCCAGGCCGCCATAGATCGCCACCTTGCCACCGACCTTGCGTACGCGCTTGTTGCCCAGCAGCATGGCCAGGGCCGCGCCGCCGCCAGCGCCCTTGAGCATCGAACCGATACCGCCGTTATCACTCTTGCCTGCCCCAGCGGCATTGCCGCCGAGCAGGCCGCCCAGCGCACCGCCAAGCCCGGACGAGGACTTGCCAGCGGTTTTCTGTTGCAGCAATTCCTGCCCGGACTTCAGCAGTTGGTCGAGCAAGCCGCGCGTATTCATGGATATCTCCAATAATTCGGGAACAGAGGAATCTACTGCGAAGCCTGGCCGTCGTCGGTTACAGATTGCGTCAGAATATTGCACGAACGACCGTGCCACACCGCTCGATAGACCATCGGGCGGTGAGCAACGTTCAGCAGAGCGGTTGAGAGCGTGACGCAGCGATCAGCGCGGCGCCAGGTGGGAAATCAGCAACTGCACCGACTCCTGGCCGCGAAACTCGTTGACGTCGAGCTTGTAGGCCAGCTCGACCCAGCGCACGGTGGGGTTGGGCCATACGTCACGGTCGACGCCGAAGGCGATGCCGTCGAGTTGCAGGCTGCCGCACTCGCTCTTGAGCATCACCTTCAGGTGACGTTCGCCGACGATGCGCTGCTGCACCAGTTGGAACGCGCCGTGGAACAGCGGCTCGGGGAAATGCTGGCCCCAGGGGCCGGCGTTGCGCAGCTCGCGGGCCAGCGGCAGGTTGAATTCGTCGATACTCAGCACGCCATCGGACAATAGCCGGCCGGTCAGGTCGTCCTCGCAGAGCTGGCGGCGAACTTCATCGTCGAAGGCCTTGGCGAAGGTCTCGAAGTGCTCGGCCGGCAGCGACAGGCCGGCAGCCATGGCGTGGCCGCCGAACTTGCTGATCAGCCCTGGGTGGCGCGAGGCCACGGCGTCCAGCGCATCGCGGATATGAAAGCCCGGCACCGAGCGGGCCGAGCCCTTGAGCATGCCCTCTCCGGCATCGGCGAAGGCGATGGTCGGGCGGTGGTAGCGTTCCTTCAGGCGCGAGGCGAGGATGCCGATCACACCCTGGTGCCAATCCGCTTCGAACAGGCACAGGCCGAACGGCAGGTTTTCCAGCGGCAGGTCCTTGAGCTGGGCAAGGGCCTCACGCTGCATGCCCTGCTCGATGGCTTTGCGGTCCTGGTTGAGCTGGTCGAGCTGCACGGCCATGTCGCGGGCCAGGGCTTCGTCTTCGCAGAGCAGGCATTCGATGCCCAAACTCATGTCGTCCAGACGCCCCGCCGCATTCAGGCGCGGGCCGAGGATGAACCCCAGGTCGGTCGAAGTGATCCGCCCGTGCTGCTTGCCAGCCACTTCCAGCAGCGCACGTAAACCGGGGCGCGCGCGACCGGCGCGAATGCGCGCCAGGCCCTGATGCACCAGGATGCGGTTGTTGGCGTCCAGCGGCACCACGTCGGCCACGCTGCCCAGGGCCACCAAATCGAGCAGCTCACCCAGATTCGGCTCGGGGCGCTCGGCGCTGAACCAGCCCAGTTCGCGCAGCCGCGCACGCAGCGCCAGCAGCACGTAGAAGATCACCCCGACGCCGGCCAATGATTTGCTGGGGAAATTGCAGCCCGGCTGGTTGGGATTGACGATGGCATCGGCCGCCGGCAACTCGTGGCCCGGCAGGTGATGGTCGGTGACCAGCACCTTGAGGCCGGCGGCCTTGGCCGCGGCCACGCCCTCGATACTGGAGATGCCGTTGTCGACGGTGATCAGCAGTTCGGGCCCGCGGCTCAGCGCCACGGCGACGATCTCCGGGGTCAGGCCGTAGCCGTACTCGAAGCGATTGGGCACCAGGTAATCGACGTGGGCAGCGCCCAGCATGCGCAGGCCGAGCAGGCCGACGGTGCTCGCCGTGGCGCCGTCGGCGTCGAAATCACCGACGATCAGCATGCGCTGGCGTTGCCGCAAGCCCTCGACCAGCAGCTCGACCGCGGCATCGATGCCCGCAAGCTGGCTGAACGGAATCAGCCGCGCCAGGCCCTTTTCCAACTCCACTGCCGAGAGCACCCCGCGTGCGGCATAAAGGCGGGTCAACAACGGCGGCAGGTTGCCCAGGTCGGGCAGCGAAGCGGGAAGCGGGCGGGACTCGATACGCATGGACGGGTTTTCTACTCTTGCGGTTAACACGGGAGCCGAAGCCCGGCGTAGCCGGGCCCGGTTTGCATCAGTTGCTCAGGTCACGCTCGCCAGCCAGCCACTCCATGGGAATCTCGTGCTGGCCGCGCTCGTCGGTAACGAACAACTCACCGTCGCTGATCATCACGCTCCAGCTCAGCGAACGGGGCAGATCCTGGGACAGCTCGCCCAGGGCTTCCTGGCCGAGGGCGACAACGTTGATGTTCTTCAGGCTGCGCACCGGGTCCAGGCATTTGGTCTGCCACACGCGCAGGTTGCCGTAGGCCACCAGACTGAATTTCTCGGTACGCCGCGAGCACCAGGTGATGCGCTCGCTGTCCGGCTGGCCGACTTCGATCCAGTGCAGCACGCGACCATCCAGGCTCTTTTCCCACAACGCCGGCTCGTCGACGTCCGACAGGCCGCGACCGAAGGCCAGGTTCTCCTGGTAGAACAGCGCATAGGCGATCAGCCGCGCCGCCAGGCGCTCCTCGGTTTCCGAAGGGTGGCGGGCCACGGTGAAACGCAGGCTTTCGTAGATGTTGCGATCGATATCGGTGAGGTTGAGATCGATCTTGTAGGTCGTGGACGGCAGGGCCATGGCGCACTTCTTGGAATTCAGAAAAAGTGCGCCAGTCTACCAGCCCGGCCAGGAGCGTGGGCAGAGCGCCGCCCAAAGGAGGCGCTCTGCCCACGTGTCAGGCGGTCAGGAATCGCTCTTCCAGTCCGGATAACGGCGCTCTGCCGGCGCCGGCGGGAAGTACTGGTACAGCCAGGTTTCGCTGAGCACTTCCTTGTTGTCGACGCGGCGCAGGTGAGCGCGCATGTTCACCGGCTCGACGCTGTCGCTGGTGGGGAACCAGTCGAACTGCGCGCGGAAGCCTTCGACCTCCGGATACAGGGCCAGGATGCTGAAATCCTTGACCTCGCCATGGGAAGCCTCGACCACCACCTCGACCTGGGCCTTGGCGTCCATCTTGGCCAGCGGGCCGCCGGCGAAGTCGACTGCAAAACGCCGTGCCCAGACTTTCGGCCAGTGCTCGCCCGGCGCCCAGCCAAGGGTAAAGCCACCCATGCCGGAGCGGGTGCCATGCACCTGGGCCAGAGTCGGTTTGACCGGCGGCAGCGCCGCCCAGTGCAGCTTGTAACCGAAATTCAGTGAAGTACCCGGCTCGATCGGCTGCTTGGGATTCCAGAAGCAGACGATGTTGTCCATGGTCTCGCCAGTGGTGGGAATCTCCAGCAGGTCGATGCTGCCCTCGCCCCATTGAGTGGTCGGCTCGACCCACAGGCTCGGGCGGCGGCTGTACCAGACCACGGTGTCCTGATAGGACTTGAAGTCATGGTCGTACTGCACCAGGCCGAAGCCCTTCGGGTTGGTGTCGGCGAACGCGTTGAACTGCAGTTTTTCCGGGTTGTTCAACGGCCGGCACACCCACTCGCCATTGCCGCGCCACATCGACAGGCGATCACTGTCATGGATCGCCGTGGCGATGAAGTCGCAGCGGTTACGCTCATGGCCGCCGCAGGCGAACATGCTGGTCATCGGCGTGATACCCAGCTGCTTGATGGCCTTGCGGGCATTGATATGGGCGTCGATGTCCATCACCACGCGGTCTTCCAGGCAGTCGATATCGAAGCGAAAGGCGCCCGTGGCGCTCGGCGAGTCGAGCAGCGCGTAGAGCACGAAGCGGGTGGCGTCCTTGTCCGGGGTCTCGAACCAGAACTCGGTGAAATCGGGGAACTCCTCCGGCGTGTCGGTAAAGGTATCGACCGCCAGGCCGCGCGCCGAAAGCCCGTACTGGCCGGTGTTGTCCACCGCGCGGAAATAGCTGGCGCCGAGAAAAGACACGATGTCGTACTTGGCGATGTTCGGCTGCTTGAAAACCTTCAGGCCGGCAAAGCCCAGATCACCCTTGAGCTGCGCAACGTCCACGCCACTCTTGCCGTACTCGAACAGTTCGGGACGGAAATGCACTTCACGAGCCTGGCGGCTCTTGGGGTCGACGGCGTGCATGCGCACCGGCTGGCGAAAGCCCATGCCGACGTGGAAGAACTGCACGTCAAGCTGGCCACCCAGTTCGTTCCACAGCGAGTGCGCCGGGTCGTACTGGATGGCGTTGAACTGCTGGGGCGTCAGCTTGGCGAGGGTCTCTGGCAGCACTTCGGCGGTGCTCTTGTACGCCCGACCGGCCAAGCTCTTGGCGCGCGCCTGCAGTTGCTTGAAATCGAAGGGTTCAGCCTCGCCGTCAGCGGTTTCGGCGAAGCTGTGCAGGCTGAACAGGCTGGCCGGCAAACCGCTGGCTACGGCCATCATCATCGAGGCTTTGAGAAGGTCACGTCTATGCATGGGCATCCCTGAATCGGTAAGGAGTCTGCACACGCCCCAAGGATCTGCTGGCGTTTCAGCGCGAGCCGCGTTGCCGCGTGAAACGTCGACAAACCCTGGTAAGGGCAATGAAAAATCCCTACAACAGATAGCCCCGCCGCCACATGGTTCCGCGCTGAATTTGCAACCGGCGCGAAACACCATGGTCGGTACAAGCGAAACGCTAACGTGCCGCCTTCAGCAGGTTAGCGATGGCCTTGCGGTCCTGCTTGCCGTCGCGCTTGCCGAGCAGATCAAGAAAAGCGAAGGAGTCGAGGCCGTTGAGGGTGGTTTTCGGGCTGACGATCTTGCGCCTGGGATCGGCGCCGTTTTCGAGCAGCAGCTTCACCAGCACCGGCTCGTTATAGAGGATGGCGCCATTGAGGGCCGAGAGCCCCATCTGGTCTGGCTCATCGACCGGGCAGCCGGCCTCCAGCGCCTGTTTCATCTGCGCCAGTGCCATGTCCTTGCGCGCTTCAGACTCGCCGGAGGCTGCGGCCATCAGCGTCAGCGTCGGCGCCTGCATGCCGGCATTGCCGAGTGCGCAGCCGCGCTCGTCCATTGGCTGCAGGCCGTGGTCTTTCTGGACGTCTTCGGCGTGTACGAAGCTGGTTGCCAGGAGGCACGCTGTCAGAAATTTAAATCGCATAGCGTTTCTCCAGGGTGCTGTAACCCATGCCTACACCTTTGTTGACCTTGAGCTGCACGGCAACGCGCTCCTTGAGCGCCTCGACGTGGCTGATCACGCCGATCATCTTGCCGCTGGCGTTGAGATTGTCCAGGGCATCGAGGGCCACCTCCAGGGTTTCGCCGTCCAGGGTGCCGAAGCCTTCATCGAGAAACAGCGAGTCGATGCGCGTCTTGTGGCTGACCAGATCGGACAGCGCCAGCGCCAGCGCCAGGCTGACCAGAAAGCTCTCGCCGCCGGACAGGGTGCGCGTGTCACGCACCACATCGCCCTGCCATGTGTCGACGACCTCCAGCTCCAGTTCGCCCAGGAATTTGCGCGCCATTTGATAGCGGCCATGCAGGCGCTGCAGTTGCCCGTTGGCCAGATGCACCAGATGGCCGAGGGTCAGACCCTGGGCGAAACGCCGGTACTTGGCGCCGTCGGCCGAGCCGATCAGGCTGTTGAGCTGCTGCCAACCGTCGTAATCGCCCTGCTGCCGGGCGATGGCCTCGAACAGCGCCTGCTGGTTGAGGCGGCGCTGATCATCACCCTGTAGCTGCCCGCGAATTTCGCCCTGGCGCTGGCCTTGCTGCTTGAGTATCGCCTGCAGGGCTTGCAGGTGTTCGTCCAGGTACACGGCGCTGTGTTCGGTCTGCGGCTCGGCTTGCAGCGCGGCCAGTTGCGCGTGGGCTGAGGCTTGCAGGGCGCGCGCCTCGGTCTGGGCCTTTTCCAAGCGCTGTTTGAGAGCATGCAATTGCTCGCGCTGCTCGTCATCGAGCACGGCCCCGAGAAATGCTGACTCGTCGGCGAACGGGCTGCTCGCCAATGCCGCCTGCCACTGCTGCGCTGCAGCCTGCTCGGCCTCGCGCAGCGCATGTTGCTGGCGGGCGATGCCGTCGAGCGTGATGCGCAGCTCCAGGCAGCGCCGCTCTGCACTTTGCCAACCGGCCTGAGCCGTTTCGAGACGCGCGGCAGCCTGTTCCATCAGTTCGGCGGCAAACGGCTCGCCGCTCGCTTCCTGCCAGCGCGCCTGCCATTGCTGCGCCAGCTTGTCGGTTTCGCCCTCTTGATGCTGCAGCGCCGGCAGTTGCTGGGCCAGCGCCTGGCGCCGCTGCTGTGTTTCCTGCCAGCGGGCGGCTTCGGCCTGGCGGGCGACCAGCCAGGCAGCGCCGTCTTCTGGCAGTTGGTGGCCGAAGGCAGCGAGCTGGGTGACCAGGTCGCGTTCGATTGCGCTGAGGCGTTCACCCTGGGCAACCAATTGTTCATCGAGCGCCTGCTGGGCGGCCTGCGCCAGATCGCGCTCATGCTCGATGGCCGCCTGCTGGTGCTGCGCCGCCTGGTGTTTCTGGCTGGCGAGGCTGGCGGCCTGGCGCGCCCGCTCCAGTTCGCTTTTGAGGCCATCGATTTTTTTCAGTGTGGCGTTGATCTCCACATGCTCGGTGAGCTGGCGGGTTTGCGCGGCAGCGAGGGCCTGGTCGTCTTCGGGCAGCGGGTCGAGGGTTTCGCCCAGGCGCTGCCAGGTGGCGGCCAGGGAGTCGAGCTGACGCTGCAGTTCCTGATCCTGCTCCTGGCTCTGAGCGACTTGGGTTTGCAGAGCGGCGACCTGGCTGCTGAGCTGCTGCCCTTGCTCGGTCAGGGCATCGAGGTTTTGCCGCGCCTCGTCGCGCTCACGCTGGGTGGCCGACACGTCCAACGCCTGATAGGCAGCGATGGCCGGGTGCTCGGTAGCGCCGCACAGCGGGCAAGGCTCGTCGGCCTGCAACTGTGCGCGGTAGCTTTCCAGGGCGCGGATGCGCTGTTCCTGCTCCAGCAGCTTTTCCTGGTCAGCCAGGCGCTGTTTGACCTCACGGTAGCGCTCGCGCAGGGCCGCACGCTCGGCCTCCTTTTCAGCCAGGCTCTGCTGCTGGCGGGTCAGGTTGGCTGCCGTACGCTGGCGCTGCTGATTCAACTGGTTGCGTCGCTCAGCCAGCTGCGCCAGTTGCTCCAGCGCGCTGCCGCGGGCGTGCACCTGCTGCCAGTGCTCGCGCCACTGCGCCTCGCTGCGCCCGGCCAAGACGGCTTGCCAGCGCCCGTCCACTTCGCTGACCGCCTGTTCAGCCTCGGCTTTGGCCTGAACGGCAGCCTGCATGGACTGGGCAAGGCCGTTCAGTTGCCCGACGAATTGCTGCAACTGGCCGGCACCGGCCTGCTGGCGGGCCTGCAAGTTGGCGAGGGCTTGCCGGGCATGGTCACGGGCCTGAAAGGCCTGCCGCCAGCCGCTGAGCTGAGCGGCCAGGCGTTCGTGGCCAGCGGTAGCCTGCAGCTGGACATCCAGGGCCTGGCAGTCGGCCTCGAGCCGCTGTACGGCCTGTTGTTTTTCCAGAGCCAGCGCCGAGCTGGCCCGCGCGGCCTGCTCCAGGCTGCTGCTCCATTGCGTCTGGGCCTCGGCAAGTTGCTGTTGATGATTGAGCTGCTGTTCTTCGTTGGCCGCCAGAGCGCATGCGGCTTCACGCACGGCCTGGTACAGCGGCTGCAGGCGCTGGGCTGGCTCGCCCAGTTGCAGGCGTGCCAGTTCGCTGGCAGCATCTCGCTCGGCCTGGGAGGCCGTTTCCACCTGAGCGGTGGCGGCCGCAGTCTGCTCCTCGGCACGCGCCAGATCGGTCAGCCACTGGCGTTGTCGACCAGCATCAGTGAACGCTGCTTGCGTTTCGCCCTCCTCCACCGCCAGC
This sequence comes from uncultured Pseudomonas sp., assembly GCA_966186235.1. Classification (GTDB taxonomy): domain Bacteria; phylum Pseudomonadota; class Gammaproteobacteria; order Pseudomonadales; family Pseudomonadaceae; genus Aquipseudomonas. The sequence continues at coordinate 8,203 of CBIFVM010000053.1, forward strand.
TGCGCCGCTTCGTCCGCCAGCGCCTGGCGTTGTTCGTCACCCAGCAACTCGACGCCCTCGGCACGGGCGCGAAGTTGGTCGAGGGCGGTTTTCACCTCGCGGGTCTGCTCGAACACCCGCTGGGAAATCTGCCCATAGATGTCGGTGCCGGTCAGCTCTTCGAGCAACTCGGCGCGCTGGTTGGCGCTGGCTTCGAGAAAAGCCGCGAAACCGCCCTGGGCCAGCAGCATCGACTTGGTGAAACGACCGAAATCCAGACCGGTGAGGCGCTCCACCTCTTTGGGCTTTTCGCTGAGCTTGTCGGTGATGATCTGCCCGTCCAGCCGCGCCAGCTCGGCCTTGGCGCCCTGCAGGGCGCCGTCGGCCTTGTCGCGGGCGCGGCGCTGGCTCCAGAACGCGCGGTAGCCCTGGCCCTTCACGGCAAACTCGACCTCGGCCAGGCACTCGGCGGTATGCCGGGTCATCAACTCGTTCTCGCCGCCGACCTTGTCCATGCGCGGGGTGCGGTGATACAGCGCCAGGCAGATGGCATCGAGCAGCGTGGTCTTGCCCGCGCCGGTCGGCCCGGTGATGGCGAACAGACCGTTACTGGCGAAGGGCTCGGCGGTGAAATCGATCTTCCACTCGCCCTTGAGCGAGTTGAGGTTCTTCAGGCGCAGGCTGAGAATTTTCATGGAAAGTGTTGCTAGGCTCGGGTCACGGCAGAACGGCTATTGTCGCATCGTTGCCCACGTATCGCCCGTGCCGACTGAGCCGTTCAGTGCGCGGGTGCATTCAGCAGATCGGTGCGCAACGTCGCAACGCCCTCAGGGGTGGAATAGAGGTGCGCCAAGACCTCAATTTCCTGTAACTGTTCCGCCGCCAGAGTGGCCTCGTCTCTGGCCAGCTGACTGCTAATTTGCGCAGCCGTGTCCTGAGGTAAGTTCTTGCGCAGCGCTACCCGAGCAATAGCACAGGCTTTTACCTTACTGACTTCGAAACCCACCCCCTTATTGAGAAAGCTAGCGAGAGTGGCCTGGGCCATAGCGTTGCCTTGCTCGGCAGCTCGCAGAAACCAATAGGCGGCGAGGTCAAGATTCTGCTTCACGCCCTCGGCCCCGCTGTAGAGATACCCCAGAGCGAACTGCGCGTTTACACGACCCAGTTCGGCTGCGCGGGTATACCAGTGCAGCGCTTCGTCAATACTCTTGGGTGCCCCGGTGCCGGCCAGTTTTGCGGCTCCAAGCATTTCTGCCGCTAGGCCGTCATCCTTGTCAGCCGCCTGGATAAGCAACGGCAGCGCGGCAACGGGGTCCAGTGATGCACCACGCCCAAAGATGTAGGCGTAGCCGAGCGCCCGAAGACCAGTCGCATCGCCCTGCTCGGCAGCACGACTGGCCCAAGAGAAAGCCAACGCGTCATCCTGCACAACGCCAAGACCGTATTGGTAGCGCGCTGCAAGGTCACCCTGGGCGGGCGCCAGCCCTTGTTCGGCAGCCTTGGCGACCCACTGAGCCGCCACCGAGTAGTCGGGCGATCCAGCAGTGCCCACTTCAATTTCCTGACCAAGCCGATACTGCGCAACCGCGTAACCACTATCAGCAGCGCTGCGCAGCCACTTCAAGCCAGCCGTGGTATCCGTCGCTATACCTTTTCCTTTTAGAAACATGATCCCAAGTTTGAACTGCGCGACCGGGTCGCCATCCTCAGCAGCACGTAAATACCAGTGCGCAGCCTTTTCCGGGCTATAGCCCAGATAGCCCTGCTCATATCCGGAACCAAGCAGCGTATCGATGCGATATGGGCTTAGCGTCACCGTAATAAGGAAAGTCGTCAGCAGGAACAACAGAATGATGCAGATGGCACGGGCAGTAAAACGGTACAAAACAGAATCCCTTCAATCTAAAAAAGAGCTTTTATGATGCCAGGGGCACTTTCTTTTATATAAAACCCTTGCCGTCTAGTCGAGCTGCGCATGTAGCGAGATGACTGAAACCAGCGATAGCGACAACAGATAGCAGGACTGCCCTGACGCGCTTGGTAACAAAAACCTCCGGTTACATTCCAGACGCGCGGGTAACGTGTGAAGCCCGCTATCAGGAGAGATTCGCCATGACCCGTCCCGTTCATCTTTTGCTCGGTGGTATCGCACTCGGTCTCGCCAGCCTCGGCGCCCAGGCGGCGGACGCCCTGCCAAAGGCGCAATGGCCGTTCACCGCCGAGCCGCGCGCCACGCTGGATGAGCCATGGGCCATGACCTTTCTGCCCGACGGCACGCTGCTGGTGACCGAGAAGCGCGGTGTGCTCAAGCATGTCGATCCCAAGACCGGCAAGAGCCACGACATCGCCGGCGTGCCGGAAGTGGCCTACGGCGGCCAGGGCGGCTTTGGCGACGTGATCCTGCACCCCGACTTCGCCAACAACCAGTACGTCTATATCAGCTACGCCGAAACCGGTGACGGCGATACCCGCGGCGCGGCGGTGGCCCGCGCCAAGCTGCAGCTCAACGACGACGGCAGCGGCGCGCTGACCGAGCTGAGCGTGATCTGGCAGCAGACGCCCAAGGTCAGCGGCGCCGGGCACTACGGCCATCGCCTGGCATTCGGACCGGACGGCAAGCTGTGGATCACTTCCAGCGAGCGACAGAAATTCACCCCGGCCCAGGACATGAAAGCCAACCTCGGCAAGCTGGTGCGCCTCAACGATGACGGCAGCCTGCCGGGCGACAATCCCTTCGCCGATCAGGGCGGCGTGGCCGCCCAAGTGTGGTCGCTGGGCCACCGCAACATGCTCGGCCTCGCCTTCGACGCCAACGACAAGCTGTGGGTGCACGAGATGGGCCCGGCCGGTGGCGACGAGCTGAACCTGATCGTGCGTGGCGAAAACTACGGCTACCCGGAGGTTTCCAACGGCGATCACTACGGCGGCAAACCGATCCCCGATCACGACACCCGGCCCGAATTCGAGGCCCCGAAGATCACCTGGAACCCGGTCATTTCCCCGGCTGGTTTCGTGATCTACCAGGGCGAGCGTTTTCCCGGCTGGAACGGCGCCGGGCTGATTGGCGGCCTGTCGTCCCAGGCGCTGGTGCGCGTCGCGTTCGACGGCGACAACGCCCGCGAGGCCGAGCGCTACGACATGGGCGCGCGCATCCGTGAAGTCGAGCAAGGCCCGGATGGCAGCATCTGGCTGCTGGAGGATGGCAGCGGTGGGCGGCTGCTGGAGTTGCAGCCCAAATAACCGATTCCCAGGTATCGCCTCGCTCGACCCCGAGCGACGTGCAGGCCATAAAAAAACCGCAGCCAGGCTGCGGTTTTTTTATGGCCTGATTTCGTCTCAGTAAACGAACGTCAGCAGCACGTTGAACACCAGCGCCGCCACGAAACCGATGGGCGCGGCCTTGAACAGCAACTGAGGGAACAGCGCGGTACGGCTCTGCTCCGAGGTGCAGGAGCCGAGAATCAGACTGCCACCCGACGAGAATGGCGAGATCGAAGTGGCCTGGGCGCCGACCACGATGGCGATGAACAGTATCATCGGCCCCAGCCCCAGCGCCTGGGCGATGGGCAGCACCATGGGGAACAACGCCGGCGTCACCACGCCCAGGGTGCTGGAGAACAGCGACATGAAGGCCGCCACTACGCCGAACACCACCGGTACCAGCATCGGCGGAATGCTGCCGCCGATCCACGAGGCCAGCATATCGATGGTGCCCGCCTTGATTGCCACCGAAATCAGCATGCCCACGCCACAGATCATGATCAGCGTGCTCCACGGCACCGAGGCCATGGCCTTGCGCTCGTCGCCCAGTTTGAGCAGCAGGGCGATGACCGAGAAGATGCTGGCGATCAGGCCGATGTCCATCTTCGAGTTGATGAAGGTGATGGTGCCGTTGGCTGGCAGCAGAATATGGGCGATCGGTGCGGCCAGCACGATGGACATCATCGCCAGGGTCAGCCAGAGGGTAATCTTCTGTTCGCGGTTGAGCGCCGCAGGAGCGCTCGCCTCGAAAACCGACGCTTTCATGGCGCGACCTTCACGAGTCAGGAACACGAACGCGCCGATCACCAGCAGCGGGATCGCCAGGGTACTCAGGAAAATACCCGTGGCGTTGATGAAGGCATCGTTGTCGCTGATGCCGGCATTGGTCATCAGGCCGCGGAAGATGATGCCGCTCTGGCTGGACATGAAGTTGGCGCCGCTCAGCGCGCCATAGTTCACCGCCATGCCACCGACGATCAGGCTCATGCCGGTGCGCTGGCAAAGCAGCAGGGTGATCGGCGCCATGAATGCCAGCACGGTGTAGTAACCCGCGCCCATTGCTGCGATCACGGTGGCCGTGAAGAACACCGCGAAGGGCAGCAACTGGGGCATCTTGCGGCAGTGATAGATCAGGTGTTCGGCGAGTTTCTCCAGGGTGCCGTTGACCGTGGCGAAGCTGTAGAACAGGCAGACCGAGAAGATGATGAAGAAGATCTTCAGCGGCCACATGGTGATGACGTCGGACGGGCTCAGGCCCATGCCGAAGCAGCCGATCAGGTAAGCGAAGGCAATGGCGAACAGCCCGATGTTGATCTTGGTCTTGTAACCGAGTGCGACGGCGACGACGATCGCCGCGACGACGAGCAGGCTCATCATGATGAAAGCTTCCTGTTGTTGTTGGTATGGGCTTAGCGAGTGGTGAAGCCGAACAGGCGCGCGGGGTTGGCCGCCAATACCTGATCACGCTCCGTCGCCTCGGGTAATAGGGTTTCGATCAGGGCAAGCTGCTCGGCATAGTCTGTCCGATCTTCGAACTGGGTGTTGGGCCAATCGCTGCCCCACAGGAAGCGTTCGAGCCCGCCTGCCGCTTCACGTACCTGCGCCAGTACCCGAGTCGCCTGGGGCAGATCGGACTGGCTGCGGTAGGCCGCCGACAGTTTCAGCCACACCCGTGAGTCGCCGAGCAGTTCCAGGAATGCCCGGTGATTGGCGTTCTGCACATCGATGCTGCCGCTCGGCAGGCCGAAATGATCGATCACCACATCCACGCCGGTGGCGACGATGGGCGGCACGATCTGCGCCAGGTCATTGATGCCGCGCTGGATTTCCACTTGCCAGCCACGACGCGCCAGGCGCTCGAACAGCGAGGTCCAGCCGGGGCCGGTGTAATCCTGCAGCGCCTTGCCGATCAGGTTCAGGCGGATGCCCACTACGCCGGCTGCCGCGAGCGCGTCCAGCTGCGCCTCGTCGATGTCAGCGTCGACCACCGCCACGCCGCGCAGGCGCTCGGGAAAACGGCGCAGCGCCTCGACCATGAAGCTGTTGTCGGTGCCCAGAAAGCTCGGCTGGATCAGCACGCCGTGGGACAAACCATGGTGATCCAGATGGCCAAGGTACTGCTCCACCAGCGCATCGTAAGCGGGGCTGTAGCGACGGTTGGCAACCATCGGCAGATCCTGGCGAAAGATGTGCGCGTGGGTGTCGATGCCGGTGATGGCAGGGCGAGAGGTGCTCATTGAGGCATTACCTGATCGATTGTTATGGAGACCGGCATCGGTGCCAGTCGTTGTTATTACGACATGCATTCATATATATGATTAGTTGACCATATATTTTCTTCAGCCATTCTGTCAATCGACCAGGCGGTGGTAGAGTGGCGCCAGCCTGTTGCAACCGGACACAAAGACGCGATGACTCTCGGATACGACGAACGCCTGCCGCTGTACCAACGGCTGCGCGAAGAGATGCTGGCCAAGATCGCCGCTGGCGAGTGGTCACCCGGCGCACCGATTCCCACCGAAGCGGAGCTGACCAAGCTCTACGGCGTGGCCATCGGCACGGTGCGCAAGGCGGTGGATACCCTGGTCAACGAGGGGCTGCTGCTGCGCAGCCAGGGCCGCGGTACCTTCGTGCGCCGACCCAATTTCGATGCGTCGCTGGCACGCTTCTTTCGCCAGGTGAATGCCAGCGGCAGTCGGGAAATTCCCGCCAGCCGGATTCTTTCCAAGGCCCTGCAAAAGCCTTCCAGGGAAATTGCCAAGGCACTCGCCCTGAAAAGCGGTGAGCAGGTGCTGCGTATGGAGCGCCTGCGGATAATCGAAGACCGCACGCTGTTCCACGAGGAAATCTGGCTGCCCGCGTCACGCTTCATCGTACTGCTGGATATCGACTCGGACACCTTCGGCGACCTGCTCTACCCCTTCTACGAGAAGCAATGCGGCCAGTGCATCGCCTCGGCCCGCGAGACCCTGACCGTTGGCAGCGCCGATGCCGAGATGGCCGCCACCCTGGCCATCGGCGAGGGCGAGCCCATCGTAGTGATCGAGCGCACAGCCCTGGGCTACGACCGCAGCCCGCTGGAATACCGCCTGTCGCGCGCTGCGGCGGCCAACTTCCGCTACCAGATCGATATCTGCTGACACCGCTCTGCCGCTTGGCCGCATCCGCCCCACTCCCCTCACTTTGCTGCGCGCTTTTATGGCGCGCGGCGAGTTTGCTTTCGCGCCCGCTCAACAGACGTCCGACGACCTGAAAGCCCCGCCATAAGCGCTCCGGGCCCACAGATGTAAAAAAATATTAAGCCCACATCTTTTCGATTTACGCCGCACTATCGAAGTGCTATCAGATGCGTAAAGATCGCTGCTGTTTCGCACCGGCAGCCATAACAAGAACAACACTGTCAGGAATGCCTCTCATGAACAGCTTGCGTCGCTTGCCGATCAATCGTCGTCTGTGGCTCATCATCGCGATGCCGGTGCTGATGCTGGTGCTGCTCGGCGCCTACATGCTCAATCAGATCAGCCTTGGCCTATATGCCGGCAAGGCCGAAAAGACCCAGCACGTGGTGCAGACCGCCGTGGGCATTCTCAAGCACTACCAGGGCCTGGAGGCCAGCGGCACGCTGAGCCGCGAGCAGGCGCAGAAGCAGGCGATCGAGGTGATCCGCAACCTGCGCTACGGTGGTCAGGAGTACTTCTGGATCAACGACCAGACGCCGACCATGATCATGCACCCGACCAATGCCAAGCTCGAGGGGCAGAACCTGTCCAGCATCAAGGACCCGGACGGCAAGGCGCTGTTCAACGACATGGTGGCACTCACCAGAAGTCAGGGCGCCGGGCCGATCGACTACCGCTGGCCCAAGCCGGGCGCCAGCGAGCCGGTGCCGAAGATTTCCTACGTCGAGCTGTTCCAGCCCTGGGGCTGGATCATCGGTTCGGGCGTGTACGTCGACGATGTGCAGGCCGAGTTCAGGTCCCAGGCGTTGAAGGCGCTGGCCATCGGTGTACCGGCCACCCTGCTGCTGATCGCCCTGGTGGTGATGATCTCGCGCAGCATCGCTGTGCCCTTGCAGCAGGCCGTAACGGCGATGGCCAATATCGCCAGCGGCGAGGGCGACCTGACCCACCGGCTCGATGACCAGGGGCGCGATGAGCTGGCCGCCCTGGCCGGGCACTTCAACGCCTTCACCGGCAAGATGCGCCAGGTGATCCGCCAACTGCTCGACTCAGCCTCCTCCCTCGACCAGGCCGCTTCCTCACTCGGCGACATTTCCAGCGCCGCGCAGCAGCACAGCCAGCAACAGGCCCAGCAGATGGAGCTGGTCGCCACCGCGGTCAATGAAGTCACCTACGGCGTGCAGGATGTGGCCAAGAACGCCGAGCACGCTTCCAGCGAAGTGCACACCGCCGAAGAGCAGGCGCGCCAGGGCCAGCACAATATCGATGCCAGCCTGCAGCAAATCGACCAGCTATCCGGCACCATCGACAAGGCCGTGGCGGTGATCGAATCGCTGGCCAGCGAAAGCACGCAGATCGGTGGCGTGCTGGAGGTGATCCGCTCGATCGCCGAGCAGACCAACCTGCTGGCGCTCAACGCCGCCATCGAAGCCGCCCGTGCCGGCGAACAGGGCCGCGGCTTTGCCGTGGTCGCCGACGAGGTACGCCTGCTGGCCCAGCGCACGCAGAAATCCACGGCGGAGATCCAAGGCATGATCGAGCGCCTGCAGGGCAACTCCCAGGCTGCGGTGAAAGCCATCGGCGACAGCAGCCAGGCCTCGCGCCTGACGGTCGAGCAGGCCAGCCAGGCCGGCGAGAGCCTGGCGCAGATCGCCCAGTCGCTGCGCAACCTGACCGGCCTCAATGCCTCGATCGCCAGCGCCACGCTGCAGCAGTCCCATGTGGTCGATGACATCAACCAGAACGTCACCCATACCGCGGCGCTGGCCCACAGCGCCGCCGAGTCGGCCGAGCAATCCAGCGCGGCCAGCCAGCACCTCAAGCAACTGGCCGAGCAACTCGGTCGCCTGCTCGGGCAGTTCCGTATCTGAGTGCGGCCCTCGCGCCCGCTTCCCCGGAGTCGGGCGCAGGAGCAGAACCCGCGCCCTTGACAGGTGCCGGCGGCAAACGGCGAAATCACGCGCCATAGCGGCACGCTATAGCATCAATCAGCCAGCACAAAGCGCTTGATTTCCGCCACGGAACCAATAGCCTCAGCGCCCTCAGGCCAACCTTTCCTGCAATCACTGCGTTGCGAGCGAACCTGTGGCCTCTCCTCTCCATAGGTACCTCGAAAAATGTCGCAACCGTTAACGATCGCCCAGCGCCTGGCCATGGGCTTCGGGCTGGTATTGTCGCTGATGATTCTGGTCGCCCTGGTTGGAATCCAGCGTGTGCAGGTGATCGACAGCAGCCTCAGCGAGGTCAACGAGGGCGCCAGCCTCAAGCAACGCTACGCGATCAACTTTCGCGGCAGCGTGCATGACCGCGCCATCGCCATCCGTGACCTGGTGCTGGCCCGCGACCCGGCGGCAATGGACGTCCAGCTGCACAACATCGAACGCCTCGACGGCTTCTACCAGCAATCGGCCGCGCCGCTCGACAGGCTGGTTGCCGCTGCCGGTTCGAGTGCCGAGGAGCACCGCCAGCTCGACCAGATCAAGACCATCGAGCGCAGCGCCCGCGAACTCACCCAACGGCTGATCGAGCAGCGCCAGAGGGGCGACATCGAGGGCGCCCAGGCGCTGCTGTCGCGGGAGGTGGCAGCCCTTTACACGCAATGGCTCAAGGACATCAACGCCTTTATCGACCTGCAGGAGAAGGACATCACCAGCAGCCTGGATGGCGTGCGTGCAACCGCGGGCAGCTTCGGCCTGCTGATCGTGGCGGTCACCAGCGTGGCGATCCTGCTCAGCGTGATCGTCTCGCTGCTGATCATCCGCCGCCTGCGTTCGACCCTCGGTGCCGAACCCCATCAGGTGGCCGAGGTGATCCAGCGGCTGGCAGGTGGCGCTCTCGATCAGCGTATCGAAACTGGATACCCGAACAGCGTGATGGGTGCGGTGAAGGACATGAGTGCACGCCTCGGCGACACCATCAGCCAGGTGCGCAGCGCCGCCAGCGAGCTGAACCTGTCCGCCGACCAGCTGCGCGCCACCTCGGCCAGCAACAACCGGCAGTTGCAGGCGCAGTCCGAAGAAGCCGAGCAGATGGCCGCGGCCATCAACCAGATGTCGGTCACGGTCAACGAAGTGGCCGGCTATGCCGACACCGCGGCCTCGGCCACCCGCAACGCCGACGGCGAAGTGGAGACCGGCAGCCAATTGGTCACCCAGGGCGGCCAGGCGATCCAGGAACTGGCCAGGGTGCTCGACGCGGCCGCCGAGCGGGTCGAGCAACTGGCCCGCGACAGCAGCAACATCGAGACCATCATCGCGGTGATCACCTCGATCGCCGACCAGACCAATCTGCTGGCGCTCAATGCTGCCATCGAGGCGGCCCGGGCCGGCGAGCATGGCCGCGGTTTTGCCGTGGTGGCCGACGAGGTGCGCTCCCTGGCCAATCGCACTCAGACCTCTACCCGGGAAATCAGCGGCATGATCGAGCAACTGCAGGCCGGCGCCAGCAGCGCCGCGCAGATCATGCAGACCAGCAGCGAGATGGCCCGCAAGACGGTCGCGCAGACCGCCGAGACCGAGCAGGCCCTGGGCCGCATTCGCCAGGAGGTCGGCGCGATCAAGGACATGAACGCGCAGATCGCCAGCGCCGCTCAGCAGCAGAGCCTGGTGGCCGAAGACGTCAACCAGAACATCAGCCGCATTCACGCCAGCACGGTGCACACCACGGCCGGTTCCACCCAGGTGTCCGCTGCCAGCGAGGAACTGTCGTCACTGGCACGCCGGCTGATCGAGCGGGTGAGTTTCTTCAGGGCCTGAGAGCCTGCTCATGACCTTCTATGCGCGTGAAGCGGCAGCTGCAAGGCAGAAGCGGCCTTTCGTAGGGTGGACGACGCTTCACCCGTCCACCACCTCAGGATCGCAATGGTGGATGAGAAAGGCGTCATCCACCCTACGGCCTGCAAATGGCCGCTTGCGCCGGCGGATTCAATTGGTCAACGCAACACCATAATTCCTGTGTAAACAGGAGG
>CBIFVM010000054.1:0-18170 GCA_966186235.1 uncultured Pseudomonas sp.
CCCGCGACCCCCGGCGTGACAGGCCGGTATTCTAACCGACTGAACTACCGCTGCGTGTCGGTGGACTTGCGTCCATAGAACTCGTGCTTCGTCAGATGCGTAGGCTTGGCCTTCGCATCACATCTCAGATCAGGATCTCAGATGGAAAATATGGCGCAGCGGACGGGACTCGAACCCGCGACCCCCGGCGTGACAGGCCGGTATTCTAACCGACTGAACTACCGCTGCGCGTCGGTGGACTTTCGTCCGTTTCTCTCAAGGCAAGTGGTGGGTGATGACGGGATCGAACCGCCGACCCTCTGCTTGTAAGGCAGATGCTCTCCCGGCTGAGCTAATCACCCTTGGCCTTGCGAGGACGCGAAATTTACGCGGGCACCCAACCTAAGTCAAGGCCGGCGTTGAATTTTTTTCAAAAAAGACGCGATGCACCCGATCACGCCTCAGCGGTAGATCATCTTGCGTGTCATGCCGCCGTCGGTGACCAACTCCTGGCCCGTCACGAAGCCCGCTTCGGGCGACAACAACCAGGCCACCAGCGCTGCCACGTCCTCGACCTGCCCTACCCGCCCGACAGGATGCTGCGCGTGATCCTCAACGCTCAGCGGCTCACTGGCACGCTGTGCCGCATCGCGGGAATCGATCCAGCCCGGGCTCACCGCATTCACTCGAATGCTAGGGCCGAGGCTGATCGCCAAGGCGTGCGTGAGGGCTATCAGCCCACCCTTGCTCGCCGCATAGGCTTCGCTCTCGGGCTCGGACTGGCTGGCGCGGGTCGACGCCATGTTGACGATGGCACCACCCGTTGCACGCAGGTGCGCCGCGCAGTGCTTGGCCAACAGCATCGGCCCGCTGAGGTTGATCGCCAGCACCTGATTCCACTGCTCCAGCGACAGCTCTTGCAGCGGTCCGCTATGGGGGCTGGCGACCCCGGCATTGCACACCAGGGCATCCAGCCGGCCAAAGCGCTCGATGACCGCTCCCACGCCGCGGGCGACCTGGGCTTCGTCCGCCACATCCATGGCCACGAATGCGGCATGCTCGCCCAGGGCGGCAGCGACCTCGGCGCCCTGGCTGCCTGCCAGATCGCAGAGCGCCACCCGCCAGCCATGGTCCAGGAGCCAGCGGGCAACGCCCTCTCCAATGCCACGGCCAGCGCCGGTAACCAGCGCAACGCGGCCATGGGCGACCTCGCTGGCAGCATTCACAGGGCCTGCAAGCCTCGGCTCAGATCGGCCTTGAGATCGGCGATGTCTTCCAGGCCGACGGCTACCCGAATCAGGCTGTCACGAATCCCGGCATTCTCGCGTTCCTGGGGCGAAAGGCGCCCGTGGGAGGTGGTCGCCGGATGGGCGATGGTGGTCTTGGTATCGCCCAGGTTGGTGGTAATGGAAATCACCCGCGTGGCATCGATGAAGCGCCAGGCGCCCTCCTTGCCACCCTTGACCTCGAAGCTCACCACTGCACCGAAGGCGCTTTGCTGGCGCGCAGCCAGCTCGTGCTGCGGATGGCTGGTGAGCCCGGCGTAGTGCACCCTCTCGATGCCTTCCTGCTCCTCCAGCCAGCGCGCCAGCTCCAGCGCCGTGCTGCAGTGCGCCTGCATGCGGATGCGCAGGGTCTCCAGGCCTTTGAGGAAAATCCAGGCGTTGAACGGGCTGAGGGTCGGCCCAGCGGTACGCAGGAAGCCCACTACTTCGGTCATCAGCTTGGCGCTACCGGCTACCACGCCGCCCATCGCCCGGCCCTGGCCATCGATGTACTTGGTGGCCGAGTGCATGACGATATCCGCGCCGAGCTTCAGCGGCTGCTGCAGCGCTGGCGTGCAGAAGCAGTTGTCCACCGCCAGCAGTGCGCCCTTCTCATGGGCGATGGCCGCCAGGGCCGCGATGTCGACCAGTTCCGCCAGGGGGTTGGAGGGCGATTCGACGAACAGCAGCTTGGTGTTCGGCTTGAAGGCAGCGGCCCAGCCCTCGAGGTCGGCCAGCGGCACATAGTCGACCTGCACGCCAAAACGCTTGAGGTACTTCTCGAACAGGCTGATGGTCGAGCCGAACACGCTGCGCGAGACCAGCACGTGATCGCCGGCGCTGCACAGGCTCATGACGATGGACAGGATCGCCGACATGCCCGACGCCGTGGCGACCGCCTGCTCGGCGCCCTCCATGGCTGCGATGCGCTCTTCGAAGGCACGCACCGTCGGGTTGGTGTAACGCGAATAGACGTTGCCCGGCACCTCGCCGGCGAAACGTGCCGCGGCATCGCCAGCGGTACGAAACACGTAGCTGGAGGTAGGGAACAGCGCTTCGCTGTGTTCACCTTCCGGCGTGCGGTGTTGGCCTGCACGGACCGCCAGAGTGTCGAAGCCTACGCCGTCGAGATCGCTGTCGAGCCGACCGGCTTCCCAATCCTGTGTCATATCCTTTTCCTCATCCAGAAAACAGGCCGGGCCCAAAGGGCCCGGTTGTTGAATCATTTAACATCGATCAGTTGTTGTACAGATCGATGATCTCGCTGACCGCTTGCGACTTGGCCTTGTTGCCATCGTTGCGGGCCAGGTCGATGCGATTCAGGTAAGCCTCGTCGACATCGCCGGTGACGTACTCACCGTCGAATACCGCGCTATCGAACTGCTCGATCTTGATCTTGCCGCCACCGACCGCTTCCTTCAGGTCGTCGAGATCCTGGTAGACCAGCCAGTCGGCACCGATCAGCTCGGCCACCTGCTCGGTGGTGCGGCCATGGGCGATCAGCTCGTGAGGGCTAGGCATGTCGATGCCGTAGACGTTCGGGTAGCGAACGGCCGGTGCCGCGGAGCAGAAATACACGTTCTTGGCACCGGCTTCGCGGGCCATCTGGATGATCTGCTTGCAGGTGGTGCCGCGCACGATGGAGTCATCGACCAGCATCACGTTCTTGCCGCGGAATTCCAGCTCGATGGCGTTGAGCTTCTGGCGTACCGACTTCTTGCGCGCAGCTTGGCCCGGCATGATGAAGGTCCGGCCGATGTAGCGGTTCTTGACGAAGCCCTCGCGGAATTTCACGCCCAGGTGATTGGCCAACTCCAGCGCCGAGGTGCGGCTGGTGTCGGGAATCGGGATAACCACGTCGATATCGTGATCAGGGCGCTCGCGGCGGATCTTGTCGGCGAGCTTCTCGCCCATGCGCAGGCGCGCCTTGTAAACCGACACGCCATCCATGATGGAGTCGGGGCGTGCCAGGTACACGTGCTCGAAGATGCACGGTTTGAGCTGCGGGTTCGGCGCGCACTGGCGGGTGAACATCTGGCCTTCTTCGGTGATGTACACCGCTTCGCCCGGCGCCAGGTCGCGGATCAGGGTGAAGCCAAGCACGTCCAGGGCGACGCTTTCGGAGGCGATCATGTACTCGACGCCTTCGTCGGTATGGCGCTGACCGAACACGATCGGACGGATGCCGTTCGGGTCACGGAAGCCGACGATGCCGTAACCGGTGATCATCGCCACCACGGCGTAACCGCCGCGGCAACGCTTGTGTACGTCCTTCACCGCCGCGAACACGTCTTCTTCGCTGGGGTTGAGCTTGCCGCGCACGGCCAGCTCATGGGCGAACACGTTGAGCAGCACTTCGGAGTCGGAGTTGGTGTTGACGTGGCGCAGATCCGATTCGTAGATCTCCTTGGCCAGCTGCTCGACGTTGGTCAGGTTGCCGTTGTGCGCCAGGGTGATGCCGTACGGCGAGTTGACGTAGAACGGCTGGGCTTCGGCCGAGCTGGAGCTGCCCGCGGTCGGGTAGCGCACGTGGCCGATGCCCATGTGGCCGACCAGGCGCTGCATGTGGCGCTGCTGGAACACATCGCGCACCAGGCCGTTGTCCTTGCGCAGGAACAGGCGCCCTTCATGGCTGGTAACGATACCGGCAGCATCCTGGCCGCGGTGCTGGAGGACGGTGAGGCCGTCATACAGCGCCTGATTGACGTTCGATTTACCGACGATACCGACAATGCCACACATGTGACGCAACCCCTACTCAGTGAAACGACTATTTACCGGTGCCGACAGGAGAAGCCCCCTGCAGCACCTCTTTGAACGGCAGCTCGACCGGCTCGCGTATACCGCTGGCCAGCCACTCGCTGGACACACCCAATATGAGGTTCTTCGACCAGTCTGCAACCAGCAGAAAATGCGGCAGCAAGGCCGACTGCTGCCACCAGGCATCCTGTTGCACCGGCCCCAGGCTGAGCAGCCCGACCGCCACCACGACCAGCAAGGCCCCGCGGGCGGCGCCGAACACCATGCCCAGGAAGCGATCGGTGCCCGACAGGCCGGTGACCCGAATCAGCTCGCCGATCAGGTAGTTGATCAGCGCGCCGACCAGCAGCGTCAATACGAACAAAATCACGCAGGCAGCGATCACACGGGCGGACGGGGTTTCGATGTAGGCCTCGAGATGCTGAGAGAGCGCGCCGCCGAACATCCAGGCGACCACGCCAGCGATGATCCAGGTGACGAGCGACAGGGCTTCCTTGACGAAGCCTCTGCTCAGACTGATCAGACTCGAAACGGCGATGATGGCGATGATCGCCCAATCGACCCAGGTGAATGCCACGATGCAGGCTACCGATGGAAGAGGCGCTGCATTTTAGCAGAGCCCTGCCCATCGGTTAAGCGCGGATAACATGCTACGCGTCAGTTGCTTTCCGGCTGGAAGCGCACCACGAAGCCATTGAGCTTGTGCTGGCGATTGAGCTGGTCACGCAGGCGGTCGGCCTCGACTCGCTCCACCAGCGGCCCGACGAATACCCGGTTCATGCCATCGGCAGTGCGGATATAGGCATTGTAGCCCTGGGCACGCAGGGTCTTCTGCAGCGTTTCGGCACCCGGCCGGCTGGACAGACTGGCCAACTGCACCGACCAGCTGACCGGCAGGCTGTTGACGTCCAGGCGCTCGGCCGGCGCCTTCTGCGGCGGCGGCGCCACTTCGGCAGGCTTACTCGGGGTAGGCTGCGCAGCCGGGGGCGGCGTCGACGCTGGCGGCTCGCTGGCCGGCAGTTCGACGATGGGCTGCTCGACCGGCGCCTGAGCCTGCGCCTGCTCGGCTGGCGCGCTATCGCCTGGCACCGGTTCCTGGGGCAGCTCCTGGGGATCGGGCACGATCACCGGCTGCATTTCGATTTCAGGGGTGACCGGCTTGGCTGGAATGCTCGGCGCATCGACCACCACGTGCCGCAATTCGTCGGGACGGGAAAGCAGCATCGGCAGGAAGATCACCGCCAGGGCGACCAGCACCAGGGCGCCGACGATACGTTGCTTGGTTCCACTATCCAGCATTGCCATCCTGCACATCCTCCTGGGCGTAGCGCTCCAGCCACATCAGGGCTTCGGCCACGCAGAAAAAAGACCCAAAGAGCAGAATTTCATCACCTGCCGCCGCACGTTCGCACTGCGCTTCGAGAGCGCTGGCGACATCGCCATGGGCCTCGACCTGAGCACCACAGGCTATCAGGTGCGCATGCAGCTCGGCCGCAGGACGCGAGCGCTCGCTGGGCAGGGTCGCCACCGCCCAATGGGCGATATCGGCCAGCAGCGGCGCGACCACGCCAGGCAGCTCCTTGTCGGCCAGCAGGCCGAATACCGCCAGGCGCTGACCGGCGAAGGCGCGTGCCTGCAAACGACCGGCGAGAAACTGCGCGGCATGGGGATTGTGCCCCACGTCGAGCAACAGAGTGAGGGACTTGCCGCGCCAGTTCAAGTGACGACGATCCAGGCGGCCGGTCACCCGCGTGGCCTGCAGGGCACTGGCGATGCGCTCGGCGTTCCAGGGCAGGTCCAGCAAGGCGTAGGCCTGCAACGCCAGTGCGGCGTTTTCCATGGGCAGGTCGAGCAGCGGCAGATCCTCCAGGCGCAGCACCTCGCCAGTGGCCGTAAGGCCATACCAGCTCCAGCCTGTTTCGCTGACGCTCAGATCGAAGTCCCGGCAGCGCAGGAAAAACGGGCAATCCAGCTCGGCGACCCGCTCGAGCAGCGGCAGCGGCGGATCGAAATCGCCACACAGCGCCGGTTTGCTCGCACGCATGATGCCGGCTTTCTCGAAGGCTACCGACTCGCGGGTATCACCCAGCCAGTCGGCATGATCGACGCCGATACTGGTGATCAACGCGAGGTCGGCATCGACCAGGTTCACCGCATCCAGACGCCCGCCCAGGCCGACTTCGAGCACGGCGACATCCAGCCCGGCACGCTCGAACAGCCAGAACGCCGCCAGGGTGCCCATCTCGAAATAGGTCAGCGAGGTCTCACCGCGGGCAGCCTCGACGGCTGCGAAGGCCTCGCACAGGCCGGCATCGCTGACCTGCTCACCATCGATCTGCACCCGTTCGTTGTAACGCAGCAGGTGCGGCGAGCTGTACACCCCGACCTTCAGGCCCTGGGCGCGCAGCAACGCAGCGAGAAAGGCGCAGGTCGAACCCTTGCCATTGGTGCCGGTAACCGTGATGACACGCGGCGCCGGCCTGGAAAGGCCGAGGCGCGCCGCGACCTCCCGGGAGCGCTCCAGGCCCATGTCGATGGCGCTCGGATGCAAACGCTCCAGGTACGCCAGCCACTCGGCCAGGGAGCGCTGGGTCATGCGCTGACCGGCAGTGCAGCAGGGGACGGCTGGTGCGTGAACTGCGCTAGCAGGCGGGCCAGACGCGGACGCAGCTCGGCACGCGGGATGATCATGTCGATGGCGCCGTGCTCGATGAGGAACTCGCTGCGCTGGAAGCCTTCCGGCAGCTTCTCGCGAACGGTCTGCTCGATGACCCGCGGGCCAGCGAAGCCGATCAGCGCCTTCGGCTCGGCGACGATCACGTCACCGAGCATCGCCAGGCTGGCGGAAACGCCGCCATATACCGGGTCGGTCAGCACCGATACGAAGGGAATGCCCTCTTCACGCAAGCGCGCCAGCACCGCCGAGGTCTTGGCCATCTGCATCAGCGAGATCAGTGCTTCCTGCATGCGCGCACCACCGGAGGCGGCGAAGCAGATGAACGGGCAACGCTTTTCCAGTGCCACGTTGGCGGCCTGAACGAAACGCTCACCGACGATGGAGCCCATCGAGCCACCCATGAAGGCGAACTCGAAAGCGCAGGCCACCACCGGCATGCCTTCCAGGCTGCCGCTCATGGAAATCAGCGCGTCCTTCTCACCGGTCTGTTTCTGGGCAGCGACCAGGCGATCCTTGTACTTCTTGCTGTCGCGGAATTTCAGGCGATCGGACGGTTCCAGATCGGCACCGATCTCCTCACGGCCATCGGCATCCAGGAAGATGTTCAGGCGGGCGCGGGCATCGATGCGCATGTGGTGGTTGCACTTGGGGCAAACGTCCAGGGTCTTTTCCAGCTCCGGCTTGTACAGCACCGCTTCGCAGGATGGGCACTTGTGCCACAGGCCTTCGGGTACCGAACTCTTCTTGACCTCGGAACGCATGATCGAGGGGATCAGTTTGTCTACCAGCCAGTTGCTCATGCTCTCAATTCTCCAACGCTGTAGGCTTCAACATGCTTGCTGCACATGACAAGCGAATTCACAAAGCGGTCGCTGCTGGGGCCGGCCTGATGCCCGCCACCTGCTTCGACCACGAAAAAAGCGCGCACTGTTCGCGGCGATAGGAGTATGGACGGCTCGCCCAGCGGCGCCGTCACATCGACTCTCCAACCGCGCGCACGGCACGCACGAAGTCTTTGACCTTGGTGGCATCCTTGATGCCCTTGCTCGCTTCCACGCCGCCACTGACATCCACGGCGTAAGGGCGCACCTGAGCGATGGCCGCCGCGACGTTGCCGGGCGTCAGGCCACCGGCGAGGATCACCGGTTTGCTCAGTGTGGCAGGCACCAGCGCCCAGTCGAAGGCTTGCCCAGTGCCACCGGGAACACCGTCCACGAAAGTATCGAGTAGCACCGCGCGAGCACCTGGGTAGGCATCTACCAGCGCGGCGACGTCATCCTGCGCGCGGACACGCAATGCCTTGATGTAAGGCCGCCCCAGCGCCTCGCACTCGACCGCGCTTTCGTCACCGTGAAACTGCAGAAGATCCAGGGGCACGGCGGCTAGCACCGCTTCGATGTCACGTTGCGGCATGTCAACGAACAAACCCACGGTAGTCACGAAAGGCGGCAGGCCGGTGACGATGGCCCGCGCCTGCTCGATCGACACCGCCCGCGGGCTGCGCGCGTAGAACACCAGCCCGATGGCATCGGCGCCTGCCGCCACGGCAGCGAGCCCATCCTCGAGGCGAGTAATCCCACAGATCTTGCTGCGAACGACTGACAAAAGACGAATACCTCCGCGAAAGGCCGGATGGTAACAAATGACCGGCCAGGGCGCGCCACTAATTGCTGCGCCCTGCCCCGCTCAGCGCGCCGCCACGTCCTCGAGGCCGGACAGGAAGTGCGGCCCCAGGTAACGGGTCGGCAGGTCGAACTCCTCAGGATAGTCCACCTGCACCAGATACAGCCCGTACGGGTGAGCGGTCACCCCGCCGGTGCGCCGCACGCCGGTGCGCAGCACCTCCCCTGCCCACTCCACTGGCCGCTCACCGGCGCCGATGGTCATCAGCACGCCGGCGATGTTGCGCACCATGTGATGCAGAAACGCATTGGCGCGGATATCGAGCACGATGAAACGGCCGTGCTGCAGCAACTCAAGATGATGGACCGTCTTGATCGGCGACTTGGCCTGGCACTGCCGGGCGCGAAAGGCGCTGAAATCATGGGTACCCAGGAACACCTTGGCCGCGTCGCGCATGCGCTCGATATCCAGCGGCCGATGATTCCAGGTCACCTCTTCGGCCATATGCGCCGGGCGGATCTGGTCGTTGTAGATCACGTAGCGGTAGCGCCGCGCCATGGCGCAGAAGCGCGCATCGAAGTGGCTCGGCATCGCCTTGGCCCAGGTGATGCTGATATCGCCCGGCAGGTTCATGTTGGCGCCCATCACCCAGGCGTGCATGGAGCGCTCGACGCGGGTATCGAAATGCACCACCTGGCCGCTGGCATGCACCAGCGCGTCGGTACGCCCGGCGCAACTGAGCGTCACCGGAGCGCCACCGGCGACCTTGGACAGGGCTTTTTCGAGGGACGCCTGGATCGATGGCACACCGTCACGCTGACGCTGGAAACCACGGTAGTGGGCGCCGCGGTACTCGACGCCCAGGGCGATCTTGTAAATGCCGACGGCAGCCATTTCGGCTGCCGTCATTGGTTCGTTAATCAATTGGTCATGACCGGATCAAAGCTGCAATGCCAGCAATTATACCGCCACCCAAGGGAGCTGCCACGCCAGCAGCCAAATTAGTTGCATGCCGCAGATGCAAGAACGGCAGCCTTTTGGGCTGCCGTCAGTGCCGATCGACTGCTCGTCAAACCAGTTTGCCGATTAGCTCTCGTGCTTCCTGCTGCTGGCCGTCGTTACCTTCGGCGATCACTTCATCGAGGATGTCACGGGCACCTTCGGTATCGCCCATGTCGATATAGGCCCGCGCCAGATCCAGCTTGGTGGCGGTTTCGTCGGTGCCGGAGAGGAAGTCGAAATCATCGTCTTCATCGAGTGGCACGTTGTCGGCCTGCACATCCTGTGGCGCCTGGCCCTGTTGCTCGAGGCTCTCGGCCAGTTGATCGAGTTCGGCGGTCACATCGTCGAGCTGGGCGGCAAAGCTGGCACCGCTGCTCGGCTGGGCCGGCTCGTCGTTGAGGGACAGATCGAAGTCGGCGGGCAGGCCGAAATCGTCCCCCTTGTCGCTATCCAGAGCGGACGACAGATCCGCCAGATCGGAGGCCGGCTTGTCGGCATCGTCGTCCAGGCTCAGCAGGAAGTCATCATCCTGAGCGGAAGTTGGCGCGGCCGGCGTGTCGAGGTCCAGGTTGAAGTCGGCCAGTTCGCCGCCCGGCTCCTGGCGACCGGCAGGCTCGTCACCCAGATCCAGGTCGAAATCCACGGAGTCGTTGTGGCTCGCGACAGGTGGCTGCGCCGGTAAATCCAGGTCGGAATCCAGGCTCAGGGTGTCGATTTCGTCGAAACGAGCGGCATCGTCCTGCGCCTTGGGCTGCTGTTCTGCAGCGAATTCGGCTTCGAGGGCGTCCAGATCCAGATCGAAGGCATCGTCGGCGGCCGGCTGCAGCGGAGCTGCTGGCTGCTCCGGCTCGTCCAGGGTCAGGTCGTCGAGGCTGAAGGTATCCAGGTCGTCGGCAGCCGCGGTGCCGGCCAGGGCAGCGCTGCCGCCGAGCACGACCATCGCCGGGTAGCGGCTCTTCAGTTGCTCGACCTGGGCGTTGGCGCCGCCGATTTCACGCAGTTCGTTTTCCTGGCGGGCAAAGCCTTCGCGATCACCCAGCTCGGCGTAGACCTCCATCAGCTTCAGGCGCAGGTCGGTGCGATGCGGCTCGTCGTTGATCGCGTTGTGCAGCAGCTCGGCTGCCTGATTGAAGCGACCGTAGGCGATATAGATGTCCGCTTCGCCCAGCGCGTCGCCAGTCTGCGCCGTCACGCGCTCCTCACCAATCGGCTGGGACAGTGCTACCTGATCGTCCGGCAGATCGTTCAGGCTGTCGGCTGGCAGCTCCAGATCGCTGTCGAAACGATGCGTGTCTTCTTCGTAGGTGGCCAGGCTGGCCTCTTCTTCCTCGGCCTTGCGAGCATTGCGGCGCGACAGGATCAGCAGGACCAGGAGCAGCGCCAATAGCAGGCTGCCACCGATCAGGCCAAGCATCATCGGGTTGGCCAGCAGGTTGTCGAGGGCGCTGTCTTCTTCGACCGGCTCGGGCGCTGCGGCAACCGGTGCCTGGGCAGGCACTTCGGCAGCAGGTGCAGCCGGCTCGGCGGGTGCGGCGGCCTCTGGAGCCGGCGCAGGGGCATTCTCCGCGGCGGGTGCTTCGGCAGCCGGCTCACCAGCGGGCTGGGCAACCGATGGGTCGACCGGCGCCGGCTCCGGCGCGGTTTCATTGGCGGCGGGCGCTTCGCCGGCCGGCGCAGCAGCTGGTGTTTCCGCAGGCGCGGTGGCCGGCGCGGAAGCAGCACCAGCACCAGCGCCTGCACCCGCATCGGCGGTAGCGTTGCCGGCAGCCTGACCAGCAGGCGCCGACACATCGGCTTGGAGCTTGGCGAGCTGGTTGTCCTTGAGCTGAATCAGGCGCTGCAGCTTGTCGAGCTGGCTCTGCAGATCGCTCATGCGATCCTTCAGCTCATCGTTCTCACGGCGCGTCGAGTCCAGGCTTTCCTGGGTCACGGCAAGCTGATTGGCCAGTGCGGCGTTGTTGGCGGTACCGCTCTCGCTGCCCGAGGTGGCCTTGCCGGCTTCGGCGGCGACCAGCTTGAGCTTGTCTTCGCGGGTCACTTCGGACGGTGCTGGGCCGGCGGCATCGCGACGCGTGGCATCGATCTGCCGGGCACCGGCGGCGGCCGGCGCACTGCGGCCCTGACGCCAGGAACCGTTCTGCTCGGCCACCTGGGCCAGCGCTTCGGACTGGCTACGGCGCGCGATCTGCTGGTCATCGGGCAGACGCAGTACCTGGCCGCTCTTCATGCGGTTGATGTTGCCGCCGATGAACGCATCCGGATTGAGATCCTGGATGGCGAGCATCTTCTGGTGAACGCTACCACTGCCACCGGCCCGCTGGGCAACTTCCCACAGGGTGTCGTTGGCGTTGGTACGGTAGTCGCCACCGGCGGTGCCGGCACGCGGTGCTGCCGGGGTGCTGGCGACCGGAGCGGCTGGGCGCGGCGCGGCACTCGGGGCTGGACGGGGTGCGGGGGCCGGCGCGGCGACCGGCAGTTGCGGGGCAGCAGCGGCTTGCGGGGAGTACAGCGGCGGATCGAGCAGCAGGGTGTACTCGCGCAGCAGACGGCCATTGGGCCACAGCACTTCGACGAGGAAATTCAGGTAGGGCTCGCGAACCGGTTTGGTCGAGGTGACGCGAATCACGCTCTTGCCGTTGGGTTTGACGATGGGCGTGAACTTCAGGTCGGTCAAGAAATACTGGCGGTCGACGCCGGCCTTGTTGAACTCTTCGGGCGAGGCCAGCGACGGGCGCATTTCCGCGGCGGACAGGTCACGCACGTCGAGCAGTTCGATTTCCGCCACCAGAGGCTGGTTCAGAGACGACTGGAGTGTCAGTTCACCGACACCCAGCGCATGCGCCATACCGGAAGACAGCGCCGTCGCCGCAGCGATAGCCAGCACCAGTTTACGAACCCGAACCATAGCCTTTTCCTTTGTGTTGACTGCTCTCGCACAACGAGAGGATAGATGATCGGTGACTGCCCCTTTGCAGGCCCCCCAGCCAACGATCAGCGCGCTCAGTATTTGCCAAGCTCGAATAGATATGCAGATTTCTCGATAAGTATCTTTTACAGGTGGTGTTTTATCAATAACTCGCCCAGCTGTACGGCGTTCAAAGCGGCACCTTTTCGCACATTATCAGACGCAATCCACAAAGTGAGTGCACAGGGGTCGCCCATGCCGCGGCGCACGCGGCCTACGTACACTTCGTCCTGACCGACCGCATCACCGATGACCGTGGGATAGTCGCCCGCCTCGACCAGCTCGATACCTGCCGCCGCTTCCAGCGCAGCCATGACCTTGTCCAGCTCTACAGGTGTAGACGCCTGCACGGTCAGGCTCAAACTTTCGCCGAAAAACACCGGTACCTGATGGCAGTTGACGACCACGCTCAGGTCGCTGCCAAGCAGCGCCTTGACGTCGGCATGAACGCGACGTTCGAGCTGCCCATGCCCCTCGGCATCCGGCTCATCCACCTGAGCGAGCACGTTGAACGCCATCTGCCGATCGAACAGCCGCGGTTCGAGCGCCCGGCCATTGAGCAGCTCGGCCGTTTGCCGCGCCAGTTCGGCTACGCCTTCACGGCCGCGACTGGACACCGCCAGCCCGGCATCGATCACCGCCTTCTGAACCTGCAGCACATCACGCAGCGCGCCAAGCACCAGGCCGACAGGCACGGCGACCGAGGCAGGACTGGTGAGTGCGAACGGCGCCGGCCCGCTGATCGTCTCGCCGTTCACCTCCGGCACCACCCGTGGCGCCAGGTCAGCAGGCAGCGCACCGGAGACATCGATCAGCGAACAGCCGGCCTTGCGTACCGCCTCGGCATGGGCCTGGGTTACCGATGGATCGGCGGCGAAGAACGCCAGCTGCACGGTGCGAAAATCGAAACCTTCCACGCTGCGCACGCGCAGGTTGCGCCCCTTGAACGCCAGGGTGCGACCGGCCGACTCGGCACTGGCCAGCAGGTGCAGATCGGAGATGGGAAAGTCGCGTTCTTCGAGGAGTTGCAGCAGCGACTCGCCGACGCTGCCGGTGGCGCCGACAAGGGCGATAGCAAAGGTAGAGATCATGAAGGGAGCCTGACGCTGGGTAGCTGAAACAGACCCGGCACTCTACCGAAAAGCAGAGGGGCGGGCGACGGCAATCGCAAGCGATCACCCTCTACCCGCCCCTCTCCGAATCAACAGACCCTTTTGCCGCGCCTGGCAGCGCGCCGGTAGCGAATCAGCGCTCCAGCAGGATGCGCAGCATGCGGCGCAGCGGCTCGGCGGCGCCCCACAGCAGTTGGTCACCCACGGTGAAGGCGCCCAGGTACTGCGAACCCATGTTGAGTTTGCGCAGGCGGCCGACCGGCACGCTCAGGGTACCGGTCACGGCGGTCGGGCCGAGCTCGCGGATGCTGGCTTCGCGGTGGTTCGGCACCAGCTTGACCCAGGGGTTGTGCTGGCTGATCAGACCTTCGATGTCCGACAGCGGCACGTCCTTGTTGAGCTTGATGGTCAGTGCCTGGCTGTGGCAACGCATGGCGCCGATGCGCACGCAGATGCCGTCCACCGGGATCGGGCTCTTGAAGCGACCAAGGATCTTGTTGGTCTCGGCCTGGGCCTTCCACTCTTCGCGGCTCTGCCCGTTCGGCAGTTCCTTGTCGATGTAGGGGATCAGGCTGCCGGCCAGCGGCACGCCGAAGTTGTCGACCGGGAAGGCATCGCCGCGCATGGCTTCAGCCACCTTGCGGTCGATGTCGAGGATGGCGCTGGCCGGGTCGGCCAGTTCATCGGCCACGGTGGCGTTGATGGTGCCCATCTGCTTGATCAGCTCGCGCATGTTCTGGGCGCCGGCGCCGGAGGCCGCCTGGTAGGTCATGGCACTCATCCACTCGACCAGGCCGGCTTCGTACAGGCCACCGAGGGCCATCAGCATCAGGCTGACGGTGCAGTTGCCGCCGATGTAGTTCCTGGTGCCGGCGTCCAGTGCGTGGTCGATGACCCGGCGATTGACCGGGTCGAGCACGATCACCGCGTCGTCGGCCATGCGCAGCGAGGACGCCGCATCGATCCAGTAGCCCTTCCAGCCGGCTTCGCGCAGCTTGGGGAAGACTTCATTGGTGTAGTCGCCACCCTGGCAGGTCAGGATCACGTCCAGGCCCTTGAGCTCGTCGATGCTGTAGGCATCCTTGAGCGCTTCGGTTTCCTTGCCAATGGCCGGGCCTTGGCCGCCCACATTGGAGGTGGTGAAGAACACCGGCTCGATCAGATCGAAATCCTGTTCTTCCAGCATGCGCTGCATGAGCACGGAACCGACCATGCCCCGCCAACCGATAAGACCTACACGTTTCATAACCACTACACCTATATGAACAAGCTGCCGGACAGTTTCCAGCGGCCTGGAAGATTACAGACTACGCAGCGCTTCGACTACCGCATCACCCATTGCCGCCGTGCCGACCTTGGTCGTACCGGCCGAATGGATATCGCCGGTGCGCAGGCCCTGGTCGAGCACGCGGCTGACCGCCAGTTCGATGGCGTCGGAGGCCTGGGTCTGGTTGAAGCTGTAACGCAGCATCATGGACACCGACAGGATGGTCGCCAGCGGGTTGGCAATGCCCTGCCCGGCGATATCCGGCGCCGAACCGTGGCACGGCTCGTACATGCCCTTGTTGTTGGCATCGAGCGACGCCGACGGCAGCATGCCGATCGAACCGGTGAGCATCGAGGCTTCGTCGGAGAGGATGTCGCCGAACATGTTGTCGGTGACCATCACGTCGAACTGCTTGGGCGCACGCACCAGTTGCATGGCGGCATTATCGACGTACATGTGGCTCAGCTCGACGTCCGGGTAGTCCTTGGCGACTTCCTCGACCACCGCGCGCCACAGTTGGCTGGAGGCCAGCACGTTGGCCTTGTCCACCGAGCACAGTTTGCTGCCACGTACGCGGGCCATGTCGAAGCCGACCTTGGCGATGCGACGGATCTCGCTCTCGCTGTAGGGCAGCGTGTCATAAGCCATGCGCTCGCCATTATCGAGCACCTTGCTCTCGCGCGGCTGGCCGAAATAGATGCCGCCGGTCAGCTCGCGGACGATGAGGATGTCCAGGCCCGCCACCACGTCGGGCTTCAGCGAGGACGCGTCGGCCAGTTGCGGGTAAAGAATGGCCGGGCGCAGGTTGGCGAACAGACCGAGTTGCGAGCGGATCTTCAGCAGGCCGCGCTCGGGGCGGATTGCCGGCTCGATCTTGTCCCACTTCGGGCCGCCCACGGCGCCGAGCAGGACGGCATCGGCCGCGCGGGCACGCTCCAGGGTTTCGTCGGCCAGCGGTACGCCGTACTTGTCCACGGCGGCGCCGCCCAGCTCGTCGAACGACAGCTCGACATCGAGGGCGAACTTGTCGTTGGCCAGGCGAAGCACCTTGACCGCTTCGGCCATGATTTCAGGGCCGATACCGTCACCGGGAAGAACCAGAATCTGCTTGCTCATACGTTTTCCTTCATGTCGTTCGGATCGCCGGCCTTGCCGTGTGCGACCTGTGAAAACCCGAACAGGCCCGCGGCCATCACCCTGCCGCGAGGGGCGCCATGTTCGGCGTCCATCGGGGCGGGGTCAAGGCGCTACGGGCCCATTCACTGATAACACGTAACCTTTTCTTTCTACGCCACCAGTGGGCGCGGCCGACTTACTTGATGGCGCCGAACAACCAGGGCTGGCGCTGCTGGTAGCCGGTTTCGAAACTGCGAATCGCCTCGGCGTCCTGCAGGGTCAGGCCGATGTCGTCCAGGCCGTTGAGCAGGCAGTGCTTGCGGAAGGCATCGACTTCGAAGCCGTATTGCACGCCATCGGGACGGGTCACGGTCTGCGCCTCGAGGTCGACGGTCAGCTGGTAACCCTCGGTGGCTTCGGCCTGCTCGAACAGCGCATCGACTTCTTCGGCCTTGAGGATGATCGGCAGCAGGCCATTCTTGAAGCTGTTATTGAAGAAGATATCGGCGAAGCTCGGCGCGATCACCGTGCGGAAACCGTACTCGTCCAGCGCCCAGGGCGCGTGCTCACGGCTCGAGCCGCAGCCGAAGTTCTCGCGGGCCAGCAGCACGCTGGCGCCCTGATAGCGCGGGAAGTTGAGGACGAAATCCTTGTTGATCGGGCGGTTGGAGTTGTCCTGATTCGGCTGACCGACATCCAGGTAACGCCACTCGTCGAACAGGTTGGGACCGAAGCCGGTGCGCTTGATCGACTTCAAGAACTGCTTGGGAATGATCTGGTCGGTGTCGACGTTGGCACGGTCGAGCGGGCAAACCAGGCCGGTATGTTGGGTGAAGGCTTTCATCATCTCTCTCCTCAGGCCTGGATCAATTCGCGTACGTCGATGAAGCGGCCGGTCACCGCGGCAGCGGCGGCCATGGCCGGGCTGACCAGGTGGGTGCGACCACCGGCGCCCTGGCGGCCTTCGAAGTTGCGGTTGGAGGTCGAGGCGCAATGCTCGCCACTGCCCAGTTTGTCCGGGTTCATCGCCAGGCACATGGAGCAACCCGGCTCACGCCATTCGAAACCGGCTTCGATGAAGATCTTGTCCAGCCCTTCGCTCTCCGCCTGGGCCTTGACCAGGCCGGAGCCCGGCACCACCAGCGCCTGCTTGACGGTGGCGGCGACCTTGCGGCCCTTGGCCACTTCTGCGGCCGCACGCAGGTCTTCGATACGCGAGTTGGTGCACGAGCCGATGAACACGCGATCGAGCTGAATGGCGGTGATCGGCTGGTTGGCAGCCAGGCCCATGTACTTCAGGGCGCGGGTGATCGAATCCTTCTTCACCGGGTCGCTTTCACGGGCCGGGTCCGGCACGTTCTGGTCGACGGCCAAGACCATCTCGGGCGAGGTACCCCAGCTGACCTGCGGCTTGATGTCTTCGGCACGCAACTCGACCACGGTGTCGAAATGCGCATCGGCGTCGGACACCAGGTGACGCCATACCGCCACGGCCTGCTCCCAGTGCTCGCCCTTGGGTGCGAACGGACGGTCCTTGACGTAGGCGATGGTCTTTTCGTCGACCGCCACCAGGCCGACGCGGGCACCGGCCTCGATGGACATGTTGCAGATGGTCATGCGGCCTTCCAGGGACAGGTCGCGGATCGCGCTGCCGGCGAACTCCAGGGCGTGGCCGTTGCCACCGGCAGTGCCGATCTTGCCGATCACGGCGAGAACGATGTCCTTGGCAGTCACGCCGAACGGCAATTTGCCTTCGACGCGCACCTGCATGTTCTTCATCTTCTTGGCGACCAGGCACTGGGTGGCGAGCACGTGCTCGACTTCCGAGGTGCCGATGCCGTGGGCCAGCGCGCCGAAGGCGCCATGGGTGGAAGTGTGCGAATCGCCGCAGACTACGGTCATGCCCGGCAAGGTGGCGCCCTGCTCCGGGCCGACCACGTGGACGATGCCCTGGCGCACGTCGTTCATCTTGAATTCGAGGATGCCGAAGTCGTCGCAGTTCTCGTCCAGGGTCTTGACCTGGATGCGCGAGACTTCATCGGCGATGGCGTCGAGGCCACCGAGGCGCTCGGCACGGGTGGTCGGCACATTGTGGTCCGGCGTGGCGATGTTGGCATCGATACGCCACGGCTTGCGGCTCGCCAGGCGCAGGCCTTCGAAGGCCTGGGGCGACGTCACTTCGTGAAGAATGTGGCGGTCGATGTAGATCAGCGACGAGCCGTCGTCGCGTCGCTTCACTTCGTGCATTTCCCACAACTTGTCGTAGAGCGTTCTGCCGGTCATCAGCCTGTTCCTCATCGGTCTTTCGAGCACCTCTAAAAACTGCCTGCGCTTCAAGCGCTGGGTTTCTAGAGGTGTCCTTTCTATGCCTGGGCAATAGCCCTTTGCCTTATGGGGAGAATGC
>CBIFVM010000055.1:0-18024 GCA_966186235.1 uncultured Pseudomonas sp.
ATTCCTCGCCGAGCTTTCCTACGAGCAGATTCCCGCCCACGTACTGGATCGCACCGAAGACCTGTTTCTCGACTGGCTCGGCTCGGCCCTGGCCAGCGAGGGCGCGCGGCCGATTCCGCTGTTCGAGGCTTACGCTCAGAAGATGGGGCCGGCCGATGGCCCGGCGCGCATCTTGGTCAATGGTCGTCGCACTTCGGCGTACTTCGCCGCGTTGGTCAACGGCGCCTCATCCCATCTGGTGGAGCAGGACGACCTGCACAATAGCTCGGTGTTGCACCCGGCCACCGTAGTCTTCCCGGCGGCGTTGGCCGCTGCGCAGGATCTCGGCAAGTCCGGCCGTGAGCTGTTGCTGGCTTCGGTCGCCGGCTACGAGGCGGGCATCCGCATCGGCGAGTTCCTCGGCCGCTCGCATTACCGAATCTTTCACACCACGGCGACGGTCGGCACCCTGGCCGCCGCCGTGGCCGTGGGCAAGCTGCTGGATTTCGACCAGCAGCAGTTCATCCACCTGCTCGGCAATGCCGGCACCCAGGCCGCCGGCCTCTGGGAATTCCTGCGTGACGCCGCCGACTCCAAGCAACTGCATACCGCCAAGGCCGCCGCCGATGGCCTGCTGGCCGCGTACTTCACCGTCCAAGGCCTGACCGGCGCGCAAAACATTCTCGAGGGCGAGCAGGGCATGGCCGCGGGCATGTCCAGCGATGCTGACCCGGGCAAACTGTCCGATCGCCTCGGCCGGCGCTGGGCACTGGTCGAGACCTCTTTCAAGTTCCACGCCTCCTGCCGTCACACCCATCCGGCCGCCGATGCGCTGCTTGATCTGATGTGGCGCGAGGGCCTGCGCCATGGCGATATCGCCAAGGTCATCACCCATGTGCACCAGGGCGCCATCGATGTGCTTGGTCGCGTGGTGGTGCCGCAGACCGTGCACCAGGCCAAGTTTTCCATGGGCACGGTGCTCGGCCTGATCGCCGTGCATGGCAAGGCGCAGCTCACCGAGTTCGCCAACCTGGCGCTGACCGATACGGATGTCGCCGCGTTTCGTGACAAGGTCAGCATGCGCCTCGATCCCGCGGTGGACGGCGCTTATCCGGCGCGCTGGCTGGGCCGGGTCGAGGTGCTCACCACCGACGGTCGCACCCTGCATGGCGCCATCGACGAGCCCAAGGGCGATCCGGGCAACAGCCTCAGCCGCACGGAGCTGGAAGACAAGTTCTGCCGCCTGCTGGCCTTCGCCGGCAAGCGCAGCAGCGCTGAGGCGGGCGAGCTGATCGCCAGGGTCTGGCGCCTGCGCGAGACCGACGACCTGAGCAACCTGGCCTGACCGAGGACGCGCACATGAACAACGCACAACAACCCCGGCCGTTGGACGGCATCACCGTGGTCAGCCTGGAACACGCCATCGCCGCGCCGTTCTGTACCCGCCAGCTCGCCGACATGGGCGCCCGGGTGATCAAGGTCGAGCGCCCCGGCAGCGGCGATTTCGCCCGGGGCTACGACGAGCGCGTCAACGGCCTGGCCTCCCACTTCGTGTGGACCAACCGTTCCAAGGAAAGCCTGACCCTGGATCTCAAGCAGGACGATGCCAGCGACGTGCTCGACAGCCTGCTGGCCAAGGCCGACGTGCTGGTGCAGAACCTCGCGCCGGGTGCGGCGGCACGCATGGGGCTGTCGTTCGAGGCGCTGCATGAGCGTTTTCCGAAACTGATCGTCTGCGATATCTCGGGCTACGGCGAGGGCGGTAGTTACGAAAAGAAGAAGGCCTATGACCTGCTGATCCAGAGCGAGGGCGGCTTCCTGTCGGTGACCGGCGGCGCGGGTGACGACCAACTGGCCAAGGCCGGTTGCTCCATCGCCGATATCGCCGCGGGCATGTATGCCTACAGCAATATTCTTTCGGCCCTGCTGCTGCGCGGCAAGACCGGTGTGGGCAGCCGCATCGACGTGAGCATGCTCGAGAGCCTGGTCGAGTGGATGGGTTATCCCCTGTATTACGCGTATGACGGTGCCACGCCGCCGCCGCGTGCCGGGGCCGCCCACTCGACCATCTATCCCTACGGCCCGTTTCCCGCCGGTGATGGCGGCACGGTGATGCTCGGCCTGCAGAACGAGCGCGAATGGCAGGCGTTCTGCGAGCGGGTATTGCTGCAACCGGAGCTGGCAGACGACGAGCGTTTCTCGGCCAACTTCAAGCGCTCGGCCAATCGAGAAACGCTGCGCGCGATCATCGTCGAGGCTTTTGCCGCGCTGAGCGCCGAACAGGTGATCGAGCGGCTGGAACAGGCGCAGATCGCCAACGCCCACGTCAATGACATGGCCGGCGTCTGGGCTCATCCGCAGCTCAAGGCCCGCGACCGCTGGCGCCAGGTCGACAGCCCCGCCGGCAGTCTGCCCGCGCTGCTGCCGCCAGGCAGCAACAGCGCCTTCGCCCCGCGCATGGACCCCGTGCCGGCGCTCGGCGAACACACCGATGCCTTGCTCGCCGAGCTGGGTTACGGCGAGGCGCAGATAGCGGGATTGAAGGTGAGTGGGGCGGTTTGAGAGCTGTTCGTGCCAGGTCCTGCGTGGCCATCCCCAGTGCAAGGGTGCCGTCGTCAATTGGTGGGCTTGAACCCACCATTCACCAATTAACAAACTTCACGTCAGGAACCCGATGCCATGGCGACCTCCATCATCCGTACCGCATTGTTCGTTCCGGCCTCACGACCCGAACGCATCCCCAAGGCCCTGGCCAGCAGCGCCGACGTGGTGATCGTCGATCTCGAGGACGCCGTGCAGGAAAGCCTCAAGGTCGAAGCGCGCGGCAACCTTGACCGCTTTCTGGCAGATAACCCGCAGGCGCGTCTGCTGGTGCGCATCAACTCTCCCGAGCATGCCGGCCATGCCGCAGATATCGCCCTGTGTCAGCGCCATGGCGGGGTGATCGGCGTGTTGCTGCCCAAGGTGGAAAGCGCTGCCCAGGTGGCGCGCGTCGCCGAGGCTGGCAAGCCGGTCTGGCCGATCATCGAAAGCGCGTGCGGTCTGCACGAACTGCCGGCCATCGCCGCTGCGCCGGGCGTCGAGCGCCTGTCCTTTGGAGCCCTCGACCTTGGCCTCGATCTGGGCTTGAACAGCGGCACGCCGGCGGCCGAGCGCCTGCTCGACCAGGCCCGCTACTCGATTCTGCTGCACAGCCGCCTGGCCAATCTGGCGGCGCCACTGGATAGCGTGTTTCCGGCGATTCAGGATCAGGCCGGCCTCGACCGTGCCAGCCGCGATGCGCGTGACATGGGTTTCGGTGGCCTGCTGTGCATTCACCCCAGCCAGGTCGCCGTGGTGCACCAGGCCTTCGCACCCTCGGCCGAAGAACTCGCCTGGGCGCGCCGTGTGCTGGCGGCAGGTGAGGGCGGTGATGGCGTGTTCGTGGTCGACGGGCAGATGGTCGATGCGCCGGTCGTTGGCCGCGCGCGCCGTATCGTCGCCCGCGCCGGCGGCCTGACCTGATCTTTTCCGTGCGCGTCCAGCATGGCCTGGCGCGCGTTTATCCATCACCCACTGCGTCTGCACAAGGCACCGTAAAACCAAGCAAGAAGCAACACAGGCTCGATCACTACCCACTTACAAAAACAAGATGAGGTACACCATGCTCAAGCTTTCTCTCAAGGCGCTGGTCTGCGCCGTAGCCGTTTCCATCACCGGCGTTTCATACGCCGCCGACTCCGCACCCATCAGCATCAAGTTCGCCCATGTGGTGGCCGATCACACGCCCAAGGGGCAGGGCGCGCTGATGTTCAAGAAACTGGCCGAGGAGCGGCTGCCGGGGCGGGTCAAGGTCGATGTGTACCCCAACTCTTCGCTGTTCGGTGATGGCAAGGAAATGGAGGCCCTGCTGCTCGGCGAGGTGCAGATGCTGGCGCCGTCGCTGGCCAAGTTCGAGCAGTACGCCAAGCCGATGCAGATCTTCGACCTGCCGTTTCTGTTCGACAACATGCAGGCGGTAGATCGCTTCCAGGCCAGCCCCGAGGGCCGTGGCCTGCTGACTTCCATGGAAGACAAGAACATCACCGGCCTGGCCTATTGGCACAACGGACTGAAGGTGATGTCGGCCAACAAGCCGCTGCGCGAACCGTCCGACGCCCGTGGCCTGAAGTTCCGCGTGCAGGCCTCTGCCGTACTCGAGGAACAGTTCAAGGCGGTGCGCGCCAACCCGCGCAAGATGAGCTTCGCCGAGGTCTATCAGGGCCTGCAGACCGGCGTGGTCAACGGCACCGAGAACACTTGGTCGAACTACTACAGCCAGAAGGTCCACGAGGTGCAGAAGTACATGACCGAGTCCGACCACGGCCTGATCGACTACATGGTGATCACCAACACCAAGTTCTGGAATGGCCTGCCGGATGACGTGCGCAGCGAGCTAGAAAAGATCATGGCCGAGGTCTCCGTCGAGGTGAACAAGCAGGCCGATGACCTCAACCGTACCGCCAAGCAGGACATCGCCAAGGCCGGCACCACCGAGATCATCGAGCTGACCCCCGAGCAGCGAGAGCAATGGCGCGAAGCCATGCGTCCGGTCTGGAAGAAGTTCGAGGGCGAGATCGGCGCCGACCTGATCAAGGCCGCCGAGGCATCGAACAAGGCGCAGTAAGCAACCGCCATCGCAAAACCTCAGGCCGCTTCCCTCGGGAGGCGGCCTTTGTTTTGATGACGGTACTATTCATAGACGAGGAGAGCGAATGAAGGTCAGCCAGGCTTTGCGTGAGCGTCGCAGCGTGCGCGCCTTTCTCGATCGGCCAGTGCCGCCGGCTTTGCTGCGCGAGCTGCTGGAGCAGGCGGCAAGGGCGCCCTCCAGCGGCAACCTGCAGCCCTGGCGTATCCACGTGCTGCAGGGCGAGGCGCTGAGGCGTTTCGTCGAGCACATTGCTCAGCGATTGGCGAGCGATCCAGAGCCCGATCCCGCCGATTACGCGGTGTATCCGCAGCCCCTGCAGGAGCCTTATCGCACCTCGCGCTTCGAAGTTGGCGAGCAGATGTACGCGCTGCTGGGAATCGGCCGTGAAGACAAGCCCGCGCGTCTGGCCTGGTTCGCCCGCAACTTTCGTTTTTTCGAGGCGCCCTGTGCGTTGTTCTTCTCGGTCGACCGTTGCATGGGGCCAGGGCAGTGGGCCGATCTTGGCATGTACCAGCAGAGCCTGATGCTGCTGCTCAAGGAGCACGGCCTGGACAGCTGCCCGCAGGCCTGCTGGGCGCGTTATCACCGCAGCGTCGAAGAGTTTCTGCAGCTCCCGGCCGAACGCATGCTGCACTGCGCCATTGCCGTGGGCTACGCCGACACCGAAGCGCCGGTCAATCGACTGGTCAGCGAACGTCTGCCGCTGGACGCGTTCTGCACTTTTCTGGAGTGAGCAGGGCAGAGCGACCAGAGAATGCCGGTGGCTGAGCAATCCCGGGTGTCGCTTCGCTCGACGCCGGGCTACCCGACTGTAGCCTGGGTTGAGCCTGCGAAACCCGGGAACGATCTCGTGCTAACCCCCGGCCTGCATAAATCACCCTGAACCCCGCCCGCACCCGACAGTCAGTCTCCTAACGCTGAGTATTTCAAATCATGTCTGCCGTTGATGTCGAGTATTACAAAATGTAATTGGGCTGATCGCTGCCTGGGCAGTAATCTGCATGGCATTCACTGCCTGGGCAGGTATTTGCCGATGCCACATTTCGACCGCGAGCGATTTTCTCTCCAGCATTCACCTGGCCATCTCATTGCGCTGACCAATCAGCTCAAGGATCGCGTGCTGGAACGCCATCTGGTGGACCACGGCGTGACAGCCGCGCAATTCAAGGTAGTGCTGTTGATCAGCCAGAGCCGGGCCAGCACGCCCGCCGATCTGGTGCGCCTGCTCAGCCTCGACAGCGGGGCGATGACCCGCATGCTCGACCGCCTGGAACAGAAAGGCCTGCTCACCCGTGAGCGCAGCGTCGAGGATCGCCGCCAGGTGCGCCTCACCCTTACCGAAGCCGGCGTTGCCCTGGGCGTGCGAGTACCGCAGATCGCCGCCGACGCCACCAACGAGCTGACCGGCTGCCTGACCCGCGCCGAGCTCGACGAACTACAACGCCTGATGAAGAAGATGCTGATGGCCGCCGACGCCTTGCCGCAGCTGCCAGGAGAATGATGAACACCATGCCGTTGCGTACTCCCCTGTCCCTGATTTTCAGCGCCCTGTTGCTGGCCGCCTGTGCCTCCCAGGACGGCCTGCACACTGAGGGCCACACCCTCGACGCCGCCAGCTTGCAAGGGCAGACCTTCACCGGCAACCTGTCGCCGGCTGCCTGGCCGGCGAGCGACTGGTGGAATCGCCTGGGCGATCCGCAGCTCAATGCGCTGATCGAAGAAGCGCTGCGCAGCAATCCGGACCTGCAGGTCGCCGATGCCCGCGCGCGCCAGGCCAATGCCGCGGTGCTGGCCGCCGATGCTCAGCGCCAGCCAACCCTGGACGTCAATGCTGGCGTCACCCGCTCGCGCCTGGCCCGGGTCGACGACCCCACCGGTCAGGGCAGGCGCTATAGCACCCTGCGCAGCCTGTCGCTTGAAGGTGGCTACCACTTCGACTTGTGGGGTGGCGATCGCGCCGCCTGGGAAGCGGCCCTGGGCCGTGCCCGCGCCAGTGAGGTGGACCAGCAGGGCGCACGTCTGACCCTGGCCGCCGAGGTGGCCCGCGCCTACAACGATCTCGGCCTGGCCTACGCTACCCGTGATCTGGCCGAGCAGGACCTCAAGCGCAGCCGCGACATGCTCGACCTGGCCCGCAGCCGGGTGGATGCAGGCCTCGACAGCGAATACCAGCTGCAGCAGACCCAGAGCCTGGAAGCAGCCGCCGAAGCCAGCCTGACCGCCGCCACTCAAACCGTGGACAGTGCACGCATCCGCTTGGCGGTGATGCTTGGCCAGGGTCCGGACCGCGGCGACACGCTGCCGCGCCCGCAGCTGATCGCCCCGGATGCCATGAACCTGCCGGCCAACGTGCCCGCCGAACTGCTCGGCCGTCGCCCGGATCTGGTCGCGGCACGTTGGCGCGTTGAAGCCGCCACCAAGGACATCACCGCCAGCAAGGCCGATTTCTACCCCAACCTCAACTTGAGCGTAGCGGCCGGCAGCAAGTCACTGCTCGGTGACGCCGTATTCGGCGGTGTCAGCCGTTTCTTCAATGTCGGCCCGGCGCTGAGCCTGCCGATCTTCGACGGTGGCGCGCGCCGCGCCGCTCTGGCTGGCCGCAACGCCGACTACGACGTGGCCGTGGCCCAGTACAACCAGACCCTGGTCGGCGCCCTGGGCGATATCGCCGATGGCATCAACCGCATCCGTTCCCTGGAACAGCAGATCGCCCAGCAGCAACGGGCCCGCGACATCGCCCGCAGCTCCTACGACATCGCCATGCAGCGCTACGCCGATGGCATCGGCAACTACCTCGATGCGCTGAGCGTCGAGCAGCAGCTGCTGCAGAGCGAACGACAACTGGCCAGCCTGCGGGCCGAGCGTATCGACGCCTCGGTCCTGCTGATGCAGGCCTTGGGCGGCGGCTTCGAAGCGCCTGCTCAATCATCCACTTCCGCACGCTGAGTACTCGCCATGACCGACTCTCAAGCCACCTCCGCCAACCCGAACTCGGGCAAGCGCAAACGCCTGCTGCTGGGCCTGGGCCTTATCGTCGTACTGGGCAGCGCGGCGGTCTTCGCCTATCACGAGCTGTACGGGCGCTTTTATGAAGAGACCGACGACGCCTATGTGGGCGGCAACCTGGTGCAGATCACTCCGCAGATCACCGGCACCGTCACCCGCATCGCCGTGGATGACGGCGACTACGTCGAAGCCGGCCAGCCCCTGGTCTGGCTCGACCCGGCCGACACCCAGGTCGCCCAGCAGAGCGCCGAGGCCAACCTGGCGCGCACCGTGCGCCAGGTGCGCGGGCTGTTCAGCAATGTCGACAGCTACAAGGCCCAGGTCGCCGCACGCAAGATCGACGTGCAGCGCGCCAAGGCCGACTACCAGCGCCGTGCGGCGCTAGCCGGCAAGGGCGCCATTTCCCGCGAGGAACTGGCCCACGCCCAGGACACCCTGAACAGCGCGCAGAGCGCCCTGACGTCCGCCGAGCAGCAACTGGACACCAATAAGGCGCTGGTCGACGACACCGTGATCGCCTCGCACCCGGACGTGAAGAGCGCCGCCGCGCAGCTGCGTCAGGCGTTCCTCAACAACGCCCGCAGCACCCTGGTGGCGCCGGTCAGCGGCTACGTTGCGCGTCGTTCGGTGCAGGTGGGGGCGCGCATCCAGCCCGGTACTGCGCTGATGGCCGTGGTGCCGCTGCATGAGGTATGGATCGACGCCAACTTCAAGGAAACCCAGCTACGCGAGATGCGCATCGGCCAGCCAGTGACCGTTGAAGCCGACCTGTACGGCGATGACGTGACCTACCAAGGCCATGTGGAAAGTCTTGGCGTCGGCACCGGTAGCGCTTTCTCGCTGCTGCCGGCGCAGAACGCCAGCGGCAACTGGATCAAGATCGTCCAGCGCCTGCCCGTGCGTATCCGCCTGGACGACGAGGCGCTGGAGAAGCACCCGCTGCGCATCGGCCTGTCCACCACCGTGACCGTCGATCTGCATGACCAGAGCGGTGCCCAGCTGACCGACCAGATGCCCAAGGAGGCGCGCTTCAGCACCGCCGTTTATGACGCCCCGATGGGCCAGGCCGACGCGCTGATCGAGCGCATCATCCACGACAACGGTCCGCAGAGCGCCGCTGCGGCGAAGCAGGGCTGACATGAGCGACGCCAATTTCCGTCCGGCCAGCATGCTGCTGGCCACCATCGGCATCTCCCTGGCGACCTTCATGCAGGTGCTCGACACCACCATAGCCAACGTCGCGTTGCCGACCATTTCCGGCAACCTGGGTGTCAGCTCGGAGCAGGGCACCTGGGTGATCACCTCGTTTGCCGTATGCAACGCCATCGCCTTGCCGCTGACCGGCTGGCTGGCGCGGCGCTTCGGCGAGGTGAAGCTGTTCCTCGCCGCGGTGGTGCTGTTCGTGATCACCTCGTTCCTGTGCGGCATCGCCCGCTCGATGCCCGAGCTGGTGGTCTTCCGCGCCCTGCAGGGGCTGGTCGCCGGTCCGCTGTATCCGATGGCGCAGACGCTCTTGCTGGCCATCTTCCCAAGCGCCAAGCGTGGGATGGCCCTGGCCTTGCTGGCGATGGTCACGGTGGTAGCTCCGATCATCGGGCCGATCGCCGGCGGCTGGATCACCGACAGCTACAGCTGGCCGTGGATCTTCTTCATCAACGTGCCCATCGGCATCCTCGCCACGGTGGTGGTCTGGGCGC
The DNA here is from genome assembly GCA_966186235.1 of uncultured Pseudomonas sp. Lineage (GTDB taxonomy): Bacteria > Pseudomonadota > Gammaproteobacteria > Pseudomonadales > Pseudomonadaceae > Aquipseudomonas. Next base: position 9,352 of record CBIFVM010000055.1, read on the forward strand.
AGATGCGCAATCGCCCGGAAACCACCGAGCACCAGCCCATCGACTATGTGGGGCTGATGTTGCTGGTGCTGGGCGTCGGCGTGCTGCAGGTGGTGCTCGACAAGGGCAACGACCTGGACTGGTTCGAATCGACCTTCATCCAGATCGGCACCGCCATCTCCGTCGTGGCGCTGGTGGCCCTGGTGATCTGGGAGTTGACCGACCAGCACCCGATCATCAACCTGCGCCTGTTCATGTACCGCAACTTCACCTTCGGCACCCTGGCGCTGGTGCTCGGTTACTCAGGTTTCTTCGGCATCAACCTGCTGCTGCCGCAATGGCTGCAGACCCAGCTGGGCTACACACCGATCTGGGCGGGGCTGGCGGCGGCGCCGATCGGCATCCTGCCGCTGTTCCTGTCGCCGTTGGTGGGCAAGTACGCTCACAAGTTCGACCTGCGTCTGCTGGCCGGCGGCTCGTTCCTGGTGATCGGCGCCTCGTGCTTCATGCGCGCCTCGTTCAATACCGAGGTGGACTACCGGCATATCGCCGAGGTGCAGGTGTTCATGGGGCTGGGGATCGCGCTGTTCTTCATGCCAACCACCAGCATCCTGCTCTCCAGCTTGCCGCCGAAAGACATCGCCGACGGCTCGGGCCTGGCCACCTTCCTGCGCGTGCTGGGCGGCAGCTTCGCCTCGTCGTTGACTACCTGGATCTGGCACCGCCGGGAGATCTACCACCACGCCCAGCTGACCGAGCACGTGACGCCCTACGATCCGGCTAGCCAGCATTATCTGGAACAGCTTGGCGGCGCCTCGCAGTCGGCCTATATGCAGATCGACCGGGTGGTGGAAAGCCAGGCCTACATGCTCTCCACGGTGGACTACTTCACGCTCATGGGCTGGCTGTTCTTCGGCCTGATCCTGATCATCTACCTGGCCAAACCGCCGTTCTCGGCCAAGGGCGCGGCGGAGTCGGGTGGTGGGCACTGATGACTGACTGCTTGCAGGCGTCGTGGTGACACTGCCCAGGTAGCCCAGGTTGAACGATGTGATACCCAGAGCCGGTTTCCTGGGTATCGCTGCGCTCAACCGCAGGCTACGGACTGATCGTGGCTTGCCTGGGATCACGGCTCTGTATCAACGATTCGCCGCGAGGTCGCGGCTCCTACACGACCGCAAGCCGCCTGGCGTACGTGTAGGAGCGCCGCCCCGTCGCGAAAGCGATGCCGGTCATCGGGCGTTGCATCAGGCGTTGCCTTCACTCATCCATTTCGGTTTCGGATAACGACGGTCCGCCTTGCCGGCCTTGAGGATGGCGCCCGGCACGTCGTGGCCGATCAGCTCGGGCAGGGTGGCGGCGGCTTCGAGCAGGGCATCAAGGTTCACCCCCGTCTCCAGGCCCATGCGCTGGAACATGTGCACCAGATCCTCGGTGCAGATATTGCCGCTGGCGCCGGGCGCATAGGGGCAGCCGCCAAGGCCGCCAAGGGAGGCGTCGAAGCGGTCGATGCCGGCGTTCAGGGCTGCCAGGGCATTGGCCAGGCCCATGCCACGTGTGTTGTGAAAATGCGCGGTGAATACCGCCTCGGGCCAGCGCTGCAGCGACTCGCGACAAATGCGCTCGACCTGCGCCGGGTCGGCCATGCCGGTGGTGTCGCACAAGGTCACGCCCTGCACGCCGATTGCCAGCAGGCGCTCGGTCAGCTCATGCACGCGCGCTTCGGGCACTTCGCCCTCGAACGGGCAGCCGAAGGTGGTCGACAGCGAGGCGTTGATGAATACGCCGCTGCCGCGAGTGACCTCGATGATCTCGCGAAACTGCGCGAGTGACTGTTCCGGCGTCATGCGCAGGTTGGCCAGGCCGTGGGTGTCGCTGGCCGACATCACCAGGTTGATTTCGTCCACGTCGCAGGACAGCGCCCGCTCGCAGCCACGCACGTTGGGCACCAGCACGGTGTATTCCACGCCTGCCACACGTTGGATGCCGCGCATCACTTCTTCGGCATCGCGCAGGTTGGGAATCGCCTTGGGCGAGGTGAAGGAGGTGACCTCGATCTTTGTTAGGCCGGTTTGCGACAGCTTGTCGATCAGGGCGATCTTGGCATCGGTGGGCACGAAGCTGGCTTCGATCTGGAAGCCGTCGCGGGTGGCGACGTCCTGGATGTAGAGGCGTTTGGTCATGGGGAGGTCCTGATTGTGTCGGGTGCGTAGCCCGGGTCGAGCACAGCGACACCCGGGAGCAGTTCCTGCGGTCTGTTGCAGGCGCAAGAGGCGGTGGACAAGCTTCGCGTTGTCCACCCTACGAGTCTGGCTAGTACTAGATAATCCCGCGCTCACGCAGGCCGGCGACCTGTTCGGCGCTGAGGCCGAGGCCGGCGAGGATATCTTCGCTGTGCTCGCCGAGCTGTGGGCCGCCTGCGCCGATGCGCCCCGGCGTGCGGCTGAGCTTGGGCAGCACGCCCGGCACCTTCAGCGGGCCGACGCTGGTCTGCACCTGCTCGATCATCTGCCGCGCCAGGTAGTGCGGGTCCTGCACGATATCGGCGGCGGTGTAGGGGTAGCCGGCCGGCACACGGGCGCCCTTGAGCGCTTCGATCACCTCGTCGCGGCCACGCCCGGCGGTCCATTCGCCAATGGCGGTGTCGATCAGCTCGGCATGCTGGCTGCGCCCGTCGTTCTGCGCCAGGCGCGGGTCGTTGCCCAAGTCGTCACGGCTGATCAGGGTCATCAGGCGTTTGTAGATGCTGTCGCCATTGCCGGCGATCAGCACGTAGCTGCCATCGTTGCACGGGTAGGAGTTGGACGGCGTGATACCGGGCAGGGCGCTGCCGGCTGGCTCGCGAACGTAGCCGAAGGCGTCGTATTCGGGCACCAGGCTTTCCATCATGGCGAACACCGACTCGTACAGCGCCACGTCGATTTCCTGGCCTTCGCCGCTGCGGCCCCGCTCCTGCAGGGCCAACAGCACGCCGATCACGCCGTACAGCGACGACAGCGAATCGCCGATGCTGATGCCGACGCGCACCGGCGCCTGGCCGGGGTAGCCGGAAAGATGGCGCAGGCCGCCCATGGCTTCGCCGATCACGCCGAAACCGGGCAGGTCGCGGTAGGGGCCGGTCTGCCCGTAGCCGGAGATGCGCAGCATGATCAGGCGCGGGTTGATCGTCTTCAGTGCCTCATAACCCAGGCCCCAGCCTTCCAGCGTGCCTGGGCGGAAGTTCTCCACCAGCACGTCGGTCTCGGCCACCAGCTTGCGCACGATGTCCTGGGCTTCGGCCTGTTTCAGGTCAAGAGTCAGCGAACGCTTGTTGCGCGACTGCACGTGCCACCAGAGCGAGGTGCCATCCTTGATCTTGCGCCACTTGCGCAGCGGATCGCCAACACCCGGCGGCTCGATCTTGATCACGTCGGCGCCGAATTCGCCGAGCAGCTTGCTGGCGAAGGGGCCGGCTATCAGCTGGCCCATCTCGATCACCTTTAGCCCCTGCAGGGCCATGTTGCCTGTACTGGTTTGAGTCATGGCTGCACCCAATATGACTGTGCGTTTTTTGTGAGGGCAGGATGGCTCAGCGCTGGGGTCGGGACAATTGATCAATCGCCAAGCTAGGCTTCGCGTATTGCGAAGTGGCATGCTGTAAAACAGCTTTCTAGCAGCTTTGCTTCGCCAGGCACGAAACGGAGACCTTCATGCGCCGTATCGATTTCGTCACCCTCAAGCTGTTCGTCGCCATCGCCGACGAGCGCAGCCTTACCCGGGCTGCCGAGCGCGAGCACCTGGCACTGGCCGCTGTGAGCAAGCGCGTCAGCGACCTGGAAAACCAGCTCGGCATCGCGCTGCTCTATCGCCAGCCCAAGGGCGTCGAGCTGACCCCGGCCGGTCACGCGCTGCTGCATCACGCGCGCAACATGATGGACAACCTCGAGCAGCTCAATGCCGACCTCAGCGAGTTCAGCGAAGGGGTGAAAGGACATGTGCGCATCCACGCCAACACCTCGGCGGTGATCGAATTTCTGCCCGAGGACCTAGCCAGCTTTAGCCGCCTGCACCCGCAGGTGAAGATCGATCTGGAGGAGCGGGTCAGCAGCGAAACCATCCGCGCCGTGCGCGAGGGGCTGACCGATATCGGCATCTTCGCCGGGCACGTGCCGGCCGAGGATCTGCAGGTGTTCACTTACCGCCACGACCAGTTGGTGCTGGTCACTCCGTGCGAACATCCCCTGGCTGAACGCGACGGCCTGTTCCTGCGCGAGGCGGTGGGTTTCGATTTCATCGGCCTGCAGCAGGACGCTTCCCTGCACAGCCTGCTGCAACATTCGGCGCACAGCCAGGGCGTGGCCCTGCGCCTGCGCATCCAGGTGCGCAGTTTCGAAGCCATCTGCCGCATGATCCACACTGGCATGGGCGTCGGCGTATTGCCGGACCTGGCGGTACGTACCTATCTGCCGGCGCTCGATGTGCGAGTCATCCCGCTGCACGACCCCTGGGCCCGGCGCGAACTCAAGGTGGCGGTACGTAATCAGGACAACCTTTCGCTGACCGCGAAGCAGATGCTTGATCACCTTCGTAACAGCTCATCGGCGGAGGATCTTTCAACACAGCCTTCGTGAATGCCGAAGGCTCGCTTGTCCAAATGTGAATTTCAGCTTGAGGGAGCGCGCAGTAGAGTCCGGGCCAATCGAAGGGGTTTCTCCCTCGACGCTCAGACAAAAACAACAGGAGCCTCCCATGAAGTTCTCATTCGTCCGCCGTGGCCTGGCCGGCGTGCTCGCTGGTTGCGCACTGCTTGGCGCGCTGTCGGCCCATGCCGCCGATCCTATCTTGATCAAGTTCTCCCATATCACCGCCGACAGCACGCCCAAGGGCCAGGGCGCGCTGCTATTCAAGAAACTGGTGGACGAGCGCCTGGCCGGCAAGGTCAAGGTCGACGTCTATGCCAACTCCTCGTTGTATGGCGACGGCAAGGAAATGGAAGCGCTGCTGATGAACGAGGTGCAGATGCTGGCGCCGGCGCCGTCCAAGCTGGAGCAGTACACCAAGCAACTGCAGCTGTTCGACATGATGTTCCTGTTCGATGACGTGGCCGCCGCGCAGCGCTTCCAGTCCTCGGAAAAGGGCAAGGCGCTGCTCAAGTCGATGGAGAGCAAGGGCATTACCGGCCTGGCGTACTGGCTCAACGGTATGCGCCAGCTCACCGCCAACAAGCCGCTGGTCGAGCCAAGCGCCGCCCGTGGGCAGAAATTCCGGGTGCAGCCGTCCGACCTGCAGGCCGCGCAATACAGTGCCCTGCGCGCGGTGCCACGCAAGATGGCCTTCGCCGAGATCTACCAGGGTTTGCAGACCGGCGTCGTCAACGCCCAGGACAACCCCTGGTCGAACATCTACTCGCAGAAGTACTTCGAGGTGCAGAAGTACATGACCGAGTCCAACCATGCCATCGGCAACTACCTGCTGATCACCAATACCCAGTTCTGGAACGGCCTGCCGGCGGACATCCGCAGCGAGCTGGAGCAGATCGTCGACGAGGTGACCGTCGAGGTCAACAAGCAGGCCGAGGCGCTGAACGCCGAAGCCCGCCAGGCCATCCTCGACACCGGCAAGAGCGAGATCATCACCCTGACACCCGAGCAGCGTGCTGCTTGGCGTGACGCGGTGCGTCCGGCCTGGAAGAAGTTCGAGGCCGAGATCGGTGCCGACGTGATCGAGGCTGCTCAGGCTGCCAATAAGCCAGCCGGGCAATAAACATACTGCCGCCGAGAGAGGGTCCTGCCGGGGATCGCTGTGGGAGGGCGCTATGCGCCCGAACAAATCGCGGGCATGGCCTAGGCGTCCCCGTCCGCTCCCACTTTTTACTGGGGGCCGACGGTCGGCCTGGTGCGCAGCGTATCGAACAGCGGGGCGGCGGGCATCGGCTTGGCGAAGTGGAAGCCTTGCAGGAAGCGCACGCCGCGTTGGGTCAGGTACTGAACCTGTTCGGCGCTTTCCACGCCCTCGGCGACTAGATCCAGCTGCAGGCGAGTGGCCAGGTCGAGGATGTTGTCGAGCAGGTGCCGGGACAGCGAGTGCGAGTCGACCATCGAAATGAAGCTGCGGTCGATCTTCAGCACGTCGACGCGAAATTCGCGCAAGTAGGCCAGGCTCGAATGCCCGGTGCCGAAGTCGTCGATGGCGATGCGCACGCCCAGTTGGCGCAGTTCGGCGAACAACCGTTCGGTGACCTCGGTGGGGGTGATCATCTGGCGCTCGGTGAGTTCGAGGATCAGGGTGATCTGCCCGGGCGCGAACGCGGCCAGAAAGTCCCGGCATTCGTCGACCAGGTGCAGGTCGCGACACTGCGCTGCAGTGATGTTGATGCCGATATGAAAGCCCCTGGGCAGTTGATCGGCGCGGCCTGCGATATCTTCGCGAATATGGCGCATCAGCGCGCGGGTCATCGGCACGATCAGCCCCAGGCGCTCGGCCAGGGGAATGAACTGATCCGGCGGCACCAGCCCTTCGCTGGGGTGTTGCCAGCGCATCAGGGTTTCGATGCCGTGCCAGCTGCCGGTCCGGGCATCCACCACGGGCTGGTAATAGGGAATGAATTCGTCGGCTTCCAGAGCGCGTTTCAGCGCCGTGCCGGGAGATGTGGCACGCAGGCCGAGCCGATAGCTGCCGGCGCCGGCCAGGCAACCGAGGATCATGAACAGCAACCACTGCGGCTGATAGTGATCCTGCATGTACTGCAGTGTGGCGCCGGCGGCGTAGCCGGCGGCGACCATGAAGGGATAGCGCGAGGAGGCCGCCTGGGTGGGGTATTCGCGCTCACCGCTGGGCGGCGTGGCGGTGACCTGGCCATCGGCGTAGATCCAGTTCTGGCCGACGGCGATCTGCAGCGACACTTCCTGGCCGTTGATCTGCAACAGGTTGATCAGGTGCTGCCCATCGATGCCGATCAATACGCCGTGGTTACCCTCGGCCTGCCGGTAAACCAGCACGGCGCGGTCGGGCGTGACCACGTTGCCGGCCATCAGGCGCAGCTGGCCACGAACGTAGCTGGCGGTGTCTTCGTCCCGCTCATAGGCGCCCATCAGCGATGTGCAGTAGATCAGCCCGTCTGCGACCAGGTTGACCGAGCGCGAGAAGGGGCTGACGGCCATCTGGCTGCGCAGCGTCTGCGCGACGCTCTCACAGGCTTGCCCGGCTAGCGGCAGCACCACGCCGGCGGCGCGGGCCGCATCGTCGAGCATGGCGTCGAGCTGTGTGCGCGCGTCGGCTGCACTCTTTACCGCGCGGCTTTGCAACAGCGTCGCGGCCTGCCAGTACATCAGCGGTATGCCGAGCAACAGCGGCAATGCCGCGACCGCCAGCGAAGTGCTCAGGCGCCGGGCGCGTCCGCGGGTGCGCAGGGTGGAGAAGGGCATGGCGTTACGGGGTCCAGGGTGGCTGTGCAGAGCTTAGCGAAAGTCGTCCGACAAGAATGCTCGCTGCGTCTCGCAATTGGCGCCAGGCGGCGATTGTCGTAGAAGTTTGCGGGTAACCATGGTTTGGCTGCGCGGCTGCGACCAAGATCTAGCAGCGTTAAGACCATGGTCGAATGGTTGAGCCGGGAGGCGATGGTTACAAATGTCGCCATAGAAAAACAACATTAATAACGCCGAGGTGATTCAATGAGTGCTGCGTCCCTGTATCCCGTGCGCCCTGAGGTGGCGGCCAATACGATGACCGACGAGGCCACCTACAAGGCCATGTACCAGCAATCGGTGATCAACCCCGATGGCTTCTGGCGCGAACAGGCTCAGCGCCTCGACTGGATCAAGCCGTTCACCAAGGTCAAGCAGACGTCCTTCGACGACCACCACGTCGACATCAAATGGTTCGCCGACGGCACCCTCAACGTTTCCTACAATTGCCTGGATCGCCACCTGGAAGAGCGCGGCGATCAGGTCGCGATCATCTGGGAAGGCGACGACCCGTCCGAGCACAAGGAAATCACCTACCGCCAGTTGCACGAGCAGGTGTGCAAGTTCGCCAACGCCCTGCGCGGCCAGGACGTGCACCGCGGCGACGTGGTGACCATCTACATGCCGATGATTCCCGAAGCCGTGGTGGCCATGCTGGCTTGCGCACGCATCGGTGCCATCCACTCCGTGGTGTTCGGCGGCTTCTCGCCCGAGGCCCTGGCCGGGCGCATCATCGACTGCAAGTCGAAGGTGGTGATCACCGCCGACGAAGGCTTGCGCGGCGGCAAGAAGATTCCGCTCAAGGCCAACGTCGACGACGCCCTGACCAACCCCGAGACGCGCAGCATCCAGAAGGTCATCGTGGTGCAGCGCACCGGTTCCGAGATCAAGTGGAACCAGCACCGCGACATCTGGTTCGAGGACCTGATGAAGGTTGCCGGCAGCGTCTGCGCGCCAAAGGAAATGGGCGCCGAGGAAGCGCTGTTCATCCTCTACACCTCCGGCTCCACCGGCAAGCCCAAGGGCGTGCTGCACACCACCGGCGGCTACCTGCTGTATGCCGCTCTGACCCATGAGCGGGTGTTCGACTACAAGCCGGGCGAAATCTACTGGTGCACCGCCGACGTCGGCTGGGTCACCGGCCACAGCTACATTGTCTACGGCCCGCTGGCCAACGGTGCGACCACGCTGCTGTTCGAAGGCATTCCCAACTACCCGGACGTGACCCGCGTGTCGAAGATCATCGACAAGC
>CBIFVM010000056.1:0-17112 GCA_966186235.1 uncultured Pseudomonas sp.
AACCCCTGTTACCGCCGTGAAAGGGCGGTGTCCTAGGCCACTAGACGAAGGGGACATTGCCCGGAATTTCCGGCTTCCCCGCTGTGCTTTTCAGCATTACCGTGGAAGTGGCGCGCATTCTATGGAGCCTTTCAACACTCGTCAACAGCTCTTATAAAAATTTTTAAAATCAACGACTTCAATCTGATTCCAGGACCATCGGCAGCGTGCCTGCCGAGCAGGCCTGCTTTAATGCGACAAGCGAAACGCGCAGGCCGCGCGCAAATCGCGCAATGATGGCAGAACGCGAGTAAGATGACTGACATCGACAGGCAGCGCCACCTTGCGGGTCGCTGCGCCCTGCCCCGACGGCTTTGAAGAGGTTTAGACGATGTCCTCGCTCGTGATCACCATGGCGATAATCGGCGGTATCACGCTGTTGGTGCTGCTGGCCTATCTGAATCAGCTGGCCGAAAACAACAAACGCAAGAAGGCGCGCCTGAAAGCCGACCTGGCCGAACGCTACCGGCGCATCGCCGACCTCAACGAACAGTTCGCCGGCCAGTTCATGACGCCCGAGCTCAAGCTGCTGCTGTGCAGACTGCAGTTGCAGTTCGCCGAACGTATCCTGGAAGTCGACAAACAGGACAGCGCCTACGCGACCATGGTCGAGGAACTGCGCAAGCTGATCGCCATGGGCCCGGACATTCCAGTGCGCAACGCGCCCTATCACGTGACCGATGACGCCAAGGCCGCCCAGGTTCGCGCCCAGCTGGAAGCGCTCCACGGCCAGGTCGGCAAGCTCGCGCAGAGCGGTCAACTACCTGTCGACGAAGCCAAGAAGTGGGCCAAGGAAATTCGCCATATGCTGGTGCAGCTGTATGTAGACCTGTACGGCAACCAGGCCAAGCAGGCGCTGCAGCAGCAACAGAACGGGCATGCCCGGCTGGCCCTGGAGCGTGGCGTGCAATTCCTGCAGAAGCAGGCCGATGCCGCCCGCTACCAGGCGACCCTGGCGCAGTTCCAGAAGCAGCTGGAGCGCGTCAATGCGATGCTGGTCAGCTCACAGGCGCCTAGCGGCGATGCGAACAGTGAGCTGACCGAAGGGTTGAAGTCGATGGAAGACGACGGCGACTGGAAGAAGAAGGCGTTGTACGACTGAGAGGCCTGCGCCTCTCAGACCTCACTGCTCTCTTAGCAATCACTGGCACGCAGCAGCACCGCAGCTAGCCCTTCGATACCACGCTGATCCGCCTCGGTGAAACGCCCCGTTCGCGGGCTATCCAGATCCAGCACGCCGATCAGCCGGCCCTCCTTGAGCAACGGCACCACCAGCTCGCTGTTGGACGCGCTGTCGCAGGCGATATGGCCGGGGAAGGTGTGCACATCCTCGACCCGCTGGGTTTGCCGCGATGCCGCCGCAGCGCCACACACGCCGCGCCCGAAGGCGATGCGCACGCAAGCCACCTTGCCCTGGAACGGGCCGAGCACCAGCTCATCGTCCTTGACCAGGTAAAAACCGGCCCAGTTGAGGCCCTCCAGCTCGTGATAGACGAAAGCACTGAACTGCGCCGCGTTGGCGATGAAATCCCGCTCGCCGGACAGCAAGGCTTCCAGCTGGGCGGTCAGCAGGGCGTAGCCGTCCAGGCCGGAGCCGGTTTGACTCAAGTCGATCATTGCGATGTCTCCAGTAGCTGCAGCCCGACCCACTGGCGGGCGAACTGATAGGCGCAACGGCCATTACGATTGCCGCGCCCGGTGGCCCAGCGCACGGCGAGTATTTCCAGTTCCTCGCTCCACTGCCAGTGCAGGCCGGCCTGCTCGGCCTGAACCTCGATCCAGTGGCGCACCACGTCGAGGTAATGCTGCTGAGTGAAGGGATAGAAGGAAAGCCACAGGCCGAAGCGGTCCGACAGCGCGATCTTGTCCTCGACGGCCTCGTTCGGGTGCAGCTCGCCATCGACCATCTTGGTGTTGGCGTTGTCGCTCTCGCGTTCCGGCACCAGGTGCCGACGGTTGGACGTGGCGTACAGCAGTACGTTTTCCGGCGAACGCTCCAGCGAACCGTCGAGCACGCTCTTGAGCACCCGATAATCGCCCTCGCCCGCCTCGAACGACAGGTCGTCGCAGAACAGGATGAAGCGCTGCGGCAACTTCATCAGTTGCTCGACCACCCGCGGCAGATCGGCCAGGTGATCACGCTCGATCTCGATCAAACGCAGCCCGGCACCGGCATGCTCGGCCAGCAGCGCACGAACCAGGGAAGACTTGCCGGTGCCACGCGCGCCCCACAACAGCGCGTGGTTGGCCGGCATGCCCTGCACGAACTGCCGGGTGTTGCGCGCCAGCTGTTCGCGCTGGGTATCGACGCCGATCAGGTCGCTGAGATTCATGTCCAGGCTCACCTTGAGCGCCTGCAGGTAGCCCGAGCGGCCTTCACGCTGCCAGCGCGCGGCCAGGATATCGGTCCAGTCCAGCGGCTCGCGAACAGCCGGCAACAGCGGCTCGATACGGGTCAGCACGCTTTCGGCGCGAGCCAGGAAATCGGTAATACGGGAATCCACGTAGTAGCTCCTCGAGTATTCAGTCTGTGAGGCAGGTGTGCCGAAAAACAGGCCAGATCGACTATGCTTGGGCAGCGATCGGAACGAGACAGCGCCCCCATATGGAAATACCACTCAGACAGCGACTGTCATTCAAGCAGGCCGGCCTCACGGTTCTCGTCGCGTTCATTCTGGGCGCATTGCTCAGCCTGGTGCAGATCGGCGTCGATTATGCCAGTGAAGACGCTGCCATCAACCGCGAGATTCGTGCGCTGATGGAGATCAGCCACAACCCTGCCGCGCGGATTGCCTACAACATCGATGCCGAGCTCGCCCAGGAACTGGTCGTCGGCCTGCGCCGCTCCCCCGCGGTGATCGGTGCGCGCATCGTCGACAGCAACGGCGAGGTACTGGCGAGCGCCACCCAGCCGTCCATGCAGAGTCGCTACCGACTGTTCAGCGACTTCCTGTTCGGCAGCAGTCGCCATTTCGAGACCCGACTGTCGGTCGATCACGCGCCCGACGAACAGCTCGGCATGCTGCAACTCGACATCGACACCTATGCCTTCGGCAGCAACTTTCTCAAGCGCTCGATGCTGACCATGGTCAACGGCTTCACCCGCAGCCTGCTGCTGTCGGTGATTCTGCTGGTGCTCTTTTACTTCATGCTCACCAAGCCGCTCACCCAGGTGATCCAGGCGCTGGCCGGCCGTGACCTGCGTACGCCCGACCGCACGCCGCTGCCCTGCCCGCCGGGCCATGAGCGCGACGAGATCGGCGTACTGGTCAAGGTCGCCAACCGCCAGTTCGCCAGCATCGCCACCGAGATCGAGCAACGACGCACCGCCGAAGACCGCCTCACCGACTACCTGGGCGAATTGGAGGCCATCGTCTCGGCCCGCACTGTCGAGCTGAAGGCCGCCAACAGCCGCCTCAGCCGCTCCAACGACGAACTGGAGCAGGCCCGCCGTGACGCCCTGGCCATGGCCCAGGCGCGCTCGATCTTCCTGGCCAACATGAGCCACGAGATCCGCACCCCGCTCAACGGCCTGCTGGGCATGCTCGCCCTGTCCCTCGAAGGGCCGCTGAACAGCGAGCAGCGCCAGCAACTGTCCATCGCCCACGACTCCGGCAAGGTACTGGTCGACCTGCTCAACGACATCCTCGACCTGTCGAAATTCGAGGCCGGCCAGCTGGAACTGGAGCGTATCGCCTTCGACCTCGGCGCCCTGGTGGAAGGCACAGCCAGCCTGCTGTCGCAAAACGCCCAGGCCGGCGTGGAGCTGACCTGCCTGATCGATCTCCGGCTACCAGCCCAGGTGCTCGGCGACCCGACGCGGGTCCGGCAGATCGTCAGCAACCTGCTGTCCAACGCCCTGAAATTCACCCGTGAAGGCCGCGTCGACATTCGCATCGGCGCCGAGGGCGAACGCATCCGCATCGAGGTATGTGACACCGGCATCGGCATCGCCGAAGATGCCCAGGCGCGAATCTTCCAGCCGTTCACCCAGGCCGGCGCCAACATCACCCGGCAGTTCGGCGGCACCGGGCTCGGCCTGGCGCTCACGCGCCGTCTGTGCGAGGCGATGGACGGCACGCTGGAGCTGCAGTCCACGCCGGGTAGCGGCAGCCGCTTCAGCGCCATTTTGCCACTGCCCAGCCTGGAAGCAGCGCCGCCTGCGCCGCAGCTGAGCGGACGCGTGCTGGCGATCTGTGGCGCCGAAACCGGCCTGGCCGAGCTGCTACCGCTGCTGATCGGCAACTGGGGCCTGGGCTACCGCCGCCTCGACAGTGCCGGAGATGTCGAGGTGCTCGACGCCGACGTGCTGATCAGCGATTGCCCCACCTGCATGAAAAAGCTGCGCGAGCAAACGGCGGTGCCGATCATTCTGGTCACCGCCTACGGCAGCTTCCTCGATAGCGAGCAGGCCGCTGCCCTCGCGCCGCTGGAACAGGTCGCCAGGCCGCTGACCCGACAGCACCTGCTGCAAGCGCTGAATCACGCACTGCTGCGTCCGTCCGACGACCTCGCCGGTGCTGCCATGCCAGTCGCCACCGCCCGCAAAGCGGCCCGCGTGCTGCTGGTCGAGGACAATCCGGTCAATCAGTTGGTTGCCAAGGGCATGCTGGCCAAACAGGGGCTCGACGTGGTGCTGGCCAACAATGGCCAGCAGGCCCTGGAGAGGCTGCAGGAAGAAGCCTTCGCGCTGGTGCTGATGGACTGCAACATGCCGGTCATGGATGGCTACGAGGCCAGCCGCCGCATTCGGCAAAACCCGACCTGGCAGCACCTGCCGATCATCGCGCTGACCGCCAATGCCCTGTCGGACGAGCGCGAGCGCTGCCTGGCCGCGGGCATGAATGATTACCTGGCCAAGCCCTTCCGCCGTGAAGAGCTGCTCGCCCTGCTCGACCAGTGGCTGCCCGCCTGAACGGCGAGAAGCTTTCTGCTAGTCGGGCAGACGTTCGACCAGGCGCTGCAACAGAGCGTCGAGCTGGCTGCGCAAGGGTTCCAGCTGCCTGGTATCGACGCCGTGCTCGCACAGCAGCTGCTGCTTCAGAGTCGGCACACGACTGCGTAGCGCGCGCCCTTGCTCGCTGAGGTACAGGTGCATTTCGCGCTCGTCCGCGGCGCTGCGCCGACGCTCCACCAGCCCTGCCGATTGCAGCCGCTTGAGCAGCGGCGTCAGGGTGCCGGAATCCAGCAACAGGCGCTCGCCCAGGGCCTTGACCGTCGGCTGCGCGGGCGCCGACTCGTCCCACTCCCACAGCACCAGCATCACCAGGTATTGCGGATAGGTCAGTTGCAGGCCATCGAGCATCGGCTTGTAGGCACGCACCACCTGGCGGGACGCCGCGTAGAGCTTGAAACACAGCTGACGGTCGAGCTTGAGGTCATCCATTGGTGAGCGCGTCGATCGCCGCCTGCAGCGCTTCAGGTTTGGTGGTAGGCGCGTAGCGCGTGACCTTACGACCGTCGCCGCTGACCAGGAACTTGGTGAAATTCCATTTGATCCGCTGCGTGCCGAGCAAACCCGGCGCCTCGCGCTTGAGCTGCACGAACAGCGGATGCGCCGCCGGGCCGTTGACCTCCACCTTGCGAAACAGCGGAAAGCTCACCCCGAAATTCAGTTCGCAGAAACTGGAGATGGCCTGCTCGTCACCCGGCTCCTGCTTGCCGAACTGGTTGCAGGGAAAGCCCAGCACTACCAGGCCCTTGTCGCGATACTGCTTCCAGAGCGCTTCGAGCCCCTGGTATTGCGGGGTGAAGCCACACTGGCTGGCGGTGTTGACCACCAGAATGGCCTTGGCGCCGAAATCGCCCAGGCGTTTCTGTTCGCCCGTAATGGTGGTGCAGGGGATGGCCAGCAGGTCTTGGCTCATGGCGTCAGCGCTCTTCGGATTGAATGGAGCAAAAAGAGTAGCCAGCAATTTAATTGCACACAATTCAATTCATCAAAAAACAGGCCCGCCATTAGCGAATCTAATGGCGGGCCTGTTGTTTACGCCTCGTGGGGCACGTGCTTGAGCGATACCGAGTTGATGCAGTAACGCAGCCCGGTCGGCCGCGGGCCATCGGGAAATACATGCCCCAGGTGCGCATCACAGTTGCTGCAGCGCACTTCGATGCGGTGCATGCCGTGGCTGAAGTCGTCCACCTCGGTGATCACCTGGTCGTTGAGCGGCTGGAAATAACTCGGCCAGCCGCAACCGGAGTCGAACTTGGCGTCCGAGTCGAACAGCGGCGTGCCGCAGCACACGCATTCATAGACACCCGGCACCTTGCTGTCGTGGTACTCACCGGTGAACGGCCGTTCGGTGCCGCCCAGGCGGCAGACGTTGAACTGCGCGTCCGTCAGCTCCTCGCGCCAGGTTTCCAGTGGTTTTTCGAGCTTGCTCACAGGCCGTCCTCCTCGGGATAAAAAAGCCCTATCTGTATCTTTGCCCGACTCAGGCTGACACGTATGATTCGACACCTCAACCCGCCACGGCTCGCCGCCGCCTCGGCCCATTAGAGGCCGCCTTTCTTCGATTCGGGATTCTTCACCATGCAGGTCAGCAAATCCAACAAGCTCGCCAACGTCTGCTACGACATTCGTGGCCCGGTGCTCAAGCACGCCAAGCGTCTGGAAGAGGAAGGCCAGCGCATCCTCAAGCTGAACATCGGCAACCCCGCGCCATTCGGTTTCGAAGCCCCCGAGGAAATTCTCCAGGACGTGATTCGCAACCTGCCCACGGCGCAAGGCTACAGCGATTCCAAGGGCCTGTTCAGCGCGCGCAAGGCGGTGATGCAGTACTGCCAGCAGAAGCAGATCGAAGGCGTCGGCATCGAGGACATCTACCTGGGCAACGGCGTGTCCGAGCTGATCGTCATGGCCATGCAGGCGCTGCTCAACAACGGTGACGAAGTGCTGATCCCGGCGCCCGACTACCCGCTGTGGACCGCCGCCGTGGCGCTCTCCGGTGGCAAGCCGGTGCATTACCTGTGCGACGAGCAGGCCGGCTGGTTCCCGGATATCGCCGACATGCGCGCCAAGATCACCCCGAACACCAAGGCGTTGGTGCTGATCAACCCGAACAACCCCACCGGCGCCGTGTACTCGCGCGAAGTGCTGCTGGATATCGTCGAACTGGCCCGCCAGCACAACCTGGTGATCTTCTCCGACGAGATCTACGACAAGATTCTTTATGACGAAGCCCAGCACATCTCCACCGCCTCCCTGGCACCGGACGTGCTGTGCCTGACCTTCAACGGCCTGTCCAAATCCTACCGCGTGGCCGGTTTCCGCTCCGGCTGGGTGATCATCTCCGGCCCCAAGCACAACGCGAAAAGCTACATCGAGGGTCTCGACATCCTGGCCAACATGCGCCTGTGTGCCAACGTGCCGAGCCAGCACGCGATCCAGACCGCACTGGGTGGCTACCAGAGCATCAACGATCTTGTGCTACCGCAAGGCCGCCTGCTGGAACAGCGTAACCGCACCTGGGAGCTGCTCAACGACATCCCCGGCGTCAGCTGCGTCAAGCCCATGGGCGCGCTGTATGCGTTCCCGAAGATCGATCCCAAGGTCTGCCCGATCCACAACGACGAGAAATTCGTTCTCGACCTGCTGCTCTCCGAGAAACTGCTGGTCGTTCAGGGCACCGCCTTCAACTGGCCGTGGCCGGATCACTTCCGCGTGGTCACTCTGCCCCGCGTCGACGATCTGGAACAGGCGATCGGCCGCATCGGCAGCTTCCTCAAGACCTATCGCCAGTAACCCCTGCCATCGCGGATGCCCGCCGGGCATCCGCCTCCCTCGCCTCCAGAGCACGCCCCATGGACCTGCAGATAGACGACTTCTACAAGGACGCCGCCAGCGGCTTGCTGATGCTCTATCAGGCGTTTCCGCGCAAGGTCTCACTGTACGTGGAAGACTTGATCGGCCGCGAAGAACCCGATGAGTTCGGCCTGCCGAGCAAACGTCATCAGGCGTGCCTGGGTGCGCTGCTGTGGCTGGCTGAAGAAGGTTACCTGCGCTACGAGTCCACCATCGGCTACGACGCGCTCGACCAGGCGGTGCTCAGCGAAAAGGGCTTCCTGCGTTTGTCGCGGGGCATTCCGCGGGCGATCACCGAGGGCGAAGCACTGCCGCCAGCGGTGGATCGGGTGCAGGCGACCCTGGCTTTCCAATTGCGTGAAGCGCTCGCCCAGCAACATGGTGAACGGATTGCGCGGCTGACTCGTCAGCTATTTGAACAGCGCGCTGCCCAGCCATATTGAGCAAGATCACCCTGCCGAAGGCGTCGCGATCGCGACGGATTTTCTCCTTGGCGATTGAAATAAACGCGAAAAAACCCATCTAAGCATTGGCGCCCACATGCGGCCATTTCACGCCGCCGAGCCGGGCGACATAGTTTGAAATAGTGACTCGGTTGAATCACCACAAGGCGAGCCCTTATATAGCCGCCGTATCGAGCCTGTCTTTCCCGTGAGGAGTCGTTTCACACCATGATGCGCATTATGTTGTTCCTGGCTACCAACTTGGCGGTACTGGTTATCGCCAGCATCACCCTCAAACTGCTGGGGGTTGATCGCTTCACCGGCCAGAACCACGGCAGCCTGCTGATCTTCTGCGCCGTCTTTGGTTTTGCCGGCTCGCTGGTCTCGCTCTTCCTGTCCAAGTGGATGGCGAAGATGAGCACCGGTACCGAAATCATCACCCAGCCGCGCACCCGCCATGAGCAGTGGCTGCTGCAGACCGTCGAAGAACTGTCGCGCGATGCCGGCATCAAGATGCCCGAAGTGGGCATCTTCCCCGCTTACGAATCCAACGCCTTCGCCACCGGCTGGAACAAGAACGACGCGCTGGTCGCTGTCAGCCAGGGCCTGCTCGAGCGCTTCTCCCCCGATGAAGTGCGCGCCGTGCTGGCCCACGAGATCGGCCACGTGGCCAATGGCGACATGGTCACCCTGGCGCTGATTCAAGGCGTGGTGAACACCTTCGTGATGTTCTTCGCGCGCATTTTCGGCAACTTCGTCGACAAGGCGATCCTCAAAAACGAGGACGGTCACGGCATCGGTTACTTCGTGGCGACCATCTTCGCCGAGCTGGTGCTGGGTATCCTGGCCAGCATCATCGTCATGTGGTTCTCGCGCAAACGTGAATACAAGGCCGACGAAGCCGGCGCCCGGCTGGCCGGCAAGGGCGCGATGATCGCCGCACTGCAGCGCCTGCGTGCCGAACAGGGCGTGCCGGTGCAGATGCCCGACAGCCTGACCGCCTTCGGCATCAACGGTGGCCTGAAGAACGGCCTGGCGGGCCTGCTGATGACTCACCCGCCGCTGGAAGAGCGTATCGAAGCCCTGCGCCGCATGGCCTGATCGCAACACAACGGAAAGGCGGCCCTCGGGTCGCCTTTTTCATGCCTGCGATTCGCCTCAGAGCCTGTTCAAAGTCTCGCGAGCTAGAGCAATGCAAGGCGAAAACAGGCGAGGACGCGGAGTTTACGAGCTGTAAATGAGCAGTCCGAGCCTGTTTTTAACGCCGCAGTGCCGACGCGCAGCAGACTTTGAACAGGTTCTCAGAGCAGGCGCAGGTGGTAGGCCCGCTCATCCATTCGAGAGAGGCCGCGGGCCCTGAAACGGTCCTCCAGGGCATCCTGGCTTTCCAGCAAGTCGCTTTCCCATATCTTGCCGCTCCAGCCGCGCACCTCGGCATCGGGTACCGAGAACGGCGGGCCATCCATCAGCGTCTGGTCGTAATCCAGGGTCACCAGCAAGCCGCTGCTTCCAGGCAGCAGAACCTGCTGCAAATGCCGCACGTAGCGCTCGCGCAGCTCAGCCGGCAGCGCAATCAATGCAGCGCGGTCGTAGAACAGCGTACAGCCGGGCAAATGCCGCGCTTGCAGCGCGAAGAAGTCGCCACAGAACAACTCGACACCGCCATGGCGATAGACCTTGAAGGCGCCCTCGCTGGTAATCGTCGGCTGCACGCCCTGTTCGGCGAAGAATGCCGCGACCGCCACCTCGGCCAATTCCACACCCACCACCCGGTGCCCACGCGCCGCCAGCCAGGCGATGTCCAGGCTCTTGCCACACAACGGCACCAGCACGGGCGCCTCGCTCGTACATGCTACCGCGGTCCAGTGGCGTTGCAGCAAGCCATTGACCTGCCGGGCGTGAAAGCCGATCTGATTGGCGTGCCAGCGCTGCAGCCAGAATGATTCCTGCATGATTTACCCTCAAGACATCAAGAAAACAGATAACACCGAGCAGACTTTAGCCGTTGTTAGGCCAACTTGGCTGATAGATCATGACGACATCATCAGGAGAACATCATGCAGTCTAGCCTGTTCATTTCCCATGGCTCCCCCATGCTCGCCCTGCAACCTGGCGCCAGCGGCCCTGCCCTCGCCCGGCTCGCCTCCGAACTGAAACGCCCGGATGCGATCGTCGTGGTCTCAGCCCACTGGGAAAGCGAAGCGTTGCGGGTGATGAGTAGCTCCCGGCCGGAAACCTGGCACGACTTCGGTGGTTTCCCTGCCGAGCTCTATCAGGTGCAGTACCCGGCGCCTGGCAGCCCAAAACTGGCCGAATCCATCGTGCAGCACCTGCGGGCGTCCGGCCTGGACGCACAGGCCGATGAGCGCCGGCCCTTCGACCATGGCTGCTGGGTTCCACTGTCGCTGCTCTACCCCGACGCCGATATTCCGGTAGTGCAGGTTTCCCTGCCCAGCCGCCAGGGCCCGGGCCTGCAAGTACGGGTAGGCGAAGCGCTGGCCGCGCTGCGCGAGCAGAACGTACTGCTGATCGGCTCGGGCAGCATCACCCACAACCTGGGCGAGCTCGACTGGCGCTCCACCGGCGACGAAGCGGCGCCCTGGGCGCTGGAGTTTCGCGACTGGATGGTCGAACGCCTGCGCGAAGACGACCTGGCTGCACTGCTCGACTACCGCCGCCAAGCCCCCCACGCGCGGCGCAACCATCCCAGCGAAGAACACCTGCTACCGCTGTTCTTCGCCCGCGGCGCCGGCGGCACCTTTGCCATCGAGCACCAGGGGTTCACCCTGGGCGCGCTGGGCATGGACATCTACCGCTTCGGCTGAGGCAAGCACTCCAGCGTACTGAGCAGCACCTGCACCTTGGTGACCGACTCCTGATACTCGGCCTGCCAGGCCGAGTCAGCGACGATACCGCCACCGCCCCAGCAGCTGATCACGCCGTCCTTGGCCAGCAGGCTGCGGATGGCGATGGAGCTGTCCATCTCGCCGCGCACGTCCAGGTACAGCAGCGAGCCGCAGTACGGGCCGCGTCGCGTCGGCTCGAGTTCGTCGATGATCTGCATCGCGCGGATCTTCGGCGCACCGGTGATGGAACCGCCCGGAAAAGCGCCCAGCAGCAGGTCCAGCGCATCCTTGTCGGCGGCCAGCTCACCGGTCACCGCGCTGACCAGGTGGTGCACGTTCGGGTAGCTTTCCAAAGCGAACAGCTCGGGCACGCGCACCGAGCCGATGCGGCAGGTGCGCCCCAGGTCGTTGCGCAGCAGATCGACGATCATCAGGTTCTCGGCACGATCCTTGGGGCTGGCGAGCAGCACCTGGGCGTTGTGCGCGTCTTCCCTTTCGTCACGCCCGCGCGGCTGGGTGCCTTTGATGGGCCGCGTCTCCACCAGCCCGCCACTGACCCGGATGAAACGCTCGGGCGACAGGCTGAGCAAGGTGCCGCCGCCCGGCAGGCTCAGGTAACCGGAGAATGGCGTCGGGCAAGCCGCCCGCAACGCCCCATAGGCCTGCCAGGCATCGCCCTGGTAGGGCGCCTGGAAGCGTTGCGCATAGTTGACCTGATAACAGTCACCTGAGGCGATATAGGCCTGAATACGGCCGATGGCCTCGGCGTAGCGTTGCTGGTCGATATTCGCCTGAAACGGCGCCAGCAATGCGAAGGACGCGTGCTCCCGGCCCTCTCCCGGCGGATGCTCGAACAACGCCAGCAGGCGCGCCTGCTCGGCCGCCGGCAACGCGGGGTGGAACACCAATTGGCTGGTACGCGCCTGATGGTCGCTGATCAGCGCCCAGCCATACAGGCCGAATACCGCGTCGCCAAAGCCCAGGTCATCACGGGCCTGCTCAGGCAGCGCTTCGATGCGGCGGCCGAAATCGTAGGCTAGGTAACCGAGCAGGCCGCCAGCGAACGGCAGCTCGACACCCGGCGGCATTTCGGCGGGCCCCAGTGCCGCGAGCTGCTCACGCAGGCGCACGAAGAACGCGGCGCCCGACTCCCCCTGCCCTGGCGCCAGCTCGGCCAGCGGCCAGGCGCTGAGCAGGTCGAAGCGCCCACGGGCGGCTGCCGGCCGGCCGGCATCCAGCAACACCGCACCGGGCGCGTGGCGTACCGCACGGAAATACATGGCAGGATCGGCCTGATACGGCAGGCCATGGACAAGACAGGTAGGCATTCAAGGCATCACGAAATCGAGGACGGTCGATTGTAGAGCCGCTGGCAGGTTCGTCCTAGGGGCGATTGCCACCTCCGGGCCTGGCGAACGACATTGCAGGTCCCAGAAACGACTCGGGGGAGCCATTGGCTCCCCCGAATCAGTGCTGAACGAACCGATCAGTCTTCGCGATAACGACGCAGCTTCAGCGGCTTGCCGGCAACGCGAGTGTCCTTGAGCTTGCCGAGCAGGCGCTCCAGGCCCTCTTCCGGCAACTCTACCAGGCTGAAGTTCTCGCGGATCTGGATACGACCGATCGCCTCACGGGCCAGGCCGCCCTCGTTGAGAATCGCGCCCAGCAGGTTCTTGGCAGCGATGCCATCCCGTGCGCCCAGCGCGGTGCGGCAGCGTGCACGGCCTTCGGCCAGCGGCATCGGCGCACGACGCTCGCGTGGCTCACCGCTGCGCTCGCCATCACGCTCACGACGCTCGCGGGGTGCGCCACCGACGCCCGGCACCAGCGGCTGTTCGCGCTCGACGCTGGCCAGATCCAGAGCCTGGCCATTGGTGGCCTTCTTAAGCAGCGCAGCGGCCAGGGCACGCGGGCTGCAACCGATGTCGGCGGTCAGGCGGTCGAGCAGATCGCCATGGCTGGCTTCGGCATCGGCAACCAGCGGCGCCAGGCTGTTGGTGAGTTTCTTGATGCGCGCATCCAGCACCTGCTGGGCGTTGGGCAGCTTGACCTCGCCAACCTTCTGGCCGGTCACGCGCTCGATCACCTGCAGCATGCGGCGCTCGCGCGGGGTCACCAGCAGCAACGCACGGCCATCGCGACCGGCACGGCCGGTACGACCGATACGGTGCACGTAGGACTCCGGGTCGTACGGCATGTCGACGTTGAACACATGGGTGATGCGCGGCACGTCGATACCACGGGCGGCGACGTCAGTAGCCACGACGATGTCCAGGCGGCCATCCTTGAGCGACTCGATGACGCGCTCACGCTGGTTCTGGGCGATGTCGCCATTCAGCGCAGCGGCCTTGAAGCCCTTGGCTTCCAGCGCAGCGGCCAGGTCCAGGGTGGCCTGCTTGGTGCGTACGAAGGCGATCAGCGCGTCGAATTCCTCGACTTCCAGCAGACGCAGCACGGCGTTGGTCTTCTGATCGGCGTGGATCATCAGGTGCGCCTGCTCGATGCGCGAGACGGTCTGGGTCTTGGCAGCGATCTTGATGTGCTGCGGCTCGCGCAAGTGCTTTTCGGCGATGGCGCGGATCGAGTGCGGCAGGGTCGCGGAGAACAGCACGCTCTGGCGGCTTTCCGGCATGGCTTCGAAGATCACTTCGAGGTCGTCCATGAAGCCCAGCTTGAGCATTTCGTCGGCTTCGTCGAGTACCAGGTACTGAATGGTCGACAGCACTTTCTCGTCGCGACGCAGGTGATCGACCAGGCGGCCCGGGGTGGCGACGATGACCTGTGCGCCCTGGCGAATGGCCTTGAGCTGCGGGCCCATCGGCGCGCCGCCGTAGACGGCGACCACGTTCAGGCCAGGCATCTGCTTGGAATAGGTCTCGAACGCCGTGGCAACCTGCAGAGCGAGCTCGCGAGTCGGAGCGAGAATCAGCGCCTGGGGCTCACGCTTGGCCGGGTCGATCTTCGACAGGATCGGCAACGCGAAGGCCGCGGTCTTGCCGGTACCGGTCTGCGCCTGGCCGATCATGTCCTGGCCGGAGAGGATCACCGGAATGGCTTGCGACTGAATGGGCGACGGCTCTTCGTAACCGACGGCGGTCAGCGCGGCGAGAATATTGGAATGAAGTCCGAGTGCGGCGAAGCCGCCGATTTCCTGGGTCATGGGTCTGCCTCTGAGTGCATCCGCAAAGACCCATGTTCCAAAGCTGCACATGCCATGTAGGACCTTGTGGGTCACCCTGGCAGCAATGTAGGCGAGAATTTGCGAAAACTGTGGTGGTAATGAATCGTCAAGATAGCCCGCTTGGCGGACTGGCTGCCGGAAAGCTTCCGGGCGAGTTGCACGACTTGAACGTGGCCATGAATTGGCCGGCGCGTACTATACCGGAATTCATACAGACGTGTGCGTTTTTTCACACAATAAAATGGGTGAAGCGCAGGCAGCAGCGGCTCGCGACGGTATGCCGCAGGCGCCTGCGTTCTGATCGAACGGTCAGGCTCTGCTGGTGAGCTGCGATTCGATAGCGGCCTTGTCGACGACCGACCAGACCTCGGCGACCTTGCCGTCGCGAAAGGCGTAGAACACGTTTTCGCTGAAGGCCACCTTGCGGCCATTGACCGGCACATCGAGAAAACGGCCTTTCGGGGTGCAGTGAAAGTCCAGGCGGCAGGCGATCATCGACTCCTCGCAGGTCAGCAGACGGATGTTGAACTGCAGATCGGGAATTTCCTGGTAATCGCGCTCGAGCATTTCACGATAACCGCCTAACCCCACGCGCCGACCGTTATGCACCACATCGTCCTGCACGAACTGCCCAAGGTTCGCCCAGTCCTGTCGATTGAGGCAGTCGATGTAGGCGCGATACACCGTGGGAAGGTCTTGTTCGGTCATGACAGGGCTCCGTCGCGAGGGCTTGAGGGACTCGCCCACCCAGGCGACCGCGGGCGGCGCGCTGAGCAGGCAAGGCCCTAAAGGGACAGCACCGCTGACGGTTAATTCCTAGCTCGCCATCCGTACGGCGTCGATCAACGGCTGCAGCGAATAGCCGAGCTGCGCCTGCAGGGCCTGGGCGCGCTGGCTCACCGCTTCGCGGTCGAACGCCTGATCCAGCTCGGCCGGCACCAGCACCACCACATTGCCCTCCACCACCGGGCATTCCCAATAATGGCGGTGATAGAGGCCGCGCAGCAAGGCGGCGCCCAGCGGCTTGCCGTCATCGCCAGCCCACTGGTTGATGATCAGCCAGCCGCCTGGGTTGAGCTTGGCCCGGCAGTCATCGAGAAAGCGCCAGGCCAGATGGCCGACACCGGGGCCGGTGTCGGTATACAGATCGACGAAGATCAGGTCCGCGGTTTCCGCGCTGGGCAGCAACTGCATGGCGTCGCCGATGCGCACCGTCAGGCGCGGATCGTCTTCCAGCCCCAGGTACTGCATGGCCAGGCGCGGCACGTCAGGGCGCAGCTCGATGGTTTCGACATCGTCGAGCGGCAGGAAGCGCAGGCAGGCCTGGGTCAGGGTGCCGGCACCAAGACCCAGGAACAACGCGCTCTCCGGCGCTTCATGACACAGCGCACCGACGAACATCGCGCGGGTGTAGTCGTACTCCAGCCAGCTGGGATCGGCGGTGAACACGCAGCTCTGCTCGATCGCCTCGCCGAACTCGAGAAACCGGTACTCACCGATCTCCACCACACGGATCACCCCGAAGGCGTCATGCACCTCGGCCAGCACCACTTCGTCCTTCATCTCCTCCACCGGAGGCAAGCCAGGCATGCGCAGATTCTCCACCGTCGCGTTCCCCGGCTCAGGCCGGGCTAGAGGGCGATTGTCGGCGATGGGGCGCGCTCAGGTCACGTGCTAAATGCCTGGGCTTTTGCCGGGCGCCATGCTCGGCCAGGCGCGGTGATCGGTTACCATGGCCAATCGCCAACAAGAGAAGCCGCCATGAGTCAGCCCTGGAGCCCCGATAGCTGGAGAAGCCACCCCATCCAGCAGCAACCTCAATACCCGGACGCCGCGAAACTCGCCCAGGTCGAGCAGACCCTGGCCAGCTTTCCGCCCCTGGTGTTCGCCGGCGAGGCACGTGAGCTGCGCAAGCAGTTCGCCGAGGTCACTCAGGGCCGCGCGTTCCTGCTGCAGGGCGGCGACTGCGCCGAGAGCTTCGCCGAGTTCAGCGCCGCGAAGATCCGCGACACCTTCAAGGTGCTGCTGCAGATGGCCATCGTGATGACCTTTGCCGCCGGTTGCCCGGTGGTGAAGGTCGGACGCATGGCAGGCCAGTTCGCCAAGCCGCGCTCGGCCAATGACGAAACCCTCGACGGCGTCACCCTGCCCGCCTACCGCGGCGATATCGTCAATGGCATCGGCTTCGACGCGACCAGCCGTGCGCCGGACCCGCAGCGCCTGCTGCAGGCCTACCACCAGTCCACCGCTTCGCTGAACCTGCTGCGCGCCTTCGCTCAGGGCGGCTTCGCCGACCTGCATCAGGTGCATCAGTGGAACCTGGACTTCATCGCCAACTCGGCGCTGGCCCAGAAGTACCATCAACTGGCCGACCGCATCGACGAAACCCTGGCCTTCATGCGCGCCTGCGGTATGGACAGCGCGGCCCAGGTACGCGAAACCAGCTTCTTCACCGCCCACGAAGCGCTGCTGCTCAACTACGAAGAAGCCTTCGTGCGCCGCGACAGCCTGACCGGCGATTTCTACGACTGCTCGGCGCACATGCTGTGGATCGGCGACCGCACCCGCCAGGTGGACGGCGCCCATGTCGAATTCCTGCGCGGGGTGGGCAACCCGATCGGCGTCAAGGTCGGCCCGAGCATGACCGACGAGGACCTGATCCGCCTGATCGACATCCTCAACCCGGACAACGACCCAGGGCGCCTCAACCTGATCGTGCGCATGGGCGCCGACAAGGTCGAGGCCGGCTTGCCGCGGCTGATCCGCACCGTGCAGCGCGAAGGCCGCCAGGTGCTGTGG
>CBIFVM010000057.1:0-16204 GCA_966186235.1 uncultured Pseudomonas sp.
GCGCAATGATTGTTGCAGCGCCTCGGCAACCGGCTGGAAATCGAAGCGGTCTGCACCCAGACCGTGCAGCCAGATCATGCACGAGTCGGCGGGAAGTGGGGGCTGCAGTAGCAATGTGGTATCCATGTGTCGCTCCAATTTGGGGCTGATGCGTTACTTTGGTGCGTGACTGTTTTTTGTCACTGTACTGATCCATGAACAAGATGTCGCAAGATTACAAGTTTGCCCCCTTGACCGCTCTAACTCACCGCTAAAAACAGAGTGTGGTATGGCCTTTGCTATATATCTTGTGACTGATGTCGTCGGGCCAGCGTGGTAACACCGCGCCGGGCCGCGGAGCAGACGGGAAAGCCGATTTGATGGGGTTTCCAAAAGGTTCGTCGGGCGCTGCATGCCCGTCGATATACAAATTCGCGATCCGTCTCGGGCCCGTTCACCAACGGGCTGGTGCAAGCATCGATGGCCTGCTCTCGAACAGGGCACGGTACTCGCGCCGAGGTCTGGTCACCGGTCTACACTGTTGCTGCCAATAGTGACGACATGCCCCAAAAGGGTACGGCGATCGGGCTGAGACTCCAACACAACAAAAGCAACCGGAGAATGTTCAATGAAGATGGTTAAAACCACCCTGGCGATGTTGACCGCCGCCGCCGTTCTGGGCGCCGCTGGCATGGCTCACGCCGGTGCAACCCTGGACGCCGTCAAGAAGAAAGGCTTTGTGCAGTGTGGCGTCAGTGACGGCTTGCCGGGTTTCTCGGTGCCGGATGAAAAGGGCAACTACCAGGGCATCGACGTCGACATCTGCCGCGGTGTGGCCGCTGCAGTGCTGGGCGACGCGAGCAAGGTCAAGTACAGCCCGCTGACCGCCAAAGAGCGTTTCACCGCGATTCAGTCCGGCGAAGTCGACGTGCTGTCGCGTAACACCACCTGGACCAGCTCCCGCGACGGCGGCATGGGCCTGGTATTCACCGGCGTGACCTACTACGACGGCATCGGCTTCCTGGTCAACAAGAAGCTGGGCGTTGCCAGCGCCAAGGAGCTGGATGGTGCGACCATCTGTATCCAGGCGGGCACCACCACCGAGCTGAACGTCTCCGACTACTTCCGCTCGAACGGCCTGAAATACACCCCGATCACCTTCGACACCTCCGACGAGAGCGCCAAGTCGCTGGAAGCCGGCCGTTGCGACGTGCTGACCTCCGACCAGTCGCAGCTGTACGCACAGCGCATCAAGCTGGGCGCGCCGGATGACTGGGTTGTACTGCCGGAAGTGATCTCCAAGGAGCCGCTGGGCCCGCTGGTTCGTCGTGGCGACGAAGACTGGATGGCTATCGTCAAGTGGACCCTGTTCGCCATGCTCAACGCCGAAGAGCTGGGCGTCGACTCCAAGAACGTCGAAGCCCTGGCCAAGGAAACCAAGAACCCTGACGTCGCCCGTATGCTGGGTGCCGACGGCGAGTACGGTAAAGACCTGAAGCTGCCGAAGGACTGGGTCGTCCAGATCGTCAAGCAGGTCGGTAACTACGGCGAAGTGTTCGAGCGCAACATCGGCAAGGGCAGCGAGCTGAAGATCGAGCGTGGCCTCAACGCTCTGTGGAACAAAGGCGGTCTGCACTACGCTCCTCCAGTGCGTTGATTGACCTGTCGCCCGGCAGTGCACTGCCGGGCGATTTTCGTTCCGTTATACCTGGGGCATTCCCATGCAGAAAAACATTGGCGCACCGCAGGGGTTCTCCCTTAGCGATCCACGTGTGCGTGCCTGGCTATTCCAGATCATTACCGTTGTGGCCGTGGTCGCAATGGGCTGGTTCCTGTTCAGCAATACACAGACCAACCTGCAACACCGGGGCATCACCTCGGGCTTCGACTTCCTCGAGCGCAGTGCCGGTTTCGGCATCGCCCAACACCTGATCAGCTACACCGAAGCGGACAGCTATGCCCGCGTCTTCGTCATCGGCCTGCTCAACACCCTGTTGGTTTCGTTCATCGGCATCGTGCTGGCCACCATCCTCGGCTTCGTCATCGGTGTCGCGCGCCTGTCGCCGAACTGGATGATCAGCAAGCTGGCGACCGTCTACATCGAAGTCTTCCGCAACATTCCGCCGTTGCTGCAGATTCTCTTCTGGTACTTCGCCGTGCTGCTGCCGCTGCCCGGCCCGCGTGCCAGCATCAGCCTGGGCGACAGCTTCTTCCTCAGCAACCGCGGCCTGAACATGCCGGCTGCCGAGGCGACTGGTGCGTTCTGGCCGTTCGTGGTCGGCCTGGTCGTTACCCTGGTGGCCATCGTGATGATGACCCGCTGGGCCAACAAGCGCTTCGAAGCCACCGGTCAGCCGTTCCACAAGTTCTGGGTCGGCCTGGGCATGGCCATCGTCATCCCCACGCTGGTCGCGCTGGTTTTCGGCAGCCCCCTGCACTGGTCGGTACCGGAGCTCAAGGGCTTCAACTTCGTCGGCGGCTGGGTGATGATCCCCGAACTGCTGGCACTCACCATTGCACTGACCGTCTACACCGCGGCGTTCATCGCCGAAAACGTGCGCTCCGGGATCAACTCGGTCAGCCACGGCCAGACCGAAGCGGCCCGCTCCCTGGGCCTGCGCCCCGGCCCGACGCTGCGCAAGGTGATCATCCCGCAAGCCATGCGCGTGATCATTCCGCCGCTGACCAGCCAGTACCTGAACCTGGCGAAGAACTCCTCCCTGGCTGCCGGTATCGGCTACCCGGACATGGTCTCGCTGTTTGCCGGTACCGTACTCAACCAGACAGGCCAGGCCATCGAGGTGATCGCCATCACCATGAGCGTCTACCTGGCGATCAGTATCAGCATTTCCCTGCTGATGAACTGGTACAACAAGCGCATCGCGCTGATCGAGCGGTGAGGACCTAGCGCATGAGCACTCATACTTTCAAACCGGATCTGCCTCCACCCAGCGCCAGCGTTGGCGTGGTCGCCTGGATGCGCAGCAATCTGTTCTCCAGCTGGCTCAACACGCTGCTGACCCTGTTCGCCATCTACCTCGTCTGGCTGATGGTGCCGCCGCTGCTCAAGTGGGCGATCTTCGACGCCAACTGGGTGGGCACCACCCGCGCCGACTGCACCAAAGAGGGCGCCTGCTGGGTGTTCATCCAGTCGCGTTTCAGCCAGTTCATGTACGGCTTCTACCCCAGCGAGCTGCGCTGGCGCGTGGACCTGACCGCCGTGCTGGCCATCGTTGGTGCCGCACCGCTGTTCATCTCCAAGTTCCCGCGCAAGGCCGTTTACGGCATCGCCTTCCTGGTGATTTACCCGGTCGTGGCCTGGTGCCTGCTGCACGGTGGCGTATTTGGTCTCGACACCGTGCCGACCAGCCGTTGGGGCGGCCTGATGCTGACCCTGGTGATCGCTGCCGTCGGTATCGCCGGTGCGTTGCCGCTGGGCATCCTGCTGGCGCTGGGGAGGCGTTCCGACCTGCCGGCGGTGAAGGTGGTCTGCGTGACCTTCATCGAGTTCTGGCGTGGTGTGCCGCTGATCACCGTACTGTTCATGTCCTCGGTGATGCTGCCGCTGTTCCTGCCCGAGGGCATGAGCTTCGACAAGCTGATGCGTGCCCTGATCGGTGTCATCCTGTTCCAGTCGGCCTACATCGCCGAAGTGGTACGCGGTGGCCTGCAGGCGATTCCCAAGGGGCAATACGAAGCGGCCGGCGCCATGGGCCTGGGCTACTGGCGGATGATGGGTCTGGTGATCCTGCCGCAAGCGCTCAAGCTGGTGATTCCGGGCATCGTCAACACCTTCATCGCCCTGTTCAAGGACACCAGTCTGGTGATCATCATCGGTCTGTTCGACCTGCTCAACAGCGTCAAGCAGGCGGCTGCCGACCCGGCGTGGCTGGGCATGGCGACCGAGGGCTACGTGTTCGCCGCCCTGATTTTCTGGATTTTCTGTTTCGGTATGTCGCGCTACTCCATGCATCTGGAGAGAAAACTCGACACTGGCCACAAGCGTTAGGAGCTGTTCAGTAATTTGCTGCGCGTCGGCCAGGCGGCGTTGAAAACACTCTCGGGATGCTCATGTACAGCCGTACATTCCGCTCCCTCGACTGTTTTTGCGGGGGCACCTAGCCCTTGCCTGGCTCTAGCTCGCTAAATCCTGAATCAGTTCCTCGAGAGGAGTGAATTATGAGTGAAGCAAACAAGCAACCCAGCGCCGAGCCGATCATTCAGCTGCAGGGCGTGAACAAGTGGTACGGCCAGTTCCACGTTCTTAAGGACATCAACCTGGACGTGCGTCAGGGCGAGCGTATCGTGCTGTGCGGCCCGTCGGGTTCGGGCAAGTCCACCACCATCCGCTGCATCAACCGCCTGGAAGAACACCAGGCCGGTCGCATCGTGGTCGATGGCACCGAGCTGACCCGTGACCTCAAGGACATCGAGACCGTGCGCCGCGAAGTGGGCATGGTGTTCCAGCACTTCAACCTGTTCCCGCACCTGACCGTGCTGCAGAACTGCATCCTGGCGCCGATGTGGGTACGCAAGATGCCCAAGCGCAAGGCCGAGGAAATCGCCATGCACTACCTGGAGCGCGTACGCATTCCAGAGCAGGCGCACAAGTACCCGGGGCAACTGTCCGGTGGCCAGCAGCAGCGTGTGGCCATCGCCCGCGCCCTGTGCATGAAGCCCAAGATCATGCTGTTCGACGAGCCGACCTCGGCACTCGACCCGGAAATGGTCAAGGAAGTACTCGATACCATGATCGGCCTGGCCGAAGACGGTATGACCATGCTCTGCGTGACCCACGAAATGGGCTTCGCGCGCACCGTGGCCGACCGCGTGATCTTCATGGACAAGGGTGAGATCGTGGAACAGGCCGAGCCGAACGCCTTCTTCGACAATCCGCAGAACGAGCGTACCAAGCTGTTCCTGGGGCAGATTCTGCACTGAGAACGGGCGGGCAGGGCGCAGGCAGGGGTCTGCGCAATGACCGAAACGCCGATGAAAAAACGCCGGGGCATCAGCCCCGGCGTTTTTTTATGGGGGAGAAGCAGGTTTTGCTCATTGGCCCCTGAGCCTCACGATTTGTCCTGCGGCCCCAGATAGCTGGTGATGATCGCCGAGAAATCCAGCCCGCCGTGCCCGTCGCTACTGAAGCGTTGATAGAGCTGCTGAGCGAGGGCGCCGAGTATCACCGGCTGTTTGATCTGCCGCGCCGCCTCGGTGGCCAGGCCCAGGTCCTTGAGCATCAGGTCGGTACCGAACCCGCCGCTGTAGCCGCGCGAGGCCGGCACGTTGTCGAGCACGCCGGGGTAGGGGTTGTTGGTGTCCGAGCTCCAGCAGCGCCCGCTGGAGGTATTGATGATGTTCGCCAGTACCTTGGCGTCGATGCCCAGTGACACCCCCAGCGCCATCGCTTCGGCGACGCCGATCATGGAAATGCCGAGGAGCATGTTGTTGGCCACCTTGGCCACCTGTCCGTTACCGCTACCGCCGCAATGCACGATGTTGCGGCCCATGGCTGCGAGGATCGGCTGGGCCTTGGCGAAGTCCGTCTCGTCGCCGCCGACCATGAAGGTCAGGGTGCCGGCAGCCGCGCCACCCGTGCCGCCGGACACTGGTGCATCGAGCATCGGGTTACCGTGGGCGACCGCCGCCCTGGCGACCTCCCGTGCAGACAGCGGGTCGATGGTCGAGGAGTCGATCAGCAGCACCCCGGGCTTCACGTTGGCCAGCAGGCCGTCATCGCCGAGGTAGACCGTTTTCACATGGGCCGAGGCCGGCAGCATGGTGATGACGATCTCGGCATCCTGCAGCACGCCGCAGGTGCTGTCGGCACCCTTTGCACCTGCGTCCACCAGAGCCGCGACGGCGCCGGTAGACAGGTCGAAGACGCGCAACGCATGGCCTGCCTTGAGCAGGTTGTGGGCCATGGGCGCGCCCATGTTTCCCAGGCCGATGAATCCGATATTCATGGTCGTTGCCTCACTTCAGGGTGATGGTGGTGTTCACCGCGCCGCCGACGTCGCTCTCGTCGAACCAGCGCTGGGTCACGGTCTTGGTCTGGGTGTAGAACTGCACCACCTGCTTGCCGTACGGGCCCAGGTCGCCGAGCTTGGACGCCCGCGAACCGGTGAACGAGAACATCGGCACCGGCACCGGAATCGGCACGTTGATGCCCACCTGGCCAACGTCGATCTCCTCCTGGAAGTGCCGGGCGGCGGCGCCGGAGCGGGTGAAGATCGCCGTGCCGTTGCCATTGGGGTTGGCGTTGATCAGCGCGATGGCCTCATCCAGGGTCGCGGCGTGCATCACGCACAGCACCGGGCCGAAGATTTCCTCACGGTAGATGCTCATCTGCGGGGTCACCGCGTCGAAGACGGTCGGGCCGACGAAGTTGCCGCGCTCGAAGCCCGTCACTGCCGGGTTGCGGCCATCGAGCACCAGGCGTGCGCCTTCGCTGGCGCCGCGCTCGATCAGGCTGCTGACCCGGTCCAACGCGGCGCAGGAGATCAGCGGGCCGACGTCGGTGCCGTTTTCCACGCCGCTGCCGGCCTTGAGCGTTTCGGCCTTGGCCACCAGGTCCGGCAGCCAGCCTTGGGCTTCACCGACCAGAATCACCACCGACAGGGCCATGCAGCGTTGCCCGGCAGCGCCGAACGCGGCGCCGGCGAGGTTGTTGAGGGTCTGTTCCTTGTGCGCATCGGGCAGCACGATGGCGTGGTTCTTGGCGCCCATCATGCACTGCACGCGCTTGCCGGCCTGGCTGGCGCGGTTATAGACGTGGGTGCCGACGCGGGTCGAGCCGACGAAGGACACCGCCTTGATGTCCGGGTGATCGCAGATCGCGTTCACTGCGTCCTCGGCGCCGTGCACCACGTTGAGCACGCCCGGCGGCACGCCGGCTTCCAGGGCCAGTTCGCACAGGCGCATGGTCACCATCGGGTCCTGCTCGGAGGGCTTGAGCACGAAGGTGTTACCGGTGGCGATGGCCATCGGGAACATCCACAGCGGGATCATCGCCGGGAAGTTGAACGGGGTGATGCCGGCGCACACGCCCAACGGCTGCAGCAGGGTGTAGGTATCGACGCCGCCGGCCACGTTGTTGGCCAGCTCGCCGAGTTGCAGGTTGCCGATGCCAGCGGCGTGTTCGACCACTTCCAGGCCGCGGAACACGTCGCCCTCGGCGTCGGCGAGGGTCTTGCCCTGTTCGGCGGTGAGAATGGCCGCCAGCGCTTTCATGTTTTCGCGGATCAGTTGTTGGTACTTGAGGAAGATGCGCGCGCGGGCGCCGACCGGCGTCTTTCGCCAGGTCTTGAAGGCCTGGTTGGCGCTGGCCACCGCGGCGTCGATCTCCGCGGCGGTGGCCAGGGGCACCCGAGCCAGCACTTCCTGGGTGGCCGGGTTGACGACGTCGCGCCACTGCTGGGTGCGTGACTCGACGAATTCGCCGTTGATGAGCAGTTTGACGGTAGTGGTCATGGTTCGGTCCTTTCTGAATTCGACTGTCTGGAATCAACGGGCGCGCAGGGTTGCGGGGCTTGAGCTGTCCATTGCGGTGCTGGCGATAGGCTGGCGGGGCGGGTCGGCGCGCATCAGGGCGGTGCAGCCCAGTGCGACCAGGCCCATGCCGATCAGGTAGGCGATCACGTAGCGCGGGCTGCCATCGGCAGCGGCCAGCAGGCTGGTGGCGATCATCGGTGCGAAGCCGCCGCCGAGCACGCCGGCCAACTGCACCGACAGCGAGATGCCGCTGTAGCGGATTTCCGCCGGGAACTGGCGAGCGAACAGCAGGGATTCCGGCGCGTAGAGGATCGGGAACACCACGCCTACCGCCAGCACCATCGCCCACCACACCAGCACCGGCTCACGAGTGCCGAGCATGGCGAAGAACGGGTAGACGAAGGCGCACAGCAACAAGAGTCCGGTGAAGTACAGGCGCTTCTGGCCGACGCGATCGGACAGCCAGCCGCAGAACGGCATGGTCGCCAGTGACAGCGCGGCGCCGGCGGTGATGGCATGCAGCACGTCGGCCCGTGGAATCTGCAACTGGTTGGCGGCGTAGGCGAGGGCGAAGGTGACCGCCATGTAGAACCAGGCGTTCTCGGCCGTGCGCGCGCCGATGATGGTCAGGGTGGCGCGCGGGTGGTTGCGCACCACTTCCATCAGCGGCAGACGTACGCGGCGGTTCTGCTGCTTGAGCTTCTCGAAGTCCGGCGACTCGGCGACCTTCACGCGAATCAGCCAGCCCACCGCCAGCAGCACCACGCTGGCCAGGAACGGCAGGCGCCAGCCCCAGGCGAGCATCTGCTCCTCGGGCAGCGTGGCGACAGCGCCCATGGCCAGAGTGGAGAGCACCAGGCCCGCGCCTACGCCGGTCTGCGGCAGGCTGCCGTAGAAGCCCTTCTTGCCTTCCGGCGCATGCTCGACGGCCATCAACACCGCGCCGCCCCATTCGCCACCCACGGCCATGCCCTGCAGAAAGCGCATGACCACCAGCAGCGCCGCGGCCCAGTAGCCGACCTGCTCGTAAGTGGGCAAGAGGCCGATGGCGATGGTCGGGATGCCCATCATCATCAGGGTGAGCATGAGCATCGACTTGCGGCCGATGCGGTCACCGAAGTGGCCGAACAGAATGCCGCCCAGGGGCCGACCGATGAAACCGACGGCATAGGTGGCGAAAGCTGCCAGTACGCCGGTGATCGGGTCGAGGGTGGGGAAGAACAACTTGTTGAAGACCAGCGCGGCGGCGGTGCCGTAGAGAAAGAAGTCGTACCACTCGATGGTGGTACCCGCCATGCTGGCCAGGCCAGCGATACGGTAGTGCTTGCGGCCGGCAACCGGCCCTTGAGCGTGTGAGTCGTTCATGAGTTGCCTGCTTTTGTTTTTGTCGTAGGAACTTGGAACTGTGGGCAGCTGGTAGGCGCTGCGTGTCTGGAGTATAGGTATGCAAACTTTCTGTTCCAGCACCTAAAAAGACAGGTTCGTTATGCAAAAAAGCATGATGTCGGCCGGCCAGATGAACTGGGACGACCTCAAGTTCTTTCTCGAAGTCGCCCGTACCCGAACCGCCAGCAGCGCCGCACGGCGCCTGGGCGTGGACTACACCACGGTGTCGCGGCGTATCGGCGCGCTGGAAAAGGCCCTCGGCACCCTGTTGTTCGAGCGCTCGCGGGCCAGCGGTTTCGTCCTGACTACGGAGGGGCAGCACTTGCTGGGGTATGCCGAGGCCTTGGAAAGCACCCTGCAGACGGCCTGCGAACAGGTGTCGGGCGCCAGCCTGGCGCTCTCGGGCCACGTGCGCATCGGCTCGACCGAGGGTTTCGGCAGCTATTTCGTGGCGCCGCAGCTCGGCGGCTTTCAGGACATCTACCCGAACATCGCCATCGACCTGCTGCCAGTGCCGCATTTCATCAGCCTGTCGCGCCGTGAGGCGGACATCGCCATCACCCTGGAGCGCCCCGAGCGCGGGCCCTACGTCTGCTCCCGGCTGTGCGACTACGCCCTGAAGCTCTACGCGACGCCCGAATACCTGCAGCGCCACCCGCCGATCCGCCAGGTGGAGGATCTGGGCCAGCACTCGTTCATCACCTACGTCGATGACCTGGCATTCAGCCCGGAGCTGCTCTATCTGGAAGGCATCGTGCCCAATGCCAGCAGCACGCTGCGCAGCACCAGTGTCGTGGCCCAGTACCAGGCCACCTTGCAAGGGCGGGCGCTGGCGATTCTGCCGTGCTTCCTGGCAGGTCCGGATGCCCGGCTGGTCGAGGTGCTGCCGGGTGAGGTGAAGGTGATTCGCCAGTTCTGGCTGTATTACCGGGAAGACCTGCGCAAGCTCAAACGCATCACCCTGGTGGCCGATTACCTGCGTGCCTGCGCCGAGCGCAACCGGGCTTTTCTGCTCGGAGAAACGGTCGACATGGCGTTTGCGTGACTTAACTGCCCATGGCGGTCACGCGCGGCTCAGGCGATACTGCGGCCTATTGCCAGGAGGCCATGCCATGTCCACAGAAAATGCCCAACTGATCACCCGTTTCTACCAGGCTTTCCAGCGTCTCGACGCCGAGGAAATGGCGCGTTGCTACGCGCCGGACGTGCGTTTCAGCGATCCGGCCTTTGGCGAATTGAACGGCGAAGATGCCCGCGACATGTGGCGCATGCTGACCTCCCGCGCCAAGCAGTTCTCGCTGACCTTTTCCGACGTGCAGGCCGATGCCACCGGCGGCAGCGCCAAGTGGGTGGCCACCTACCTGTTCACCCAGACCGGGCGCACCGTGGTCAATCGCATCGACGCATCGTTCGTGATTCGCGATGGGCTGATCGTCGAGCACCGCGACCGCTTCGACATGTGGCGCTGGGCCGCTCAGGCGCTGGGCTTTCAGGGCATGCTGATCGGCTGGACGCCGCTGCTCAAGAACACCGTGCGCAAGCAGGCGCGTAACGGTCTGCGGCAGTTCCAGGCAGCCCGTGCGTCCGACGGGCTGCACGGTGGAGAAGCGCGCGGCTGAACGGAGTGGTACGCTCTCCGGTCAGAACTTCAACGATGAATGGCCGGGTGCATGTAAAGGCCCCCTTCATCGTGTGAAAGCCCGTCCGCCAGAGTATTCCGATCATGAGTGTTATGTCCCTATCCCCCCGTAAAGCCAAGGCCTGGAGCGTGCACGCGGTAACCGCGAGCGGAGTCATCCTCGGTATGCTGGCGTTGCTCGCACTGATCGAGGGGCGGGCGGAAAGCTGCCTGCTGTGGCTGGGGCTGGCGCTGCTGGTCGACGGCCTGGACGGCACCCTGGCGCGCAAGTACGACGTGAAGGTGGTGCTGCCGCATTTCGATGGTTCCACCCTCGACCTGGTGATCGACTACCTCACCTACGTATTCATCCCGGCGATCTTCGTCTACCGCTTCATCCCGCTGCCCGAGTACACGCTGCTGCTGTCGGTGGGCGTGATTCTGCTGTCGTCGTTGTTCTGCTTCTGCAACGTCAACATGAAGAGCAAGGACAACTACTTCGTCGGCTTCCCTGCCGCCTGGAACGTGGTGGTGGTTTACCTCTATCTGCTGGACTTCGAGCCCTGGGTCACCTTTGCGGTGATCATGGTGCTGGCCGGCCTGACGCTGACCCGCATGAAGTTCCTGCACCCGTTCCGGGTCAAGCAGTTCATGCCGATCAACATCGCCGTGACCATGGTCTGGATGTTCGCCTGCGCCGGCCTGATCCTGCAGTTCCCGGCCCAGCCGGTGTGGCTGCTGGTGTTGTGGGGGCTGTCCTCGGCCTACTTCGTGGGCATGTGCGTATGGCGTTCGGCCCGCGAGTGGTTCGTCTGATCGCCAGCGATGAGCGTCACAGCGGCTAAACCCTGGTTCGTCTACCTCGTGCGCGCCGCCAACGGCGCGCTCTACTGCGGTATCAGCGATGATCCGCAGCGGCGCTTCGCCCAGCACCAGAGTGGCAAGGGCGCGCGGTTCTTCTTCTCCAGCCCGGCGGTGGCCCTGGTCTACAGCGAGAGCTGCCCGGGCAAGGGCGACGCCCTGCGCCGCGAACGTGCGATCAAGCGCCTCGGCAAGGGCGCCAAGGAAGCCCTGGTGGCCACCGGCAGCCTGATGCATGTGCTTGATGAGCAACCATCAGTCCCACTGGGTTCTGCCTAGCATCAGCGGCCAGCTGAGTTAAGCTGCAAGCCTTATCCGCTTTCGGAGGCTTCCATGTCTGAGCTCATCCTGCACCATTATCCCGCGTCGCCCTTCGCCGAGAAGGCGCGTCTGCTGATGGGCTTCAAGAACCTGGCCTGGCGCTCGGTGCAGATTCCGCCGGTGATGCCCAAGCCGGACCTCACCGCCCTCACTGGCGGCTACCGCAAGACGCCGGTGTTGCAGATCGGCGCCGATATCTACTGCGATACCGCCCTGATCGCCCGCCGCCTCGAGGCGCACCAGCCGCAGCCGGCATTGCTGCCCGGCAAGCAGGCCTTCGCCATTGCCGCCTTCGCCCAGTGGGCCGACTCGGTGGTGTTCCAGCATGCAGTGAGCCTGGTGTTCCAGCCCGAATCCATGGCCCTGCGTTTTGCCAAGGCGCCACCGGAGTTCTTGCAGGCCTTCATCGCCGACCGCAGCAAGCTGTTCTCGGGTGGCCAGGCTTCGCGGATGTCGGCCGAGCAAGCCAAGCACCAGTGGCCAGGCTTCATGGCCCGCCTGCAGGCGCAGCTGGATGCCAGCGGCGGTGATTTCCTGTTTGGCGAGGCGAGCCTGGCCGATATCGCCATGGCGCATCCACTGTGGTTCCTGCGCGCCACCCCGGTGACGTCACCGCTGGTCGATGGCTACCCGAGCGTAGCGACCTGGCTGGATCGTGTGCTGGCGCTCGGGCACGGCAAGTCCGAAGAAATCAGTGGTGAAGCGGCCATCGAGGTGGCGCGCGCGGCCACGCCTGCGCCGTTGCCAGAGGAGGCGTTCAGCGATCCGAACGGTTTCACGGCTGGACAGCACGTGGCGATTTCGGCTGTCGACTATGGCGTGGAGGCAGTGGAGGGGGAGCTGCTGTTCGCCGGCGCCGAGGAACTGATCCTGCGCCGTGAAGATGAGCGCGCTGGCGTCGTGCATGTGCACTTTCCTCGTCTGGGGTTCCGCCTCGAAGCGCGTTGAGCTCGATAAAGATCGCGGCTAAAGCCGCTCCCACAGAGGCACCAACCGTGGGAGCGGCTTTAGCCGCGAGGCCGAAGGATGGGGCGGGCCGCGCAGGCGAAACCCATCAATGGCCTAACGCTTATCCGGCAGCAGGAAATTCCCCGGCCCGGCATCTTCCAGAGTCGGCACTTCGGCTTCGTCTTTCAGATCCACGCCCGAGAGCTGGCGGCGGCAGGCTTCGCGCATCAGGTACAGCAACCGGAAGGTCGCCATGCCGTAGCTCAGGCCTTCCAGCCGCACGTTGGAGATGCAGTTGCGGTAGGCGTCATTGAGGCCGACCCGCGGTGCGTAGGTGAAGTACAGGCCCAGGCTGTCCGGTGAGCTGAGCCCTGGGCGTTCGCCGATCAGGATCACCGTCATCTTGGCGCCCAGCCGTTCGCCCACCTCGTCGGCGACAGCGACCCGGCCCTGTTGTACCAGGCTGATGGGCGCCAGTTTCCAGCCTTCCTCGGTGATCTGCTCCAGCAGTTTTTCCAGAAATGGCAGGCTGTGACGGCGCACGGCCAGGGAAGACAGGCCATCGGCGATGACGATGGCCAGGTCGTAGCCACGGCCGTTTTCCTTGGCGTAGTCGTCTAGGGCGTTGGCGGATTCTTCGTCCAGGCGCCGGCCAAGGTCCGGGCGCTGCAGGTAGGTGTGCCGGTCCGCCGCGGCGCTGTGCAGCAGCAGGGTATCCAGGCCGCGGCCCTGCAATTCTTCGCACAGCCCTTCATGGTCGAAGGGCAGGTGCACGGCATCGCGGGCCTGGGCATGGGCGAACTGGAAATCCAGCTGCGCGGCGGTGGGCAGGCTGGTACCGGCGCGGCCCAGGGCGATACGCGCCGGGGTCAGCTGGCGCAGATGCTGCCAGGGGTTGGGCGTAGCGGGGGATTTATCGGACATGGCGATCTCTCAAGCCAGTTGCGCCAGGGCCTGGCGAAATGCCGGCGGCAGCTCGTTACCCATATGCAGGCGGCCGCCCTGTTGCTGAAAGATTCCCATGCGCGCCAGCCAGGCTTCGAACTCCGGCGCCGCATGTAGGCCGAGCACCTTGCGCGCGTACAGGGCATCGTGAAACGACGTGGTCTGGTAGTTGAGCATCACGTCGTCGGAGCCGGGGATGCCCATGATGAAATTGATGCCCGCCGTGCCGAGCAGGGTCAGCAGGGTGTCCATGTCGTCCTGGTCGGCTTCGGCGTGGTTGGTGTAGCAGATGTCGCAGCCCATGGGCACGCCAAGCAGCTTGCCGCAGAAGTGATCTTCCAGGCCGGCGCGGATGATCTGCTTGCCGTTGTAAAGGTATTCCGGGCCGATGAAGCCGACCACGGTGTTGACCAGAAACGGGTTGAAGTGCCGGGCCACGGCGTAGGCGCGGGTTTCGCAGGTCTGCTGGTCGACGCCGTGGTTGGCGTTGGCCGACAGCGCGCTGCCCTGGCCGGTCTCGAAATACATGAGGTTGTTGCCCAGGGTGCCGCGCTTGAGGCTCAGGCCGGCTTCGTAGCCTTCCTGCAGCACCTTGAGGGTCACGCCGAAGCTGGCGTTGGCCGCCTCGGTGCCGGCGATCGACTGGAACACCAGGTCCAGCGGAGCACCGCGCTCGATGGCGGCGATGGAGCTGGTGACGTGGGTCAGCACGCAGGATTGGGTGGGGATCTCGTAGCGCTGGATGATCGCATCGAGCATGTCCACCAGCGCGCGGATCGAGCTGGCGCTATCGGTGGCCGGGTTGATGCCGATCATCGCATCGCCGTTACCGTAGAGCAGGCCGTCGAGGATGCTGGCGGCGATGCCCGCCGGATCGTCGGTCGGGTGGTTGGGCTGCAGGCGCGTGGACATTCGCCCGCGCAGACCCATGGTGTTGCGGAATTTAGTGACCACACGGGTCTTCTGGGCAACCAGCACCAGATCCTGCACGCGCATGATCTTCGATACCGCCGCGGCCATTTCCGGGGTCAGCCCCGGTGCCAGGGCGGTCAGGCTGGTTTCGTCGGCGGCATCGCTGAGCAGCCAGTCGCGCAGTCCGCCCACCGTCAGGTGGCTGACCGGGGCGAAGGCGTCGGCATCATGGGTGTCGACGATCAGCCGAGTGACTTCGTCCTGTTCATAGGGAATCACCGCTTCCTGCAGGAAGTGCTCCAGTGGCACGTCGGCCAGGGCCATCTGCGCCGCGGCGCGCTCGGCGTCGCTCTGCGCGGCGACCTCGGCCAGGTAATCACCGGAGCGGGCCGGGCTGGCCTTGGCCATCAGCTCGCGCAGGCTGTCGAAGCGCCAGGTCATGTGGGCGATGGTGTGAGTGAATCCAGCCATGAATCATGTCTCCTGTCGCGGCCGCTTTTCAGCGGCCGCTGCAAGGGGTTAACGCAGTGACTGCTCGGCAGCCTGAATCGCCGCGAACTCTTCCTCCGGCGTGCCGGACACCAGGTGGTGACGGCTGTACAGCGCGAAGTAGGCAATGAACAGAGCGTAGATGACTGCCGCGCCGATCACGACCCGCAGGTCGACCAGGAAGCAGGCCACCAGCGCTACCGCTGCCAGCACCAGAGCCACCGATGAGGTCAGTACGCCACCGGGGGTACGATAGGGGCGCGGCATGTCGGGACGACGGCTGCGCAGGGTGATGTGCGCCGCCATCATCAGTACGTAGGACAGCGTGGCGCCGAATACCGCGACCAGAATCAGCAGGTCACCCTGGCCGGTCAGCGACAGGCCGAAGCCGATGATGCCCGGGACGATCAGGGCCATCACCGGCGCCTTGTTGCGGTTGGTCAGCGACAGGCCGCGTGGCAGGTAGCCGGCGCGCGACAGGGCGAAGATCTGCCGCGAGTAGGCGTAGATGATCGAGAAGAAACTGGCGATCAGACCGGCCAGGCCGACCAGGTTGACGAACTGGCTCATCCAGGTGGAACCGCCGTAGACCTTGACCAGCGATTCGACCAGCGGGTTACCCGAAGCCACCAGCGACTGGGCACCGGCGGCGCCTGGGCCGACCAGCAGAATCAGCCCGGCGAACACCAGCAGCACCAGCACCGCGCCGATCAGGCCGCGTGGCAGGTCGCGCTTGGGATCCTTGGTTTCCTCGGCAGCCAGCGGCACGCCTTCGACCGCCAGGAAGAACCAGATGCCGTAGGGCAGGGCGGCCCAGATGCCCAGGTAGCCGAAGGGCAGGAAGGTGCTGGCGCCATTGGCGTCGGTGGCGGGAATGTCGAACAGGTTGGCGACCTGGAAGTGCGGCGCCATGGCGACGATGTACACGCCCAGGGCGATGGCGGCGACGGCGGTGATGGCGAACATCAGCTTCAGCGCTTCCCCGGCACCGAGGATGTGGATGCCGATGAACACCACGTAGAACACCAGGTAGATGATCCAGCCGCCGACGCCGAACAGCGACTCGCAGTAGGCACCGATAAAACAGGCGATGGCCGCCGGCGCGATGGCGTATTCGATGAGGATCGCCGTGCCGGTCAGGAAGCCGCCCCAGGGCCCGAACGCGGTGCGGGTGAAACCGTAGCCGCCGCCGGCGGTTGGGATCATCGACGACAGTTCGGCCAGCGAGAAGCACATGCACAGGTACATGGT
>CBIFVM010000058.1:0-14848 GCA_966186235.1 uncultured Pseudomonas sp.
TGACCCCAGCCGGCTCGGTGGAAACCTCCGGCCCGCAAGTGGTGATGCGCCTGGATGGCGCGTTCGACACCCTGGCGAAGATCCGTGACACGCCGATTGCCGTGCAGGGGCGCACCCTGAAACTTGCCGACGTGGCGACCGTGGAGCGTGGCTACGAAGATCCCGCCACCTTTCTGGTGCGCAACGGTGGCGAGCCCGCGCTGCTGCTCGGCGTGGTGATGCGCGAGAGTTGGAACGGCCTCGACCTCGGCGCGGCGCTGGACGCGGAAACGGTGAGCATCAATGACGCCATGCCGCTGGGTATGACGCTGGACAAGGTCACCGACCAGGCGGTCAACATCAACTCGTCCGTCGATGAGTTCATGGTCAAGTTCTTCGTCGCCCTGCTGGTGGTGATGCTGGTCTGCTTCATCAGCATGGGCTGGCGCGTGGGCGTGGTGGTCGCGGCCGCCGTACCATTGACCCTGGCCATCGTCTTCGTGGTGATGGCGGCCACCGGCAAGAATTTCGACCGCATTACCCTGGGTTCGCTGATCCTCGCCCTGGGTCTGCTGGTGGACGACGCCATCATCGCCATCGAAATGATGGTGGTGAAGATGGAGGAGGGCTACGACCGCTTCAAGGCATCCGCCTACGCCTGGAGCCACACTGCGGCGCCGATGCTCTCCGGTACGCTGGTCACCGCCATCGGCTTCATGCCCAACGGCTTCGCGCAGTCCACGGCCGGCGAGTACACCAGCAACATGTTCTGGATCGTCGGCATCGCGCTGATCGCTTCCTGGGTGGTGGCCGTCGCGTTCACCCCCTATCTGGGTGTGAAACTGCTGCCCGACATCAAGCAGGTCGAGGGTGGGCATGCGGCCATCTACGACACGCGTCATTACAACCGCTTTCGCAGGCTGCTGGGGCGCGTCATCGCGCACAAGTGGCTGGTGGCCGGCGTGGTGATCGCCGCGTTCGTGGTCGCCGTACTGGGCATGGGGCTGGTGAAGAAGCAGTTCTTCCCGACCTCCGATCGCCCGGAAGTACTGGTCGAGCTGCAGATGCCCTATGGCACGTCCATCGAGCAGACCAACGCCACGGCCATCAAGGTCGAGTCGTGGCTGCGCGAGCAGGAAGAAGCCAAGATCGT
This sequence comes from uncultured Pseudomonas sp., assembly GCA_966186235.1. Classification (GTDB taxonomy): domain Bacteria; phylum Pseudomonadota; class Gammaproteobacteria; order Pseudomonadales; family Pseudomonadaceae; genus Aquipseudomonas. Next base: position 1,133 of record CBIFVM010000058.1, read on the forward strand.
CACCGCCTACATCGGCCAGGGCCCGCCACGCTTTTTCCTGGCCATGGCGCCGGAGCTGCCCGACCCTTCGTTTGCCAAGATCGTGGTGCTGACGGACAGTCAGGAGGCCCGTGAAGCCCTCAAGCTGCGCATCCGTGAAGCGGCCTCCGAAGGCCTGGCGCCCGAGGCCAAGGTGCGCGTCACCCAGCTGGTGTTCGGCCCGTATTCACCGTACCCGGTGGCCTACCGGGTAATGGGGCCCGATGCCATGCAGCTGCGCGAAATCGCCAGCCGCGTGCAGGCCGTGTTGCAGGCCAGCCCGATGATGCGCACGGTGAACGCTGATTGGGGCCCGCGGGTGCCGACGCTGCACTTCTCCCTGGATCAGGATCGCCTGCAGGCCGTTGGCCTGAGTTCCAACGCCGTGGCGCAGCAACTGCAGTTCCTGCTCAGCGGTGTGCCGATCACCTCGGTGCGCGAGGACATCCGTGCCGTGCAGGTGGTCGGTCGCGCGGCGGGAGAGATTCGCCTCGACCCTGCGAAGATCGCGGGCTTCACGCTGGTTGGCTCAGCGGGCCAGCGCATTCCGCTGTCCCAGGTCGGCGAAGTGAACGTGCGCATGGAAGACCCGGTCCTGCGCCGCCGTGACCGCACGCCGACCATCACCGTGCGCGGCGACATTGCCGAGGGGCTGCAACCGCCGGACGTGTCCACGGCCGTGTGGAAAGACCTGCAACCGATCATCGAGACGCTGCCGGCCGGCTATCGCATCGAGATGGCCGGCTCCATCGAGGAGTCCGGCAAGGCCAGCAAGGCGATCGCGCCGTTGCTGCCGATCATGATCGCCCTGACGCTGCTGATCATCATCCTGCAGGTGCGCTCGATCTCGGCCATGGTCATGGTGTTTCTCACCTCGCCGCTGGGCCTGATTGGCGTGGTGCCGGTGCTGCTGCTGTTCCAGCAGCCGTTCGGCATCAACGCGCTGGTCGGTTTGATCGCGTTGTCAGGGATCCTGATGCGCAACACGCTGATCCTGATCGGGCAGATCCACCATAACGAGCGCGATGGGCTCGACCCGTTCCAGGCCGTGGTCGAGGCCACCGTGCAGCGCGCTCGCCCGGTACTGCTGACGGCGCTGGCGGCGATCCTCGCCTTCATCCCGCTCACCCACTCGGTGTTCTGGGGAACCCTGGCCTACACCCTGATCGGCGGCACCTTCGTCGGCACCATCATGACGCTGGTGTTTCTGCCGGCGATGTATGCCATCTGGTTCAGGATCCGCCCTAATGACGAAATGCAAGACGCACACGCTTGATTCTGTGCGAGCAGTGCCCGGCTGCTCGCCGCCAACCTGGCTGAGAGGCTGCAATGATCGAATTCCACAAGCACGAGCGCATCGTGGAGGGACATGATGAGCGTGAGGCCTGAAAGCGTGACCGAAGGCCGTGTATTGCCCGGACATGGCAGCACCGCGCTGACGGGCAGGGTGGTCGCGTTGCTGGCGGGGCTGTCGGCGATCGGCATCCTGTCCACCAACATCATTCTTCCGGCGTTCCCGGCGATCGGTCAGCAACTGGGAGTGTCCTCCCGCGAGCTCGGGCTGACGCTCTCCAGCTTCTTCATCACCTTCGCGCTCGCGCAACTGGTGGTGGGGCCGCTGGCCGACCGTTTCGGTCGCAAGCGTCTGGTGCTCGGGGGGCTCACGCTGTTCGTGGTCGGCTCCCTGGTGGCCGGCCTGGCGAGTTCGTTCGGCATGCTGATCGCCGGGCGGGTGATCCAGGCCCTGGGCGTCTGCGCCGCTGCGGTGCTGGCGCGGGCCATCGCCCGTGATCTGTTCGAGGGCGAGACGCTGGCGCGGGCCCTGTCGCTGACCATGATCGCCACCGCCACGGCCCCCGGTTTCTCGCCGCTGCTGGGTAGCCTGCTGACCACCGCCCTGGGCTGGCGGGCGATCTTCGTGATGGTGGGAATTGCCGCTGTCGTCATCGCGTTTTTCTACGCCCGTGGCCTTGGCGAAACGCTGCCACCTGAACGCCGCGTCATGCAGTCCGTGCCGCAGGTGATGTGGGCCTATGGCCGCCTGCTCGGCGATGGCCGGTTCATTCTGCCCGCCGCGGCCGTGAGCTTGCTGATGAGTGGCCTGTTCGCCTCCTTCGGCGCGGCACCAGCGATCCTGATGGGCGGCATGGGGCTGTCCTCCCTGCAGGCCGGGCTGTACTTCGCGGCGACCGTGTTCGTGGTGTTCGCTGCCGGTATGGTCGCGCCACGCCTGGCCCGGCGCTTCGGCAGCCGCCGGGTGGCCAGCTTCGGCCTCGCTGTCGCGGCGCTTGCTGGCGGCCTGCTGCTGATCGGCCCGAGCGACCCCGGCCTGGCCTGGTACTCGCTGTCGATGGTTACGTTTCTCTGGGGCATGGGCCTGGCCAACCCGCTGGGCACCGCCATCACCATGGGGCCGTTCGGCAACGAAGCGGGCCTGGCCTCGGCGCTGCTCGGTTTTCTGACCATGGGCGCGGCGGCGATCACCACCTGGCTGGTGTCGGTATTGGACTTCGCCCCGGTGACCACCTTGGGCGCGACTCAGGCTGTGGTCTGCCTGCTTGGCCTGGGCTTGTTCGGGGTGGGCAATCGGCAGGCAAGGTTATCGAGTCGTCAGTAACGGCGCGGGCCACCCACTGGATCCAGCCTGGTTCAGTTCGCCGGCGTCGCTGCGGAGCCTGGCCAGATCACCGCGTGGGCGACGATCACGTCCTTGCCGTTGAAGGTGAGGGCCGGTACGCCGTGAAGTTGGTAACCCATCTCCAGGGCGGCACTGACCCGCCGGCAGAAGTTGGCGTCGTCGGGGCCGGTCAGTACGCGGTAGATGGGCAGGTCGTCTGGCGGGCGGGGCATGGGCTCGGTTCCTTGAAGCGCTTGGGCATGCGTTTATGAGCGTCGGGCCGGGCGCCGTCAAGCGCTTGCAACGCGAGTGCTTTCAATCCGCCGGCTATTGCCGAGGGCTGGTCGATTTGCGGTGCTGATTCGATCTTCAACCGCACTCGCCGCCATTGGCCACACCATCGAGCAGCCACTGCCGGAACACGCCCAGCGCCGGCAGCACGGCATTGCGTTTGGGGTAGGCGAGAAAGTAGGTGCGGCCACTGGCAACCGGGGTGCCGGTGGTGCGCAGCTGGCCCTGGCGCAGTTCTTCATCGACCAGAACCTGGGGCACCAGGCCGACGCCGAGACCGGCACGTACAGCCTGGATCAGGTGCGAGGTCAGCTCGAAGTTGGGGCCGTCCTGCAGTTGCCCGCTGTTCACGCCATGCCGAGCGAACCAGGTCGACCACATCGGCGGGTGGCTGGCGACCTGTAGCAGCAACTGCCTGGCCGCCAGCTCGGGCGTCAGCGGCTCTCCGGCCGCGAGAATCGCCGGGCTGGCGATCAGCACCATGGATTCCTCTAGCAGCGGGTGGGCCACCAGTTCCGGCCAGGCGCCGTCACCCACGCAGATCGCGGCGTCAAGCTGACCGTCGCTGAAGTCGGCGTGGATGCGCGAATGGATGTGCACCTGTACGCCCGGGTTGGCGGCGTAGAACTCGTGCAGCCGCGGCAGCAGCCATTTCGAGCCGAAGGTCGGCAGCAGCGCCAGGCGCAGGGTGCCGCCACCGGAGCCGTAGTCGATGGCCTGCAGCGTCGCGTTGCGAATGCGCGCCAGGGCGTCGGACAGGGTGTCGGCGTACAGCCGGCCCACGTCGGTGAGCACCACGTTGCGGCCTTCGCGCTGGAACAGGGTGATGCCCAGGAAGGCTTCCAGCGCCTGCACCTGGCGGCTCACCGCGCTCTGGGTCAGCGACAGTTCGGCGGCGGCGCGGGTATAGCTCTGGTGGCGCGCCGCCGACTCGAAGGCCAGCAGCAGGGACATCGACGGCGTCAGTCTGCGCAGATTCATTCATAAAACTCATGGGTTGCTACGGCAAATACCCTTGTAGCACAGGCATGCACTCTCGAAAATGCTCGCTATTAACCGCCTGATGTAATCGCCCGTTAGAGGCGTGCAATCGCCCACAGGGAGATAAACCGATGATCGCCAGCCTGAGTGCTCCACAACCGACCCAGGCCCTTTACCTGGCCTTTCTCGACGCGCTCGGCGCCGCCGGCTTTCGCGGCGAGATCGCCCGTGACCACGCCAGCCGCACCGTGCTGGCGACCGACAACTCCATCTACCAGCGTCAGCCCCAGGCGGCGGTGTTCCCCCTCGATGAGGACGACGTGCAGGTGCTGGCGCGGGTGGTCAGCGAGCCTGCGCACCGCAGCGTCAAGCTGACGCCACGGGGCGGCGGCACCGGCACCAATGGCCAGTCGCTCACCGATGGCGTGGTGGTCGACCTGTCGCGGCACATGAACCGCATCCTGGAGATCAATGCCGAGGAGCGCTGGGTGCGGGTGCAGGCCGGGGTGGTCAAGGACCAGCTCAACGCCGCGCTCAAGCCACACGGGCTGTTCTTCGCGCCGGAGCTGTCGACCTCCAACCGCGCGACCATCGGCGGCATGATCAACACCGACGCCAGCGGCCAGGGCAGCTGCACCTACGGCAAGACCCGCGACCACGTGCTGGAACTGACCACCATCCTGCTTGGCGGCGAACGCCTGCACAGCCACCCGGTGAACGAGTCGACCCTCAGCGAACAGCTGGCCCGCAGCGACCGCACCGGCCAGGTTTACCAGTGCGCCGAACAGATCCAGCGCGAGAAGGCGGCGCTGATCGAGGCGACCTTTCCGAAGCTCAACCGCTGCCTGACCGGCTACGATCTGGCGCACCTGCGCGAGGCGGACGGGCGCTTCAACCTCAACAGCGTGCTGTGCGGCTCCGAGGGCTCCCTGGGGTTCATCGTCGAGGCGCGCCTCAACGTGCTGCCGATTCCCCAGTACTCGGTGCTGGTCAACGTGCGCTATGCCGGCTTCATGGATGCGCTGCGCGATGCGCGCAACCTGATCACCCTGCAGCCGCTGTCCATCGAGACAGTGGACTCCAAGGTGCTGCTGCTGGCGATGAACGACATCGTCTGGCACGGCGTCGCCGAGTACTTCCCCGAAGACCCCCAGCGGCCGACCCTGGGCATCAACCTGGTGGAGTTCAGCGGCGACGACCCCGATGAGGTCAACGGCCGCGTCGAGCGTTTCATCCAGCATATTCAGCAAGACACCAGCGTGGTGCGCCTCGGCCACACCCTGGCCAGCGGGCGGGCGGCGGTGTCGCGGGTCTATGCCATGCGCAAGCGCGCGGTGGGCTTGCTCGGCAACGTCGACGGCGAGGTACGCCCCCAGCCATTCGTCGAGGACACGGCGGTGCCGCCGGAAAATCTCGCCGACTTCATCGCCGAATTCCGCGCGCTGCTCGACGGCCACGGCCTGACCTACGGCATGTTCGGCCACGTCGATGCCGGCGTGCTGCACGTGCGCCCGGCGCTGGACATGAAGGATCCGAAGCAGGCCGCGGCCATCCGCCCGATCTCCGATGCGGTGGCGGCCCTGACCCAGCGCTACGGCGGTCTGCTGTGGGGCGAGCACGGCAAGGGCGTGCGCTCGGAATACGCGCCGGCGTTCTTCGGTGAGCTGTATCCCTCGCTGCAGGCACTCAAGGCCGCGTTCGACCCCTACAACCAGCTGAACCCCGGCAAGATCGCCACGCCCCTGGGCAGTGACGAGGCGCTGCTGAAGATCGACGAAGTGACCCTGCGCGGCGACCTCGACCGGCAGATCGACGAGCGTGTGTGGCAGAGCTATGGCACCGCGGTGCACTGCAATGGCAACGGCGCCTGCTACAACTTCGACCCGGACGACGCCATGTGCCCTTCCTGGAAGGCCACGCGCCAGCGCGTGCATTCGCCGAAGGGCCGGGCCTCGCTGGTGCGCGAGTGGCTGCGCCTGCAGGGCCAGGCGGGCGTGGACGTGCTGGCGCCGATCGCCAGCGGTCCGCTGGATTTCCTGCGCAGCCTGCCGAGTCGCTGGCGCCATTCCCGCGCAGGCGATGACGACTTTTCCCACGAGGTCTACGAGGCGATGGCCGGCTGCCTGGCGTGCAAGTCCTGCGCGGGCCAGTGCCCGGTGAAGGTCAACGTGCCGGAGTTTCGCTCGCGCTTTCTGGAGCGCTACCACCAGCGTTACCTGCGCCCGCTGCGCGACTACCTGATCGGCTCGCTGGAATTCAGCCTGCCGCTGTTCGCCCGCATGCCGCGGCTGTACAACGGGGTGATGGGTTCGCCCCTGGCCACGCGCCTGCTGGCCGAGCGCATCGGCATGGTCGACAGCCCGCTGCTCAGCGATTTTGACTTCAAGGCCCTGGCGGCGCGCCATGGCCTGAGGATCGCCACGCCAGCCGAACTGGCGCGGTTGAGCGCGGCGGAGCGGGGCAAGAGCCTGATCCTGGTGCAGGACGCCTTCACTCGCTATTTCGAGACGCCGGTGTTCGCCGCCTTCATCGAACTGGCCAGCCGCCTGGGCTATCGCGTGTGGCTGGCGCCGTTCATGGCCAACGGCAAGCCGCTGCACGTGCAGGGCTTCCTGCCGGCCTTCGAACGCACCGCACGACGCACTGCGAAAGGCTTGCAGGCGCTGGCCGGCTTCGACATCCCGTTGGTGGGGCTGGACCCGGCGATGACCCTGGTTTACCGCCAGGAATACCGCAAGATCGCCGGCCTCGAATGCCCGGAGGTGCTGCTGCCCCAGGAATGGCTGCTCAAGGCCCTCGACGGCCAGCCCAAGCTGCCGGCCAAGAGCGTGGCGTTCCGGCTGCTGGGCCACTGCACCGAGAAGACCAACGCGGCGCCGAGTGCGGCGATGTGGGTGAAAGTGTTCGAGCAGGCCGGCCTGCAGGTGTCGGCCGAGGCCACCGGTTGCTGTGGGATGTCCGGCACCTATGGGCACGAGGCGCGCAACCTGGAAACCTCGCGGACGATCTTCGCCCAGTCCTGGGAACCGGCACTGAATTCCGGCGCCGCCGCCGAGCCCCTGGCGACCGGTTATTCGTGCCGCAGCCAGGTGGCACGCCTGAAGAGCGCCACGTTGCGCCACCCGATCCAGGCATTGCTGGAGCATCTGCAATAACGGGCTGGTTGCTGGTGCTTTCTGCCACGAGGTAGGGCAGGGAGCATCGCGGCAGGCCTGGGATTTTTGCGGGCACGGACCAGGCGTCCCCGCCGCTCTCGAAGGGAGGGCGGGCCTAGGAACTGTTCATGATCCTTAAGCCCAGGTGGCGGTTAAGTGGCGAAAGCGGACGTAGGGTGGATGACGCTTTTTTCATCCACCATTGCGATCGCAGAGCGGTGGACGGATGAAGCGTCGTCCACCCTACGACCGTCCGCTTCTGCCTTATAGCAGCCTCATCAGCGCCGCCTGAAAAGACCGTGAACAGGCTCTAGAGGATCACCCGCAGACACTGGCCGGCGTGGTACAGCGAGAACCCCGCTTCGTAGTAGCAGGCGCGTAGCGCGGCGGTACGCAGCGCTTTCATCCGCGTCAGGGGAATGGGCAGCACGCTGGTGTCGCTCTTGAGCAGGTAGTCGGCCAGGGCATGGCCCACCACGGTGCCGGTGGTGTTGCCGCGGCCGTTATAGCCGGTCACCGCGACTACGCCAGGCGCCGGTTCGAACAGCTTCATCAGGTGATCCGGGGTGAAGTCGATGCAACCGGTCCAGTGCATTTCCCAATCGACCTTGCCGAGCTGCGGGAAGTAATGGCCCTGGATGCGGTCCGCCCAGCTGCGCACGAACCAGTCCGGCTTGTTGTTGGACTTGCCCATGCTACCCAGCAGCAGGCGGCCCTGATCGTCACGGCGGATGCTGCTGAGCACCGTGCGGGTGTCCCACGAGCCCTGGCCGTGGGGCAGCACGGCGTCGGCCGCCGGGCCGCTCAGCGGCTTCGAAGCGACCTGGTAGTAATAGCCGCGGAAGAAGTTGCGCTGCACCTCGGTCCAGTCGCCCTCGGTGTAGGCGCCGGTGGAAATCACGATCTTCTCGGCCGTCACCGTGCCCAGGGCCGTGCGCACCAGCCAGCCATCGGCCTGCTTGTGCAGTTCGGTGACCGGCGATTGCTGATGCAGAGTGCCGCCCAGGCGCAGCACGGCGGCGGCAAGGCCCTTGGTATAGCCCATGGGGTTGATGGTGCCGGCGCGACGGTCCAGCAGGGCGCCGGTGATCTTGTCGGTGCCGCAATGCTCCACACAGGTGGCGCCGGTCAGCAGCTCGACATCCGCGCCACGGCGGCGCCACTGTGATTCGCGGGCCTTGAGGTCTTCCAGTCCAGCGGCGTTGTGGGCCATGTGCAGGGTGCCTTGATGGCGCGCCTGGCAGTCGATCTGGTAGCGCTCGATGGCTTCGAACACCTTTGCCGGCGCATCGCCCAGCACCTTGTTGAGGCGGCCGCCGACCTTTTCGCCCAGCGTGGCTTCCACGTCGTCGGGCTTGATCCATGTGCCGGCGTTGACCAGCCCGACGTTGCGCCCCGAACCGCCATGGCCGACCTCGAAGGCCTCCAGCACGCACACGCGCTTGCCCGCCTCGAGCAGCTGCAGCGCTGCCGACAGCCCGGTGATTCCGCCGCCGATGATGCACACGTCGGCCTTCACTTCGCCAACCAAAGTCCCGGCGTTGATCGGCGCGGGCGTCGCCACTTCCCACAGACACTGTTGCTGGAAACCACTCATCACGCTTTCCTTTCCAGATCCCGGTGGCGCAGGCGCCAGCGTTTTGCGATACGGCGCCAATCAGTCGAACACGATGCCCTGGGCCAGCGGCAGTTCGCGGGAGTAGTTGACGGTGTTGGTCTGGCGGCGCATGTAGGCCTTCCAGGCATCGGAGCCGGACTCGCGACCGCCACCGGTTTCCTTCTCGCCGCCGAAGGCGCCGCCGATCTCCGCGCCGCTGGTGCCGATGTTGACGTTGGCGATGCCGCAGTCGCTGCCGGCCGCGCCCTGGAAGGCTTCGGCTTCACGCACGTCGGTGGTGAAGATGCACGAGGACAGGCCCTGGGGAACTTCGTTGTTCAGGCGCAGCGCCTCTTCGAAGTCGTCGTAGGCGAGCACGTAGAGGATCGGCGCGAAGGTTTCATGGCGCACCACCGCGCTCTGGCCCGGCATCTCGACGATGGCGGGGCTCACGTAGTAGCCGTTGGGGAAACTGTCGGCCAGCTGGCGCTCGCCACCGAACACCTGGCCGCCTTCGTCGCGGGCCTTGGTCAGGGCGTCCTGCATGGCGCTGAACGCCTGCTTGTCGATCAGCGGGCCGATCAGGTTGCCCTGACGCGGATCGCCGATGCGCACCTTGGCGTAGGCGGCTTTGACGCGGGCGACCACGTCGTCCTTGATCGAGCGATGGACGATCAGGCGGCGCAGGGTGGTGCAGCGCTGGCCGGCGGTGCCCACGGCGCTGAACAGGATGCCGCGCACGGCCAGGTCGAGATCGGCGCTGGGGGTGAGGATCATGGCGTTGTTACCGCCCAGTTCCAGGATGCTGCGGCCGAAGCGGGCGGCCACTCGGGGCCCGACTTCGCGGCCCATGCGGGTGCTGCCGGTGGCGCTGATCAGCGGCACGCGCGGGTCGTCGACCAGCACTTCGCCGGCTTCGCGGTCACCGATGACCAGTTGCGCCAGCCCCTGCGGGGCGTCGCTGCCGAAGCGCTCGAGGGCTTTTTCGAACAGTGCCTGGGAGGCCAGGGCGGTCAGCGGGGTCTTTTCCGACGGCTTCCAGATCACCGCGTTGCCGGCGACCAGGGCCAGGGTGGTGTTCCAGGCCCACACGGCGACCGGGAAGTTGAAGGCGCTGATCACGCCGACCACGCCCAGCGGGTGCCAGGTTTCACGCATGTGGTGGCCGGGGCGCTCGGAGGCGATGGTCAGGCCGTAGAGCTGGCGCGACAGGCCGACGGCGAAGTCGCAGATGTCGATCATTTCCTGCACTTCGCCCAGGCCTTCCTGGGTGATCTTGCCGGCTTCGATGGACACCAGCTCGCCGAGGTCGGCCTTGTGCTCACGCAGCACCTCGCCGAACAGGCGCACCAGCTCGCCGCGACGCGGCGCCGGTACCTTGCGCCAGGCCAGGAAGGCGTCGTGACCGGCGCTGATCTTGGCCCGCACCGCATCGGCATTTTCCAGATTCAGGTGGCCGATCTGGCTGCCGTCGATGGGGGTGTGAACCGCGTGGCTGCCGTTCTGATAAGCGCTGGCGCTGACACCGAGACGTTCGAGTAGCGGGTTGACCATGGCGATCTCCTGAGTCGTGAAGTTGAAATCCGGGATAAGGATCAGTATTAATCCCGAATCCACACGCAACAAACGACGTTTACGCACCATGTCATTCCGTCATGGAATCAAGTCGCCCCGTCTGACTCCTGAGAACACCATGTCCAAACGATTGCTTCCGACCATGACCGCCCTGCAGTGCTTCGAGGCCGCGGCCCGGCACCTGAGCTTCACCCGCGCCGCCCAGGAGCTGCACCTGACGCAGAGTGCGGTGAGCAAACAGGTGGCCCAGCTCGAGGACATGCTCCAGCATCCGCTGTTCCATCGGGTGCGCCGCCGTTTGCAGCTGGCGCCGGCCGGCGAGCTGTACCTGGCGGAGGTGAACAAGATCCTCACCCAGGTGGACATCTCCAGCCGCTACATCCTCTCCTACGGCGGCGAGACCGAGGTGCTCAAGGTCGCTACCCAGCCGACGTTCGGGGCGCGCTGGCTGGTGCCGAACCTGAAGGGTTTTTCCCGGCGCAACCCCAACATCCACCTGGACATCAAGAACGAACTGGAGCCCTTCGACCTGGTGCAGGCCAAGGCCGACGTGGCGTTCTTCTACGGCACCGGCTCCTGGCCGGGCGCCATCTGCATCGAGCTGTTCGGCGAAGACGTGATCCCGGTGTGCGCACCGGACATCCTGCCCAATGAGCCGCTGCTCGACGCCGGCGACCTGGCCAACCTGGTGCTGCTGCAATGCACCTCGCGGCCCGGCGCCTGGCACGAGTGGTTCGAGGAGCAGGGCATCAGCACCGAGAACAGCTATCACGGGCCGCGCTTCGATACGTTCTACATGTGCATCCGTGCGGCGCAGTCCGGTTGCGGCGTGGCGCTGGTGCCGCGTTTTCTGGTCCTGGACGAGCTGCTGGAAGGCAAGCTGGTGATCCCCTGGCAGCACTACAAACCCAGCCAGGGCGCCCATTTCATCGCCTTCGCCGAGCAGTCCGCCGAGGTGCCGAAGGTCAGGGCGCTGATCGACTGGATTCTCGAGAAGGCGCGGGCCGGCAACGAGGTCATTCGCTCAGATCCTGAATTTAAGGAATGACGGCAGCACTTTATTTCGCTTGTGGTACGCCCGCCTGACTCGCTTTGATAGGCGCATTCCGCTTTCAGGGAATGCCGCATGTCATCGAGCGCGCCAGCACCGACGACCTGTATGCACCTCTCGCCAGCCCCCGGTAGGTAACGCATGAGTTCGTCGCACCTCAGCCCGTCCATTTCCGTGGTTCACCCCATCACGCTGTCCCACGGCCTGAACGCCCAGGTATGGGATACCGAGGGCAAGTCGTACATCGACTTCGTCGGCGGCATCGGCGTGCTCAACCTCGGCCACTGCAACCCGCAGGTGGTCAGCGCCATCACCGAGCAGGCCGGGCGGCTGACCCATTCGACCTTCAACGCCGTACCGCACCAGGGCTATCGACAGCTGATGGACGCGCTGGCGGCCTTCGTGCCGGTCAGCTATCCGCTGGCAGGCATGCTCACCAACAGTGGCGCCGAAGCCGCCGAGAATGCCCTGAAGGTGGTGCGCGCGGCGACCGGCCGTAGCGTGGTGATCGCTTTCGACGGCGGCTTTCACGGTCGCACCCTGGCCACCCTCAACCTCAACGGCAAGGTGGCGCCGTACAAGCAGAAAGTCGGCGTGCTGCCGGGGCCCGTCTATCACGTGCCGTACCCGAGCGCGGATACCGGCGTGACCGCGGACGAAGCCTTCAAGGCCATCGACCGGCTGTTCAGCGTCGAAGTGGACGTCAACGATGTCGCCTGCTTCATCATCGAACCGGTGCAGGGCGAGGGCGGCTTCCTGGCCCTCGACCCGGACTTCGCCAAGCGCCTGCGCCGCTGGTGCGACGAGCATGGCGTGCTGCTGATGCTCGATGAAATCCAGTCCGGCTTCGGCCGTACCGGCCAGCGCTTCGCCTTCACCCGCCTGGGCATCGAGCCCGACCTGCTGCTGCTCGGCAAGAGCATCGCCGGCGGCCTGCCGCTGGGCGCCGTGGTTGGCCGCCCCGAGCTGATGGGGGCGCTGCCCAAGGGCGGGCTGGGCGGCACCTACTCGGGCAACCCCATCGCCTGTGCGGCGGCCCTGGCCAGCCTGCGGCAGATGACCGACGCCAACCTGGCCACCTGGGGCGAGGCCCAGGAACAGGCGCTGCTGCGCCGCTACGAGCAGTGGCGCGCCAAGGGCCTGTCGCCTTATCTGGGCCGGCTCACCGGGGTTGGCGCGATGCGCGGTATCGAACTGGTCACCCGTGACGGTCAGCCCGGCACCACGCAACTGGCCGAACTGCTGGAGGCGGCGCGGGCCAAGGGGCTGTTGTTGATGCCCAGCGGCAAGAGCCGCCATATCGTGCGCCTGCTGGCACCGCTGACCATCGAACCGGCGCTGTTCGAGCAGGGCCTGGATATCATCGAACACTGCCTGGCCAACCTCGGCTGAGCGTATTCGCCACCTTTCAGGCCGGCGAGTAACGCCACGGCCAACCGACAAGCGCGACAGGAGATTCGCCCGCTATGAACACTTCAGGATTCGTCGATCCCTCGCAAATCCGTGCGCAGTTTTCCAGCGCCATGTCCGCCATGTACCGCGCCGAAGTGCCGCTGTATGGCGACCTGCTCGACCTGGTGGCGGACACCAACGCCCAGGCGCTGGCGGGCTCTACAGCGCTGAAGCAGCAGCTGGAGTGGACCGGTGAAATCGAGCGCCTGGCCATGGAGCGCCACGGCGCGATTCGCGTCGGCACCGCCGAGGAACTGTCGACCATCCGCCGCCTGTTCGCGGTCATGGGCATGCAGCCGGTGGGCTACTACGACCTCAGCTCGGCCGGCGTGCCGGTACATTCCACCGCCTTTCGGGCCGTGCATGAAACCGAGCTGCAGGTCAGCCCGTTTCGCGTATTCACCTCGCTGCTGCGCCTGGAGCTGATCGAGGACGAAGCGCTGCGTGCCCTGGCCGCCGAGATTCTCGCCAAGCGCGACATCTTCACCCCGCGCGCACGGGCGCTGATCGAACAATGCGAAGCCCAGGGCGGCCTGAATGCCGCCGATGCCGAGGCGTTCGTCAAAGAGGCCCTGGAGACCTTTCGCTGGCACACCGAGGCCACCGTCAGCGCCGCCGAGTACGACAGGTTGCACGGCCAGCACCGCCTGATCGCCGACGTGGTGGCCTTCAAGGGGCCGCACATCAACCACCTGACGCCGCGCACCCTGGACATCGATGAAGTGCAGGCGGCCATGCCCCGGCGCGGCATCACGCCCAAGGCGGTGGTCGAGGGCCCGCCCCGGCGCCGGTGCCCGATCCTGCTGCGCCAGACCAGCTTCAAGGCGCTGCAGGAACGCGTGGCCTTCGTCGGCCAGCCCGGCGCGGCCGGCAGCCACACCGCGCGCTTCGGCGAGATCGAGCAGCGCGGTGCCGCCCTGACCCCTGCCGGCCGCGCGCTGTACGACCAGTTGCTGAATGAGGCCCGCGAGGATCTGGG
>CBIFVM010000059.1:0-13865 GCA_966186235.1 uncultured Pseudomonas sp.
CGGCAATCCCCAGGTCGATGGCCGCCTGAATCAGCTGGGAAAACGCGCCCTGGATGCTTGGTTTGTCCGCCAAAGGCCACAGGGGCACGAGGTCGTTCTCATCGACCTCCACCTCATTGAGCAGCACGGTGCCGCTGGCGGTGGTGCGCTGACCAAAGCCGGACCAGTCGTTGACGATGCGCAGGCCCGGGCGGCCGCGCTGGATGAAGGCCAGCCACGGGCGGCCCTGATCATCCAGCGCCTTGGCGGTGACCCAGTGGGCGAACAGAGCGCCGGTGGAGTAGAACTTCTCGCCACTGAGCAGCCAGCGCCCGTCGCGCTGGATCAGGCGTGCGCGCAGATCCAGGGTGTGCTTGCTGCCGCGCTCGGGGCCGCCGTTGCCGATGCGCCAGCCGGCCAGCACGCTGGCGAACAGGCGCTGCTGTTGCTCGGGGTTGGCAGCAGCATGCAGCAGGCCGAGCAGACCGAAGTGGTTTTGCGGAATTTGCCCCAGCGCTGGGTCGACGGCGCTGATGATGCGAAACACCTCGGCGATGGTCACGTACGACAGCTGCGGGCCGCCAAAGGCGCGTGGCACGGCGATGCTGCCCAGGCCGCTGGCAGTGAAGCGCTCCACCAACTCCCATGGCCAGCGCCGCTCGCGGTCACGCTGGATGGCGCCGGCCTCGGCGGCGTTGGCCAGGGCGTGTGCGGCCTCCAACGCGTCGGCGTCGCTGAACAGAATAGCGGCTGGGTGTAGCGGTGGGGCGACGTCCTGGTCGGATGTGCTGTCCTCAAGGGTAATCGGACGTGTCATGTGCACCTCATCGTGTGGATGTACCGCAGCAGCGCGGGGATGGGCGCGCTGTGGCAGGGAATCGAGGCTCCGGTGGTCCGGTGGCGAACGGCGTGTGTAACGAGCGCGATCAGCTGTACAGCGAGGGTTGCGGGCCCTGGCCGCTGAGCAGCCAGTGACCGAGGTCGCGCACCTTGTAGTCGATAGGGTCATGCAGGCTGTGCACCCGCACGTTGCGCCAGAAGCGATCGAAGCCGTAGCGCGAGCTGGTGGCGCGGGCGCCCATGTTCTCGAAGATCTGGCTGGTGATATCCAGTGCTGCGCGTGCTGCCACCACCTTCGCCTCGCTGATCGCCAGGGCGACCTCGGCGCGTTCGGCGGCAGTGAGTGCGGACTTTTCCCAGGCGCCCTGCAAGCGTTGCGCGGCCTGTTCTGCCAACGGCAGCGCGGCGCGATAGCGCAGCCACAGCTCACCGTAGCGTTGCTGGATGAACGGGTCGTCGCTGGCCTGGGCCACGCCGGAGGCCGGCCAGGGGCGGCTCTGCTCGCGGGTGTAGCGCAGCGCAGCGTCCAGCGCGCCCTGGGCGTTGCCCAGGTAGAGCTGGGTGAGGATCAGCTGTGACAGGCACGAACGCAGGGTAGTGCGTGGGCTGGGGCCGACGGGGCCGAGCAACTCGCTGCTGTCCACGAACACCTGCTCGAACTGCACGGTGCCGCTGTCGGTCTGGCGCTGGCCGAAGCCGTCCCAGTCCTGATTCACCGCCAGGCCTTCACGCTGGCTGGGCAACACGATGAACACCCGGTCTTCCGGGTTCCTGCCACGGGGTGCGCTGATCACCAGTGCATCGGCACCGAGCGCGCCGGAGCAGAACGACTTGCTGCCATTGAGCTCGAAGTGCTCCTCGCGCTGGGTGAGATGTAGCCCGACGTCTCGACCATTGGTGGCATTGCCCCAGAACCAGTTTTCCTGCGCGGTGCGGGTCAGCCAGTGGCGTTGCTGCTCGGGGCTGCCGAACAGCTGAATGGTCGCCACCTGCAAATGCTGAAACGCGAACAGGTGGGCGAGCGAGCTGTCGGCGGCGGCGAGGTAGCGCACGATGCGATAGATGTCCGGCCAGGCCACGCCCTGGCCGCCGTACTGCTGCGGCACGGCGAGGGTCAGCAGTCCGCTGCCGCGCAGTAGTTCACGTTCGGCCTGCGCGCTGCCGCCGGCACGGTCACGTTCCACGGCGCTGGCGGCCAACTGCCGGGCCAGGTGTTCGACCGTGGCGCTGCGGCTGCCGAAGTCCGCGGGGAACAGATGGGCGGCGAACAGCGGTTCTTCCGGCTTGCTGGAGTAGGCGAGGGCTTGGCTGCTCATGGTGCCGGGCTCCAGATGTTCACCTGGCGGGCGTCCACGGCCTTGGGCAACAGCCCGGCCGCGAGGAAGGCATCGGCGATCTTCTGTTGCTCGGCAAGGCTGTCAGGCTTGACCAGGCGCACCTGGTAGCTGCGTTTGGCGTTGGCCTTCTCGACGATGGCGGGATCCAGATTGCCCCACAGCGGGCCGAGCACCTCGGCGCCCTGGCGCGGGTTGGCGCGCAGCCAGTCGCCGGCCCTCACCAGCTCGGTGAAGACGATCTGCAACACCTGCGGGTGATTTCTGGCGAAGCTGGCGCTGGTCAGGTAATAGCGCTGGTAGTCGGCCAGGCCTTCGCCATCCGCGAGGATGCGCGTGGGCAGTTGCTGCTGGGCCCCGCTGAGAAAGGGTTCCCAGGTCACCCAGGCATCGACCTTGCGATTCTCGAAAGCGGCGCGGCCGTCGGCGGGCGTCAGGTAGGCCGGCTCGATGTCGCTGAATTTCAGGCCTGCCTTGGCGAGCGCGGCGATCAGCAGGTAGTGCACGCCGGCCGCCTTGGTGACGGCGATCTTCTTGCCCTTGAGGTCGGCCAGGCTCTTGATCGGCGAATCCTCGCGCACCACGATGGCCTGGGCGTGAGGCGAGGGTGCCTCCTGGGCGAAGTAGGCGAGGTCGGCGCCGGCTGCCTGGGCGAACACCGGTACGGTATCGGCGACATCCGCGGACAGGTCGATATTGCCCACATTGAGCGATTCCAGCAGCGGCTGGCCGCTGGGGAACTCGTGCCAGCTGATGGTGACGTCCTGATCGGCCAGCGCTTTTTCCAGGGTGCCCTGGCTCTTCAGCAGGCTGATCAGGGTCGATGATTTCTGGTAGCCGATGCGCAGCTGTTCGGCGGCATTGCCAAGCGGCGCTGCGGCCAGGCCGAGGATCAGTAACGCGGCAGTGATGGGGCGGTGCAGGGAATGCGGCAATGACATGGCAGGGCCTCGACAAAAACGCGTGGCGGCCGTGCGGGACGATCACACGTACTTCATGAATGAGCGATTGAAGTCCGGTGGTCCGGTGTCGAGAAGCTAATCGATATAAAAAATGATTAATAAATAATTTTTAGATATTAGCTTAGGTCGATGAATCAGCTTCTCTTATATGCAAAATAGTTACTACAAAGTGAAAAATAATTCTTTTTAGGGATTTCCAAGGCTCTCGTAAATTAGCCACCAGCCGACAGCGGACCACCGCATCGGGCCCGAACCAGGGGCTCTCTGCCAACGTCTTCATGTCGGTGATGTCGAGCTCCTGCGCCGTGCCCGTTCATAACAGCACACCCCTGCACTGGAGCATCGAGCATGAACAAGTCCACCCTGGCATTAGCCGTCGCCCTGGCCGCTCTGGCCACCGAAGTGAGCGCTGCTGGCTTCATCGAAGACAGCAAGGCCAGCATCGGCCTGCGCAATTTCTATTACGACCTCAACACCAAGAACACCGCCAACAACAATGGCGAGGCGCAGGAGTGGGGGCAGGGTTTCATTTTCAACTACGCCTCGGGGTTCACCCAGGGCACCGTCGGTTTTGGCGTCGATGCCATCGGCCTGCTCGGCGTGAAACTCGACTCCGGTGGCCGGGCTGGCAAGGCCGGTCGTGATCGCACCCCAGGCCAGCTGTTCCCGCTCGATAGCGACGGCAGCGCGGTGGACGACTACAGCAAAGCCGGCGTGACCGCCAAGCTGCGGCTGTCCAAGACCGAGGCGCGCATCGGCACCCTGCAGCCCAAGCTGCCGGTGGTGACCTTCAACGATGGCCGCCTGCTGCCACAGACCTTCGAAGGCGGGCAGGTGACCTCCAGCGAGATCGACGGCCTGACCCTGACCGGCGGCCAACTGGAAAGTACCAAGACTCGCAGCTCCACCGATGACATCGGCCTGCGTATCGCTGGCGCCTCGGGCGACGCCGACACCAACAAGTTCTACTTCGCCGGCGGCGACTGGAAGGCCACCAAGGACCTGACGCTGCAGTACTACTACGGCAACCTGGAAGACTTCTACAAACAGCACTTTCTTGGCCTGGTACACAACTGGGCCATCGGGCCGGGTTCGCTGAAGAGCGACCTGCGTTACTTCGACAGCAATTCCGATGGCAAGAACGGCAGTGCCGCGGGCCGCGCCCAGGGTTACACCAGCGCCGGCTACTACGGCAACGGCGTGACCACCGGAGAGGTCGACAACCAGACCTGGAGCGCCTTGTTCACCTACACCCTGGGCGGCCATTCCGCCGGCTTGGGCTATCAGCAGGTCGAAGGCGACAGCGCCTTCCCGTTTCTCAACCAGGGCGGCGGCTCGTCGTCCTACCTGATCACCGATCGGCAGATCGGCAAGTTCGCCAGTGCCGGCGAGCGCACCTGGGTGGCCGAATACGCCTACGACTTCGCCAAGCTCGGCGTACCGGGCCTGAAGGCCAGCGTCGCCTACCTCAAGGGGGACAACGTCGATTCCGCCAGCGGTGACCTCAAGGAGTGGGAGCGTGACCTGCGCCTGGATTACACCCTGCTCGACGGCCCGCTCAAGGGCCTGGGCGTGTCCTGGCGCAATGCGACCCAGCGCGGCAACGTCGCCACGGATGCCGACGAGAATCGCTTAATCCTCAGCTACACCCTGACGCTGCTGTAACCGCCCGATATCGCCATTGGCCTGGCGGCCGGCAGCGGCTCGCCAGTGTCATCCACAAGGAACAAGACCATGAAAAAAACCGCTTTGCGTGTCGGGCTCGCCGCCCTGTTTGCCGCCTGGCTGCCGACTGCCGCGCATGCCGCGCCGCTCAAAGAAGTACGCCTGGATTACGCTTTCTATTCACCGGAAAGCCTGGTGATCAAGCACAACAGCTGGTTGGAAAAAGACTTTGCGCCCGCTGGCACCGAGGTGCGCTGGGTGTTGTCACGGGGCAGTAACAACTCGCTGGAGTTTCTCAACAGCGGTGCCTCGAATTTCGCGCTTACTTCCAGTATCTCGGCCTTTGTCAGTCGAGCGAACGGCCAGCCTGTGAAGGCCATCTACAGCTACCTGTGGTACGTACCCAGCGCCATCCTAGTAAAGGCCGATTCTCCCTACCGGACATTGCATGACCTTCTTGGCAAGCAGATTGCTGCCACCAAGGGTACCGACCCATACTTCTTTCTGCTGCGTGCCCTGGCGGCAGAAAAGCTTGAGCCGAACGACGTGAAAATCGTCCACCTGCAGCACCCCGAAGGACGCACCGCGCTGGAGCAAGGGCGGGTGGATGGCTGGGCGGGGCTCGACCCACACATGGCCGGCGCGCAGCTGGCCGGTGCACGTTTCATCTACGAGAACCCTGCGTTCGGTCTCGGCGCCTTTCTCAATACTCAGGAGCGCTTTCTCAGCGAACAGCCGCAAGCCGTGGCAACGGTGGTCAAGGCTTACGAACGCGCGCGTCGATGGATAGTAGCCAACCCGGAAGAAGCAGCTCAGCTGATCGCCGAGGAAACTCAACTGCCTATAGAGGTGATTCGTCTGCAACTCGGCCGTTACGATTTCAGCAAGCCGCTGCCAAGCCAGCCTCATCTGGACGCAATCAAACCGGTGATCCCGCTGCTGATTGCCGACGGTGTACTGCGCCGCAATGCCGATGCTGAGGCAGCACTGGCCAGCTTGATCGACGCACGGATCGCCAAACCAATCGTCGAGGCCAACGATGAGCCGCTCTGAGAGCCTGGCTCAGGCCCAGCCGGGCATTGTATGGCGCCGCCGACTGCCTGGCCTGTCCAGCCTGCGCGGCTGGCTACTGCCATTGATGCTACTGGCGGTGCTGGAATCGGTTGTGCGTGTCGGCTGGATACCCGCGTACCTGATGCCTGCGCCCAGCGAACTGGCGATCACGCTCTGGGAACTGGCTCATGGCCCGTTATGGACGCATATCCTGGCCAGCACTCTGCGCGTGCTGGCGGGGTTCGCCATTGGCGCCTCACTGGCGCTGATACTTGGCTCGCTGGTCGGGTTGAGCCGATGCGTGGAGGCTTACCTGGATCCGACCTTTCAGGCGCTACGCGCCGTCCCGGGGCTGGCGTGGGTACCGCTTTTGCTCATCTGGCTAGGCATCGACGAGTCGTCGAAAGTCACCTTGATCGCCATTGGTTCGTTCTTTCCTGTGTACCTCAACCTGGTAGCCGGGATCCGCAACGTCGACCGCAAGCTGGTCGAGGTGGGCCAGCTTTGCGACCTGTCCCGCTTGGCGACCGTCCGCCGAATCTTCGTGCCGGCCGCACAGCCCTATCTGTTCACCGGCCTGCGCGCCGGTCTTTCGATGGCCTGGCTGTGCGTGGTCGCAGCCGAGTTGCTGGCCGCGACCGAGGGCATTGGCTACCTGCTGACCGATGGCCGTGAGGTCTCGCGCCCCGATCTTGTGCTGGTGGCTATCGTCACCCTGGCGGTGATGGGCAAATTGAGCGACAGCCTGCTCAAAGCGTTGGAAACCCGGGCGCTGATCTGGCGCGACAACTACGACGGAGACAAGTGATGAGTGCCTTGATCGAACTGCGGCGGGTCAGCAAATCGTTCGGCGCCACCCTGGTGCTTGATGATGTCAGCTGTGGGTTGGCTACCGGCGAGGTGGTCAGCCTGCTCGGCCCCAGCGGCTGCGGCAAGAGCACGTTGCTGCGCATCGCCGCTGGGCTGGACCGCGAATACCAAGGCGATTTGCAGCTCGGCGCGCACCTGCCGCGCGGGCGCGGCAACGGCATCGGCGTGGTGTTCCAGGAGCCGCGGCTGATGCCCTGGTTGAGCGTGGCGCACAACGTCGGTTTTGCCGACGGCTGGATCGCCGAGGACAAGTGGGTGCAACAGCTGCTGCGTGACGTCGGCCTGCAGGGGCGCGGTGACGCCTTGCCCAAGCAGTTGTCCGGCGGCCAGGCGCAGCGTGTGGCGATTGCTCGGGCGCTGTACGGCAAACCCCAGGTGCTGCTGCTCGATGAGCCGTTCAGCGCGGTGGATGCCTTCACGCGGATGAAACTGCAGGACCTGGTGGCCGAGCTGGCTGCCCGCTACGGGATTGCCGTGCTGCTGGTCACCCATGACCTGGACGAGGCGTTCTACCTGAGCGATCGCGTGCTGATTCTCGGCGGCACACCCAGCCGTTTGCAGCGAGAGCTGGCGGTGCCGTTGGCGCGCCCCCGCGATCGTCGCTCGCCGCAACTGGCGCAGCTACGCGGTGAGGCGCTGACGGAGTTGTATCAATCCCATGCGCTATAGCAGCGCAGTATCTGTGGGAGCGGGCCATGCCCGCGAAAAATCACGGGCATGGCTCGTTTCCACCGGTAAAACAACAATCTCTGCTTTCGCCTTTTAATAGCACGTGTGCATGCTCAGAAAGATCATGAGCAGGTGCTTATGGCCGTGTTGCAGCCAAAGGAAATAAAACCCGGTATGCAGATTGTGAGCATGCCCTAAGCGCCCGCCGTTGCAGGCGGGCGCTTGCACGTCACACCACGCCGGTGGCCTTCGGCGTATCGGCGCGGCTGCCCCATTCGGTCCAGGAGCCGTCGTACAAGGCGCCCTCCGGCAGCCCGGCTACTTCCAGGCCCAGCAGCAGTACCGCTGCGGTAACGCCGCTGCCGCAACTGGTGATCACCGCCTTCTTGCCATCGACACCGGCCTCGGCGAACAGCGCCTGCAGGGCCTGGGGCGGTTGCAGGGTGTGATCGCTGCGCAGCAGGCGGCTGTAGGGCAGGTTGTGGCTGCCCGGGATGTGCCCGCTGGCCAGACCTGGCCGCGCCTCGGCGGTGCTGCCATCGAAGCGGTTGGCGGCGCGGGCGTCGAGAATCAGCGTGTCGTCACGCTCGATTGCCTCCAGCACGTCACCGAGGCCGCGCACTTTGAGGGCATGCACGTTGGCCTGGAAGCTGCGCTCGCTGACGGCCGTCGGTTCGCCGCTTTGGGTGGCGCGTTGCTCGGCCAGCCACTTGGGTAAGCCGCCATCGAGCACCGCGACCTTCTGGTGGCCGAAGTAGCGAAACAGCCACCAGGCGCGGGCGGCGGAGAACAGCCCCTTCTGGTCGTAGACCACCACGCGGGTGTCGTTGCCCACGCCTTCGGCGCCGGCCAGCCTCGCGAAGCGGCCCTGGGACGGAAGCGTGTGGGGCAGCGGGGTGTCGGGGTCGGAAAAGGCGTCGATATCGAAGAAGCGGGCGCCGGGGATATGCGCCTTCAGGTACTCGGCGCGGCCATTCTTCGCTTCGTTGGGCAGGTAGGTGCTGGCATCGAACAGCACCACGTCCGCGGCATTGCCTTCGCGGGCGAGCCAATCGGTTGTTACCAGGGGTCCAAACGTCATCCTTTTTCTCCTTTCGCAGCGTTGGCGTTCATCCTGCCAGCTTGAAGGGGGCGGCGCAGCCCCTGGCGACCGGCTGCAGCAGACCGATTGCGCCTATGCATAGACCGCGATCAGTCGCGAAAGAACACCTGCACCAGGTGATAGCCGAACTGGCTCTTGATCGGCCCGTGAACTTCGCGCAGCGGTTTCTTGAAGATCACCTGGTCGATCACGCGCACCATTTGCCCGGGCCGCACCTCGCCCAGGTCGCCGCCTTTCTTGCCGGACGGGCAGGTCGAGTGCTTGCGCGCCAGTACGTCAAAGGCCTCGCCGCCTGCGATGCGCTTCTTCAGAGCAGCGGCTTCCGCTTCGGTCTTGACCAGGATGTGGCGGGCCATTGCCTTTGCCATGACAGGTTCCTCAGTTATCGGGCGCGTATTGTGCCAGTAATCGCGGCGGCCGCTGCATGGCTGTAGCCGCCGATGTACTGCGCGGCGGTCGTCTCAGATGGGCGCACGGTTATCGCGCGGCTCGGCGGCTTCGATGATCGCCAGCAGTTCCTCCAGGGTGCTGTGCAGATAGCGCCCGGCGCGGTAGTCAGCCTTGGCTGCTTCATCGCCGTCGGCCACGGTCTGCGGCTGCTCGACGAAGCGGCCGATCAGCTCGAACTGTTCGTCGAGTACCAGCACCAGCGGAATCGAGATGCGCTCCAGCTCAAGTAGCGTTTTCAGGGCATGCTCGGCGCGGGCCTTGGAGATGATCGCCAGGCTGACCTTTGGTTGCACGCGCTGCAGTTGATCCATAGCGGTGAGGTTGAGCTGGCAGTCCGGGCACCACATTTCGCCAGCGGCCAGCAGGTAGTAACGCCCTTGAATGGCGGCCAGGCGTTGGCGTATATCGGCGCTCAGCGCCTGGGCAGGGGCGAGCAGAGCCTGGGCGCTGGCGACCGTTTCGCTTTCGGCGGGCAAGGCACGGCTGGCGAAGGTGTCGAAACGCTCGCCGATGGTGATGAGATCTTTGTAACTGGGCATCGGGCTGTTCCTGTGGGGCGGCGCTGCACTCAAGCAGAAAAGCCGCAACGCAGCAACCAGCGGCCTTCAGCGCATTGGCACATAGCGTTCGCTGATCCGCTGCAGGCTGCCATCGCGGCGCATGCTTTCCAGGGCATCATGCACCGCACCGACTAGCACGGGGTCGCACTGCAGCGAGCAGGCGATGTACATGTCCAGAGGCGCGAGCAGGGTGCTCATCGCCAAGGCGGGGCCGCTGTCCCATTGGTGGCGGCCTTCCAGATCAGTGGTGAACCAGGCATCCACACGGCCGCGCCTGACCAGTTGGATCGGCCGGTCTCCCAGCTTCAGGGGGTAGAGCTGGGTGCTGGTGAAGCCGGCGCGTCTAAGAATCTCCTCCTGGGCCGAGCCGAGGCCGACGGCCACCAGGCGATAGCGTTGGCGGGCTTCTTCGAGGCTGGACACCGGGTTGTCGAGGGTGAAAAAGGCGCGGTACAGCGGCTGGATATTGGCGACCCAGGTGTAGTGCGCCTCGCGTTCAGGGGTTCTGGACAGCGGCACGATCAGCACGTCGCGCGATTCCTGGGTACGCTTCTGCGCACGGGCCCACGGCGCATTCTGCACCGCCACGCTGTAGCCGGCGCGCTGCAGCGCCATGATGGCGGCCTCGCCAGTGATGCCGTGACCGTCATCACCGTGCAGTGCCAATGGTGGGGCGTCCGGCATATAGAGCTGGATAGTGCGCGGCTCGGCGGCGCAAGAGCAGGCCACAAGCAGTGAAAACAGGCAGATAAAAAGGCGCAACGTGGGCATCCCTTGGCGTTATGCCATGAGTATAGGACTGCCGGGCCAGATATCTGTGAACCGTTGGCGATTGGTCGGCAAAAAACGACGGATTGCCAGTCGATCACCGCCCGGGTGGTGGCCCAGGCGGTGATGGCGGTCAGTGCTGCAGCTGCGGCAGGTCGCGGAACAGCTCCAGCGCCTGAGGATTGGCCAGGGCGTCGGTGTTTTTCACCGGCTTGCCGTGCACCACGTTGCGCACGACAAGCTCGACGATCTTGCCGCTGATGGTGCGCGGAATGTCGGCCACCGCGATGATGCGCGCTGGCACATGTCGCGGCGTAGTATTGGCGCGGATCACCTGGCAGATCTGCTTCTGCAGCGCCTCGTCAAGCGTTACGCCGTCGCGCAGGCGCACGAACAGCACCACGCGCACGTCGCCGTCCCACTCCTGGCCGATGGCGATGGACTCAAGTACTTGCTCGACCTTTTCCACCTGGCGGTAGATCTCGGCGGTGCCGATGCGCACGCCGCCAGGATTGAGCACGGCGTCGGAGCGGCCATGAATGATCAGCCCGCCGGTAGGCGTTTGTTCGGCGTAGTCACCGTGGGCCCAGACGCCGGGAAAGGTCTCGAAGTAGGCACTGCGAAATTTCTCGCCGTCGGCGTCGTTCCAGAAGCCCACCGGCATGGAGGTGAAGTGCCTGGCGCAGACCAGCTCGCCTTTTTCGCCGACCACCGCCTTGCCGGCGTCGTCCCACACCTGCACGTCCATGCCCAGGCCCTTGCACTGGATTTCGCCGCGATACACCGGCGAAACCGGGTTGCCGAGGGCGAAGCAGGAGACGATGTCGGTGCCGCCGGAAATCGATGACAGGCAGACATCGGCCTTGATGTCGCGGTACACGTAATCGAAGCTTTCGTGGGCCAGGGGCGAACCGGTGGAGAGAATTGCCTTGAGGCGACGCAGTTCGTGGGTTTCGCGCGGCTTGGCACCGGCCTTCTCCAGGGCGGCGATGAACTTGGCGCTGGTGCCGAACACGCTGATGTCTTCGGCGTCGATCAGGTCGATCAGCCGCGTGGGTTCGGGGTGGAACGGCGAGCCGTCGTACAGCACCAGGGTGGCGCCCAACGCCAGGCCGGAAACCAGCCAGTTCCACATCATCCAGCCGCAGGTGGTGTAGTAGAACAGCGTATCGCTAGGGCCCACATCGCTGTGCAGGCCGAGCTCCTTGACGTGTTGCAGCAGCGTGCCGCCGGCGCCATGGACGATGCACTTGGGCACGCCGGTGGTGCCGCTGGAGTAGAGAATGTACAGCGGGTGCGCGAACGGCACCGAGGTGAAGGTCGGTTCGCCTTCGGCCTGATAGAAGTCATCCCAGCAGGCGACCTTCGCCTCGGTCTTGAAATCATCGGCCTTGCAGGCGGTATTGGCGTACGGCACCACCACCAGCTGCTGCAGCGTTGGCAGGTGGGTGAGGATTTCGTTGAGCTTGCCGGTCAGGTCGAGGTTCTTGCCGGCGTAGCGGTAGCCGGCGCAGGCGATCAGCACTTTCGGCTCGATCTGCCCGAAACGGTCGATCACACCCTGAGTGCCGAAGTCCGGCGAGCAACTCGACCAAGTGGCGCCGAGGCTCGCGGTGGCGAGCATGCCGACCAGGGTTTGCCAGGTATTGGGCATGAACGCCGCGACTCGGTCGCCAATGCCCACGCCAGCGGCGCGCAGGCTGCGCTGCAAACCGGCGACATGGGTGGCCAGTTGCGCGTAGCTGAGTTGCTCGCGGCTGCCGTCTTCGCCGATGGCGACGATGGCTGGGTGTTCGTCTCGACGACGCAGCAAATGTTCGGCGAAATTCAGCGTAGCGCCCGGGAACCAGTGGGCGCTGGGCATCGCCGGGCCTTCTTCGAGCACCGCCCGCGGCGCTTGCGCGAAGCGGATATCGAAGGCCTCGACGATGGCCTGCCAGAACGCCTCGCGCTCGCTCACGCTCCAGGCGTGCAGGGCCGGATAGTCGGCCAGATCCAGGCCATGGCGCTGGTTGATGAAGCGGCGAAAACCATCCATGCGGGTGGTGACGATGCGGGAAGCGGAGGGTGTCCAGAGTGGCGTGTTCATCGGTACATCCAGTCAGGCGAGAAAATAGAAGCAGCCGGCGATAACCAGGCCGGAGTAGATCAGGGCGATCAGGCAGTAACCCATGATGTCACGGGCGCCCAGGCCGACGATGCCGAGCAGCGGCAGCGCCCAGAATGGCTGAATCATGTTGGTCCAGGCGTCACCCCAGGCGATGGCCATGGCGGTAACTGCCGGTTCCACGCCGAGCGCCTGCCCTGCAGGTAGCATGATCGGGCCCTGCACGGCCCACTGGCCGCCGCCCGAGGGCACGAAAACGTTGACCACGCCGGCGCTGAGAAACGCCAGTAGCGGGAAACTCTGCGCTGACGAGCCATCGATGAACAGCTGGCTGATCTGCCCGGCCAGCGAGACGCCGCCCGCACTGGCGCCAGTCATCATCCCCATGATGCCGGCATAGAAGGGAAACAGCAGCACGATGCCGCCGATACCGCGCACGCTGATGTCCACCGCGCGCATGTAGCGTTCCGGGCTGCCGTGCAGCAGCAGGCCGAGAAACAGGAACAGACCGATCACGGTGTTCAGGTCCAGGGCCAGGCCCTTGTCCATGAAGTGGCCTACGTAGAACAACGCGGCCATGGCCACCAGGGCCAAGCCCAGCAGGCGGCTGTCGTCCAGGCGCTGGGCCGGGGTATCGCGCTCGGGCGCTTCTGCCTCGGGCTCACGCAGCAGTTCGGGGTCGGCCACCTTGGTTTGCGCAGGCGCCGGGTGCATGGCGCGGTTGAGCAGCGGCAGGCCGACGACCAGAAAGGCGATGATGGTCAGGTTGAGCGGCGTGAACAGGGTCAGCGCCACGCCGATCGGCGCATCGATCACGCCGCCACTGACTTTGGCCACATCAGGGCCGCCGCCGGCCAGCGCCAGGGGTATGGAGCCGGACAGGCCGCCGTGCCAGACCAGAAAACCCGAATAAGCCGAAGCCACCAGCAACGGGTAATCCACGCCCTTGACCTGGCGGGCCAGGGCGCGGGCCATCACGGCGCCGATCACCAGGCCGAAGCCCCAGTTGATCCAGCAGCCGGCCAGCGCGATCAGGCTGACCGTCACGATGGCTTGGGTAGGCGTGCGCGGAATGGCCGCCAGCCGGTCCAGCAGGCGCCGCACCGGCGGTGCACTGGCCAGCGCGTGGCCGGTGACGAATACCAGGGCCATCTGCATGGCGAAGGCCAGCAATGCCCAGAAACCGACGTTCCAGTGGCGCACCATGGCCGGCAGGCTCTGCTCGGTGCTGTACATGGCCAGCGCCAGCACGAACAGGGTGAGCAGGGCGGAAAAAACGAACGACGAGGGCAGGTAGCGCTGGACCAGCTGCACGCTCCAGTGTGTGATTCGGTTGAACATCGGGTGACCTCTTATTGTTGTTGTTGTTGTTGTGGGTTTTTTGGTTTGGGGGGTTTTTTTTGTTTTTTTGGGTGGTGTTTTTGGTGTGTTGTGGTTGGTTGTGTGGTTTTTGTTTGCGGTTGTTTTTGTTGGGTTTGTGTTGGGTTGCGGTTTTCTGTTTTCTGT
>CBIFVM010000060.1:0-13370 GCA_966186235.1 uncultured Pseudomonas sp.
GCCAGAGTCGCATTCGCCTTGATGAAAACTCAAGGCGAGTACGTCAGCAGAAGGGCATAAACGTATTGCGCTAAACCATAGAATCTCCTACAGGATACGCGAACGGCAG
The DNA here is from genome assembly GCA_966186235.1 of uncultured Pseudomonas sp. GTDB lineage: Bacteria > Pseudomonadota > Gammaproteobacteria > Pseudomonadales > Pseudomonadaceae > Aquipseudomonas. The sequence goes on from CBIFVM010000060.1 coordinate 110, forward strand.
CTTCTGCCTTGTAGCCGCCTCTTCATGTCGTCGAAAAAGATCGTGGACAGATCCTTAGAACGCAGGCACTACGGCGCCCGAATACTTCTTCTCGATAAAGGCTTTCACGTCCGGGCTGGTCAGGGCGTCAGCCAGTTTCTTGATCGCGTCGCTGTCCTTGTTGTCCGGGCGCGCGACCAGATAGTTCACGTAGGGCGAATCCTTGTCTTCGAGCACCAGCGCATCCTTATTGGGGTTGAGCTTGGCCTCCAGCGCGTAGTTGGTGTTGATCAGCGCAAGGTCGACCTGATTCAGCACGCGCGGCAGCATGGCCGCCTCCAGTTCCTTGAACTTGAAGTTGTGCGGGTTGGTGGCCAAGTCCTTCGGCGTCGCCTGGGCGTTGCTCGGGTCCTTGAGGGTCAGGAGGCCGGCGTGCTGCAGCAGCAACAAGGCGCGGCCGCTGTTGCTGCCTTCACTGGGGATGGCGATGGTGGCGCCGTCCGGCAGCTCCTTGAGGCTCTTGTACTTGCTGGAGTAGCCGCCGAACGGTTCGACGTGCACACCCTTGACGATTACCAGGTCAGTGCCACGGCTTTCGTTGAAGCTGTCCAGGTACGGTTTGGTCTGGAAATAGTTGGCATCGAGCTGCTTCTGGGCGACCTGCAGGTTGGGCTGCACGTAGTCGGTGAACACCTTGATCTGCAAATCGACGCCCTGCTCCGCCAGCTTCGGCTTGATCAGCTCGAGAATTTCGGCATGGGGAACCGGGGTGGCCGCTACGGTAAGTTTTTCCGCGGCGAATGCCTGGGTAGTCAGGACGGAGGCCAATGCAGCCAACAGAAGCGTTTTTTTCATGTTTATTCTCGGTAATTGCCGTTGGATCGACAGCGGCTTGGGTGATTGGCCGGGCCGGATAGGATCGGCGCGCTGACAATAAGACCCACATTTATACGTGGAAAATACTTTTAATTCATTCTCATATTTCTTATCAGAATAAGCACAGACTGGCGCACTTGTTGTGTTTCGGGCGGTCACTTCTAAAGTGATAACACCTCCATTGCGGATTGATGAACATGATCAGCGAAGCCCTGAACCGTTTCGAGCGCCTGGAACTGGTTCCCCATGCCACCCCGCTGCAACACCTGTTGCGCTTGTCGCACCACATGGGCCGCGACATCTATGTCAAACGTGATGACCTGACCCTGTTCGCCCTGGGCGGCAACAAGGCCCGCAAGCTGGAATACCTGGGCTGCGACGCATTGGCCCAGCACGCCGATACGCTGATCACCGCCGGTGCCATTCAATCCAACCACGTGCGCCAGACCGCCGCACTGGCCGCCAAAATGGGCCTGGCCTGTGTGGCCCTGCTGGAAAATCCCATCGATACGCAGGAGCAGAACTACCTGCACAACGGCAACCGCCTGTTGCTAGACCTGTTCGGCACGCGCGTCGAGCTCGTCGACAACCTTGACGAGCCGGATCTGCTGCTGATGGCCAAGGCCGAACGCCTGCGCGCCACCGGCAAGAGCCCTTACGTAATTCCGATTGGCGGCTCCAACGCACTCGGCACCCTGGGTTACGTGAAAGCCGGGCTGGAGTTCGCCGAGCAAGTCACGGCCAAAGGCCTCGACAGTGGCACCTTGGTGTTGGCTTCGGGCAGCGGTGCGACCCACGCAGGCCTTGCGCTGGCGCTTGCCCACGTACTGCCCGAGTGGCGGGTGCTCGGCATTACCGTATCGCGCCCCGCCGACCTGCAACGTCCAAAGGTTCAGGGGCTGATGCAGCGCACTGCGGAACTTTTGGGCGTTACCGTGCCTGAGGCCCTGACCATCGAACTGTGGGACGAGTACTACGGGCCGCGTTACGGCGAGCCGAACACTGGTACGCTGGATGCCATCCGTCTGCTGGCGAGCAGCCAGGGCCTTTTGCTCGACCCGGTCTATACCGGCAAGGCGTTCGCAGGCCTGCTCGACGGGGTGCAGAAAGGCGCGTTCGAGGAACGCAAGCCGATCGTGTTCCTGCATACCGGCGGTGCGCCAGCGCTGTTCGCGTATCAGTCCTTGACTCTCTGAACGGCATATACAAATAATTTTTTATTATTTTCTCGACTACTCAGGCAACCGTAGAGTGCCGCGTCCCAAACGCACCTGACAAAACCACCCACCGAGGCTCGATCATGATAATCGCCACACTGCGTCGACATTTCCTTATTGGCAGCCTCGGTCTGGCGCTGTTCGCCAGCGTCGGTGGTCAAGCTTATGCAGCCGATGACCTGCAGAAGATCAAGGACAGCGGCAGCATCAAGGTCGGCCTGGAAGGCACTTATCCGCCCTTCAACTTCCAGGACGAAAGCGGCAAGCTCGCCGGCTTCGAAGTGGACCTGGCTAATGCATTGGCCAAGGAGCTGGGCGTGACCGCGAGCTTCCAGCCGACCAAATGGGACGGCATTCTCGCCTCCCTCGAATCGGGCCGCATCGATGTGGTGATCAACCAGGTCACCATCTCCGACGAGCGCAAGAAGAAGTACGATTTCTCCACACCCTACACCGTCTCCGGCATCCAGGCCCTGACCCGCAAGAGCGAAGCGGACAGCGTGAAAACCGCCGCGGACCTGGCCGGCAAGAAGGTCGGTGTGGGCCTGGGCACCAACTATGAACAGTGGCTGAAGGAAAACGTGCCGCAGGCTGACATCCGTACCTATGACGATGATCCGACCAAGTTCCAGGACCTCAACGTGGGCCGCATCGACGTGGTACTGGTCGACCGCCTGGCCGCATTTGAAATGGTCGCCAAGACCGGTGAGCGCATGGCTGTTGCCGGAAACGCCTTCTCCCGCCAGGAATCGGGGATCGCGATGCGCAAAGGCAACCCGGAACTGCTCGCGGCCATCGACAAGGCCCTTGCCAAGCTGCGCAGCGACGGCACCCTGAAACAGCTCTCCGAGAAATGGTTCAAGGCTGACGTCACTCAATGATGCCGGACACCTTCCAGCTGGTGCTGGACTCCCTGCCCTTTCTCCTCAAGGGCGCGATTTGGACCATCGTTCTGAGCCTTGGCGGCATGTTCTTCGGCATGCTGCTGGGCTTCGGCCTTGCCCTCGTCAGGCTCTACGCCATCGCCCCACTGGGCTGGCTGGCCAGGGTCTACATTTCATTCTTCCGCGGTACGCCGCTGCTGGTACAGCTGTTCGTCATCTACTTCGGCCTGCCTGAACTGGGGCTGCAGCTCGAGCCCCTGACCGCGGCGCTGATCGGCTTCTCCCTGAACATGGCGGCCTATGTCGCCGAGATCATGCGGGCGGCCATCGCCTCCATCGATCGTGGCCAGTGGGAAGCAGCTGCCAGCATCGGCATGAGCAAGAGCCAGACGATGCTGCGCGCCATCCTGCCGCAAGCGATGCGCACGGCTCTGCCGCCACTGGGCAACAGCTTCATCTCGCTGGTCAAGGACACCGCACTGGCGGCCACCATCCAGGTGCCCGAGCTGTTCCGCCAGGCCCAGCTGATCACCGCCCGCACCTATGAGGTGTTCGCCATGTACCTGGCAGCGACGGTGATCTACTGGATCCTCTCCAGCCTGTTGGCGCACCTGCAGAACCGCCTGGAAGAACGCGTCAACCGTCACGAGGCGGACAACTGATGGCCTCAAGCATGATTACCGTTCGCAAGCTGAGCAAATCCTTTAAGGGCCAGAGCGTACTCAAGGATATCGACCTGGACATCGCTCCCGGCGAGGTCGTCGCCATCATCGGCCCCAGCGGCTCGGGCAAGACTACCCTGCTGCGCTGCCTCAACCTGCTGGAAACGCCCGATGGCGGCAGCATTCGCGTCGGCGACATCGAAATCGATGCTGGCAAGCCGATCGGCCAGCAACAGGGGCTGATCCGCAAGCTGCGCCAACACGTGGGTTTCGTGTTCCAGAACTTCAACCTGTTTCCCCACCGCAGCGCCCTGGAGAACGTCATCGAAGGCCCGGTGGTGGTCAGGAAGCAGCCGCGCGACCAGGCCATCGAACTGGGCCGGCAGCTACTGACTAAGGTCGGCCTGGCCGGTAAGGAAGACGCCTACCCCAAACGCCTGTCCGGCGGCCAGCAACAGCGCGTGGCCATCGCCCGGGCGTTGGCGATGGAGCCGGACGTGATCCTGTTCGACGAACCCACCTCGGCGCTGGACCCCGAGCTGGTCGGCGAAGTACTGGCGACCATCCGCGCGCTGGCCGAAGAGAATCGCACCCTGGTGATCGTCACCCACGAAATGAGCTTCGCCCGTGACGTGGCCAACCGAGCCATCTTCATCGACGGCGGCGTGATCGTCGAACAGGGCGACGCCCGCGAACTGTTCAGCGCACCCAAGCAGGCTCGCACCCAACAGTTTCTCAGCAAGTTTCTCGGTAACGAGCCCACACGTCCCTGACCTGCACCCCGACGACAGCAAATGAAACGCGCCAGCCCCAGGCTGGCGCGCGTCTATTCACGGTCGAGCAGGTGAAACCGGGGAAGCGAAAACCGCCACCGGATCGCAGCCAGGCGAATGCCGAGCACCACCAGCATGGCCACACCGGTATCCAGCCAGTGCGGGGTTTCCAGCATGCGCAACAGCACAAAGGTCACCGCGCCGGCCAGGCAGGCGGTGGCGTAGATTTCCTTCTTGAAGATCAGCGGTATCTCGTTGCAGATCACGTCGCGCATCACGCCGCCGGCTACGCCGGTCATGATGCCCATGATCACCGCCGTGCTGGAGGGCATCGCGTACTGCAGTGCAACTTCGGTACCGATCACGGTGAACACGGCCAGCCCGAAGGCGTCGGCGATCAGCAGGCCCTTCTCGTGGATCGGCCGGGTCATGCGCACCCAGATCACCGTGCCCAGCGCTGCCAGAGTAGCGACCAGGATGTAGGTGTCGTTGCGAATCCAGCTGACCGGGTGGTTGTCCAGAATCACGTCACGCAGGGTGCCGCCGCCCAGGGCGGTGATGATGGCGATCACCAGCACGCCGAACAGGTCCATGGACTTGCGTCCGGCCATCAGCGCGCCGGTGATGGCGAACACCGCCACCCCGAACAAATCCGCGAAATAGAACAGCTGGCTCATCGACAAGTCAGTTCACCGGCGTACGCAAGGTCACGAACTCTTCGGCAGCGCTGGGGTGCACACCGATGGTTTCATCGAATACCTGCTTGGTCGCCCCGGCCTTGAGCGCGACCGCCAGGCCCTGGACGATTTCGCCGGCATCGGGCCCGACCATGTGGCAACCCAGCACGCGATCGGTCTTGGCATCGACCACCAGCTTCATCAGCGTGCGCTCGTCGCTCTCGGTCAGGGTCAGCTTCATCGGTCGGAAGCGGCTCTCGAAAATCTTCACCTCGTGGCCCGCTTCGCGCGCCTGTTCTTCGCTGAGCCCCACGGTGCCGATGTTCGGCAGGCTGAACACCGCCGTCGGGATCATCCGATAGTCGACCTTGCGGTATTCGTCCGGCTTGAACAGGCGTCGTGCCACCGCCATGCCTTCGGCCAGCGCCACGGGGGTGAGCTGCACGCGACCGATCACGTCGCCGATGGCCAGAATCGACGGTGCGCTGGTCTGGTATTCGTCATCAACCTCGATGTAGCCCTTGTCGTCCAGGCTGACCGAGGTATTTTCCAGACCCAGGTTGTCGAGCATCGGGCGGCGACCGGTGGCGTAGAAGATGCAGTCGGCCTCGAGCGTCCGACCATCCTTGAGGGTGGCCTTGAGGCTGCCGTCGGCCTGTTTGTCGATACGCGCGATGTCGGTGTTGAACTGCACGCCCAGGCCGCGCTTGCCGAGCTCTTCATGCAGGTGGGTCCGCAGGGAATTGTCGAAGCCACGCAGGAACAGATCGCCGCGGTACAGCAGCGAAGTTTGCGCGCCGAGGCCGTTGAAGATCGAGGCGAACTCCACCGCGATGTAGCCGCCGCCCACCACCAGAATGCGCTTGGGCAGCTCTTCCAGGAAAAACGCCTGGTTGGAGTTGATCGCATGCTCATGGCCCGGGATCTCCGGAACATGGGGCCAGCCGCCGGTGGCGATCAGAATGCGCTCGGCGCTGTAGGTGTTGCCGTCGACTTCCACCCGATGCTCGTCAAGCAGGCGCGCATGGCCCTCGACCAAGGTAACGCCACTGCCCACCAGCAGTTTGCGGTAGATGCCGTTGAGGCGTTCGATCTCGCGGTTCTTGTTGGCGATCAGCGTCGGCCAGCTGAAGCTGGCCTGGCCGGGCGTCCAGCCGAAACCTTCGGCGTGTTCGAACTCATCGGCGAATTGCGCCCCGTAGACCAGCAGCTTTTTCGGCACGCAGCCAACGTTGACGCAGGTACCGCCCAGATAACGGCTTTCCGCCACGGCCACCCGGGCGCCATAGCCCGCCGCGAAGCGTGCCGCGCGTACACCGCCGGAGCCGGCGCCGATTACAAACAGATCGAAATCGTAGGTCATAGAAGCCTCCTGAACAGACGCAGAGCATACCGTAAACACAGCGCCCTGCCCGCCTGGCACATGGGGCAAACTTGTCGTCGCCACATTGGGTCTAGAGCCGAGAGGAGGAACCAAACCATGCGCCCGATTCTCACCCATCTCGCCCTGCACGTACCGGACCTGCAGGCCTGCATCAGCTTCTACGAAGATTTCTGCGGCATGCGGGTCATCCACCGCCGCCCTGGCAAGGGTTCGCAGATCGTGTGGATGGCCGAGCCGGGACGTGAGAGCGAATTCATCTTCGTCATCATGCCCGGTGGCGAGCCTCGCCGATTGGCGCCTGGCGATTACAGCCACTTCGGCTTTGCCCTGCAGAGCCGTGATGAGGTCGACGCGGTGGTCGCCAAGGCCGAAGCCGCCGGATGCCTGCTCTGGGCGCAACGCGACGAGCCTTACCCGGTGGGCTATTACTGCGGCGTCCGCGACCCGGCAGGCCATCAGATCGAGTTCAGCTATGGCCAGCCACTGGGCCCCGGTGCGACGCCGATCAACGTCAGCTGAGCGGCCCTGGTCAAAGAACGGCAGGCACAAAAAAACCGCCCGAGGGCGGTTTTTCCAAGCACATGGCTGACGCGACTCAGCCTTTGCCGGTCTTGTAGAGATTCTCGAAGCAGAAGTTGGTCGCCTCGATGTAACCTTCGGCGCCGCCGCAATCGAAGCGCTGGCCCTTGAACTTGTACGCCAGTACGCAGCCATCCTGGGCCTGTTTCATCAGCGCATCGGTGATCTGAATCTCGCCACCTTTGCCCGGCTCGGTCTTCTCGATCAGCTCGAAGATGTCCGGGGTCAGGATGTAGCGGCCGATGATCGCCAGGTTGGACGGCGCATCTTCGGCCTTGGGCTTCTCGACCATGCTGTTCACGCGGAAGATGTCGTCGCGGATCATCTCGCCGGCGATCACACCGTACTTGTGGATCTCGTCCATCGGCACTTCCTGCACCGCCACGATCGAGCAGCGGAACTGGTTGTACAGCTTGACCATCTGGCTCAGCACGCTGTCGCCATCCAGGTTCAGGCACAGGTCATCGGCCAGGACAACGGCGAACGGCTCGTCACCGATCAGCGGACGGCCGCTGAGAATGGCGTGGCCCAGGCCTTTCATTTCCACCTGGCGGGTGTAGGAAAAGGTGCAGTTGTCGATCAGGCGACGGATACCGACCAGGTACTTTTCCTTATCGGTGTTGCGGATCTGCTCTTCCAGCTCGTAACTGATGTCGAAATGATCTTCCAGCGAACGCTTGCCACGACCGGTCACCATGGCGATTTCGGTAAGGCCGGCGGACAGCGCTTCCTCCACACCGTACTGGATCAACGGCTTGTTCACGATTGGCAGCATTTCCTTGGGCATGGCCTTGGTTGCCGGGAGAAAACGAGTGCCGTAGCCAGCGGCAGGAAACAAGCATTTCTTGATCATGGAAGTCCCTGAATGAGAGAGGGTTATCGACGCCGCAGCAGTCTAGCAGGACGCGCAAGGCTTACAACGGGAGCAATGCAAACAGCTCAAACGTTTGCGGCAGCGGGCAGTCACAACAGGTGAAACCCACCGCAACGCGAGGTTCGCATGTCCATCGACAATGACCTGAAGAAAGAAGTTCTCACTCGTCTGCTGCACGCGCATCCGGCAGGCCTTGGCAAAGAGGTGCTGGACAATTTCCGCGGCGAGTACGCGGTCGTGGACGTGCTCAGGCATCTGCACAAAGGCGGCCTGATCCACGACGGCAACCTTTCCGAATCGGACGGCGAGCTGTCCATCCATTACCCCATCAAGCTCAGCTCATCCGGCGTCGAGACGGCCAAGCAACTCGACGCCTGATCCGCCCCGCATACCGTCCTATCTGCGCCGCTTCCCCTTCAAGGGGCAGCGGCGCAGCTGTTTCTACAGCTCGCCCCAAGAGATGCCGTATCGGATACCGGCAAATCCTGTAAACTCCCGCGCCGCGCGCAGCCGGGATGGCCATTGCAGAGCCCTCGCCTGTCTGCGCCAACGCGTTGGGCAACCAGCGCGGCGCTGCGTAGCGACTATTCAACACTTGCCGGAACACCTCTCGATGAAACACACCGCAACCTCCCTGTTGCTGGCGGGCAGCCTGCTGGCGCCTGTCCAGGCCATGGCCGATCTGCTGCTGTGGCAGGACAACAGCCTGACCTACCTCAACGGCATCGACTTCAAGGTCGATCCGCCTCGCCAGCAGACGCTGACCTTCGAGCACGCCAGCGGCTGGAGCTTCGGTGACCTGTTCCTGTTCGTCGACGGCATCAAGTACAACACCGACGCCACCAACGGCGCCGGTGACGGCCACACCTTCTACGGAGAGATCAGCCCGCGCTTGTCATTCGGCAAACTCAGCGGTGCAGACCTGTCGTTCGGGCCGGTCAAGGATGTGCTGCTGTCCGCTACCTACGAGTTCGGCGAGGACGATGTCGACGCCTACCTGCTGGGCCCGGCGGTGGATCTGGCGATTCCCGGTTTCGACTACTTCCAGCTCAATACCTACCTGCGCCGCCCGGACGGCAAGCGCGACGGCCGTAACGTGTGGCAGATCACACCGGTGTGGAGCTACACCATTCCGGTCGGCCGCTCCGACCTGGTGATCGACGGTTTCATCGACTGGGTGGTGGACAACGACGACAGCTACCACGCCAACCTGCACATCAACCCGCAGATCAAATATGACCTGGCCAAGGCCATGGGTTGGGGGCAGAAATTCTACGTTGGCGTCGAGTACGACTACTGGAAGCACAAGTACGGCATCGACAACGACAGCCCGCTCGGTGATGACGTGCTCGGTGGCACCAACCAGAGCGCCATCAGCCTGCTGGTCAAGGCGCACTTCTGACGCCCTCCGCTGGCCGCCACCCCGACGACCAGCTCCGCTCAGCCCGCGAGCAATGCGCGGGCGGCCTGGTCGGTAGCGAGCAGGCTGTATTGGTAGAGGCTGAGATAGCGCCCATCCTTGTACTCGACGTCGCGCAAGGTGCCGTCGCGGCTGAACCCCAGCGTCTCGGCCAGCCGCCAGCTGGCGATGTTCCCGGGCTCGATATCGAGATGGATGCGGTGCGCGCCCATGGCCTGGAATGCATGCCTGAGGATTGCAGGCAGCGCCTGCCCCATCAGGCCGCGTCGCCAGTATTGCGGCAGTAACCAGTAGCCCATCTCGACGCGATGATGCTGGTGGTTGCGATCATTGAAGCCACAGGCGCCGATCAGCACATCGTCGTCATCCGCCAGGGCCCACCAGATTCCCGTATCGTCTTCGAGCGATTGCTCGTACCAGCGCATCTGCTCGCGAGTAGCAGCCAGGCTGGCGTAGGAAACACCGTAGTGGGCGATCACCTGCGGGTTGGACAGACCGGCATAGACCTGACCGATATCGTCGGGGCGAATACGCCGTAATTGGCCATTGGCAAAGGGGAATTCGGGAAAGGTAGCGAGTGTGCTGTCCATGCTTCACGCCCGTGGAAACGAGTGGAAGAACGCGCGGGCTTCGCACGGGCCGACGCTGGAAATGGTGCCCCGAGCCGGAATCGAACCGGCAAGGCCTTGCGGCCGGCAGATTTTAAGTCTGCTGTGTTTACCAATTTCACCATCGGGGCGGCGAAATATGCGAGGGCAGGACTATATACAGCCCCAAGCATCGCCGCAAGTTTAAAGCATGCAATAAAAAACCTCGTAAATCAGTGATCTACGAGGTTATTGCGCTGAGCTACCGGTGTAACAGCTCAACAGCGCTGGCCGCCTCTGCGGGGCTCAGGCAACTGCACGTCGGCAGTTATTTGCTGCTACGGCCGACCAGCAGGCCGATCAGCAGGCCGAAACCAGAGGCAACGGCGACCGAGGTCCACGGGTTGCTTTCGATACGGTCCTGCGCGTTGCCGATGGTCTCACGGCCAAGCTCGACAGCCTCACGGCCTTTATCGGTGATGGTGCCTTTGGCCTCGTTCAGCAGCGCGATTACCTTCTCACGAGCTTCGTGAGCCTTGTCGCCGGAGAACGACTCGGCATCGCCCAGCGCCTTGCTGGCTTGGTCGAGAAGCTTCTTCAGTTCCTTGGCGCTTTCCTGTTGAAACTGATCCAGGCCGCTCTCAAGCGAAGTTTTACGTGCCATTGGCGAGTGCTCCATAACAGTGGTTGACGTTTTTTGGAGGCCTGGCCAAGCGGCAGAGTTCAGGCTTTTTGCCGCTTGCGACCTGCAAGGCCTCAGGCGTCGAGCGGAATGATGCCCGTGTGAGCCACATGATCGCCCGCCATACCCCGTACCCGCGCGCGCAAATCAAAAGGCATATCCGGCTTGAAAGTGACCGCATGGCCGATCAACTGGCCGTTTTCGTCCACGCGTTCGCGCTCATCCTGCATCCAGGTTTGCAGCTCGTCGTCGGTCAGGCCGAGCTCCTGCGCCAGCAAGGCGTTGAAACGCTCGAGGTCGAAACCATCGAATTTTCCACCGTCCATATCGTCGCCCTCCTCAGTCAGTGTTGTTAACTGAGGCCGCACGCCCGGGCTGGCAGTTCCCTCTGTCTTTCGCAGTCATTCAAGCTTGACGCTTGGCGGTGCCGGAATTCAGGGTCAGCAGGTCCTGGCGAAGTTGCATCACCAACTGCGAAATCTGCCGCGAGGTGGAGAGTTCGGCGCGGGAGATACCCGTGACATTGAGATAGACCTGCGCGGTAACCGGATCCCTGATCTGAATCGTCACCGACTCGCTGCCATCAATGGAGCAACTGCACGCCAACGGCAAAAAGGCACACTCGACTATATGACGCTGCTCGAGAACGGACATCATCCTGGAAACTCCTTCCTCACGTTGATGACGAGTGGAGTCTAGCTGTCGTGCAAGATCTGGCATGAGACATTTTGTCCCGTCCATCGGCTAGCTGGGCATGCCCTTGCCGCGTCCGTTCGACAGCTGCCGTGAACTGCCATCAACCTGCAATTTCCCGGCCGAAACATCTGCTGCTGTACAAGTGCATTGATCCCGCCACAAAGGCTCTACACGGTGGGGCTGAGAGTGCCTCGAGAGTAGAAGGTGCCTGCTGGAAGCTACCAGCCAGCGTCACCCTGCGGCTGCCAGTCAGCGGGCCAGAACGATCAACATGTTGGTAGGCGTGATGCGTGGCAACAACTGCCGAACATGGCTTGGCATATCAAGTTTGAAGAATACCCTGTAACCGCTGCCGTCCGAGTACGGGCGTGAATGAGTGACCCAGGTTGCGACAAGGCTCTGGCAGATGCCGATGTCACTGGCGATTGTAGGCAGAGGGACGTGCAGGGTCATGGCGAGCTCCTTCTCGTTGATCACTGAGTGATGCATGCATCACGTAACCGGACTTCCATTCCGGGCCTTGCTTGACAGGCAATATCACTATGCCACATTACAAGGCGTATAATCATTATTTTTTGCGGGGCCAGCTAAAAACAACTTGAGTCGGGCGTTAAACGCACTATTGCGAATCCATTTCGTGACCAATCGTCCGACCAACTGAACTATCGGCCCAGTTACCATCAAATAGCTAGTATTACTCGATATGGAGGAACCAATCGTGAGCAAACCCATTTTCAACGCCCGCACGGCGGACAAGTTCGTGGTCCGCCTGCCTGATGGGATGCGCAAGCGCATCGAAGATCTGGCCAATGACAACTACACGAGCATGAATACCGAAATCATCCGCGCCATCGAGGCTCATCTTGAGGGCCAAGCCCGGCAAACGCTGCTGATTGATGCACTGGAAGCGAAGCTCAAGAGCGAACTGCAAACGGCTGCCAAACCGGGCAAGAAGGCTCAGGAAGCTAAGATCGATTACCTTGACGGTCTCAAGACTGGCACGCGCTGATCAACAGCAGCGCACACCAGAGCAAGCCAAATGCCCCGTTTACTCGGGGCTTTTTATTGCTGCTTTCAAGCGAGAGTCGGCCCCGGTAAGCTGCAAACAGAACCGCCCAGTCAGCCAGACAGGCAAACAGCTTTAAATATACGGCGTAGAAGGCTACCCTTGCGGCTAGGAGCCACACCAGCAAGGACACGCCCCCATGATGCATCACACGCTGAAACACGGCGCCTGCCTGCAAGAATTTTCACGCGTTCTCGAGCTAGCAATGAAAAAGCATGACGAGATCATGCTGGTTTCAGGAGTACTCAGCAGCCTGAACGAACATATCGAAAAGCTTCTGGGTCCGGCATTCGCCCGCCGTCTGTTCAATGAGCGCCAGGCAAGCCTTACCCTGCCAGGAGGCGCCAGGAAAACCATCCACCTGGCATCGCTAAGGGGGTGTTATGGCTTCGAGGATGGCGCAATCGTGTTGCCCTGGGTGTCCCTGCAAACCGTCACGCTGGCAGCTCAAAAGCACCCCCGCTCCGACAAGTTCTACATTCCCAACGACGGCCCTGGCACCCCGCATCGCGCACCAGGTCGGGACGAACTCTCGCGGTACCTGACCAGCTACCCGCGCTCGAGAGCGGTGTGAATCACGCACGAACGGCCTGAACCTGCAAGCGTCCTGGCAGGCATGGCGCAATTACTTCCGGCGCCTGCCCAGAACACTCCAGCGCTGGCTCTGCAAACACCCACAGCAGGCACCCACTTTCCACCGGACAATAAAAAGCCCCGTAGCCATTGTCTACGGGGCTTTTTGTTTGGAGGCTGAGGTCGGAATCGAACCGGCGTTCACGGATTTGCAATCCGGTGCATAACCACTCTGCTACTCAGCCTTAAACTGAACGGGCCGTACGTGACGGCCCGTTGAAACTGGAGCGGGAAACGAGACTCGAACTCGCGACCCCGACCTTGGCAAGGTC
>CBIFVM010000061.1:0-11328 GCA_966186235.1 uncultured Pseudomonas sp.
GTTGGAAGGCACGCCGTACGCGATCAACGCCAAGCTGCGCTTCACCTCGCCGATGGACATCCCGTGCCAGAAGCCGCCTTTCGGTACCCTGACCGCCGTTGACCTGAACACCCGGCAGATCGCCTGGCAGGTGCCGGTCGGCACGGTGCAGGACACCGGCCCGATGGGCATCAAGATGCACCTGCCGATTCCGGTCGGCATGCCGACCATTGGTGGCACGCTTTCCACCCAGAGCGGCCTGCTGTTCATCGCTGCGACCCAGGATTACTACCTGCGCGCCTACGACAGCGCCACCGGCCAGGAAGTCTGGAAGGGCCGCCTGCCGGTCGGCAGCCAAGGCACGCCGATCAGCTACAAGGATCCGGCCACAGGCAAGCAGTACGTCGTGATCTCGGCGGGTGGAGCTCGTAACTCGCCAGATCGCGGCGATTACGTCATTGCCTACGCACTGCCGGACTGAGTCCGCAAGCCCCTGCAGGACTGTGCTGCAGGGGCTTTTTCTTTTTCCTGGCTCGATCTCGGGGGCTGCCCAGCACCAGGCATGGCTAAACGATCATCCCTTGTTCTTGCGCTGTGGCTTGGGACGGCCCTGCACGCACTTGAAGCGTGGCTCTGTCTTGCAGATCACGTAGATACGCCCACGACGTTTGACGATCTGGCAGTCGCGATGGCGCAACTTGGCCTGTTTCAGCGAGGCGACGACTTTCATGCCTTGGTACCTGCGAATCCGGCGAAGCGCTTGTTGAAGCCGGCTACACGGCCTTCACTGGTGACCTGGCGCTGCTGACCGGTATAGATGGGATGCGAAGCGCTGGATACGTCCAGGGTGACGTAGGGATAGGTGTTGCCATCGCTGTGCTGGCGAGTCTTGTCGGTGTCGACCGTCGAGCCGATCAGCCAGTAGGCGTCAGCGGCCACGTCGTGGAATAGGACGGGGCGATAGTCGGGGTGAATGCCTGGTTTCATGGGATCTCCAATAACTACGTTATAATATAACAATAGCAGTGTTATTGATTGTAATTCTCATTGCAAGTTCAGGTTGCTAATTTCCAAAGACCATCGCTTGAATGGGAGTCAAGAGCTGAATCAGCTTGCTAAAATGTTATATTGTAACAATAATGGCCGCGCTTTTGCGCAAGTCACTGCGTGGGCTTGGCTGGAACCTATTGCAGTCGGTGAACGGAAACTGCGGCAAAGCGCTGCAGGCGGATCACTTAATCGTTTAAGATGCCGCCGCCGGTTTCCGCGAGGAATTAATAGGGAATCCGTCGCCGCCTCTGGTGGCCAAACGGAACTGCCCCCGCAACTGTAGGTACCGAGCAGCGCTGCATTCGTGTCACTGGAATGGCTTCCGGGAAGGCCGCCGCGCTGCATGGACGTACCAGTCAGGAGACCTGCCGGCATGGGTCTGAATCCGCTTCTGGCGGGCAGGCGCCAGTAATCGAACCGCCGGCGGGGTGTCCGGGAGGGGGCATCCGTGATCACTTCCCACAAGGGACAGGTGCGGCCATGGTCGCGCAGCGTGATGTGTTCTCCAGCCTACGCACTGCCGTTATGCGTATTTGTTGATTAGGAGATCACCCGCATGTTCGTACCACGCCTTGCCGTCATCGGCGCCGCCTTGGCGCTGTCTTCCATGGCCCATGCCGCCGGCCCGACCCAGTACCCGCTCACCCTGGAAAATTGCGGCCAGTCGCTGACGTTCGCGAAAAGCCCCGGAAACGCCGTGACCATCGGCCAGGCAGGTACCGAAATCCTTTATTCCCTGGGCCTGGGCGAACGCCTGGCCGGTACTTCGCTGTGGTTCAGCCACGTGCTGCCCGAATTCGAAGCGCAGAATGCCAAGGTGCCGCGCCTGGCCGACAACGACCCCAGCTTCGAGTCGGTGATCAACAAGCGCCCAGGCCTGGTTGCGGTGCAGTTCGAGTGGATGGTGGGCGAGCAGGGCGTGGTGGGTACGCGCAAGCAGTTTCACGACCTGAACATTCCCACCTACATCATGCCGACCGACTGCGAAGGCAAGGACAACCTGGTCGGCGCCGACGGCACCCGCCTGCAGCCGTTCCAGATCGACAGCCTGTACAAGAGCATCAGTCAGCTGGCGCAGATCTTCGACGTGCAGGACAAGGGCGACGCCCTGGTCGCCGACCTGCAGAAGCGCTTGGCCGCGGCGGTGGCCGGTGCCGAGCAGCGCCAGGCCAAGGATATTTCCGCGCTGTTCTGGTTCTCCAGCCCGGACATGGATCTGGACCCGTACGTGGCTGGCCAGAAGGGCGTGGCCGACTACATGATGAAGTCCCTGGGGCTGCGTAACGTGGTCGAGTCCAGCGAAGAGTGGCCGAGTGTCGGCTGGGAAACCCTGGCCAAGGCCAACCCCACGGTGCTGGTACTGGCGCGCATGGACCGTCGACGCTTTCCAGCCGACGACGTGGAAAAGAAGCTCGAATTCCTGCGCAACGACCCGGTCGCCAAGCACATGGACGCCGTCAAGAACGGGCGCATCGTGATCATCGACGCCGATGGCATGCAGGCCTCGTTGCGCATGATCAGCGGCATCGAAACCCTCGCCAAGGCCGTTGACGAATTCCAATGATCGCACGCAGTTCTCGCCTGTTCCTGCTGACCATCGCCTGCCTGCTGCTCCTTGGCGTGGCGGTGATCGCCGGAGTCGCCCTGGGCGAAACCCGCATTCCACCCTCGGTGGTGTTTCAGGTGCTGGCCAACAAGCTGTTCGCGGCGGGCTTCGTGCTCGACCCGATCGACGAGGGCATCGTCTGGAATTACCGCCTGACCCGCGCCCTGGTCGCTGCCAGCTGCGGGGCCGGGCTGGCGGTGTCCGGGGTGGTGCTGCAGGCGCTGCTTCGTAACCCGCTGGCCGACCCCTACCTGCTGGGCATTTCTGCTGGCGCGTCCACCGGCGCGGTCTCCGTGGCCTTGCTCGGCTTGGGCGCCGGCATGCTGTCGTTGTCCATGGGCGCCTTTCTCGGTGCGGTCGCCGCCTTCGCCCTGGTCGCGCTGCTGGCCCGGGCGGCGGGCGGTGGTGCGATCAGCGGCAGTGCTCAGATCATTCTTGCCGGCATCGCCGGTTCCCAGCTGTTCAACGCGCTGACCTCGTTTCTGATCACTAAGTCGGCCAGCGCCGAGCAGGCTCGCGGCATCATGTTCTGGCTGCTCGGCAACCTGAGCGGGGTTGACTGGCAGGATGTGCTGCTGGCCGTGCCGATGGCCCTGGCCGGGGTCCTGCTGGTCGCCTGGCACACGCGGGCGCTGGATGCCTTCACCTTTGGCGCCGAGTCGGCGGCTTCGCTGGGCGTGCCGGTGCGTCGTGTGCAGGCCACCCTGATCGCCTGTACCGCGCTGGTCACAGCGGTGATGGTGTCGATCGTCGGCTCCATCGGCTTCGTCGGCCTGGTCATTCCCCACGCCGCACGGCTGCTAGTGGGCGCGCGGCATGGCCGGCTGGTGCCGGTTTCGGCGCTGATCGGCGCAATGTTCCTGATCGCCGCCGATGTACTGTCGCGCACGGCGATCAAGGGCCAGGTGCTGCCGATCGGCGTGGTCACCGCACTGGTCGGTGCACCGGCATTCGCGGTGATTCTGGTGCGCGGGAGGCGGGTACGATGAGCACCGTGTTGCAATGCAGCGACCTCGGCTGGTCGGTGAAGGGCAGGGCGATCGTGGCCGGCGTCGATCTGCAGATTCGCCAGGGCGAAACCCTGGGGCTGATCGGGCCCAACGGTTCAGGCAAGTCGACGCTGCTCAAGCTGCTTTCCGGCATTCGTGCGCCAGGCAGTGGCCAGGTGCAGTTGCATGGCAAGCCATTGACGAGCCTGAGCCGCCGCGACGTGGCCCAGCAACTGGCTTTCGTCGAGCAACAGGCCGACACCAGTGACGCGGTGACGGTGCGCGATGCCGTCGAACTGGGACGCACGCCGTGGTTGTCGGCGCTGCAGCCCTGGTCCGCTAGTGACGAGCGTATCGTCAGGCAGGCCCTGGCCGACGTGGACATGGCCCACATGCGCGAGCATGCCTGGAGCACCCTGTCCGGGGGCGAGCGACAGCGCGTGCACATCGCCCGGGCTTTGGCCCAGCAGCCGCAAATCCTGCTGCTCGACGAGCCGACCAACCATCTGGACATCCAGCACCAACTGTCGATTCTCAACCTGGTGCGGGCGCTGCCGGTCACCACGCTGATAGCCCTGCACGACCTCAACCAGGCGCTGGAATGCGACCGCCTCGGGGTCATGGAACGTGGCCGGCTGGTGGCGCTGGGCGAACCCGATGAGGTGCTGACCACCGAACGCCTGCGCGACACCTTCGGCGTGCGCGCTCGCTACCTGACCGACCCGGAAGACGGCGCCCGGGTCCTGCGCTTCCATCCTGCCTGACACGGACGGTTCCCATGCCCATTCGTTATGCAATCGCCTTGCTGGCGACCCTGTTCTGCTCCGCGGCCCTGGCCGAGGTGCACGAAGTGAAAATGCTCAACCGTGGCGCCAGCGGGGCCATGGTCTACGAGCCGGACTACCTGGCCATCGCGCGGGGCGACACGGTGAAGTTCATCGCCACCCAGCCGAGCCACAATGCCGCGAGCCTGCCAGGTTTCCTGCCCGATGGCGCCGAACCGTTCAAGGGCAGGATCAACGAAGAAGTCGAAGTGAAATTCGACGTGCCGGGCTTCTATGGCATTCAGTGCATTCCGCACCTGGCCATGGGCATGGTGATGCTGATTCAGGTCGGCGAAGCGCCGCTCAGCGAGGTGCAGATTCCCGCGTCCCTGCCGGCACGTGCCAAGCAGCGTTTCGAGCAGATCGTCGAGCGGGCGAATTAGGCATACTGAAGGCCATTTCCTGCGATGAGTGTCGTGTCCTGATGCGCCGTGTCCTCACCACCCTGATTTCACTTTCGCCCGCGGCGCGTGTGCTGATCCTCAATGGGCTGAGCTTCAACTTCGGCTTCTACATGTTGATGCCGTACCTGGCCGGGCATCTGAGCGAGAACCTCGGCCTGGCCGGCTGGGCCGTGGGCCTGGTGCTCGGCATTCGGGTGTTCAGCCAGCAGGGGTTGTTCCTGCTCGGCGGCCTGCTGGGAGATCGCATCGGCTATCGACGCGCCATCCTGATCGGCTGCGGCGTGCGCTGCGTCGGTTTCGCGGTATTCGGCTTTTCCGAGAGCCTCACGGTGCTGCTGCTGGCCGCCTGCCTGAGCGGTTTCGCCGGCGCGCTGTTCACGCCCTGTGCCCAGGCCTACCTGGCGGACGAATGCCAGGACGCCCAACTGCGCAAGCAGGCGTTCGCCCTGCACAACATGGCGAGCACCGCCGGCATGCTGCTCGGCCCGCTGGCCGGCCTGCTGTTCATCAGCGTGGATTTCTCGGTGACCGGCAGCGTATCGGCGGCACTGTTCCTGGTGATGACGCTGGTGCAATGGCGCTTCCTGCCGCTCAAGGATCTGGTCTCGGGCGAGGAGCCGGTGACCATGCTGCGCCAGTGCCTGGACATGCTCCAGCAATGGCCGTTCCTGCGCTTTGCCTTGCTGGCAGCCGCCTATCCCTTGCTGTTTCACCCGTTGTACCTGGCGGTGCCGGCCTACAGCCACGCCTATGGCGGTGGCCAGGAATGGATCACCCAGGTGTTCATGATCACCGCACTGGTCGGCGTATTGCTGCAAATGCCGGTCAGCACCCTGCGCCAACGCTGGATGAGCGAAGGGCAGAGCATGGGCATCGGTTTGGCGCTGATGGCAGCCAGCTACGGCCTGTTGGCCGAGCCGCTGGTCAGCCTGCTGGGCGCGCAGTTGGCGGTGCAGGTGATGGCCGTGGTGTTCAGCCTTGGTAGCCTGCTGGTGTTGCCGCTGCTGTCGGCCCACGTGCCCCATTACGCCAGGCGTGGTCAGCTGGCCGCCTATTACGGCTTCTTCGCTGGGGTAGGCGGTTTGGTCGCGCTGGTCAGCAACGTGCTGATCGGCCGCTTCCTGCCGGCCGATCAGGCGCCGCCGCAACTCTTGTGGTGGACGTTGTGTGCCATCGGAGTAGGCGCCGGAATCGGGCTCACCCGGCATATGGCCCGTTTGAGCGAACCCGAGGTGCGTACATGATTTCGCTACGACGGCTTCGCGCCATGCATGGCATCGCCTCAGCGATCGGCTTGCTGTTCGTAGCGCTGGCTTTGCCGGCTCAAGCGGCGTTCACGTTGCCGGGTGACGCCATGCGCTGTACCCGTAGTGCGACACTGCTCAACTGCACGGACCGTTTCGGCAACCACTACGGCATCGTTCAGCAGGGCAATGACACACTGATGCGCGGCTACGACGTGATCAGCGGCCTGAGCTGGTCGCAGACCAGCACCACCTATGGCCGCCTGCAGCTATTCACCGGCGTGAGTGCCGACGGGCAGGTGTGGTTCGGTTCCAGTCGGCGAATCGGCTGGAACGTGGTGAGCCGGCTGTCCAGCTCCAAGGGGGAGCGCGACCGAGTCAACTGCAATCGCCTGAGCGGTTGCCGCTGACTGGTCGCGCGGGCACGATCAGCTGAAACGCGGCAGGCGCTGCTCCTGATCGTCCGCTTCAGGCTCGGCCTGCTGCGGCAAGCCTGCCACTTTCAGCGTCGGCATGCGCTCGCCGACCAGACGCAAATCGCGGCGTGGCAGGGCGAAGCGCACATCCAGCTCCCGTAGTGCATCGAGCAGTTGCAGGTTGATCTCCTGCTGGATGTCCATGTACTGGTTGTAGTCCGAGCTCTGCACGATATATACCACTTCGAAGGTCAGCTGGCTCTCGTCGAAACCCAGGAAGTGGGCGCGGTCGAACTTGGCTTTCGGCGTGGCGCGGATGATCTCGCCGACCCGCTCCGAAACCTGGCGCACCTTGTCGCTCGGCGTGTCGTAACTGATGCCGAACTTGAACACGATGCGCCGGGTGTCCATGCGCTTGTAGTTGTGCACGATCTGGCGCAGCAGGTCGGCGTTGGCGCAGACCACCTGCTCGCCACTGAGGCTGCGGATTCGTGTGGTTTTCAGACCGATATGCTCGATGCTGCCGGCCACCTCGCCGAACACCACGAAATCGCCGATCTCGAAGGGCTTGTCGACGCCGATCGACAGCGAGGCGAACACATCGCCCAGCACCGTTTGCACCGCCAGTGCCACGGCGATACCGCCAACCCCGAGGCTGGCCACCAGCGCGGTGATGTCCACCCCCAGGTTGGCGAGGATCGACAGCAGCATCACCGACCAGACGACGATCAGCACCATGATGCTGATGATGGTGGTCATCACCGGGTTGTAGCCGCTGCCACCGTGCTTGCCGACTACCAGGCTGCGCGACCACAGGCGCACGCCGGTATCCACCCAGAGGGCGATCTGCAGGGCCAGCGCGACGAACCAGGTGTGGCTGAGCGCGGCCTGCCAGCTTCCGGGCAAATCCGGCAGGCGCAGCGCCAGCAGCAGGGAGAAGGCCAGCAGCAGCAAGCGGCTGGTACGGCCGATGACCACGGCGAGAAAATGCGGCCAGTTGCCGTCCTGCCCCTTGGACCAGGCAGTGAGGCGCTTGTGCAGGATGCCGACCACGGCGCGCAGGATGGTATAGATCACCGCCGTGGCGACCAGCACGATGCCCACGCCGATCCACAGGTCGCGGTCGAGCCAGATGTTCCACTGTTCCATAGGTAAGTCTCCCGAAAAAGCCAGTACAGTTTTCTGTAGGCCTCAGCGCGAAGAAGTTCAGGTCAATGACCATCGGGAAGCGCGAGGGAGTCGTTTGCATGCGGCAGGCTGTCGCACTCCGGCATGTCAATCGCCGATAGCTGAGCTATGGTGGATGGGTGATCTGAAGGCTGGTGCTTACATGTTGCAGCGCACCGCCGGGCAGTGATCACAGGCCTCTGTCGCCGCAATCGATGCGGCGCGGGTAACCCTGATGCGGGCACCACGCCTGTCCGCCTGGAGAGTGACGTGACCTTCTATAGCCTTGATCTGCTGCTGATTCTTTTCCTGGTTACATTGTTGTTCACGGCCTTGCCGATCATCCTGATGCGCAGCCTATAGGGTCTATTGACGTTTCAGCACGACCGCGCCGGAGCCAGTTTTAGCGCGAGGCAAGGCACGAGGTGCGAAGTTTGGCCGGCCAAATGAGCCACCGAGAAACGCAGCATCGCGCTAAAACTGGCCCGGCCCTTCGGGTGGGGCCGCCTAGGTTGCGCGGGAAATCTCGCCATGCGTCGTTGGAGGACTTGAAAAGGGGACACCATTCCCTGCGTCCTCCGCCTAGCCTGGAGAGATTTCTCGCTGCAACTCGGCTTGCGCTGAAACGTCAACAGACCCTAGCCCCTCAACCGGCGACGGCTTGCCCCAGCAACGCGCGAAAGCTTTCCGGCTCCACGTCGCGAATCAGCAACAGGGCGCCCACCGTGCGTGCGGGCGTGTTGGGCAGGGCGTGGGCGGGAATGGCGATGGGCAACTGCGCTTGCCAGGTGCGGATCAGCTCAACGGGGTCGCCACCTTCCGGCAGCAATTCGTCGAGATAGACCTCGACGCCCATCTGCGCAGCCAACTCGGCCGATTGCTGCAGCAGCGCTTCGGCCATTTCGTGTTGCTCGAGCGGAGTGGCCGCATCGAAGCGCGACAGCCAGTCACTCATCTGCTTTCGGCAGTGCGCTGCCGGGCTACGCGCGCGTTGCACCAGGAAGTAGGCCGCGACGACCAGCACGAGGGTTGTGGCAGTGAAAAACAGTTCCATCCTGGCTCCGGCGCGTGGCAACGATCAGCCCGGCGGGCTGCGTGGCGGCGAAACTAACCGAACGGTCATGCCGGCTCAAGCAATTTAATGGCTAGTGGCCATCTTTGCGTTGCAAGAATTGAACGCAGAGGGGAATTGTGATGACTGGAGGCCGGGCGACCTGCTGGCCGCCCGGCCAGGTATCAAACCTTGAGCACCAGCTTGCCGAAGTTCTCGCCCTTGAACAGCTTCAACAGGGTTTCCGGGAAGGTTTCCAGCCCCTCGACGATGTGCTCCTTGGACTTGATCTTGCCTTCGGCCAGCCAGCCACCGATTTCTGCCGCCGCGCTGGCGAAATTGGCCGCGTGATCCATGACCACGAAGCCTTCCATGCGCGCACGATTGACCAGCAGGGACAGGTAGTTGGACGGGCCTTTTACCGCGTCCTTGTTGTTGTACTGGCTGATCGCGCCGCAGATGACGATGCGCGCCTTGGGCGCCAGGCGGCCCAGCACGGCATCCAGGGTTTCGCCACCTACGTTGTCGAAGTACACGTCGACGCCCTTCGGGCATTCGCGCTTGAGCGCTTCGTGCAGGTCTTCGCTTTTGTAGTCGATGGCGCCATCGAAGCCCAGCTCGTCGGTCAGGTAGGCGCATTTTTCCTTGCCACCGGCGATGCCGATGACCCGGCAGCCCTTGAGCTTGGCGATCTGCCCGGCAATGCTGCCCACGGCGCCCGCTGCACCGGACAGCACCACGGTATCGCCGCTTTTCGGCGCGCCGACATCGAGAAGCGCGAAATAGGCGGTCATGCCAGTCATGCCGAGGGCCGACAGATACACCGGCAGCGGCGCGCGCTTGGGGTCGACCTTGTAGAAGCCGCGCGGCTCACCGAGGAAATAGTCCTGCACGCCAAGGGCGCCATTGACGTGATCGCCAACGGCAAAGTCCGGGTGATTGGACGCCACCACTTCACCGACGCCCAGAGCGCGCATCACGTCGCCCAGGCCCACTGGCGCGATATAGGACTTGCCTTCGTTCATCCAGCCGCGCATGGCCGGATCCAGCGACAGGTAAAGGTTCTTGACCAGAATCTGTCCATTGCCCGGTTCGCCGACCGGTTTTTCCACGTAATCGAACGTATCGCGGCTGACCATGCCGCTTGGGCGTTTGGCGAGCAGAAATTGACGGTTGAGCTGAGTGGACATGGAGAGCCTCCGTTGAAATAAGCTGTGGTGATAATCCTCGGGCCACGATTGGACAAGCATGTCGCGGTGGCCGAATGTATGCCGATCCATCGAACTGATGGGGCCGTCGCCCGCGGCCAAGCTGGCGATTGCCCGCTACAGTGTGGATCACGATCACGGAAGTCAGACCACGCCGAGGTAGCGATGACTGCAAGTCCCTTGCTGAGTGTGTTTCTCCCCCTGGCGCTGGGCATCATCATGCTCGGCCTGGGCCTGTCATTGACCCTGGCCGATTTCACCCGCGTGGTGAAGTATCCCAAGCCCGTACTGATCGGGCTGTTCTGCCAGTTACTGCTGTTACCCGTAGCTTGCTTCTTCATGGTTCAGGCGTTCGGCCTGGCGCCTGCGCTGGCGGTGGGGATGATGCTGCTGGCCGCCTCGCCTGGGGGCACTTCCGCCAACTTGTACAGCCACCTGGCCCATGGTGACGTGGCGCTGAACATCACTCTCACGGCGGTGAATTCGGTGGTTGCGGTGCTGACCATGCCCTTTATCGTCAACCTGTCGCTGGCGTACTTCATGGAGGGCGATCAGGCCATTCCCTTGCAGTTCGCCAAGGTGGTGCAGGTGTTCGCCATCGTGCTGGGGCCGGTGGCCATCGGCATGTTCCTGCGCAGCCGCTTCCCCGGTTTCGCGATGCGCATGGAAAACCCGGTGAAGATCGTCTCGGCGCTGTTTCTGCTGCTGATCATCGTGCTGGCGTTGGTCAAGGACTGGCAGACGGTGCTCGACTACGCGCCGGTAGTCGGCGCAGCGGCCCTGGCCTTCAACCTGATGAGCCTGGCGGTCGGCTATTTCGTGCCGCGCCTGCTCAAGCTGAGCCTGCGCCAGGCCATCGCCATCGGCATGGAAATCGGCATCCACAACGGCACCCTGGCCATCGCCCTGGCGCTCAGTCCGGTGCTGCTCAACAACAGCACCATGGCGATTCCGGCGGCGCTGTACAGCATCATCATGTTCTTTACCGCCGCGGCCTTTGGCTGGTGGGTGAATGCGGTGCATGGCAAGCAGTTGAAGGCCGAGGCCGGTTAGGGGCTGATCCAGGCAGAAGCGAATAGCCAGCGACCTCGCAGAAGAGGCTGCAGCCGCGAGCTCTTCACGCCTAACCGGCTCGAGTGCGGCTGAAGCGTATCGCCGTCCGGCCTCTCCCACGAGATCGCCAATAGCCGTTTCCGCCAGATGCCATTGGCCTCAGGCCGTGCGCTTGCCTGCATTGAGCAGCACCAGCGTCAGCAACCCGGCGACGATGCCCCAGAACGCCGAACCGACGCCGAACAGCGTCATGCCCGAAGCGGTAACCAGAAAGGTGATCAACGCCGCTTCGCGTTCCCTTGGCTCGCCCATGGCCTGGGTCAGGCCGCCGATGATC
>CBIFVM010000062.1:0-9815 GCA_966186235.1 uncultured Pseudomonas sp.
CTGCCCCACCACCCTGCTTACGCCCCTGAGCCACCTGATGCTAGAATCCGCGCTATTTCTGCGCCTTTCCTTTATTCTGGCCGCTCAATTCGTCATACAGTGCCCTCCATGCTGAAAAAGCTGTTCAAGTCCTTCCGCTCGCCGCTGCGCCGTGCGCACCAGCCTCACAGCACACCGCACGTGCTGAACACCAACCAGCACCCGATCCAGCGCGGGCAGATCAGCCGCCACGCCATCAGCGTGGTCGAGCGCCTGCAGAACGCCGGCTACGAGGCCTATCTGGTTGGCGGCTGCGTGCGCGATCTGCTGCTGGGCATCGAGCCCAAGGATTTCGACGTCGCCACCAGCGCCACGCCGGAGCAGGTGCGGGCCGAGTTCCGCAATGCACGGGTGATCGGTCGCCGTTTCAAGCTGGTGCATGTGCACTTCGGTCGCGAGATCATCGAAACCGCCACCTTTCGCGCCAACCACCCGGAAGGCGACGAGCCGGAAAACAGCAACCAATCCTCGCGCAACGAGAGCGGCCGCATCCTGCGCGACAACGTTTACGGCACGCTGGAAGACGACGCCCAGCGCCGCGACTTCACCATCAACGCGCTTTACTACGATCCGGTTTCCGAGCGGATTCTCGACTACGCCAACGGCATGCACGACATCCGCAACAACCTGGTGCGGCTGATCGGCAACCCGACCCAGCGCTATCAGGAAGACCCGGTGCGCATGCTGCGCGCCGTGCGCTTCGCCGCCAAGCTGGACTTCGACATCGAGAAGCACAGCGCCGACCCGATCCACGACCTGGCGCACCTGCTGGGTGGCATCCCGGCCGCCCGTCTGTTCGATGAAGTGCTCAAGCTGTTCCTCAGCGGCTACGCCATCTACACCTACGACCTGCTGGTCGATTACGGCCTGTTCGGCCAGCTGTTCCCCGCCAGCGCTGCGGCGCTGCGCCAGAACCCGGAATACACCGACACGCTGATTCGTAACGCCCTGGACAACACCGACCTGCGCATCCATCAGGGCAAGCCGGTCACCCCGGCCTTCCTGTTCGCCGCCCTGCTCTGGCCGGCCCTGCCGGCGCGGGTGATTCGCCTTCAGGAGCGTGGCATGCCGGCCATCCCGGCCATGCAGGAAGCGGCCCACGAGCTGATCGCCGAGCAGTGCCAGCGCATCGCCGTGCCGAAACGCTTCACCCTGCCGATCCGCGAGATCTGGGACATGCAGGAACGCCTGCCACGACGCAGCGGCAAACGCGCCGACCTGCTGCTGGAAAACCCGCGCTTCCGAGCCGGTTACGACTTCCTGCTGCTGCGCGAAAGCGCTGGCGAGGAAACCGGCGGCCTGGGCAACTGGTGGACCGAGTATCAGGACGCCAGCGACAGCGACCGCCGGGTGATGATCCGCAACCTGTCCAGCAAGGACGAGCCCGGCAGCGCGCCGCGCAAACGTCGTCGCAGCGGTGGCGCCAAGCGCAAGCGCGCGCCTCAGAATGGCGGCGCCGGCGAGTAAGTGATGGAACGCGTCTATATCGGCCTGGGCAGCAACCTGGCCGACCCCGCCGAACAACTGCGCCAGGCACTGGCGGCACTCGAGCAATTGCCGCACACGCGCCTGGCCGCAACGTCCTCTTTCTATGCCAGCGACTCGCTGCTGCCCGGCCAGCCTCGTTACACCAATGCCGTCGCGGCGCTGGATACCGGCTTGCAACCGCTGCAGCTACTCGACGCGCTACAGGCCATCGAGCTGGATCAGGGCCGTGAACGCGGCGAGCGCTGGGGGCCGCGTACCCTGGATCTGGACATCGTGCTGTTCGGTCAAAGGCTGATCGACGAGCCGCGCCTGCGCGTGCCGCACTACCACATGCATGCCCGCGCGTTCGTGCTCTATCCCCTGGCGGAGATCGCCAGCGAAGACCTGCAACTGCCCGACGGCAGCCCGCTGAGCGAGCTGCTGGCAGCCTGTCCGTTCGAGGGCCTGGAGCGCCTGCTGCCCTGATACGCCGAGCATCCAGCCAGCGGTAACGGCGTAACAGCGCGGTAACACATTCGATTGACTTGCGCCCTTGCCATCGGGACTATAGCCACCCATTGCCCCTGCCGGGGCCACATTGAAGCAGCGCCGCTGCCCCTTCGATGCCAACGTGAACCTGCTCCACGAGAGCCTGCCCGAACAGGCCCGCACAGGTTCCGAGTGAGGATACGTTCATGCCTGATGTAACCCTGACCACCCTGCGAGCGCTCAAGCAGAAGGGTGAAAAAATCACCATGCTGACCTGTTACGACGCCACCTTCGCCGACGCCTGCAGCAAGGCCGGCGTCGAGGTGCTGCTGATCGGTGACTCGCTGGGCATGGTGCTGCAGGGGCACGACAGCACCCTGCCGGTGAGCATGGCCGATACCGTCTACCACACCGCCAGCGTCAAACGCGGCAACGCCGGCGCGCTGATCGTCGCCGACCTGCCGTTCATGGCCAACGCCACCCTGGAACAGACCCTGCACAACTCGGGCCTGCTGATGCAAGCCGGCGCTCACATGGTCAAGGTCGAAGGCGCCGCCTGGCTGGCCGAGTCGATCACCAAACTGGCCGAACGTGGCGTGCCGGTGTGCGCGCACATGGGCCTGACGCCCCAGGCGGTGAACATCCTCGGTGGCTACAAGGTGCAGGGCCGCGAGCACAACCAGGCACGCCAGATGGTCGCCGATGCCATCGCCCTGGAGCAGGCCGGCGCCGCCATGCTGCTGCTCGAATGCGTGCCGAGCGACCTGGCGGGCGAGATATCCCGTGCGGTGAAGGTGCCGGTGATCGGCATCGGCGCCGGCCCGCAAACCGACGGCCAGGTGCTGGTGCTGCATGACATGCTCGGCCTGTCGCTGAGCGGCCGGGTGCCGAAATTCGTGAAGAACTTCATGAGCGGCCAGGCAAGCATCCAGGATGCACTCGCCGCCTACGTCAACGAAGTCAAGGCGGTGAGCTTCCCGGCCGCCGAGCACGGATTCTCCGCATGAACACCGTCAAGACCGTACGCGAGCTGCGCGCCGCCGTGGCCCAGGCCCGCCAGGAAGGCAAGCAGATCGGCCTGGTGCCGACCATGGGCAACCTGCACGCCGGCCACGCCGCCTTGGTGGAAAAAGCCGCCCAGCGCGCCGATTTCGTGGTCGCCAGCATCTTCGTCAACCCGATGCAGTTCGGCCCGGCCGAGGATCTCGACAAGTACCCGCGCACCCTGCAGGCCGACCAGCAGCGCCTGATCGACGCCGGCTGTCACCTGCTGTTTCACCCTGACGTCGAGGAGATGTACCCCGGCGGCATGGGCGAGCAGACGCGCGTCAGCGTGCCCGGCGTTTCCGAAGGCCTGTGCGGCGCCAGTCGCCCGGGGCACTTCGAAGGCGTGGCCACGGTGGTCACCAAGCTGTTCAACATGGTGCAGCCGGATCTGGCCGTGTTCGGCCAGAAGGACTTCCAGCAACTGGCGGTGATCCGCACGATGGTGCGTGACCTGAACATGCCGATCCAGATCATCGGCGAGCCGACGGTACGCGCCGAGAGCGGCCTGGCGCTGTCCTCGCGCAACGGCTACCTCAGTGACGAGCAGCGCGACACCGCCAGCGTGCTCTATCGCTCGCTCAAGCACATCGCCGGGGCCATCCAGGGCGGCGCCCGCGAGCTACCCGAACTGCTTGCCGACGCCCAGCGCCAGCACGCCGCTGCAGGCCTGCGCGCCGATTACCTGGAAGTGCGCGAGGCCCAGAGCCTGCGCGCGGTCAGCCCGGGCGACCGCGAGCTGGTGGTGCTGGTGGCGGCCTACCTGGGAAACACCCGGCTGATCGACAACCTGACTTTCACCCTGGATCAGGGCTACTGAAATCGCTCTGCACGCGTACACTGAAAAGCCCGGACGATCTGCCGGGCTTTTTAATGCCTGAATCACCGCCAACCGAAGCCTCAACAAGGAAGCCCCATGGCGTACCACCGTCAGCCGCTCGATGTTCTCGCCCTTCCCACCTGGCAGGCGCTGCAACAGCACCGCCAGGCCATGCAGCACTTCAGCATGCGCGATGCCTTCGCCGGCAATGCGCGGCGTTTCGAGCAGTTCTCGCTGAGCAGTTGCGGGCTGTTTCTCGATTATTCGAAAAACCTCGCCAGCGACGAGACCATCGCCCTGCTGATGGCCCTGGCCCGTGAAGTCGGCCTGGAGCAGTCGATCCGCGCCATGTTCGACGGCGAGAAGCTCAACGCCTCGGAAGGCCGCCCGGCACTGCACACCGCCCTGCGCCGGCCATTGGGCGACAAGGTGCTGGTCGATGGCGTGGACGTGATGCCCCAGGTGCAGCGCGTGCTGCAGCAGATGACCGAACTGGTCGGGCGCATTCACAGCGGCCTGTGGCGCGGCTACACCGAGAAGCCGATCACCGATGTGGTGAACATCGGCATCGGCGGCTCCTTCCTCGGCCCGCAGCTGGTATCCGAAGCACTGCTGCCGTTCGCCCAGCGCGGCGTGCGCTGCCATTACCTGGCCAATATCGACGGCAGCGAATTCCACGAGCTGTCGGCCAAGTTGCAGGCCGAAACCACCCTGTTCATCGTTTCGTCGAAATCCTTCGGTACCCTGGAAACCCTCAAGAACGCCCAGGCCGCGCGCGGCTGGTACCTGGCCCAGGGCGGTTCGGAAGCCGAGCTGTACCGGCACTTCATCGCCGTGTCGAGCAACCGCGAGGCGGCGGTGAGTTTCGGCATCCGTGAGGAAAACATCTTCCCGATGTGGGATTGGGTCGGCGGGCGTTATTCGCTGTGGTCGGCCATCGGCTTGCCGATCGCCCTGTCCATCGGCATGTCCAACTTCAAGGAGCTGCTGGCCGGCGCCTACAGCATGGACATGCACTTCAAGACCGCGCCGTTCGAGCAGAACATGCCGGTGCTGATGGCCCTGCTGGGCATCTGGTACGGCAATTTCTGGGACGCCCAAAGCCAGGCGATCCTGCCGTACGACCATTACCTGCGCAACATCACCAAGCACCTGCAGCAGCTGGACATGGAATCCAACGGCAAGAGCGTGCGCCAGGATGGCAGCCCGGTCAGCGGCGCCACCGGCCCGGTGATCTGGGGCGGCGTGGGCTGTAACGGCCAGCACGCCTATCATCAGTTGCTGCACCAGGGCACCCAGCTGATCCCGGCGGACTTCATCGTGCCGGTGGTCAGCTTCAACCCGGTCGCCGACCACCACCAGTGGCTGTACGCCAACTGCCTGTCGCAGAGCCAGGCGCTGATGCTCGGCAAGTCCCGCGAGGAAGCGCAAGCCGAGCTGCGCGCCAAGGGCATGGGCGAGGACGACGTGCAGCGCCTGGCGCCGCACAAGGTGATTCCTGGCAACCGGCCGAGCAACACCCTGGTGCTGGAGCGCATCAGCCCGCGTCGCCTCGGCGCACTGGTGGCGCTGTACGAGCACAAGGTGTTCGCCCAGAGCGCCATCTGGGGCATCAACGCCTTCGACCAGTGGGGTGTGGAGCTCGGCAAGGAGCTGGGCAAGGGCGTCTACTCGCGCATGGTCGGTAGCGAGCCGAGCGCCGCGGAAGACGGCTCGACCCAGGGCCTGATCAACTACTTCCGCGGGCGCCACCGCGGTTGACCAGGATTGCAGGCGCCCGGCGACGGGCGCCTGCAATACGTTGCACCCTCGCCCTAAAACTTGGCTGCTACCCTTAGTGTCTATTGCGGACACATAACAACAAAGGGTACCCGCCATGTCTCTTCCGAATCTTCATCCTGTCAGCGACGCCGCCCGCCAGCGTACGCACCTCGACGACGCCGCCTACCAACGCCTCTACCGCCAGTCGGTCGACGACCCGCAGACCTTCTGGGGCGAGCAGGCCAAGGCTTTTCTCGACTGGTTCAAACCCTGGGACGAAGTCTGCAGTGGCAGCCTGAGCAAGGGTGACATCCGCTGGTTCTCCGGTGGCCAGCTGAACATCAGCCACAACTGCATCGACCGCCACCTGGCCAAGCGTGGCGATCAGGTCGCGCTGATCTGGGAAGGCGACGATCCGAAGGATTCGGCCTCCATCACCTACAAGCAGTTGCACGAGCAGGTCTGCCGTCTGGCCAATGTGCTCAAGAAGCGCGGCGTGAAGAAAGGCGACCGAGTCTGTATTTACATGCCAATGGTGCCCGAGGCGGCCTACGCCATGCTCGCCTGCACGCGCATAGGCGCCGTGCATTCGGTGGTATTCGGCGGCTTCTCGCCGGACGCGTTGCGCGACCGCATTCTCGACGCCGACTGCCGCACGGTGATCACCGCCGATGAAGCGGTACGCGGCGGCAAGCTGATCCCGCTCAAGAGCAACGTCGACAAGGCCATGGCGAGCTGCCCCAACGTATCCACCGTGCTGGTGGTGAAACGCACCGGCAACGCGGTCGGCTGGGATGAGAAGCGCGACCTCTGGTACGGCGAAGCCGTGCAGCAGGTAGGCGCCGACTGCCCCGCCGAGCCGATGGATGCCGAGGATCCGCTGTTCATCCTCTATACCTCAGGCAGCACCGGCAAACCCAAGGGCGTGCTGCACAGTACCGCCGGCTACCTGCTGCAGGCAGCGATGACCCACAAATACGTGTTCGACTACCACGACGGTGACATCTACTGGTGCACTGCCGATGTCGGCTGGGTCACCGGGCACAGCTACATCGTCTACGGCCCGCTGGCCAACGGCGCCACCAGCCTGATTTTCGAGGGAGTGCCCAACTACCCGGATACCTCGCGCTTCTGGCAGGTGATCGACAAGCACCAGGTGAACATCTTCTACACCGCGCCGACCGCCCTGCGCGCACTGATGCGTGAAGGCGAAGCACCGGTGAAGAAAACCTCGCGCAGCAGCCTGCGCCTGCTCGGCAGCGTCGGCGAGCCGATCAACCCGGAGGCCTGGGAGTGGTACTTCAAGGTGGTCGGCGAGCAGCGCTGCCCCATCGTCGACACCTGGTGGCAGACCGAAACCGGCGCCATCATGATCACCCCGCTGCCCGGTGCCACCGACCTCAAACCGGGCTCGGCGACGCGGCCGTTCTTCGGCGTGCAGCCGGTACTGCTCGACGAACAGGGCAAGGAAATCGACGGCCCGGGCGCCGGCGTGCTGGCGATCAAGGCCAGTTGGCCGAGCCAGATCCGCAGCGTGTACGGCGACCACAAGCGGATGCTGGAAACCTACTTCACCGCCTACCCCGGCTACTACTTCAGCGGTGACGGCGCGCGCCGCGACGAGGATGGCTACTGGTGGATCACCGGGCGCATCGATGACGTGATCAACGTCTCCGGCCACCGCATCGGTACCGCCGAGGTGGAAAGCGCCCTGGTGCTACACGACGCCGTGGCCGAGGCCGCCGTGGTCGGCTACCCCCATGACGTCAAGGGCCAGGGCATCTACGCCTTCGTCACCACCATGAACGGCGTGGAGCCGAGCGACGAGCTGAAGAAGGAGCTACTCAGCCTGGTCGGCAAGGAAATCGGCAGCTTCGCCAAGCCGGAGCTGATCCAGTGGGCGCCGGGCCTGCCGAAGACCCGCTCGGGCAAGATCATGCGCCGCATCTTGCGCAAGATCGCCTGCAACGAGCTGGACACCCTGGGCGACACCTCGACCCTGGCCGATCCGGCGGTGGTCGACAGCCTGGTGGCCGAGCGACTCAACAGCTGACCAACGCACCCCGGTATCGCCGCGCTCGTCCATCGGCGCTGTAGCCAAGCGGCGAGCGCCGCGATACCCGGGGCACTCTCGAACCAACCCTGACTTGTGGCCGGCATTCGCGCGCATTAGGCTCGCGCCATGGAAATTATCCGCCGCCGTATCGAACGCCAGGTGCTCAGCCTCAGTGGCATCTCCCTCGGCCAGATCGACTTCGAAAACCCCAAGGGCGACCCTGGCCTGTTCGGCCCGGAGGCCGTGTGCTGGCGCATCCATGGTGACTTCACCAGCATGCTGATCGGCGGTATCACCGCCCTGCTGCTGCAGGCCCTGCACCCGCTGGCACTGGCCGGCGTGTGGGATCACTCCAATTTCCGCGAAGACCTGCTCGGCCGCCTGCGCCGCACCGGCCAGTTCGTATCCGGCACCACCTTCGCCAGCCGGGCCGACGCCGACTGGCTGATCGACAAGGTCAGGCGCATTCACCTGCACGTGGTCGGCACCGCGCCGGATGGCCGCCCGTACAGCGCCAGCGATCCCGAACTGCTGACCTGGGTGCACGTGGCCGAGGTGCATAGCTTTTTGCAGGCCCACCTGCGTTACCTCAACCCGCAAATGAGCGGCGCCGATCAGGATCGCTACTACGCCGAGATCGCCCTGGTGGCCGAACGGCTGGGCGCGCGCGGCGTGCCTCGCAACCGGGTGCAGATGGACAACTACCTGCAGCGCATGCGAGGCCAGTTGCTGTGCGACGAACGCTCGCGGGAAATCCTGCGCATCCTGCTGGCAGCGCCCGCCCCCAGCCGGCTGGCCGCACCGGTGGGCAAGCTGTTCATGCAGGCTGGCATCGACCTGCTGCCTGACTGGGCCCAGCAGATGCTCGATCAACCCATGACGCCGCTGCGCAGCCGCCTGGTACGCAGCAGCGTGCATAGCATCGCGCCGATCATTCGCTGGGCGGTGCGCAGTGGTTCGCTGCACAAGTCGCGTGTTCGTATGGGCCTGCCGCCGTATTGAGAACCCGCTCGAGTCCCGGCGCGCCAGTCGGGCAATCAACGCCGCAGCGCCGACGCTCAGCGAGCATTTAAGCGATTGCGAGGGTGGTAGACTGCGCGCCCCTTTTCTACGAGTCGCTGCCATGCCGTCTCTCGACCAGGCAGTGCGCGCCGCACTCGCCAATCGCCACGCCCTGATCGCCGAGTTGCACGCGCAGAACACCGACTGCTATCGCCTGTTCCATGGCAGCCAGGAAGGCGCCGGCGGCCTGACCGTCGACCGCTACGGCCCGCAACTGATGGTGCAGAGCTTTCACCAGACGCTCGACCGCGCCGAGTTGTTGGCCCTGCACGCGCTCGTCGACGAATTCCTTGGGCTGCAGACGGCGCTGGTCTACAACGACCGTTCCAAGGGCAACTCGCGCATCGACCGCAGTGACCCGGTCTACGTCGCCGAAGACGCGGCGCTGGTCGATCTGGTCGGCCAGGAATGGGGCCTCAACTACCGGGTGCGTGGCCGCCACGCCGGGCAGGATCCGCTGTTGTTTCTCGACCTGCGCAACGCCCGTGGCTGGGTGCAGCGCCACAGCGCGGGCAAAAGCGTGCTCAACCTGTTCGCCTACACCTGCGGCGTGGGTCTGAATGCTGCCGCGGGCGGTGCGCGCGACGTGGTGAACCTCGACTTCGCCGAAGGCAACCTGGCGGTCGGCCGCGAAAATGGTGCGCTCAACCCGGCTCTGCCAGCCATGCAGTTCGTGCAATCGGATTACTTCCCGGCGATCCGACAGTGGGCCGGGCTGCCCATTGCTGCGCGCCGTGGCCAGAAGCTGCCGAGCTACCCGCGCCTGGAACAACGCCAGTTCGACCTGGTGTTTCTCGACCCGCCGGCCTGGGCCAAGAGCGCCTTCGGCACCGTCGACCTGCTGCGCGATTACCAGAGCCTGCTCAAGCCGGCGATTCTCGCCACGGCCGAGGACGGCACCCTGGTGTGCTGCAACAACCTGGCGAAAGTGCCCATGGACGAATGGCGCGAACAGGTGCTGCGCTGCGCCAGCAAGCTCGGCCGCCCGGTACGCGAGCATGAACAGCTGCCGCCGGCGGCGGACTTTCCCTCCAACGATGGCAATCCTCCGCTGAAGACCCTGGTTCTGCATTTCGG
>CBIFVM010000063.1:0-9301 GCA_966186235.1 uncultured Pseudomonas sp.
CCCTGATCAAGCCGATCGCCATGGAAGACGGCCTGCGCTTCGCCATTCGCGAAGGCGGTCGTACCGTTGGTGCCGGTGTTGTAGCAAAGATCGTCGAATAATCGATTGATCTGTCCCCCTCAGGCCGGCATAATGGTCGGCCTGATTTTGTTCTAGGTCAGTAGCTCAATTGGCAGAGCGGCGGTCTCCAAAACCGCAGGTTGGGGGTTCGATTCCCTCCTGACCTGCCATTTTCTAACGAATTTGGCGTGTCTTCTCACAGGATCCTTGTTCATGAATGTTAAGGCTGAAGCCAAAGACTCTCGTTTTGATCTGCTCAAGTGGATCGCGGTGGCCCTTCTTGTGGTCGCTGGAGTGGTCGGTAATCAGTACTTTTCGGGTGAGCCGATTCTGTACCGTGTCGTTGCTTTGCTTGTGCTGGCGGTCGTCGCTGCGCTGATCGCATTGCAAACGGCAAAAGGTCAGTCCTTCTTCGGTCTGGCAAAAGAAGCTCGCGTCGAGATTCGCAAGGTTGTCTGGCCGACCCGTCAGGAAACCACGCAAACCACGCTGATCGTCGTCTTGGTCGTGCTCGTCATGGCTCTGGTGCTCTGGGGGCTCGATTCGCTCCTCGGTTGGCTTGTGTCGTTTATTGTAAGTTGAGGTAGGGTGTCCCGTGGCTAAGCGTTGGTACGTTGTGCATGCTTACTCGGGTTACGAGAAGCATGTAATGCGTTCGCTGATCGAGCGCGTAAAATTCGCCGGAATGGAAGATGAGTTCGGCGAGATTCTGGTCCCCACCGAAGAAGTGGTGGAAATGCGTAATGGCCAGAAGCGCAAGAGTGAGCGCAAGTTCTTTCCAGGCTACGTGCTGGTGCAGATGGAAATGAACGAGGCGACTTGGCACTTGATCAAGGATACGCCGCGCGTGATGGGCTTCATCGGTGGTACTGCCGACAAGCCGGCGCCGATCACCGAGAAAGAAGCTGACGCCATTCTGCGTCGTGTCGCGGACAGTGGTGACAAGCCCAAGCCAAAGACGTTGTTCGAGCCGGGCGAAATGGTTCGGGTTATCGATGGTCCGTTCGCTGATTTCAGTGGCGTCGTCGAAGAAGTGAATTACGAGAAGAGCCGTATCCAGGTGGCAGTGACCATTTTCGGTCGTGCCACTCCGGTCGAGCTGGAGTTCAGTCAGGTCGAGAAGTCGTAACTGACACACGCATCCCATACCCCGCAGTCATAGGCTGCGGGGTTTTGTTGTCACTGGGATAAACAGGCAATAGTCGGGGAGCTGAAAGGCGCTAGAACCCGTAACTGGAGTAGCTAATGGCTAAGAAAATCACGGCTTATATCAAGCTGCAAGTAAAGGCTGGTCAGGCCAATCCGTCGCCACCCGTTGGTCCCGCTCTGGGCCAGCACGGCGTCAACATCATGGAATTCTGCAAGGCGTTCAACGCCAAGACCCAGGGCATGGAACCTGGTCTGCCGACTCCAGTGATCATCACTGTTTACAGTGACCGTAGCTTCACGTTCGAAACCAAGAGCACCCCGGCTTCCGTGCTGCTGAAGAAAGCAGCTGGTCTGACCAGCGGTTCGGCTCGTCCGAACACTGTCAAGGTCGGTACCGTTACCCGTGCCCAGCTCGAAGAGATCGCCAAGACCAAGCAGGCTGATTTGACTGCAGCTGATATGGATGCAGCCGTGCGCACCATCGCCGGTTCTGCTCGTAGCATGGGCCTCAACGTGGAGGGCGTGTAATGGCTAAGCTGACCAAGCGTCAAAAGGCTATCGCAGCCAAAATCGAGCCGGGCAAAGCCTACAGCTTCAATGATGCTGCTGCGCTGCTGGCCGAAATTTCCGCAGTCAAGTTCTCCGAGTCCGTTGATGTTTCTATCAACCTCGGCGTTGACCCGCGTAAATCCGATCAGGTCGTTCGTGGTGCCACCGTTCTGCCTAACGGCAGCGGCAAAACCGTTCGCGTCGCTGTCTTCACTCAGGGTCCGGGCGCTGAAGCTGCTCTGGCTGCTGGTGCTGACCGCGTAGGCATGGACGATCTGGCTGCCGAAATGAAAGGCGGCGACCTGAACTATGACGTCGTCATCGCTTCCCCGGATGCCATGCGCGTTGTTGGCCAGCTGGGCCAGGTACTCGGCCCGCGCGGCCTGATGCCTAACCCGAAAGTCGGCACCGTAACCCCGGACGTCGCTACCGCAGTCAAGAATGCCAAGGCTGGTCAGGTGCGTTTCCGTACCGACAAGAATGGCATCATCCACGGTTCCGTCGGCAAGGTTGGCTTCGAAGCCGACAAGCTGAAGCAGAACGTGGAAGCGCTGCTGGCCGATCTGAAGCGCCTGAAGCCGTCGACCTCGAAAGGCGTCTACGTCAAGCGCGTGACCCTGAGCACCACCATGGGCCCAGGTCTGCTGATCGATCAAGGTTCGCTGGACGCTTAATGCATGACGGCAGGCGCACTTGGTGCGCCTGCTGCGAAAAATTGGGGTCCCTGCCTGGCGGGGGCTATCCAAGACCGTAGGGGGCGCAAGTCTCAAACCCGAAGAGCGATCTTCAACCCTACGCAGATGGTGCTCCCGATTCTTACCGAATCAGACACCAAAACGCCGTCCGGCCTAGGCTGGGCGAAACGGTAACATCCAGGAGTAAACCCGTGGCAATTAAACTCGAAGACAAGAAGGCCATCGTCGCTGAAGTCAACGAGGCTGCCAAAGCTGCCCTGTCCGCTGTCGTGGCCGATGCCCGTGGCGTGACCGTAGGTGCGATGACCGGACTCCGTAAAGAGGCCCGCGAAGCTGGCGTATACGTACGTGTCGTACGTAACACCCTGCTCAAGCGCGCCGTTGAAGGCACTCAGTACGACGTGCTCAACGACGTGTTCAAAGGCCCGACCCTGATCGCGTTCTCCAACGAGCACCCGGGCGCTGCTGCCCGTCTGTTCAAGGATTTCGCCAAGGGTCAGGACAAGTTCGAGATCAAAGCAGCTGCGTTCGAGGGCAAGTACCTTGCAGCCAATCAGATCGACGTACTGGCAAGCCTGCCGACCCGCGACGAGGGTATTGCACAGCTGATGAGCGTTATCCAAGGCGCCACCAGCAAGCTCGCTCGCACTCTGGCAGCCATTCGCGACCAGAAAGAAGCTTCCGCAGCCTAAGGCCGCGTAGCACCTTTCGAAATCACATGTTTAATTTGATGGTCGCGTAGGCCGTCACCCCAATACAGGAATTGATAGTCATGTCTCTGACTAACGAGCAAATCATCGAAGCGATCGGCCAGAAATCCGTTATGGAAATCGTTGAGCTGATCAAAGCGATGGAAGAAACCTTTGGCGTTACCGCTGCTGCCGCTGTTGCTGCTGGCCCGGCTGCCGGTGCTGCTGCCGCTGCTGAAGAGCAGACCGAGTTCACCGTTGTTCTGGCTGAAGCTGGCGACAAGAAAGTGAACGTGATCAAGGCAGTTCGCGAACTGACCGGTCTGGGTCTGAAAGAAGCCAAAGCAGTAGTTGACGGCGCTCCTGGCGTGGTCAAAGAAGGCGTGTCGAAAGACGAAGCCGAAGCTGCCAAGAAAGCTCTGGAAGAAGCAGGCGCCAAAGTCGAGCTCAAGTAAGCGACGACCTTGCGTCTACAGCCCGCGCGACTCGCACAAGGCTGACGGCTGGTGGCTCTTGCCACCGGCCTTTTTCCGTTCTAGCTCGGCTGTTCCACAGCCTAGGCTTGGAGCGTGAAAAACCCACCAACGAGGTGGAGCAAACCTAGGGTTTGCACGAGTTTCTGGCTGCTCCCGTCGGAGAAGCCAAATAAGCAGGTGACCAAGCTGGGGAACGCTGATGGCTTACTCATACACTGAGAAAAAACGTATCCGCAAGGACTTTAGCAAGTTGCCGGATGTCATGGATGTGCCTTACCTCCTGGCCATCCAGCTGGATTCGTACCGCGAATTCCTGCAGCAAGGCGCGAGCAAGGAACAGTTCCGCGACATCGGCCTGCATGCGGCCTTCAAATCTGTATTCCCGATCATCAGCTACTCCGGCAACGCTGCTCTGGAATACGTCGGCTACCGTCTGGGTGAGCCGGCGTTCGACGTCAAAGAGTGCGTGCTGCGTGGTGTGACCTTCGCAGTGCCGCTGCGCGTGAAAGTGCGCCTGATCATTTTCGACAAAGAGTCGTCGAACAAAGCGATCAAGGACATCAAAGAGCAGGAAGTGTACATGGGCGAAATTCCGCTCATGACCGAGAACGGTACCTTCGTCATCAATGGTACCGAGCGTGTGATCGTTTCCCAGCTGCACCGTTCCCCGGGTGTGTTCTTCGACCACGACCGTGGCAAGACGCACAGCTCGGGCAAGCTGCTGTACTCCGCGCGCATCATTCCTTACCGCGGTTCCTGGCTGGACTTCGAGTTCGACCCGAAGGACGCGGTATTCGTGCGTATCGACCGTCGCCGCAAGCTGCCGGCCTCGGTACTGCTGCGCGCGCTGGGCTACAGCACCGAAGAAGTGCTCGATGCCTTCTACACCACCAACGTTTTCCATGTGAAAGCCGAAGGCTTGAGCCTGGAGCTGGTACCGCAGCGTCTGCGCGGTGAAATCGCCAGCCAGGACATCAAGGATGGCAGCGGCAAGGTGATCGTCGAGCAGGGTCGTCGTATTACCGCTCGCCACATCAACCAGCTGGACAAGGCTGGCATCAAGGAGCTGGACGTACCGTTCGACTACCTGATCGGCCGCACCACCGCCAAGGCGATCGTGCACCCGGCTACCGGTGAGATCCTCGCCGAGTGCAACACCGAGCTGAGCGTCGAGCTGCTGGCCAAGATCGCCAAGGCTCAGGTCGTTCGCATCGAGACCCTGTACACCAACGATATCGACTGTGGTCCGTTCATCAGCGACACGCTGAAGATCGACAGCACCACCAACCAGCTCGAAGCGCTGGTCGAAATCTATCGCATGATGCGTCCTGGCGAGCCGCCAACCAAGGATGCTGCCGAGACCCTGTTTAACAACCTGTTCTTCAGCGCCGAGCGTTACGACCTGTCCGCCGTTGGCCGCATGAAGTTCAACCGTCGTATCGGTCGTACCGAGATCGAAGGTTCGGGCGTGTTGAGCCGTGAAGACATCGTCGAAGTGCTCAAGACCCTGGTCGACATCCGTAACGGCAAAGGCATCGTCGATGACATCGACCACCTGGGTAACCGCCGTGTGCGTTGCGTCGGCGAGATGGCCGAGAACCAGTTCCGCGTTGGTCTGGTGCGCGTCGAGCGTGCGGTCAAGGAACGTCTGTCGATGGCCGAAAGCGAAGGCCTGATGCCGCAGGACCTGATCAACGCCAAGCCGGTTGCGGCGGCGGTGAAGGAGTTCTTCGGTTCCAGCCAGCTTTCCCAGTTCATGGACCAGAACAACCCGCTCTCCGAGATCACCCACAAGCGCCGTGTCTCCGCACTCGGCCCGGGCGGTCTGACCCGTGAGCGCGCCGGCTTCGAAGTCCGTGACGTACACCCGACCCACTACGGCCGCGTGTGCCCGATCGAAACGCCGGAAGGTCCGAACATCGGTCTGATCAACTCCCTGGCGGCCTATGCCCGTACCAACCAGTACGGCTTCCTGGAAAGCCCGTACCGTGTGGTCAAGGAAGGTCAGGTCACCGACGAGATCGTGTTCCTGTCCGCCATCGAAGAAGCCGACCACGTAATCGCCCAGGCGTCCGCGACCCTGAACGACAAGGGGCAGCTGATCGACGAGCTGGTGGCCGTACGTCACCTGAACGAGTTCACCGTCAAGGCGCCGGAAGACGTCACTCTGATGGACGTCTCGCCGAAGCAGGTCGTTTCCGTCGCTGCCTCGCTGATCCCGTTCCTCGAGCACGACGACGCCAACCGTGCACTCATGGGTTCGAACA
This sequence comes from uncultured Pseudomonas sp., assembly GCA_966186235.1. GTDB lineage: Bacteria > Pseudomonadota > Gammaproteobacteria > Pseudomonadales > Pseudomonadaceae > Aquipseudomonas. Next base: position 5,886 of record CBIFVM010000063.1, read on the forward strand.
TGCAGCGTCAGGCTGTACCGACCCTGCGTTCGGACAAGCCGCTGGTCGGTACCGGCATGGAGCGCAACGTCGCCCGTGACTCCGGTGTCTGCGTGGTCGCTCGTCGCGGTGGTGTGATCGACTCCGTCGACGCCAGCCGTATCGTGGTTCGTGTTGCCGATGACGAAGTCGAAACCGGTGAAGCCGGTGTGGACATCTACAACCTGACCAAATACACCCGTTCCAACCAGAACACCTGCATCAACCAGCGTCCGCTGGTGCAGAAAGGTGACGTGGTTGCACGTGGCGACATCATGGCCGACGGCCCGTCCACCGACATGGGTGAATTGGCGCTGGGTCAGAACATGCGCGTCGCGTTCATGCCGTGGAACGGTTACAACTTCGAAGACTCCATCCTGCTCTCCGAGCGCGTGGTTCAGGAAGACCGCTTCACCACGATCCACATCCAGGAACTGACCTGTGTGGCCCGTGACACCAAGCTCGGCCCAGAGGAAATCTCTGCGGACATCCCGAACGTGGGTGAGGCTGCACTGAACAAGCTCGACGAAGCCGGTATCGTCTACGTTGGCGCCGAAGTCGGCCCGGGCGACATCCTGGTCGGCAAGGTCACCCCGAAAGGCGAGACCCAGCTGACTCCGGAAGAAAAGCTGCTGCGCGCGATCTTCGGTGAGAAGGCCAGCGACGTTAAGGACACCTCCCTGCGCGTGCCGACCGGCACCAAGGGTACCGTCATCGACGTACAGGTCTTCACCCGTGACGGCGTGGAGCGCGATGCGCGCGCCCTGTCGATCGAGAAGAGCCAGCTGGACGAGATCCGCAAGGACCTGAACGAAGAGTTCCGCATCGTCGAAGGCGCGACCTTCGAACGTCTGCGCGCTGCGCTGGTTGGCAAGGTCGCCGAAGGCGGCGCTGGCCTGAAGAAAGGCGCCGAGATCACTGATGAAGTGCTCGACGGCCTGGAGCGTGGCCAGTGGTTCAAGCTGCGCATGGCCGACGACGCCCTGAACGAGCAGTTGGAAAAGGCTCAGGCCTACATCTCCGACCGCCGTCAGCTGCTCGACGACAAGTTCGAAGACAAGAAGCGCAAGCTGCAGCAGGGCGATGACCTGGCACCGGGCGTCCTGAAGATCGTCAAGGTCTACCTGGCCATCCGCCGTCGCATCCAGCCGGGTGACAAGATGGCCGGTCGTCACGGTAACAAGGGTGTGGTCTCGGTGATCATGCCGGTCGAAGACATGCCGCACGATGCCAATGGCACGCCGGTGGACATCGTCCTCAACCCGCTGGGCGTACCGTCGCGTATGAACGTCGGTCAGATCCTCGAAACCCACCTGGGCCTGGCGGCCAAGGGCCTGGGTGAGAAGATCAACCTGATGCTCGAAGAGCAGCGCAAGATCGCTGAACTGCGTGGCTTCCTGAGCGAGATCTACAACGAGATCGGTGGTCGCCAGGAAAACCTCGACGAGCTGAGCGACCAGGAAGTTCTGGCTCTGGCCAACAACCTGCGCAAGGGCGTTCCGATGGCCACGCCGGTGTTCGACGGTGCCAAGGAGAAAGAGATCAAGGCCATGCTGAAGCTGGCTGATCTGCCGGAGAGCGGCCAGATGCGCCTGTTCGACGGCCGTACCGGCAACCAGTTCGAGCGCCCGACCACGGTCGGTTACATGTACATGCTGAAACTGAACCACCTGGTGGACGACAAGATGCACGCGCGTTCCACGGGTTCCTACAGCCTGGTTACCCAGCAGCCGCTGGGTGGTAAGGCGCAGTTCGGTGGTCAGCGTTTCGGGGAGATGGAGGTCTGGGCGCTGGAAGCCTACGGTGCCGCCTACACCCTGCAGGAAATGCTGACCGTGAAGTCGGACGACGTGAACGGCCGTACCAAGATGTACAAGAACATCGTGGATGGCGATCACCGCATGGAGCCGGGCATGCCCGAGTCCTTCAACGTGTTGATCAAAGAGATCCGTTCGCTCGGTATCGACATCGATCTGGAAACCGAATAACACGACGTGAATCGGCAGCGGGGCGAAAATCCCGCTGCCTGCTCCGCCAGGAGGAAAGGCCTTGAAAGACCTACTGAATTTGCTGAAAAACCAGGGTCAAGTCGAAGAGTTCGATGCCATTCGCATCGGTCTTGCTTCGCCTGAGATGATCCGTTCGTGGTCGTTCGGTGAAGTTAAAAAGCCGGAAACCATCAACTACCGTACGTTCAAGCCTGAGCGTGACGGCCTGTTCTGCGCCAAGATCTTTGGCCCGGTCAAGGATTACGAGTGCCTGTGCGGCAAGTACAAGCGCCTCAAGCACCGTGGTGTGATCTGTGAGAAGTGCGGCGTCGAAGTCGCCCTGGCCAAGGTTCGTCGTGAGCGCATGGCGCACATCGAACTGGCTTCTCCCGTTGCCCACATCTGGTTCCTGAAGTCCCTGCCGAGCCGTATCGGTCTGCTGATGGACATGACCCTGCGTGACATCGAACGCGTGCTCTACTTCGAGAGCTACGTGGTGATCGACCCGGGCATGACCACCCTCGAGAAGGGCCAGCTGCTCAATGACGAGCAGTACTTCGAAGCGCTGGAAGAGTTCGGTGACGACTTCGACGCCCGCATGGGTGCCGAGGCCGTTCGCGAGCTGCTGCACGCTATCGACCTGGAGCACGAGATCGGTCGCCTGCGCGAAGAGATTCCGCAGACCAACTCGGAAACCAAGATCAAGAAGCTGTCCAAGCGTCTGAAGTTGATGGAGGCCTTCCAGGGCTCCGGCAACCTGCCAGAGTGGATGGTGCTGACCGTTCTGCCGGTTCTACCGCCAGACCTGCGTCCGCTGGTTCCGCTGGACGGCGGCCGCTTCGCGACCTCCGACCTGAACGACCTGTACCGCCGCGTCATCAACCGTAACAACCGCCTGCGCCGCCTGCTCGAGCTGAGCGCGCCGGACATCATCGTGCGCAATGAAAAGCGCATGCTGCAGGAATCGGTCGATGCGCTGCTGGACAACGGCCGTCGCGGCCGTGCCATCACCGGCACCAACAAGCGCCCGCTGAAGTCGCTGGCCGACATGATCAAGGGCAAGCAGGGTCGCTTCCGCCAGAACCTGCTGGGCAAGCGCGTGGACTACTCGGGCCGTTCGGTCATCGTGGTCGGTCCGTACCTGCGCCTGCACCAGTGCGGCCTGCCGAAGAAGATGGCGCTGGAGCTGTTCAAGCCGTTCGTGTTCGCCAAGCTGCAGCGTCGTGGCCTGGCCACCACCATCAAGGCCGCCAAGAAGCTGGTCGAGCGCGAAGAAGCCGAAGTCTGGGACATCCTGGAAGAGGTCATCCGCGAGCACCCGGTGATGCTGAACCGTGCGCCGACCCTGCACCGTCTGGGCATCCAGGCGTTCGAGCCGGTGCTGATCGAAGGCAAGGCGATCCAGCTGCA
>CBIFVM010000064.1:0-9114 GCA_966186235.1 uncultured Pseudomonas sp.
TCTGGCACGGGATGTCCAGCGGCGAGGTGAAGCGCAGCTTGGCGTTGATCGCGTACGGCGTGCCTTCCAACGGCACCGCGGCGTTGGCGATATTGGCTGCCTCGCCGCCGTCGTTCTTCGGAGCGCTGCCCTCGGCAGGCTGGGGAATCAGCTGCACTTGCAGGCCAACGCGCATGTCGTTGACAAACAGGTAGTTACGCGTCGGGTCGACCGACAGGCCACCCCAGTTCATGCCACCCAGCGAGCCTGGCAGGTTCAGCGACGGGTCGGTGCCCGGCGGCGTGAACAGGCCGTCGTAGCGCATCGACTTGAATTTGATGCGGCACATCAGTTGGTCGAATGGCGTAGCGCCCCACATGTCGGACTCGGTCAGGGTGTCGGCGCCGATCTGCGGCATGCCAACGGAAACCGGCTGGGTCGGCGAATAGCGCTCGCCCTCGATCTGCCCCGGCTGCACCGGACGCTCCTGCACTTCGGTCAGTGGCTTGCCGGTCAAGCGGTCGAGCACGAACAGCTGGCCGGCCTTGGTGCCGAACACCAGGGCCGGAACCTTGCTGCCGTCGGGCTGGGTGAAGTCGATGAAGCTCGGCTGCATCGGCACGTCGAAGTCCCAGAGGTCGTTGTGCACGACCTGATAGACCCATTTCTCGTTGCCGGTGGTGGCGTCCAGCGCCAGCATCGAGGCGCCGTACTTGCGATCCAGTGCGGTGTGCTTGACGCCCCACAGGTCGATGGCGGCGCTGCCGACTGGCATGAACACCGTGTTGGAGTCCGGATCGTAGGACATCGGCGCCCAGACGTTCGGCGTGGAGCGGGTGTAGGTGTCGCCCGCTACGGGTGGTTCGCGATCTTCCGGCTTGCCCGGGTCGAAGGCCCAGCGCATTTCCCCGGTGATCACGTCGAAGCCTCGCATCACGCCGCCCGGCATGTCGGTGCTGACGTTGTCCGCCACCCGGCCACCCACCACCACGGTGGTGCCGGCCAGGGTCGGTGCCGAGGTCAGCGAGTACTGCCCCGCATCGGCGCCCTTGCCGATACCGGCCTTGAGGTCGACACGGCCCTTCACACCGAAATCCGCGCAGAACTCACCGGTATTGGCGTCCAGTGCAATCAGTTCGGACTCGATGCTGTTCATCAGGATGCGCTGCTGACAGGCATCACCTGTCGGCACGCTGGGCACCTTGATCGGCGTGGAGTTCGGCTGCGTCGGCTGCGCGATGGGCCGGGTGGCATCGAAGTACGCCAGGCCGCGGCAACGCATCCATTTCTTCTGCTGGGCGTTGATCTGCCGGTTCCAGATTTCCTTGCCGGTGGCCGCTTCCAGGGCGATCACGTTGTTGTGCGGGGTACACAGAAATACCCGGTCGCCGACCTGCAGCGGCGTCTGCTGGTCTTCGGCGCCATTGCCGGTCGGGCTCTCCGGCACGTCACCGGTACGGTAGGTCCAGGCGACCTGCAGCTCCTTGACGTTCTCGGGCGTGATCTGGTCCAGCGCGACGAACCGCGAGCCGCCAGGCGTATTGCCGTAGTGCTCCCAATTCTGCTGCGCCTCGCTCGCCGGTGTTGCGACCGGCGCATTGCCACTGGCGGCCACCACCGGATGAGGCTGGAACATGCCCCATACCGCGGCACCGAAGCCCAGCGTCAGCACGCCAGCGGCGAAGAAGGCCGGTGCCGGCGTTGCGGCACGGCGACTACCGCGTTGCAACAGCGGGAAGGACAGCGCCACGCAGATCATGAAGCCGGTAGGCACCATCAGACGGGAGATCAGCGGCCAGAAATCCAGGCCGGCGTCCCACAGCGACCAGGCCAGCGAGCCGACGAATACCAGCGCGAACAGCACACCACCGGAAATCCGCGCACGCATGATCTGCACGGCAGCCGCCAGCATCATTACGCCGGCAATCAGGAAATACACGCTGCCGCCAAGTGCGGCCAGGCGGTAACCATAGACGCTGAAGAACAGCCCTGTCGCCAGGATGACCAAGCCGAGCGCAGCGAGCCAGAGCCGCGCGACAGCCGAAGGTGGTGATGAATCGTTTGCCATCGAAGAATCCAAGAAGTCGTTGCAAAGAGCCCAGCGGGCTGGTTAACCGATAATTGTACAAGCGCAGCGGCCACCGAAACATTCGGAAACGCGAAGTGATTCATCTATATGTATCGGGTTTGCCGATATTGGTCGGGGTTGATTCTTCGGCGTTGAAAGCGGCGGCTTGAACTCAGCCGCCTTTCTTAAAGGGTGTGTTCGTAAAGAATTGCCGCGCCCACGCCGATCAATACCAGGCCGCCGAGAATTTCCGCCTTGCGGCCGATGGCGGTGCCGATCAGGCGGCCGAGCATCACGCCGATGGTGACCATGGTCATGGTCGCCAGGCCGATGGCCAGCGCGGCGAACCAGATGTTCACGTCGACGAACGCCAGGCCGACGCCGACGGCCAGCGCGTCGATGCTGGTGGCGAACGCCGTGGCGGCCAACAGCCAGAAGGAATGGGACTTGGGTTTGTCTTCTTCGCCATCGTCGCCTTCGGGCTGCAGGCCGGCGTAGATCATGTGGCCGCCCAGCAGTAGCAACAGCGTGAAGGCGATCCAGTGATCCCACTCCTCCACGTACCCCGCCGCGGCCTGGCCGATGAACCAGCCGACCACCGGGGTGATGGCTTCGATCACGCCAAAGATCAGGCCGGTGCGCAGCGCGTCGAGGAACCTGGGTTTATGCAGCGAGGCACCCTTGCCGACAGCGGCAGCAAAGGCATCGGTGGACATGGCGAAGGCCAGGAAGACAAGAGAAAGGAGGCTCACGGTTACGTCTCGGTCGGGCTATGAGTCAATGACGGATACACGCGCCCGACCTTAGGCACGTATCTGTCATTGGTCTCACCAACCGAAAGGTGTTCGTACCACGGCTGCTGCCGAGAATGTTGATACGAACGCTGCCGGGCGACCCCGGAAGCAGGCTACTCCCCAAAGAGGCCCGCACTTTACTCAAAAGCGCCGCGCGAAAAAACCATTTTTTCTGCCGGGGAACACGCTCCAGGACGGCCAAGCGTCCATGCCCAGATGGCCGGACAGGCGCCCATGCTGTCGACTGGCCAGGTCGCCGATGGAGAATAAAACGGGGGCCGCACGGCCCCAAAGGGCGGCTCGGCGAGCCGCCATCCGCAAGAGTCAGCCGGTAACGCTGCCGTTTGGCTTGCGCCCGGCGAACACGTCGACGAGGCTGGCGACGACCATCTGCCCCATGCGCGTACGGGTCTGTACCGTGGCGCTAGCGCGGTGCGGTTGCAGCACCACCTGCTCGAGTTCGAACAGCTCGCCAGGCACCCGAGGCTCGTCGGCGAACACGTCCAACCCGGCACCGGCGATCTGCCCGCTCTGCAGTGCAGCCACCAGGGCGGGCTCGTCGACCAGCTTGCCGCGGGCGATATTGATCAGGTAGCTGTCGCGCCCCAGGGCATGCAGCACCTCGGCGTTGACGATGGCCTCGCCCTTGTCTGCTGCTGCCGCCAGGATCAACGCATCGCTGCCATTGGCCAGGCTCAGCAGATCGGCCACGAAGGTGTGCGGCACGTCGCTCATCGGCTGTAGATCGGTGTAGCTGATCGGGCAACCGAAGGCTGCGGCACGGGCGGCGACCGCGCGCCCTACCCGGCCCATGCCGACGATACCGATGCGCATGCCGGAGAACTGCCGGGCCAGCGGCAACGGTACCAGCGGCGTGGCGCTTTTCGCCCATTGGCCGCTGCGCACGTAGCGATCACCGATGCTGATACCGCGGCACAGGTCGATCAGCAGGCCGATGGCCAGGTCGGCGACGTCTTCGGTCAGCGCGCCGATGGTGGCGGTGACCTGGATGCCGCGGTCACGGGCATAGGCCAGATCGATCGCATCGGTACCCACGCCGTTGACCGCCACCACTTCGAGATTCGGCAACTGCGCCATCACCGCCTGGCTGATGCCGGTGTGCCCGCCGGTGATCACCCCGCGGATGTTGGCGCCGTGCTGCGCCAGGTAGGCGGCCTTGTCGGCCTGTTCGTAGTAACGGCGAATGGTGAACAGCTCGTCGAGCTGGTCGCGGATCTCTGGGATCAGGATGGGGCTGAGCTGCAGGACTTCTGGTTTCATGGGTACCTCGATTGTTGTCTTGGGCAGGTCGCGTCGACGAACTGCCGATCAGCCACGCCCGACGAAGGGCATGTTGGTGGCCATCACGGTCATGTTCAGCACGTTGGCTGACAGCGGTAGCGCGGCGATGTAGCGCACCGCATCGGCAACGTGGCTAACGTCGACCATCGGCTCGACGGCGATCTCGCCATTGGCCTGGCGCACGCCCTTGGTCATGCGCTCCGACAGCTCGGTCAGGGCGTTGCCGATGTCGATCTGGCTGCAGGCGATGCCGAACTCGCGACCGTCGAGCGCCAGGGATTTGGTCAGCCCCAGCACCGCGTGCTTGCTGGTGGTGTAGGCGCTGCTATAAGGCCGCGGCGTGTGCGCCGAGATCGAGCCGTTGTTGATGATCCGCCCGCCCTGGGGCGACTGCTTGCGCATCAGCCGGAACGCGCCGCGCGCGCAGAGGAAAACGCCATTGAGGTTGGTGTCGATGACGTTGCGCCACTGCTCGACATCCAGCTCGTCCAGCGTCACGGCGGGCGTGTTGACGCCGGCATTGTTGAAGATCACGTCGAGCCGCCCATAGACTTCCTCGACGCTGGCGAAAAGGGCATCGACGCTGGCCGGATCACGCACATCGGTCGGCACCGCGATGGCGTCCTGGCCGCGGCTGCGGGCAGCCTCGACCATCGCCAGCAGCGGCTCGGGCCGGCGCCCGGCCAGCACCAGGGAAAAGCCGTCGGCCATCAGCGCTTCAGCCACGGCCTTGCCGATACCGCTGCCGGCGCCAGTGACCAGGGCCACCTTGTTCAAGGATTGTTCGGACATACGTGGGTCTCCTCAGTGAGCGGTTCACGGCCTCTCGTCGAGCCGATACGAAATGATGAGAACTCATGTGGGAACGGGCGATGCCGGTGATTTCACGCCCATGGCGCGCTCCCACAGGTAAGGGTTGAGCGAACTCTAAGGGCGGCTGCCAACGCGCATTTCCAGCTCGGCCACGCCCTCGATGCCGGCATTGATCACATCGCCCAGGTTCAAGGCTGCGACGCCGTGGGGGGTGCCGGTCATGATCAGGTCGCCCGGGCGCAGCGGCACCAGGTGCGACAGCAGGCTGACCACCTCGCTGACCGAGAAGATCTGCTCGTCGAGTGCGCTGCGCTGGCGTTCCTGGCCATTCACGCTCAGCCACACCGCGCCCTGCTCCGGGTGCCCGGCCTCTACGACCGGCACTACCGCCGTGATCGGTGCAGCGCCTTCGAACACCTTGGCCATTTCCCAGGCCATGCCGGCGCTCTTCACGCGCATCTGGATATCGCGGCGGGTCAGGTCGAGGCCGGCGGCGTAGCCCCACACGTGCTGCAGGGCATCGGCCTGGCCGATGGCGGCGCCGGCCTTGCCGATCGCCACCACGAATTCGATCTCATGGCAGAACTCGTCCGTCATCGGTGGGTAGATCACTTCGCCCACCGCCTCGACCACGGCGCTGGCCGGCTTCATGAAGAACACCGGTGCCTCGGGTTTTACGTCGCTGGCGCCCGGCCACGGGTAGTTGCGCCCCACGCAGAACACGCGGCCCACCGGAAAGCGCTCGGCGCTGCCGGCGACCGGCAGGCTCACCTGGGGTTCGGGGGTAAATACATAGGAAGTCGAAGTCATTGTTGTTGGATTCCTGTCTGGAGCGCTCAGCCTAAAGCCGGCTGAGCGCGAGAAGTTGGACGAAAGCCGCTTCGTCTTGGAGAAAACCGGCCAATTGCCGCTCAGCGCGCCTGCAACTGGATGCGGTACAGCCGGCCCAGCAGCAGCGAGTACGACAGCGTGCCCATCAGCGCCACTCCGCCGATGAACCAGAAGGCCATGGCGAATGATCCGGTGGCCTGCACGATGGCGCCGATCACGATGGGCGTGACGATGCCGCCGATGTTGGCCGCCAGGCTGGTGACGCCGCCGGTCAGGCCGATCAGCTCCTTGGGCGCGACTTCCGAGACCGCCGCCCAGGACGACGACGCGATGCCCTGGGCAAAGAACGCCAGGGTGAGGATGGCGATGCACAGCACGTTGGAGTCGGTGAAGTTGACCAGCACGATCGACATGCCAAGCATCGAGCCCACCACCAGCGGCAGCTTACGCGCGAAGGACAGCGAGTAGCCGCGGCGGATCAGCAGGTCGGAGACGATCCCCGCCAGCAGGATGCCCACCGTGGCGCCTATGAATGGCATCACCGCGAAGATGCTGACTTTGATGATGGTGAGGTTACGTTCCTCGATCAGGTAGGTCGGGAACCAGGTCAGGAAGAAATACAGCGCCGAGGTGCTGGCGAACTTACCGATGCAGATCGCCCACACCTGGCGGTAGCGGAACAGCTCGGCGACCTGGCGCCAGTTGAACCTGGTGCGCTGCTGACTGCTCTTGGCCAGTGCCCCGCCTTCCTCGATGTACTGCAACTCTTCCTTGCTGACCTTCTTGCAATTCATCGGGTCGCGGTACAGGTACAGCCAGATCACCCCGAACACGATCCCCGCCGCGCCGGTGGTGTAGAAGATATGCCGCCAGTCGTAGGTCGTCGCCAGCCACAGCAGCGCGCCGGTGAACAGTGCCGTACCCAAGTACTGGCCGCACACGTAGATGCTGCTGGCCATACCGCGCTCACGGGCTGGGAACCACACCGTCACCGCCCGGCTGTTGGCGGGAAAGGCCGGCGCTTCCATGGCGCCGACCGCCAGGCGCAGGCCGAACAGCGCACCGAAGCTACTGACCAGGCCCTGGCACACGGTGACCGCCGACCAGCTGATCAGCGATACGCCGTAGGTGAGCCGCGAGCCGAAGCGGTCGGCCACGAACCCCGCCGGCACCAGGGCCAGGGCGTAGGTCCAGGCGAACGCCGAGAAGATCAGGCCCATCTGGATCTTGTCCAGGCCGAGGTCCTCGGCCATGAACGGCGCGGCGATGGAAATGTTCACCCGGTCGACGTAGTTGATGATGGTCGCGATCAGCAACAGCGACAGCATGAACCAGCGCCGACGAGTCGGCAGGCTGCGTGGTACGGCGGCCTCGGTGGCACCGAGGTGCTCGGCAGGAGCGGCCTGGGAAGTGGGAATGCTCGACATGAGTGACCTCTTGTAATTGGAATATCGAGTTTTTTCGGGCGAACGCGTCCTGCACCCGCGGTAACAGGGGTGGACGTATTCATGAGCGTTGGGGGCTAAAAAATGACGACGTGCAAAATCAGCTTGCGCAGTCTCGGCACGACGCTGGGTATGGAGGCGATTGGGCGGTGGGTGGTGAAACGGGGCGAGAAACCATCGAGCTGCACCTGTGATTGTTTTTGGATGAGATGTCGCTGTACATGGCCCACAAGGTGATCGTACAACCCATGTAAATCAATATTTCCGTTAGATCGTTTTTTCCGCAGAAACTGCTGCCGATTGCCCCAGTCCAAAAAATCCAGCCGTATCGTGAGTTCCATACAACCTCTAAAAACCGGCTAGAAATACCGTTCTAGAGCGATTCATGGCAAAAATCATCGCCCGCCATATCTTGGACAGGCCATAGCGGCCAGCGAGAGGGATTATCGTCGTTGCGAACTTGGATCATCGTACAACCCGCTTGCCAGAGCCATCGGCGAGCGGCCAATATGTTGCGAAAAGTCTTATAGAGAGCGAATAGATGTCGTCACTGAGTCAGGTGCCTACCTATTTCATGCAGCAGCGTAGCGAGCTGACCGACTTTTATATCCGCGACAAAAAGGGCCGTCGCGCTGAAACCGCGCCCCATCGCCACGAATACTTCCAAGTACAGATCAACTTGGGCGGCGACACCGTGCAGCATATCGGCAACGTCGAACGGCCTTTCCCGCGCAATACCCTGGCGTTCATCCTGCCCCATCGGGTGCATGTAATTCCCCATCCGCCGGAAAGCAGCTTCATCGTCATCAATTTTTCGCAGACATTCCTGCTGCCACACCTGCAGTGCGACCCGATGGATCTTGAGGACGTCTCCATTTTGCTGGCCCCTGAGCTCTCACCCTTTCGCTTCCAGCAGTACCTGGACTTCACTCTGGACGATACCCATTTCGCCCAAGTGTGCACGCTGATCGAGCAGATGCGCGAGCTGGACGTCAGCCGCCAATTCGGCGTCCGGGAGATGCTCAAGGGTTTGATGCTGCAGCTGATCGGCCTGGTCTGCCGGCTCTACGCCGAACCGCTCAAGCAACTGGCGGAAAGCAACGCCACCCAGGCGAGCCGGCGCGACGCGCTGGGGCGCATGTCCGAGTACCTGCGGCGCAATATCGCCGACCCGGACCTGAACCTGAAGAAGGTCGCCGCCGCCACTTATCTAGCTCCCAGTTACCTGACCCACTGGCTGCGCAAGGAAGTCGGCAAGACCTTCAGCGACATGGTGCTTGAACGGCGCATGCATGCGGCGCGCAACTACCTGCTCAATGGCAGCAAGCCGGTTGGCGAAGTGGCGCGCCTGTGCGGCTTCGCCGACGAGGCATACTTTTCCAGGCGTTTCAGGCAGATCCACGGGCTGCCACCCGGTCAGTTCCGCCGTCAGCAACTGAACCCGGACACCCCGCAGATTCCCTTCACGGGCTAAGCTGCCTCAGGCTACGCGAGCCACCTGAGCGGCACGCAGACGACGCAGATACAGCACGCCCCAGGCTAGCCCGAGCAGCGCTGAAGCGCAGGATCCAACCAGCACGCCCAGTTTTGCCGCGGCAAGCAGGTTGCTATCGGCAAAGCCCAAATTGGCGATGAAGATCGACATGGTGAAACCAATCCCGGCCAACAAGCCCACCAGCGCGATGGCCGACCAGGAAAGATTGTCAGGCAAGCGGCACAGGCCAAGCCTCACCATCAGCCAGCTGAAACTCAGCACGCCAACGGGTTTACCAACTAGCAGTGCGATCGCCACGCCGCTGATCACCCAATGCGAGGCGCCCTGAGAAAGGTCGGTGGTACCCAGGCTGACGCCGGCATTGGCCAAGGCGAACAGCGGCATCAA
>CBIFVM010000065.1:0-8661 GCA_966186235.1 uncultured Pseudomonas sp.
CTGCTGGCGATCGCCCTGCTAGCACTGCTGGCACGCCCTGGAGCCAGAGCAGCGGCGGCCGGCTAGACGCCGAACACCGTGACCTGGTTGCGGCCGTTGCGCTTGGAGCTGTAGAGCGCCTGGTCGGCCCACTGGATGACCTGCTGGTGATCGTGGCTGGGCTCGCTCAGGTCGGCCACACCGAGGCTGATGGTGAAAGGAATCACCTGCCCCTCGTGGCTGACCTGCAAGCGCTCGACGATCAGGCGCAAACGTTCGGCGAAGACCCGCCCGCCCGCCGCATCGACATCTGGCAGCAGCACCACGAACTCCTCGCCACCATAGCGCCCGGCGATGTCGGTATCACGCAACTGCTCGCGCAGCACCTTGGCGACACTCTGGATCACCGTGTCGCCGGCCTGGTGGCCGTAGGTGTCGTTGACCTTCTTGAAATGATCGATATCGAAGATCACCAGCGCTGCGCTGCTGCCGTAACGACGATGACGGGCGTGTTCGCGCTTGAGCTCCTCCTCCCAGTGGCCGCGGTTGTTCAGACCGGTCAGCCGGTCGGTACGCGAGAGGTGCTTGAACTGATCGCTCATGGTCTGCAACTGGCGCTTGTTCACCGCCACGCTGGTCACGTCGTAGACGATCACGCACAGGTGCTCGATCTTGCTGTTGGTGGCCACCAGCGGCAGGATGGTGGTGTTCTGGTACATGAAATCTTCCAGCCCGGTGATCGGCTGGTAGTTCTTGAAACGCACCAGGTACGGCCGTTGCTCCCAGATGGTGAAGGCCGGCGTACCCAGGGTGACGACGTTCTCCACCTTGTTGCGAAACCACACCTCGTCGACCTCGGGAAACAGCTCGAAGAACGAGCGCTCGGCCGCATCCCGCGCGCTACGCCCGGAATGGTTCTCCATGAAGCTGTTCCATACTTCCACGCGGTACTGACGGTCGAGCACCACCACGCCGACATCGATGCTCTGCACGATGGCCAGCAGCCAGTGGAAATCGTTTAAATCCATGCTCTCGGCCATGCGGCTTATTCCATCAGATAGGCGAGTTTGTTGGTCAGCAGCGACACCGAATCCTCGGTGAACAGCAGCAGCAGGTCGAAATGGATGTCGTGGCCTTCGATGCTGTAGCTCACCTCGACGGCCAGGGTCTTGCGCCAGCGCTGGCTGTTGATGCGGATCAGCTCGTCGATGGAGGCATGTTCGCCGAGTATCTGCGGGTGGCCCTGGGAGAAGCTCACGTCGAGCTGCTCGGCGATACCGCTCAGGCACGCGCCAATGAGGATGCTGGACATGTCCAGGAGCATTTCCATAGACGAATGGTTGTGCTGCTGCCATTGCATGAGCTTGGCCATGTCGGCCACTTCCGAATCATGGAAGATCAGCAGCGCCTCGCCGGCGATGCCCTCGCCGATATAACCCTGGCACACCGCGGTCAGGCCATTGCCACGCTGGGCATCGGCCAGGGCCATGTGCAGCTCGCTGACCTCGAGGATATTGACGTTGGGAATCGGCAGTTGCACGAACACCCCGAGCACCCGGGCCAGCAACGCGGCTGCGCGCCCCATGGCGATGTTGACCACCTCGCGAAAGGCATCGCGAAACGACACCTTGGGCTCGGGCAACACGGTCGGCGCAGTAGCGCTGGGCGCGGCACGCAGAAAACCGAGCTGATCCAGAGTCTGGCGCAGCAATTCGGGGTCGGCAGGCTTTTTCAGGAACGCCAGGGCGCCGAGTTCCTTGACCCGGCGGATTGCTTCTTCCTGCACGTCGCCGGACACCACGATGACCTTTTGCGCACGCCCCTCGGCCTTCAGCGCCGCGAGCACGCCGTAGCCATCGAGCACCGGCATGGTGAGATCGAGCAGCAGGAGATCGAAGGGAGCGGCGCGCAGTTGATGAAGCGCTTCTTCACCGTTGGCGGCCTGGCTGACGGTTACCGGCCAGTCCGCAGGCAAGGCGCGCAGCAGTTGCTTGCGGGCCATGTTGGAGTCATCGCAGACGAGAAGAGATGCGGTGGGCATCGATACGCCTCAAGAAGTGGGCCTGATCCGGCTTGAGCTGCAGCGAGTGTACGGCAGCGACGCCATCCTTGGTGCGTTACCGACACTTATAGCAGAACGCCAGCACGCTTTCGGGTGTTTTCTAACGCTTTCGTGAAGTGAAGCATGCCAAAACGCACAAGGCGACCGAAGTCGCCTTGTCATCCTACTGGATGGGATCAGTAATACGCGTTTTCGCGATTGCTGTGGTCGGTCACATCGCGTACGCCCTTGAGCTCAGGAATGCGCTCGAGCAGGGTTTTCTCGATGCCTTCCTTGAGGGTCAGGTCAGCCTGACCACAGCCCTGGCAACCACCACCGAACTGCAGCACGGCAATGCCTTCGTCGACCACGTCGATCAGCGTGACCTGGCCGCCGTGGCTGGCCAGACCCGGGTTGATCTCGGTCTGCAGGTAATAGTTGATGCGCTCGTTGAGCGGGCTGTCTTCGTTGACCATCGGCACCTTGGCGTTCGGCGCCTTGATGGTCAGCTGGCCGCCCATGCGATCGGTGGCGTAGTCGACCACGGCGTCTTCGAGAAACGGCTCGCTGACGGCGTCGATCCAGGCGGTGAAGCTGGCCAGGCCAATGGCCTGGTCTTCCGGCTTCTGCTCGCCCGGCTTGCAGTAGGCGATGCAGGTTTCCGCGTACTGGGTACCGGGCTGGGTGATGAAGACCCGGATACCGATTCCCGGCGTGTTCTGCTTGCTCAGCAGGTCGGCCAGGTAATCATGGGCGGCATCGGTAATGGTAATGGTGCTCATGGCAACTCCTCACGGTCATGGGCGAAGTGTACGCCAAATGGCCGCCGCGAATAAAGTCCTACCATTTTACTCAGGATAAGGCCTGAAGCTGGCCTTTGCCCGATCGCTCGTTGATCCACGCCTTGGCCTGGACGAAAAAGCGCTTCTCGATCAACTCGTAACTGCCCCACGACGCCAGGGCGATCAGCGGCATGCAGGCGACGATGACCACATAGGGATTGAGATCCAGGCTGGCCTGCAGGTACCAGCCCAGGGACAGGATGATCACGTGCAGCAGGTACACCGAATACGAGCAGTCGCCCATGCGCGCCAGCAGGCGGTTGTCCTTGAACCACGGCTCCATGGCGATGCAGGCCGCGACGATCAGGGCGCTCGGCACGCCCCAGTGCAGCAGGCGCATGGTGTTGTCGAAGTGGTAGATAGCCAGCAGCGAACCGGCGATCACCAGCAGCGGCACCCACAGCCCCTGACGGATCCAGCCGCGGCTGTAGACCATGCCCAGCAGCACGCCGAACAGGAATTCGTAGACGATGCTGTTGCGGTAGAAGTTGCTCAGCCAGGGCTGGGTCGCCAGGAGCCCGAAGATCATCAGCATCACCGCCACGAACAGCAGACGCAGGCGCTGTGGAACCACGAACGCCAGGGCGAACAGCAGGTAGAAGAACATCTCATAATTCAGGGTCCAGCCGACGTTGAGCGTGGGGTAGAGCCCGAAACCCGCCGGGTTTTCCGCAGGAATGAACAGCAGCGACAGCATCAGGTGCTGCAGATCGAAGGCCTGGGTGGGCATCACCGGGTTGGCGAAGGCGATGATCAGCGCGGCGATCAGCGAGTACAGCCAGTAGGCCGGCACGATGCGCAGGGCGCGGTTGAGCATGAAGCGCCACGGGGTGATGGTCTTGCCCTGGGTGGACAGGTAGATGACCAGGCCGCTGATGACGAAGAAGATATCGACGCCCACGGCGCCCTTGTCAGAAAAAAGATGGCCCATGAAGCTCTCGGCCTTGAAATCGAAAAACACCTGCATGACATGGTGAAAGACCACTACCCAGGCAGCCAATGCCCGGAGCGCCTGCACTGAAATCAGCATAGAACCGCCACTCTCCCGCTCGTTGAAACCGATACCGGGCAGCCGTCAATAATCGGCTGCCACAGCGTCCGACCGCAGTGGCGAGAGAAAGATCGGATGAATTAACGAAGCGCTGCCCGGATACGGCTACATCGCGGCTCTCGCGGCGAGTCGCGAGAGCCGGGTCGCTGGTTACAGGTTCTGGTAGCGGTTCATGTCCAGTACGCCGGCCTCTATCGGCTCGTGCTCGCGGATATGCGCCGTCAGGTCGTGGAAGTACTGCCAGAATTGCGGGTGGGTGCGACGAATGCCCCAGCGCTCGACGATCTTCTCGAAGGCGGCCGCATCGCCGGCCTGCTCCATGGCTGCCACGAAGTCCGGCACCTGGGCGGCCGGCATCGAGAACATGAAGTTCGGGTAGCTGCTCAGCACCTCCGGGTAGACCGTCAGGGTGTCGAGGCGCGGCTGGTAGCGCAGCTCTTCGCCGAGCATGAAGGCGACGTTGCTGTGGGCACGGTTGCGCAGCAGGCTGTAGACCTCGCGGCGACCGCTCCCCTCGACCCGCAGCAGCGTAGTTTCCGGCAGCTGCTCGATCACCTTGAGCTGTGCGGCCGTCTTCGACGCCAGGCGGCTCAGCGCTTGCTCGGCCTGACGCAACTCGGCCGGCAGGCCATCGCGATAGCAGTGCTCGCCGCCACAGCGATTGATCGGATCGGGCCGGGCGTCGAGTGTGGCGAAGCGCTGCAGCAGTTGCTCGGCGAACTGGCGCTTCGGATCAGCGCTGCCCAGAGCCAGGCCGCTCGGGGTTTTCCGATCCAGCGGGTAATAGTCCATCCACGCCTTGAGCTTGCCGCTGTACTGGTACCAGTCGCCAAAGATCGCCTTGCGCGAATCGGCCGGCATCAGACGCAGGAAGTTCTGCTCGGCGCCATTGCGGATCAGGTCGAAGTAAAGGCGCGTCTGCGCCTGGTGCGAGACGTTGCCGAACACGTCGAAATTGACCACCAGTTGGTAATAGGTGCGCTCGAGCAGCGGGTAATCCATCCACCAGAGGGTCTGCGGGATCTCGCCCAAGAGGCCTTTGCGCACCGAGGCGCTGTCGTCCTGGCGGAAGATCGACAGCAGCGCGTTGTCGTTGCCCTGCCAGATCTGCGACCACTCCGGCGCCGGCGCCTCGGCGTAGCCTTCGGTACGCAGCGCCTCGTACTCATTGCGTTTGTCGCGGTAGCTGCGCCACAGGCCCAGCAGGTCGCCGATCTCGTCGAGCTGGCCCGGCATCGCCAGCAAGGGCGTGGCGGCGCCGCGATAAGCCGGGTCGGTGACGTACAGGTCGTGCTGCGGGTCCTGGAAGAACACCCAGAAGTTGTCGCGGATCACGTCGGTGGCGATCTGCCCACGGCACACCGGCCCGCGGATGAAGGTGCGCACGAAGTACTCGGCGTTATCGAGCATGAACTGGTAGCGGGCCTGGGCCGGAATCGCCTCGAACGCCAGAAACGGATTGGAGCGATGCTGCACGCCATAGCCGGGCAGCTGACTTACCTGCCAATCGGTGCCGAAGAACAGCGCGCGCACGTGTTCCAGCTTGGCGGCACTGAGCGGATAGGTGATGTGGGTCTTGTGGACGATCACGCCCT
Organism: uncultured Pseudomonas sp.; assembly: GCA_966186235.1. Taxonomy (GTDB): domain Bacteria; phylum Pseudomonadota; class Gammaproteobacteria; order Pseudomonadales; family Pseudomonadaceae; genus Aquipseudomonas. The sequence goes on from CBIFVM010000065.1 coordinate 5,509, forward strand.
GGATCGGCATCAGCCGGTAATAGAAGGCCGTACCGGGGTCATCGTTGGGGCGCCGGGTGGCGATGATGTCCACCGGCTGCCCGCTGGGCGTGCGCGAGCGCACCAACTGAAAGAAATGCCCGGCCTCGCCCCCATCGAAATACAGATGGGCGAGAAAAAGGTGCTCGTAGAGCCAGCGGCTGACCAACCCTTGCTCATTGCCCGCGGCATTGAGAAAACGTTCCCAGTCGGCGACCTGGCGGGCTTCGGCCGGGCTGGCCTGCAGCGCTTGCTCGTCCACCGGCGCACCTTGCTGCAGCCAACGCTGTACGGTCTGATAATCCTGCTCGGTGAGTCCGGTGACGGCGAACGGCATGCCGGCCATGGGGTTCTTGCCAGCGAAGTCGGCGAACTCGCCCGGCAGCGCACACTGGTTGGCGCGCTCGATGCTGATGTCCAGGTCCTTGGGTAGCTTGCTGTTGGGCGGCAGCGGCGTAGCATGGCCGAGCTCGAGCATGCGCGCCATCAGCGCCGCCTGACCGCCCTGCTGTTCCAGCACCGAATGAAAATCCTTGCGGCGCCAGGCCGGCGCGCCATGGGCGTCCATGAACAGGCGCGTGGTCGCTTGAGTATGGGTACGCGTGCCGTCGTAAACGGGTGCTTTGCTGGCGCCGCGTTCGACACCCTCGCCGCTGCCCAGATTGAGCTGGCATGGCGCGTCGTAGCAGGCGTGGCACGCTACGCAGTTGTGCGTGAAGATCGGCTGGATGTCACGGCTGTAGGAAATGTCCTGGGCCATTGCCAGTGGGCTGATCAAAAGGCAGAGAGTCAACAACAGCCGACGGCACATGGGGCGAGTTCCACGAAAATGGCCGCGCATTCTAGCCGTCCCGCCTGTGCCATCGCCATGCCTGCATGGCCGTTCATCCGCCGACCAACATGAACATAATTCATGCACAAGTGTGCGGCGCAGAAAAACCGCCAGGGTTTGTTATCATCTGCCGCCTTGTCGTAGCCTCCCGTTCAGAGCCTTTTCCATGCCCTTGTCAGATCGCAGCGCCCGCCTCCAAGCACTTCAGCAAGCCCTCAAGGAACGCATCCTGATCCTCGACGGCGGCATGGGCACCATGATCCAGAGCTACAAGCTCGAAGAAGCCGACTACCGCGGCGAACGCTTCGCCGACTGGCCGAGCGACGTGAAGGGCAACAACGACCTGCTGCTGCTGACCCAGCCGCAGATCATCGCCGCCATCGAAAAGGCTTACCTGGACGCCGGCGCCGACATCCTGGAAACCAACACCTTCAACGCCACCCAGGTGTCCCAGGCCGACTACGACATGGAGTCGATCGTCTACGAGCTGAACGTCGCCGGCGCCCGCGTGGCCCGTGAAGTGGCCGACGCCAAGACCCTGGAAACCCCGGACCGGCCGCGCTTCGTCGCCGGCGTCCTGGGCCCGACCAGCCGCACCTGCTCGATCTCCCCGGACGTCAACGATCCCGGCTACCGCAACGTCACCTTCGACGAGCTGGTGGACAACTACACCGAAGCCACCCGCGGCCTGATCGAAGGCGGCGCCGACCTGATCCTGATCGAAACTATCTTCGATACGTTGAACGCCAAGGCAGCGATCTTCGCCGTGCAGCAGGTGTTCGACGAGGACGGCGTCGAGTTGCCGATCATGATCTCCGGCACCATCACCGACGCCTCCGGCCGCACCCTGTCTGGCCAGACCACCGAAGCGTTCTGGAACTCGGTGGCCCACGCCAAGCCGATTTCCGTAGGCCTGAACTGTGCCCTTGGTGCCGCCGACCTGCGCCCGTATCTGGAGGAGCTGTCGACCAAGGCCGGCACCCATGTGTCCGCGCACCCCAACGCCGGCCTGCCCAACGCCTTCGGTGAATACGACGAAACCCCGGCGGAAATGGCGGCGGTGGTCGAAGAGTTCGCCGCCAGCGGCTTTCTGAACATCATCGGCGGCTGCTGCGGCACCACGCCGGGGCACATCCAGGCCATCGCCGAAGCGGTCGCCAAGTACCAGCCGCGCGCGATTCCGGACATTCCCAAGGCCTGTCGCCTGTCCGGTCTGGAGCCGTTCACCATCGATCGCCGGTCGTTGTTCGTCAACGTCGGCGAACGTACCAACATCACTGGCTCGGCCAAGTTCGCCCGGCTGATCCGCGAGGAAAACTACACCGAGGCCCTGGAAGTCGCCCTGCAGCAGGTGGAAGCCGGCGCCCAGGTGATCGACATCAACATGGACGAAGGGATGCTCGACTCCAAGGCGGCCATGGTCAGGTTCCTCAACCTGATCGCCGGCGAGCCGGACATCTCCCGCGTGCCGATCATGATCGACTCGTCCAAGTGGGAAGTGATCGAAGCAGGCCTGAAGTGCATCCAGGGCAAGGGCATCGTCAACTCGATCTCCATGAAGGAAGGCGTCGAGCAGTTCAAGCACCACGCCAAGCTGTGCAAGCGCTATGGCGCCGCCGTGGTAGTGATGGCCTTCGACGAGGTCGGCCAGGCCGACACCGCGGCGCGCAAGAAGGAAATCTGCCAGCGCAGCTACGACATCCTGGTCAACGAGGTGGGCTTCCCGCCGGAAGACATCATCTTCGACCCGAATATCTTCGCCGTGGCCACCGGCATCGAGGAACACAACAACTACGCCGTCGACTTCATCGAGGCCTGCGCCTACATCCGTGACCAGCTGCCGTATGCGCTCAGTTCGGGCGGCGTGTCCAACGTGTCCTTCTCGTTCCGCGGCAACAACCCGGTGCGCGAAGCGATCCACTCGGTGTTCCTCTACTACGCGATCCAGAACGGCCTGACCATGGGCATCGTCAATGCCGGCCAGCTGGAGATCTACGACGCGATCCCCAAAGAGCTGCGTGATCGCGTCGAGGATGTAGTGCTCAACCGCACGCCGGGCGGCACCGACGCCCTGCTCGCCATCGCCGACAAGTTCAAGGGTGACGGCGCCGCCAAGGAAGTCGAGAACGAAGAGTGGCGCTCGCTGCCGGTCGACAAACGCCTGGAGCACGCGCTGGTCAAGGGCATCACCGCCTTCATCGTCGAGGACACCGAGGAGTGCCGCCAGCAGTGCGCGCGCCCCATCGAGGTCATCGAAGGCCCGCTGATGAGCGGCATGAACGTGGTCGGCGACCTGTTCGGCT
>CBIFVM010000066.1:0-8221 GCA_966186235.1 uncultured Pseudomonas sp.
CCCGAGTACCCGCCTTATCTCTGGCGTGACCCGCAGAACCCGGAAAAGCTGGTCGGCGCGACGGTCGATCTGCTCAAGGCGGTCGCCAAGGATCTTGGCGTCGGCATCGACGTGATCTACGCCGGGCCCTGGTCGCGAGCCCAGGAGGAAGTACGCACCGGCCGTGTCGACATGCTGGCGGGCGCCTTCCTGACCGTGCCGCGCCTGGAGACCATGGACTTCGTGCACCCGGCCTTTCTTTCCACGCCGAGCGTGGTATGGGTGCGCAAGGGCCACGAATTTCCCTACGCCAGCTGGGCCGACCTGCAGGGCCGTACCGGCGACACGCTGGTCAACAACAGCTTCGGCCAGGCGTTCGATGCCTATGCCCGCGACAACCTGACGCTCGAGGGCGTTTCCAGCCTTACCCAGGCGTTCCAGAAGCTGTTGCTCGAACGTACCGATTACGTGCTGTACGAGCGCTATCCGGGGCAGGCACTGGCCTCGACCCTCGGCCTGCAGGACGATCTGCAGGTGCTCGACCCGCCAGTGTCCAGCGAAGGGTTGCACCTGGCGCTGTCGCACAACTCGGCATGCAATGACGCCTGGCTGCGCGGACAGCTGGCCAAAAAAATGACAGAATTCACCGCCGCCGGCATGCCGCAAACCCTTCTGCAGCGCAACTTGCAGCGCTGGAAGGAACAACAGCCCGCACTGGCCGCCAGTGTTCCGAATCAGTAGGACGTATCCGTGATCTATCGATATACCAGCGCCGCTCTGGCGCTGCTGTTGCTTCAGGGCTGTGCCAGCGATCCCGCGCCAACCGAGCAGATGCGCTTGACCGAGCAGGTGGTCGAGCAGGCGCGTACTGTGGCTGCCGGCGAAACCGTTGCCGAACTGAGCCAGGCCGAAAACAAGCTCGCCCAGGCGCAGGCGGCCATGGAAGAGGGGGCTTACCGCACCGCACGGGTACAGGCCGAGCAGGCCGAACTGGACGCGCGCCTGGCCGAAGCCCGTGTATTGACGCTGCGCAGCACGGCGCAGTTGACCGAACTCAATCGCCGTATCGGGCGCTTGCGTGATCAGCTGGGAGCCATGCCATGAGCCCGCTGCGTAGTGGCGCGTTGGCGCTGATGAGCCTGGCCATGGCCGGTTGTGCCGGCCTTGGTGACGAGCACACCGCCGAGCTGGATGCGGCCCGGGCCAGCTTCCAGGCCGTGAAGGAAGACCCGCAGGTGCTGCGCAGCGCGCCCAAGGACGTGATCCGCGCTGGCGAGTCCCTTGGCCGTGCCGAACGCCTGGCGGGCTACTGGGGCAGTGCCGACGATGTCGCTCACTACGCCTACCTGAGCCAGCGCTACAGCGATATCGCCCGTGAGCATGCCAAGCTCGCCCTAGACCAGGAGCGCGCGGCGCGTCTGGAGCTGGATCGCCAACGCCTGCAACTGGCACTGCGCGAGGCGAAACTGGTCAGCGTGCAGGAACAGAATGCCTGGCTGGAAGAGCAGATCGTCAACCTGGCCACGGCGCAAACCGATCGCGGCCTGGTGATGACCCTCGGTGACGTGCTGTTCGATGCCGGCGAAGCGCGCCTGAAGACCAGTGCCAACCGTACCGTGCTCAAGCTGGTGCAGTTTCTCCAGCTCAACCCGCGCCGTACGGTGCGTATCGAGGGTTATAGCGACAGCAGCGGCAAGCGTGAGGAGAACCTGGCGCTGTCCAGGGCGCGCGCGCAGACCGTCGCCGATGCACTGATCGATCTCGGCGTCGACGCCAAGCGCATCGAGGTACAGGGCTTCGGTGAAAGCTTCCCGGTCGCCGAAAACGCCTCGGCCAAGGGGCGCGCGCAGAACCGGCGAGTGGAGATTCTGTTCTCCGACGAGCAGGGACGTCTGGGCGCCACGCGCTGAGTCAGTTGCCGCGAAACCCCGCCACTGGATAACAGGGCGGGGTTTTTTATTGCCTGTGACGTGAGTGTATCGTCGAGATATTTCAGGGCTGTACCGGTACAGAAACATTTTGATGGAGTACTGTTATGGTTCAGTACCGGGAAGAGACGGCCATGACCAATCTGTTGCTTTACCAACGTATCGCTCAACAGCTGGCGGAGGATATCCGCCGCGGCGTCTATCAGCCCGGTGAGCGGGTGCCTTCGGTACGCAAGATGAGCGCGCAGCTCAGCGTCAGCCATGCCACGGTGCTGCAGGCCTACGCCAACCTGGAGGATCTCGGGCTGATTCGCGCCCGCCCGCAATCCGGTTTCTACGTGCATCAGACGCCGGCACTGACCGCCGATACGCCGGATATCGCCCGCGTTGAACGGCCCGGCCTGGTGACGCGCAGCAGCATCATCAACCAGGTGCTCGGTGAGGCGCGTCGCGAGGGCGTGTTTCCGCTCGGCGCAGCGGTGCCCCATGTCGATTACCTGCCAGTGCGGGCGCTGCATCAGCAGCTCGCCAAAGTCACCCGCTTCCAGAGCCCGCGGGCCTTCAGCTACATGTTCAGCCCGGGTTTCGAACCGCTGCGCCGCCAGGTGGCGATCCGCATGCGCGATGCCGGCGTGCTGGTCGATCCGTCCGAGGTGGTGATCACCCACGGTTGCGTCGATGCCCTGCAAATGAGCCTGCGCGTGCTGACGCGCCCCGGCGACCTGATCGCCACCGAGTCGCCGACCTACTACGGCTTGCTGCAACTGGCCGACCTGCTGGGCCTCAAGGTCATCGAGATTCCCAGCGACCCGACCACCGGGATCAGCGTCGAGGCCCTGCAACTGGCGGCCAGCCAGTGGCCGATCAAGGCGCTGGTGCTGACCGCGCGACTGAGCAATCCCCTGGGCGGCACCATTCCCGAGGCCCGGCAGAAACAGTTGCTGCGCCTGGCCAGCGACTTCGACATCCAGATCGTCGAGGACGATATCTACGGCGAGCTGATGTTCGAGCAGGGCCGCACCAAGGCGCTCAAGGCCAGCGACCTGGAAGGCCGCGTGGTGTACTGCTCGAGTTTCTCGAAAACCCTGTCGCCCGGCGTGCGGATCGGCTGGATCATCGCCGGCAAGTACCACGACGAAGTGCAGCGCCTGCAGATGTTCACCACCCATTCGGCGTGCAGCGTCACGCAGATGGCGGTGGCGGCGTACCTGGAGAACGGCGGCTACGACCGCCACCTTCGGCATATCCGCCAGGAGTACCGCAAGAACCTCAGCGCCTTCCAGTTGGCCATCCAGCAGTACTTCCCGGAAGGCACGCAGATCACCCGGCCCAACGGCGGCTTCATCCTCTGGGTGAGCTTGCCGGCACGGGTCAATACCAAGGATCTGCACATCAGCGCGCTGCAGCAGGGCATCAGCATCGCGCCGGGGCTGATTTTCAGTAATACCGAGCAGTTCAATCACTGCGTGCGCATCAACTGCGGCATCCCGTGGAATCGCGAAGCGGAGCGCGCGCTGATGACCCTGGGTATGTTGGCTACTCAGCTATGTCAGGAGGCGAGCTGACGCGGCTCGCATCGCGTTAACCCGAATACCCGGTTGCCTGCGTCTACTGGATCGAAGCGCTCTGTCGATCCAGGAGAAGCACCATGCGCAGCCATTCCCCGTTCGTGTCCTACAGCGTTGCCGGCAGCCTTTTGCTGTCTGTGGCGGCCTGCAATGCTCCGTCTACCGACTCACCGCCGGCCCATCCGATACAGGCTGGCGAGACGTCCGTGATAGCGCCAGCCATCGCACCGGCGCCGATGATGACGCGCCTGGCCGCGCCGGCTGCCCGAGAGCTTTCTTACGCGCCGCCGGTCGGCGCCAGCCGCGAGCAATATCAGCGCCTGGCGGCCAACCCCGTGCAGTCGGTCGCCGAGGCGCCGGTATCGACCTTCAGCATCGACGTCGATACCGGCAGCTATGCCAACGTCCGCCGGTTCCTGAACGAGGGGCGCGTGCTACCGGCCGAGGCCGTGCGCCTGGAGGAGCTGGTCAATTACTTCCCCTACGCCTATCCCTTGCCCACCGGCAGTGCGCCGTTCGGGGTCGGCAGCGAACTGGCGGTCACGCCGTGGAATTCCCAGAGCCGCCTGCTGCGCATCGCCATCAAGGCGTCGGACAGGCAGGTCGAGCAATTGCCTGCCGCCAACCTGGTATTCCTCGTCGATGTGTCCGGCTCCATGGATCGTCCCGACGGCCTGCCGTTGGTGCAGAGCACGCTGAAGTTACTGGTGGACCAATTGCGTGCCCGGGATCGCGTTTCGCTCGTTGTCTACGCCGGTGACTCGAGTGTGGTGCTGGAGCCGACTGCCGGCTCGCAAAAGGCGCAGATCCGTGCGGCCATCGAGCAGTTGCGCGCCGCAGGCTCGACAGCCGGCGAGTCGGGCATCCAACTGGCTTATCAGCAGGCCCAGAAGGGGTTCATCGAGGGCGGCATCAACCGCATCCTGCTGGCCACCGATGGTGACTTCAATGTGGGTGTCAGCGACTTCGAAAGCCTCAAGGCGCTGGCGGCCGACAAGCGCAAGACCGGCATCTCGCTGACCACCATGGGCTTCGGCACGGGCAACTACAACGAGCAGTTGATGGAGCAGTTGGCCGATGCCGGCGACGGCAACTACGCCTATATCGATAATTTGCGTGAGGCGCGCAAGGTGCTGGTCGAGCAGCTGAGCTCGACCCTGGCCACGGTGGCGCGGGACGTGAAGATTCAGGTCGAATTCAACCCGGCCCAGGTCAGCGAATACCGCCTGCTCGGTTACGAAAACCGCGTGCTGAAGCGCGAGGACTTCAGCAACGACAAGGTCGATGCGGGGGATATCGGCGCCGGGCATAGCGTGACGGCGCTCTACGAAATCGTCCCGGTCGGCAACCGCGGCTGGCTCGAGCCGCTGCGCTATAGCCAGGCGTCGCCCGCGGCACCGGGAGCCGGCGAGCTGGCCTGGCTGCGCATCCGCTACAAGGCACCGGAGCGCAATGACAGCCAACTGCTGGAGACCGCCATCGAAGCACCGACGTCCATCGCGCCAATCGCCAAGGCCAGCGAGGATCTGCGCTTCGCCGCCGCCGTCGCCGCGTTCGCCCAGCAGTTGAGCGGTGGCCGTTACACTGGCGACTTCGGCTGGGCGGCTACCGCAGCGTTGGCACGGGGCAGCCGTGGTGATGATCCGTTCGGCCTGCGCAGCGAATTCGTGCAACTGGTGGAACTGGCGCAAAGCCTGCAAACTGGCGACTCCCGCACCTCCGGAGCCGAGTGAGTGTGACTGTCCATCCCTCTAGTGCCGAGCCCGGCGACGCCGACCTGTTGCGCCGCTACCGGGCCGGCGACGCTGCAGCGTTCACGCAACTCTACGAGCGCCATCGCCTGGGGCTGTTTCGCTTTCTGATGGGCTTGTGCGGCGACCAGGCGGTCGCCGAAGAAGTGTTCCAGGAAACCTGGATGAGCCTGATTCGCAGCGAATCGGTGCAGCGCGAGGCGGCGGTGCTGTTCAAGACCTGGCTGTATCAGATCGCCCGTAATCGCCTGATCGATCACTGGCGCAAGCAGGGCAAACGCCTGCAGCGCGAAGAGGTCTTTGACGAGCAACTGCACGACCAGGCCATGGACGAGCCGGATCCCGAGCGGCAACTCAGCCTCAGCCAGGATCAGGCGCGCATCCAGGCGGCGCTCGCCGACTTGCCGGCCGAGCAGCGCGAGGTGTTCTTGCTGCGCGCCCACGCCGACCTTGAATTGCATGAGATTGCCGAGCTGACCCGTACGCCGGCAGAAACGGTAAAGAGCCGCCTGCGCTACGCGCTGCAGAAGATGCGCCGCCTGCTCAGCACGGCCGAAGAGGTATCACCATGAATGATCACGACGAGCCTTTGCTGCGTCACGTTCGTGAGCACAGCCGCGAGCAGCCGGGCCCCGCGCTGGACGCGCGAATCCTTGCCGCCGCTGCCGATGCGGCCGCGAACAAACGTCGTCAGCATGAGGGCTTCTGGGCGTGGCTGCGTCGCACGCTGGGTGATGCCTCGGCTAGCCGCCGCTGGTCAGCGGCTTTTGGCTGCTTGGCTTTACTGGGCGTAGGGCTCGGGCTGAGCCTGCAGACCCTCGAACAAGCGCCAGGTCGCTACGACGCGCCGCCGGCCTCGATGCAGCGCCTGGCGCCCATGGCCTTGCAGGCGCCTGCCAGCCCGGCACCGATGGCAGAGATGAGCGAGGCGCCTCGGGTCATGGCACGTATGGCGGCAAAGGCCGCACCGCCGTCCGCCGACGTGCTGGCCGCGCTCCGCGAGATTGCCGGCCTGCGCGAACGTGGTGAGGCGGAGCAGGCGCGGCAGCGCATCGAGCAACTGCTGGCCGAGCATCCGGGCCTGGATGTGGAGGCCGAGCTGCGCCAGTTGCCAGAGCGTTGAGGGCGACAGGGCGACGGGCGGTGTAGCCATTCGGCAGACTGGCTGGCGTTATCGCCCAGTCGTTTTAGAATGCTGGATTACCGAGTTACATGAACCGATGCGAGGATTTCGATGCGCCATCTGTTGTTGCCGCTGTGTGTTGCCGTGCTACTGAGTGCCTGTGGTTCCGATGAGCAGGGCAAGGATGTGCCGCGCAAGAACAGTGAGCCTGCAGTGGCCGTCGAGCCCGCCAAGCCGGCCCAGCCAGTCGAAAAGTCCGAGCCACCGGCTGCGCAGGAGGCGCCAGCGGTAAAGCCGCAGGCCGCTGAGCCGCAGCCTGAGGCGGTGCAGAAGCCTGCGCCTGCCGAGCCGAAAAAGACTGCGCAGCGCGCCAAGCCCGATAAAGCTCAGAAGGTCCTGCAAACCCCACCCAAGACCAAACTGGACCTGAGCCTGCCTCCCGAGCTGGCCGCTGCGCTGGATGCCGAGGACAAGGCTGCCACCGATGGCGTACCGCCAATCCTGCCGGCGTTCTTCGAGGAACGAAAATCCTCGCCCAATCCCTTCCAGGTCAGCGGCAAGCTGCTGACCGGCGAGCTGGGTTCCGAATACTGGAACGCCGTGGAAGGTGCCGAGCTGCAGTTCGAGTTTCGCCGTTAAGCGCCGAGCCGTCGCCTCTCAGGTGATACGCAGCGGGTAGCTCAGCAAGGTGAAATGCACCAGGTTGACCAGCCCATGCAGGGCGATCGCCAGGCTCAGCCGGCCGCTGATCTGCATGACCACGCCATAACCCAGGCCCGCAACGGCGGCCACGACTGCAAAGGTCGGGCTGAAGGGGATATGCACCGCGCCGAACAGCGCCGCCGTCAGCAGCAGTCCCGGCCACACGCCCAGCCAGCGGATCAGGTGTGGCTGCAGCAGGCCGCGAAACAGCAGTTCTTCGGCCAGTACCGCGACGACCAGATTGATCGCCAGCCAGGCGCCGAGCATGTTTGGCCATTTCGGTTGCCAGGCGACCACGCCCAGCAGCATTGCCAGGCCCGGCACCGCCAGCAGCGTGAAGATGAATAGTGGCGCGATCCAGGCGGGCCTTTGCAGCGGTCTTGGCGGCAAGCCCAGCCACCAGGCGAGCAGGGTGCAGCCCACCAGCAGCTTGTCCCACGACAGCCTCAGCAGGTAAGGCGCTGCATCGGCGCTGATGCGCTGCGGCTGGGCAATTTCCCAAGGCTGAAAACCAGGCAGCAGGTGAGCTGCCAGCACTACGCTGGCACCCATCACCAACGTGCTCCACAGCCATTGGGGCAAGCGTGTCGGTGCCAGCACCAGCGCGATGAACAGGCAGGCGCAAAGAATGCCGATGGGCTGGATGTCGCCCATGAACGTACCCGCCAATAGCGGGCAGACGGGCAGTAACAGGCGGGGTAATAACGGCATTGCGCCTCCGGGGTGGAGGCGCAGTCTACAGGGCGGCGGGATCAGTTTGTGCAGGCGTGATCAGCGATCTTGCGCATCCTTGGCGGTCTGCTCGACTTCGCGTTCGTGGATGCGCTTGAGCTGCTCATCACTGAGCGGCAGCTTCTTGGCACTGTCGCGCAACATCAGCAGGCCACCGACGATGGAGCCGATCGCCAGAATCAGGATCAACCAGGCATACCAGGGCATGTGCGACTCCTTCTATCGAGTGATGGGCCTCGCATCGATAAACGCATCGAGGCCCTGTTCTGAAGACCGCCCGTCGGTCCGCTTGGTTCAGGTTAATGCGCCGCTCAGCGGCGTACCTGCTTGAGCGTTTCGGCGATCATGAATGCCAGTTCCAGGGACTGGTCGGCATTCATCCGGGGGTCGCAATGGGTGTGATAACGATCCGACAGGCCAGCCTCGGTGATCGGCTTG
>CBIFVM010000067.1:0-8031 GCA_966186235.1 uncultured Pseudomonas sp.
GTGACCCACTTGGATGTGGGAAATGCCGCAAGCCCGCCGGGTGCGGGCGCGGCCCTTGCTTCGCGGCAAAACGGGGTCCGGCGCGGCCGTGCGTGAAACAGCAACAGATCCTAAGGGCGAGGGCTCAGTAGGGCGCCGCCTTGACGAAGTCGATGAAGGCCCGGAGCGGCGAGGGCAGGTAGCGGCGCCCCGGGTAATACAGAAAGGGGCCCGAGAAGTTCTGCCACCAAGGCTCCAGAACGGGTTCCAGCGCGCCGCTCTGTAGGTGCGGGCGCAGCCAGTCCTCGAACAGGTAGACCATGCCCAAGCCGTCGATCGCCGCCTGCACGGCCAGGTCGACGGCGCCGCCGATGCGCACGATCAGCGGCCCCGTGGGGTCGACACTGATGATCTCGCCGTCGCGTTCGTACTCCCACAGCGGCATGGCGCCGCTGGGAAACTTGCCGCGCAGGCAGGCGTGCTGCAGCAGGTCGCGCGGGTGTTCGGGGCGGCCGTGGGTGTCCAGGTAGGAGGGCGAGGCGGCGGTGGCGCAGCGTTGCAGGCGTGGGCCGATGGGTACGGCGATCATGTCCTGTTCCAGGCGATCGTCGTAGCGAATGCCGGCGTCGCAGCCCGCTGCCAGCACATCGACGAAGCTTTCCTCGGCGATCACCTCCACGCGGATGTCGGGGTAGGCTTTCAGGAACGGGGTGATCAACGTGGGCAACACCAGCCGCGCGGCGCTCAGTGGCACGTTGAGTTTCAGGGTGCCGGTGGGGCGGTCGCGAAAGTCATTGATCACGTCCAGCGCCGAGGTCACTTCGCCCAGCGCCGGCACGATGCGGTCCATCAGCAGGCGACCCGCTTCGGTTGGCAGGATGCTGCGCGTGGTGCGATTGAGCAGGCGTACGCCAAGGCCGGCCTCCACGCGCCGCACCGCGTCGCTGAGGCTGGAGGCGGATTTGCCACTGAGCCGCGCGCCTTCGCGAAAACCTCCGGCGTTCACCACGGTCACGAAGGCCAGCAGATCCTGAATGTCGGTGCTCACTGTTCGCTCTCCCGTACGACCTGTGCTGATTGCACTCGATTATCGTCGCAGTGGTCAACGCCTATAGTGGCCTCGACATCCACTGATCGAGGCAGATGACATGAGCAACGCCAGCCAGGCCGGTACCTTTTCTCTCGGTGAGCGCACCGTCAATCGCATGGGTTACGGTGCCATGCAGCTCGCCGGTCCCCATGTGTTCGGCCCGCCCCGGGATCGCGCTGCGGCGCTGGCGGTGCTGCGTGCCGCGCGCGATGCCGGGGTCAACCATATCGACACCGCGGACTTCTACGGCCCGCACGTCACTAACCAGCTGATCCGCGAAGCGTTGCACCCCTATGGCTATGAGCTGGTGCTGGTCACCAAGGTCGGCGCCCGGCGTGAAGCGGATACATCCTGGCACCCGGCCGCGACGCCCGCCGAGCTGACGCAGGCCGTGCACGACAATCTGCGCAACCTGGGTGTCGAGGCACTGGACGTCGTCAATTTCCGGGCGTGGGGCACGCTGCATGCGCCTGACGAAGCGTCCATCGAGGAGGCGTTCGGCACCCTGGCCGACCTGCAGCGCCAGGGGCTGATCCGTCAGCTGGGCCTGAGCAACGTATCGGCGCTGCAGATCAGCCAGGCCCAGCGCATCGCGCCGGTGGTCTGCGTGCAGAATCACTACAACCTGTCGCACCGCGACGACGAGTCGCTGATCGCCGAACTGGCCCGCCAGGGAATCGCCTATGTGCCGTTCTTTCCGCTGGGTGGTTTCTCGCCGCTGCAATCGGAGGCGTTGTCCAGCGTGGCGGCGCGCCTGGAAACGTCGCCGCTGCGGGTGGCGCTGGCTTGGCTGCTGCAGCGCGCGCCGAACATCCTGCTGATTCCGGGCACTTCCTCGGTGGCGCATCTGCAGGAGAATCTCAGCGCCAGCGAGCTGGTGATTCCCCCTGCGTTGCTGGCCGAGCTGGACGCCCTGGCCTGACGGAAGAGCGTTACCGCTACAAGGCCTTCTTGTAGCCGATATGCGTGGCCTCGAAGCCCAGCCCTTCGTAAAAGCGCTGGGCTTCCTTGCGCGTGTAGTCGCAGGTCAGCTGGATCATTGGCAGTTGCGCGCACGGGCTTGCTCGAAGGCCCACAGGAACATCTGCCGGCCAATGCCGTCGCCGCGGCAGTTCGAGTCGATGCGCACTGCCTCGATCTGCGCGCGCCAGGCGCCCAGGCGCGAGATGTTCGGCAGGAAGGTCAGCTGCAGGGTGCCGATCACCTTGTCCTGATCGACGACGACGGCAAGCAGCTGGTTGGGATCGGCGTCGATGGCCTCGAAGGCACTGACGTAGGCAGCTTGCAGCGGCGTGGAGGCATCTTCACGGGATTGCCCGAGCGGGTCGCTGGCCAGCATGGCTACGATGGTTTCCAGGTCGGCGCGTTGAGCCTTGCGAAAGGTGAAGGACAACATGCGGGGCTCCAGAGCGTTGACGATCGTGGGCGGTGGCGGGTTAATCTGAAACTAAATTAGTGCTAATGTAGTTTGCAAATCTGCCTGACGGAGCCGCTGATGAGCATAAAGATCGAACCTGGCCTGGGCGAATTGCTGCGTTACGTCGGCGAACTGGTGGAGCGGGGCGCCGAGCAGCATTATCAGGAAATGGGCCTCACCTACCGCGCGCGCTACACGCCAGTGCTGCGCGCTATCGAGGCGGGTGCGCAGACCATCACCGAGATCACCGCGCGCAGCCATCTCACCCAGGGAGCGATCAGCCAGACGGTGAGCCAGATGGAAGCGGATGGCCTGATCACCCGCCAACGCGGCGCCGATGCGCGCAAGAGCGAGATCCACCTGGCGCCGGCCGGGCAACGGCTGATGCCCGCGCTGATCGGCCACTGGGCGGCGACCTTCCGCGCCATCGAACGGCTCGAACAGGAGATCGGCCATCCACTGCGCCTGGTGTTGCAGCAAGCCGCTCAAGCCCTCCAGCAGCAGAATTTCTCGCAGCGCCTGAGCGCCGCCAAACAACCACTCGCAACAGGAATATCTGGCAATGAATGAGCCCCTCCCGACAGGCATCCGCGTGGAAGACGGCGTAGTGGCCTTTCCCGTGCACTTCATGCGCGGCGGCACTTCCACTGGCCTGGTGATCGACGAGCGCTTCGCCCCTCAGGACATCACTCTGCGCGAGGAACTGCTGCGCCACCTGATGGGTGTGCCGCTGCACGGCGAGGCGCCCGGCAACCGCCAGCTCACCGGCCTGGGCCGCGGCCCGGCGACCAGCAACAAGGTGTTCTTCGTCGAACTGGAAAACGCCGAGGGCAAGCAGCGTCTGGTCAGCACCCTGGCACAACTGGCCGCCAGCCACTCCGCCATCGACTGGAGCGTGAACTGCGGCAACATGTCGTCGGCACTGCCGCTGTGGGCGCTGAACATAGGCCTGGCTGACGGCGTGAACGGTGATTTCGAGATCGATATCCGCAACACCAATACCGGCGTGATCACCACCGGGCGGGTGCTGCGCGACGCCGATAACGCCCTGCGCAAGGTGGCGATTCCCGGCGTGCCGGGGCAGTTTCCAGGCGTGGATCTGTTCCTGCATCACCCGGTCGGCGCCAAGACCGGTGCCTTGCTGCCGACCGGCAATGCGCTCGACGAGATTCTCGGCCACCCGGTGTCCTGCGTGGATGTGGCGGTGCCGATGGTGATCATCGAGGCGGCGTCCTTCGGCAAGACGGCGCGCGAGCCGCTCGCCGAGCTGGAGGCCGATGGCGCCTTCATGCAGGCGCTGCGCGAAGTGTGGATCGAGGCGGGGCTGCGCATGGGCCTGAAAAAACGCAGTGGCGAGCCGATGAGCCGCGACGACATCAGCCGCAGCGAGACCATCCCCAAGGTGTGCATCATCGGCCCGGCCGCGAACGGCGGCACGCTCTCGGTACGCTACTTCACCCCGCAAACCCTGCACGCCTCGATGGCCGTGTCCGGCGGCTGCTGCCTGGCCGCTGCCACGTTGATACCGGGCACCGTCGCCGCACGCCTGGCCGCCGCCAAACCGCAAGTCGGCGAGCAGTTCGCCGAATACACCGTGGCCATGGAAAACCCCGCCGGTATCCTCGACGCCACGGTGGTGGCCCGCGATACCGGCGCCGGGCTGGAGGTCAGAACCGTGGCCTACCGCCGCAGCGCCCAGGTGCTGCAGCGTGGTCATGTGCCGCTGTACAACGCCTCGAATGAGTTGGCGGCGGCGTTGCTGGCGTTGAGGTAGCGTCAGCGCATCACCAACCGCTCCGGCATTTCCCAACCGCCGCCCAGCGCCCTGAAGGCGGCGATGGCGGCGCGGGCCGATTCGGTCTGGGCTTGCGCCCTGGCGTCGGAGGTGCGCAGCAGGGTCTGGTCGGCGTTGAGCACGTCGATCAGGCTGGCGGCGCCGTTCTGATAGGCGATGAATGAAGACTGCCGGGCGCTTGCCAGGGAGGTTTCGCCGGCCGCCAGGGTAGCCGCCTGGGTTTCGCGGTTGACCAGCGCCGAGAAGGCATTCTCCACATCCTCGCTGGCCATCAGCACGGACTGGCGATAGGCAGCGAGCGCTTCGGCTTCCCGGCCCTTGGCGCCGTCGATCTGGGCGTTGATACGCCCGAAGTCGAACAGCCGCCAGCGCAGGCCCAGCACGCCGGCCGATTGCGCGGCGCCAGCGCTGAACAGATTGCCGCTTTGCGTGGTGGCACTGCCGAGCAGGGCGCTTAGTGAGAATTTCGGGTAGTACTCGCTGATCGCCTCGCCGATACGCGCATTGGCGGCGACCAGTCGGCGCTCTGCGGCGATCAGGTCCGGCCGGCGGCGCAGCAGGTCAGCAGGTGTGCCCGTGGCGGTGAGCTGCGGCGCACGTGGAATGGCACCTGCGTTGGCGAGTTCGGCGCGGTGGGTGCCCGGCGCGCTGCCGAGCATCACGTCCATCGCGTTCATGGCTGCATCGAGGCCCGTCTGCAAGACCGGCACGCTGGCCCTGACTTGCGAGAGCTCGCCTTCGGTCTGTTGCACCTGATAGTCGGCGGCCAGGCCGCGCGCGTGCAGCAGGCGCACCTTCTCCAGCAACGCCTGCTGGGTGTCGACCTGCCGCTCGGCAATCGCCAGGCGCGCCTGCAAGCCGCGGATGCTGGTGTAGACGTCGGCGGTTTGCGCGGCAACCGCCAGCCGGGTGGCGACGACGCCGGCTTCAGATGCCTGGTAATCCGCCAGGGCGGCTTCCCTGCCTCGGCGCAGCCCGCCGAATACATCCAGTTCCCAGCTCGCTTCGAGGTTGGCCTCGTAGCTATTACCATAGCGGTCGTAGCCGGGCGTGGCGTCCAGCACCCGGCCCTGGGGCGTTTCCACCGATTGATAGGCACGTGCGGCCTGGCCGTTGACCGTGGCCGAGGGAAGCAGCGCCGCATTGGCAGCGCCCAGGCCGGCGCGGGCTTGCAGGACGCGGGCCTGGGCCTGGGCGATGTCGAGGTTCTGCGCCAGGGCTTGGTCGATCAACGCACTCAGCTGGGCGTCGCCGAAGCCCGCCCACCAGGGGGCGAAACTGGCGGGTGCCGGCGCGGCTCGCCGCTCCACGGCGGCCTGCCCGAGGTAATGGTCGGCCAGTGGCGCGTCCGGGCGATGGTAATCCGGGCCGACTGCGCATCCCGCCGCCAGGCTGGTGCTGATCACGAGGGCAAGGGGGCGCATGGCAGGCATGGGAATTCTCGTAGGCGAAAATAGATAGTGACCATATTACAGATTGGTCACTTGCTGTCAATCAGCTCACCGTGGAGTTAAGCTCTAGGCATGAACGACGACATGAACACCTCGACCATACGCGGGCCGCAGGATCACGAGATCCGCGACCAGATCATCAACGCCGCGACCCAGCATTTCGGCCACTACGGCTATGAGAAAACCACGGTTTCGGACCTTGCCAAGGCGATCGGTTTTTCCAAGGCCTACATCTATAAATTCTTCGATTCCAAGCAGGCCATCGGTGGGGTGATCTGCACCAATCGCCTGGCCATGATCATGGGCATCGTCGACGCGGCACTGGCCGATGCGCCGAGTGCCTCGGAGAAGCTGAGGCGCCTGTTCCGCTCGATTTCAGAGGCTGGCAGCGATCTGTTCTTCCACGACCGCAAGCTCTACGACATCGCGGCGGTGGCCTCGCGCGACCAGTGGCCGTCGGTCAAGGCGCACGAGCTGCGCATTCGCGAGCTGATCCAGCAGATTCTCCTTGAGGGCCGTGAAGCGGGCGAATTCGAGCGCAAGACGCCGCTGGACGAAACCACCAACGCGATCTTTCTGATCCTGCGGCCCTACGTCAATGCCGCCCAGTTGCAATACAACCTGGACGACGCCGCCGAGGCCGCCGCGCATCTGCCGGCGCTAATATTGCGCAGCTTGGCTCCGTAGTCATGCGCTTGTGACCATTGACAGTATTGGTCACTGGTTTAAGAATGAGGTTCCCGAATTGCTCTTGAGTGATGGAACCCATGCGCCTCGTGCCCGCCGTTCTTGCCGTTTGCCTGCTGCCTCTCGTCCTGGTGGCGTGCGGCGATTCGTCTGTCCAGAAAGACCCCCGTAACAAGCCGCCGCTGGTTAGGGTGGCAGCGGTCGAGCAGGCAGCCGGGGCCGCTCGTTCCTTCACCGGTGTGGTGGTCGCGCGGACCCAGAGCGACCTTGGCTTTCGCGTCTCGGGCAAGGTGCTGGAGCGCCTGGTCGACACCGGCGAAACGGTCAGGCGCGGCCAGCCGCTGATGCGCCTCGACCCCGTCGACCTGCAGTTGCAGGCGCGGGCGCAGCAGGAGGCCGTCGCCTCTGCCCGGGCGCGGGCCAGGCAGACGGCTGACGACGAAGCCCGTTATCGCGGGCTGGTCACCGCCGGGGCGGTGTCGGCCTCGACCTACGACCAGATCAAGGCGGCTGCCGATTCCGCCAGGGCGCAGCTCAGCGCTGCCCAGGCCCAGGCCGATGTGGCGCGCAATGCCACGGGTTACGCCGCCTTGCTGGCCGATGCCGACGGCGTGGTGATGGAAACCCTGGCCGAGCCCGGTCAGGTGGTCAGTGCCGGGCAGCCCGTGGTGCGGCTGGCGCGAGCAGGGCAGCGCGAAGCCATCGTGCATCTGCCGGAAACCCTGCGCCCGGCGCCGGGCTCCACGGCTCAGGCCACCCTCTATGGCAACAATGGCGCTGCCGTCGCGGCTAAGCTGCGTTTGCTCTCCGAAGCTGCGGATGCCACTACCCGCACCTTCGAAGCCAGGTATGTGCTCGACGGCGCGCTGGCCAACGCCCCGCTCGGCGCCACCATCACCCTCGATATCGCCGCGGCGAGCGATGCAGCCCAGGCGCTGCAGGTGCCTGCTGCCGCGCTGTACGACCCGGGCAATGGCGCCGGTGTCTGGGTGGTCGCTGGCGAGCCGGCGAAAGTCGCCTGGCGGCCGGTACGGATTGTGGGGATCGGCGATCAGGCGGCGCGAGTCGAGGGCCGTCTTGGCGCGGGCGAACAGGTGGTGGCGCTGGGCGCACACCTGCTGCATGCCGATCAGGAGGTGCGAGTTGCCCAGGCGTCTATAGTCGCCGGGAGCCAGCCATGAGCGAAGGCCGTTTCAACCTGTCGGCACTGGCGGTTCGCGAGCGCGCCATCACCCTGTTTCTCATTCTGCTGATCGCGCTGGCCGGCACCTTGGCGTTCTTCCAGTTGGGCCGCGCCGAAGATCCGCCCTTCACCGTCAAGCAGATGACCATCATCACCGCCTGGCCGGGCGCCACTGCCCAGGAAATGCAGGATCAGGTCGCCGAGCCGCTGGAAAAGCGCATGCAGGAGCTGCGCTGGTACGACCGCAGCGAAACCTACACCCGTGCGGGCCTGGCGTTCACCATGGTGTCGCTGCTCGACAGCACCCCGCCTGCGCAGGTGCAGGAGGAGTTCTACCAGGCCCGCAAGAAGCTCGGTGACGAAGCCGGGAACCTGCCGGCTGGGGTCATCGGGCCGATGATCAACGACGAGTTCTCGGACGTGACCTTC
>CBIFVM010000068.1:0-7714 GCA_966186235.1 uncultured Pseudomonas sp.
AGGACACCGCCCTTTCACGGCGGTAACAGGGGTTCGAGTCCCCTAGGGGACGCCATTTTTGCCCGCTCTGCGGGATTTTTAAGGGTCACTTCTCACGAAGTGGCCCTTTTGTTTTTGCGCGTACGAAAAGTTCTCTTCGATCCGTGCGGCTGGCGATGCGGCGCTTGCGTTGCAGCAGGCGAAGCCCCTAAGGTCGAGCCTGTTGCGTCGCCAAGGGAGGCCATTGCATGAAGCTCATTTACACTGCTGCATCGCTGCGCGCCGCTGCGCTCGGGTGTGTGTCGTGAACTGGGATCGCCCTGATCCGTTCACCATCGACCTGCTGGTCGGCAGCGAGGATATCGATGGCCTCGGGCACGCCAACAACGCCGTCTACGTGACCTGGCTGGAGCGTTGCGCCTGGCGCCATTCGCAATCGCTGGGGCTGGATCTGGTCGAATACCGGCGCCTGGATCGGGCCATGGCGGTGGTGCGCCACGAGATCGATTACCTGAGCAGTGCTTACGAAGGCCAGGCGCTGCAGATGGGCACCTGGATCGTCGAATCCGACCACCGTTTGAAGATGGATCGCTGCTTTCAACTGATACGTCCGCAGGATGGCGCCACCCTGCTACGTGCGCGCACCACCTTCGTCTGCATCGAACTGTCCAGCGGTCGGCCCAAGCGCATGCCGGCCGAATTCATCGAGGGTTATGGCCGGGCATTGCTGCCGGCTTGAGTGTTCATGGCTGCGGAGCCAGAAACAGCTTCCGCTCTTCGTAGACTGCCTGGTAGCGCCGGGTTTCACCTGGTTGCAGCAAGAGCGACTGGCTGCTTACCAGGTCTATCTCGGCGCAGAAGCCTTCGCGTGACGGGGTGAGCACCACGCTGCGCTCGCCGCTGGGCACGTCGAGCGTGATGCTTTCGCCGGCTGGCAAGGCGACAACCAGTTGCTCGTCGACGCGCAGTTGCAGGTCGCAGGCGTTGGGCGCATTGCGGTCGCGGCTGACGATCAGCTTGGCGGCTGCTGCGGGATCCAGCGGCACGCCTTCGGAGATCGGCGTGGCGGCGATTGCAGTGGTGGCGGCCAGCAGCAGGGCGATCGGGGCGCTGCGCAGCACGAGTCGATTCATGGCGATTTCCGGTGGTGTCTGTCACTGCAGTGGACTGCGCCAGGCGTCGGGTGTTCAGGCGCTGTCCCGGCGCGTCGCTCGCCGCTACACTACGCGCCGTTTTTGCCTCGGCATGCCGATGGCCTTTCCCGTTATTCGAGAGTATCGCCATGCAGATCGCCCTGGCGCCCATGGAGGGGCTGGTCGATGAAATCCTCCGCGACGTGCTGACCCAGGTTGGCGGCATCGACTGGTGCGTGACCGAGTTCATTCGCGTCACCGATCGCGTGCTGCCCAGGTCGACCTACCGCAAACTAGCGCCGGAGTTGTTCAATGGCGCCCGCACGGCTGTCGGCACGCCGCTGCGCGTGCAGTTGCTCGGCTCCGATCCCAAGTGCCTAGGTGACAACGCCGCCTACGCCTGCGTGCTCGGTACGCCGGTGATCGACCTCAACTTCGGCTGCCCGGCCAAGACGGTGAACAAGTCCCGTGGCGGGGCGGTGCTGCTCAAGGAGCCGGAGCTGCTGCACGCTATCGTGCGTGAGGTGCGCCGCAGCGTGCCGGCGGCCATTCCCGTCACTGCCAAGATGCGCCTGGGCTTCGATCACAAGGACCTGGCTCTCGATTGCGCCCGTGCACTGGCCGAAGGCGGCGCCTCGCAGATCGTCGTGCACGCGCGCACCAAGGTCGAGGGCTACAAGCCGCCAGCGCACTGGGAGTGGGTGGCGCGGGTGCAGGAGGTGGTCAGCGTGCCGGTGTATGCCAACGGCGACATCTGGTCCGTCGAGGATTGGCAGCGCTGCCGCGAGGTGAGCGGCGCCGAGCACTTCATGCTGGGCCGTGGCGTGGTGGCGCGGCCCGATCTGGCTCGGCAGGTCGCCGCGGCGAAGCTCGGCCAGGATGTCGGCGTGATGAGCTGGGTTGAGTTGCAGCCGCTGTTGGCCGAGTTCTGGCTGCAGGCCCGCCGCAAGATTTCGCCGCGCTACGCTCCCGGGCGCCTCAAGCAGTGGCTGGCGATGCTCACGCGCAGCTATCCCGAGGCTGTCGAGCTGTTCGCGCTGGTACGGCGGGAAACCAACTGCGAGGTCATCGACGCACTGCTGGGCGTGAGCATCGCGCCGACGGAGGTGAGCACGCTGCAGGCGCTCGAGGCTGACGAGGAGGCGCTCAGCGCCCTCCGCTGACGTCGAGCAGCGAGCCGGTGGTATAACTGGCCTGTTCGCTGGCCAACCACAGAATCGCTTCTGCCACCTCGTCAGCCCGCCCGCCGCGGCCCAGCGGAATGCTTCCGGCCACCCGCGCCACTCGCTGCGGCTCGCCGCCACTGGCGTGGATCTCGGTGTCGATCACGCCGGGTCGCACGGCATTCACGCGAATGCCATCGGCGGCGAGTTCTTTGGCCAGTCCTACCGTCATGCTGTCGACCGCGCCCTTGGCTGCGGCATAGTCGATGTACTCTTCGGGCGCGCCGAGGCGGGCGGCAATCGATGACACGTTGACGATCACGCCGCCACGCCCGCCCTGGCGGGTGGACATCCGCGCGATCGCCTCACGGCTGCACAGGAAGCTGCCGTACACGTTGGTGGCGAACACCCGTTGCCAGCGCTCCAGGCTCATGCGCTCCAGGCGCATCTGCTGCTCAAGCATTCCGGCGTTGTTGACCAGCACGTCCAGGCGCCCCAGGCGGGCGTCGACCTCGCTGAACAGCCGGCGAACCTGGGCTTCATCCGCCACATCGGCCTGTAACGCCAGCGCCTCGCCGCCCGTGGTCGTGATCGCTTCGACGAGCGCGTCGGCGGCCTCGCGGTTGCGCTGGTAGTTGATGACCACGCGGTAACCCTGCCCAGCCGCCAGCCTTGCCGTGGCCGCACCGATGCCGCGGCTGGCACCGGTGATCAGCATCACCTTACTCATCGAAAATCTCCTTTTTCAGGCCCTTGAAATTTTTTCGGCCATCCACATTTTTATCACCGTGGGATGCCGAAGTCGGGTCCCGCACCTTATCACTCGCTGACCAATTCAGGAGATCAACCATGAGCACTGCATTTTCCATGACCCCGCTGTTCCGTCAGTCCATTGGCTTCGACCGTTTCAACGACCTGTTCGAATCGGCGATGCGCAACGAGACCAGCAGCAGCTACCCGCCCTACAACGTCGAGAAGCATGCCGACGACCAGTACCGGATCGTCATCGCTGCCGCCGGATTCCAGGATGAAGATCTGGATCTGCAGGTCGAGCGCGGCGTGTTGACCGTGACCGGCGGCAAGCGCGCGGGCAATGGCAACGGTGAAAATGTCACCTACCTGTATCAGGGCATCGCTCAGCGTTCGTTCAAGCTGTCGTTCCGTCTGGCCGACCACATCGAGGTCAAGAGCGCCAGCTTGGTGAGCGGCCTGCTCAACATCGAGCTCGAGCGCCATGTGCCGGAAGAGGCCAAGGCCAAGCGCATCCCGATCGGCGCTGCACGACCGGCGCTGGAGAACTGATCGCTACTGCCGGCACACCGGAAAAGGCGCCCTCGCGGCGCCTTTTCCGTTTCAGTGGGGCAGGCGTTGGGCGCCGTGGCTGAGCAGGGCGCGGAAGGCCGTCAGCGGCTGCGGGCGGCTGAACAGGTAGCCCTGGTAGCAGTTGCAGCCCTGGCTTTGCAGGAAGTCCAGCTGGCTCTGCTGTTCCACGCCCTCGGCGATGACCTCCAGGCCTAGGCTGAGGCCGAGCGCCACCACGGCTCGGATGATTTCCGCGTCGCTCGGGTTGCTGGTGGCATCACGCACGAACGACTGGTCGATCTTCAGCACGTCCACCGGCAGGCGCTTGAGGTAGGTGAGCGACGAGTAACCGGTGCCGAAGTCGTCCATGGCGAAGCTGACGCCCAGTTTGCGCAGGCGGTTCATCTTGGCGATGGTGTCGTCGATGTCCTCGATGACGATGCCTTCGGTGATCTCCAGCTTGAGCATGCCCTGGGGCAGTTTGTTCTGGCGCAGGCAATGCTCGACGCGCTCGACGAAATCGGCCTGGCGGAACTGCCGGGTACTGATGTTCACGCAAAGGCTGAAACGCTCGTCGATGAGACCGTCCTCCAAGAGTTGCGCGCAGGCGTGGCAGGCTTCGACCATCACCCAGGCACCGACTTCCAGAATCAGCCCGCTTTCCTCCAGTACGTGGATGAACAGCGCTGGTGACTGCTCGCCAAGCGTCGGATGGGCCCAGCGCAGCAGCGCCTCGGCACCGATGATCTGGTCGGTGCGGGCATCCACCTGGGCCTGGAAATACAGCTCGAATTCACCGCGGCTCAGGGCGGTGCGCAGCTCGTTTTCCAGGCGCAGGCGCTCGCTGGCCGCGTGCTGCATGGAGCTGTGGAACAGCTGAATGGCATTGCGGCCCGAATCCTTGGCGCGGTACAGGGCGATGTCGGCGCGCTTGAGCAGGTCCGCGGGCGTCTGGCCGTGGTCGGGGATCAGCGCGATGCCGATGCTCGGGGTGACCTGCAGGCGATGGCCTTCGAGCAGCATGGGCTCGCTGAGCAGGGTGCGCAGTTTCTCGGCGGCCTGGCCGGCATGGGAGATGACTTCCTCGAACGTGCCCTCGATACCGGTCAGCAGCACCACGAATTCGTCGCCGCCCAGGCGCGCCACGGTGTCTTCCTCGCGCACGCTGACTTCCAGGCGGGCGGTGATCAGCTTGAGCACCGCATCGCCGAATGGGTGGCCGAGCGAGTCGTTGATGTGCTTGAAGTGGTCGAGATCGAGAAACAACAGGGCGCCACGCAGCGCGTGGCGTTGCAGCAGGGCGATCTGCTGGGTCAGGCGATCCATCAGCAGGGCGCGATTGGGCAGGCTGGTCAGCGGGTCGTGGTAGGCCAGGTGCTGGATCTGCTGCTGGGCTGCCTTGAGTTCGCTGATGTCGCGGGCGGTGACCAGCAGGCATTGGGTGCTATCCAGCTCGATCGGCTCGAAGGAGATTTCCACTTCCAGGTGCTTGCCGTAGCGGTCGCGGCCGCTCATCTCGATGCGCTGAATGTGGCCTTCCTCGCGCAGGGTGTTGAGCAGGCGCTGGCGCTGCTCCTCGTCGGGCCAGATGCCGACCTCGGTGGAGGTGCGCCCGATGACTTCCTCGGCTTTGTAGCCTGTCAGGCGCGTGAAACCGTCATTGATCTCGATGTAGCGGCCCGTGTCGCGGGTGGTGATGGTGATGGCGTCCGGGCTGGAGTGAAAGGCCTTGTAGAACTTCTCCTGGCTGGCCTTGAGCGCCGACTCGGCGCGCTGCTGCTCGGTGATGTCGCGAAACTTGCTGAGCACGCAGGGCTGGCCGGCCAGCTCCAGGCGACGGCATGACACGATGCAGCTCATCAGCCGGCCCTGTGGGTCGGTCAGGTCGATGCGTTCGTCGGTGAGGTCGGTGCCGCTGAGAATCTTCAGGCGCAGTGGCGAGTCCTCCGGCAGGGCCTGCCAGGGCGCGAGCTTGAAGATATTGCGCCCGGTGACTTCCGCCGGCCGCCAGCCGAACGCCTGGGTGAACGCCGGATTGACCTCCAGAATGCGGCCTTCCGGCAGGGTGGTCACGCAGATCGGGTCGGGGCTGGCCTGGAAGACCAGGGCGAACTTGCGCTCCGAGGCCTGCAGGCGCTGCTCGCGCAGGGTGCGCTCGCTGGTGTCGATCATGATGCCGGTCATGCGCAGGGGCTGGCCCTGGGCGTCGCGGTGCAGCTTGGCGGTGCTTTCCAGGTAATGGGTCTGGCCGTTGGCGTGCACCGTACGGTAGGTCACCTGGGAGTCCTGGCCGTTATCGGGCAGCAGGTCGCGATAGGCCTGGCGCAGGACCTGGCGATCCTGCATGGGCACATGGACGAAGAAATCCGGGAAGCGGCCCTGGAAGGGTTCGTTCGCCAGCCCGTGCAGCACCGCGGCGCGTGGCGAGGCATACAGGGTGTCGCTGGGGATGTGCCAGTCCCAGGTGCCCAGATCGGCCGATTCGAGTGCCATGCGCAGGCGCTCTTGGCTATCGGCCAGGGCCTGTTCCTGAACGCGCTGGCGGTTGATGTCGCGCACCACACCGAACATGCGGTTCTGGCCGCCTTCGCCAGCCTGCAGGCTGCCGGTGATCTCGATCCAGCGCAGGCTGCCGTCCGGCCATTGAATGCGGTGGCGGATCGGCTCGGCCGTGGGCGAGCCATCGATCACCGCCTGGAACATGCGCAGCACTTCGCCGCGCTCCTCCTCGGGAATCAGCCCGATATAGTCGACCGGGGCGTTGAGCGGGCGGGTCGGGTCCAGACCGAATACCTTCTGGGCGCCACGCGACCAGCTGACCTCGCCGGTGTCGACGTTCCAGAACCAGGCGCCGAGGCCGGCACCATTGAGGGCGGCCAATAGATGCTGGCTGTCGCGCCAGGTCTTCTCGAACTCGGCGGGGTCGAGTACCGGCACGTGGGGCAACGGTGGGCGTTTGTCGTTGGAGTTGCCCATTGACCCTTCCTCTACAAAAGCCCGGCGAGGCGGAAAGCCGGGCTATTGGCGCATATGCAGCATGAATGCCGGCAGATGGCCGGCATGGTTGTCACGTTAGCTGCTGCCCCGGCGCTAAAGCAAGACTGTCGCGATGACTGTCGAGCAGTTGCATGAAGGCCCTGGCGGCGTTCGACAGGGTGCGCTCGGTATGCACGATGTAACCGAGCTGACGCGACAGCTGGATGCCGGGCAGCGGCAGGCGCGCCACCTGTTCGTCGAGCATGGTGCGCGGCAGTACGCTCCAGGCCAGACCGATGGAAACCATCATCTTGATGGTCTCCAGGTAGTTGGTGCTCATGGCGATGTTGGGCGTCAGGTCCTCGGCCTCGAACAGGCGCTGCACGATGTGGTGGGTAAAGGTGTTGCCGCCGGGAAATACCGCGGGGTGCAGGGCCACGTCGGCAAGGGTCACGCCCGTGCCCTGGGCCAATGGATGCTCGGGGGCGGTCACGAAGTCCAGCGGGTCGTCCCACACCGGCACGGCGCGGACCGGGTCGCGGGTGTCGGGCGCCAGAGTGATCACTGCCAGCTCGGCGCGGCCGTGGAACACTTCGTCGTAGGCCACTTCCGAGTCGAGGAACTGGATATCCAGCGCGACCTGCGGATGGGCTCGGGTAAAGGCGCGCAGCAACGGCGGCAAGCGGTGCAGGCCGATATGGTGGCTGGTAGCGAGGGTCAGCCGCCCGGTGATCTCGCCATTGAGGTTGGTCAGCGCCCGGCGGGTGTCCTCCAGCACGTTGAGAATCTGGTAGGCGCGTGGCAGCAGGGCGCGCCCGGCTTCGGTCAGGCTCACCTCGCGGCCCAGGCGGTCGAACAGGCGCACGCGCAGTTGCTGCTCGAGGCTGGCGATACGTTTGCTCACTGCCGGCTGGGTCAGATGCAGGCGTATGGCAGCCTCGGAGAAGCTGCCGAGTTCGGCGATGGCGATGAAGGCGTTGAGCGTGGCGAGATCCATGGGCATTTCCGATGGTAGTGCGGGCGGTAGAGATCAATGCTATAGCAATTCCGATCGGGAATCTTCTGGATGAAAAATATGAATTTGAGTTATTCGCCAGCCGCGCATAGCATTCTCCCCATAAGGCAAAGGGCTATTGCCCAGGCATAGAAAGGACACCTCTA
>CBIFVM010000069.1:0-7120 GCA_966186235.1 uncultured Pseudomonas sp.
TCAGGCTGCGCCGGAAGTGGTGCGCATTATAGGCCTCCACGAAATCAGGTCAACCCTTAATTTACGCTTTTATTCGGTTTTCAGCGTAACCCGCGCGAAAGCCTTCTTACCGGCCTGGCAAACGTGGGTAGCGCCCAACTTGAACACGAAGCTGCGATCGACCACCTCACTGTCCACACGCACACTGCCGGAGCCGAGAAGATCACGCGCGACCGCCGCGTTCTTCACCAAGCCTGCTTTATTAAGCAGCGCCGCGATCGGCATATCGTCGCCAGCGGCCAGCTCGACCTCCGGCAGATCTTCAGGCAGCTCGCCATCCTTCATACGGTTACCGGCAGAACGGTGGGCTGTAGCCGCCGCCTCTTCGCCATGGAAACGCGCGACGATCTCCTCGGCCAGCTTGATCTTGATATCACGCGGGTTCGCGCCAGCTTCCACGTCCTTCTTGAATTGCTCGATCTCGTCCATGGTGCGGAAGCTGAGTAATTCGAAGTAACGCCACATCAGCGCATCCGGCATGGACACCAGCTTATTGTACATGACACCTGGTGCTTCCTGAATGCCGATGTAATTACCCAGGGACTTGGACATCTTCTTCACGCCATCCAGCCCTTCGAGCAGCGGCATGGTGACGACGCACTGGGACGACTGCCCATAGGCGCGCTGTAGCTCGCGGCCCATCAGCAGGTTGAATTTTTGGTCGGTGCCGCCGAGTTCGACATCGGCGCGCAGCGCCACGGAGTCGTAGCCCTGTACGAGCGGGTAAAGGAACTCGTGGATGGCGATCGGCTGGTTGCCGGTGTAGCGCTTGTCGAAGTCATCGCGCTCGAGCATGCGCGCCACGGTGTACTGAGAGGCCAGGCGAATGAAGTCGGCCGGCGTCAGCTCGTTGATCCACGTGGAGTTGAAGGCAACCTCGGTCTTGGCGGGATCGAGGATCTTGAATACCTGAGCCTTGTAGGTCTCGGCGTTCTCCAGTACCTGCTCGCGGGTCAGCGGTGGGCGTGTGGCGCTCTTGCCACTGGGGTCACCGATCATGCCGGTGAAGTCGCCGATCAGGAAGATCACCTGATGCCCCAGATCCTGGAACTGGCGCAGCTTATTAATAAGTACGGTGTGCCCCAGGTGCAGGTCCGGTGCAGTCGGGTCGAAGCCGGCCTTGATACGCAGCGGCTCACCGCGCTTGAGCTTCTCGATCAGCTCCGCTTCAACAAGGACTTCTTCTGCACCACGCTTGATCAGCGCGAGCTGCTCTTCAACCGACTTCATAGGACTCACAGCCACCAGATTCAAAAGGGCTCCAACCATACAAGATCGCCAACAAATGACAAGTTCTGCCCTGCAATGCCCACTGCAGGCACCGGCTATCACCTGCGGGCTTGCCTCGAGGTAGATTTGGTTATATTTTATACAGTTACTGCATATTCATCAGTTTCTTCTTTTTCCTCTTCATCTTTTCACTTCATCAAAAAGCAGCCCTTATGACCTCTACAACTAAAGCGCCGCCGCTCTACCCCAAGACACACATCATCGCAGCCAGCGGCGTCGCCGCCCTCCTAAGCCTTGCACTCCTGGTATTTCCCTCCCGCGAAGTAGAAGCCAAGAAGACCTTCCTGAATCTGGACATGGACAACGGCTCCGAGCAGATTCAGCAGAACCTGCCCAGCAATCAGGCAGACGCCGCTGCCCAGGAAGACGTCGACTCGCCCTTCGCGCAGATAGAAAGCAACGATGATTCGCAGAATGGCGAGCTCGACGCAGAGCCGGAAATTGCCGAACAGCCGCCTGAAGACCCACGCAACAAGACTGTCGCTGTAGAAAATGGCGACACGCTCTCCACGGTGTTCAGCAAAGTGGGCCTGAGCCCCAATACCCTGCATGAAGTGATCAACAGCAGCAAAGAAGCCAAGCAGCTGACTCGCCTCAAGGTTGGCCAGGAGCTGCAGTTCCAGCTGAGCGAAGATGGCCAGCTGGAAAGCCTGCACAGCCAGCTCAGCGACCTGGAAAGCGTCAGCCTGAGCAAGACCGACAGCGGCTATGATTTCAAGCGTGAGCTGGTCAAACCGGACGTACACGAATCCTACGCCCACGGGGTGATCAACAGCTCGCTGTTCGTGGCTGCCAAGCGCGCCGGCCTGTCCCACAACCTGACCATGGATTTGGCCAACATCTTCGGTTACGACATCGACTTCGCCATGGATATTCGTGAAGGCGACGAGTTCGAGGTCATCTACCAGAACAAGAAGGTCGGCGACAAATCGGTCGGCACCGGCAACATTCTTTCCGCGCGTTTCACCAATCGTGGCAAGACCTATACCGCCGTTCGCTACACCGACAAGCAGGGTAACGTCAGCTACTACGACGCCGATGGCAACAGCATGCGCAAAGCGTTCATTCGTACGCCGGTAGACTTCGCGCGCATCAGCTCGCGCTTCTCGAACGGCCGCAAGCACCCGATCCTCAACAAGATCCGCGCTCACAAGGGCGTCGACTATGCCGCACCGCGCGGTACGCCGATCAAGGCTGCAGGTGATGGCAAGGTAGTTCTGGCCGGCCGCAAAGGCGGCTACGGCAACACCATCGTATTGCAGCACGGCAGCCGCTACCGCACGCTGTATGCACACATGCAGGGTTTCGCCAAAGGCGTTCGTACTGGCGGCAGCGTGAAACAGGGCCAGATCATCGGCTACATCGGCACCACTGGCCTGTCGACCGGCCCTCACCTGCACTACGAGTTCCAGGTCAACGGTACCCATGTCGATCCGCTGAGCCAGAAGCTGCCGATGTCCGATCCGATCGCCCGCCAGGAAAAGCAACGTTTCCTGCGGATGAGCAAACCACTCATGGCGCGCATGGATCAGGAAAAAGCCACCATGCTCGCGCTCAACAAGCGCTGATCCCATGCTCTATCTTGGTGTGATGTCCGGTACCAGTCTCGACGGGCTGGACATCGCCCTTGTCGAGCAAGGCGAGCGAACCCGACTGCTCGCCCACCACTACCAAGCCCTTCCCGACGGTCTTCGCCAGCAGTTGCTCGACTTGTGCAGCTCTGGCCCGGATGAACTCGCCCGCGCGGCGCTCGCCGAGCAAGCGTGGGCGCGGCTGGTCGCCGAAGGCGTCAACAGCCTGCTGCGCGAGCAGAATCTGCAGCCCGACGATGTTTGTGCCATTGGCAGTCACGGCCAGACCGTGCGCCACGAGCCTACACGGGGTTTCACCATTCAGATCGGCAACCCAGCCCTGCTGGCCGAACTGACCGACATCACCGTGGTGGCCGACTTTCGTCGTCGCGACGTGGCCGCCGGCGGCCAGGGCGCGCCCCTGGTGCCGGCCTTTCATGAGGCGCTTTTCGCCAGCCCCGGCTCCGCTCGGGCGATTCTCAACGTGGGTGGTTTCAGCAACCTCAGCCTGCTGGAAGAGGGAAAGCCCGCCAAGGGCTTCGATTGCGGGCCGGGTAACGTGCTGATGGATGCGTGGATTCACCACCATCGCGGCCACGCGTACGACAAGGACGGCACCTGGGCTGCCAGCGGTACCGTGCAGCCCGAACTGCTGAGCGCGCTGCTGGCGGATCCCTTCTTCCAGACCACCGGACCGAAGAGCACCGGTCGCGAACTGTTCAACCTGCCCTGGCTGATGCAGCACCTGGATACGCAGCCGAGCTATCAACCGCAAGATATACAGGCCACCCTGCTGGAGCTGGCCGCCACCAGCATCGCCCGCTCATTGCAGCAGGCGCAACCCGACTGCAGCCAATTGCTGGTTTGCGGCGGGGGCGCCCACAACAAGGCGCTGCTGGCCCGCCTGCGTGCGCTGCTGCCGGCCAGCGAAGTAAGCCGTACCGATGATCACGGCGTGCCTGCCGACTGGGTCGAAGCCATGGCCTTTGCATGGCTGGCTCACTGCTGCCTTAACGGCATCCCCGCCAATCGGCCGGAAGTCACCGGCGCCAAAGGGCTGCGCGTGCTCGGCGCGATCTACCCAGCCTGAGTAACACACAAATAAAAACGCCGCGCAGATGCGCGGCGTTTTCATATGACTCAGGGCTCAGATCGAGAACGACGAACCGCAACCGCAGGTAGTGGTCGCGTTGGGGTTCTTGATCACGAAGCGAGAGCCTTCGAGGCCTTCCTGGTAATCCACTTCCGCGCCGACCAGGTACTGGAAGCTCATCGGGTCGACGACCAGGCTGACGCCCTCGCGTTCGACGATGGTGTCGTCGTCGGCCACTTCTTCATCGAAGGTGAAGCCGTACTGGAAGCCCGAACAACCGCCTCCCGTGACGAACACGCGCAACTTAAGGCGCGGGTTGCCCTCTTCATCAACCAGGCTCTTCACCTTGCTGGCCGCACCCTGCGTAAACTGCATCGCAGCGGCAGGGGTGAAGGTTTCGACGCTCATGTTCTATCTCCCGGCGCCAGGCGCCCATACTGCGTGGTAGCGCTGTATTATCCGCTTACCCTAGAAAATTGGTCAACTATTGAGCGTCATCCACGCTCTCGGGCAGCTCCAACGGTCTGTCCTGCTCCTTGATCGGCCGCAGGCCACCTTCGACCTGAGCGCCCATGGCCATTTCCATCAGCCCGTAATAGAGGTTGCCGCGAACCCGGGCCTTGGGGCCCAGCTCGACGTGCTGGCCGGCATAGACGTCGCCGACGATCTCGCCGTCGATCACTACATGGGGGGCGCGCACCTCGCCTTCAACCTGCCCTTCGACGCTGACCCGCACCAACCCCTGCTCGGTGAGGATGTCGCCGAGCACCTTGCCGTCGATCTGCACCGCACCCTGAAACTCCAGGTCGCCACGAAATACCGCGCCCGCTGCGATCAGGCTGGTTTTGCCCGAGAAGCGCTGCATGTCTGCCTTGCCCTTGCCTTTATTCCACATGGCGGCCATCACCTATCCGTCAGTCCACTCGATTTGACGCTCGACGGCTTTTCCACCCTCGACATCAGCCTTGATACGTATGCGCTTGGGCACGAAGCCCTCGGGAATCCGCAGCTCACCCAACCGCCCACCGTCGGGAATCGCCTGCAGGTGCTTGAACGCGAAGGGAATCGCCTTCTCGGTCGAGCCTTCCGGGAGGTCGCCACTGAGCTGAATCAGCGGCAGGCTCTTCGCCTTGCCGTTCATGCTGCCCTCCAGCTGCACGTTCAAACGCCCCTGCAGGGGTTTGTCGTCCTTGCCGATACGGCTGAGCATGAGTTTGAAACGATAGACGCCAGGCGCCTCCGCCGGGTGAATATCGAAGCTGCGGATCAGCAGCCCGTTGACCTTGCTGTCCGGGGCCAGAACACTCTTGTAGAACGCCAGTTCCTGCTGCTGCTTGAAGTTCTGCTCCTCGAGCAACTTGATGGTCAGGCGGCTTTGTTCGTTGGATTGCTGAGCCAGTTGCTCACCACTGCTGAGTACCGCCATGCGCTGGCGTAGTTCGTCCAGCTCGCGGCCCTGTGCCTCGACCTGCGCCTGCATCTGCTGGAATGCCAGCGCCTGCTCTTGAGTGGATCGGGCTTGCCACCAGTTGCCCCCATAGAAGGCGAGCGGTACCGCGACGAGCAATATCACCAGCGCAACCCGCAAGCGTCGTTCCTGAGCCCGGTTGCTGGGGCGAACCTCCCACCCCGTCATCAGGACCGATGCCCGGGCACGCCACCACCGCGGTGCCGCGGTGTAATCGCTAAGGGAGCGGATGGGTGCATCGGATGCCTCGAAACTGTTCGACGAAAAGTCCGATGATAAGGCCCACCCTGCCTGCGGCCAACCGCCTTGATGACTATTGAGATCATGGGCACTAGTATCGCAAGCCCCACCAATGAAAAGGAACGGCAATGCTTTATCTGTGGATCAAAGCCCTGCACATCGTCGCCATGGTCTGCTGGTTTGCCGGTCTGTTCTACCTGCCGCGGCTGTTCGTGTACCACGCCATGAGCGAGGACGAGCCGAGCCGCGAACGCTTCAGCACCATGGAGCGCAAGCTGTACCGGGGCATCATGACGCCGGCGATGATCGCCACCCTGGTGCTGGGCGTGGGCCTGCTGATGCTCGCGCCAGGCTGGATGAGCCAGGGCTGGATGCATGCCAAGCTCACCCTGGTGATCCTGCTGGTGGGTTACCACCACATGTGCGGTGCCATGTACAAACGCCTGGCCCGCGGCGAGAACACGCGCAGCCACGTGTTCTATCGCTGGTTCAACGAGGTGCCGGTGCTGATCCTGATCGCCATCGTCATTCTGGTCGTGGTCAGGCCATTCTGACCCGCCGCCAACGCGCCTGCTGGCAAGCTGAGAACCACCGCTCAGCTGCACCGAAAACCGACCCTCGCCCACTTGCCGAACCGATGGCGGCGGGATAGGGTCGGCGACCACTTCTTTCCGTGCAAACAAGGACGCGCATGAGCCAGCCCCGCTACAAGATCGTCTTCGATGGCAGCCTGATGCCCGGCACCTCGCTGGACGAGGTCAAGGCCAACCTGGCCAGCCTGTTCAAAAGCGATCGCGCGCGTATCGACGCCCTGTTCGGCCGTGGCCCGGTGGCCATCAAGCGTGACCTGGAAGAGGCCCAGGCCGAGCAGTACCTGAACGTGCTGCAGCGTGCCGGTGCCCGCGCTCGCAAGGAGCCGGATCTGGCCGCTGCGCTGAGCCTCGTGAAAACGGATGAAGAAAAAGCCGCCAAGGTGGAGCCAGCGAGCCCGCCGCAGACGTCCATGACCTGCCCCAAGTGCGGCCATCAGCAGCTCACGGCTGCCGAATGCTCGGCTTGCGGTGTGATCATCGAGAAGTACCTGGCCCGCCAGGCCGAAGCGCCGCAAAGCCCGCCACCACGCGCGGCGTCTAGCGTCTCCGGTCAGCCGCAGACACCTTATTCACCGCCCAAGGCGGATATCGACCCCCAGGCTGGCCAGGTTGGCCAGTTGAAGATCAATTCGTTCAAAGGCCGCATCGGCAGGATGCGTTACCTGGCCTGGTCGCTGGCATTGCTGTTCATCTTCGTCGGCGTCATGGCCGGCATCTCGGCCATCACCGTGGTGGCCGATACCCTTGGCAGCATCCTGTTGGTCGGCGCGGTGATCGGCAT
The DNA here is from genome assembly GCA_966186235.1 of uncultured Pseudomonas sp. Taxonomy (GTDB): domain Bacteria; phylum Pseudomonadota; class Gammaproteobacteria; order Pseudomonadales; family Pseudomonadaceae; genus Aquipseudomonas. The sequence goes on from CBIFVM010000069.1 coordinate 7,076, forward strand.
GCTGGTGATCAGCGCGCAGATCGGCGTGCAGCGTCTGCATGACAT
>CBIFVM010000070.1:0-6558 GCA_966186235.1 uncultured Pseudomonas sp.
GGCGATATCAAACCAGCCGAGATACCAACAAATACACTCTCCGAATCGCCCAGGCACAGCGAAGCGGCGCTACTGACGAGCCTATTCGAACAGCGGCCAGCGACTCAGTTACTCTTTGGCCAGGGCAGGATCGGGATGGCAGTCACCGCATTCTGCGGGCTACCCTCGATGATGCGGTCGCTGTAGACGAGATAAACCAGGGTGTTGCGCTTCTGATCGAAGAAACGCACGACCTGCATGGTCTTGAACACCAGCGAGGTGCGCTCACGGAACACCCCCTCGCCATCCTTCAGGTCACCGGCAAAACTGATCGGCCCGACTTGGCGGCAGGCGATCGAGGCTTCGGCGCGGTCTTCGGCCAGGCCGAGGCCGCCCTTCACGCCACCGGTCTTGGCGCGCGACAGGTAGCAGGTCACGCCTGCCACCTTGGGATCGTCGAAGGCCTCGACGACGATCTTGTCGTTCGGCCCCAGCCACTTGAATACCGTGGAGACCTGGCCGACTTCCTCGGCCAGGGCGCCCATCGGCACGGCCATCAGCGCCGCCGCAACCAGCAGAAGCTTACGCATCGCTACCTCCCAAAGGGCTCACTGGACCAGAATCAGATTATCGCGGTGCACCAGCTCCGGCTCGTCGACGTAGCCGAGCAGTCGCTCGATCTCGTCCGACGGACGACCGATGATCTTCTGCGCCTCCAGGGCACTGTAGTTGACCAGACCGCGAGCCACTTCCCGACCATCGGGCGCCACGCAGACCACCATTTCGCCGCGACGGAAGCTGCCTTGCACGGCCTTGACGCCGACCGGCAGCAGGCTCTTGCGGTCGGAGACCAGCGCCTTGACCGCACCATCGTCCAGCACCAGAGTGCCGCGGGTCTGCAGGTGCCCAGCCAACCATTGCTTGCGCGCCGCCAGCATGCCGCGCTCGGGCGCCAGCAGCGTGCCGAGCAACTCACCCGCCTTGAGGCGCGCCAGAACCTGATCGATGGCGCCGCCGACGATCACCGTGTGCGCCCCGGAGCGGGCCGCCAGGCGCGCTGCGCGCAGCTTGGTCTGCATGCCGCCACGCCCCAGGGCGCCGCCCACGCCACCAGCCACCGCATCCAGGGCTGGGTCGTCAGCGCGCGCTTCGTGGATCAGCTGGGCGTCGGGGTTGTTGCGCGGGTCCGCATCGAACATGCCGTCACGGTCGGTGAGAATCACCAGCAGGTCCGCCTCGACCAGATTGGCCACCAGCGCGGCCAGGGTGTCGTTGTCGCCGAACCGGATACCGTCAGTGACCACGGTGTCGTTCTCGTTGATCACCGGCACCACGTCGAGCTCGACCAGGGTACGCAGGGTGCTGCGCGCATTCAGGTAGCGCTTGCGGTCGGACAGGTCATCGTGGGTCAGCAGGATCTGTGCGGTGCGCCGACCATGCTCGCCGAAGCTCGACTCCCAGGCCTGCACCAGGCCCATCTGGCCGATCGCCGCGGCCGCCTGCAGCTCGTGGATGGCGCTCGGGCGCGCCGTCCAGCCAAGGCGGCTCATCCCCGCCGCCACCGCGCCGGACGATACCAGCACCAGCTCGACGCCCTGCGCTCGCAGCGCCACCATCTGCTCGACCCACACCGCCATGGCGCCGCGATCCAGCCCCTTGCCATCGGCGGTCAGCAAGGCACTGCCGATCTTGACTACCCAGCGCTGCGCACCACTTACCTTGTCACGCATGTTTTCCAACCCCAGCCAGAAGCACATTTTCGCAAGCCATCACCGGTAGCAACGGCCAAAACCTACAAAAACGCCGCTAAAAAGCGGCGTCTGTCGTCCTATCAATCCCGGACGTAAATGATCTCCGGGCCGTCCTCTTCGTCTTCCTCGTCCCAGAAGCTGTCGTCCTCGTCGACCTCGCCCACGGCCCGCACGCCGGAGCGACGCAGCGCACGCTTGTCGTCCAGCGCCTGCAACTGAGCACGCGCTTCATCTTCGATGCGCTGATCGAGTTCGGCAAGCTCGGCGGCGTACTCGGGGTTCTCCTGGATGCGCTCGGCGCGCGCCTCGAGGAAATCCATGATGTCGTAGCACAGCTGCTCGGTGCCTTCGCGCGCCAGGGCGGAGACTACGTAGACGGGGCCTTCCCACTCGAGGCGGGCGACGATCTCGGCGACGCGCTGCTCCTTCTCCTCATCGAGGATCTGGTCGGCCTTGTTGAGCACCAGCCAGCGCTCACGATCGGCCAACGCCGGGCTGAACTTGGTGAGTTCCGCGACGATGGTGGCCGCGGCCTCGGCCGGATCGGTCAGGTCCAGCGGCGCCATGTCGACGAGGTGCAGCAGCAAGCGTGTACGCGCCAGGTGCTTGAGGAAGCGAATACCCAGCCCGGCACCTTCGGAGGCGCCCTCGATCAGCCCGGGAATGTCGGCGACCACGAAACTCTTGTAGCGGTCGACACTGACCACACCCAGGTTCGGCACCAGCGTGGTGAACGGGTAGTCGGCGACTTTCGGCTTGGCCGCCGACACCGAGCGGATGAAGGTGCTCTTGCCCGCGTTCGGCAAACCGAGCAGACCGACGTCCGCCAGCACCTTCAACTCCAGCTTGAGGTCACGCGCCTCACCCGGCTTGCCGGGCGTGGTCTGGCGTGGCGCACGGTTGGTGCTGGACTTGAAACGGGTATTGCCCAGGCCATGCCAGCCGCCCTGGGCCACCATCAGGCGCTGCCCGGCCTTGGTCAGGTCGCCAATCACTTCCTGGGTACCGGCATCGATGACCGTGGTGCCGATCGGCACCGGCAGGACCAGGTCTTCGCCCTTGGCGCCGGTGCAGTCGGTGCTGCCGCCCTTCTCGCCATTGGGCGCTTGGAAACGGCGGGTATAACGGTAGTCCACCAGGGTATTGAGGTTGGCCATGGCCTCGATGTAGATCGAACCACCGTCGCCACCATCACCACCGTTGGGGCCGCCGTTCTCGATGAACTTCTCGCGACGGAAGCTCATCATGCCGTTGCCACCATCGCCGGCCTTTACAGAAATCGATACTTCATCGACGAATTTCATGGGTACACCTCCCGCCATAATCGCGGGTCACTGAAACAGGAAACACCGGGTGCTTGCGAAATTGCCCTGAAACCACCCGCGTCAACCCAGGACAGTTTGGCAAGAACCCACACGATGCGCGCGTGCGGCGCCCGAATCGGACGAAGCCGAGCGCAACAGGATACAGAAACAAAAAAGCCCCGTCGCAGGACGGGGCTTTTCCAGCAACTTCGCGATTAGGCCGCGACGACGCTTACGTAACGGCGACCGAAGGCACCTTTTACTTCGAACTTGATCACGCCTTCGATCTTGGCGAACAGGGTGTGATCCTTGCCCATGCCAACGCCGTAACCAGCGTGGAACTGGGTGCCGCGCTGACGCACGATGATGTTGCCAGGAACGATTTTCTGGCCGCCATACATCTTCACGCCAAGGCGTTTGGCTTCTGAGTCGCGACCGTTGCGGGTACTACCGCCAGCTTTTTTGTGTGCCATGAGTTCAATACTCCTATAAAGGGTTCAAGCGAAATGAATCAGGCCTGAATACCGGTGATTTTGATCTCAGTGAACCACTGACGGTGGCCCTGACGCTTCATGTGGTGCTTACGACGACGGAACTTGATGATGGTGACTTTATCGTGACGACCTTGCGAAACGACTTCAGCCGATACCTTGGCGCCTTCGACGACAGGAGCGCCGATGGTGACGTCATCACCGTTGCCAACCAGCAACACGCGGTCGAAAGTCAGCGCTTCGCCAGCGGCCAGCTCCAGTTTCTCGACCTTGAGGAATTCGCCTTCGGTGACTTTGTATTGCTTGCCACCAGTAACAATTACTGCGTACATGGTAAATCTCCGTTGATCCTGCTCACCCAGCGCTTTATAGGAATAGTGTCGGCTGGCATGGCTGCTCGGGGCCGGATGGACACCCTTGCAATTGCGTAAGGCAGGGAAATACCCAGGGGGAAGTTCAGGGTGCGCGATTGTACGCAAGCCACCGGGACAGCGCAAGCGCCGCCTGCCATCGCCTTGACAGCCCCCACCCTGCCCCCTAGCATGCCGCGCAAACTATGGCCTATTAAAGCCGATAGTGCCGGTCCAAGGAGCTTATGTCGCTGATGCAACCCCAGACTTTCTACAGTGTGGTAGCGGATGATTTCGCCGCTGTTGACGGCATTATCCGTCAGCAAGTGGTGTCCCGCGTCCCGCTGGTCGAGAAGATCGGCGACTACATCATCTCCGCTGGCGGCAAGCGCCTGCGCCCGTTGCTGGTGCTGCTCAGTGGCAAGGCCCTGGGCCTGAACGACGAGCGCCTGCGCCTGCTGGCCGCTACCATCGAATTCCTGCACACCGCCACCCTGCTGCATGACGACGTGGTCGACATGTCCGACATGCGCCGTGGCCGCAGCACGGCCAACGCGCAGTGGGGCAACGCACCCAGCGTGCTGGTCGGCGACTTCCTTTATTCGCGCTCGTTCGAAATGATGGTCGAGCTCGGTTCGATGCCGGTTATGAAGATCCTCTCCAAGGCCACCCGGGTGATTGCCGAGGGCGAGGTGCTGCAGTTGTCGAAGATCCGCGACGCCAGCACCACGGAAGAAACCTACATGGAAGTCATCCGCGGCAAGACCGCCATGCTCTTCGAGGCTTCGACCCAGAGCGCCGCCGCGCTGGCTGAAGCGAGCGCCGAGCAGAACGAGGCGCTGCGCCTGTTCGGCGACCACCTGGGCGTCGCCTTCCAGCTGGTCGATGATCTGCTCGACTACAAGGGTGATGCCGCCACGCTGGGCAAGAACGTCGGCGACGACCTGGCCGAGGGCAAGCCAACCCTGCCGCTGATCTACACCATGCGCGAGGGCAGCGCCGAGCAGGCCGCTCTGGTGCGCAAGGCCATTCAGAAAGGTGGCCTGGAAGACCTGGAAAGCATCCGCGAAGCCGTGCAGGCCGCGGGCGCCCTGGATTACACCGCCAACCTGGCACGCGACTACGCGGAGCGCGCCATCGCCTGCCTGGAAGTGCTGCCTGCCAGCGCCTACCGCGACGCCCTGGTCGAGCTGAGCCACTTCGCCGTGGCGCGCACCCACTGATTCAGCGCAAGCCGCATGACCCGAAGCCCGTCCCCGCGACGGGCTTTTTCATGCCCGTCAGTTATTCAAACCGGGCGCAACGGCAACCGTTCGACGAAAGGCGCGATTAACACTTGCTATTAACGTAATAAGAATTATTCTCATATCTACCAATCACTCAGGGAGATGCGAGCATGACTTATCTAATAGACGCCTGGCTGGACCGCCCTCATCCCTACCTGCGCATCCTGCACCGCGAGACCGGCGAAGTCTGCGCCGTACTCGAAGAAGAGGCGCTGGACGAATTGCGTAAGCAGGGTGACCTGGATCTGCACGAACTGAGCTCGAGCGAGCCGCTGATCCTCAAGGAACTGGTGCGCAGCCTGTTCCTGTATTGCTATGCCCGGGCCTTGCGCCCGTGACACTTATCCGAAGGCTAGCGAGCTCGAACCCTGGGAGTTTTTTGACGCCTCAGGGCCCAAGCTTTAGCGCTTACAGGATGTCGAGCAGCTCGACATCAAACACCAGCACGCTGTGCGGCGGGATGCTGCCAACGCCCTGGGCGCCGTAGGCAAGCTCGCTCGGCACGTACAGGCGCCATTTGCTGCCGGTACCCATCAGTTGCAGGGCCTCGGTCCAGCCGGCGATCACGCCGCCTACCGGGAATTCGGCAGGCTGGCCGCGCTCGTAGGAGCTGTCGAACACGCTGCCGTCGATCAGGGTGCCGTGGTAGTGGGTACGCACGCTGTCGTCACGCGATGGCTTGGCGCCCTCGCCCGCGGTCAGCACTTCGTACTGCAGGCCGGAAGCCAGCACGGTGACGCCGTCACGCTTGGCGTTCTCGGCCAGGAAGGCCAGGCCGGCACCGGCGGCCGCGTCGGCCTTGGCCTTGGCTTCGGCCTGCATGACTTCGCGGATGACCTTGAAGCTGGCCGACAGCTCGGCCTCGCCGACACGGCTTTCCTGGCCGGCGAACGCGTCACGCAGGCCAGCCAGGATGGCATCGAGGTTCACGCCCGGTGGCGGGTTGTCGCGCAGCTGGCCACCCAGTTGACGGCCAATGCCGTAGCTGACGCGTGCTTCGTCAGTGGAAAGATCGAGTTCGGACATGTCGCCGCTCCGCTAGCAGGAAAAAAGGCCGGCTAGCCTATCACGGTTCCTGCCGCCGCCCGTGCCTTAGAACCTGTTCACGATCTAGCGAGCTAGAGCCATACAAGGCAAAAACAGGCGAGGAAGCGGAGTTTACGTACTGTAAATGAGCATTCTGACTGGGCTGGCAATCCAGCCTGTTTTTAACGCCGTAGGGCCGACGCGCAGCAGATCGTGAACAGGTTCTTACCAGCGGCTGCGCAGGCCGACCGGTACACGCAGTGCGTCGCGGGTGCCGCTCGGCAAGCCGCACATCTCGTCGTAGGCCGAAGCATGAACCAGAAACAGCGGCACGTCCGGCAGCTCTTCGAGCAGGTCACGAGCATGTTCCA
>CBIFVM010000071.1:0-6131 GCA_966186235.1 uncultured Pseudomonas sp.
AGGGGGGAGCGCAGCGAATAACCTGGGACGTAGTCCCTGGTGAGAGTCCAGCAGGCAATAAAAAACCCGGTCTAAAGACCGGGTTTCTTGAATTTGGCTCCGCGACCTGGACTCGACAGCGCAGCTGAACGCGCTTCAGCGCGGCCCCGGAGGGGTGAGCGCAGCGAATAACCTGGGACGCAGTCCCTGGTGAGAGTCCGGCAGGCAATAAAAAACCCGGCCTAGTGACCGGGTTTCTCGAATTTGGCTCCGCGACCTGGACTCGAACCAGGGACCCAATGATTAACAGTCATTTGCTCTACCGACTGAGCTATCGCGGAACAACGACGCGTATCCTACTGATTACGAAGGGGAAGTCAAGCATCTGCCGACTTCCCCTCGCAACTTACAGAACGGCGGCGATGGCCTTGGTCACGACTGGCAGGTTGCGCGTGTTCAGGGCGGCCACGCAGATGCGGCCGGTGCCCACGGCGTAGATGCCGAATTCGCTGCGCAGGCGCTCGACTTGTTCGGTGGTCAGCCCCGAGTAGGAGAACATGCCGCGCTGTTCGGCGACGAAGCCGAAGTCGCGCTTGGCGTTCAGTGCTGCCAGCTGCTCGACCATGGCCAGGCGCATGGTGCGGATACGATCGCGCATCTCGCCCAGCTCGGTTTCCCACATCACCCGCAGTTCAGGATTGTTGAGCACGGCTGCAACCACGCTGGCGCCATGGGTCGGCGGGTTGGAGTAGTTGGTGCGGATTACGCGCTTGACCTGGGACAGCACGCGGCTGCCTTCTTCCTGGTCGCCGACCACGATGGTCAGCGCGCCGACGCGCTCACCGTACAGCGAGAACGACTTGGAGAACGAGCTGGAGACGAAGAAGGTCAGGCCAGATTGGGCGAACAAACGTACCGCCGCGGCGTCTTCTTCAATACCGTCGCCAAAACCCTGGTAGGCGATGTCGAGGAAGGGCACATGCTCGCGTTCGCGCACGATTTCCAGCACCGCCTGCCAGTCTTCGGGCGTCAGGTCGACGCCGGTCGGGTTGTGGCAGCAGGCGTGCAACACGACGATGGAGCGCGCCGGGAGGTTCTTCAGGTCTTCGAGCAGGCCGCCACGATTCACGCCGTTGCTGAAGGCGTCGTAGTAACGGTAGTTGCGCACCGGGAAACCGGCGGTTTCGAACAGCGCGCGATGGTTCTCCCAGCTCGGGTCGCTGATCGCCACGGTGGCGTCGGGCAGCAGGCGCTTGAGGAAGTCCGCGCCGGTCTTCAGCGCGCCAGTGCCGCCGATGGCCTGGGTGGTGATCACGCGGCCTTGCTGGATCAGCGGCGAGTCGTTGCCCAGCAGCAGCTTCTGCACGGCCTGATCGTAAGCCGCGATGCCTTCGATCGGCAGGTAGCCACGTGGCGCGCGAGCGGCGGTCAGGGCCGCTTCGGCTTCGACCACGGCGCGCAGCAGCGGGATGCGACCTTCTTCGTTGGTGTAGACACCCACGCCAAGGTTGACCTTGTCAGGGCGTTTATCGGCGTTGAATGCTTCGTTGAGGCCCAAGATGGGATCGCGCGGAGCCATTTCGACGGCGGAGAACAGACTCATGGGGGCGGCAGCTCTGTGGTGGGGTGAGTATCGAGCAACCCGGCAACTGGATTAGGGGTTGCGCAAGCGGGCCGTTAGTATAGCGGCCCATATTCGGTGTCGCGACAGCGTACATCAGGTATGACGCACGTGTTGTCGTGGCGTCACAGCCTTTGCAGAGGTAATTATGTCCGAGTTTCAACTGGTCACCCGTTTCGAGCCCGCTGGCGACCAGCCCGAGGCGATTCGGCAGATGGTCGAAGGCCTCGAAGCTGGGCTTTCGCACCAGACGCTGCTCGGCGTGACGGGCTCCGGCAAGACCTTCAGCGTGGCCAACGTCATCGCCCAGGTGCAGCGCCCGACGCTGGTGCTGGCGCCGAACAAGACCCTGGCGGCGCAGCTGTATGGCGAGTTCAAGTCGTTCTTTCCGAACAACGCGGTGGAGTACTTCGTTTCCTATTACGACTACTACCAGCCCGAAGCCTACGTGCCGTCGTCGGACACCTTCATCGAGAAGGACGCCTCGATCAACGATCACATCGAACAGATGCGCCTGTCGGCGACCAAGGCGCTGATCGAGCGCAAGGACGTCATCGTGGTCTGCACGGTGTCGTCGATCTACGGCCTGGGCAGCCCCGAGGAGTACCTGAAAATGGTGCTGCACCTCGACCGTGGCGACAAGATGGACCAGCGCGCGCTGCTGCGCCGCCTGGCCGAGCTGCAGTACACCCGCAACGACATGGATTTCGCCCGGGCTACCTTCCGGGTGCGCGGCGATGTGATCGACATTTTCCCGGCCGAATCGGATCTGGAAGCGATTCGCGTCGAGCTGTTCGACGATGAAGTCGAGAACATCAGCGCCTTCGATCCGCTGACCGGCGAGGTGCTGCAACGCCTGCCGCGTTTCACCTTCTACCCCAAGAGCCACTACGTGACGCCTCGCGACACGCTGCTCGAGGCGATGGAGAAGATCAAGGTCGAGCTCAAGGACCGCCTGGACTACCTGCGCGGCGCCAACAAACTGGTCGAAGCCCAGCGTCTGGAGCAGCGCACCCGCTTCGACCTGGAGATGATTCTCGAACTGGGCTACTGCAACGGCATTGAAAACTACTCGCGCTATCTGTCCGGGCGCGACCCCGGTGCGCCGCCACCCACGCTGTACGATTACCTGCCGGCCGAGGCGCTGCTGGTGATCGATGAATCCCACGTCAGCGTGCCCCAGGTCGGGGCCATGTACAAAGGCGACCGTTCGCGCAAGGAAACCCTGGTCGAGTATGGCTTCCGTCTGCCCTCGGCACTGGACAACCGGCCGATGCGCTTCGAGGAATGGGAAGCCGCGTGCCCGCAGACCATCTTCGTTTCCGCCACACCGGGGCCTTACGAGGCCGACCATGCCGGGCGGGTGATCGAGCAGGTGGTGCGACCCACCGGCCTGGTCGACCCGGAAGTGGAGGTACGCCCGGCGCGTACCCAGGTCGATGATCTGCTCTCGGAGATCAACAAGCGCGTGGCCCTGGAGCAGCGCGTGCTGGTCACCACGCTGACCAAGCGCATGGCCGAGGACCTCACCGACTACCTGGCCGACCACGGCGTCAAGGTGCGTTACCTTCACTCGGATATCGACACTGTTGAACGGGTGGAAATCATCCGTGACCTGCGCATCGGCACCTTCGACGTGCTGATCGGCATCAACCTGCTGCGCGAGGGCCTGGATATGCCCGAAGTCGCCCTGGTGGCGATTCTCGACGCCGACAAGGAAGGCTTCCTGCGCAGCGAGCGTTCGCTGATCCAGACCATCGGTCGCGCAGCCCGTAACCTCAACGGCCGGGCGATTCTCTACGCCGACAACATGACCGGCTCCATGGAGCGCGCCATCGGCGAGACCGAGCGGCGCCGGCAGAAGCAGCTGGCCTTCAACGAGGCTCACGGCATCGTGCCCAAGGGCGTGGTCAAGGACATCAAGGACATTCTCGAAGGCGCCGTGGTACCGGGTGCACGTAGCAAGAAGCGCAAGGGCATGGCCAAGGCAGCCGAAGAGAACGCCCGTTACGAAGCGGAGCTGCGCTCGCCGGCGGAGATCACCAAGCGCATTCGTCAGCTTGAGGACAAGATGTTCGAGCTGGCCCGTGACCTGGAATTCGAGGCCGCGGCGCAGACTCGCGACGAAATCCAGAAGCTGCGTGACCGGCTGCTCGCGGTATGAGTACGGCGGCTCAGCCCAAGGTCTACCTGGCCGGTTTCGACGTGTTCAGGGCCGATGCCATCGAGCGCGGTGAGTGCCTCAAGCGCCTGTGCCTTGAGCACGGGCTCGAAGGGCTTTATCCGTTCGATAACGAGGTGGCCGAGGGCCTGGCACCGGCCGATTTGGCGGCGCAGATCTGTCGGCTCAACCTGGCGATGATCCATGATGCCGACGCCGTGCTGGCCAACCTCAACCTGTTTCGCGGCTCCGAGCCGGATTCCGGCACGGCCTTCGAGGTCGGTGCGGCGGTGGCGCTGGGCAAGCCGGTGTGGGCCTACTTCGAGCCCCAGGGCAGCATGCGCCAGTGGCTGTCCGGTGACGAAAACGGTCGTGATGCCGACGGCTACTTCATCGAGGATTTCGGCCTGCCGCGCAACCTGATGCTGGCTTGCTCCTGGGCTGGCTGCAGCGCCAGTGTGGAGGAGGGCGTTGCGGCGCTATCTCGCTACCTCAGTGGCGCTTCGCGCGCCTGACGCGTTCTTCGCAGCCCTGCGCCGCGGTCCGCTGGAGCCAGCCGGGGCTGGCCTGTTAATATTCGTTCCCTTCGCTTTCTCGCGTCATTCAGGGCGCCTGTGCCGATCACTTATGCGATCCAGGTGCGGGGCTGGCCCATGCCATTTTCAGTCTTACTTGCTCGGGACTTTCCATGACCACCGTTCGCACTCGCATCGCTCCGTCGCCCACTGGCGACCCTCACGTCGGCACCGCCTACATCGCCCTGTTCAACCTGTGCTTCGCCAGACAGCACGGTGGTGAGTTCATCCTGCGCATCGAGGATACCGATCAGGTCCGTTCGACTCGCGAGTCCGAGCAGCAGATCTATGACGCCTTGCGCTGGCTGGGCATCGAGTGGAACGAAGGCCCGGACGTCGGCGGCCCGTATGGCCCGTACCGGCAGAGCGAGCGTGGCGAGATCTACCGCAAGTACGCGCTCGAGCTGGTAGAGAAGGGCCACGCCTTCTACTGCTTCTGCACCCCGGAAGAGCTCGACCAGATGCGTGCCGAGCAGATGGCCCGTGGCGAGACGCCGCGCTACGACGGCCGCGGCCTGCTGCTCTCCGACGAGGAAGTGCAGCGCCGCCTGGCAGCGGGCGAGCCCCACGTGATCCGCATGAAGGTGCCGAGCGAGGGCGTCTGCGTGGTGCCGGACATGCTGCGCGGTGATGTGGAGATTCCGTGGGATCGCATGGACATGCAGGTGCTGATGAAGACCGATGGCCTGCCGACCTACTTCCTGGCCAACGTGGTCGACGACCACCTGATGAAGATCACCCACGTGCTGCGTGGTGAAGAATGGCTGCCCTCGGCGCCCAAGCTGATCCTGCTCTACGAGTACTTCGGCTGGGACAAGCCGCAGCTGTGCTACATGCCGCTGCTGCGTAACCCGGACAAGAGCAAGCTGTCCAAGCGCAAGAACCCAACCTCGATCACCTTCTACGAGCGCATGGGCTTCCTGCCCCAGGCGATGCTCAACTACCTGGGCCGCATGGGCTGGTCGATGCCGGACGAGCGCGAGAAATTCACCCTCGAGGAGATGATCGAGCACTTCGACGTACAGCGCGTTTCCCTCGGCGGGCCGATCTTCGATCTGGAGAAGCTGTCGTGGCTCAACGGCCAGTGGATGCGCGACCTGAGCGTCGAAGCGTTCGCTGCTGGCGTGCAGAAGTGGGCCTTCAACAGCGACTACCTGATGAAGATCGCCCCCCACGTGCAGGGCAGGGTGGAAACCTTCAGCCAGATCGCGCCACTGGCCAGCTTCTTCTTCGCAGGCGGTGTGCAGCCGGACAAAGCACTGTTCGCCCACAAGAAGCTGTCGGACGATCAGGTGCGCCAGCTCATGCAATTGATCCTCTGGAAGCTCGAAGCGCTGCGCCAGTGGGAAAAGGAGCGCATCACCGGCTGCATCCAGGCGGTGGTCGAACATCTGGAGCTGAAACTGCGCGATGCCATGCCGCTGATGTTCGCCGCCGTCACTGGCCAGGCCAGTTCGGTATCGGTGCTCGATGCCATGGAAATCCTCGGTCCGGACCTCACCCGTTTCCGTCTGCGCCAGGCCATCGAACTGCTCGGTGGTGTGTCAAAGAAAGAGAACAAGGAGTGGGAAAAACTGCTGGGCAGCATCGGCTGATTCTCGGCCGCCTGTCGCCGTGGGCGGCCGGCAGCCAGCGGTTTGCGGTAAGTGGTTGTTATGTCAGCGAAAAAAAATAAGGCAGCCGCTAATTTTTTGTTGACAGGGTGCAGGGGCGCACTTAACATGCGCCCCGTCCTCGAGATGGGGCTATAGCTCAGCTGGGAGAGCGCTTGCATGGCATGCAAGAGGTCGACGGT
>CBIFVM010000072.1:0-5954 GCA_966186235.1 uncultured Pseudomonas sp.
GCATCAGCGACGAATTCGGCGTGGCCCGCCACCTGGTCAACCTCGAGGTGGTCAACACCTACGAAGGCACCCACGATGTGCACGCGCTGATTCTGGGGCGGGCGCAGACGGGCATCCAGGCCTTCTTCTAAGCCGCTTCAGGTTGTCGATCGTTCCCGCGCCTGGCGTGGGAACGCCTGCATCATCTCCGCACGAGGCCTCTGCGATGTCCGGTGCCCTGTCTCATCTGCGTGTGCTCGATTTGTCCCGCGTGCTCGCCGGCCCCTGGTGTGGGCAGAACCTGGCCGACCTCGGTGCCGAGGTCATCAAGGTCGAAAGGCCCAAAGTCGGCGATGACACCCGCCATTGGGGGCCGCCCTATCTGCGCGATGGCGAGGGGCGCGATACCAGCGAGGCGGCCTATTTCCTTGCCGCCAACCGCAACAAGCAGTCGCTGACCCTGGACTTCACCCAGGCCGAAGGTCAGCGCCTGGTGCGCGAGCTGGCAGCCAGATCGGACATCCTCATCGAGAACTTCAAGGTCGGTGGCCTGGCGGCCTACGGGCTGGATTACGCCAGCCTCAAGGCGATCAACCCGCGGCTGATCTATTGCTCGATCACCGGTTTCGGCCAGAGCGGCCCGTACGCCAAACGTGCCGGTTACGATTTCATGATCCAGGGCCTGGGCGGCCTGATGAGCCTGACCGGCCAGCCCGATGGCGGCGAGGGCGGCGGCCCGGTCAAGGTCGGCGTCGCGCTGACCGACATCCTCACCGGGCTGTATGCCACGGTCGCCGTACTGGCGGCGCTGGCGCACCGCGACAAGACTGGCGAAGGCCAGCACATCGACATGGCCCTGCTCGACGTGCAGGTGGCGTGCCTGGCCAACCAGGCGATGAACTACCTGACCACCGGTGTTTCGCCGAAGCGCCTGGGCAATGCCCACCCCAACATCGTGCCGTACCAGGCTTTCCCGACCGCGGATGGCGACCTGATCCTCACGGTGGGTAACGACAGCCAGTTCCGCAAGTTCTGCGAAGTGGCCGGCCATCCCGAATGGGCCGTGGACCCGCGTTTTGCCAGCAACGGCCAGCGTGTCGCCCATCGGGCCGAGCTGATCCCGCTGATCCGCCAGGCCACGGTGTTCCGTACCACCGCGCAATGGGTCGGCCTGCTCGAAGCTGCGGGCGTGCCGTGCGGGCCGGTCAACGATCTGCAGCAGGTGTTCGCCGATCCGCAGGTGATCGCCCGGGGGCTGCGTCTTGACCTGCCCCATCCGTTGGCGGGCAACACGCCCCAGGTGGCCAGCCCGCTGCGGCTGTCGGCCAGCCCCGTCGAATACCGCCAGGCGCCGCCATTATTGGGGGAGCACACCGAGCGGGTGCTCGGTGAGGTACTGGGGCTGGACGCCGAGCAGATTCAGGCACTACGCGCCCAAGGCGTCATCTAGCCCGGCTGGCCGTCGGCCCGTGCGGACAGCAGGATGCGCCCATAGCAGGCGATGAACAGTGTGAAGGCCAGCGTCCAACCGGTGGCGGCGAGCATCAGGCCGGTGCTGCCAATGATCGGCACCAGCAGGCGGGCCAACGCGCCCAGATGGATGGCAGCGAAAGCGATGCTCATCAGCGGCGAGGGCACCAGGGGCCGGCCGCTGTGGCCAAGGCTAACCCGCGCCATCATCGCCAGGATCAAACCACCCAGTCCGCCAACCGCCAGGGCGTGGTGCCCGAGGCTGGCAGCGACCGGCAGGTTGATGGAATGCAATGCCATGAGCGTGGTTGCAATGGGCATCCAGGCGTAGGCCAGCATCAGCGACCAGAGCAGCGGTATGCCCCAGACGCCGTGGGTGTACCAGCGCCACAAGCGTATCCCGTGCAACACCGTTAGCGTCGTGAACGGGAGCGCGAGCCAGATGCCTGCCAGCCCCAAAGCCAGGGTGATGGCAATCAGGATGTCGAGGCCCAGCCCTAGCACATCCACCCAGGCGGGTAGGGAAGCGCTTGCCGGAAGATTCAGGCCGCGCTGGATGAAGAAAGGAATCACCCGCCCGCCGATCGCCCACATCAGGCACGCCACCAGCCATAACGCGGCCAGGGCGCCATTGCGCTGGAGGGCATCATTGCCCATCGCCAGGCCGCTCATGCTGAGAGCGTCGCAGACGGCCATCAGCAGTATGATGACTACCATCGGATAGTTACGGGTTTGCCGTGCTTGCCACAATTGGCGGCCCAGTACCCAGGCAACGGCCGGCAGGAACGTAAGCTCGATGATCGCGGTAATGGCCAGGGGAATGCCGCCCAACCATGCCAGCCTGGCGCATAGCCAGAGAGCGAACAGCGCGATCAATGGTCGCCCGCTGAGCCCCGGTCGCCCCGTCCAGTTCTGCACCGCCGTGAGTAGAAAACCGGCGAGAATCGCTGCCGCGAAGCCGAAGGGCATCTCGTGGCGATGCCAGGCCAGCACGCCGCCAAGAGGACTCCAGCTGCCACTATGGCCGCTCAGGGCGAGTGACCAGAGCAGCAGGGCGACAACGGCGAAAGTGCTGCCAAAGAGAAAGAACGGCCGAAAGCCCAGGCGCCAGAGTGGCACCGGCGCGGCCGGGTGAGAGGATGCATTCGAAATCAGTGAGGGTTTGCCGTGCATCGCGACTCCTCGTCGTGATAGCCCCGGCGAGTGCCGGGGTTGCTAGGGTCTGTTGACGTTTCAGCGCAAGCCGCGTTGCTGCGAGAAATCTCGCCAAGCGAGGCGGAGGACGCAGGGAATGGCATTCCCTTTTCAAGTCCTCCAACGACGCCTGGCGAGATTTCCCGCGCAACCCGCAGGGCCGGGCCAGTTTCAACGCGATGCTGCGTTTCTCGGTGGCTCATTTGGCCAGCCAAACTTCGCACCTCGTGCCTTTCCTCGCGCTAAAACTGGCTCCGGCGCGGTCGTGCTGAAACGCCAACAGACCCTAGGTGCTCAGGCGTCCAGCTGGGAAGCCGGGCCGAAGAACTCGTAGTGGCACTGTTCGCCGGGAACCCCAAGGTCGTTCAGGTGCCGCTTGACCTGCGCCATGAAGGGCTTCGGCCCAAGGAAGTAAGCGTCCAGGTCGCGGTCTTCCGGCAGCCAGTCGGCCAGTTGTTCGCGACTGACCACGCCCTGGGCATGGGGCTGGTCGCCGTCACGCGGGGCGCTGTAGCAGAAGTGGTAACTGATCTGTGGGTAAGCACGGCTCTGTTCTTCGATCCACCGTTTGAAGGCATGCACGCCGCCGTGGCGCGCATAGTGGATGAAATGAATCGGCCGGCCGCTCTCGCGGGCCGCTTCCAGCATGGTCAACGCCGGGGTGATGCCCACGCCCGCGGTGATCAATGCCAGGGGCTTGCTCGAGGGGCGCAGCACGAAGTCACCTGCCGGCGGGAACAGTTCCAGGGTGTCGCCTTCCTGGATATGGTCATGCAGGTAGTTGGACACCTTGCCCTCGGCTTCGCGCTTGACGCTGATGCGGTACTCACGGCCGTTGCCCTGAGCGGAAAGCGAGTAGTTTCGGCGTTGCTCCTGGCCGTCGATGACCATGCGCAGGCCGATGTATTGGCCCGGCTGTTGGCGTAGCACGGCACCGCCGTCCACCGGCGCCAGAAGGAACGAGGTGATCTCTTCGCTCTCCGGCGTTTTGCTGACCACCTTGAAGTCGCGCGAGCCGCGCCATCCACCCGGTGCCTGTTCGTGTTCCTTGTACGCCTGTTCTTCAGCGCCGATCAGGATGTCCGCCAGTTGCCCGTAGGCCACGCCCCAAGCCTGGATCACTTCATCCGTAGCGATTTCCTCTCCCAGCACTTCGCGAATGGCCCGCAACAGGCAACTGCCCACGATCGGGTAGTGTTCCGGCAAGATCTGCAGCGCCACGTGCTTGTTGACGATCTGGCCTACCAGCGGACCGAGCGCCTCCAGGCGGTCGATATGCCGGGCATACATGAGTACCGCATTGGCCAGTGCGCGCTGCTGGGCACCGCTGGCCTGGTGAGCCTGGTTGAACAGCGGGCGTACTTGCGGATACTCCTCCAGCATCATCGCGTAGAAGTGTCGGGTCAGGGCTTCGCCGCCGGTTTCCAGCAGAGGCACGGTGGCTTTGATGATGGCGCGTTGTTGGTTACTCAGCATGGTGATCGTTCCTGTCGCAAGGCATGGATGTTTTCTCTACCTGGCTCATTACAGATCCCGTGCCAACTCGGGAGGCCGCTGGATTAGTGGGGTTGGGCATGCTATGAGTCTTTTTGACCTTTTCGCTTTCGTGTCTTTATGACTCTCTTGGTGTCTTTATGACCTCGAATCCTCTGTTGGTCGCCCTGCTTCCGCTGGTGGATGACCTGTCCCGTGAGCTTCCCGAGCGTGAGCGCTATCGGCGTTTGCTCGCTGCATTGCGGCAGCTGTTTCCCTGTGACGCCGTGGCACTGCTCAGGCTCGATGGCGACGTGCTGGTGCCACTGTCCGTGGAGGGGCTGAGTGCCGATACCATGGGCCGGCGCTTCAAGGTGAGTGATCATCCACGTCTGTATGAGCTGCTGCAGAACCGTGGGCCTACCCGATTCGCTGCCGACTGCAAGTTGCCCGATCCCTACGATGGCTTGCTGGAAGGGCAGCATGGGCACCTGGAAGTGCATGACTGTCTGGGCTGCCCGCTGTATGTGAAGGAACAGCTCTGGGGGTTGTTGACTCTGGACTCACTGCAGTCGAGCAGCTTCGGTCGTGTCGACCTGGGCATGCTGGAAGCTTTCGCCAGTCTCGCGGCGGCGACCGTGGCGGCCAGTGAGCGCATTTCCCTGCTCATGGGGCGCGTGGAAGATGAGCAGCGCCGCGCCGACCTTTATAAGCAAGCAGCTGCCGCCGTGCGGCCTAGGGAGATGATCGGCCAGAGCCCCAGGCACAAGGCACTGCTGCAGGAGATAGAGCTGGTCGGCAGCAGTGACCTGACGGTGCTGATCAGTGGCGAGACAGGTGTGGGCAAGGAACTGGTGGCCGAGGCGCTGCATGGGGCTTCGGCTCGGGCCTCGCGGCCCATGGTCAGCATCAACTGCGCTGCGTTGCCGGATACCCTTGTTGAGAGCGAGTTGTTCGGTCACGTCCGGGGTGCATTTTCGGGGGCGGTAAGCGAGCGGCGCGGTAAGTTCGAACTGGCTGACGGTGCCACCCTGTTTCTCGATGAGGTAGGCGAGCTGCCCCTGGCGGTGCAATCAAAGCTGTTGCGGGTATTGCAGAGCGGGCAGCTGCAGCGTGTGGGTTCGGATCGCGAGCACCGGGTCGATGTGCGGGTGCTGGCGGCTACCAATCGCGACCTGGCCGAAGAAGTGCGGGCCGGGCGCTTTCGTGCTGACCTCTATCATCGCCTGAGCGTCTACCCGCTCAAGGTTCCTGCTCTGCGTGAGCGTGGGCGCGACGTGTTGCTGCTGGCGGGGTACTTTCTCGAAGACAACCGTGCGCGCTTGGGGTTGCGCAGCCTGCGCCTTGCGCCGGATGTGCAGAAGACGCTGCTGCAGCATGACTGGCCCGGCAATGTTCGAGAGTTGGAGCACCTGATTGGCCGTGCAGCGATCAAGGCGCTGTCGGCCTGTGTCGAGCGTCCGCAGATATTGACCATCGACAGCCGTGCGCTGGATCTGCATCCCGCGCATCGTACCTATATAGAAGAAGAGGTGAGCGGGACGAGCGAGTCTGAGGTACCGCCGGCGGGGCAGTCGCTTCGCGACGCGGTGGATGACTACCAGCGGCGTCTTATAGAAGCAGCCCTCGATCGTAATGCCGGGCGCTGGGCGGACGTGGCGCGCGAGCTGGCAGTCGATCGGGCCAACCTGCAGCGGTTGGCCCGGCGGCTGGGCCTGAAATAGGCCTGTTCGGGTTGCTGCTTATATAGAAGGAGCCCGTCTGGCAGCTTTATTTCAATTAGATGAAATAAACGGTTGACCTGATTTCGTGGAGGCCTATAATGCGCACCACTTCCG
>CBIFVM010000073.1:0-5841 GCA_966186235.1 uncultured Pseudomonas sp.
GCCCTACCCTATCGGTGAGCATCCATAGCCCGTCGGGCGGCTGGATCAGTTGCCTGCGTTTGGCCGGGCGCTCGCCGTGTTGGTGTACGCCAGTGCGATCAGCGCAGCAGAGCAGGCGACGGCGCCGAACAGAAAGGTCGCCGAAGAACCGAGGAAGTGCCAGAACACGCCCGCGCCGGTGCTGGCGACGAGCAGCGCGATGCCGCTGACCAGGTTGAACATGCCGAACGCGGTACCGCGCAGCTCGGCTGGCGCGGTCTTGGCGACCATGGCGGCGAGCAGGCCCTGGGTCATGCCCATGTGGATGCCCCACAGGGCGACGCCGATTGCCAGGCCAAACCAGCCAGGCAGCAGCGCTAGCGCAAGATCCGCCAGCACCAGGACGACCAGGCCGACGGCCAGCAACTGGCGATGGCTGATGCGATCCGACAGGGCGCCGAATGGGTAGGCCGACAGCGAATACACCAGGTGCATCGCCACCATCACCAGTGGCACCAGCGCCAGTGGCGTACCGACCTCCTCGGCCTTGAGCACCAGAAAGGCTTCGCTGAAACGCGCCAGGGTGAAGATCGCGCCAATCAGCACCACCTGCCAGTAGGCGCGGGACAGCTTGCGCAGCTGTGCGCGGCGCAGCGGGTTGGTACGCGGACGGTCAATGGGTGTGTGTGGCTCCTTCAAGCCGAAACACAGCAGCGCGACGGCCAGGAATGCCGGAATCACCGCGACCCAGAACACTGCGCGGAAATCGTCATTCCAGAGCAGCATCAGCACGACCGCCAACAAGGGGCCGAGAAACGCGCCGATGGTGTCCAGCGACTGGCGCAGGCCATAGGCGGCGCCGCGTACTTCCTCTGGCGTGACGTCGGCGACCAGGGCATCGCGGGGCGCACCGCGAATGCCCTTGCCGACGCGATCCATGAAGCGCGCGCCGAACACCAGCCCGGGCGTGTTGGCGATGGCGAACAGCGGCTTGCTCAGGGCACCAAGGCCATAGCCCAGCACGGCGAGGCCCTTGCGCTTGCCCAGGTAGTCGCTCAGAGCACCGGAAAAGATCTTGGTGATCAGCGCGGTCGCCTCGGCTATGCCTTCCAGCAAGCCGATGACGATGACGCTCAGGCCCAACCCGGTCGCCAGAAAAAGTGGCAGCAGGCTATGGATCATCTCCGAAGAGATATCCATGAACATGCTCACCCCACCGAGCACCCACACCCCGCGCGGAATCTTGCGCAGCGCCTCGCTTGAATAGAACATCCCGTCCCCGCCCGATCAGTGATCCATGTGTCTGAGGCAAACCGGCAGGGAAGCTATCACAACACGGAGCGTAGATCTGTTCTGCGTCACAGCTCGACTGCCTGCCGAATCAGCTAGCCAATCCCATCAGATGAGAAGCGTTTATCCAGTGAATGGCTCAGCGCCCTCCAGGGTATCGACGATGCCCTGCACGATCGCCTCGATGTCTGCCGGGCCCACGATCAAGGGCGGCAAAAGCCGGATGGTCTGGCCCCGTGTCACGTTGATCAGCAAGCCGTGATCGCGAGCGGCCAGCGCGACCAGGTCGGGGATCGGCTTGCGTAGCTCGATGCCGATCATCAGGCCCAGGCCACGCACGGTCACCACCGCTGGGTGTCCACTCAGCGCCTCGCGCAGCCGTTCGAGCAGGCGCTGCCCCTGTTCACGCGCGTTTTGCACCAGGCCTTGCTGCTCGATGATGTCCACCACCGTGCAGGCGGCGCGACAGGCCAGCGGGTTGCCGCCAAAAGTGCTGCCATGGCTGCCGGGCGTGAACAGGTCGGCGGCGCTGGCTTTTGCCAGGCAGGCGCCGATGGGCACGCCGTTGCCCAGGCCTTTTGCCAGGGTGATGACGTCCGGCACGATGCCTTCATGCTGAAAGGCGAACCATTGCCCGGTACGGCCCATGCCGGTCTGGATTTCATCGAGCATTAGCAACCAGTTGCGCCGCGTGCAGTGCTCGCGCAGCGCTTGCAGATACCCCGCCGGTGCCACCTGCACACCGCCCTCGCCCTGCACCGGCTCGATCAGCACGGCAGCGATGCGCTGGCCTTGCTGTGCACAAAGGCGCTCGAAGGCCGGCAGGTCGCCGAATGGCACCTTGACGAAATCTCCCGGCAAGGCGCCGTACGCCAACCGCACGGCAGGGCCATCGCTTGCAGCCAAAGTCCCCAGCGTGCGCCCGTGAAAGGCGTTTTCCATCACCACCACCAGTGGCTGTTCGATACCTTTGCGCCAGCCATGCAAGCGCGCCAGCTTGAGGGCCGTCTCGTTGGCCTCCGCCCCGGAGTTGTTGAAAAACGCCCGGTCCAGGCCGCACAGGCGGGTGAGCTTGTGGGCCAGGCGTTGCTGCCAATCGATGCTGTACAGGTTGGAGCTATGCAGCAGAAGCCCAGCCTGCTCACTGATGGCGGCGACCAGCAGCGGATGGGAGTGGCCGACGTTGGTTACGGCAACGCCTGCCACGGCATCCAGGTACTCGCGACCGGCCTGATCCCAGAGTCGCGCGCCAAGGCCACGGACGAAGCTCAGGGCCAGGGGCTTGTAGGTGGACATCAAGCAGTCGGTGGTCATGACGTAAAGCTCCAGAAGTCATCAGGTGGTGTTTGCAGTATCGTTAGCCACCTGAACTGGATAAACATCGCAAAACTTCAATCATCTTCAACCAGAGCTTGATAATGGACCTATTCCAGGCAATGTCGGTGTACGTGAAGGTCGTGGAAACCGGCAGCATGACCGCCGCCGCCCAGGCGTGTTCGATCTCCACCACCATGGTCGGCAAACACCTGCGGGCTCTGGAGCAGCGTCTGGGCATGAGCCTGCTCAAGCGCACCACCCGCCGTCAGCGCCTGACGGAGTTCGGTACGGCCTATTACGAGCGCTGCCTGGAAGTGCTGGGGCTGGTGGCCGCCTCCGAGCGCCTGGCTGAACAGGCCCAGGACGAACCCGCGGGTACCTTGCGCATCACCGCGCCGCTGACCTTCGGCTCGGAAGTGCTGGCCCCCGCGTTGTGCGAGTTCTCGCAGCAGTTTCCCAAGGTCAAGCTGGACCTGGTGCTCAGCAACCTGCGGGTGGACCTGCTCGACAGCGGCTTCGACGCCGCGATCCGCATGGGCAACATGCAGGACAACACCCGCCTGATCGCAAGGCCCCTGCAGGACTACACCATGACCCTCTGCGCCTCGCCGGATTACCTGGCGCGCCGTGGCGTCCCCTGGCAGCCGCAAGACCTGCAGGCGCACAATTGCCTGACCTTCGCCTACCCCGCCGGCGATGACTGGAGTGGCGTGGACAAACACTGGCGGCTGATGGGGCCGGACGGTGAAACCACCGTAGAGATAAGCGGCACCATGGTGATGAACAGTTCCGCAGCGCTGTACAGAAGCGCCACGGTAGGCGGTGGCATCGTCATGCTGCCCGACGCCTATGCCGAACAGGACCTGCGCGACGGCCGACTGGTTGCGCTGCTACCCGACTACCAGCTGCCCAGCAGACCGATGCACCTGATCTACTCGCCCGATCGCTATCAGTTGCCCAAGCTGCGCAGCTTCGTCGACTTTGCGTTGGCGCGCTGGGGAGAGCCAGGCCTGCTCGGCCCGTCCGCGCCTCGAGTCTCGAGCAGCACTGGCACGCCCTAGCGCGTCGACTTCACGTTGCCGTGGCGGATTTCCCTGGACGGTGAGTTGCCGAAATAGGCCGTGTAGCACTTGCTGAAATGGCTCGGCGAGACGAAGCCGCAGGCCACACTGACGTCCAGCACCGGCAGGTCCGAGTGCTGCAGCAGGCGGCGCCCTTCGGTGATGCGCAGCTCCAGGTAATAACGCGCTGGCGTGGTGCCGAGCTGTTGCTGGAAGAGCCGTTCGATCTGCCGCCGCGAGCGCCCCGAGTAGGTAGCCAGCTGATCGGTGCTCAGCGGCTCCTCGATATTGGCGCTCATCAGGTTGATGACCGTGCGCAGCGGCTCGCTCATCTTCGCGTGCAGGGTCGGTTTGACCCGCTTGTAACGCGATTCCTCGAACGCCAGGATGCCAACGATACCCTCGACCAGATCGTTGCCATGCAACGCGCCGATCCACTCCAGAATCATGTGGAACGCCCCGGTCGGGCTGGCCGCGGTCAGTCGGTCGCGGTCGACCACGAAACTCTCCGCGGTCACCTGGCTGTGCCGGGCGATCTCCGCCAGGGCGGCACGGTGCTCGGGGTGGATCGCGCAGCGGTAGCCGTCGAGCAACCCGGCCTGGCCGATGAACCAGGCGCCGCTCCACAAACCGGCCAGCGCCACCTGCTTGTCGGCAGCAGTGCGCAACAGTTGCCTGAGCGAAGGAATCGGCCGCAGCGGCGTGCGCAGGCCGGCGCAGATCACCAGCAGATCCAGCTCGGCGAGTTCCTGGCCGGTCAGCTCGGCGTCCGGGCAGATGACGATGCCCAGATCACTGGTCACCGCCTGGCCGTCTAGGCCGAAGGTGCGCGTGACGAACAGCCCGCGGTCGATCAGGTTGGCGGTGACCAGCACGTCCAGCGCCTGGGTGAAGGCCGGCAGGGAAAAGTGCTCCTGCAGCAGAAAGCCCACGCGAGTCTGCCGCGAGGCATCCTTCTTCGCTGCCACGAAGCGCAGGTTCTGCCCCTGCAGCGTCTCGCTGAAACTGCGTCTTTCCGCCATTGTGCGCCCTGCCTGCAAGCCCCGATCACGTCTGGCCGATTGTGGCAGCTGGCGCGGCACTTGGGGTGGTCATTTGATTGTGAAACACTGCGGTGCTCTGATGACTCGCGAGGACACTGCCGGTGAGCAGCCCCAACGTTCGCATCCTCAAGCAGCACCTGCTTTCGGACAATTGGTACGTACTCAAGAAGATCGACTTCGAGCTGCAGCGCCGCGACGGTAGCTGGCAGCCGCAAACCCGCGAGGTGTACGACCGCGGCAATGGTGCCACCATCGGCCTGTACAACCGGGCCCGGCGCACCGTGATCCTCACCCGGCAATTTCGCATCCCGGCGTTCGTCAACGAACACCATGGCTACCTGATCGAAGCGGCCGCCGGGCTACTGGACAACGCCAGCCCTGAAGAGCGCATTCGCCTGGAGGCCGAGGAAGAAACCGGCTACCGGGTGGGATCGGTACGCAAGATCTTCGAGGCGTTCATGAGCCCGGGCTCGGTGACCGAGCGCGTGCACTTCTTCGTTGGCGAGTATCAACCCGAGGACCGCGTCGCCGATGGCGGCGGCCTGGCCGAGGAAGGCGAGGATATCGAGGTGCTGGAGCTGCCCTTCGCCGAGGCCCTGGCGATGGTCGACGACGGCCGCATCATGGACGGCAAGACCATCATTCTGCTGCAGTACCTGAAGGCGCTGATGCCCACCGCGCCGCAGATGATTCTGATCGCTGGTGCCGATGACGAAGTGCAGAGCTGCGCGGCCAGGCTGCTGCAGGCCGGGCATCTGCCAGTCACTGCGAGCTGGCCGATGCAGGGCGATTCAACGGTGGATACCGAGCGCTATGGGCAACTGCTGCTCAGCCGCTGCGATGCGCTGCTGCGTGTGGCGGGGCCGTCCGGTCAGGCAGACAGGCTGGTGGCGTTGGCGCAAGAGAAAGGGCTGGGGGTTTACCACAACCTGGATGAGATACCCGGCATGCAAGCCGCCCGCGTATAACTCGCGAGATGCTTGGTCAGGGTTGGTCGCAGGCTGGCGAGATGGACGAGCGAGCGATGCGCCAAGAGCCTGTTCATTATCTTTCAGCCCAGGTTCGTCGATTTTGGCAGCTAAGTGGCGGGAGCGACCGGTGAGCAGAACACTTTTGTAGGAGCGGCTTTAGCCGCGAGCTCTTTGTTTGCC
>CBIFVM010000074.1:0-4810 GCA_966186235.1 uncultured Pseudomonas sp.
CGCTCTATCAAACCGTGATCCCGCGCAACGTGCGACTGGCCGAAGCTCCCAGCTTCGGTATGCCGGCGCTGGTCTATGACAAGCAATCTCGTGGTGCGATCGCCTATCTGGCGCTGGCTGGCGAGCTGGTTCGCCGCCAGCGCGCGAACGCCCACACCGCAACCGTATAAGGAAACTGTGCATGGCTGCCAAGAAACGTGGGCTCGGTCGAGGCCTGGACGCCCTGCTGGGAGGCACCAGCGTCGATACGCTCGAGCAGGAAGCGGTCAAGGCCGATACCCGTGAGCTGCAGCACCTGCCTCTGGACCTGATTCAGCGCGGCAAGTACCAGCCGCGTCGCGATATGGACGTCACCGCGCTCGAGGAGCTGAGCCAGTCGATCAAGACCCACGGCGTGATGCAACCGATTGTGGTGCGTCCGGTGGGCGAAGGGCGTTTCGAGATCGTTGCCGGTGAACGCCGCTGGCGAGCCACCCAGCAGGCCGGGCTGGACCGCATCCCGTCGCTGGTACGCGAGCTGCCGGACGAAGCCGCCATCGCCATGGCGCTGATTGAGAACATCCAGCGCGAAGACCTCAATCCCATCGAGGAAGCCATGGCCCTGCAGCGTCTGCAGCAGGAATTCCAGCTGACCCAGCAACAGGTCGCCGAAGCCGTCGGCAAGTCGCGGGTGACCATCACCAACCTGTTGCGCCTGATCGCACTGCCCGAGGAAGTGAAGACTCTGCTCTCCCATGGCGACCTGGAAATGGGCCACGCCCGCGCACTGCTCGGCCTGCCGGTCGAGCAGCAGACCGAAGGTGCGCGACACGTTGTCGCACGGGGGCTGACCGTACGTCAGACCGAGGCGCTGGTGCGTCAGTGGCTGAACACCCAAGAGCGGCCAACTGCCACCACCAAGGTCGATCCGGATATCAGCCGGCTCGAACAGCGCCTGGCTGAGCGGCTGGGCTCTCCGGTGCAGATCAAGCACGGCCAGAAAGGCAAAGGCCAACTGGTGATTCGCTACAATTCCCTCGACGAACTTCAGGGCGTCCTAGCCCACATTCGCTGAAACAATTGCTCTTTGAGCACTACGGCGAAAAGACTTTCGGGCAGTTGAACGGGGTGGGAACCGCCCCTATACTCTGCGCGCATTTCGGCGGCACAAAATGTGCCAAGTTATTGAATAGCTTGGCAACGATATCTGAGAGTGTTTCCCGGGAAAATTGATGGATATCCGCACGCCAAAACGCCTGCCGCTCCATCGCTTGCCGGTGTTTCCGATTCTCGTGGTGCAATTGCTGGTGCTGTTGGTTCTTGCCAGTGCCTGTTGGTACTGGAAGGGCACGACGGCTGGATATTCCGGCTTGTGCGGCGGGCTGATCGCCTGGCTGCCGAATCTGTACTTTGCCCATAAGGCATTCCGGTTTTCCGGAGCGCGGGCAGCCCAGGCCATCGTCCGGTCGTTCTACGCCGGCGAAGCAGGGAAACTGGTTTTGACAGCGGTGCTTTTCGCACTGGTGTTTGCAGGTGTGAAGCCTTTGGATGCGGCGGCCTTGTTCGGCGTATTCCTGCTGACCCAATTGGTCAACTGGTTCGCACCCTTGCTGATGAAGAGATGATTTTTAAAGTCTTAGAGCGTTTGAGGGATTTATGGCAGCTGCAGAAACCGCTTCGGGTTATATCCAGCATCACTTGCAGAACCTGACCTTCGGTCAGCACCCGGTCAATGGCTGGGGGTTCGCCCACACGGCCCAGGAAGCCAAAGAAATGGGTTTCTGGGCATTCCACCTCGATACCCTGGGTATCTCCGTGGTGCTGGGCCTGATCTTCATCTTCCTGTTCAAGGCTGCTGCCAAGCGCGCTACTTCCGGCCAACCCGGCGGCCTGCAGAACTTCGTCGAAGTGCTGGTCGAGTTCGTCGACGGCAGCGTGAAGGACACCTTCCACGGCCGTAACGCCCTGATCGCCCCGCTGGCCCTGACCATCTTCGTCTGGATCTTCCTGATGAACCTGATGGACCTGGTGCCGGTTGACTGGATTCCAATGGCTGCCGCCAAGATCGCCGGTGATGACCACCTGTTCTTCCGCGCCGTACCGACCACCGACCCGAACGCCACCCTTGGCATGGCCTTGTCGGTATTCGCGCTGATCATCTTTTACAGCATCAAGGTCAAGGGCATCGGCGGCTTCCTGGGCGAGCTGACCCTGCACCCGTTCAGCGCTAAGAACATCTTCGTCAAGATCCTGCTGATCCCGGTCAACTTCCTGCTGGAATTCGTGACCCTGATCGCCAAGCCGGTTTCCCTGGCCCTGCGACTGTTCGGCAACCTGTACGCCGGCGAGCTGATCTTCATCCTCATCGCGGTCATGTTCGGCGGCGGCATTCTGTTGGCGGCACTGGCAGGCGTCCTGCAGTGGGCCTGGGCAGTCTTCCACCTGATCATCATCACGCTGCAGGCCTTCATCTTCATGATGCTGACCATCGTCTACCTGTCGATGGCGCACGAAGACAGCCATTGATGGACGTGTCGCGCGTCACCGACGCGCGGCGTTGTCGATGGATCCGGCCTCGGCTGGAACGCCCGTAAGGGCACTGGAAGTAACGGTTTTGCTTTACCGCTTTACCCTTAGAAAAACCTTAACCAATACGACGTAAAAAGTCGGGAGGAAAGATGGAAACTGTAGTTGGTCTGACCGCGATCGCTGTTGCTCTGCTGATTGGCCTGGGCGCTCTGGGTACCGCTATCGGCTTCGGCCTGCTGGGCGGCAAGTTCCTGGAAGGCGCTGCGCGTCAGCCGGAAATGGTTCCGATGCTGCAAGTCAAAATGTTCATTGTCGCCGGTCTGCTGGACGCCGTGACCATGATCGGTGTTGGTATCGCACTGTTCTTCACCTTCGCGAACCCCTTCGTTGGTCAAATCGCTGGCTAATCACTCGAATTTTTCGAGTTGATTGGTGTGATGGACAACGAACGAGCGAGGTGTTGGCGTGAACATTAATGCAACCCTGATTGGCCAGTCCGTTGCCTTCTTCATCTTCGTGCTGTTCTGCATGAAGTTCGTATGGCCTCCGGTCATTGCGGCTTTGCAAGAGCGTCAGAAGAAGATTGCTGAAGGTCTGGACGCTGCCAGTCGTGCGGCTCGTGACCTGGAGTTGGCCCAAGAGAAAGCGGGTCAGCAACTGCGCGAAGCCAAGACACAGGCTGCTGAAATCATTGAGCAAGCCAAGAAACGCGCGAACCAGATCGTCGATGAAGCCCGTGATCAGGCTCGCGTCGAGGCGGATCGCGTGAAGGCTCAGGCTCAGGCCGAGATCGAACAGGAAATCAACAGCGTCAAAGACGCCCTGCGTGCCCAAGTGGGTGCCCTGGCCGTCGGCGGTGCCGAGAAGATCCTGGGCGCATCCATCGACCAAAACGCGCATGCGGAGCTGGTTTCCAAACTGGCCGCCGAAATTTAAGCGAGGGCGCGATCATGGCAGAACTGACCACGTTGGCCCGACCTTATGCCAAGGCGGCTTTCGAATACGCCCAGGCCCACCAGCAGCTGGCCTCTTGGTCAGCCATGCTCGGCCTGGCAGCGGCGGTGTCTCAGGACGCCACCCTGCAGAGCGTGTTCAAGGCCCCGCGTTTGACGAGTACAGACAAGGCCACCACCTTCGTCGAGGTGTGTGGTGACAAGTTCGACGCCCAGGTACGCAATTTCATCCACGTTGTCGCCGAGAACGATCGTCTGGCCCTGTTGCCGGAAATCTTCGCACTGTTCGAGCTGTACAAGGCCGAGCAGGAGAAGTCGATCGACGTGGACGTTACCAGTGCCTTCGCGTTGAGCGATGAACAGCAAGACAAACTCGCCAAGGTTCTCAGTGCACGGCTCGGCCGGGAAGTGCGCCTGCACGCTGCGGAGGACGCCGCCTTGATTGGTGGTGTCGTAATCCGCGCCGGCGACCTGGTTATCGATGGCTCAGTTCGCGGCAAAATCGCGAAGCTGGCCGAAGCATTGAAATCTTGAGTTTGAAGGGGCAGCAGAGCTATGCAGCAACTCAATCCTTCCGAAATTAGTGAAATCATCAAGGGGCGTATCGAGAAACTCGACGTCTCTTCCCAAGCCCGTAACGAAGGCACCATCGTCAGCGTATCCGACGGTATCGTGCGTATTCACGGTCTCGCCGACGTTATGTACGGCGAAATGATCGAGTTCCCGGGCAGCGTCTACGGTATGGCACTGAACCTGGAGCAAGACTCCGTCGGTGCCGTTGTTCTGGGTGCGTACACCACCCTGGCCGAAGGCATGAGCGCCAAGTGCACTGGCCGCATCCTGGAAGTTCCGGTTGGTCCGGAACTGCTGGGCCGCGTCGTCGACGCACTGGGCAATCCGATCGATGGCAAAGGCCCGATCAACACCGCCGCTACCGACGCTGTCGAGAAAGTGGCTCCAGGTGTGATCTGGCGTAAGTCGGTCGACCAGCCGGTACAGACTGGCTACAAGTCGGTCGATGCCATGATCCCGGTAGGCCGTGGCCAGCGCGAGCTGATCATCGGTGACCGTCAGATCGGTAAGACTGCTCTGGCCGTCGACGCCATCATCAACCAGAAGAACAGCGGTATCTTCTGCGTCTACGTAGCCGTTGGTCAGAAGCAATCGACCATCGCCAACGTGGTTCGCAAACTCGAAGAGTCCGGCGCTCTGGCCAACACGATCGTCGTCGCTGCTTCGGCTTCCGAATCCGCTGCGCTGCAGTTCCTGGCTCCTTACGCCGGCTGCACCATGGGCGAATACTTCCGCGACCGCGGTGAAGATGCACTGATCGTTTACGATGACCTGTC
>CBIFVM010000075.1:0-4425 GCA_966186235.1 uncultured Pseudomonas sp.
TACCGGCCTGTCACGCCGGGGGTCGCGGGTTCGAGTCCCGTCCGCTGCGCCATATCCACCTGCCTAGAGCAGGTTTCCTGAAAAGCGACCCCTGGGTCGCTTTTCTTGTTTCTGCCTTCAGGTTTCCACGCCTTATTGCCCGACAGGCGAGGGTGCCAGCGTGCCCAGACCGCTACGTCAGTGTCGTGAGCGCAGCCGTTCTCTCATGTTGATTGCCGATCACTCGGATGGCCTTCGGTCAGAATCATTCTATTAGTTCGAATTCCAACAGGCTGCTGGCTTTACCGCTTCACTAGCGAGTGCTATTTTCGCAAATGAAAATGTCACATAATTGTCACATTCGCTTGTGCAGCTAAAACAATAACCGGAGCCTTTGGATGTTCGCCTTCTTCCGTCCTGCCCCCCATCGGGAACAACTGCCCGATGACCAGATAGACAGCACCTACCGCCGCCTTCGTTGGCAGATCTTCGCCGGTATCTTCATCGGCTACGCCGGCTACTACCTGCTGCGCAAGAACTTCTCGTTGGCCATGCCCTACCTGATCGAGGAAGAGGGCTACACCCGCGGCCAGCTTGGCCTGGCGATGTCGGCAATCGCCATCTCCTACGGCTTGTCGAAATTCCTCATGGGGCTGATCTCCGACCGTTCCAACCCTCGCTATTTCCTACCGTTCGGTCTGATGGTATCAGCAGGGGTGATGTTCGTTTTCGGTTTCGCGCCCTGGGCGACGTCCAGCGTGACCATCATGTTCATCCTGCTGTTTATCAACGGCTGGGCTCAGGGCATGGGCTGGCCGCCCAGCGGCCGGACCATGGTGCACTGGTGGTCGCAGAAGGAGCGTGGTGGCGTGGTGTCGGTGTGGAACGTCGCTCACAACGTGGGCGGTGGCCTGATCGGCCCGCTATTCCTGCTCGGCATGGGCCTGTTCAACGAGTGGCATGCCGCGTTCTACGTACCGGCTGCGGTAGCGATGCTGGTTGCTGTGTTCGCCTTCGCGACCATGCGTGATACGCCGCAATCGGTCGGCCTGCCGCCAATCGAGAAGTACAAGAACGACTACCCGGAAGGCTACGACGACAGCCACGAGAAGGAATTCAGCACCAAGGAAATCTTCGTCAAGTACGTGCTGCGCAACAAGATGCTGTGGTTCATCGCTCTGGCCAACGTGTTCGTCTACCTGCTGCGCTATGGCGTGCTTGACTGGGCGCCGACCTACCTGAAAGAGGTCAAGCATTTCACCGTCGACAAGACGTCCTGGGCCTACTTCTTCTACGAGTGGGCAGGCATCCCTGGCACGCTGCTGTGCGGCTGGATGTCGGACAAGGTCTTCCGTGGCAACCGCGGCCTGACCGGCGTAGTGTTCATGGGCCTGGTGACTGTGGCCACCGTGGTGTACTGGCTCAACCCGCCGGGCAACCCGTTCGTGGACATGGCCGCACTGGTCGCCATCGGCTTCCTGATCTATGGCCCGGTGATGCTGATCGGCCTGCACGCCTTGGAGCTGGCGCCGAAGAAGGCTGCCGGTACGGCTGCCGGCTTTACCGGTCTGTTCGGCTACCTGGGCGGCTCGGTCGCGGCGAGTGCAGCGATGGGCTACACGGTCGACCACTTCGGCTGGGATGGCGGCTTCGCGCTGCTGATCGGCGCGTGCTTGTTGGCCATCGTCTTCCTGATCCCCACCCTGTGGCACAAGAAGGCGCCTAGCGAAGAACGCGCGAGCTGATACAGGGCCAAACGCGTGGCGCCCGCCACGCGTTTGGCTGCTCGCACATTGGCGATGTGCAACGCTCGCCATGTTGGCGCTGCCGGTCCAACAGACTCGGCAAGCTGCTTCTACCACACAGCAGATCTGTATTTCAGGCTCATGGCTGACCATTGAGACTCAAGCCATTCTCACTTGCTGACGGCACCGAACGCTTCTGTCTCAGGCGCTGATTGTCGGATGCATGGTCTTTGTGAGAGCGGGTTTAGCCTCGATGGTACCTGGCAGAACTCGGGGGCTGGTGTGCGGCCTTGCGCTGGCGAGTGAGCGGGGTGGATCAAGCTCATCCGTTCACCGATGGGTAGATACCGAGGTGGATGAAAACAGTGCCATCTACCCAACAGGGCTGATCGCCTGTCCGCCCATCAAGCGGCTTCCTTCGTGTCGCGCAGGATCAGCCACGAAGCGGTGATCGCAACCTTCATTGGTCTGGTGCTGCTGGTCGGCATCTGGGAGGCTGGCCTGCTCGGCGGCTTTCTGGGCGCTTCCTGGGCTTCAATATCGGCGTGCAGTTCATAGGCTACTACACGGCGTCCCGGCGTTGATCGCTCTGTCGAACTGAACGAGCAGGGGCGTGCGGCCTGTGCAAGCACGCCCCTGTTCATCAGCGCTGGGTTACAGGTGACGCATCCGCCCGCGCCATGCCAGCGTCCGGCCAGCCACCGCCCAGGGCCCTGAACAGGTCGGCCAGGGCCAGTTGGCGATCGGTACTGACCTGGATCAGACCGGTCTGGTCGTTGAAGCTGCTGCGCTGTGCATCCAGGTAGCGCAGGTGGTCGTCCACGCCGCCTCGGTAACGCGCTTCGGCCAGGGTTTCCGCGGCTCGGCTGGAGTCGGCCAGGGCGCGTCGTGCGGCTTCCTCGCGGCGTAGCGTGTCGGTGGCCGCCAGGGCATCGGCGACCTCCCGGAAGGCGGTCTGGATGGTGCCTTCGTAGTCGGCCACCGCTGCATCCTGGCGCACTTCGGCAAGGTCCAGGTTGGCGCGGTTGCGCCCGCCCGCGAAGATCGGCAGCGACAGCGTCGGTGCGAAACTCCAGGCCCGCGAGCCACCGTCGAACAGCCCGGACAGCTCGGTGCTGGAACTGCCGACCGAGCCGGTCAGGGTGATACGCGGGAAGAACGCCGCCCGGGCTGCGCCGATGTCCGCGTTGCGCGCCTTGAGACGATGCTCGCTGGCCAGGATGTCCGGGCGCCGTTCGATCAGAGCCGAAGTGGTGCCGGGAGCGATGTCCTGCAGCACCAGGCGATCGTCGCGGGGCACGCTGGGCAATTTTTGCAGGGCATCCGGCGTACCGAGCAGCAACACCAGGGCGTTGTCGGCCTGGCGCAGCTGGCGCTGGATGCTTTCCCGCTCCGCCTTGGCCTGCTCGGCGAGGCCCACCGCTTCCTGGTAGTCCAGCGCCGTGGCGGCCCCGGCTTCACGGCGTTTGCTGACCAGCTCCAGGGAAGCCAGGCGGCTGTCCAGGGTCTGCTCGACGAGGGCCTGGCGGCGCAGCGCGCCGTCGCGGGTCAGGTAGGCCTGGATCACTTCGGCGATCAGGCTGATCTGCGTGGCGCGGGTCGCCTGTTCGGTGGCCAAGTAGCTTTCCAGCGCCGACTCGGAGAGGTTGCGCACGCGGCCGAACAGATCGACTTCGTACTCGGCCAGGCCGAGGCCGACCTGATACACGCTGGTCACCTCCGATCGCCCGGTCTGCGACTGGTCGGCCGGCAGGCGTTGGCGGTTGCCGCTGGCATTGGCGTTGATCGACGGCAGGCGGTCGGCGCGCTGGATACGGTACTGGGCGCGCGCGGCTTCGATATCCAGCAGCGCCTGGCGCAGGCTGCGGTTGTTGCCGAGCGCGGTTTGCACGGCGTTGCGCAGGTCGGCATCGACGATGAAGGTCTGCCAGTCCAGCGCTTGCGCGCTGGTGCCGACCGCTTGGGGTGCATTCCATTGCGCTGCAACCGGCGCCTCGGGGCGTTCGTAGCGGGGCGCCAGGGAGCAGCCGGCGAGGGCAACAGCCAGGGCCAGCAGGGCGGGGCGCAGCATGATCGTGGACGTCATGGCCTTACTCCGCCTTGTGCAGGGGGTGGTGGTCGGTCTGTTTGGGTTTGGTACGCAGCAGCGACAGCACCCAGACGAAGAAGATCGGCACGAAAATCACCCCCAGCAACGTCGCGCTGAACATGCCGCCGAGCACGCCGGTGCCGATGGCACGCTGGCTGGCAGCACCGGCGCCGGTGGCGATCACCAGCGGCACCACGCCGAGCATGAAGGCCATGGAGGTCATGATGATCGGCCGGAAGCGCAGGCGGGCCGCTTCGATGGCGGCATCGCGCAGCGAATAGCCGTCTTCCCACAGGTCCTTGGCGAACTCGACGATGAGGATCGCGTTCTTCGCTGCCAGGCCGATCACGGTGATCAGGCCGACCTTGAAGTACACGTCGTTGGGCAGGCCGATGGCAGTCACCGCGAGCACCGCGCCAAGGGCGCCGACCGGCACGATGAGCATCACCGCCAGGGGAATCGCCCAGCTCTCGTACAGCGCGACGAGGAGCAGGAACACCACCACGATGGCCAGGGCGAAGAGCATCGCCGCCTGACCGCTGGCGACCTTCTCCTGATAGGAAAGGCCGGTCCATTCGTAACCGATGCCATCCGGCAGCTCGGCGGCGATGC
>CBIFVM010000076.1:0-4031 GCA_966186235.1 uncultured Pseudomonas sp.
TGGGCCTATTACGAGCTGGGCTGGGGCGGCTGGTGGTTCTGGGACCCGGTGGAAAATGCCTCGTTCATGCCCTGGCTGGTCGGCACGGCGCTGATTCATTCGCTGGCAGTGACCGAGAAGCGCGGCGTGTTCAAGAGCTGGACGGTGTTGCTGGCCATCGCCGCGTTCTCCCTCAGCCTGCTGGGTACCTTCCTGGTGCGCTCCGGCGTGCTGACCTCGGTGCATGCCTTTGCCAGCGACCCGGAGCGCGGCGTGTTCATTCTCGCCTTCCTGCTGCTGGTGGTCGGTGGCTCGCTGACCCTGTTCGCCTTGCGTGCGCCGGTGGTGCGCAGCCAAGTCGGCTTCGGCCTATGGTCGCGGGAAACGCTGCTGCTGGCCAACAACCTGATTCTGGTGGTGGCCGCCTCGATGATTCTGCTCGGCACCCTTTATCCGTTGGTGCTCGACGCCCTGAGCGGCGCCAAGCTGTCGGTCGGTCCGCCATATTTCAATGCGCTGTTCGTACCGCTGATGGGCCTGTTGATGGCCGTGCTCGCGGTCGGCGTGCTGGTGCGCTGGAAGGACACGCCGCTGCGCTGGCTGATCGGCATGCTCACCCCGGTGCTGGTCGCCAGTGTGGCACTGGCGTTGCTGGCCAGCCTGCTATGGGGCGATTTCCATTGGGCGGTGCTTGGCGTCTGCCTGCTGGCCGCCTGGGTGACCGTGGCCGGGCTGCGCGATATTCAGGACAAGACCCGCCACAAGGGCCTGTTCAAAGGCATGGCCAGCCTGGGTCGCAGTTACTGGGGCATGCAGCTGGCACATCTGGGCCTGGCGGTCTGCGCGCTGGGGGTGATTCTTACCAGCCTTGGCAGCTTCGAGCGTGATATGCGCATGGCGCCCGGCGAAGCGGTGGAGTTGGGTGGCTACCGTTTCGTGTTCGAAGGGGCGGCGCATCACGAAGGGCCGAACTTCATTTCCGACCGCGGCACGGTACGTATCTTCGACGGCGAGAAGCAGATCGCCGTGCTGCACCCGGAAAAGCGTCTGTACACCGTGCAGCAATCGGTGATGACCGAAGCTGGCATCGACGCCGGGCTGACCCGCGACCTGTTCGTCGCCCTCGGCGAGCCGCTGGGGCAGGGCGCCTGGGCGGTGCGCATCCATATCAAACCCTTCGTTCGCTGGATCTGGCTGGGCGCCCTGATGATGGGCTTCGGTGGCTTTCTCGCCGCCGCCGACAAGCGCTACCGGATAAAAGTCAAAACCCGCGTGCGTGACGCGCTGGGCCTGCAGGAGGCACGCGCATGAGACGGCTGATCTTGTTGCTACCGCTGGTGATCTTTCTCGGCGTGGCGGTATTTCTCTACCGTGGGCTGTTTCTCGACCCCTCCGAGCTGCCGTCGGCGCTGATCGACAAACCTTTCCCGGCGTTTTCGCTGCCGGCGGTGGAGGGCGATCAGCTGATCACCCAGCAGAACCTGCTCGGCAAACCGTCGCTGGTCAACGTCTGGGCTACCTGGTGCGTGGCCTGCAAGGTCGAGCACCCGGTGCTCAACAAGCTGGCGTCCATGGGCGTGAACATCCATGGCGTCAACTACAAGGACGACAACGCCGCCGCGCAGAAATGGCTGAGCGAATTCCATGACCCGTACCAGCTCAACATCAGCGATCCCAAGGGCTCGCTGGGCCTGGATCTCGGCGTTTACGGGGCGCCGGAGACGTTCTTCGTCGATGCCAAGGGCATCATCCGGCACAAGTTCGTCGGCGTGATCGACGAGGCGATCTGGCGCGAGAAGCTGGCGCCGCTGTACCAGCAGATGGTCGACGAGGCCGGGCAATGATGCGCCTGTTGAGCGGCCTGGTTCTGCTGCTGGTGCTGGGCGGTGTCGCCCAGGCGGCCATCGACACCTACGAGTTCGCCAGCGAAGCCGAGCGCGCACGCTATCGCCAGCTCACCGAAGAGCTGCGCTGCCCGAAATGCCAGAACCAGAACATCGCCGATTCCGATGCGCCGATCGCCATGGACCTGCGCGCCGAGATCTACCGCATGCTCGAAGCCGGTGACAGCAACGCGCAGATCATCGATTACCTGGTCGCCCGCTATGGCGATTTCGTGCTCTACAAGCCGCCGGTCAGCGGCCGCACGCTGTTGCTCTGGTATGGCCCGGCTGGCCTGCTGGTGGGCGGTTTCATTGTGCTCGCGGTGATCGTTCGCCGTCGGCGCAGGAGTGATGGGCCGACAGCCACCGGCCTTACCAGCGAAGAACAGCAACGTCTGGCGCACCTGCTCGAGCAGGCGTCTGAGGATAAGAAAGCCCCATGATCGAATTCTGGTTATCCGCCGGCCTGCTGTGCCTGGTCGCGGTGAGTTTCCTGCTCATCCCGCTGCTGCGCGGGCGCAAGGTGCAGGCCGAGGAAGATCGTACCGCGCTGAACGTGACCCTCTATCAGGAGCGCCTGCGCGAGCTGGAGCAGCAGCATCAGGCCGGCACCCTGGATGGGGTGCAACTGCAGGCTGCCCGCGACGAAGCGGCCCGCGAGCTGCTGGCCGACACCGAGGGCAGTGACGTTCGCCAGGCACGTCGCCTCGGCCGCGTCGTTCCGCTGCTGGCGGTGGTGCTGGTGCCCGTGCTGGCCGTGGTGCTGTACATGCAATGGGGCGCCATCGACAAGGTCGAGCAGGCGCGTACCTTTGCCGGTGAGCCGCACAGCATCGAAGAGATGACCGCGCGCCTGGAACAGGCCGTGCAGAACAACCCCGAGTCCGCCGAGGGTTGGTATTTCCTCGGCCGCAGCTACATGACTCAGCAGCGCGCGGCGGATGCAGCGCGGGCATTCGGGCAGGCGGTCAAGGTTGCTGGGCGCGAGCCGGAGCTGCTCGGCCAGTGGGCCCAGGCGCTGTACTTTGCCGCTGACAAACAGTGGAGCCCGCAGCTGGATGCGCTGACCAGCGAAGCCTTGAAAGCCGACCCGGAGGAGGTGACCAGCCTGGGCCTGCTGGGCATCGCCGCCTATGAGGAACAACGCTTCGCGGATGCCATCGGCTACTGGGAGCGACTGGTCGCCGTGTTGCCCGAAGGCGACCCCTCTCGGCAGGCGATTGCCGGTGGTATCGAGCGCGCGCGCCAGGAGCTGGGATCGTCGGCTGAAAGTGTTGCCAGCGCCGCATCGCCACAAGCCGCAGTTGGTTTGCAGGTGCGTGTCGAGTTGGCCGAGGCGCTGCGCGACAAGGTGCAGCCGGGCGACGCGGTATTCGTCTTCGCCCGGGCCGCTTCCGGGCCGCCGATGCCGCTGGCGGCCAAGCGCTTGACCGTGGCTGATCTGCCGGCGCAGCTCAGCTTGTCCGACAGCGATGCGATGATGCCGCAACTGAAACTTTCCGCATTCGACCAGGTTCAACTGGTAGCGCGCATTTCGCGCGCCGGCGATGCGAAAAGCGGCGAGTGGATCGGCCAGGGGCAACCGGTGGCCAGCAGCACCCAGGACGTGCAACGCCTTGTCATCGATAGCCCTGACGGCACACCACCATGAACAGACTGATTTCGGCTGCCGTGGCAGCCAC
The DNA here is from genome assembly GCA_966186235.1 of uncultured Pseudomonas sp. GTDB lineage: Bacteria > Pseudomonadota > Gammaproteobacteria > Pseudomonadales > Pseudomonadaceae > Aquipseudomonas. The sequence goes on from CBIFVM010000076.1 coordinate 3,545, forward strand.
CTTGTTGAGTCTCGCTGGCTGTACCCTGCATAGCCCGGCCCCTGGCAAGCCCGAAGGCGGCCCTTCGGCCCCCACCGGTTCACCGCCGGTGAGCAAATCCCACCCGCGCTTCGCGCCGCCGCCGGGCGTGTCCAGCCACTGGAATGGCGCACTTGGCGTCTACGAGATCGACTCCGAGCGCGATACCTATTACCGCGAACGCACCTTCTACCGCTGGCAGGACGGCTGGAGCTGGGCCGGCACCCTGCAAGGCCCGTGGGAACCGGTGGACAGCACCGGTGTACCGCCTGCGCTGTATCATCATCACGCGCAGTAGATCGTGTCGCTACCTCAGAGCCTGCTCACGATCTTTATGCCTGAAGCAGCAGGTACAAGGCATAAGCGGTCGGTGAGGATGTAGGAGATTCTATGGTTCGGGGCAATACGTTTATACCCTTCTGCTGACGTACTCGCCTTGAGTTTTCATCAAGGCGAATGCGACTCTGGC